>NZ_JBWVZL010000016.1:0-1234 GCF_056676035.1 Piscinibacter sp. PDB5-1 | reverse complement strand
TCGCTCATCATCCTCGGCAAACAGGCCATCGACGACGACTGCAACCAGACCGGCCAGATGCTCGCGGCCTTGGCCAACCTGCCCCAGGCCACCTTCGCCAGCAAGGTCGAACTGACCGCTGATTCCGTCAGCGTCACCCGCGAAGTCGACGGCGGCCTCGAGACCCTCAAGCTCAGCCTGCCGGCCGTCATCACCACCGACCTGCGCCTGAACGAGCCGCGCTACGTCACCCTGCCCAACATCATGAAGGCCAAGAAGAAGCCGCTCGACACCGTCAAGCCGGCCGACCTGGGCGTCGACGTCGCCCCGCGCATCAAGACCCTCAAGGTCAGCGAACCCCCGAAGCGCAGCGCCGGCATCAAGGTCGCCGACGTCGCCACGCTCGTGGACAAGCTCAAGAACACCGCCAAGGTCATCTAAGCCCAAGCGCAGGACAGGAAAAACACACCATGACCGCACTCGTCATCGCAGAACACGACAACGCCAGCATCAAAGGCGCCACCCTCAACACCGTCACCGCCGCCGCGCAAGCCGGCGGTGACGTGCACGTGCTCGTCGCCGGCCACAACGCCGGTGCCGCCGCCCAGGCCGCCGCACAAATCGCTGGCGTCACCAAGGTCATCCACGCCGACGCCCCTGGCCTGGCCCACGGCCTGGCCGAGAACGTCGCCGAGCAGGTGCTTGCCATCGCGGGCAACTACAGCCACATCCTCTTCCCGGCCACCGCCGGCGGCAAGAACGTCGCCCCGCGCGTCGCCGCCAAGCTCGACGTCGGCCAGATCAGCGACATCACCAAGGTGATCGGCGCCGACACCTTCGAACGCCCCATCTACGCCGGCAACGCCATCGCCACCGTGCAAAGCGCAGACAAGGTCAAGGTCATCACCGTGCGCACCACCGGCTTCGACCCGGCCGCCAGCACGGGTGGCAGCGCCGCCGTGGAAACCGCCGCCGCGACCGCCGACAACGGCAAGAGCGTGTTCGTGGGATCGGAGATCGCCAAGAACGACCGGCCCGAGCTGACCGCCGCCAAGATCATCGTCTCGGGTGGCCGCGCGCTGGGCAGCAGCGACAAGTTCAACGAAGTGCTGACCCCGCTGGCCGACAAGCTGGGTGCGGCGCTGGGCGCCAGCCGCGCCGCGGTGGACGCGGGCTACGCGCCCAACGACTGGCAGGTCGGCCAGACCGGCAAGATCGTTGCGCCGCAGCTGTACGTGGCGGTGGGCATCTCGGG
>NZ_JBWVZL010000015.1:0-1475 GCF_056676035.1 Piscinibacter sp. PDB5-1 | reverse complement strand
CGTCGATCTTGCGGCCGATGTCGTATCAGAAGAGGACTTCGATTCGCGGGTGTCGCTCCTCGACTGGGACATAGTTCTCTTTCGACCATCTATCGAAAGTTGGGTGTCCTATGGCGATCGATACAAAGGCAAGCCAAGTCTCAGTGATCACGCTTCATTCAGGGTAAAGGAGGCGAGCGAGCACTGGCGCAGAGAGATCAAACTGGCAGTGGAGTGTGGGAAGACCATCGTGGTCTTTCTCCCTCCTCTAACGGAGGTCTACGTCGATACGGGCGAACGTCAGTATTCCGGCACCGGACGAAACCGAGCCACAACACGAATTGTTGATCTGTTTACCAACTACAGGTGCCTTCCCCTTGAGTTGGAACCAGTCAATTCGAAAGGCACGTCGGTGAGGCTGGCATCTAAGGGTGCTGATGTCCTTGCGCCGTATTGGGCCGAGTTCGCCGCGTACTCGGAGTACTGCGTCCTAATTCAGAACGCAAAGTACCCGCCCGCGTTGCAAACGCGAAACGGTGACAAGACGGTAGGCACGCTGCTCAGGAATGACAAGTCTGGCGGCTCAATCGTCTGCCTTCCGGACATCGACTTTTACCGCGATGAGTTTCTTGTGTCGACCAACGACGACACAGGTACCGAGTGGACCGAGGAGGCGCGTCAGTTCGCGGCCAGATTGATTTCCAGCATCATCGCGCTGGATGCCGCGCTACGTTCAGAAGCCGAAGGCACGCCAGAGCCAACTTGGGCGGGAGAGACAGAATTCGCGCTTTCTGCCGAGCTTCCTTTGCGATCCAGGCTGCTTGAGGTCGAGTCGGAACTTGAGCGAATTCAGCTTGCAAAGGAGGACGTTCTCCAACAACTTGCTGAAGCGGGCTCTTTTCGAACTCTTCTCTACGAGAAGGGAAAGCCTCTTGAGAACGCAATCATCGCTGGCCTCAAAGCGATCGGATTCGATGCGAAGCCGTTCCGAGAGGGCGCATCGGAGTTTGACGTGGTGTTCGAATCTGCGGAGGGTCGCCTCATCGGAGAGGCGGAGGGCAAGGACAGTAAGGCAATCAACGTCGACAAGCTTCGCCAATTGGCGATGAACCTGCACGAGGATCTTCAGCGTGACGAAGTCTCGATTCCGGCCAAAGGGGTCCTCTTCGGAAACCCATTTCGCCTTACACCGCCCTCGGAGCGGCGTGACGCGCCATTCACCGACAAGTGCCTTCTCGCCGCACGGTCGAACGGTACCGCATTGATCACGACGAGCGAACTGTTCTACGCCGTTCAGTCCCTCCTGGGCAAACCCGACGCAGAATTCGCTGCGGCCTGTAGACGAGCTTTGCTCGCAGGCGTTGGGTTGATATCGCTGCCGAACCGGCCAGCAGAGCCGACACCTGAAGCCAAAGACTCTGAGCGGTGACGCCTAACCATTCCATCGAGCGGATGTCCTGCCGGCTGCGCCGTCAGGCCACCGCTCATGTCAAACG
>NZ_JBWVZL010000014.1:0-1488 GCF_056676035.1 Piscinibacter sp. PDB5-1 | reverse complement strand
GTCCGTCAGCACCCGGCCCTGCGCGTCGTACGTGTACTGCGTGCTGCCGCCCGGGTGGCTCGTGCTCGTCAACCGGCCAATGCCGTGGGCGTAGCCCGTGCCCGTCTGGTCGTAGGTCCAGTTGTAGGTTTGCGTGCTCAGGCCCGTGCCGACGTGCTGGCTGCGCGTCAGCCGGTTCAGCGCGTCGTAGGTGTGCGTGGTGACCACCCCGCGGCTGTCCGTGCGCGTCTTCAGGTTGCCTGCGGCGTCGTAGGTGTGCGAGGCCGTGCCCGTGTCCGGGCTGATCAACTGCGTGGCCTGGCCCAGGCCGTCGCGCGGGTACTGCGTGATCAGCCGCTTGGGGTCGGTGACCTGCGTCAGGTCCGCGCGGCCGTTGTAGGCGAAGTCCGTCTTGCCCTGCTTCGGGTCCGTGTGGTCCTTCGGGCGGTCCAGGCTGTCGTAGGTGGTGACGTTCTGGAAGCCGAAGCCCGGCACGTCCTTGGCCTGCACGGTGCGCGTCGGGTTGCCGTTGGCGTCGTACTCGTGGTGCACCACCGGGGCCGAGGCGATGGGGGCCGGGGGCAGGGCTGCGCCTTGCACCGCCTGCGCCAACACGGCCGAGGTGCTGGTGGCGTTGTTGGTGTTGCCTGCGTAGACCGCGCTCAGGCTGTGGGTGCCCACGCCCAGGGTGGTGACGGTGAGGCTGGCCGAACCAGCGCTGAGCGGGACCACGCTCAACGTGGTGCTGCCGTTGCGGAAGGTGACGTTGCCGGCCGGGTTGTAGCCGGTGACGGTGGCCGTGAGGGTGATGCTGCCGAGCGAGGCCGGGTTGGCGCTGCTGGTCAGCACCGTGGTGGAGGCGGCCTTGCTGACCACCTGGGTGACGCCGGCCGAGGTGCTGCCGGTGTGGCCACCGCCGCCGGCGTAGACGGCTGTCAAGCTGCGGTTGCCGGCGGTGGGGAAGGTGCGGGTGAAGCTGGCCACGCCGTTGCTGAGGGTGGCCGTGCCGATGGTGGTGCTGGCGTCCCGGAAGGTGACGGTGCCGGTGGCCGTGGGCGGGCTGACGGTGGCGGTGAGCACGGAGCTCTGGCCGACGACCTGCGGGTTGGTGGCGCTGGTGAGCACGGTGGTGGTGGCGGTTTGCGCCCAGGCCCAGCTGGCGCTCAGGCCGAGGGCCGCGGCCGCAAGCGCTCGCGTGGTCTGTCGGCCGAACTGGCCGAATCGAATCGAGATCATGGTCCTCACTCCCTTCCGGTGGTCTGTTGCACACGCCCGAGGGCGTCGATGCTGCGTTCGAGTTGTCGTTTGAGGGCCCCGGCGGGGTCCTTGGTCTGCTCGGCGATGCGGTTGCCGGCGGCGTCCAGCGTGTAGTCGGTGCGGTTGCCCTTGTGGTCGTAGACGGCGACGAGGCGGTGGGCGTCGTCGTAGTCGTAGCCGACCCAGCTGGAGTCGGGCAGGGTGACGCGCTTCAACTGTCCGACGGGGTCGTAGGCGTAGGTGGTGGTCTGT
>NZ_JBWVZL010000013.1:0-4973 GCF_056676035.1 Piscinibacter sp. PDB5-1 | reverse complement strand
TCGATCGCCATAGGACACCCAACTTTCGATAGATGGTCGAAAGAGAACTATGTCCCAGTCGAGGAGCGACACCCGCGAATCGAAGTCCTCTTCTGATACGACATCGGCCGCAAGATCGACGCCTATTGCAAGCACTCTTTTGGGCATGGCTAGGGGAGACCTGTGACGCCTAACGTTTGACATGAGCGGTGGCGCAAGGGCGCAGCCCTTGTGACATCCGCTCGATGGAAGGGTTAGGCGATTCTTGCTTGAACATGGACATGTTAGTGGGCTATGCGGACGACGCCTGACATGATGATGATTGATAAGAAGGCGACGAATATCACAGCAAGGAGAAGTACGGCAGTGAATACGAGCATCCCGCAGCGAAGTGCGCCGATGGAGTGGCCAAGCAGGTTTGCTCGCTGGTGGAGAAACAGTGCTCCGATTGCTGTTTGAGAGGCAGTTGCAGCCAACCAGGCAGAGACGTAGCTGACGCCAAGCGCTTGAAGGAGTGTGGCAAATATGAAAGCGGCTCCAAGGGAAACCGCCGCAAATGCAAGGCTGTGCTTCGAAGAGATCGCTACGCCAAAGAGCCTCGCCGAAGCTCTGATGCAGAACCAATAGATCACAACGCCGGCCGCGAGCCCAACGAGGTCAGAGATCTCTATTGCATCGAGCATCTTGGGAAGCGCCTAACGTTTGACATGAGCGGGGACGCAAGGGCGAAGCCCTTGTGGCATCCGCTCGATGGAATGGTTAGACAGCGACCGGCTCGCATGGCCCGTTAACCCGAGCCACGCAGACTGCGCCAACCCTTCGCCGCCCTGGCTGGGAAGTTTCGCTGACGCGCCGCTGCTAGCAAAGCACGCTCGTGACCCGCCACTGGCGGTGCGCTGGCCGCCAACGGACGGACAGCCCACGCAGAACTCGGCACGCCTCTTGTCGCATGGCACCGACTTTCCTCGGCCGATGTCTAACGTTTGACATGAGCGGTTCGCCGAAGGCGTATCCGCTCGATGGAGGGGTTAGACCTCTGTGGACGAAGCCACAGAGGAATGCCCGCAGACGAACCGCAGCTTGAGCCAGCACGGCTGACAAACCGATAGGCCCGATGACCCACGTTACGTGCGCTGGCCGCCAACGGACGGACAGCCAGCTTCAACCGCTGAGACCTGCCGACCGAAGCCGCCACCAGCGGATGCCCGCACGATGCGCGCGGCCGCCAGGTTTGACCAGAACGCGCAGTCGTTTGATGAAGCACCGTTTGCATAACTCGCACTGCTTTCGAAGGCACGCGGCCTAGACCAACACTGAGGTCTAACGTTTGACATGAGCGGGCCGCCGAAGGCGGATCCGCTCGATGGAATGGTTGGGCGTCAGGCGCGGGCTAGACATTTGAGTTCTGTCTCCGTTTTGACAGGTGACGGAGGGCAAAGTCTATGAGCAACAAAGGGGCCGAGACGAAGAGGCCCAGCACCGTTGCGGCAAAGGCTCCGCCGAAGAACAGAACGAGGAGAGCGCCCGCCCAATTTTGGGTACCAACCATGCACTCGCCAGGAGAGTACGGATTCGGCTTGCACCCGGGAATTAGCCATATGGCGAGTTGGGCGGCAAATGCGACAAGACAAGGAACCGCGAACACCCATAACGCAGTTTTGCGGACGAACCTTGTGCTCAGCTTCATGACGCCCAACGTTTGACATGAGGGGTGGCTTGACGGCGCAGCCGGCAAGACATCCCCTCGATGGAAGGGTTAGACAGCGACCGGCTCGCTTGGCCCAACAACCGGCGCCACGCAGACCGATTGAACGGCCCTTGCCTTTCGCCGCCTCGGCTGCCAAGTTTCTCCGATGCGCCCCTGCTTGCACGGCACCTGGTGAAACCGCTCAGCCGGTGCGCTGGCCGCCAACGGACGGACAGCCCACGAAGAACTCGGCGCGCTTCTTCTCGCATGGCACCACTTTCAATCGGCCGATGTCTAACGTTTGACATGAGCGGCTCGCCGAAGGCGAGTCCGCTCGATGGAAGGGTTAGACCTCTGTGGACGAAGCCACAGAGGAAGGCCCACAAACAAGCCGAAGTGTGAGTCAGCACGTCCGACAAACCGATAGGCCCGATGACCCACGTTACGTGCGCTGGCCGCCAACGGACGGACAGCCCGCGACAACCGTTGCGACCTGCCCCGCGAAGCCACCGCCAATGGATGCCCGCACGATGCGCGTGACCACGAGGTTTGGCCGGATCGCGCAGTCGTTTGATGAAGCACCGTTTGCATAGCTTGCACTGCTTTCGAAGGCACCCTGCCAAACCAACACTGAGGTCTAACGTTTGACATGAGGGATGACCGACCGGCGCAGCCGGTTGGGCATCCCCTCGATGGAATGGTTAGGAGTTCCTAGCTCGCCGACGGACGAGCCACACACCGGAAACCAGAGAGCCGGCGAGGGCCAACAATCCAACACCAACCCCAACAGCTATGCCAGGAAGCATCATTGCCCATGGCAAGCCGACGAAATCTCCGGTGGTATGCGAGGGGCCAAACATGACGCTGTAGCCTGCTGCAATGCCACAAATTGCCCCGATCAGGACTCCGCCGATCACGATCCCGACAGCAGGAAGAAGATAAGTTCGCTGGAACTTTCGCGGGGGAGGTGAGCAGTTCCACCAAACCGCTCCGATTAGAACGAAAGCGAACGCAATCGGTTCAGCGATGAAACTGATCAGCAGATCAATGACTTCAATCCAGTCCGATGCACTCATAGTCGCCATAGAAATCCTAACGTTTGACATGAGCGGTGGCACAAGGGCGTAGCCCTTGTGACATCCGCTCGATGGAGTGGTTAGATCTCTGTGGCCGAAGGCACGCCCCGAATTGCCGAAGCCGCGGACCCACGTTGCCGCACTGACCCAACCCCGACTGCTGCCGCTCAGCCCTTGACACTTGCCCGCTCGCAGCGCCGCTGGCGGCAACACCATCAGAGCTGCGCAGACGCTGGGCGCCAGCAAAACACTCCGAGCCACGGGTCAGAAGGACAGCCATTTCAGTTGCTTCTCGAAGGCGCATGCGCACGGGCCGAACTGAGATCTAACGTTTGACATGAGCGGGGACCGACCGGCGCAGCCGGTTGGGCATCCGCTCGATGGAATGGTTAGACGGTCCCGTCGAGGTAGGCATCGATTCTTTCGTCGGGGCAATCGTTGCCTTGGAGAAGCAACTCTAGCTGTTCCACTTTCGGAAAGCCGATGCTCCGCGCAAACTTGACCGCCTCGGCAACGTGAGACGGGCCACCGCCAAACTCCCATATGTGCAACGAAAGCATGTGGAAGATGGGTCTCAGAACCGAAGCTCCAAGAGACTCGAATTCTTCAGGGCACTCCCTATAGAAGTACAGGTACTCTGGAACTGCGCCAGCAAGATCAACAACAAACAACTGCCCGTTGTGTTCCCACAATGGGAGCAGGCATCGGTCGGCAAATGACTGCCACTGCCCCGGGGAGTCCGGCCAGCCTTGGGTGTAGAAGCTGTCCGGTCGATCGAACAAATACGCCAGGGAAGCAGGAGCCTTCAACGACACGAGGAACTCTTCCATCGGCCTCGCAAGCCCGAGATCGGCGATTGCACTCGCACGCATTGACACCTGGATGTGCATGGACGTCTAACGTTTGACATGAGAGGCCCGACCCGGCTTGCCGGGGCGGGTCCTCTCGATGGAAGGGTTAGGCGTCATTTTCGACTAGTCGACGCGGGCGGATGATCTGGGGCTGGCCCGCTGTAGTTCCCGACTTGCGCCAACGACACCTTCGGGCCTGCCTTCCGGCCATTCCATGTGAAGCGAATCGTGGACACAGCGCCGTTCTTCGTGAACTCGAGTTCTTTAGGTCGCAGAGTTCCGAACGCCCCACCATGGTCTGGCTTGCCCATGAGAAGGTGCATCTCAATTCCATTCACTTTTGATCCTAGCGCCATGAGTTGACCTGTCTCGGCGTTGAACTTCGGCGTCAACTCAAAGCTTGACGAGTGATAGACCTTTGCGGTGGGTTTCGAGATATAGAGCCCCCAGCCTGCTGGCCAGCGCGCCTGTGGCTCACAAAGTAGTGTTGAGCACTTTTCGTTAACCAGAAATGGGTCTCCAGATTTCTGCTTGATCTGTCCGGAGTGCACGAGGCCAAGCATTGTTTTTAGGAACCATCGTTCGAGGTGAGCTCCGTCAACTACAAACTTCTGGCTCTTTGGCGTCGAGCCAAGGTAGTCCGCATCAATGGTTGAGATCGCATCTACCAGTTCCCCAATGCATTGATCCAAAGGAGATAGATCTGAGTTGTGCACGTCGCACAAGACGTTTGCGACAAGGCTCTTCTTGCCGACGGATGTCATTTCCTCCTTCGGTAGCCAGCTGAGGCCCATGATGTCAATCGACTTGTTGTGGCGCTCGATCTTGTTTAACAGGTTGTGTGAGATGCAGTGCTCCCCCGTGATCTTGGTTGAGCATCCGTTGGCGCTCGAGAGATAGCACTTTGGGTGACCGTACCCACTCCTATTCGTGCGGATAAAAACCGGAATAGACATGCCGCTGATGACGCCTAACGTTTGACATGAGGGGTGGCTTGACGGCGCAGCCGGCAAGACATCCCCTCGATGGAAGGGTTAGACAGCGACCGGCTCGCTTGGCCCAACAACCGGCGCCACGCAGACCGATTGAACGGCCCTTGCCTTTCGCCGCCTCGGCTGCCAAGTTTCTCCGATGCGCCCCTGCTTGCACGGCACCTGGTGAAACCGCTCAGCCGGTGCGCTGGCCGCCAACGGACGGACAGCCCACGAAGAACTCGGCGCGCTTCTTCTCGCATGGCACCACTTTCAATCGGCCGATGTCTAACGTTTGACATGAGCGGCTCGCCGAAGGCGAGTCCGCTCGATGGAAGGGTTAGACCTCTGTGGACGAAGCCACAGAGGAAGGCCCACAAACAAGCCGAAGTGTGAGTCAGCACGTCCG
>NZ_JBWVZL010000012.1:0-5422 GCF_056676035.1 Piscinibacter sp. PDB5-1 | reverse complement strand
CATTGCCCAATGAGAAATGCCCCCATCACTGCTGTGATGGGGGCATTCAATTAATAGCCTGACAATGTCCTACTTTCACACGGGAATCCGCACTATCATCGGCGCTGAGGCGTTTCACTGTCCTGTTCGGGATGGGAAGGAGTGGGACCACCTCGCTATGGTCATCAGGCTTAACTTGTCGCTGTCTTGCATCACTTGCAAGACAGCCAATTCGTAGAGTCGCCCTGTTAGGGCTCAGCGATTTTGATTGCGCCAATCATTGGCAAACACGCTTTGACTTGGAGTCAAAGTTATAGGGTCAAGCCTCACGAGCAATTAGTACTGGTTAGCTTAACGCATTACTGCGCTTCCACACCCAGCCTATCAACGTCCTGGTCTCGAACGACTCTTCAGGGGGCTCAAGGCCCCGGCAAGACTTATCTTAAGACGAGTTTCCCGCTTAGATGCTTTCAGCGGTTATCTCTTCCGCACTTAGCTACTCGGCAATGCCACTGGCGTGACAACCGATACACCAGAGGTGCGTCCACTCCGGTCCTCTCGTACTAGGAGCAGGCTCTCTCAATCTTGCAGCGCCCACGGAAGATAGGGACCAAACTGTCTCACGACGTTTTAAACCCAGCTCACGTACCTCTTTAAATGGCGAACAGCCATACCCTTGGGACCGGCTACAGCCCCAGGATGAGATGAGCCGACATCGAGGTGCCAAACACCGCCGTCGATATGAACTCTTGGGCGGTATCAGCCTGTTATCCCCAGAGTACCTTTTATCCGTTGAGCGATGGCCCTTCCATACAGAACCACCGGATCACTTAGTCCTACTTTCGTACCTGCTCGACTTGTCAGTCTCGCAGTCAAGCACGCTTATGCCTATGCACTATCAGCACGATTTCCGACCGTGCCTAGCGTACCTTCGAACTCCTCCGTTACGCTTTGGGAGGAGACCGCCCCAGTCAAACTGCCCACCATACACTGTCCCCAACCCGGATAACGGGTCAAGGTTAGAACCTCAAACACACCAGGGTGGTATTTCAACGTTGGCTCCACGACACCTAGCGGCACCGCTTCAAAGCCTCCCACCTATCCTACACAGATCTGTTCAAAGTCCAATGTAAAGCTACAGTAAAGGTTCATGGGGTCTTTCCGTCTTTCCGCGGGGAGATTGCATCATCACAAACATTTCAACTTCGCTGAGTCTCTGGAGGAGACAGTGTGGCCATCATTACTCCATTCGTGCAGGTCGGAACTTACCCGACAAGGAATTTCGCTACCTTAGGACCGTTATAGTTACGGCCGCCGTTTACTGGGACTTCAGTCAAGAGCTTGCACCCCATCATTTAATCTTCCAGCACCGGGCAGGAGTCACACCCTATACGTCGACTTTCGTCTTTGCAGAGTGCTGTGTTTTTAATAAACAGTTGCAGCCACCGATTCTCTGCGGCCTTATTGGGCTCCGTTTGTACAACTTCACCTACTAAAGGCACACCTTCTTCCGAAGTTACGGTGTCAATTTGCCGAGTTCCTTCTCCAGAGTTCTCTCAAGCGCCTTAGAATACTCATCTCGCGCACCAGTGTCGGTTTGCGGTACGGTCGTATGTAGCTGGAGCTTAGTGGCTTTTCCTGGAAGCAGGGTATCACTCACTTCAGCGGCAAGCCGCCTCGTTATCACGCCTCATCTAAACCCTCCGGATTTGCCTAAAGGGTATGACTACACGCTTGAACCGGGACATCCAACACCCGGCTGAGTTAACCTTCTCCGTCCCCACATCGCACTACATATCGGTACAGGAATATTGACCTGTTTCCCATCAGCTACGCATCTCTGCCTCGCCTTAGGGGCCGACTCACCCTACGCCGATGAACGTTGCGTAGGAAACCTTGCGCTTTCGGCGAGGGGGCTTTTCACCCCCTTTAACGCTACTCATGTCAGCATTCGCACTTCTGATACCTCCAGCAGCCTTCACAAGCCACCTTCACAGGCGTACAGAACGCTCTCCTACCACGCACATTGCTGTGCATCCGCAGCTTCGGTAACTGGCTTAGCCCCGTTACATCTTCCGCGCAGGACGACTCGATCAGTGAGCTATTACGCTTTCTTTAAATGGTGGCTGCTTCTAAGCCAACATCCTGACTGTTTTAGCCTTCCCACTTCGTTTCCCACTTAGCCAATTTTGGGGACCTTAGCTGGCGGTCTGGGTTGTTTCCCTCTTGTGTCCGGACGTTAGCACCCGGTGCACTGTCTCCCAAGCTGTACTCATCGGTATTCGGAGTTTGCAATGGTTTGGTAAGTCGCCATGACCCCCTAGCCATAACAGTGCTCTACCCCCGACGGTAATACTTGAGGCACTACCTAAATAGTTTTCGGAGAGAACCAGCTATTTCCAAGTTTGTTTAGCCTTTCACCCCTATCCACAGCTCATCCGCTAGTTTTGCAACACTAGTCGGTTCGGACCTCCAGTACCTGTTACGGCACCTTCATCCTGGCCATGGATAGATCACTTGGTTTCGGGTCTACACCCAGCGACTGAACGCCCTATTCGGACTCGATTTCTCTACGGCTCCCCTATTCGGTTAACCTTGCCACTGAATGTAAGTCGCTGACCCATTATACAAAAGGTACGCCGTCACCCTTGCGGGCTCCGACTGTTTGTATGCATGCGGTTTCAGGATCTATTTAACTCCCCTCCCGGGGTTCTTTTCACCTTTCCCTCACGGTACTAGTTCGCTATCGGTCGATTACGAGTATTTAGCCTTGGAGGATGGTCCCCCCATATTCAGACAGGATTACACGTGTCCCGCCCTACTTGTCGCACGCCTAGTTCCACAATCGACTTTTTTCATACGGGACTATCACCCACTATGGTCGGACTTTCCATTCCGTTCTGATAAGTCGAAAGCTAAAACGTGCAGGCTGTTCCGATTTCGCTCGCCACTACTTTCGGAATCTCGGTTGATGTCTTTTCCTCGAGCTACTGAGATGTTTCAGTTCACCCGGTTCGCCTCGCATGACTATGTATTCATCATGCGATACCTTTCGGTGGGTTTCCCCATTCGGAAATCTCCGGATCAAAGCTAATTTGCCAGCTCCCCGAAGCTTATCGCAGGCTATCACGTCCTTCATCGCCTGTAATCGCCAAGGCATCCACCACATGCACTTAGTCACTTGACCCTATAACTTTGACGCCGCCTTTTGGCAGCATCGTCAAGGACTCATTACTGAGTATTCGCGTTTGCCTCTTCGCTCTTTCGAGTGAAGTATTTGTTGACGCAATCAAAATGTTGCTGACGGCACGGTGCACCAAAGTGCTTTCCGTCAGCAACGCTGATTCGACTCTACGAATTGTTAAAGAACAACAGCCGATTCTTGACGAATCACTGACCCAAGCACCTTCATGCTTGGGTCAGTGATCACACAGAACGATGTGGAATGTGGAGGATGACGGGATCGAACCGACGACCCCCTGCTTGCAAAGCAGGTGCTCTCCCAGCTGAGCTAATCCCCCAATGAAATTGGTGGGTCTGGTTGGATTCGAACCAACGACCCCCGCCTTATCAAGACGGTGCTCTAACCGACTGAGCTACAGACCCAACGCGATTCGCGGTGAAGCGCGATGGTCCGAGCCTGGCGGCCTTGCGCCTTATGCGCACGGTCACTGCGGGCCGGCTCACATTTCACACTGTTGTTAAATCACAGCCGATAAGCGTGGGCGCAAGAAATTGAGTGCTATTTTCCAGAAAGGAGGTGATCCAGCCGCACCTTCCGATACGGCTACCTTGTTACGACTTCACCCCAGTCACGAACCCTGCCGTGGTAATCGCCCTCCTTGCGGTTAGGCTAACTACTTCTGGCAGAACCCGCTCCCATGGTGTGACGGGCGGTGTGTACAAGACCCGGGAACGTATTCACCGCGGCAAGCTGATCCGCGATTACTAGCGATTCCGACTTCACGCAGTCGAGTTGCAGACTACGATCCGGACTACGACCGGTTTTCTGAGATTAGCTCCCCCTCGCGGGTTGGCAGCCCTCTGTACCGGCCATTGTATGACGTGTGTAGCCCTACCCATAAGGGCCATGATGACCTGACGTCATCCCCACCTTCCTCCGGTTTGTCACCGGCAGTCTCATTAGAGTGCCCTTGCGTAGCAACTAATGATAAGGGTTGCGCTCGTTGCGGGACTTAACCCAACATCTCACGACACGAGCTGACGACGGCCATGCAGCACCTGTGTCCAGGCTCTCTTTCGAGCACTCCTAAATCTCTTCAGGATTCCTGGCATGTCAAGGGTAGGTAAGGTTTTTCGCGTTGCATCGAATTAAACCACATCATCCACCGCTTGTGCGGGTCCCCGTCAATTCCTTTGAGTTTCAACCTTGCGGCCGTACTCCCCAGGCGGTCAACTTCACGCGTTAGCTTCGTTACTGAGAAGAAACCCTCCCAACAACCAGTTGACATCGTTTAGGGCGTGGACTACCAGGGTATCTAATCCTGTTTGCTCCCCACGCTTTCGTGCATGAGCGTCAGTACAGGCCCAGGGGATTGCCTTCGCCATCGGTGTTCCTCCGCATATCTACGCATTTCACTGCTACACGCGGAATTCCATCCCCCTCTGCCGTACTCTAGCCATGCAGTCACAAATGCAGTTCCCAGGTTGAGCCCGGGGATTTCACATCTGTCTTGCATAGCCGCCTGCGCACGCTTTACGCCCAGTAATTCCGATTAACGCTTGCACCCTACGTATTACCGCGGCTGCTGGCACGTAGTTAGCCGGTGCTTATTCTTCAGGTACCGTCATTACGCCGAGGTATTAGCCCAGCGCGTTTCTTCCCTGACAAAAGTGGTTTACAACCCGAAGGCCTTCTTCCCACACGCGGCATGGCTGGATCAGGCTTGCGCCCATTGTCCAAAATTCCCCACTGCTGCCTCCCGTAGGAGTCTGGGCCGTGTCTCAGTCCCAGTGTGGCTGGTCGTCCTCTCAGACCAGCTACAGATCGTTGCCTTGGTAGGCCTTTACCCCACCAACTAGCTAATCTGATATCGGCCGCTCCAATAACGCAAGGTCTTGCGATCCCCTGCTTTCACCCGTAGGTCGTATGCGGTATTAATCCGGCTTTCGCCGGGCTATCCCCCATTACTGGGCACGTTCCGATATATTACTCACCCGTTCGCCACTCGCCACCAGGATTGCTCCCGTGCTGCCGTTCGACTTGCATGTGTAAGGCATGCCGCCAGCGTTCAATCTGAGCCAGGATCAAACTCTTCAGTTCGATCTTGATAAATTACTCAAAGAATTGAAGTGAACTTCACTTCTATGAGCGTTTTAGGTCCATGAGACCTGAAGTCTTTCAACTTCTGGCACTCGCCTTCAAACGCCCACACTTATCGGCTGTTCATTTTTAAAGAGCTGCAAACTGTTTGTTTGCGTC
>NZ_JBWVZL010000011.1:0-6419 GCF_056676035.1 Piscinibacter sp. PDB5-1 | reverse complement strand
TCGATCGCCATAGGACACCCAACTTTCGATAGATGGTCGAAAGAGAACTATGTCCCAGTCGAGGAGCGACACCCGCGAATCGAAGTCCTCTTCTGATACGACATCGGCCGCAAGATCGACGACTATTGCAAGCATTCTTTTGGGCATGGCTAGGGGAGACCTGTGACGCCTAACGTTTGACATGAGCGGTGGCTTGACGGCGAAGCCGGCAAGACATCCGCTCGATGGAATGGTTAGGCATCTTGCGTTCCCAAGTTACGAACGCGTGCACAACGATCAGTAGCACGAGTCATGGCCTCCCAGTTGCTTGACACCTACGCTTGATCATTGCCAATCTTCGCAACGTTGATGATCTCGATCTTTCCCGGCCCAGGGAGTGAGACAACCTCGAACTGGATGTGTTGGCCTTGACCCTTGATTGAGCAGATTTGTCCCGGTTTCGCCTTCAACGCGACCGAGAGATTCAGGTGCCCAGGGCCGCGAAATGGCTGGTATTCGTAGATGCCTGGCTCCTTGGGAGCTTCGGACTGACGAAACATTCCAACCGGCAGCCCTTGGAAGGAAAAGCCAATGATCGGCGCTGGTTCCATGATGCCTAACGTTTGACATCAGGGGTGACTGACCGGCGCAGCCGGTTGGGCATCCCCTCAATGGAATGGTTAGGCGGCGCAAGCGCTAGTGAGCGAACGTGGCGACGGCTCATAGCCTACCGGCTTGCGCCGCTCTGACCAGCAGGCGCTGGACGCCCCACTTGTGAAACGGTGTGATCAGTCGCAGATAGATTCGACCGGAACGGTTGTGGGTACGACAGACCGTGGAGACAACGGCGTACGAGCCCTGCTCACAGCTCTGCTTGGCGACCGACACACGGAAATCGAGGTGCTTGTTGTCTCGGCCGGCTACCAGTTCATTCGACCCGAGAAAGTAGATCGGCCAAGGGCCAATGCTCTGACCGACGCGATAAGTTGCAGCCCTGGTTGGATTCATGATCTCGGTGGTGCTTGCTGCCTTGAGGCCGAACCATGATGCGACACGATGGCGGATCAGCAAGATGCACTTGAGCCAGTACGGGTGATGACCAAAGACAGCAAAGAAGATGCCTACAACGCTCGCGTCGCCATGCCTGAGATTGACCTGATACGAGTCAGTGAAGAAGGCGCCCGAGACCAACTCGCGATCAATCGCTGTATTGGCAGGCAACTGGCACGGGGCAACGCTCATGTGACGCCTAACGTTTGACATGAGCGGGGGCCGGCCGGCGCAGCCAGTAGGGCATCCGCTCGCTGGAATGGTTTGGCATCTCTCACTCCGGTAGGACCCATGAGTTCAGCGTTGTCTCGGCCAATCCGATTGCCGGCCGGAGTTTCTTAAGCACTTCACCGGGCCCAAGATCGAACATCGCGTGCGCCCCTGGCCGCCAAGCCCAATAGCCACGGCACGCGTACGGCACCGAAAGATTGGTGATGTCATCGATGTTCCGTCCTTCGATATCTTCATGCCGGCACGTCATTGAAGTCGGCGGAATTCGACCATCTGCGATCTCAAAACGTGGATAGAACGGCATGGTCGTAACGTTAGGGCTTGGCCCACTGCCGCACATCTGTACTCCAAGCTCAGGGAACTTGTAGACATTATCTTTGGACGAACACGCCCACTCGCTTGGTCCACCTGGGCCCTGAGTCCTTACGTCTTGGAATTTAAGGAAGAGCGTCAAAAGATCGTAAGAGGTCGGCAGTTCCGCGCTTTTAGGATGTTTGATGCCGGGGTGAGGGACTGGAAGGAGTTCGTTGCCCAGTAACGCGAAGTGGAGCTTCATGGAGGCCAACTGGCAGTCACTGGTGAAGCGCTCTTCGATCGGTAGGTTGTGCGTCCATTCGGGCCGGGACAGCTTGAATCCCGCCGCCGTCTTGTAGATGACAAGCCCGTCGCGCCGTGTGGTGCACTTGGCCTGCATGTCCTGTGGTGCCGGTGGCGTAGACCCTTCCTTCGGCTCGCACCCGAGCAGACCGACCGAGGCGATGAAGACGAGAAATCGGATCACCTGAGATGCCTAACGTTTGACATGAGCGGTGGCGCAAGGGCGCAGCCCTTGTGACATCCGCTCGATGGAATGGTTAGACAGCGACCGGCTCGTATGGCTCATTGAAGACTGCACAAACCCTTGCTGCCCTGGCTAGGAAGTTTCGCTGACACGCCGCTGCATGCAAAGCACCTGGTGAACTCGCTCAGCCGGTGCGCTGGCCGCCAACGGACGGACAGCCCACGCAGAACACGGCACGCCTCTCTTCGCATGGCACCGACCTTCCTCGGCCGATGTCTAACGTTTGACATGAGCGGTTCGCCGAAGGCGAATCCGCTCGATGGAGGGGTTAGACCTCTGTGGACGAAGCCACAGAGGAATGCCCGCAGACGGGCCGAAGTGTGAGGCAGCACGGCCGACAAACCGATAGGACCGATGACCCACGCTATGTGCGCTGGCCGCCAACGGACGGACAGCCCGCGCCAACCGCTGCGACCTGCCCAGCGAAGCCACCGCCGGCGGATGCCCGAACGACGCGCGTGACCGCCAGGGTTGGCCGGATCGCGCAGTCGTTTGATGAAGCACCGTTTGCATAACTCGCACTGCTTTCGAAGGCACGCTGCCTGGACCAACACTGAGGTCTAACGTTTGACATGGGAGGACGTCACCCGGCTTGCCGGGTGACGTCCTCTCGATGGAAGGGTTAGGCATCGTGCGGCCTCACTCCTTAGACAGCCAATACTTTGCTCTTGCTTCTGGGTCGGCTAGAGCCTCTTTGCAAGGGGAGCTGTACCTAAGCATCATGAGGCCAAGGCCTTCTTTCCCCTTTGCGTTCAAGAGCTCCATGTTTGCTTCTACCGCCTCTGTGGTCCAACGTCGAACTACTTCCTTCGGTCTAGTTTGCTCGGCCAGCTGCACGAACTTTTCAATTGTTGGTTCTATGTCTCTTATGGCTTCGCCGGGCTTTCCAACCTTCTCCATGAGCATCAATCGGACGAGGTGATACCCCGCGCAAATGGAGAACTCTTTGGCTACTGCTTCCTCTGCTTGATCTTTGGGGAGGCAGAGGGCAATCTGAGAGGATAAAAGAAGCGAAAGGGCGAAGAGTGATTTCAGAACTTGATTTGCCATTCGAGTTTGCCCCTATGCGATGCCTAACGTTTGACATGAGCGGTTCGCCGAAGGCGAATCCGCTCGATGGAAGGGTTAGACCTCTGTGGACGAAGCCACAGAGGAATGTCCGCAGACAAGCCGAAGTGTGAGCCAGCGCGGCCGACCAACCGATAGGCCCGATGACCCACGTTATGTGCGCTGGCCGCCAAAGGACGGACAGCCCGCGTCAGCCGCTGCGACCTGCCCAACGAAACCACCGCCGGTGGATGCCCGCACGGCGCTCGTGACCGCCAGGCTCGGCCGGAACGCGCAGTCGGTTGATCGAGCACCGTTTGCATAACTTGCACTGCTTTCGAAGGCACGCTGCCTGGACCAACACTGAGGTCTAACGTTGAGTTAAGCGGTCGCCGAAGGCGATCCGCTTGAACGACCCGGTAGGTTTCTTGGCGAGGGCAAACACGATGACCTCAACAAGCCAAGAAACACACCGGCCGAACTGAGCGCCGATGATGGCGTGCCGCCCAACGCAGGGCAACCCGGAACCCCGCAAGCGAAGGACGCCCGCAGCCCAGCGATAAACAAGCCACCTGGCGCGAAGAAAGCACGCGGTGCACGATCAACTGCAACACTTGGGCTCAGCCGTAGCAACACAGGACGTGCACCGTTCGCCAAGAAATCTACCGTTTGACATGAGGGGCGGCCAGACGGCGCAGCCGGCTGGACATCCCCTCGATGGAATGGTTAGACCTCAGGGACCGATTGGCAAGTTGACCAGGTCCAGGTCAATGGATGAGAGGAGGTTGGCCTGGACAAGAACAAATCGCTCCGGATCAAGCAACTGAGGCGAATCGACGCCCGAGTATTTCTTGAACGTTTCGCCGATCTTCTTCTGCTTCTTTGCGACCTTCTTCTTCTCACCATGATCCACGTCATGCTGAAGGTCAGTCCGGAGAGTATTCACGTCCACGAATGAGGCCGGCATGCGGTCTGCCAATCGCTGCCCAACACTCTCCCTGAAGAGGAAGTAAAGGTCATCAATGAGAGACGTGTATGAGGCGAGGCTCGAAACAGGCTTGCCGAGTCTCGTGAGAGCTTGGGCTGTTTTGTTCGTCGCCTTGAACAAGTCCTCTCCGTGGATATGTGCATACGCTGTGTTTATGCGCCCAATCTTGATCGACACCTCCTGGGCAAGCTCAACTACGCGCTGAGCGACGCCACTTGCTGCGACCGCCGCGGGGCTGAATGCTTCTGCAATCTTCGTATCGAATAAGAAGGCTTTGCGGAGCAAGACTTCGTGCCGGGTTCGAGCCCCCGCCTTAACGTTGGCGTTGATGGAGCGCTGGAACCGAACGTAGTCGTAATCCGTGGCCGATTGGCCAAGCTCCACTTGCCTCGACAGGCCCTCGAGAAAGTCTGCCACGAACAGGCGCAGCTCCTTTGACAGCTCGGTATGCGACTTCGTTTCGACTAGGCGGCAAGCAAGCGTTATCAGCGACTGAACTATGGTTCGGTTCTTCAGCTGACCGTTCTGGACCGGGAACGCCTTGGCGAGGAAGTCCAGAGCAGCCGATATCCGCTTTGCGACCGCGGAACTAGCAGAAAACGACTTCTGTGAAGCGAACACGCGCTTGAGGTCTTCAAATCGGAGACCCGTATCGATTCCTTCGACCTCAATCGCCGCCACCTTGGCAACGATGTCAAAGTGAGCGAGCCGGGTGTTTGGCACGGAGACGGATTTGGTAAAGAAGTCGTGCCTCGCAATCTTCTGACAGTAGTCGCGCAGCTTGCTGTGAACGGAGTTCAGCTTTTCGCTGCTCGTCAGTGGAAGTCCCTGCTGAAGACGTTGGAAAAACTCCTTCAGCTCTTCCTCAGACGCGTCTTCTATCTCGTCGTACTCAATCTCAAAATCGTCAAACGCGTCCGAGATCTTCGACTTCAAATCCTTGTAGTACGGACCACCGAACATAGCGGCGGATTCGTCTGAGAGCGATAGCGTGTTGGCGAAGAACTCATAGACGGCAGTAAGCCTCTGCTGGCCGTCGACCACCTCGTAGTCTTCTTCGTTCAGCTTCACAAAATAGAACTTGGGCAGCTTCCATCCACGCAAGACGCTATCTATAAGCGCCTTCTTACGAGTCTCATCCCATACCTCACCTCGTTGCCACTCAGGGATCTCGTAGCGGTCTCGTCGCTTATAGATTTTGTCGAGGGCGCGTCGGCCAGCGGTCATCTTCACGAATGTAGGCTCCTATCGGTGGAGTAATCGGGCGCTGCGATTCTGAGGTCTAACGTTTGACATGAGGGGTGGCTTGACGGCGCAGCCGGCAAGACATCCCCTCGATGGAATGGTTAGACAGCGACCGGCTCGACTGAACTGGCCATGCACGCTGCCTGTTAAACACGGCATTGCCCTTCATGCCCGCGTCCTGGCTGAGAAGTTTCTCTGGCCGGCCACCGACTGCATAGCACCTCGCCCCCTGGCTCGGTTCGGCGCGGGCCGGACTGCAACTGACATAGCACGGACTTCGCCACCACACCGCGCCGACCGCAGCCCCGCACCTATTGAACACGCTCAGTCGGTGCGCTGGCCGCCAGCGGACGGACAGCCTATGAAGAACTTGGCAGGCTTCTGCTCGCATGGCACCGCTTTCAATCGGCCGATGTCTAACGTTTGACATGAGGGGTGGCTTGACGGCGCAGCCGGCAAGGCATCCCCTCGATGGAATGGTTAGCTGTCACCCCTAGCACTCGTACGGTTCTATGTAGAGGTACTTTGGCGCTTCCGGCCTGCAACCGGCGAGACATGTCAAACGCGTGCCCGCACGTTGACCTGGGCACTGCGGATTTGTGTCCTTCGTAGGCACATACACGGCGCCCGCGAGGATGGTTCTTCCACCCTTCCTGCACCGGATACCACCGTCATCCTGAATGGAGCACTCCTGCGAGAACCGAACCGACGTGACAGCCTTCGACACGCCCTCTTCGTCAAACTTAGAAATGCCCAACATCAGCTGCGAGTGCTCGCACGCGTTGTCCGATATTCCAACCGAGTGCGTGGCCGATTGCCCCAAGTACGAATTCGAGCAGCCAGCGACTGCTGCATCGCTGACAGCGGTTCCGACGAGGAGAAGTAGGGTGGCAAGTGCGGTTCGCATGAAGTGACAGCTAACGTTTGACATGAGCGGTGGCCGACCGGCGCAGCCGGTTGGACATCCGCTCGATGGAAGGGTTAGGCGTCACGCGCCCGCCCAACCCGAATGCGCCCTGGAGTTCACTCTCGATGCCC
>NZ_JBWVZL010000010.1:0-9171 GCF_056676035.1 Piscinibacter sp. PDB5-1 | reverse complement strand
CTCTCGTCCGCAAATCGGGCAGAAGAAGGCCGATGTGTTCTGGTCTCTTCGTTGGAGCTTTCTGCATTGCAGGCAGGCAAAGGTGCGATTACTCATGACGCCTAACGTTTGACATGAGCGGGGACGCAAGGGCGCAGCCCTTGTGGCATCCGCTCGATGGAATGGTTAGGCAACTGGACTGCTCCGGCCTTACCCATAAGAAGCCGTGACAACTCTATGCCTCCTCGACATGCACGGAGCTTGCCTCGCTTAGCAGCAGCATCACCGCTCGCCCAAGAACCCGCATAGCAACGTCGCGATCTGTCAGATGATCACAGATGTACAGCCCTTCAGACGTCACGGCCAGACTCACGTGTGGGTGATCAGAAGCGGTAACTTCGGGTTCAGGCGTTAGCGCCGCCACAAGCTTTGCACCTCGCTGACCGTCGACCAAATGCCGCTCTCCTTCTGGGAGACGCAGCAGATACTCATGCCCCATGAAACTCGTCCGTTGCTTGAAGGTGCCTAACGTTTGACATGAGCGGCTCGCCGAAGGCGAGTCCGCTCGATGGAAGGGTTAGACCTCTGTGGACGAAGCCACAGAGGAAGGCCCACAAACAAGCCGAAGTGTGAGTCAGCACGTCCGACAAACCGATAGGCCCGATGACCCACGTTACGTGCGCTGGCCGCCAACGGACGGACAGCCCGCGACAACCGTTGCGACCTGCCCCGCGAAGCCACCGCCAATGGATGCCCGCACGATGCGCGCGACCACGAGGTTTGGCCGGATCGCGCAGTCGTTTGATGAAGCACCGTTTGCATAGCTTGCACTGCTTTCGAAGGCACCCTGCCAAACCAACACTGAGGTCTAACGTTTGACATGAGCGGGAGCAACCGGCTTGCCGGTTGATCTCCGCTCGATGGAAGGGTTAGACCTCATTGTTACTCGCGACCCACTCAACCAGGAGGCCATGCTGCTTAAGGAGGTGTTGGATTTCCTTCGCACGGCATTCAGCATGTGAGCCAAGAGCGATGCCGACATCGGACGTCAATCGGTCTTGGAGCTGGTCGAGCGGGATTTGGGGGACCTGCACTGACACGGAGCGCAACGCCGCAAGCGCTCGCCCAGAGACCTTCTCCGTTGCATGCACCCTCACGAAGACCGAGCCCGAACGCCGCATCTCCGGAAAGCTACGAGCAACCATGCATTCCACGCGCCAATCGCAGGAGGTGCAGGTAGACGTGACCAAATCACCATGCTCTAGTTGCTCAATCGGTGATGCGCACTTTGGGCAGGCTCGTTCGCGTTTCATGAGGTCTAACGTTTGACATGAGCGGGAGCAACCGGCTTGCCGGTTGATCTCCGCTCGATGGAATGGTTAGGTTTCATTCTCACCGCCGATGGCCTTTCGTCGCATGAGAACGGCTGCAAGGTAGATGCAGAACCAAAACAGGAATGTCATGAGCATGCTGCCCCAGCGCACCATATCTGCGCCGGCAAGTGCAGCGAGGAGATCGACTGAACCCGCTGGCGATAACCCATGGCCATCGACGATGTATGCGAACGGCCAGCCGCCAGCGACGAACCGGCAACCGCTATCGCAGTCCATGGAGCCGGGATGGGCAAGCTCGACCGTCCCGGGCACGCAACTCGACACCAGCGTCATCGCCATACTGGCCACCGAGGCACGGACAACTCGAACCGAAAGACTGCCGCTCAAATGAGACCTAACGTTTGACATGAGCGGGAGCAACCGGCTTGCCGGTTGATCTCCGCTCGATGGAAGGGTTAGACAGCGACCGGCTCGCATGGCCCGTTAACCCGAACCCAGCAGGCTGCGCAGGCTCTTCACTGCCCCGGCTCGGAAGTTTCGCTGACGCGCCACCACCTGCAAAGCACTTGGTGAACCAGCTCAACCGGTGCGCTGGCCGCCAACGGACGGACAGCCCACGAAGAACTCGGCACGCTTCTGCTCGCATGGCACTGCTTTCAATCGGCCGATGTCTAACGTTTGACATGAGCGGGAGCAACCGGCTCGCCGGTTGATCTCCGCTCGATGGAATGGTTAGCTGGCGTTCTTCCGAATGCCGCCAATGATGCATCTGAGTTCTTCTTCAAGCGCAGCGCGTGTCTTTGGCACCTCGTTTAAAAAGTAGTCAGACGCCTTGTCCCAGGCGTCGTACTTCTTCTGTATGCCCGAATCCGGGAGTGCTGCGTTTTCGTGACGAGCATAGACCCCGAAGCCAATGACCTTCCCACGCATCCCATTGAGGAAGGCTTCGATTTGGTCGCAAAGTGGCTGAGGAAGATAGATGCGGTTCTTGTCGAAGTACCGATAGAACTCTGCGGACTTGGTCATCGCAGTGTTGTACTTTTCCATCTTGCTGGGATCACCTGCCCATTCAACGAGCGACACGAAGTCGTGGGTAGCCCATTGAGCTTCTACAAGAAGTCCGTATGCCTCGGCCACAGCCTGTGGCTCGACGCTCATGGAGTTTTGAAAGAAGTATTGGGTTTTCCTGAGCAACTAGATGTGGTTCGTGTCGTAGCTGTTCAGCAGCAGTGTTTGATGCGCTGGCAAGCTCAGACTTGAAGCGCTCCAAGTCTATTGCGACAAGCTGGCCCAGCAAAGAGCGAGCAAGCCAGCCAAGGACTGCGAGTAGTACAGCGTTTCCGCCGAACGCTAGGAGGATTGTTTCCCAGGGGCTCATATGCCAGCTAACGTTTGACATGAGGGGTGACCGGCCGGCGCAGCCGGCTGGGCATCCCCTCGATGGAATGGTTAGGTGTCTTTATCGTCAAACACATAGCTAAGTGGAGGAAGAAACGCCAACGCAAGAACTGCCCCATCCATGAGTGCTATGACCGTTGCCAGAACAGATTCCCACGGCAAGTAGACAACCGCACCAGACACTAACACCCAAGAGTTAGAGACGACATACATCGTGATGAACATCCACCTCGCCCATGGTCGGAAGAAGTAGAGCCCCACCGCACTTATCAGCCAAAGAAGCTGCATGGCCCACCACATCGCCATTGCGGCGGCGGGTGGGACTAATGATCCTTGCCCAGCCACTTGGAGAGACGATTGCAAGCTCAGAGGCAAAGGCAGTTCAAGGTTTGTCAATACAGCTAACAGGATTGTTAATCCAGCCGCGGCGAGCACCAAGCGTTGAAAGAGGCGTACGAGGCCCGCACGCGAAAGACTAACAATTTCGGGCGGATGATCCCGAACATCAGCGGCGGGCGGTCTATACCGGTTGTTCATCGAGTTGGACACCTAACGTTTGACATGAGCGGGGACACAAAGGCGCAGCCTTTGTGGCATCCGCTCGATGGAATGGTTAGATCTCTGTGGCCGAAGGCATGCCCCGAGCTGCCGAAGCCGCTGCCCCATGCTAATAACGAACCGACCCAACCCTGGTGGCTGACGCTCGGCGCGTGACACCTGCCCGCTCGCAGCGCCGTTGGAGGTGAAGCCACCACCGCCACGCAGACGCTGGGCGCCAGCAAGACACTCCGAGCCACGGGTCAGAAGGACAGCCATTTCAGATGCTTCTCGACGGCACATGCGCTCGGGCCGAACTGAGATCTAACGTTTGACATGAGGGGTGACCAGACGGCGTAGCCGGCTGGGCATCCCCTCGATGGAATGGTTAGGCGTCTGTTTCACGGGAGTGGATGGACTAGCCGCCGTTGCACCAGCCACAGCCAAGTACGAAGTGATTTTTCCCCAAGATGGACAGGCCGAGGTGTTCTGGGCATCCATCCCTTCTTGCTTCTCGTGAGACGAACTCAGCAATTGCATGTCGAGCGGTTGTTCCTTCCACCAACTTGAGCGCCTGAATCACCTTCCTAGGATCGCCCCGAAACTCGGCATAGACCAAACCTGAAAACCCTGGGTATGGATTGTCGAATGAGAGTGTCACTTTGGTGGTCTTCGCTCCGATAAGCTGCACTGGCTCGCGCAGCGACACGCTGATGACTTCGTCATACCCGCTCTCGTCATTGGCCGAGACTTCAATGCCTAGTGATTCGAGTGAAGATTTCTTGGCGGCGAAGGACCTCAGGATCTTCAAGCTGTCACCCCGACACATGAGAGCGTTTGCAAGTTGCATGTTGACGGAAGAAGCCGTCACTCCCTGCGCTCTCGCGTTAGCCGACAAGATTCCTACGAGAAGTGCGATCAGGGTCATGCCTATCTGACTCAACGAGACCTCCTGATGGTTTCGCACAGTTGGACGCCTAACGTTTGACATGAGCGGGCCGCCGCAGGCGGATCCGCTCGATGGAATGGTTGGGCGTCATTCTCGGCCGGGCTCGCAGCTTTCGCAAAGCAGCCTTTTCTTGCTTCGAGAACTCACCGAGCTTCGGCATACGCTCCCGCCGCACAGCGGCCTCAACTCAACTGACTGCCAGGCGCAGCACTGCGGCGCGAAGCGCCCCTAACCGCCTGGCTTTCCGACGACCTGAACAAAGAGCTTCGCACTTCTAACGGGCACCCGTCTCAAGAGTCAGTCGCCTCCGCGAAGCGACTCGGTTGCGACGCGCGCACCGACTTGCTTTCGCGTGCCTCCGAACTCAGTTTCGGCTCGAACGCCACTGATGACTCAACGCACCGAGCAAACCACGCTCGCTCCAGCATGACGCCCAACGTTTGACATGAGCGGGAGCAACCGGCCCGCCGGTTGATCTCCGCTCAATGGAAGGGTTAGGACGCATTCTTGCTCGACCGGACGTAGTAGTTGTCGAACTCGCCCTGCTCCACCAGGGCAAAGCCGTGCCGCACGTAAAAGCGATTGGCGTCGCTTCCTTTGAGAGCGCCAACGCGAACCGGCCTTCCCATTGCTTCGGCCTCTGCAAATACCTGTGCGAGTGCCGCGGTACCAATACCTTTGCCCTGTTGCTCCGGACGGATGTAGAGATGGTCTAGCAGAACCCCAACGCCTTGATGCCTGACCACTAGGAACCCTACCCGGGCACCAGATCTCACGATGTGGCGCGTGTGATCCGGAGAGAAGGTCGAAAGGAAGCGTTCGCGCGCTCGAACTGGGTCAAACCGCCCGACTCGCTCCAGGCTCTCGCGCATCGCTTCGACCCGGAGATCCGCAAGCTCCTCCGCCTCGGAGGGAGCCACCGGCTGAAACTTGATGCTTGTCTCAGTCTCCATGCGAATGCGTTCTAACGTTTGACATGAGGGGTGGCCAGACGGCGTAGCCGGCTGGACATCCCCTCAATGGAATGGTTAGGTTGCTTCGCGCTGAGAGAGCCAAAAGATGAGGGACTCATTGAAACTCTCGGCGTCGACTGAAAGGTGCGCCCTTCGATGGCAATTTGGACACAGCGCAATGACATTCGCCGGGTGGTCTGGCCCACCATCTGCAAGCCGAAAGACATGATGCACCTCCAGGAAGGGTCCCGCTTTTGTCTTGAAAGGAGCGCCTTTGAAGCAGGCTTCACACACTCCCTTTGATCGAACCAGCGCATAGCGACGTACTGCTTCGGCTCTCCGAGCCACGTCGGCCTTCTTTTGCTCTAGCGAAGCATCAGCGGGCAGCGTTTCTAGCGCAATGGCACGCAGTTCGGCAAGGCTTAGCTTGGACGGAAGGCGGCCAGATGCCATATAGAACTTCCGCGGCTGTTCAGCGACATTGTTCGGAACAGGGGGCAGGAATCCGAGATGAAAGACGACCGCATTCCTCTGATCGCCATTTCGATCGGGGCGCTGTTCAGTGTGATGCCCCAAGTACTCGACTTCGCCTAAGAAACGAAGTTCGTCCTGAGGCGTTGACTCGAAGAGAAGAATCTTCTTGCCATCTTGAGCATGCTGGGCAATAGCAGCATTCCCCCGGATCAGTTGCATGTCTCCGACCTGCCCTTCTCCCGTGTACCAGAACGTTCCGTCGGGATTGAACTTGTCGTCATACCCGTAGGCCGCGCCTGCGGCGCTGGTAAAGGCAAAGATCAATCTGGCGGACGTCGGGGTTGATATTCCGCCCCGCTGCTGCCCACCAAAACGTCCGTGGATGTCGCGGCGGCGGTTATAGATCGCTCCGACTACGAACGGATGGTCAAGTGCTGTCATAGCAACCTAACGTTTGACATGAGGGGTGACCGGCCGGCGCAGCCGGCTGGGCATCCCCTCGATGGAATGGTTAGGCATCGCTGTTCACTGCGGAAAGGCGACGGCCAATGCCACCGCGAACACGGATGGCGGCACAAGGCCGAGGATGTACCTGGCGGGCAAACCAGCAGGCACCTTCAGCAACCCAAGCACTGCGCCCACTGCGAAGCATGCTGCGTATGGGCTAACGCTCGTTAGCCACAATCTCCCAAATGGCGAACCCGGCTTCTTCCTGAGCGAAGACAAGGTGCCTAACGCCAGTGACCACAAAGGAAAGTAGGAGCGGCGTAAGCGCGCCGAGCACAACGACTACCCATTTCCTTAGCGGCGGACGAAAAGCTCCGAGGAAGACAAGAGCAACGGGGATGCCAAGCTCAAAGGCAGCAGCGAGATAAATGCTTGTTTGTGTGTCCATGCATCAATTGTCGCGCCTGCGATGCCTAACGTTTGACATGAGCGGTGGCCGACCGGCGTAGCCGGTTGGACATCCGCTCGATGGAATGGTTAGCCGCCTGCCGCGCGCATAGCCGTAGTGAGTTCTTTGGCAAGCTGAACATACTTAATCACTGCATCTGGGGGCGGCGAGAAGTCCGTGGAGTGAGCCGCCTCGTTCCGCATAGCACGTAAGTCGTGGAAAAGAGCTATCCAGTTTGCGTCGAGAACCTGCGCTCTCTGAACAGCGCGGATAGCCCAAAGCGTACTTCTTGCTGGCCGTGCTGCTGATACCGGCTCCGAGAGATCACGGCTCCGAACCAAATTGAAGAGCGCGTCTTCTACTTCAATCCAGGCTGTGACGATTGCCCCCCGAGGATCGCTGCTGGCTCTTGCCGCCGCGCTTGGGCTAATGCTTTCGTTCTCAGGAGTACGCGGAATGTCCGCTTCAGCATCAACAGCGCGAACGTAGTTCTCGAACTCAAATTCGGCCGAACCCCATTTCCCCTTCTTTAAACGAGCTAATAGCGCCGCAAGCTCTTTCCTGAAAATGAACGCTATGTACACGGCGGCTATAGGCCAAGCAATGCTACCCAGCAGCTTGAATACGGCCTCAATCAGAGTGTCCCAGGTAAAGGTTGACGTTGCTGTTCGTACAGGCGACGAAGCTGCTGGCACGCTCGGCGTTGTTTGAGTGGTAGTTTGCGTCCCGCAATGGAGCGTAATCTCTTGCACCATTGGCTCGGCAGGCTTGCTCCGAGTTACTGTGACTCTCTTGGGCGGATCTTCTTTGCACGTCGGCTGCGCTGAATCTGCCGCAAACGATGGGGCTCCCAAGGCTTGAGCCAGTGCAATCATTCCAATGTGTTTGACGGAAAACATGGGAGCTTTCAGGCGGCTAACGTTTAGGGTAACCGGCTTGCCGGAGGCAAGTCCGGTTGACCCGATGGTTATGCGTAGGCCCATGACCAGCACGAACCGTGAACAGCCAAGGCTGGCGAACGAAGCTTGGCAACCCGCTAACTCTTGAAGGCCGATTGCGTGGTGACAAGCACTTTGCTGCTGCAAGCCAGAAGGAAGCACGGTTTCTGCGAGCGCCCGATGAACCGACCAACCCACACACGCAACTGAACGGCGCGAGCCGCTCGGTGCTACGCGATGCCTGAACGTGGAACGCTTCGGTGTTGACTTGACTCACGGCCGCCTCAACTACGCAGGAAACCCAAACGGGATGAATGCTGAGCAAACGTATAACGTTTGACATGAGGGGTGGCTTGACGGCGCAGCCGGCAAGCCATCCCCTCGATGGAATGGTTAGACGTCTGGTTGCTTCGAACTGAATGCCTCGTGCTCATGGCTTCTTCTTTGATTCGTAGTTTCTTGCTTGGTCTCTAGCGACGTTTTGAAAGAGCGTCCACGGGCACGACTCCGAAAACGTTCGAAGGGAGGCAGCAGCCGCATTCGACTCTTTGGCCGCAGACAAGTCCTCCGCCTGGATAAGAGCCTTCATAAGAGCTCGATTCCAGCCGCGCTCGTTCTCTCTGAGGTCACGAATTGAGCGAGCGAACTCTTCCGGCGACAGATCTTCCGGCATTGAATGCCCGGGCAGGCAGATGGTGACGTACTGCGCCACCCGTGACCTAGTTTCCGCCGTGGCCTGAAGCGCGAGTTGATCCACGGGTTGATTTGCGAGCGAGTGGAACCACTCGACTTGCTGAGATAACTCGACGTCATTCATACAGAAGATGTTCGGGTCTCGGGACGTCTAACGTTTGACATGAGCGGCGACCGACCGGCGCAGCCGGTTGGGCATCCGCTCGATGGAGTGGTTAGCCGACGACGCACCTCGAACGGGCTGGTAGTGCGACACCACGGGAAATGGCTCGTAGAAGTGATGAAGCAGCCTCTTCCACTCCTGGTACTCGGCAGACTGCCGGAAGCCAACTTCGTGAGCTTCGAGCGTTTGCCAGACGACGAGCAAGATGTACTCGTTGGGCCGCTCGATGCACCGCTGTAAATCGTGTGAGACGTAACCCGACATAGACGAGATGATGCGCTGCGCTTGCAGGAATGCAGCCTCGAACTCGCTCTCCTGCCCAGGCTTCACTTGCAGTGGCGCGACTTCAAGAATCATGCTCCGCTCCTCCCTCTACCTCGAACCAAAGCACCGGTGTCGATTGTCTTCTTTGACTCTGGCACGGTGCTGCCCGTTGGCGGCTAACGTTGAGCTAAGCGGCAGCCGAAGGCTGTCCGCTTGAGCGACCCGGTAGGTTTCTTGGCGAGGGCAAACGCGATGACCTCAGCAAGCCGAGAAACCAACCGCCTGAATTGAGCGCCGATGATGGCGCACCACCCAACGCAGGGCAAACCAGAACCCCGCGAGCGACGGATGCTGGCAGCCCAACGATAAACAAGCCGGCTGGCGCGAAGAGGACACGCGGGGGCACGATCAACTGCAACGCTTTGGCTCAGCCATAGCCACACAGGACGTGCACCGTTCGCCAAGAAATCTACCGTTTGACATGAGCGGTGGCCTGACGGCGCAGCCGGCAGGACATCCGCTCGATGGAATGGTTAGGCGTCACCGCTCAGAGTCTTTGGCTTCAGGTGTCGGCTCTGCTGGCCGGTTCGGCAG
>NZ_JBWVZL010000009.1:0-11519 GCF_056676035.1 Piscinibacter sp. PDB5-1 | reverse complement strand
TCGTAACGTGGGTCATCGGGCCTATCGGTTGGTCGGCCGTGCTAGCTCAAACTTCGGCTCGTCTGCGAGCATTCCTCTGTGGCTTCGTCCACAGAGGTCTAACCCCTCCATCGAGCGGATTCGCCTTCGGCGAACCGCTCATGTCAAACGGTAGATTTCTTGGCGAACGGTGCCCTTCCTGTGTGGCTGCGGCTGAGCCAAAGCGTTGCAGTTGATCGTGCTCGGGTAGCGTTCTTCGCGTCAGTCAGCTTGTTTATCGTTTGGCTGCTGACCTCCCTCGCTGGCGGTTCCCCTGTTGCCCTGCGTTGGGTGGCACACCATCATCGGCGCTCAATGCAAACGGCTGGTTTCTTGGCGTGCTGAGGTCATCGTGTTTGCCCTCGCCAAGAAACCTACCAAGTCGCTCAAGCGGACAGCCTTCGGCTGCCGCTTAGCTCCAACGTTAGACCTCTAGACCACCAGAATCTCGGAATGCAAATGGGAGATCAAATGACGACAACGCTGCTACTACCCAAGCGCTACGAAAAGCTGCAAGACGCCGCAGCAGAGAAGCGGGCCGATTTAACGCAGATTGTTCGCAAAGTTCCAGAAGCAACGGCTCGCGTCGAGCAGTTAATTCGTCAGGTAACGAACGGAGGTCTTGGCCGTTTTGAACTATTTCTTGGTCCTTCAGGATCTGGAAAAACTACGTTTCTGAGCACGCTTCCAAGGTTCTATTCCGGCGCCCATATCACTCCACTCTCCGACAAGTTGTCTCTTGACGAGGTTGCCGCTGAGATCCGACGCAACGGAGAGACGCCGATAGACGGACAAATCTATGTATTGCTTGAACGTGACAATCCGAATGTTGATGACGCAGAACTCCGCAGGTTCTTTGAAGAGCTAAGGCGAATCTTTCGAACTAAGGGAGGATGTGCTTTGGTCATCTGGCCGATCACAGATACACAGGCAGCCAAAACAATCAGCGAAATAGCTTGGGCTGTAGGGAGCGACAGCATCGTTGATCAAACCTCAAGAGGTCTGTACAACTTCACCGGCCTTCCAAAGAGCGCCTACTTTGAGGTCGCCGACATCACCGCGCGCTCTCTAAATGCGGGCCAAGGCCTTGAGGCTTTTGGCCTCGGCACTGCAGTAGCTCAGCCGATGGTTCAGACGAGCGAGACGATCAGTCAGTTCTTTGGCAATCTGGAAGCCAAGTCGCAAGAACTGAACAATTCGTTCGGCGACACGTTGAAAGAACGAAGACTGCCGAGCGTTTGGATTCTTGTGGGGGGAGATGACACAAGAGAGCTAAGTCTGACCGTTGCCAACCTCACGCAAGGGACTGAAAAGCGCATTGACATCGACAGAATGATTGATGTCTTGGACGCAAGTGATTCGACGACCGGGTACCTCGGTGACTGGAGAAAAAGGCGGCACCAGATTGCATTCTTGCTGCGCCATCTAGATGTTCGACTATTTGAGCTCACGCCGAATGTCTCCGTCAGCGCAATCCGCGCTTTCGGTGAAGCCACCATTACGGACAAGCTCAAGAAGGGGAAGGAATCTCCAGCCAACGCCAGCTCGGCGATACAAGGGGCAAAGTTCTTTCAATTCCTTGCGGGCACACCGTCCACAAACGCAGCAACTATTCGTCCAGCAAAAGACGAGACAGCAAACGAATATAAGCGTCTACAGCAACTCGCCTCTAAGAATGACAAGCTGCTGAACAAGGCTCTTGCAGCGTGCATCTCAAGGGCGCTGCAAGACGTAGGAGTGGCCGGATCAGTGACGGCCGAACGGCGGACTCTTGATCCGAAAAGCAATCTACAGCCAGACATCATGGTCGACCTCGCTGATGGTCGCCTAGTCTGTATCGAGCCTACATGGCGGACTACCGGCGAAGGGATCAAAGGAGAAATCAAAGAGCAGCAAAGCTCGATGACGGTTGGCCACATCCAACAGTATCTCCTTGCCAAGGTTCTTGAATACGTCAACGACTTGGGCGCGTAGGGGCCTAACCCTTCCATCGAGAGGACATGCCCCGGCAAGCCGGGTCATGCCTCTCATGTCAAACGTTAGACCTCAGTGTTGGGCGAGACAGCGTGACTTCGAAAGCAGTGCGAGTTATGCAAACGGTGCTTCATCAAACGGCTGCGGGTTACGGTCAGGCCGAGCGGTCACGAGCATGGCGCGGGCATCCCCTGTCGGTGGCTTCGCTGTGCAGGTCGCAGCGGTTGATGCGGGCTGTCCGTCCGTTGGCGGCCAGCGCACGTAACGTGGGTCATCGGGCCTATCGGTTTGTCGGCCGTGCTGGCTCAAGCTGCGGTTCTTCTGCAGGCATTCCTCTGTGGCTTCGTCCACGGAGGTCTAACCCCTCCATCGAGCGGATTCGCCTTCGGCGAACCGCTCATGTCAAACGTTAGGCATCTTTATGGCCGAAGAAGTCGTTCTGAACGATTGGAGTCCGAGCGAAGAGACTCTTCGACGCTGGGCATTCGATGAGAACCTGTTGCTTTCCGATCAGGATGAGGATCTGGTGCTGGGGCACGAAGACTATCTTCCCGTACTTATTGAACTGGCAAGCGACCCGTCTTGCCCGAAGGCAAGCTACATCCTTTCATGCCTCGACTTCTATCTGATGTTTCTGGTTCTTCGGGGAACGGAAGCACATCTCTCTATCGTCAGAGAGGGCGCGCGCCTCGCGGCAATCGGAAAGACGCCAGAGCTTGCCGCGTGGGCTAGTCTTCAAGAGCGTCGATTGAAGTATCACGAGGGGGGCGGCCCAGTTTCCAGGGAAGGCGCTTTGCTCATGGGGCAAGAGCTTCTCAACGGAATCTGCCGAGCCGCGAGCATTTCGATCGTGGATGAGACCGCAAGCACCTGGGAGGTTGAGTTGTCGGTTCAGCCTCTCCATAGGCACAAAGAGAGATTGTCAATATCAAAGGCCTCTGGGCGATTCAAGTTCTTCAGATGAGCGCGCAGATGCCTAACCCTTTCATCGAGAGGACTCGCCCCGGCAAGCCGGGTCGAGCCTCTCATGTCAAACGTTAGATCTCAGTTCGGCCCGTGCGCATGCGCCTTCGAGAAGCAACTGAAATGGCTGTCCTTCTGACCCGTGGCTCGGAGTGTTTTGCTGGCGCCCAGCGTCTGCGCAGTTCTGATGGTGTTGCCGCCAACGGCGCTGCGAGCGGGCAAGTGTCAAGGGCTGAGCGGCAGCAGTCGGGGTTGGGTCAGTGCGGCAACGTGGGTCCGCGGCTCGGCAATTCGGGGCGTGCCTTCGGCCACAGAGATCTAACCACTCCATCGAGCGGATGTCACAAGGGCTACGCCCTTGTGCCACCGCTCATGTCAAACGTTAGGCCTCACAAACCGCACCCCAGCATGACACTCAAGACCAAGATACGTGCAATCTTCATTGCGGCTTTGATCGCGCTTCCAGTTCACGCCATGGCAGAGCTCGAGCCTCTTGCCGGAAAGTGGGAACGAAGCCTTATCACCTACATGTTCGTTCACAGCAAGAACACCTATGCCCCCTGGGAACACCCAATGAGCAGCGGTTGCTACTCCGAAGCCGCGCTAAAGAAGCTCGGGTTTCTCTCGCCGGCAGGAAGCAAGTTCAGCCACGAGAAAGGCGGTGGCTCATGCGAAGTGTCTGAAGAGAGAAGTGCAGGCGCTTCGTCATCCTGGCGGTTGCAGTGCATGAAGACCGGCGGAATCATTGAAGACACGAGAACGTCCCTGGTGCGCTCAAGCACTGAAATCCGTTCGTCATCCGTTCTTCGTGTGACTGGCAAAGACGATGAGTTTGGCCCGAACGGTATGAGAACCGAACTCGTAATGCGTCGGGTAGGCGAGTGTGAAGAAAAGGTTCGGTAACCAGAGATGAAACGCGGTTTGGGCGTTCATTGAGTGAGGCCTAACCCTTCCATCGAGAGGGACGTCCAAGGGCTATCGCCCTAGGCCGCCCCTCATGTCAAACGTTAGACCTCTTTTGCCTCGGTTGATCCGCACACCACAACGTACCATCTGCCAGCCAAAACAAAGCCCGGGTGAGCGGGGCAACAGGGAGAACAGATGTATTCGTCAACGTTCATTTTTGCCAAGGGGCAGTTTGATGAGGCCTTTCATCGGCTAGATCAAGAGATCGCTGAAATGGCCAAGTCAATTCCGGGATACCTCGGCGAAGAGTCGTGGGAGAACGCAGAAACGGGCCTTGTGTCCAACGTGTACTACTGGAGTTCGTTGGCAGCGCTTCAGTCGTTGGTTCAGCATCCGCGCCATGTCGAAGCCAAGGCTGCTCAGCACAATTGGCTGGCGGGCTATCAGGTCATCATTTCCCAGGTCATTCGAACCTACGGTGACTCGAAGCTTGGTCAACGGTGGCTTGCTGGTGCAGAGGTCTAACCCTTCCATCGAGCGGAGATCAACCGGCAAGCCGGTTGCTCCCGCTCATGTCAAACGTTAGATCTCAGTTCGGCCCGAGCGCATGTGCCTTCGACAAGCAACTGAAATGACTGTCCTTCTGAACCGTGGCTCGGTGAGTTTTTCTGGCGCCCAGCGTCTGCCCGGCGTCGGTGGCATTGCCACTATCTGCGCTGCGAGCGATCAGGTGTCACGGGCTGAGCGTCAGCCTCCAGAGTTGGGTCGGTGTGGCCGCATGGGTCAGCGGCTTCGGCAGGTTGGGTCGTGCCTTCGGCCACAGAGATCTAACCACTCCATCGAGCGGATGTCATAAGGGCTACGCCCTTGTGCCACCGCTCATGTCAAACGGTAGATTTCTTGGCGACCGGTGCACGTCCTGTGTGGCTACGGCTGAGCCCAAGAGTTGCAGTTCATCGTGCTGCTCTGGCGTTCTTCGCGCCGATCTGCTTGTTTATCGTTTGGCTGCGGGCGTCCTTCGCTCGCGGGGTTTCGGGTTGCCCTGCGTTGGGTGGCACGCCATCATCGGCGCTCAATTCAAGCGGTTGGTTTCTCGGCGTGCTGAGGTCATCGTGTTTGCCATCGCCAAGAAACCTACCGGGTCGCTCAAGCGGACAGCCTTCGGCTGCCGCTTAGCTCAACGTTAGAACTCAGTTCGCCGCCGAGGCCGTGCCTTCGAGAAGAGTCCAATGGAGCGAAGAGATCTAACGCCGCCTTTAAAGCTCTCCGGCGCGGCCCAGCGGCCCGGTGCATCGAGTGGGCATCCACCGACGGTGGCTTTGGTCGGCTTGTCGCAATGGTGGGCGTGGGCTGTCCGTCCGTTGGCGGCCAGCGCACATAACGTTGGTAGTCGAACCTATCGGTTTGTCGAGCGTGCCGCCTCAGAATCTGGTTCGTCTGCTGGCACCTCTCTGCAGCTCCGGCCACAGAGTTCTAACCACTCCATCGAGCGGATCCGCCTTCGGCGGTCCGCTCATGTCAAACGTTAGACATCGGCCGAGTAGCAGCAGTGCCATGCGAGAAGAAGCGTGTCGAGTTCTTCATGGGCTGTCCGTCCGTTGGCGGCTAGCGCGCCGGCTGAGCTGCTTCGCCAGGCGCCGTGCAAGCAGGGGCACATCGGAGAAACTTGGCAGCAGAGGCAGCGAAAGGCAAGGTCGTTCAAGCGGTCTTCGTGGCGCCAGTTGCTGGGCCAAGTGAGCCGGGCGCTGTCTAACCCTTCCATCGAGGGGATGCCTTGCCGGCTGCGCCGTCAAGTCACCCCTCATGTCAAACGTTAGGTGTCGCGGGAAATGTCACTCACTCGAAAAGAATGCGAGCGCGCGATTGCAGAAATGTCGCCGCAGCAGGAGCTTCGTTTTCTTGCTGTTCTGGGGCATTGGCTCACGGTTGTTGCGAGAGGCTCATACGAGTTTCAATCGCCTGGCGTCAAGGATCCCTTGTCACTGCGAGCATTCAATGAACTCCATCACCGTCTCTATGCGCAAATTCGCGGAATCTCGGTCAATGGCCGGGGCGACTTCGACGCCGAAGACATTACCTCGTGGCTCACTGGAGAGAATCAACCGCAGGAGTTCCAGGCTGGTTGCCTTTGGGCTTTCGAGCATGCACTGGAGCGCGCACGCAATGGCGACACCTAACCATTCCATCGAGCGGATGCCAAGCCGGTTGCGCCGTCTTGTCCCCGCTCATGTCAAACGTTAGGCGCCATGGGCACGGTTTCCGCTCTTACTGCATACGAATGGCAATCTGGCGAGTTTCCCGTCTGCGTGATCAATGTCCAGGCAAAAGAGCTTTCGTACCTACATGGCGTTCCTCTGCTCTCGTGGGAAACAGATGGTCTAGGTAGAGCCAGCGGATTTACTTGCAGGCTTCCAGCAGGAGAAGTCTTGCTTGTTGAAGAGCTCCACGATGCTCCTGAGACATTTGGAGCACCAATTACAAACATCTCTATGGAAGCCAGTGCGTTGGTTGAACTTGGCATTGCAGGTGCAGTAGCAGCTGTTCTAGCTGGCTTGGGGGTACCCAAAGACAAGCTTGCATGGGTGCAAACCGAAGCTGGTCTAGAGGCTGCCAAACGACTCGCCGACCATGCAAACAAGAAGGCGGCGCAGCAGAATGGCGCCTAACCCTTCAATCGACCGGACGTGCCCCGGCAAGCCGGGTCACGCCGGTCATCTCAAACGTTAGACGTCGCTGATGTTCTCCATCGCATTCCTCCAAGACCTAGGCAACGGCAGGCTCCGAATTGAGGAGAAGATGCTGAAGTCCGAGTTCGAGCGGCGCGGAGTGCCAGTTGAGCTCTACACGATCAAGAGGATTCAGCGAAGGAGCTTGCCGCTCTCCAGAGAAACGTTCATTGCTGGCGACATGGACGCGATGCACGGAGCAATGAAACAACTGGAGATATGCATTCCTGAGCCGAATGACTATCCAGATTGCCTTGCTCCGTATCTCCATAGACGGATCTGGAAATCAACTCTCTGGGATGCAGAACGAAAAGTATATGAAGAGGGCGGCCCCGCCATATTCGTCAAGCCATCAGCCCGTCGCAAGAACTTCACGGGCACCGTGCTTGGTTTCTCAGGAGACTCCACAAGCATCGGTCCGGCAAGCAAGCGTCAGGACGTCTGGTGCTCTGAGGTAGTCAAATGGAAGTCCGAGTTTCGGGTCTATGTCATTGACACTGAAGTTGTCGGAGTAGATCACTACGACGGCGATGAAGGCGCAACTTTGGATATGACAACAGTCAAACAGGCGCTGCTCGCATATAGGAAATCTGGTAAGGCACCGTCCGCCTACGGCATCGACTTTGGAATTCTTGAAACCGGACAGACAGCTCTTGTTGAGGCCAATGACGGATACGCGCTCGGTGCCTACAAGATTGCGGCCGAGCCATACACCGACCTGCTAATCCGGCGGTGGCAAGAGCTTCTTATGACGTCGGGAACAGGCGGTAAGCCCGGAGCCACTCATGCCGCGAGCGACGTCTAACCCTTCCATCGAGAGGACTCGCCCCGGCAAGCCGGGGCGAGCCTCTCATGTCAAACGTTAGGCCTCATGAAACGCATCGCCTCGGTTGCTCTTGCTACTAGCCTCGTGGTCGCCTGCTCGAGCGGAGACCGCAGCATCAGCGCCGCTATCACCGCACAGTTCGATGCAAACGCCTCGGAACCAATCAATCTCTCGAAAATTGGCCCACCAGAGTGGGAGCGACTTTGCGTGCTTGGCCCTTACTCCGGCAACGAAGAAGCGGAGCGAGTTCTTGGCTTTCCGTGGAGTGCTGAGAGCCACACATCAATCGCAACAAACGAAGGGGTTAACTTGCTAGTCTTTGTTCGCGGCAGTGATGTTCTTGCCTTCACCGAGCACCCGCGCAACAAGGGCGACTTCAAGAGCCCGAAGCAGAGTTGCATTTCCCGTTCGAAGGCCGTGCTTACACGAACGATTGAACCCAATGGTTGGGTTTACTTGGTGGCAGCGTGAGGCCTAACCCTTCCATTGAGCTGACGTGCCCCGGCAAGCCGGGTCACGCAGCTCATGTCAAACGTTAGGCGTCAAGTCGTGAAGCTGGAGCAGATCAAAGCGAACCTGGAACGTGCGGGAGTCGCGTTCTCTACTGGTCTTTCGTCGAGGGAGCTCGACGCTGCCGAAGCGCGCTTTAACTTTGTGTTTCCACCCGATCTGCGTCAGCTTTTGTCGTTCGCCATGCCGGTCGGTGGCAAGTTCCCAAACTGGCGTGATCTCAACGATGAGCATCTGATGAGCTCACTGGCTTGGCCTCTCGAAGGGCTTTGGTTCGACGCAAAGCAGAACTCGTTGTGGTTGCCCGAGTGGGGGCCTCGGCCGGTGGAGGACGAGCACGCTTACGAACGCCTACGCGCGCTTGTGCAAGCGGCTCCAAGGCTCATCCCCATTCAAGGTCACCGGTACCTTCCCGCCCTCCCGCTGGAGCCCGGAAACCCTGTGCTATCGGTCTATCAGACCGACATAATTTGCTACGGCCTCAACCTCGAAGACTACTTCGCGAACGAGCACAGCTACTACTTCGGCAAGCAAGGCTACGAACTACCAGTGAAGCCGAAGGAAATCGAGTTCTGGTCTTCGTTTCTCGACTAGGAGCACACAGAGAATGCCGCCTAACCCTTCCATCGAGCGGAGATCAACCGGCAAGCCGGTTGCTCCCGCTCATGTCAAACGGTAGATTTCTTGGCGACCGGTGCCCGTCCTGTGTGGCTACGGCCGAGCCGAAGCGTTGCAGTTGATCGTGCTGCGTTGGCGTTCTTCGCGCCGGTCCGCTTGTCTATCGTTTGGCTGCGGGCGTCCTTCGCTCGCGGGGTTCTGGGTTGCCCTGCGTTGGGCGACACGCCATCATCGACGCTCAATTCAAGCGGTTGGTTTCTCAGCTTGCTGAGGTCATCGTGTTTGCCCTCGCTAAGAAACCTACCGGGTCGCTCAAGCGGACAGCCTTCGGCTGCCGCTTAGCTCAACGTTAGGCTTCACAACCTACATTGAGGCGATGCGAACCCTACTTTGTGTGCTCTCTATGCTTGCTGCGGGAGCAGCGCAGGCGACCGAATTGCGCGCTAACCAGAGGTGTGCAGCGAAGTTGCAGGAAGAGCAGGCGCGAATTGAGCATGACTTCACTCGAACCCGTCCGCCTACAAGCGACAAGGTTGCGTTTGAGCGGTGGGCGAGTGAAATGCACGCCGCGTTGAATGCAGCCGGCAAGCAAGCTGACGAATGCGAGCGGAAGAGCACGCCGACGCTGACAACGGATCGGCGCGCGGCGCTGGACAATTGCCTGAAAAGAATCAGCGGCAAGACCGATGAGGTCTTCCGCAAGTATTCGGGACGGACGCTCACGCGGGATGAGCAAGCAAGGCAGCGAGCAGAATTGGAGGATCTTCATCAGCAACGCATCGCATGTGACCCCGCATCGCGGAAGTAGATGTATCAAATGGTGGGGTTCTTGTCGGTGAAGCCTAACCATTCCATCGAGGGGATGCCAAGCCGGCTGCGCCGTCTTGTCACCCCTCATGTCAAACGTTAGGCATCGCTGAAGTAGCGCACATGGCTCAAAACTTATACGTCGCCATCGTTGTCGTTGTTGTGGAGGAGCGATGGTTCATGGCACCGAACGAGCCATACATCGATGAACTCCTTCGCGTTCCCGATCGGTTCAAACGGAGCTACACACTTCAATCGCATGTTTATGCCGCACGCGACCGCGAGCACGCGTACGAGATAGTCATGGGGTGGATCGAAAACGACGGGTTCGTGGATTTCAACCATGACGGCGATGGCGATTTGACTGCGATCTATTCAATTGGCATCCACGACATTCAGGATGTCGTGCTTGGAAGCGGCCCTGTGGAACATGCACTAACCGGCTTATATGGGGTGGAAGCCGGGTCAGTGTCTTCCGCTGACATCGACTCAGAAGGTGTCCCGCGGGTACGCTCCAAGCAGGAACTTGCTGTGTTTCGGGGCGAGTCGGGTAGGGTGCGAGGCGATGCCTAACCCTTCCATCGAGGGGATGCCTTGCCGGCTGCGCCGTCAAGTCACCCCTCATGTCAAACGTTAGACCTCATTGTTGGTCCAGGCAGCGTGCCTTCGAAAGCAGTGCGAGTTATGCAAACGGTGCTCCATCAACTGACGGCGCGCGTTCCGGCCGAGCCTGGCGGTCACGAGCGCCGTGCGGGCATCCACCGGCGGTGGCTTCGTTGGGCAGGTCGCAGCGGCTGGCGCGGGCTATCCGTCCGTTGGCGGCCAGCGCACGTAACGTGGGTCATCGGGCCTATCGGTTTGTCAGTCGTGCTGGCTCAAGCTGCGGTCGTCTGCGAGCATTCCTCTGTGGCTTCGTCCACAGAGGTCTAACCCCTCCATCGAGCGGATTCGCCTTCGGCGAACCGCTCATGTCAAACGTTAGACCTCACGAGCATGTTTCATTTGTCCGAAACGCAGTTTGCGGCTCTGGCGTGCTGGGACCCGGCCGAGGCAGGATTCAGCCGCGACGAGGGTCGGGCGAACGGAGGAAGGATCGCGCTAGTTGTTGAATCCTTGCGGCGGAGACACTGGATCGGGGTGGCCATCGAGGCCGACGGAGGGCTTGAAAATTACGCCCATGTGTTTGTGTATGACGCGCTTCGCTTTCCACGCGACGTCATGTCAGAGGCGACGGAACACATCGAATACGAGGGAGTTTCAATCTACCTCTCTCTTCTGGGGCCCTATGCCGCCATCGGTCCTACGAGCAAGTACATGAGATACGAGCTGACGGCCGGAGGTCGAGGCGCTGGCGTAGGCGCCCGCGCCAAGCTGGCGCTGTCGGATGTCGTGCAGGAACCGGGGGATGACACGGTTCTGCAAGCTGCATTCAATGAGGCCATGCGATTCGGTTACTCAACCCTTAGACCAGAAGAACTGGGTCAACTCCTACCCGCTGGTATTGAACCGATGGACGTGTGCGGACTACCCGATGGCCCGTACACCTACTTTGACCTGCTATTCAACGAGACCGACTAATGAGGTCTAACCATTCCATCGAGGGGATGCCTTGCCGGCGTCGCCGTCAAGTCACCCCTCATGTCAAACGTTAGACGTCAGAAGCGGCGAGCCCACCAATGCAGCGTGCCCATGCCTACGCCATGCTCGCGGAGCACCTTGACCGCCTGAGCAAGTTGCCGAGCCAGCAACTGAAGCAGCATGTGGGCGCAAAGCCCATCGAACTTGCTGCGCAGATCGAAGCAGAGGAATTGAACCTAGAGTTCGTTGTCACGTGGGCAAATAAGGAGCGGTGTGCCCTACGCATTGAAGGCACAGCGAGAGGGCCGAGTTCTTGGCGGGTCGAGTACCTCCGCGAGAGTATTTCAGTGCCTGTGGCGAAAACACCATCCGAAGCGGAAGGGGGCAAGTGGTGGGAGCGATCGAGAACCACAGGTCGGTGTGTGAAACACTGACGTCTAACCATTCCATCGAGCGGATTCGCCTTCGGCGGACCGCTCATGTCAAACGTTAGACATCGGCCGATTGAAAGCGGTGCCATGCGAGCAGAAGCGTGCCGAGTTCTTCGTGGGCTGTCCGTCCGTTGGCGGCCAGCGCACCGGCTGAGCAGGTTC
>NZ_JBWVZL010000008.1:0-18480 GCF_056676035.1 Piscinibacter sp. PDB5-1 | reverse complement strand
TGAACTGGGTGACGCGCCCGGCGGCGTTGGTGACCGAGGCGAGGTCACCCAGGAAGTGGCCCCGGGCGGCCGCGCCTTCGCCCTCGAACACGGTGTCCGAGTAGTAGGCGTAGGTGGTGACATCGGAGACGTCGGTGCGCGGGCCGTCTTCGGTGAGCACTTGGCCGCGTTCGTTGTAGGTCCAAGACCAAGTGCGAGCCCCGACATTCCAATCCACCAATGCGGATACACCAGGCGCAATCAGAGGGTCTTCCGATGGCAGAGGCAGGCTCTGTGGAGTGAAAGCGGCGGTGTATCGCGCGACGCCCTTTATGACCCGGAAATCATCGAACCAACCCATCATCCGGGTGCCATAGAACCCGCCATACGAATAACCGTACTCGCCGGCCTGACCCACACCGAAACGTGTTGTCCTGGTTGGTATGGTCCCCGAGACCGCGCCGCCAGCTTCGACAGTTCCGTCAAGGTAAAGGCGCAGCGTATCGCCCGAGCGAACCAATGCCAGGTGATACCAAGTGTTGGCTGCAATTGGTGCGGTTCCGGTGAACACGAATACGCCCGCATCCGTGAAGAGCGAGGCCACCAGAACGTCAGTTGTTGTCTTTCCCACGCTGAACGTGCCGTTGGCCCCATTGGAATCTGATTGAGCAAAAAGCACGACACGAGAACCGACCGAACTACTGTTGAACTTGGCCCACGTCTCAACGGTGAAATCCCCAGCCCCCATATCGAAGTCCGCAGACGCAGGATAGAGAAGGTAACCTCCTGTGAAGTTGATGGCGCCAGACCCGTTTTTTGCATTTGCGGTGTCAACGCTCACAGGGGTACCCACGCTGCTTGGCGTTCGCCCAGAATTTGATGAATCGGTGAATAGAACGCTACCTGCAACTCCTTCGCCACGCAGCAGCAACTTGGTTGCTGGATCAGTAGCAGGGCTGGGCGACACCCCAACAACCGCAAGACCTTGCTGGCCATCGGTGTCGGTCGTGGCTAGTTGCACCCGCTTGCATAACAGCGGCAGCGGTTTCCCGTCCGGAAGAATTGCCGCGCTAGGTGCGCAATTTGCGACGCTACCGTTGTTAAATGGATCTGCTTGTCCGTTGTAGACGTTGACTGACGCTCGGCCTGGCTCAGAGCGCTTTTTCTCGAGGGGCCAGTCTGGGTGCCACTGCGTGGCAATCTTGCGGCTGCCTGCGGGCAGGATCGACCCAACCAGGGACACCGCATCGCACGACGCACTGGGCAGCAAACCCTCAACCCTCGTCGTCTCCAAGTTGCGGCTCAAGTCGTACGAGAAGCACGCTCGCTTTCCGTTGAAGTCGTCTCGAATGGCCAAGTTACCATTTGCGTCGAAGCTCTGTACGCGCGTGCTGGCCGAACAACCTGAACCGGCAGGCTGGCTTTGACTGGTCAGGTACGTCTTGCCATTGACGATCGTCGTACCAAGCGAAGTGCTGACGCCGAGAGGGGTCGTCAATATGGCGCCCTCAGGTGCATTCCATTTCTGGGTTCGGATCAGTGCCTGACGTGCGCTGTCGTAATAAGCACTCTCGGTGACCCTGGGCAAGTTGCTATAACTTGCCGAGTAGCGATTCGCACCGCCCGCATACTCAGTCGAAATCGCTTGCCCCGTTTGCGCGTAGCCAAACGTGGCGTAGCGTCGGGGCAGTTCATCAACAATGCCCGTCAATGCCCACGGCAACGCTGCGTCTTCGTATTGATAAGTGCGCAATGTTCCGTCAGTCCACCTCACGCCAGCCAAGTTTTCCTGGGCGTCATACGACAGTTCAATCTTCTGACCCGCAATGTCTTCGATCTGCGCAAGCCTTCCCTGAGTGTTGTAGCTGAAGCTGATCGAGCGGCCGCCGATCTCACGTACTAGAAGTAAAAAACCCGGCCCGGGTGCTTGGCTTGTGGGAGTTGCACTGCTGTAGACGAAATCAATTCGGTCGCCGTTGACCCAGTCGATTCGTAAGAGAGCTCCTTGGGAGTCATAGGTCTCCTCGCTCAAGTCGGAGGCATTGAAGTAGCGGAAACCCTGGTTGATTGTGGTCAATCGATTGCGACTGTCCTGCTTCGCAAAGTAGTTTCCAGCCCCATCACCGTCAAAGCTTTCTGTATAGCCATTGCCAAGAGAAACCAGTGCTCCAAGTTGAGGTCCCTGCACAAGGACCTTGCGATGCAAGTTGCTAGACCACAACCGACCTAACACACTTGGTTTGACATTCGTAGCCACTGCACCTTGGGCGTTTGGCGTCGTGTCGTATGTGAATCGCAACACCGTTGATCCGACCCTTAGTCCCGTGTCGAGCGACTCTCGCTTGGTGCCGCGCAGCGGATAGATGGGGTTGCCGGCACAAGAATCACCAGCACCACCAGCACCACCAGCACGGCCAGTACCGCCAGGGGGAAGAGTTTCTGGAGGAACCTCGTCCACCACAGGTCGACAAGCTGCGACGGCAGTAGCCCACTGCTGGCCGGGCGGGCAAGCGGTCGAGCACTGATCGATAGAGGTCGACACAGGCCCCCGATATCCGCTCTCTGCTTGAAGTGTGAGAGTGCACGAGCCAATGGGGGTACACCCATTCGGAGCGGGAGATAAGGCTGGGGGCACTGCCATTGAATCCCACAGAACCCACTTGTTGTTATCCGCAGGATTACCTTGGCTGTACGCGACTCTTGCATCGCCGTACATGATGCAAAGCTCACTGGGGCTTTCGGCCTCAATGACGCCGGTGCCCATAGGAGTGCGAAAGATGTCTGCATGGGCGATTGCATGAACACTTGCGGCGATGGCCGCCCCCAGCAACATTCGAGTCAGGAGGCTGCGAACTGTTCGAGCGGACGCTGCCGTTTCAACAAGCCCCAGGCATCCAGATGGGCCTCGGCGGCCGAATCGAATCGAGATCATGGTCCTCACTCCCTTCCGGTGGTCTGTTGCACACGCCCGAGGGCGTCGATGCTGCGTTCGAGTTGTCGTTTGAGGGCCCCGGCGGGGTCCTTGGTGATTTCGTGGGTGCGGTTGCCGGCGTTGTCGAGGGTGTAGTCGGTGCGGTTGCCCCGGTGGTCGTAGACGGCGACGAGGCGGTGGGCGTCGTCGTAGTCGTAGCCGACCCAGCTGGAGTCGGGCAGGGTGACGCGCTTCAACTGTCCGACGGGGTCGTAGGCGTAGGTGGTGGTCTGTCCGGCGACGGTGGTGCTCAAGAGGTGCTGGCGCAGGTCGTAGGTGTGCTCGGAGATGACGCCGTTAGGGTCCACGCTGCGCAGCACCTGGCCGTGCTTGTTGTAGTGGGTGAACTGGGTGACGCGCCCGGCGGCGTTGGTGACCGAGGCAAGGTCACCCAGGAAGTGGCCCCGGGCGGCCGAGCCTTCGCCTTCGAACACGGTGTCCGAGTAGTAGGCGTAGGTGGTGACGTCGGACACATCGGTGCGCGGGCCGTCTTCGGTGAGGACTTGGCCCCAGCGGTTGTAGGTCCAGGTGGTTTGCCGGGCGGGCACGTTGGGTTGCAGCGTGGCGGTGAAGCCGGCAGAACCGTTGGTGTCGGTGGTGGCCTGCTCGACGGTCTTGCACAGCACGGCGATGGGCTTGCCGTCGGGCAGCAGGGCGTCGGTCGGAGCGCACGAGGCGACCGCGCCACCAGCGAAGGGGTCGGGTTGGCCGTTGTAGACCTTCGTCGTCAGGCGACCGGGTTCAGAAACACGCTTCTCCAGGCGCCAGTCGGAGTGCCATTCGGTGCTCACCTTGCGGCTGCCGGCTGGAAGCGCAACGCCAACGGGTGTGACTGAGGCGCAGTCGCTGGTGTTGCTGAGGCCTTCGACCCGGGTGATCTCCAGGTTGCGGCTCAGGTCGTTGTCAAAACACGCGCGCTTGCTGTTGAAGTCATCTCGGCTGGCCACGTTGCCGTTGGCGTCGTAGCTCATGCTCTGAGTGCTGGCTGCACAACCGCTACCAGCGGGCTGAGATTCACCGGTGATGTAAATGGTCTCAAGCAGCTTCTTGAACGAAGTTGTGCTCTCCACTCCCAATGGGTTCGTGGTGACGACGGCCCAGGCGTTGGGTTGGGTGGTCGTGTAGCGGTTTATTCCGTTTGCAGACTGGGTGAGTGTGGCTCGGCCGCTCGAGCCATAGCCGTACGTTCCGATGCGCACAATCTTGGACGCGGAGGCCGCTGCTTCTGGCCAAATTTCTTCGATGCCCGTCAACAATGGCGGATTCGGTGCCGTCGTGGCTGCGACGAGATCCGCCTCGTTGTACAGGTACTGCCGCGCCGCACCATCCGGGTACCGAACCTTCACGACACGGTCACAGCCCCCGAGATTGCAGCCCGGCGACACATCGTCGTGTGTGTATTCATAGCGCTGATCGGCGGGATCAAACATTTGGATCATCCGCCCGCTGCTCTCGTAAACGAAGCGCAAGGCGCGACCAGAGCGCTCTGTTTTTGACACCAGCAATCCGGGGCGTGGAGCAACGTCGGCGGGCGTGCTGTCAGTCGAGTATGTGTAAACAGTGCTCCTGCCGTCCGCAGTGGTTCGATTGAGCAGCGCACCAGTGGCCGAATACACCTCCATCGTGTTGTTGTCGCGGGTCAATCGCCAGCGCGTTGTTCCTGTTGCATCGACGACCTTCACTGGCCGAATGCTCACATTTGCGTCGGGCATCGCTTGCCCCGACGCCAGGTCGAAACTGATCAACTGACCCTTCTCTGTCCACAAAAGGGTGCTTGGCTGCTCAGTGGCGATCACCGGGAAACAGTACGACGAGAGTTCAGTACTTGATCTAAGGTAGCGTTCATTCACGCACCCCTGCTGCAACGAACCGAAATTGCCCGAATAGTCATAAAAGCCCGAGGATGAGGTGATCGACGTAAAGCGGCCGATGTCACTCCGGTAGGTGCGTTCGTACCGGAGCAGCCCTGTAGTGGATTGATAGTCAACTTCGGATTGCTGCTTGATGCCAGTTGGGGTGTGGATCGGGTTGCCTCGCCATCCTCCGCATTGCCGGGGGTTCGGTTCAGCGATCGTCAACGTCTTTTCGCACCATCGAGTCTGTGCGGAGACCCCAGCAGATCGAACTTGGGTCGTCCATCCCAGTCCGTCCGGGCAACGAGGGTGCAGGACTATTGGCCCGTCAGTGGAGTTTGTCGTTTGGGCTTGACCATTCGAACAGAACCACGACGACCAACTCCAGCGGTATTCGCTGGGTATCCCGTTGATAAGAGGCGAGGTGGGCGTCGGTCGTAGGTTCGAGACCTCGATCCGAACGAGGGCTCCAGGGCGGGCGCAACCTTCAGCGTATTGAGCCTGCACTGACGCGAAAGCCTCTTCGAGTGTGTCGTATGCGGGCCCACTGTTACGCACGAGCCAGCTAGGCTTTTCTGCCGTGCGGATTGCCGCAGTTCCAGCACGAGCGGCCTCGGGCCACACTGCCGATAGAAGCGCAACTGTGCAGGTCAAAGCAACCGCACTCTTCTTCGATGGGTGTGACGACCTTGCGGTTAGCGTGGGGCTTTCTGCGGACTCAAGTCGAAAACGCACGGGCCGTGCGCGACACGGCCCGCTTCGGGTGCTTCTTTGCAAATGACCTCCCTGGCGTGCACTCTGGGGTGCTTGTGCCTTGCTTCTTTGTATTGCCTGGTGCGACGCTGGCGCGTTGCACGCGGTAGCCACGCCTGAGGGCGTTGCGCCCCATCGTGGATGTCGATGTGAGGGCGAATGGTAGGCCTCAGCCGGCCAGGCGACACCCCAAGAACGGGGTGCATTCTGCCAAACCGACGTCCGCTACCATTCGCGACTCTTTGCCGCCTGAGGCAGGCCGCTTGCGCAACATCGCGCGCCCTATTTGCTACGGAAACATGCGCTGTTTTGCTGTTTGTGAGGCGCGATCCCGCCAAATTCAGTCGAAGCCCTCTCTGCGGTTTCACCGGCGCCCTACCGGCTTCACTTTGTTGGAGCTTTTGGTGGTGATGGTCATCATTGGCTTGTTGGCCAGCTATGTCGCGCCACGATTTTTCGAGCAGATCGGAAAGAGCGAGGTCAAGGCCACCAAGGCGCAGCTGGATGCGCTGGACAAGGCGTTATCGACCTACCGTCTCGACACGGGGCGCTTTCCGACGACTGAGCAGGGCTTGAGGGCACTCGTCGAACGCCCGCAAGATGAAGCGAAGTGGTCGGGCCCGTATCTCGCCAAGGCTGTTCCTTTGGATCCGTGGGGTCGTGCGTACCTGTACCAGCAACCGGGCGAGAAGGGCCGAGATTTCGAGCTTCTTTCGCTGGGCAAAGACGGCCAACGCGGGGGCAGTGCCGAGAGCAGTGACATCAGCGTTTGGGACTCCGGGCGCTAGCACCCCGTGCGATGAAATTCGAGTTGACCGTTGCTGAAGGACGATCGTCGCCCCGCTTGTTGCACCTGGATGCGGCGAGTGCCGGCGATGCCGTCGAACAGGCGCAGCGGCAGGGCCTGGTCGTGCTGTCTTGCCGCTCGCTTTTCTGGTCTTTGCGGCGCGGTGGCCGAGGTTCGCAAGCCATCGACATCGTGGTTTTTGTTGAGCAGTTGCGAGACTTGGTTGTGGCCGGTCTCAGCGTCATCGAGGCACTGTCGGCACTCCAGCGCGGCTCAAGCCACAGAACGTCTGAAACGCTCGGCCGGATCGAGACCCAGCTGCGCGAGGGCAACAGCTTCTCGAAGGCGCTGGCCGCAGACCCGGTCTTTCCTCCTTTGTTGGTGGCCTTGGTCGGTGCGTCTGAGTTGACATCGGACCTGCCTCAGGCGCTCTCTCGCTACCTCGACCATGCCCGGCGTGTGCAAGAACTGCGTCACCGTTTGACGTCTACGGCCATCTACCCGGTGGTGCTGACGGCCGTCGGTACCTTGGTGTTGTTGTTTCTGCTCTTCTATGTGATGCCGAGGTTCTCTCGGGTGTTCGAGGGGATGTCGGGTGAGTTGCCCTGGTCCGCGCAAGTCATGATTGCGTGGTCGCATGCCCTGCGTGCCTCTGGCACTTGGGCCGTTGTGGCCCTTGCCGCGTGTGGCGCTGCGGTTTTTTGGATGCTCCGATCGGCAGGCGCTCGCACCCGAGCAGCACGCGCGGTGCTCCGCTGGGAGCCTTTGCGTCGTCGCCTGACGACCTACTTCTTGTCGCAGTGGTATCGAGCCACCGGCATGTTGCTCCAGGGGGGCATTCCGCTTCCGCAAGCGCTCAAGTTGGCCAACGGCTTGTTGCCGGCGGGACTGCGCCCAGGCGGCCAGGCGGTGCTCGATGCGGTCGAGCGAGGCATGACGCCGTCGGCTGCCCACGAGCATGGCGAGATGGCCACGCCTGTCGCGCTGCAACTCATGCTGGCCGGCGAGCGCACGGGCGATCTCGGAGGCGTGTTGTCGCGGGTGGCCCACTTTCACGAGGTCGAATTCACGCGTGAGCTGGAGCGCTTTCTGCGCGCCTTCGAGCCGCTCGTGATGGTGCTGATCGGAACCGGCGTCGGTCTCGTGGTGGTGCTGATGTATCTGCCCATCTTCGAACTGGCTGCGGCAATTCAATGAGCGGGGACACCAACCTGTGGCCGGCTGCTTGGCGCCGCGCGCGGTCCTTGGTGGGCCGCTTCGGCCGCACGCCGCGACCGCGCACGCCAGAGAATGCTTCGGACGCTTTGCTCCGCCTCGTGGCCGTTGAACGTGCACGCAAGCAGGCGGACGTATTGCGCGGCCTGATGCAAGCCACTGCAGACCCGGCAGCGCTACTCGACGAACTGGCCCACCGCCTGGGCCTGCCGCTGGTGCAGCTTCACGACATGGCCGCTTGGGTGCCTCAGCTCGACTTGCTGCCCTTTGCAGAGTGTGTGCGTCGGCGCTGTGCGCTCTTTCACGACGGATCGGCCAATGTTTACCTGCTGGTGACCGATCCGTTCGATGTGGACACCCCCGCCTGGGCCTTGAGCCGCTTTGGCACGCTGTCTGTCTACTTGGCCAGCCATGAAACCTTCGAGGCCTGGCTTCAGCGTGTCGAGACGACCATGACCGCGCTTGACAGCGTTGTGCTGGGGACATCGGCCGTGGTGAGCGCCGACGCGGCAGGCCCCGAGCGCCTGCGCCTTCAAGACATCGGCGCAGAAGAAAGCCCCGCCGTACGCTTCGTCAATTCAACGCTCTATGACGCTTTGAAGGTGGGCGCCTCGGACGTGCACCTGGAATGCGACCCATCGGGGCTGGCGGTGAAGTTCCGCATCGATGGGGTCTTGACGGCGATGCGGCGCCTGGAAAGTGTTGAGTTGGGGGCGCAGTCGATCAGCCGCATCAAGGTGATGGCGCAGCTCGACATCGCCGAACGGCGCGTGCCGCAAGACGGGCGCCTGCAGATCGGCTACCAAGGGCGCGCCATCGACGTGCGGGTGTCGGTCATGCCCAGCATCCATGGCGAAGACGCGGTGCTTCGAATCCTCGACCGCGAGCACCTCGCCCAGAGTCTCGCGGGTTTGACGCTCGAAAAGCTCGGTTTCAGCGAAGACGCGCGCACGGCGCTGCATGCGCTTTGTCGCAAGCCCCACGGCATGCTGCTCGTGACTGGGCCCACGGGCTCGGGCAAGACAACCACTCTGTATGCGGCCATCGCAGAAACCCACCAATCGCGCGACAAGATCATCACGATCGAAGACCCTGTCGAGTACCAGCTCCCGGGTGTGCTGCAGATTCCGGTCAACGAGCGCAAGGGCCTGACCTTCGCGCGTGGGCTACGGTCCATTCTTCGGCACGACCCCGACAAGATCCTGGTGGGTGAGATCCGCGACGCCGAAACGGCCCAGATTGCCGTGCAGTCCGCGTTGACCGGCCACCTCGTTTTCACCACGGTGCATGCCAACACCGTGTTCGACGTGGTCGGTCGGTTCGACCAATTCGGCATTGACCCCTACACCTTCGCGTCGGCCATCAACGGCATTCTTGCCCAGCGACTGATGCGCAAGCTGTGTGGCCACTGCGCGGTGCGAACGCCGGTCGATGCAGGCCACCCCTCGCGCTGGGCACCGGTGGGGTGCGAGCGTTGCCGAGGCACGGGGTACGCCGGGCGTTTCGCGTTGGGTGAGCTGCTCACGATGTCACCCACCCTGAAAGACCTGGTGGCCCGTCGCGCACCCCAACATGAACTTCAGCAAGAGGCCGAGCGAAACGGCTGGCGCAGCCTGCGCGATCAGGCGCTCGATGCCGTTGCCCAGGGCTTGACCACCATGGAAGAGGTTGAACGTGTGGCGGCCTGAGGTGACGAGAGCGAGTGATGTCTTGCGCATCGGCCGGCGCTCGGTCGAGCGCTGGACGCATGCGCCACATGGGTTCGCGATGGCCGCGCGGCATGCGATGCCGGCAGAGCCTGATCGACTGCAAGCCTTGAGAGAGGCCGTTCGCGCAGCCCTCGTCGAAGCGAACATCCGGTCGGTGGTGCTGGTGGTTGAGTCTGCATGGTTGCCAGTGGTGCTTGCCGACACCGGCGCTGTGTTGTGGAACACAGACCAGGCCGAAGGGTTGGTCCGCCATAGGCTGAACCAGTTGTTCGACAGCGGCGACGAGTGGGCCGTGCGGGTGGACTTTCGGCCCGGTGAGCGAACTGTCTTGGGCGGCGGGCTGGCGTCACGTGTTCAGCGCATCTTCACTACTGCTGCACAAGAAGCGGGCGTGTCGGTCACAGCTTTGCTGCCCGCGTTCATGTGGGGCCGGCAGCGACTTCGCCCGGAAGCTTCGTGGCCTGCGAAGACGGGCTGGTGGCTTTGGTCTGAGCAAGACCGCGCGATTCTTGCCCGCATGGAGGGTGGGCGCGTTGTCGTCCTGAACCCGGCTGTCCCCCTCGACGCCACAGATGATCTGGGCGCTGTTGTGCAGGTGGAAAGCCTGCGGTGCGGCGTGCTTGATCCGACCGCTCCGGCCTCGGCCGCTTGCTGGGAGGCTCTTGCGGCTGGCAGTCACCCCTCGCAGTGGTGTTCGCTGTCTGGCGGTGCGGTGAACACGGGCTGGTTCAGCAGATCTCGAACCCAGGTGCAGCCATGAGCGCGCGTGACTTCGACTTTTTGCACCGCCGCCGCGAACCCCAGATGGGGTGGTGGCTCTTGGCCGCCGGCCTCATGGCCCTGGCCATCGTTCATCAGGCCAACGCGCATTGGACCCAACGCCGGCAATTGCACGAATCCGCGTGGCAGGTCGCTGACGAGCGTGCCCGTGCGCTTCAACGTCGGCCGGTCGAGGTGCCCTCGGCCCAGGCGCAGCGCCTCACCCGGGCCAGGCACGAAATCGACCGCCCGTGGCTGCCCATGCTTCACGCCGTCGAGGCTGCGGCGGTCGAGCCGGTCTACTTGTTGGCCCTGTCTGCCGAGTCCGCAGGGGCTCTTCGGATCGAAGCTGAAGCGCCGAGCTTCGATCACGCCCTGGCTTTCAGCAGAGCATTGCCGGCCGAGGCCGTGTCCGACGCGGTTCTTGTGTCGCACGAGCAGGGCGTTGACGAGGCCAGCGGTCGTGGGGCGCTCAAGTTCAAGGTGATCGCCAAGTGGGGCGCACGATGAAGCCCGCCTTGCAACTGCGGGTGCGCATTGCGCTCGCTCGCTCGATCCAGGTCGTTGGTGTGTCAGGCGTGGCTGGTTGTGGTTTGCTCGTGCTCGCGGTTGCATGGGGGCTGTGGTCGTGGCAAGGCCACCGCAGCTGGAATGCCAACAAGCCTTCGTTGACGACCCCGAGCGCGGATTCGCCCGTGCCTGTGGCCGCGTTGCCGACGGTCGATCTGCTCTCGACAAAAGACGTGCCGCGCGTGCTGGCTCAGATTCAGCAGATCGCGGTCATCAACGGGCTCAACTGGCCGGCAGCCGAGTACCAGTTGGCCCCCGCCACCGAGTCGTCGCCGGCGGCGTTGTCGGTGCAAACCCGTTTGAAGGGCAGTTATCCGCAGTGGCGTGCAGCGCTGGCCCAGTGGCTCGGCCAGGTTCAAGGCCTGGGCGTGCGCTCGCTGTCCCTGCACCGAACCGCGAGCGAACTGGTCGAGGTCGAGGGTGAGCTGGTGTTGCTGGTCTTCCTCAGCGACGACGCACGGCAATCACCCGCTCATCAAGCCCAGGGACAGCCATGAAGCACGCGCGCTTGCTGGGTCTGCTTTCGGTCATGGGGGCGTTGGTTGCGCTGCGGGTGTGGAAGCCGCCTGAGGGCGATGCCGCCATCGACCTCGTGCCTGCGCGGGTGCCTGCCAGTGCTCGTGCGGCACCGCCGCCTCGGGCCGGCGTGGCGGCGCCACCCTCGGCATCTGCCGTCGTGCCGTCTTGGGTGCAGTCCCCCGGCAACGCGTTCGCGCAACGGGTTGACGCGCCTGTCTTGCCTGCCTCCCCGCCACCCCCGCCGCGCGTGGTGGCCGCGCCACCTCCGCCGCCAGCGCCCCCACCGCCGCCTGTCGAACCGCCCCCACCGCCGCCGCCGCCCCTCCAAGTCATCGGCACTTGGGACGACGGCAAAGCCCCCGGGCTTTTCGTCAGCGGCCCCCAGGGCACCGTGCTGGCTCGCCCGGGCTCTGTCTTGCTCGGTGAGTACCGCGTGACCGCCATCGACAAGCAGCACCTGTCATTGACCCACACGACGACGAAGCGCGAGTGGCGAATCCCCGTCCCGTCTCCAGCGATTGCCCGATGAGTTTCACCATCAAAAATCTGTGCTCGATCAGGGCCTCTGCGGCGCGAATCGGCTTGCTGGCCGCGCTGCTTGCTGTCAGTGGGTGCGCCGGTTATCAGGCGTTTCGCGAAGGCCAGAGCCGGTTGGCCGAAGGCCAGACCGAAGCCGGCCTGGCGAAGCTGCGCCTCGCGATGGAAAAAGAGCCCGCCAACTCTGAGTACCGCCGAACCTATTTCATCCAGCGCGATGCGTCGGTCAACGCCTTGCTGCGGCAGGCCGAGGTGGCCGTCGAGCAAGGCGAGTTCGGCCAGGCGAAAGACCTCGTCGGCAAGGCCAGCCGGCTCGACCCCGCCAGCGCCCGGGCCGCGAACGGCATCACGCGCATCGAGTCTGCCGAGCGGCACTGGAAGGCCCTCGACGCTGCGCGCGCCAACGGCGCCAAACAGCAGTGGGACGCTGCCATCTCTACTGCGCAGTCGGTTCTTTCTGAAAACCCCAACCACCGTTTGGCAAACCAATTGCTGCGCCAGTTGATGCGGCAACAGGCCGACGCCACCGGCAAAGAGCTTGGCATTCACCCCAAGCTGAAGGCGGCCTACCGCGTGCCGGTGTCGCTGAGCTTCACCAACGCGAGCCTGCTGCAGGTATGCGAGGCCCTGAAACAGGCCTCGGGCCTCAACTACATGATCGAGCGCGATGTGCGTGCCGACCTGCGCGTCACGCTGTCGGTCACCAACAAGCCGGTCGAAGACATCATGCGTTTGCTGCTGGCCACCAACCAGTTGGAGTCGCGCGTGCTCGACGACGACACGCTGCTCATCTACCCGAACACCCCTGCCAAGGCGGCCGAGTACCGCGAGATGGTCGTGCGCAGCTTCTACCTGAACCACGCCGAAGCGGCCAAGGTGGCGGGCGCGCTCAAGACCATGGCCCGCCTGCGCGAAGTGGTGGTGGACGAGAAGCTCAACATGGTCATGGTGCGCGACTCGGCCGAGGCCATTCGCCTGGCCGAAAAGCTCATCGCGGCCCAAGACATCGCCGACCCCGAAGTGATGCTCGAACTCGAAGTGCTCGAGGTCAGCACCAACCGCTTGCTGGAGCTCGGCATCCGCTGGCCCGACTCGGTGTCTGCCTCGGTGCGCGGGCTCGACGGCGTGGGCGGCCAACTGCGGCTCGACGAACTGCGCAACCGCAACTCCAGCATGGTGCGCCTCAACACCAACGACCCCCTCATTTCGGCGCAACTGCTCAGCCAGACGGGCAATGCCAACCTGCTGGCCAACCCCCGCGTGCGCGTGCGCAACCGGCAGTCGGCCAAGGTGCTCATCGGTGAGCGGGTGCCTGTCATCACCACCACCAACACCGCCAACGTCGGCAGCTCGCAATCGGTCAACTACCTCGACGTGGGCCTGAAACTCGACATCGAGCCCACCGTTTCGCTCGACGACGAAGTCTCGATGAAGATCGCACTCGAGGTGTCGAGCATTCTCGAAACCATCAGCCGACCCGGCACCCAGGCCTACCGGCTGGGCACGCGCAACACCTCGACGACACTGCGCGTGCGCGACGGCGAAACGAACATCCTCGCCGGCCTCATTCAGCGTGACGAGCGCCACTCGAACACCGGCGTGCCGGGGCTCAACGAAATCCCGGTCGTCAGCAAGCTGTTCGGCGCGGCGCAAGACAGCGAGACCAAGACCGAGATCGTGCTGTTGATCACCCCGCGCATCGTGCGCAACCTCGACGTGCCGGGTGTCGGCCTGCTCGAATTCAACTCGGGCACCGAATCGGCCGTGGGCGCCCCGCCCATCCAGCTTCGGCCTGCGGGGCCGGTGCGCACCCAGCAGCCCTCGGCGGTCATGCCGGGGCAGGGCGCGCGCCCGCCGGCATTCCCGCCGGCGCAACCTGCATTCGCCCCGCCGCCCGGCATGCCGGCAACGATCCCGCCGGCGGTGATGCCCGTGCCTCAAGGCTTTCCACCAGCCGCTGTTCCGCCCAGCCCAGCGGCCAGCGAGCCCGCGTTCACGCCGCCGCCCCTCGTGCCCTCGTCACCCAGGACCCCATGAACGGTGTTGAGTTGCGACGCCGGCGAGCCCTTCGAGGGCGTGGCTTCAGCCTGATCGAGCTGCTGGTGGTGGTGTCCATCATGGCGGTGCTCGCGACCATCGGCCTGCCCCTGGCCGAGATGACGCACCGCCGCACCCAAGAAGAAGACCTGCGCCGCTCGCTGCGCGAAATTCGAGACGCGCTCGACACCTACAAGCGGCTCAGCGACGAAGGCCGCATCGCCAAGCCGGCCGATGCGTCGGGCTACCCGCCGAGCCTGCAGGTGTTGGTTGAGGGGGTGGACGACGCTCGCGCACCCGCGCGAACCAAGATCTACCTGCTGCGGCAACTGCCCCGCGACCCCTTCGCGCCCGCCGATCAGCAACCCGCTGCCGCCACCTGGGCGCCGCGCAGTTACGCCAGCCCGCCGCAAGACCCACAACCTGGGGCCGACGTGTACGACGTGCACTCGCGCTCAGAGTCCGTCGGGCTCAACGGCGTGCCCTACAAGCAGTGGTAGCCATGGCCCTGCGACGAGGCTTCACCTTGATCGAGTTGCTGGTGGTCATGGCCATCCTGGCCACGCTGCTCGCCATTGCCGCGCCGCGCTACTTCGACTCGGTGGACCGGTCCAAAGAAGTGACGCTGCGCACCAACCTGCGCTTGCTGCGCGAGGCCATCGACAAACACCAGGCCGACACAGGCCGGCTGCCCGATCAACTGGACCGCCTGGTCGAGCGCCGCTACCTGCGCAGCGTGCCGGTGGACCCGGTGACCGACAGCGCCACCACCTGGACGCTGGCCCCACACCCCGACGGCGCCACCCCTGGCATCTACGACGTGCGCAGTGGGGCGCCAGGGCAGGGCAACGATGGAACGGCCTATGCCAGCTGGTAGGGCCGGGGCGAGGCGTGCACGCCAACCCGCGCGGCGCGCCCGAGGCTTCACCTACATCGGTCTGCTGCTGGCGATTGCCATCCTCGGCGTGGGTCTGCTGGCCGCATCAGAGGTGTGGGTCACGACCGCCAACCGACAGAAGGCGGCGGAAGCACGCTGGATCGGCCGCCAGTTCGTCAAGGCCATCGGCAGCTACTACCACGCGTCGCCCGGGGCCAAGGTTTTGCCGCCCAGCTTCAACGACCTCGTGCTCGACAAGCGCCACCTCACCGTGAGACGGCATTTGCGCGAGGTGTACCGCAACCCGTTCACGGGTCAGGTCGATTGGGAGCCGATCACCGATCCGCGAGGGGGCATACGCGGGGTGCGGGTTCGCATGCGGGTGGGTGATGGCATGCCGGCGGTGGAGGAATTCGCTTTCCACCTCGAGGCACCCCCGTGACCGAATAGGTTGCGGCAACGAGGTCGGGGCAACCCAGGCAGGTGACGCCGCGGCACTACTTGTGCCGTTGCTCTGAACGGGCGATCAGGCGGCTTACGCGCGACACCGACAAGCCCAACTCGCGTGCCATTGATGTCATTGAGTAGCCACCGAGCACCTGCGCGCGGCGAAGGCCTTCTTCGCGCGTAGGCGCTTCGTCCAACCAGGCACTCAACGGTTTCGTCGTGGCGCGCTGTCCCCGGGGGATATCGCCCGCCTCCTGCTGCGCTGACGTCATCAGCGCCTGCATGCGGGTCACGAACTGGGCGTCACCCAGAAAGATCTGTTGACGCAGGCCCTCAGGCCAAATCTGCAAACCCGGCGCACTGGCGACCAGTTCGGCATACCGCTGCGCGGCAAGGGCGTGGTCGGCCGCATCCTGCGCCGTGCGCTCCAAGAGATAGCCATGCAAGCCAGACACGTCGAGCCAGTCGGGGGCTTCGGCCGCTCCGATGTGCGCGCGATAGCTGGACCAAGGCCAGTCGCCCGGCCCTGACACGATGCCTGCACGAACCGGGTTCAGTTCGACGTACTGGCACAAGGTGAGCATGTAGGCCTCGCGGTCCACCAGGATGGCTTTGAAGCGCCCCTGAAAGACATGCCCCACCTTGTGATGGCGGCGGTTGAACAACTGCGTGTACACACCGTTGAGGTGACGCATCAACAGCGACAAATTGGCCTGTCGGGTATGAAGAACGAGGTGATAGTGATTGCCCATCTGGCAGTACGCCAGTGCGCGGGCATCGAATCGGTCGCAGGCTTGGCTCAACACCTCCAGCCAAGCCAGCCGGTCCGCGTCGTCGAGGTAGATCGGCTCGCGCCGATCACCCCGCGATGTCAGGTGATACAGCGCGCCTGGGAACTCGATGCGAAGGGGGCGGGCCATGTGGGCTTGTGTCTGACAGCGGGCAAGGCAAGACCTGAACCGTTTTCATCCTGATGTCTGTGCGGGCTCCCGAGCCGGCTCAGTGGTAGTCGTCTTCGAGTTGATGTCGCAACGCCAGCACGTTGACTCTTTGCCCTGCGTGGATTTCGTACAAAGCAACGTATCCAAACGCACCGAGCGGGATGATCAGTTCGCGCAGAAAGGGGCTCTCGCTCATCTTGCGAAAGATGAAGGGGGACCGGCTCAAACTGCCTTCGATCTCCCGAACCAGGGTATCCAGCGTCCGCTGAGCCTCATCGAAGTCCTCGGCGGTCTTGGCCCGCTCCAGCAAGAAATCAAACAGTCGCAGCAGGTCGTCTCGGGCTTCGGTTGTGTAGCGAACCTCAAACCCTCCGCTCATCCGAGAACCTGCTTGCGGCGAAGGTCCAGCTTGCGCTGCAACTCTGCATGCACCTCGGCTGCGGGGTGATAGATGCCGGTACGGTTGGCACTTTCGGCAGACGCCAGTCCACGAGCTAAAAACTCTGCGTGCACACGTCGCCGATGGATCGCCTCGCGCATCGCCGTTTCCATCAGGCTCGACAACGTCTCCCCTTCACGCAGCACGCTCTCGGCAGCGTCGCGGAGTTCAGGATCAACACGAAGGGAGGGGAGTGTTGCAGTCTTCATGGTGAACAGAGTGCGTTGCAGACGCGATGCATCTTAAGAGCAGTGGGCGCGAAGGGGCAGGGTGATTTGGGTTTGTGTGGGACAGGGGCAAAAGGCAAGACCTGACCCCAGTCCTCCATCACCTGGTCCAGGCTGGCACGCTTGATCAGGCCTGCGGCTCGGGCCGCCTCGATGGTCACGGCCAGCAGCAGCTCCACGCCTTCTTCGCCGATGCGCTTACGCCAGCGCGTCAGGCTTGATGGGTCGATGGGCAACTCGGTTTGCAGGTAAGCCTCGCCGGTGAAGAACTGCCAGTACGGGTTCTCCAGCCAGGTGTTGACCACCGACTCGTCAGAGGCATCGTGGGCGTGCTGCAGGTACAGCAGCCCGGCCACCAGCCGAGGTGGCAAGGCCGGGCGACCCCGGCCCGAGCTGAAGTGGCCAGCGAAGTGGCGCTCGATCAACTCCCAGTCCATCAGCCCGGCCAGACGGATCAAAGGGTGCCGCATGTTGAGTTGCTCGTCCAGGCGGGGGCGGAACATCTCGGCGGTCTGGGCGGTACGGGTGTGGGGCTTCATGGGCTGCAAAATTTGCAAGAAAGCGCGGGGCCAGTATTCGTTTCCTTGCAGATATCACACCACACCTCAGTCGAAATCCCATTGCGGATCAATGGCTTGCGAGTTGTTCAGGGCGGACTAGCTATCGAATCCCTAGTAATCGTCGTAAAAATCAACGATAAAAACACCCTCATCTTCTTGGGTCAACCTTTTGAGGGCGCCGGCAAGATGTTGAATTTCTGAATATGTTGCAATTAAGTCATACCTAATCCCCTTGCCAAAAGACCGTTCTGTAACGCGAGGGTCAGGCAAAAATACTCGTGCACTGAGTATCAATTTTCCACTATTTCCCAAGGGGGAAATTGATATTCTAAGATGCTCTTCAATTATTTTTGTTGCCTCGTCATTCCATATTCCGCCTAATAGATCTACCGGGGTGCTGAAGTCGATGGGGTACGAATTAAGTCGATCTGAAAGGTTGGAAATTTCAGTCAAATTAAACCAGGCGGAGCCACATCCGGAGAATTCCTTGGAATTTACCCGGAGAAAGAGCTCGCCTGTTTCATCTGCCTCTCGGCATAGTTTTAACTCGAGTTCTACCATCGTTTGGTAAATTTTAGCTCCACGTTTTTGCCGCGGCCGTTTGTAAAGTAATGAATTACAAGATGCCTTCCGTCATAACATATATGCGTATGTTCCATTTTCCTCCAAGGCCCTGCCCCGTAGTGGGCAATTAAGCGGGGCTCATCGCCCATCGAGCCCATTTTTGGTCTACCTGCCCCTGCTTTTGCCTCGGCTAAGGCAAGTTGCTCACAAAAATCATTTGGACAAACATCCGGAATCGCCGGTTTGCTAACTGGAGTTGGCGCGCCGGCGGCAGTACTCGGTGCAGGCGCTGCCTCGCTGGTCGAGGATGAGCTAGTTGTGGGATTGGGATTTAGCCAGTCATAGAGGCTACCCCCAGGAGATGTACCGGTGAAGTGCTGCCAAACCCGATTGAAACCGGTACCTACCGCTGCTCCGCCAACTGCGGCGATGCCTATCCCACCAGCCGCTACGCCGAGCGATGTCCCTGTACCCGCACTGGCGACAGCAGCAACACCCGTGAAAGCGCCTGTGGTATCTACAAAGAGACCTCTTGGGTCAATGAATCCGGTTGGCTGAGCATTTGCGTAACCGTAGGGCGACATGCTCCCACCCGCAAGCCCAATAGGATCCGACTGCACATACCGCCCAATGGACGAGTCATAGTCCCGGAAGAAGTTGTAGTGGAGCCCGGACTCCGGATCGAAGTATTGCCCCGGGAACCTCAGGTTCTGCGTGACGACCCCGAGGCTGGCCG
>NZ_JBWVZL010000007.1:0-24842 GCF_056676035.1 Piscinibacter sp. PDB5-1 | reverse complement strand
GTGAAGAAGTTAAGCATGAAGTCTTCATTGACTATGTGCGACCAGTACTCGTTTCTTATCTCACTCAAAATTGGCGGACAGAGTGCCTGGTCAAGCGTGACCAGCTCGCGCAGTTGGCGCAGTCCTGACGCCTCAACGTACTTCGCCCACTCCTCGGTGTTGAGGTCGGGATTGAATGGTCTGGTCGCTATATACCAAGGCGTCATCTCGTGCGGCCTAACGTTTGACATGAGGGGTGACCGACCGGCGCAGCCGGTTGGGCATCCCCTCGATGGAAGGGTTAGACAGCGACCGGCTCGCTTGGCCCAACAACCAGTGCCACGCAGACCGCTCGTGCCTTTTGCTGCCTCGGCTTCCAAGTTTCCCGCAAGCGCGACTGCCCGCAAAGCGCGCGGTGAACCCGCTCAGCCGGGGCGCTGGCCGCCAGCGGACGGACAGCCCATGAAGAACTCGGCACGCTTCTGCTCGCACGGCGCCGCCTTCAATCGGCCGATGTCTAACGTTTGACACGAGGGGTGGCCGGCCGGCAAAGCCGGTTGGACATCCCCTCGATGGAAGGGTTAGGCCTCACCGTAGTAGATCTGATGCCCGCAGTGAAGCTAGCTGCGGAGCTAGTCTTGATGCAGTGGGCGTTGGTATCCACATTCAAGAATCTTTCCCGCGGACCAAGTGCTTATGTACCCCATGTCGATAGATGGCCAGACAGTGACCCAATCAGGCCCTTCATCAATCTCAAAGTCTGCGGAGGCTGACGCCACTTCCGCCCGGATTTCTACCGTCTCTCCTGGCTGAAGCCAGAAATCTTGGCCTTCTGGCTCGGTATGCAACGGCATCAACCGTGAGCCTCTGTTTGTGATTTCTTTGCGTTTCTCCACGGCCGCTCCATGAGGTCTAACGTTTGACATGAGCGGTTCGCCGAAGGCGAATCCGCTCGATGGAGGGGTTAGACCTCTGTGGACGAAGCCACAGAGGAATGCTCGCAGACGAGCCGAAGCGTGAGCCTGCACAGACGACAAACCGATAGGCCCGATGACCCACGTTATGTGCGCTGGACGTCAACGGACGGACAGCTCGCGTCAACCGCTTCGACCTGCCCAGAGAAGCCGCCGCCAGTGGATGCCCGCACGATGCGCGTAGCCGCCAGGTTTGGCCGGAACGCGCAGTCTTTTGATGAAGCACCGTTTGCATAACTCGCACTGCTTTCGAAGGCGCGCTGCCTGACCCAACACTGAGGTCTAACGTTTGACATGAGCGGTGTCCTGACGGCGTAGCCGGCAGGACATCCGCTCGATGGAATGGTTAGGCATCAGTCGCTCCGAACGCCACCTTTGCGGCTGCTGAAAAGAACGGTACCGAAGCGAGGCCTGGCAGCATCCCCGCAAGCAACCAACCAAATCTGCGCCCGTCCGACGCGGCGAACGCGGCGAACGCGCCAATGACGAGCACAAGTTGAGCTGGCAATGCAAACCCATTGAATACGAAGAGGTGCTCGAACCAGCATGGCGTATTGGCCTTGAGGTAGAGGTTGCTCAGAACTGCCGCCTCAATGGCGATGAAGCACATCGCGGCACCGGCGCACACTCGATCTTGGAGCCGCTTCGACCGAAAAGCCACTGAGAGAAGACCCAAAAACGCGAGCAACAGGGCACCAACACCGAACCACCAGGTCAGGTAGACGGCCACTGCGGGCACGTCGTACCACTGGAACATGTGCGTACCGGGCATGCTGATGCCGAACGTTTGACATGAGCGGGAGCAACCGGCCTGCCGGTTGATCTCCGCTCGATGGAAGGGTTAGACAGCGACCGGCTCGCATGGCCCGATAACCCGAGCCACGCAGACTGCGCCAACCCTTCGCCGCCTTGGCTGAGAAGTTTCGCTGATACGCCGCTGCTTGCAAAGCACCCGGTGAACCCGCTCAGCCGGTGCGCTGGCCGCCAACGGACGGACAGCCCACGAAGAACTCGGCACGCTTCTGCTCGCATAGCACCGCCTTCAATCGGCCGATGTCTAACGTTTGACATGAGCGGGAGCAACCGGCTTGCCGGTTGATCTCCGCTCGATGGAAGGGTTAGGCGTCTGCCTGCCCATGAACGTACTCGACGGACGGCTCTTCGGTTCCATCATCGCTCCAGTATCGCCAGACTCCATGCTCCTTACCGGCAAGGTACTCACCCTGTGCCGCAACCAAACCGTTGGCATGAAAGTCCCGCCACAACCCGTGCTCTAAACCCTGGTCGTAGTGACCTTCCGATAGCGCTTGCCCGTTTTTGCTGTATTCAACGAACAGCCCATGTCTGATCCAACGCGCTCCGTCCGCTGACAGCACTCGTGTATAGCGGAAACGGATCTCTCCGGACTCATACGGAATCTCCGCAAGACTCAACTCGCCCGACTGCGACATAGACGCCTAACGTTTGACATGAGCGGCGACCGACCGGCGCAGCCGGTTGGGCATCCGCTCGATGGAATGGTTAGACAGCGACCTGCTTGTATGGCTCACTGAGCTGCGCCGCGAAGACTGCACAAACCCTCGCTGTCCTGGCTTCGAAGTTTCGCTGACACACCGCCGCTTGCAAAGCGCGCGGTGAACCCGCTCAGCCGGTGCGCTGGCCGCCAACGGACGGGCAGCCCACGAAGAACTCGGCACGCTTCTGCTCGCATGGCACCGCTTTCAATCGGCCGATGTCTAACGTTTGACATGAGTGGTTCGCCGAAGGCGAATCCGCTCGATGGAGTGGTTAGACCTCTGTGGACGAAGCCACAGAGGAATGCTCGCAGACAAGCCGCAGTGTGAGCCAGCACGACCGACAAACCGATAGGCCCGATGACCCACGTTACGTGCGCTGGCCGCCAACGGACGGACAGCCCGCGTCAGCCGCTGCGACCTGCTCAACGAAACCACCGCCGGTGGATGCCCGCACGGCGCTCGTGACCGCCAGGCTCGGCCGGAACGCGCAGTCGGTTGATCGAGCACCGTTTGCATAACTCGCACTGCTTTCGAAGGCACGCTGCCTGGACCAACACTGAGGTCTAACGTTTGACATGAGAGGCTTGACCCGGCTTGCCGGGGCAAGTCCTCTCGATGGAAGGGCTGGGCGTCACTGCGCCTCAAGGTGTAGCTTCAAGGATTCCCGCTCTGAGCTTCTGTAAACGCCAGCATCTCGTTGAAGAGAGAAACCGTTTCTTCCGGCAGTTCGCGGAAGCGACGAAGCTGCTTCCAAGCAAGGCGCAAGGAATAGCGATCTAGCCAATACGTTGGAATTTTTAGGTCTACTTCGATTGCTCTGGCTTCGTGCGGCCAAAGTGGACGCTTCTTTCTCAGAATGGTGCTGATCATTGGTTGGGTCAGCTCTGAGGTCGGAATGGCTACCGCTAGCGCGGCCTGCGACCCGTGTGTTATTGCTAGGTAGTCGATGTTCTCTCGGCGATTTGTAGTTGTTCGACGACCTACTTTGACCGCTGCGCTCTCTGCTTCACTCATTTCATGCCTCCCGTTGACTGACTCCGACGCTCACGCAATGGTGAGACATGTTTCCTTGAACCGCCAGGATTGGCGACGCTGCTCCCGGAACCTAGTGACGCCCAACGTTTGACATGAGCGGTGGCTTGACGGCGCAGCCGGCAAGACATCCGCTCGATGGAACGGTTAGGCAGCGCTTCGCGCCAACCGGGGATTCCTTTGTTTACTTGCGATTTTCTGGGTGCGTAGGCCACGAGTTCGTCTCGGTCATTTGAATGTTGTCCTCGACAGTTTGAAGCATCAACTCGGCCTGTTCTTCGGCGGTCGTGTTTTCAAGGTATTGCCAAGGAGTGAGGCTATGCCACGTGCGCTTGTACTTCTCCGCCCGGAAGCTCACTGCGGTGGCCTTGGAGTTGAGCTTTGATGCGAGCCCTTCGACAGCAACCGTGGCGAGAATTTCTTTAACAACCTGCGGCTTTGATTCGGCTCGCCGCTTGGCAATCTCCAAAGCCTCAAGAAGTAGCGCCTCGTTTTTGGCTGCCGCAAGCTTTGCGGGGTCGTCTCGCTTAGTGATGCGACGAAAGTCGGACATTGCGCTGCCTAACGTTTGACATGAGCGGTGGCCGACCGGCGCAGCCGGTTGGACATCCGCTCGATGGAAGGGTTAGGCGTCACGCGCCCGCCCAACCCGAATGCGCCCTGGAGTTCACTCTCGATGCCCCTTTTTTCCGGGCTGGCCTGTCGGTACATCGACCTTTCGGTTTAAGCAGTGACGTCGCACTAAGCATCATCTTGTCGGACGGCGAAGCACTTGATTGAGCAAGGGAAGTCTGAGCTCTTTGATGTCGGGTCTGCCCTGAACTCTTCGATCTGCCGCAGTTCGAGAAGGTACCGCGCCCAGAAGGAGTTCCACTTTTTGATCTTCCGTGGGGATGGCACATGAAGCTTCCAGTGCACTCTGATGCTCTCTCGTCCGCAAATCGGGCAGAAGAAGGCCGATGTGTTCTGGTCTCTTCGTTGGAGCTTTCTGCATTGCAGGCAGGCAAAGGTGCGATTACTCATGACGCCTAACGTTTGACATGAGCGGTGGATTGACGGCGCAGCCGGCAAGAAATCCGCTCGATGGAAGGGTTAGACGGCAGATTCACGGGAAAAAACCTGTGGGTATTTGTGGCTATGGGCAACCAACTGGTTGCAGTCGGGCGAAAGTATCAGACGCTCGCATTACGGAAGCGAGTCACCGATTGGCTCAACCTTGATCACGCACGAGCGATTCGCAATTCGGACGACTTGGTATTGGTTTGACTCGTAAACCTTGGCGCCGTTGCCACCCCGAGTAGTTTTGAACCTCGACTCGCCAAACGAGCGGGTTTCAGCAGGACTGCGCCAGAAGCCGAGAATTCCTTTCTGTCGCTCTTCGCAAGAAAGCGGATCTACCCCGAAGAGGCGAGTGTCAGCGAGCCACACCCTCTTGCTGGCGATAACTCGATCGAGTTGAGCGTGAGCAAGGGTAGATACATAGCCGGCGAGCTGCATACCAAGCTCAAAGGCTGCAAGGTTGCCATTCTTGGTTGCAAGGGACGTCCTCCGCTCAATGTAGCCCTTGACTTCGGGAAGGGAGCACATGTCGGGTCGATACACAAGGGACACGCTAGCCACCTGCGATCGACTGTTGATCTCGCTTCCGATTAAGGTGAGCAACAAGTCAGCCATTGAACCGTGACTGCTGTACAGCAGCCGATCAGGCCCGGATTCTGAATAGTAGTAGTACCTGTGTATCGCCCCATCACCGATGGTGAGAGCATCTCCGAATCGAGCTAGCTCTTCAATGGATTGCCCCTGCCGATGGTCGGCAACACGCGGGGGCTTCCTCTCCATGCCGGTCAGAGCAAATGCACGCGCAACGATTCGTTCGAGCAAGTCTTCATGCGCGTACGCTTGCATTTCGGATTCCCTCCCGGATGTCTCTGCCGTCTAACGTTTGACATGAGAGGCGGTGCACGGCTTGCCGGGCGACGTCCTCTCGATGGAATGGTTAGAAATCACTTTCGCTCCACCCTGTAAAAGACGGTGGTTATGACCATTCCAGTTGGGCGTCGCTCGCCTGGCTTCACCGTTGGGATCGCCTTCTCAAGCTCCTCATGGCCGTGCGCCGAAATCAATTCGAGTCGATCCTGTGTGACAACTACTCGCTTGACCGAGACCATGCCGATCTGGCGAGGTAAACCAGACTCGACTACGGTTTGCTCGATGCGCTCGTTGTCTAACCATCTGTATGTGCCACTTGATCGATTCTTTGAGCTCTCCAAAGACCACTTCTTGTCAGCCGTGAACACACCAACTGCGTGCGTCTCAGACGGTTTGGTAGGGCTAGGCCTCCCATCAATCGTATGGCTGCTGGATGTGTGACGCCATTCGCCGATTAGTAGTTTTTCCCGTTCTGCTTGTGCTGCAGCTGCGTTGGTGAAAAGCGTTGCAAAGGCGGCAACGACTGCGATGAAAGAACGCTTCGATATGGCCATGTGATTTCTAACGTTTGACATGAGGGGTGGCCTGACGGCGCAGCCGGCAAGACATCCCCTCGATGGAATGGTTAGACAGCGACCGGCTCGGCGGAACTGGCCGTGCACGCTGCCTGTTAAACACGGCATTGCCTTTCATGCGCGCCCTGGTTGAGAAGTTTTCTCTGAACGACCACCGATTGCATAGCACCTCGCACCTTGGCTCGGTCCGTGCCGGCCAGACCGCAACGGAGCTGGCTCGGACTTCGCCGCCACACGGTGCCGACCGCAGCCCCGTGCCCGGTGAACACGCTCAGTCGGTGCGCTGGCCGCCAGCGGACGGACAGCCCACGAGGAACCCGGCATGCCTCTGCTCGCATGGCACCACTACCAATCGGCCGATGTCTAACGTTTGACATGAGAGGCGGCGACCGGCTTGCCGGGCGACGTCCTCTCGATGGAAGGGTTAGCTTTCACCGATTTGCGGTGCTTGTGCATCTTTAAGCGTTAGTCCGCTCTTGAGCTTCCATTCAACTTGCCCGTTTGCGCTTCGACCTAGAATTACAGCGGCTGCTAGGGAAGGGCTATTGAAAAGTACGTCTTTCACCAGAGAATGGCCCAGAAGCGCTTGATCTGCTGCCAATGCTTCGCGCTTTCTTTTGACTAGTGGAGGTGTTGATGGAACCTCGGAGTCAGCGATCTGTGAGCCGCTGAGCACGACAAAACCTTCGTTAGTTGGGAATCCACTTGCACTGGCGCCACGTGGGCCCTGGACAAAGTAGGCTTCCTGCTTTTCTGCCTCTTTCTCTGTGACGATAGGTTCAAACAGCTTGTAGCTAAGAGTGCCAACCATGACGCGCAGGTTCTGCGCGAACTCCAACATAACTGCGCGCTCCGCTTCCGAGATGGCGGGCTTGTTGGGGGTGTTCCCGTTGAATATCTGAAATCGGGCCGCGTCCGTGGCGTCTTTGTGAAGCGTGTACTCAAGGTACTTCACATGTGCCTTGTTTAGGTTCTCGTCTTTGGAGATGAACGCAAGGACTTCGGACCAAAATTCTTTGTCCTGGTGCTGGGTGATTCGCTTGTAGACCTCTTCGGCTTCTCCGACGTACACCATCGGTCGATCAGCATCGTCGTGGCCAACTAAAAAGTAGATCCCTGCCTTCTTTAGGTCGTCGCGCTCGGCGACTGACTTTAGAAGTGTTCTAGGAATCTTGTAGCCCTTGCCTGTCCAGTTGAATAGTTCGCAAGCGATTACCCCATCGACCGAGCCGTCGATTAGGAAGAGCGAAATGAACTTTCCGATTGGCATGAGGTGGCCTGTGAAAGCTAACGTTTGACATGAGAGGCTTGACCCGGCTTGCCGGGAAAAGTCCTCTCGATGGAAGGGTTAGGCGTCATTTTTGCTCTAGCGCCGCGATGAGAGTTTGAATGCTTGCTGCCAGCTCTGGGAGATAGCTTTGATCGGCTTGAAATGCTCCTGACAGCTTTAAAGCTCGCTCGGGCGAGCGCTCAGGCTCTAGCCGATAAGTTCCCTCCACTCCACCAAGCCGTTGAGAAGCAAGGCGTACGTAGATTCCTCGTTCGTGGCAGGACAGAACTGCCTCTAGTGGAGTGCCGACGTTTGAGTGCATTTGCCTTACTTCCTGTTCGAAGCGGCGTAGATCTTCCAGTTGAAGATATGCCTCGAACTCCCCTGAAAACTCTCCTGAGTTTGCGTTGACGCGCACTCGAACCCAGTCCTCACTATCCACTGGGCGGGCCGGTGACAAGATGAGTTCAAGTGCTTCTGCGCGGAGGTGCATGACGCCTAACGTTTGACATGAGGGGTGGGTAACCGGCGCAGCCGGTTGACCATCCCCTCGATGAAAGGGTTAGGCGTCTCGGCAGTGTGGGCGCCTTGCCAGAAGCCAACCAACCCCGACGATTGCCAGAAGTAGGCCGGCAAGCCGCCAATACAGGAACCACTGATAAGGCAAACCTGATTGATCACGTGGCCCCCATACCGAAAGTGACGCGACCGCCAGCAACGCACATGAAGCGGCGCCAAGGCCTGCATGCCATACCCAGAGTGCAGGCTTGACCCTCGCTGCGACAACTACCCAAAGAAGGTGGGGCGCGGCGTAGAACAAGGCCGCCCATGCGAGATGCGTGAGAGCCAACTCGCCAGTCAGCGGTTCGTGGCGCAACGATTGGAGAAGCCCGATCAAGGCTACCAGCATCGGGAACGAGAAATGCGCCAAGAACTGGGTTCGTTTCATCAGACGCCTAACGTTGAGCTAAGCGGCAGCCGAAGGCTGTCCGCTTGAGCGACCCGGTAGGTTTCTTGGCGAGGACAAACACGATGACCTCAGCACGCCGAGAAACCAACCGCTTGAATAGAGCGCCGATGATGGCGTGCCACCCAACGCAGGGCAACCCGAAACCCCGCGAGCGAAGGACGCCCGCAGCCAAACGATAGACAAGCAGATCGGCGCGAAGAACGCCAGAGCAGCACGATGAACTGCAACTCTTGGGCTCAGCCGTAGCCACACAGGACGTGCACCGGTCGCCAAGAAATCTACCGTTTGACATGAGCGGGCCGCCGAAGGCGGATCCGCTCGATGGATGGGTTAGACAGCGGCCGGCTCGCATGGCCTGTTAACCCGTGCCACGCAGACTGCGCCAACCTTTCGCTACCTTGGTTGAGAAGTTTCGCTGACGCGCCGCTGCTTGCAAAGCACCTGGTGAACTCGCTCAGCCGGTGCGCTGGCCGCCAACGGACGGACAGCCCACGAAGAACTCGGCACGCTTCTGCTCGCATGGCACCGCTTTCCTTCGGCTGATGTCTAACGTTTGACATGAGCGGTGGCCGACCGGCGCAGCCGGTTGGACATCCGCTCGATGGAATGGTTAGGCATCCTTGAGCCGTTTACGCGCTCTTTCACGCCACCCTCTCTTCTCAACGGTTCGAACATTCGGCACCTTCGACAGCTCCTCGAGGTACGCGGCCAGTAGAGGCAACTCGTCATCTGCCGGATCGCCGACGAACTCACGAACCGAAACCAGATTGCCGTAGTTTTTTGCGTACTTCGCGGGCGTGTCGTCGACGGCAATGATCGACTCCAGCGGATAGCCCTTGGCCTTCAGTTTCCGCAAGTTCTTAACGGAGCCACAGAGGAATGCTCGCAGAAGAACCGCAGCTTGAGCCAGCACGGCTGACAAACCGATAGGCCCGATGACCCACGTTACGTGCGCTGGCCGCCAACGGAGGGACAGCTCGCGCCAAGCGCTGCGACCTGCCCAGGGAAGCCGCCGCCAGTGGATGCCCGAACGATGCGTGTGGCCGCCAGGTTTGGCCGGAACGCGCAGTCTTTTGATGAGGCACCGTTTGCATAACTCGCACTGCTTTCGAAGGCACGCGGCCTGGCCCAACACTGAGGTCTAACGTTTGACATGAGCGGTTCGCCGAAGGCGAATCCGCTCGATGGAGGGGTTAGACCTCTGTGGACGAAGCCACAGAGAAATGCCCGCAGACGAACCGCAGCTTGAGCCAGCACGGCTGACAAACCGATATGCCCGATGACCCACGTTACGTGCGCTGGCCGCCAACGGACGGACAGCCAGCGTCAACCGCTGCGACCTGCCCGGCGAAGCCGCCACGAGTGGATGCCCGAACGATGCGCGTGACCGCCAGGTTTGGCCCGAGCGCGCAGTCGTTTGATGAAGCACCGTTTGCATAACTCGCACTGCTTTCGAAGGCACGCTGCCTGGACCAACACTGAGGTCTAACGTTTGACATGAGGGGTGGCTTGACGGCGCAGCCGGCAAGTCATCCCCTCGATGGAATGGTTAGACAGCGACCGGCTCGACTGAACGGGACATGCACGCTGCCTCTTAAACACGGCATTGCCCTTAAGGCCCGCGCCCTGGCTGAGAAGTTTCTCTGACCAGGCCCCGATTGCATAGCGCCTCGCACCCTGGTTCGTTTCGACACGAGCCGGACTGCAACTCGCATGACTCGGACCTGGCCGCCACACCGCGCCGGCCGCAGCACCGCACCTGGTGAACTGGCTCAGCCGGTGCGCTGGCCGCCAACGGACGGACAGCCCACGAAGAACTCGGCACGCTTCTGCTCGCATAGCACCGCCTTCAATCGGCCGATGTCTAACGTTTGACATGAGCGGCGGCTTGACGGCGCAGCCGGCAAGACGTCCGCTCGATGGAAGGGTTAGGCCTCATTTCACCTCTTCATGAATGGGCGGTCGCCCCACATGGCGACATAGAGAGACCTTAGATTCGAAGGGATCAGCTTCCAGCCTTCCCGTTTTAGCTTCTCGTCTTTGATATCCCACATCAAGGACTCAACGTAGGCTACGTCGATGCACCGAATGGTTGCTTCGTTTCCGGCAGCGAGGATGCGAGAAAGCAGGCTCATATGGCTTGCAGCCTTCTTGAAGTCCTTGCGTTTGATGGCATCGGTTGTGAACTGAGAGAAGCGCTCAACCCAGGTGAAGTAGGCATCTTCATCGTATCCATCTCGAAGAAGAATCTCGTCCACGGCGACAGCCTCTTCTGCAAATGCCGCGCGAAGTGCTCCAACGATCTCGTATGCCGCAATATCTTCGGGGGTGGTAGCCATGAGGCCTAACGTTTGACATGAGCGGTGGCCGACCGGCGTAGCCGGTTGGCCATCCGCTCGATGGAATGGTTAGGCATTTTCTTCTCACGAGCAATCGCTAGCCACGCGGAGAGAAGGAACTGCCTTCTTAAACGGACTCGCTAGTTGAACCGGATCGGGCTCGCAATTTGTCGTCACCGAGCAGGTCACCAAGAGCATTGCCACACACAAGGCACACCCTAGGTACAAAAGGACTCGCAGAAGGCGGCGCAGGACTGGAGCCCTATCTGGCAGGCGAAGGAGAAGGATCAGCGCCATTCCCGCAATGGCTGTAACGGCAAGCGTGAAGGCTGAATAGTTCCTGGCTGAGATGCTTTCCATGAACACCCCTCCCGCCTCTAGCAGAAGCTGGTGTGCGGCGAATGGAAACGCGACCACGACAAGCAGCGATAGCCACCAAAGGATGCGAGGCGAGGTTGTCACCAGAAATGCCTAACGTTTGACATGAGGGGTGGCTTGACGGCGTAGCCGGCAAGGCATCCCCTCGATGGAATGGTTAGACAGCGACCGGTTCGACTGAACTGGCCATGCACGCTGCCTGCTAAACACGACATTGCCCTTCATGCCTGCGCCCCTGGCTGAGAAGTTTCTCTGACCGGCCACCGATTGCATAGCACCTCGCACCCTGGCTCGGTTCGTCACAAGCCGAACTGCGACTCGTGTCGCTCGGACTCTGCCGCCACGTCGCGCCGGCAGCCGCAACGCGCCCGGTGGACACGCTCAGTCGGTGCGCTGGCCGCCAGCGGACGGACAGCCCACGAAGAACCCGGCACGCCTCTGCTCGCATGGCACCACTACCAATCGGCCGATGTCTAACGTTTGACATGAGGGGTGACCGACCGGCGTAGCCGGTTGGGCATCCCCTCGATGGAATGGTTAGGCTTCGCCGACAAGAACCCCACCATTTGATACATCTACTTCCGCGACGCGAGGTCACATGCGATGCGTTGCTGATGAAGATCCTCCAGTTCTGCTCGCTGCCTTGCTTGCTCATCCCGCGTGAGCGTCCGTCCCGAATACTTGCGGAAGACCTCATCGGTCTTGCTGCTGATTCTTTTCAGGCAATTGTCCAGCGCCGCGCGCCGATCCGTTGTCAGCGTCGGCGTGCTCTTCCGCTCGCATTCGTCAGCTTGCTTGCCGGCCGCATTCAACGCGGCGTGCATTTCACTCGCCCACCGCTCAAACGCAACCTTGTCGCTTGTAGGTGGACGGGTTCGATTGAAGTCATGCTCAATTCGCGCCTGCTCTTCCTGCAACTTCGCTGCACACCTTTGGTTAGCGCGCAATTCGGTCGCCTGCGCTGCTCCCGCAGCAAGCATAAAGAGCACACAAAGTAGGGTTCGCATCGTCTCAATGTAGGTTGTGAAGCCTAACGTTTGACATGAGCGGGAGCAACCGGCTTGCCGGTTGATCTCCGCTCGATGGAAGGGTTAGACAGCCGCCGGCTCGCATGGCCCATTAACCCGAGCCACGCAGGCTGCGCCAACCCTTCGCCGCCTTGGCTGAGAAGTTTCACTGACGCGCCGCTGCCTGCAAGGCACCTAGTGAACCCGCTGGGCCGGTGCGCTGGCCGCCAACGGACGGACAGCCCACGAAGAACTCGGCACGCTTCTCTTCGCATGGCACCGACTTTCCTCGGCCGATGTCTAACGTTTGACATGAGCGGGGACACAAAGGCGCAGCCTTTGGGGCATCCGCTCGATGGAATGGTTAGACAGCGACCGGCTCATATGGCTCATTGAACTGCGCCGAGAAAGACCGCACAAACCCTCGTTGCCCTGGCTAGGAAGTTTCGCTGACACACCGCTGCTTGCAAAGCGCCTGGTGACCGAACACCGCCGGTGCGCTGGCCGCCAACGGACGGACAGCCCACGAAGAACTTGGCATGCCTCTTTTCGCATGGCACCGACTTTCCTCGGCCGATGTCTAACGTTTGACATGAGCGGTTCGCCGAAGGCGAATCCGCTCGATGGAGGGGTTAGACCTCTGTGGACGAAGCCACAGAGGAATGCTCGCAGACAAGCCGAACTGTGAGCCAGCACGGCTGACAAACCGATATGCCCGATGACCCACGTTATGTGCGCTGGCCGCCAACGGACGGACAGCTCGCGTCAACCGCTGCGACCTGCCCGGCGAAGCCGCCACGAGTGGATGCCCGAACGATGCGCGTGACCGCCAGGTTTGGCCAGAACGCGCAGTCGTTTGATGAAGCACCGTCTGCATAACTCGCACTGCTTTCGAAGGCACGCTGCCTGGTCCAACACTGAGGTCTAACGTTTGACATGAGCGGGAGCAACCGGCTTGCCGGTTGATCTCCGCTCGATGGAAGGGTTAGGCGTCGTTGCGTTCACTCTGCGTTCCTGGCTGGCGTTCATAGCTGACGGTCAGTAGCTCCCAAACATGTCCATCGGGTTCGCTCCAATAGATGAGTTTTCCTCCGAACGCAGGGTTAACCGTGTGGTCGTCCGGGCCGTGGGGAAGGCTTCGGTACGCAACTCCTGCCTGCTTTATCCGGGCGAAGATGACATCGAACTCTTCTTGGCTCACGTGGAAGCAGTAGTGCTGCTTTGGAATTGGATCGGCCCATTGGTCAAAGTCAATCGTCAGCTCCTCGCTTACGTATACCGGCGAGAACGGGCCGACTGCTCCCTGCTCGGCCCATGCGACCCCAAGCAGCGTTCCAAGCTGCCGTGCCGCAGCAACTCTGTCTTTGGATGGGACGATGAGATGGTCGAGTCGGATAGCCACAGCAGTTCCACCTTCTTCACTGACACCGGGGTGCGGAACGAATAGTTCTGCGACGCCTAACGTTTGACATGAGGGGAGGCCAGACGGCGACGCCGGCTGGACATCCCCTCGATGGAATGGTTAGACGTACGCACGCGCCTAGACTTCGAATGTGGGAAACGAACCAAGCTGGGCGACAAAGCGCTCGTTCCAGGCTTGCCACTGGCTCGGCCTGACGATCCCCGACACCTGCAAGCCAGAGGGCTCGACAGATGCGAGCAGGTAAGGCGCCACTTCAGAGGAACCAAACCAACACGAACAGCCGTGTTCTCCCGCAGCACGCCACTCAGGGAGCGACTCGAACACTCTACCCAGTTGCTCCCATTGCGCTTCCGTGAACCCACCGTGCTTGACCGCATACACGCGCTCGACAGCGATGTAGCCGGCCGGCACTTCAAGATGCGACGGATTGTTGTCGTAGTGCAGGGCCATGACTTCGGACGTCTAACGTTTGACATGAGCGGTTCGCCGAAGGCGAATCCGCTCGATGGAATGGTTGGGTGTCATTCTCTGCGCACCGCTCGGCCCTCGAACAGCGGCATTTCCCTGCTTCGCGCCTGCACCCAACTCGACCAGGCGCACTCGCCGCGCAGCGGCCTCAACTGGACTGACTGCCAGGTGCAGCACTGCGGCGCGAAGCGCCCTTCACCGCCTGACTTCGAGACTGGCGAGCATCAGCACTGCGCTCAACCGACTGGCACTCGCGTGACGAACCAGTCGCTGCCGCGAAGCGCCTCGGTCGCGCCTCGCGCACCCATGAGCCTCCGCCACTCTCGGAACTCCGTTTCGGCACCACCAGCTTCGACTCAACGCGCCGAGCGCGCCCTACTGATTTCAACGTGACGCCCAACGTTTGACATGAGCGGGCCGCCGAAGGCGGATCCGCTCGATGGATGGGTTAGACAGCGGCCGGCTCGCATGGCCTGTTAACCCGTGCCACGCAGACTGCGCCAACCTTTCGCTACCTTGGTTGAGAAGTTTCGCTGACGCGCCGCTGCTTGCAAAGCACCTGGTGAACTCGCTCAGCCGGTGCGCTGGCCGCCAACGGACGGACAGCCCACGAAGAACTCGGCACGCTTCTGCTCGCATGGCACCGCTTTCCTTCGGCTGATGTCTAACGTTTGACATGAGGGGTGACCGACCGGCGTAGCCGGTTGGGCATCCCCTCGATGGAAGGGTTAGGCGTCACCGTGATGGCAACGCCGCTAGTGGCCGCCAAATGTTCCGACTTGTTTGAATCCACCTTTGATTCCCCAGAGAGAGATGCACCATCCGTCGCAGCCTTCCGATACAACAAGTCCTGGCAGATCATCTCCGTCGAGATCGACGAAGTTGATCGGCTTGCCTGGAATTTCACCAAGATACGTGTAGACCCCGTCGTGGCTCGTGAATACGTGGTGTCTTTGCGCGTAGTAGAAGGCCTCTCGATCTTCAACTACCTCTCCGGGTACGACGATTGTCAAATATGAGCCACCAAGTCTGCTTACAACTAGTGCTCTGTTGCGCTTCAGTTGCCTCGACATCGCCTCGAACCTTACATCATCGGACCTGAGTAGCGCCTCCAATGCCTCGCGATCTTGTGGAGTAACGGCTTGAACTTGCCAGCGGGTGGTTTTCGGAGGTTTGGTTGAGAAAAGAGCGAACTGCCGCGTGTCCGATTTGGGTGATGGGCCAAGCACAGAAGCCCCTGCCGATTCCCAATAGTCCTCTCCGGAAGGAAGCTTGAAGACTTCAATCTTGCATTTGTACTTTGTGCCCTTCTGCAGAGAGAACACGTCGCGCCCTGAGTTGCAGTGCTGCGCAAGCTCACGAAGCTGGCTAGGGTTGTCAAAGCGGGCCGAGACGTACCCGTCATCAGGCGAGAGCCATGCAAAGAACAGTCCGGAACGACTGCTGTAGCTTTCTTTTTCCACTCCAGCGATAGATGGCACAGCAACCGCTAAAGCGGCAATCAAAACAGTGATTCGCTGAAGTAGTCGCATTTGTGACGCCTAACGATTGACATGAGGGGTGGCTTGACGGCGCAGCCGGCAAGACATCCCCTCGATGGAAGGGTTAGGCAGCGACCGGCTTGGCTGAACTGACCATGCGCGCTGCCTGCTAAACACGGCATTGCTTTTCATGCCCGCGCCCTGGCTGAGAAGTTTCTATGACCTGCCACCGCTTGCATAGCACCTAGCACCCTGGCTCAGTCGGCGCAGGCCGGCCCGCAACTGACTCGGCTTGGACTCCGCCGCCACATCGCGCCCAACTCAGCACTGCAACCGGCGAACATGCTCAGTCGGTGCGCTGGCCGCCAGCGGACCGACAGCCCACGAAGAACTCGGCACGCTTCTGCTCGCATAGCACCGCCCTCAATCGGCCGATGTCTAACGTTTGACATGAGCGGATCGCCGGAGGCGAGTCCGCTCGATGGAGTGGTTAGAACTCTGTGGCTGGAGCCGCAGAGAACTGCCGGCAGACGAGCCACAGTTTGAACTAGCACGCTCGACAAACCGATAGGTTCGATTGCCAACGTTATGCCCGCTGGCCGCCAACGGACGGACAGCCCGCGCCAACCAGTGCGGCATGCCGACCGAGGCCACCGGCAGTGGAGGCCCGCTCGATGCTCCGAGCCGCTGGGTGGTGCCGAAGCACACCACAGGCGGCGTTAGAACTCTTCGCTTCATTGGTTGCTTCTCGAAGGCGCGGCCTCTGCGGCGAACTGAGTTCTAACGTTTGACATGAGAGGCGCTTGGAGGCCGCAGGCCGGAAAGCGTCCTCTCGATGGAAGGGTTAGGCGTATGAGTGATGCGGTTCATTCCGCATTCCCCTGCACCCACACCGTGGCGCGTTCCTCAAGAACCTGCGAATCCACGACAACTACCACCGGACACGCTCCGTCATCGGCCTCGTCGGGTGCCTTGCCGTTGTAGAACGCGAACCACAAGGCCTCTTCCAGCGGTTCGTCGCTATGGCTCGTGGTCATGAGGGTATAGGGAAGAGGAGCGCCAAGTTCGGGCAGGAAGGAGGCGGAGTCAAAGGTTTCTTCAATCTCCGGCGAGCTTGTCCCCCATGCGCAAACGTACGCAGCGCCGGCTTCTACCCATGTACGAGCAACTTCCACTTTCGACAGCTGCGCACGTCGATCACTGGCCACGACGAGCACATATTTGCCTTCCGGCACTGAGGCGGGCGGACAACTCCACAGTTCATCGACTCGAATGACAGCGGCAAGGCGTCCCGTGCCCGGATGCGAAAGCGTTAGCTTGATGGCGCGCGGTTGTTGCATTGCAGACGCCTAACGTTTGACATGAGCGGAGGCCGACCGGCGCAGCCGGTTGGACATCCGCTCGATGGAATGGTTAGGCCTCTTCATTGCTCGATCTTGGCCCCGGGCCTTGCGGGATCTTCGATGTGAACTGACTCAGCAATGATCTCAAGTTCCATGCCGCACATCTGCTTCGTCTCAGGTGTGATGCCCATGATGTGAAACACCACTCGGCATTGCCGCGGGGAACCTTCCAGTCGCTCGACGGAAACGATATCGATCTGGTCTGAGGGCAGAGGCCCGGGCGGTGTTAGCGAGCAGAACTTGACGGCTTCAAAGACGAGCACCCCATCAATGACGTTCTCGTCGTTATAGAAGTCCCACCTACCTAACTCACTCCTCACCCGGGAGATTTCATCGACGACTATCGAGACGCGCTCGTTCCAGCCGTCAATCAGCACCGCCTTGCAAGCGCGGTCTCCCAGATAAACCGTAGACAGGAACTGATCAACTTGCACGGTCAGAGGCCTAACGTTTGACATGAGCGGGGACAAGACGGCATAGCCGGCTTGGCATCCGCTCGATGGAGGGGTTAGACATCTGTGGACGAAGCCACAGAGGAATGCCCGCAGACGAACCGCAGCTTGAGCCAGCACGGCTGACAAACAGATAGGCTCGATGACCAACGTTAAGCGCGCTGGCCGCCAACGGACGGACAGCCGGCACCAACCGCTGCGACCTGCCCAGCGAAGCCACCGCCGTTGGATGCCCGCACGATGCGCGTGGCCGCCAAGTTCGGCCGGAACGCGCAGTCTTTTGATGAAGCACCGTTTGCATAACTCGCACTGCTTTCGGAGGCACGCGGCCTGACCCAACACTGAGGTCTAACGTTTGACATGAGCGGTGGCACAAGGGCGCAGCCCTTGAGACATCCGCTCGATGGAATGGTTAGACAGCGACCGGCTCGCATGGCCCGTTAACGCGAGCCCTGCCGACTGGGCAAACCCTTCGCTGCCATGGATCGGAAGTATCGATGACGCACCGCTGCCCCCAAACCACTTGGTGAACCTGCTCAGCCGGAGCGCTGGCCGCCAACGGACGGACAGCTCACGAAGAACTCGGCACGCTTCTTCTCGCATGGCACCGCTTTCGATCGGCCGATGTCTAACGTTTGACATGAGGGGTGGCTTGACGGCGCAGCCGGCAAGCCATCCCCTCGATGGAATGGTTAGGCATCGCGGCACGCTTCTGGGTGACTAATGCCTAGTGACTACTTCTTGGCCAAGAACCAAGCAACCAACGCATTGGCATGGCCGTGACCCAATTGGTGCTGACCCTTGAGATGAGCCACAAGCTCCATGTGCTTGAGTGGCCCTGCCTGCTTGAGAACATGCATCCAGTGATCTATCGGTTTTCCGTACTTCTTCTCGATAGATGGGAAGTAGGAGGCTGGGCCCTTAGCTGCTTCTTGCGTTGCCATGATGCCTTTCAGTCGTTGTCACTCTGATCGTGAGACGGTTCGGGGACTAGCGCCACTCAAACGAGGATTGAAGATTGGGTCTACCCAGCATATGCCGCCCTCCTTTCCAAAGTCGCGCGGCAATACCTCTGATGCCTAACGTTTGACATGAGAGGCGCTTGGAGGCCGTAGGCCGGAAAGCGTCCTCTCGATGGAAGGGTTAGGTTGCGTTGGCACGTGCTTGACCTGTTTGCGGTCAAAGCGTGTTGCCATTGAGGCGTGCAATAGCTTCATCGAGCATTTGGTCTGGGTCGTTAGAGTGCCGAACAAGATTGAATGATGAGGCTAGGTCTTCGCCAGCTATGAGAACGATTTTGTGTGCAATCAGCTCTTGCGCTTGGGCTGCGATTTGATTCCGCGGTAGTCGGCAAACGAGTGCTGCCAAGACGCTTGACGGGTGACCGCTGGCGCTCAGTGATTTTGTAAGCGCTCCGCGACGATCAACAAGCTTTCCTAGCTTGGCTGCAAAGTCTGCGATGCGTGTGGTGCACTCAACTATTGCGAGTCTTCCGCCGGGCGTCGTCACTATGAGATCGGGTGATGCCGTCTCCAATTGAATTGAAGGGGAGAACCCGAGAAGGAAGAGAAGCGCTGCGATACCTTGTTCGAATCTGGCGGAATCTGTGGTTTCAAGCACCGCATTTCGAATCATCCGCAGCTCCTTGTCGAAGTGCTGTACGGCAAGTAGGCGATTGTTGCGGGCTTTTGTTGGGTCGAGAAACCACTGGCGGCGCACAGTGGAACGGCCAATCATCAGCATGACAAGTGCGCTGTCGGCCTGTTTTAGCTTTATCCGTACAGTTCCTACGCGTCGACCAGCTCGAACGTTTGCCCACTTGATTTCACTAGAAACCTGTCGTCTGGCATCAAGTCCAACACCAGGGGCGGCTCTTACCGCAAGCCCGACGCGCGCAACATCAAAGTTTGGGTGTGCATGCAAAGTCAGGCTGAGCCGATCCTCGAGCAAGGAGCACTTGTCGAAGATGAGGTCGCACGGTGGGCCAACCCGAATATCAATGGAGGGCGGACTTGTTGAGGTGCCCGGCGCTTTGAAGCCAAGCCATATGGCTGCTTCGGACAAGCCATCAAATGGTGGGGTTGATGCTCGAAGAGCACTGTCTACTCCTGCCAGATCTATAGGTGATTGGTTGTAAAGATGCGAGCCGGATACCTGTAGATGGAGTTCAGAGAACCAACGCTCGCGAAGGCTCATCTCTGAGTAGTGGTCGTGAGGTCGTTCGTTGGGGAGAGCAAGCTTTCCATCTGGAAGATCGATCGTGCCTTGCTTTGCTTGATTCAGAAGTTCGATCAACTCTTGCTTGTCTACAGGAAATCTTTGGATCTGGCCTAGCCTGAACTTGGCGGTGTTGATCTTGAAGCCGAGATCCTTTGGGGCTTTCAAAGGATGAAGACCGACGCTTGCTTGCCAGATTTGAAGCCCCATCTCGCCCTCTTGCGCGATGTAGCGAATGTCCATTGAATAGCCATTGCAGACCCAATCATCCGCTGCGGCCATGAACTCTTGCATGACTGAGTTTTGACTCAAGTGGGATGCTCCGTGTAGTGAGCTTTTGCGCGGATGCTGAACTTCGACGTCCTGTTTCGCGACGCAACCTAACGTTTGACATGAGCGGTGGCCGACCGGCGCAGCCGGGCGGACATCCGCTCGATGGAAGGGTTAGGTGTCCGAGAACCATTCAGCATGCGCTTAGAACACCAAGGGACTGTCGAAGCTGATTTCTTTCCGAGACTCCATACTGAAAGGCATCCAGCCCATCTATCGCGCGAGCAATGAGTTGATGCTCCGCCCCATCACTGAGCAGATACTCGCCCAAGATGACTTGCCGCGGAACGCCTATCAGATGAAGTGCGGCGGCAACTACAACGCCAGTTCGATCTCGTCCGGAAGTGCAATGTATGTAGACAGGCCACTCCGTTGTCGGAGAGGTAAGAGCATCCAAGACTGTTCGTAGCCATTCGGCAACACCACGCACTGAAGTCTCATAGTTCTCCAGATTGTTCGGTGCGGGCAAATGAATCGCCTTGACCTCCAAATGATCAGGGTCGGGCCCTGTTCGTAGATTTATGACGGTCCTCGGAAAACCGATGTCTTCTGGGCGAGTCAACCCATCAACACGACCTCCACGATACAAGCGTCGCATCGGCATAGGGCATGGCTCCATCCAAAGACTCAGGGCTTCACCTACATCACGGAAGTTAGCCGGGTTCATATGGGAACTTGGTACCAGGGGACACCTAACGTTTGACATGAGAGGCGGCGACCGGCTTGCCGGGCGACGTCCTCTCGATGGAAGGGTTAGGCGTCGCACCGCACCGGGGGCTCATGATTTCTGACTCGACCAGACTGCCTCACCTGGGCTGCTGGAGCCCGGAAACTGCCAACCCATGTGCGTGACTGTGTCGATCACGACGCACGCCAGCTCGGTGGCCCCCTTCTGTAGACGATCCAAGTAATGCGTGTCAATCGGAGTGGCGAAGACTTCCTTCTTCCTGTTTACGAACGATGGGACTGTTGCACCCTGTGCGTTCGGAGTTCCCCAGAAGCCATGGCAGATAACGTTACGGATGGTTGAGGCATTGCGCAAATCTATCAGCAGGTCATCGAGATTCTTGACGTTGGCATCCGTGTGGCTGCGGATCGCCTTCTCGTACGCGGTTATCAGACTTCCCAAGCGATCTACAAGAGCCTTCTCCAGCGTGGGAAGCCATGCCTTGTAAGCGTTATCTAGCTCGGACTCTTCGTGCCGAGTAGTCGCAGTGAGGGCGAAAATTGCCTTAGATAGTACGTCCTCCAGGAATCCGAACGTCGCGACAGCGCGTCCAAGTGCCTCCCAAAACTCGGGTTCGTGTGCGTGTGTTGGATACCGACTTGGCAGGGACGCCCGATCAATCACGTGCCCGATGAATTTCTCGCTCACGGCCAACTCCCTGTCAATTGGCGACGCCTAACGTTTGACATGAGGGGTGGCTTGACGGCGCAGCCGGCAAGACATCCCCTCGATGGAATGGTTAGGCCTCGACGCTTGAAGCATACGAACAGATTGCGTGCGCGAAGGCACTAGACGTCTTCTCTCATTGAAGGCCAACATCTTCAGCCAGCGCGATTCGCAGAGTGTTGGTCACATGTAGTGCTCGCTCGCGCGCCTCCACTTCAGGGAGAGCGGCCCGAATGATCTCTTCAAGGGAGCCAGTTGCCTCCCGAAGAACAAGAAACTGCTTGTCCGACGGAAGGGCTTGCGCCGCCGCATGCACAACATCTCGCACTTCTGGCACTTTGTCCTTTCTGTCAAAGAGCCGATCCAGCGCATCCAAAACACCGCTCAGCAGAAGAACTCGGTCATTCATGTGCGCGTCAAATTGGTCGATCTAGAGGCCTAACGTTTGACAAGAGGGGTGACCGACCGGCGCAGCCGGTTGGGCATCCCCTCGATGGAAGGGTTAGGCCCCTCCGCCTTGGACCGGTTGCACATGGCCTGATACATACTCAAGAATTGCACTCCAACTCGCCCCCACGTTTGGCAGCTTGGTTCGATAAGCGAGCCCAGAACCGAGAGGGTAGATTAGGCCAGTAGCCTCCTCTACGATGAAACCTATCATCCCGATCCACCCCTCCGGAAGAAACCACCAACTGTTCGCTTCAAGCGCACTTGCACGATCGAAGCTCAGTGGCCTTCCGAGATAGCTTTCCAAGCTCGCGCAAGCCCGGGCAAAAGATTCCTCGGACGTTGATCCGTGAACCCCATATGCACCGTGTTTTGCGTACTTCCTGAGAAGCTCTGCATCGGCTGATTGATAGCGAAGTACGACCTCAGCCACAGTTTTCTCGCACTCTGGATGCTTACCGCTGCGACCGCAGTATTCGCATATTCCTGGAGGGAAAAGTTGCATGAGAGGCCTAACGTTTGACATGAGCGGCTCGCCGAAGGCGAGTCCGTTCGATGGAATGGTTAGGCGTCATTCTCAGCTCAACATCTGAAAGAGACGCGTCAGTTGCCGGAAATGCCACTACAAATGAGCCGATGCGACGCCCGCCCTTTAGGTTCGGTCCGGTTCGTTGACAACCGTTGTGGCGCACCATATGGCATCAAACAGAGCGGCAGAGATTTGTCGGCAATGGCCATACTCAGGCTTCGCTGCCTCACCTGCACCAATGCTCCAGGTTCCTTCGGGAAGAACTCCGTACTTGTCGGCAGGCCAATCCTGGGTGTAGCGAACTGCCGTTCCGTCCGCTCGCACTTCCAGATACCTGCTGATGTAGTCGTTGTCTCCTACCTCGAAGAATCCGAGGTACTCATCGACACCCACGGTGTTCCCTGAGGACGAGTAGAGGTAGTGCTGCACCCTGACGCCTAACGTTGGACATGAGCGGTGACCGACCGGCGCAGCCGGTTGGGCATCCGCTCGATGGAATGGTTAGGCATCAGTTGCATCTAGTGTCAGGCATGGGGACTTTACTCAACGGGACTGGACTGAATGACAAACCGATGTTCGCGTACCCGTTCTCGGCCAGATTTCTCCGCAACCGTAGGTACGTAGATATCGGCGCATACAGTTTGATGCTGGAACTTTGCCAAACCTTGTTCCCGATAAGTTGGCCCGGAAACCTTCTAAGGGGAGTGAATTTTTCGCAGCGGCGCCAACAGTTCGATACAACGGAGAAAAGCCGTGCGTCTGGTGACGACAGCGCCGGCACCTCAAGTCGCAGAAGGCCCCATTCCTCCGGTCCGACAAAGCGCTCATGGGAGGAAATGTTTTCGACCTCGCAATCCACGCCGCAGGATACGCATCGCAACAGATCTCGGTCCATAGGATGCAAGGCAAGCGCGCCACCACAGATTTCGCAGCTCCTTGTAGCGTCAAGTACTTGCGCCAATTCTGATTCCTAACGTTTGACATGAGGGGTGACTTGACGGCGCAGCCGGCAAGACATCCCCTCGATGGAATGGTTAGACAGCGACCGGCTCGGCCGACCTGGCCATGCACGCTGCCTGTTGAACACAGCATTGCCTTTCACGCCCGCGCCCTGGCTGAGAAATTTCTCTGACCGGCCACCGATTGCATAGCACCTCGCACCCTGGCTAGGTCGTCGGCGGCCAGACTGCCCCCGGCCTGGCTCGGACTTCGCCGCCACACCGTGCCGACCGAAGCCACGCATCTGGCGACCACGCTTAGTCGGTGCGCTGGCCGCCAACGGACGGACAGCCCATGAAGAACTCGGCACGCTTCTGCTCGCATGGCACCACTACCAATCGGCCGATGTCTAACGTTTGACATGAGCGGTTCGCCGAAGGCGAATCCGCTCGATGGAATGGTTGGGCGTCATTCTCAGCGCACCTGTTTGCTGTAGGACAGCGGCCCATCCCTGCCTCGAGCCTGTACCTAACTCGACCATGAGCTTGAGCCAAGCAGAGACTCCAGCTGGGGCTGACAGCCAGACTCAGCGACCCGGCGCGTAGCCCCCCTGTTCCTTCTACTCTTTGCTCGCAACCACGCGTTCTCCGTGGCAGTTTTTGCACTCTTCGAACGAAGCCCATCGCTCCCCGCCTCGGGCATGCTCGACGCATACTGAGCCGTGACCATGGCAGTGACTGCACCAGTCGTACCCATGAGACGGCCCAGACTCCCCACGTTCCTTCGCGGCAAGAAACAGCCGCTTTCGGATCGCAGCTTTAGTCGGATCAATCCTGCTCACAACAACTCGCCACTCGATACCCCCATGACGCCCAACGTTTGACATGAGGGGTGACAAGACGGCGTAGTCGGCTTGGCATCCCCTCGATGGAAGGGTTAGGCCTCGTCGCTCGTGCAGGGGATGCTTGGCCGTGAGAACAGGCGCAATGCCAGTGCAAGATTGACCTCATTTTTCGTACGGGTCGAAGAACAGGCCGTAGAACTGCTCGAGGGCTTGACCAATAGACGCTGCCGCTTCTGCCGTGGGCGAAACAATATCTGCGAGCGAGAGCATCGGTTCTTGCCCCGACTCTGTGGGGCTGTGAATGACTTGCTCTACGGCTATTTGGCCTGAGAAATCTGCGTTCGGAACAACAGCGCGGCTGAGCGAGACAAGCTCTCCGACACGCGGGAGTGATGGAAACTCCATTGGCCCGGACACTCGGCCGATCGCTGAGCAGGGAGTGAGAAGCGAAATGTCGATGAAGACGCGCATTTCAGTGTGTGAGTTGAAAGGGGTTCCGCCGAGGCCTAACGTTTGACATGAGGGGTGGCCGACCGGCGCAGCCGGTTGGACATCCCCTCGATGGAATGGTTAGGTTTCATTCTCGCCAGAGCCTTTGCCCTTCCGGGCGCCGGACAGGGACCAAAGTGCGAACGACGCTCCAAGGCCGATTGCAAGCCAAACGAGCCCTGCGATGAGCAACTTGGGCGCGGCAAAGATGATAAGGATTCCGCTGCATGCGGCTGGCGGACAGGCGCCCTGACGCCAAACCTCAAATACATAGGCACCACCGGCACACCAGACGCACCAAAACAACACGAGAGGGAACGCACGCACCAATGAAACCTAACGTTTGACATGAGCGGGGGCAAGACGGCGCAGCCGGCTTGGCATCCGCTCGATGGAAGGGTTAGGCCGCACTGCGGTACAGCGCCCAGACATGACAGTCCGCATGATGCTCATGTGG
>NZ_JBWVZL010000006.1:0-77691 GCF_056676035.1 Piscinibacter sp. PDB5-1 | reverse complement strand
ACTTCTATGAGCGTTTTAGGTCCATGAGACCTGAAGTCTTTCAACTTCTGGCACTCGCCTTCAAACGCCCACACTTATCGGCTGTTCATTTTTAAAGAGCTGCAAACTGTTTGTTTGCGTCGCTGACTTATTGCGTTCAGCGAAGCCTCGCAGTATGGCCTAGGTTTTTGAGCTCGTCAAGCGTTCAGTGCATAAATTTTTCAGAGGCGTCTCGTACCCGAAGACAGAGGTGGCTCCCCGGTTCCTCTGTGAACGCTGCCTTGGCCATCGCCACAACAGCAAAGGCGAGTCACTTGACCTTGCCATCGGGTGAAGGTCTAGAGTGCATTCAGACGGTGTAGACGACGACGTGAAGAACCTTCGCTTTCTATTGATTCTGGTGCTCGTGACCTTGCTACCGCTGCGTGGCGTGATCGCTGCTGACATGGCATGCGAGACACCAGATGGCCGGCTCTTGGCTCGGGCCGTACAGGCTAATGTTGGCGCGGCCGAGATGCTCGCCCCACAGGACCATGACCACAGCCACCATGGCCCAGGCATCGAGCACGATGTCGCTGACGGCGAGGGGCAATCGGCACAAAGCCATTGCACGCTGGCGTGCGCGGCAAGTTGCGCTGCCATGCCGTTGCCCATGCAGCCGCCGTTGGTTGCTGGGCTGGACAGCCTCCGTGGCCCCGGCTTCCTGCCGCTTGCTGCCAGGGCCCCATCGTTCATGCAGAGCGGACCAGACCGCCCTCCTCGACCCGTCTGACCCCCGCGGCCTCTGAATGAGGCCGACGTCGCACCCGCGCCTGCTGCGCGGATGATTTGCCGAGCGCTGTTGCCGCTTGGCGTTGAACGATTTCGAGCCATGACTTCACACCTCTTACTGCGGACTGCCGTTGCGGCGGTTCCGCGCATGCCCTTCCTCGCCGCCGCCGTCGTGCTGAGCGGATGCGCGTCGTTCTCGATCGATGGCGGTTTCGATGCCGTGCGTGAGATGACGCGCGAACGCACCGGCATTGCACCGACTTACCAGCGCACCCCGTACGACATCGACAGCGCCCAAAGCCGCATCACCGAACTCTTGGCGCAGCCACTGCACGCCGACGCAGCCGTCGAACTGGCATTTCTCGGCCACCGCGGCTTGCAGACAAGCTTTGCCGAGTTGGGCATCGCCGAGGCGGACCTCGTCAGGGCCGGCCGACTGCGAAACCCTGCACTGAGTTTTGGGCGCATGCGCGAATCGGGAGGCGTGGTCGAAACCGAGCGCTCGGTGATGTTCGACTTGCTGGGCCTGCTGACCCTGCCGGTGGCTCGTCAGATGGAACAACACCGCCTCGAACGGGTGCAACACCAAGCGGCGAGCGATGCCGTGCGCGTGGCCACCGTGGCCCGCCAGGCCTTCTACGCCGCCGTTGCCGCGCAAGAACTCGTGCGCTATTACGAGCAAGTGAAAGAAGCCGCCGACGCAGCGCACGAACTGGCGCGTCGCATGGTGCAGGTGGGCAACTTCAGCAAGCTCGCCCAGATGCGTGAGCAATCGTTCCTCGCTGATGCAAGCGCTGACCTGACGCGAGCCAGGCACCGGGCAGTGGCCGAGCGCGAGCGGCTGGTCCGGGCGCTCGGGCTGTCGTCGCAGGCTCAGCTGGCCCTGCGACTCCCCGAGCGCCTGCCCGACCTGCCAGCCACGCCGACGGCACCGGCCCTTGCCGAGCAGACGGCACTCGACCGTCGCCTGGATGTGCTGGCCGCCAAGCGCGACGTCGCCGCCACCGCGCGTTCGCTCGGACTGACGAAGGCAACGCGCATGGTCAACGTGCTCGAACTGGGTTATCAGAACAAGAGCACCACCGGCGAGTCACGCGCCAACGGCTACGAGATCGAGCTCGAACTCCCCCTGTTCGACTTTGGCTCGACACGGCTGGCGCGCGCCGAATCCAGCTACATGCAGGCGCTCCACCGGGCGGCACAGGTGGCGACGGAGGCACAGTCCGAAGTGCGCGAAACCTATTCGGGCTACCGTGCCGCGTACGACCTGGCGCGCCACTACCGCGATGAGGTCGTGCCCTTGAAGAAGCGCATCTCCGAAGAGAACCTGCTTCGTTACAACGGCATGTTGATCGGTGTGTTCGAACTGCTGGCCGACTCGCGCGAGCAAGTCCGCAGCGTCAGTGCGTATGTCGAAGCCTTGCGCGACTTCTGGATCGCCGACACCCAACTACAAACCGCCCTGACCGGCCACTCGCCGGGCGGCTCACCGCTGACGGGAGTGATCCCTTCTTCCGCCCCGGCCGCGGCCGGCGGCCACTGAAAGCACCCCATGTCGAATCGCAGAAACTTCTTTCGAGCCGCCGGTGCCGTGGCGCTCGGCGCCAGCGCCGTCAGCCGCGTCGGCGCCGCATCCCTGCCCGAGGCCGTCATCCAGACCTCGCCCCACATGCAGCCGCCTCAGCCTCCAGCGAGCGGCCGACCGTTCAACCCCGTGGCCACGCTCAATGGTTGGTCCCTGCCCTGGCGCATGAACAACGGCGTCAAAGAGTTCCACCTCGTCGCAGAGCCGGTCGAGCGTGAGTTCGCGCCGGGCATGACGGCCAAGCTGTGGGGCTACAACGGCTCCAGCCCGGGGCCGACGATCGAGGCGGTCGAAGGCGACCGCGTGCGCATCTTCGTCACCAACAAGCTGCCCGAGCACACCACGGTGCACTGGCATGGCGTGATGCTGCCTTCGGGCATGGACGGCGTCGGCGGCCTCACCCAACCGCACATTCCGCCAGGCAAGACCTTTGTCTACGAGTTCACCTTGCTGCGCGCCGGCACCCACATGTATCACCCGCACGCCGACGAGATGACGCAGATGGCAATGGGCATGATGGGCATGTTCATCATCCACCCCAAAGACATCCGCACACACAAGGTGGACCGCGACTTCGTCTTCCTGCTCGCGGCGTACGACATCGAACCCGGCAGCGCCACGCCGCGCACGTCCGAGATGACGAACTTCAACCTGTGGACCTGGAACAGCCGGGTGTTCCCCGGCATCGACCCGCTGGTGGCGCGCACCGGCGAGCGTGTGCGCGTTCGGGTGGGCAATCTCACGATGACCAACCACCCCATCCACATGCACGGGCCGAGCTTCGTGGTGACGGGCACCGATGGTGGCTGGGTGCCGCCCGGCGCTCGCTGGCCCGAGGTGACGACCGACGTGGCCGTGGGGCAGATGCGCGCCTTCGAGTTCGATGCGGTCGCGGGCGACTGGGCGATCCACTGTCACAAGTCGCACCACACGATGAACGCCATGGGCCACGACGTGCCCAACATGATCGGTGTCGATCACCGCGGCGTCGCCGAGCGCATCACGAAACTCGTCCCCGACTACATGGTGATGGGCGACCGCGGCATGGCCGACATGGGCGCGATGGAAATGCCGCTGCCCGACAACACGCTGCCCATGATGACGGGCACCGGCCCTTTCGGCCCGCTGGAGATGGGCGGCATGTTCAGCGTGGTCAAGGTGCGTGACGACCTCAAACCCGGTGACTACCGCGACCCCGGCTGGTACCGCCACCCACCCGGCAGCGTGGCCTATGAATTCACCGGCCAGCTGCCCGAGCCGGCGCGCACCTCCAACCCACCGAACGAACGCGCGCCCCTGCGCGTGCGCAAACCCAGCCACGACCATCACGGTCACTGAGCCACCCAAGGACTCACCATGCACATCACCTCCCTTACCCGCGCCTGGCGAGCGACTGCCTCGGCGCTGACCCTGCTGGCCCTGCTGGCCCCGGGTGCTGCCCGTGCGCACGGCGACACCCACCGTGACGCCAACCGGCCACCCGCTCGCACCTACGACGCCAAACAAGTGGAGGCCACCGCCTTCGGCCAACAGGGCGACCCGCGCAAAGTGCGCCGTACGGTTCGCGTGGACATGAGCGACGACATGCGTTTCACGCCGTCGAAGCTGACCGTCAAACGCGGCGACACGGTGCGGCTCGTCGCGCGCAACCGTGGCCAGGTGCTGCACGAGTTGGTGCTCGGCACACCCGACAAACTGAAGGAACACGCAGACATGATGCGCCGCCACCCTGGCATGGAACACGACGAGGCGCACATGGTCCATGTGAAGCCTGGGCAATCGGGAGAGATCGTCTGGCAGTTCACGCAGGCGGGCACGTTCCAGTTCGCGTGCCTGCTGCCCGGTCACTTCGACGCCGGCATGCTCGGCACGGTGGAGGTCCAATGAAACAGCACTTCTTTTTCGCGGCGCCGCTGCGGCAAGCCGGCGCACCGCACAAGCGCATCAGCCTCTCTCGCGCCTTGTGCGTCGCCTCGCTGCTGGGAGCCACCCTGCCAGCGCTGGCTCAGGGCGCTTCGGCCCCGACCGCCCCGGCGGCTGCGGCCGCCCGCGCATGGACCGACGGCGAGGTTCGCAAGGTCGATGCCGGGCAAGCCAAGATCACCTTGCGCCACGGCCGCATCGAAAACCTGGACATGGCCCCGATGACCATGGTGTTTCGCGTGGCAGACCCGTCGCTTCTGAACCGCGTGCGCGCAGGAGACAAGGTGCGCTTCGCGGCCGAGCGCATCGACGGCGCCTTGGTCGTCACGGCGCTCGAAATCGCGAAGTGAACCGGACCGCCGTGCAGCACCGGGCAAGCCCCCAGCGATGCACGCCTCAGCTGCGCACGGCCCCAGGCCGGGTCTGCGCGGCTAAGCCACCGCGCGGCCGTGGCCCTCAGACCGGACACGCCAGCGCGCCAGCGATCACAGCCAGCGCCACACGCGCAGCAACCAGCGCGGCACCCGAGGCGGCGGCGTGAAGTTCTGGCGAAATTGATCTCGCATGGCAGGCTCCAAAGCAAATAACTGTATGTTTATACAGTATTCGGCCACGCAGCCGCAAGCCCGTCTGCCCGGATGGCATTCGACCGGCGGCATCTCGCGCGCCACAATCGCCCGCCATTCGCCCCTCGAACCACGCGCTTGACTGCTGCCGACACCCTCAACGCGGATACTCCCCTGCCCAAGCCGGCGCGGACGGCTTTGCGCGGGCGTCGGCTGGTGGTGGTGCTGGTGGTGGCCAACACCTTCGCGGCGTTGGTGCTTGCCGCGCTGGTGGGGCTGACACTGCGGGCGAGCCGGGCCAGTTTCGAGCAGCGCGCCTGGGACGCCGCCGACAACCTCGTGCGGGGCGTCGAGCAAGGCTTGGCCGCCGAGCTGTCGAGGCTCGACCTCTCGCTGCAAACCATCGCACTCGAACACGCCCGCAGCCTGCGCAGCGGCACAGAGGCCGGTGCAAAAGCATTCGAGCGTTTCCTGAGCGAGCAGCAATCGCTGATGCCTGAAGTGGACGGCCTTCGCTTTGCCGACGCCTCGGGCGTGGTGCGCCACGGTCGAGGCGTGCCGCCCGGCGCGCGCATCGACGTGAGCGATCGCGAATACTTCATTCGCGCGCGCGCCGGCGAGCAATTGGTCGTGTCAGAGCCGATCCAATCGCGCATCAGTGGCCGCTGGGTGCTGCCGGTGGTGCGCCGGGTCAACCTCGACGACGGCGGCTTCGCGGGCATTGCCTACGGCACGATCCCGGTCGAGTACCTGCATGCACAGATCGCCTCGGTCAAACCTGGGCCCGACGGCGCGGTCACGCTGCGAACGCAGCGGCTCACGCTGGTCGCGCGCCACGCCCCGGCCCGGCCGGGGTTCGGCGAAGTCGGCAGCCAAGCCGTGTCGGTCCCCTTGCGCGAGGCACTTCGGCGCGACCCGAAGCAAGGGCGCTTCGTGGCTTTCACCGCCGTCGACCAGGTCGAGCGCGCGACCGTCTACATGCAGGTCGGCGACCACCCATTGATCGTGCTGGCCGGCTTGTCCACCCACGAGTACCTCGCGCCGTGGCGCCGCGAGGTGGCGTTCGCCTGCGGCCTGGCGTTGCTGGCCACGCTCACCTTTTCAGGCGCGTCGGCCTTCGTGTACCGCTCCTGGCGTCGCGCGGACAACGCGGCCCGCGCGCTCGAAGCCAGCGAGGCGCAACTCGACCGCACCGGCCGGCTGGCCTGCGTCGGCGGCTGGGAGGTCGATTTGGCCCAGGGCACGCTGAGCTGGTCCACCCAGACACGCAAGATCTACGAGGTGCCCGATGGTTACCGCCCGAGCTTGGCCGAAGCCACCGGCTTCTTCGACCCCGATGCGCGCCGCGAGATCAACGAGGCCTACCGCCGGGCCATGACAACCGGCGAACCGTGGGACCTCGAGCTGCCCCTGACCACCTTCAAGGGCCGCCGCATCTGGGTGCGCGCTTTCGGCGAAGTCGAGCACGCCCGCGGCGAGCCGGTGCGGCTGATCGGAGCGGTGCAAGACATCACCGAGCAGCACCACCGGCGGCTCGCGCTTCAGCAAGAGCAACTCGGCCGGGCCCGCGCCGAGCAGCATGCCGCCGAGCTGGACGCCCTCTTGCAAGAGCGCAACCAGATGCTCGAAGTGCTGGCCCACGAAGTGCGCCAACCCCTCAACAACGCGTCAGCCGCGCTGCAAAGTGCGGCCACGGCGCTGGGCGAGGCCGGCGAGCAGACCGCTTCGGCACGGGTGTCGCGCGCCATGGCTGTGATGAACCAGGTGCTGGCCAGCGTCGACAACACCCTGGCCGTCGCCAGCCTGCTGGGACGCGCGGAGGGCATCGCCCGCCAGGACGCCGACATCGACACGCTCGTGGCGCTGGCCATCGGCGACATGCCCACTGCCGAGCGCCACCGCATCTGCGTCGAGCGACAAACGGCCACGCGCACGGCATCGATGGACCTGGGGCTCATGCGCCTCGCACTGCGCAACCTGCTCGCCAATGCGCTCAAGTACAGCCCGGCCGATGCACCCGTGGTGGTGCGCCTGAGCGATTCGGACGAGCCGCTGGCGCTGCTGATCGACGTGATCGACCAGGGCCCCGGCATCGAGGCCGGCCTCGCTCCGCGCCTGTTCGAGCGGGGCGTGCGAGGCGCCGCCGGCGCGGGGGGCTCGCTCGGCCACGGGCTCGGGCTCTTCATCGTGCAACGCGTCATGCAATTGCACGGCGGCCAGGCGCTGCTGGTGCCGCACACCGGCCCGGGGGCCACCTTGCGCCTGGTGCTGGCGCCCGCGGCCGAAGACGACGATTGAGCAGAACGATTGGGCGCCGGCGTGGGCCGCGCCCGGTGTGCGTCAGAAAGGCTTCAGCGGCCCGCGGAACACATAGCCCACGCGCGACTTCGACTGCAGCGGCACGACCGTCGGCGTCGCGCGCTCGATGCGACGGCGCAGGCGGTAGATGGTGGCGTTGAGACCATCGGCCTCGCCCGCCTCGGCATTGCGGCCCAGGCGCTGGCGCAGTGCCTCGCGGCTGACGACCTCGCCCTGGGCTTCGATGAAGCATTCGAGCAGGGCCACGTCGCCGCGGCTCAGGTCCACCCGCGCGCCATCGGGGGCCACCAACTGGCTGGCGCGGCGGTCGAGCTTCCACGCGGCCTGCGCGTTGGCGTGAGCGGCCACGCGGCGGTACACCGCTTCGATGGCCAGCGCGACCTGCTCGAACTGCACCGGCTTGCTCAGGTACATGTCGGCGCCGGCGACGATCACTTGGTTGAACACGTCCGGCGCCAATCGGCCCGACACCACCACCACCCCTGCGTCACTGCGGCGGCGCAGCAGCTTGAGCAAGTCGAGGCCGTCGATGCCGGGCAGCATCAGGTCGAGCAGGTAGAAGTCGAAGCCGTAAGGGTCGGCCTCGGCGAGCAGGTCGTTGCTGTCAGCGAACAGCTGGACGTCCACCCCACGCTCGCGCAGGTACTGCGCCAGGAACTCGGTGTATTCGCGGTCGTCGTCGACCAAAGCCAGGGTGCGGGGAAGCATCAAACCTCAGGGCAGGTGGGCACAGCTGCGGTCGATTGGATCATGCAGGCCCCATGCGCCATGCCGCGAAAAACCGCACGAACCCATCACTTTTGGCCATTTGAGCGAATAAATGATTTAACCCGCCATCTCATTCGTCCGACATTGCCCGGAGATGAGACGCGATGGTCCGCCACGCGCCCGGGGTCGTCCAGACGACCCGGGCGGCGCGGGCCTGCGCCTCACCCATGCGCGCCCGCGCTTCAGCGGCGCGTCATTGCGGCCCCAGGAGCACACCGGATGCGAATCAACCAGCCCATCACCCAGCGTGAATACGACTACCCCGGCCAGCAGATGCTCGTCTCGACCACCGACGAGCAAGGGCGAATCACCCACTGCAACGCCGCCTTCGTCGAGGTGAGCGGCTTCAGCTACGAAGAACTGCTGGGGCAAGCCCACAACATGGTTCGACACCCCGACATGCCGCCCGAGGCCTTCAAGGACATGTGGACCACCATCGGGCGCGGCCGCCCCTGGAGCGGCCTGGTCAAGAACCGCCGCAAGAACGGCGACCACTACTGGGTGGTGGCGAACGTGACCCCGGTGCTCGAAAACGGCAAGCCGAAGGGCTACATGTCGGTGCGCGTGAAGCCCACGCGCGATCAGATCCAGGCTGCCGAAGCGTTGTATGCCCGCCTGCGCGACGAACGCGAGCGCGGCCGGCAAAGCCTGCGCCTGCATGCCGGTGGGTTGCGCCGCGTCGGCTGGCGCGACTGGCCGATGCGCATCCACCGCCTCACCTTGAGCCAGCGCATGGGCCTGGTGATGGGCGCCCTGGCGCTGGGTTTCGTGTTGCCCGACGCGGTGGGCTGGACGGCGAGCCTTCACCCGCTGGTGTTCGATGGCGTCTTCGCCGCGCTGTGTTTCGGGGTGTGGTGGTGGTTTCATCGCTCGGTGGCCATGCCCCTGCGCCAGGCCAGCAAGATCGCGTCGCAGATCGCCGGCTGCAACCTCACCGGCCACATCGACTACGACCCGCGCCACCCGCTGGGCAAGCTGATGCGCAGGCTGGGGCTCATCAAGCTCAACATGCAGGCCATCGTCGAAGACGTGCGCGGCGAGGTGCGCAGCATGGCCGCCGGGGCCAACGACATTTCGCATGGCAGCCACGACCTGTCGAACCGCACCGAGCAGCAGGCCAACCGCGTGCAGCAGACGGCGTCCACGATGGAGCAGATCACCGGCGCGGTGAAACAGACCGCCGACACCGCACAGGCCGTCGCGCAGGTGAGTCACGACGCCAGCCACGTGGCACAGCGCGGCGGCGAGGCGGTGAACGACCTGGTGCGCACGATGGCGTCGATCGAGGGTTCGTCCAAACGCGTGTCCGAGATCATCCAGGTGATCGAAGGGATCGCGTTCCAGACCAACATCCTGTCGCTCAACGCAGCGGTCGAGGCCGCGCGCGCGGGCGAACAAGGCCGCGGCTTCGCGGTCGTGGCCTCGGAGGTGCGCGCGCTCGCCCAGCGCACGAGCGAGGCCGCCAAAGAGATCCGCTCGCTGATCGGCGCCTCGGTCGAGCAGGTCTCCGAAGGCTCGCACCGCGTGCGCTCAGCCGAGCAGGTCATCGAAGAAGTGCTGAAGTCAGTGAGCCAGGTATCGACCCTCGTCCACCAGATCACCGGCGCGACAAGCGAGCAGTCGGTCGGCATCGGCGAGATCAACACGGCGGTTTCCACCATCGACACCGCCACCCAGCAAAACGCGGCGCTGGCCGAGCAGACCGCCGCTGCCGCGCACGCACTGCACGAGCGCGCCGGCACGTTGATACGCGCGGTGCAGATCTTCCGCGTGAGCTGAAGCGCGCCCGCCTCAGCGCGGCGCCGGCAGGTCGAAGAGCCGCGCGCCGTTGTCCCAGGCGATGCGGCGCGCCACGGGTGCCGGCAGGTCGCCAAGCCAGCGGCGCGCTTGCTGCATCAGCGCTTCGTAGTCGTCCCAGCGTGAGTTGACCCAGGTGTCCGAGCCGACGAGAAAGCGCTCCGGCATCTGCACCATCAACTCGCGCCAGGCGCGGCTCAAGCCGCCCTCGCCTTCGGTCAGGCCGGGCCGGTAAGAGAGCTCACCGAACAGGCTGGGGTGACGCTCCAGCAACGAGGTCACGCGCGCGAGCGAAGGCCCGCCGATGCCGGTGTGAGCCCAGATGACCCGCGCCTTCGGTGCGTGCGCGAAGAGCTTCTCGATGGCGACCTCGTCCACATGGGCCAGCACGACGAGTTGCCGCTCTTGCGCCAGTTGCATCAGCCGGCGGGCAGTCGGCCCGTCGGCGTTGGCGCTGTCGTAGAGGTGGAATTCACCCAGGCCGCGGTATGGCCCGGCGGCGGTGCCGGCTTCCAACTCGCGCAACACCAAGTCCACGATGCTCGGGTCGCGGTGCCAGTTGCTGTAGTCGGCGCGGGTGCGGTAGAGGCGCACAAAGGGCACGACGGTCACGCCCGCGCGGGTGGTTTGTTCGCGGGCCGCCGCTAGGGCCTTGGTGCCGTCGTTCGGCCGGCTGTTGGCGACGATGGCCCGCACCCCGCTGCGCTGCATGCGCCCCAGCACGTCGTCGATCGGGTGCAGCGCCTGCGCCTCGTCGTTGTAGTGCAGGTGGGCGTCGAAGATCGGGCCGGTGTAGGCCGCGTTCGCCGGAGGCTGGGCCCGCACCGACGGCACACGCATGGCCAACGCCAGCGAAACGAGCGACGCGTTCAGGGCGCGTCGAGACACAAGGGGTGGGTTCGGCATGCGGCAGGTGGGTCAGGCAGACGAGCCTGCACCTTAATCCTGCCGCGTCGCGGGCTCAAGCCGCCCGGCTCAATACTCGTCGCCGCCGCCGCCACTGCCGGGCGCGAGGTTGTCGAACTTGGTCATCTGCTTCAGGAAGGCGAGCTTCACCGTGCCGGTCGGGCCGTTACGCTGCTTCGAGATGATGATCTCGGCCACGCCCGGCTCCTTCGACTGCTCTTTCAGGTAGTAGTCGTCGCGGTAGATGAACATGATCACGTCCGCGTCCTGCTCGATGGCGCCGGACTCGCGCAAGTCGCTCATCATCGGCCGCTTGTCGGTGCGGGTTTCGACGCTTCGGTTGAGCTGCGAGAGCGCGATCACCGGGCACTTCAACTCTTTGGCCAGTGACTTCAGGCCCCGCGAGATCTCACCGATGACCGTCGCACGGTTTTCTTCAGAGCCGCCGCCGCTGCCGCTCATGAGCTGCAGGTAGTCCACCACGATCAAGCCGAGCTGGCCGCACTGGCGCGCCTGGCGCCGTGCACGGGCGCGCAGTTCGCTGGGCGACAGCGCCGAGCCTTCGTCGATGAAGACCGACACCTTGCCCAGCTTCTCGACCGCCTCGGACAGGCGGCCCCATTCGTCGTCGCGCAGCTTGCCGGTGCGCAGGCCGCTCTGGTCGATGCGACCGAGCGAGCCGACCATCCGCAGCGCCAACTGCGCCGCGCCCATTTCCATCGAAAACACAACGACCGGCAGGCCTTCGTTGACTGCCACGTGCTCGGCAATGTTCAGCGCGAACGCAGTCTTGCCCATCGACGGGCGCGCGGCCAGCACGATCAGGTCACCGGGTTGCAGGCCCGCGGTCATGCGGTCCATGTCGTAGAAGCCGGTGCGCACGCCGGTCACTTCTTCAGCGCCGTTCTCGTGCAGCTCATTGACGCGGTCGAGCAGTTGCACGACCAGCTGGTCCATGCTCAAGAAGCCCTGGCGCGAGCGCGAGCCTTCTTCGCCGATCTTGAAGATCTTGCTTTCGGCTTCGTCGAGGATCTGCGGCACCGGCCGCCCCTGCGGGTTGAACGCCGCGGTGGCGATCTCGTCGCTCGCCGCCACCAGCTTTCGCAGCACCGCGCGCTCGCGCACGATCTCGGCGTAGCGGCGCAGGTTGGCCGCGCTGGGCACGCTCTGCGCCAGCGCGTTCAGGTAGACGAGGCCACCGCACTCTTCGGCCTTGCCCAGGCTTTGCAGTTGTTCGAACACCGTGATCACGTCGGCCGGCTTGGCCTGGTTGATCAACCCGCCGATGGCGGCGTAGATGTGTTTGTGTTCGAAGCGGTAGAAGTCGCTGTCCACCAACAGGTCGCCGGCACGGTCCCAGGCGCTGTTGTCGAGCAACAGGCCGCCGAGCACGCTTTGCTCGGCCTCGACCGAATGCGGAGGAATGCGCAGCCGGGCGACTTCGTCGTCGCGGGCCGGCGCCGAGTTTTCAGAGGGCGGGAACACGGTGGACATCGTTCGTCATCCTAGAAAGCGGGTGCAAGGTGCGTACCCGGGCAGACCCGGAGGAAACCGCTGCACGCGGGTGTGAACAAGCCTGTGAACAACCGGTGAGGAAGCTCTGGTCAACGCGGGAAAACTCAAGCCCAAAAGCAAAAGGGGCCGGCAGTGCCGACCCCTTCTTGTCGAAGCGGGCTTCGGTCAGTCGGTTTCGCCGACGACCACGACCTTGACTTCCACGACCACATCGGTGTGCGGAGCCACCGACACGGTGTGCTCGCCGACCGTCTTCAGCGGACCGTTGGGCAGGCGAACCTGGGCCTTGACGATCTTGAAGTCGATGCGCGTCAGCGCTTCGGCGATGTCGTGGTTCGTCACCGAACCGAACAGACGACCATCGACACCCGCCTTTTGCGTGATGTGGATGGTGCGGCCGTTCATCTTCTCGCCCAGGGCCTGGGCGGTGGCCAGCTTGTCGGCGGCAGCCTTTTCAAGCTCGGCACGGCGGGCTTCGAATTCCTTGATTGCGGCCTCGGTGGCGCGGCGCGCCTGGCGGGTCGGGATCAGGAAGTTGCGGGCGTAGCCGTCTTTCACCTTGACGACATCGCCGAGGTTGCCGAGGTTGGCGACTTTTTCGAGCAGGATCACTTGCATGTTCGTCGCTCCTTAGACCTTGTGCTGGTCGCTGTACGGCAGCAGGGCCAGGAAACGAGCACGCTTGATGCAGGTCGTGAGCTGACGCTGGAAGAACGCACGCGTGCCGGTCAGGCGAGCGGGCGTGATCTTGCCGTTTTCGGCGATGAAATCGCGCAGCGTGTCGATGTCCTTGTAGTCGATCTCTTCGACACCGGTCACCGTGAAGCGGCAGAAACGCTTGCGGCGGAACAGCAGCGATTGTTGGTTGCGCTTGGGCTTGCGGTCCTTCGAGAACCGACCTTTACCGCGGGGTGGGGGCATGTTTCACCTCTCTAAATATCTATCCGGAACAAACAGTCGAGCGGTCTTGGCTCAAGTAGAGGCCTGGGACTCGGCTCGATCGAACTCTGTGACGTGGAAGACAGTGCCTCGGCCGTTGCGCTGGTTGGTCAGGAAGCCTGCGAATGTCGCCTCGGCTCCGAGGTCCAGCTTCATGAGGCGGGGCACGAGGTCTCCGATGAGCACCGCACGAATCTCCATCGAGACCTTGCGAGGCTGCCCGGCTTCCGAGAGCTGCGACTCGTGCTTGAGCACCATGTCGCAGGCTGGCAAGCCGGCCGGGGTGTATCGCACCGCGCCCCGTTCCAGCATCTGTGCCGAAAGAACCAGTCGGTTCATGCGGCCTCAGGGGCTGACGGTCGGGGCAGGATGTGTCTTCAGACCGTCGCTTCCTGCGGGGCCTTGCGAGCGTCTTCCTTCTCGACGGCCTTCATCATGACCGACGGGGTCGTCTCGGCCTTGCTCTTGACCACGGTGAGGTGGCGCAGCACGGCGTCGTTGAAGCGGAAGCCGGTTTCCAGCTCGGCGAGGGCTTCCTTGCTGCATTCGATGTTGATGCAGAGGTAGTGGGCCTTGGCGAGTTTCTGGATCATGTAAGCCATCTGGCGACGGCCCCAGTCTTCCACGCGGTGGACCTTGCCGCCGGCGGCGGTGACCACACCTTTGTAGCGTTCCAGCATGGCCGGAACTTGTTCGCTCTGATCCGGATGGATGAGCAGGACGATTTCATAGTGACGCATGTGTACTCCTTGTGGGTTCCGAGATTGGAAGCCACCCCGCAGCGTCGGACACGGGTGTGGCAAGGCGAAGCCGGCGATTATAGCCCGCGAATGCGGGTCAGCGGCAAATTGCTGCCCACGCGCGGGCCGGGCCGTGCGGCACTTCAGGGGGGTGTTCGGGGCGCCGCCTCGCCGGGGTGGCGCAAGCCATCGACGAATTGCTGCGCCTCGATCGACGGCCGGGGCGTGAGCCAGCTCACGACCGCGGTGGCGACAAACCCGGCCGGCACGCCGAACACCCCCGCCGCGATGGGCTGGATGCCGAACCACAGGCCCACCGGTGCCGTCACACCCAGCACGGACCGCATCCACGGCTCGTTCATCGCCATGTAGCAGAGCGCCACCGACAGGCCGGTCAGCATGCCCGCGACGGCGCCCCAGCGGTTGGCGCGCTTCCAGAACACCCCCAGCACCAGCACCGGAAAGAACGCCGAGCCCGCGAACGAGAACGCCGCCGACACCAGGAAGACGATGTCGCCGGGCTTCTGCGCCGCCACCGAGGCCGCCAGCAGGGCGACGATCAGCAGCAGCACCTTCGAGACGGTGACCCGGCTCGCGGGCGAGGCCTGCGGGTTGATGACCCGGTAGTACAGGTCGTGCGACAGCGCGCTGGCGATGGTCAGCAGCAAGCCGTCGGCGGTAGAGAGCGCCGCCGCCAACCCCCCGGCCGCGACCATGCCCGAGATGACGTAAGGCAGCCCGCCGATCTCGGGCATGGCGAGCACGATGATGTCGCTGCCGATCTTCATCTCGCCCAGTTGCAGCAGGCCGTCGCGGTTGACGTCTTCGACCGACAGCAGCGCCGGGTCCACCTTCGACCAGTTGGCGATCCAGCCCGGCAACTGGTCGAACGGCGTGCCCACCAGCACGTTGAAGACCTCGAACTTCACCAGCACCGCCAGCGCCGGCGCCGTGACGTAGAGCAGCACGATGAACACCAGTGACCACGCGACCGAGTCGCGCGCCTCTTTCACGGTGGGCGTGGTGTAGCAGCGCGTCAGGATGTGCGGCAGCGCCGCCGTGCCGACCATCAGGCACAGCACCAGCGCCAGAAAGTTGCGGCGCGACTCATCGAAGAGCTGGCGTTCGGCCGGTGTGCCCTTGGGGTCGCCGGCGTATTGCTGCGCATGCGGGCGCATGCCGGCCAGCGGCGCGGCGCGCGACTCGTAATAGGCCTGCGCGGCCATCCACGCCGCGCGTGCGGCGGATTCGTTCTTCGGCAACGAGGCCAGTGCACGGTCGGCCACACGCAACTCGTCGAGCGGTGCGCCGATGGCCTTCAACTCGGCCAGGTAGGCCCGCGCGGCGGCACGGTCGCCGGCCAGAGCCTTGGGCACGTCTTGCAGCTTGGCCGCGTACTCGGCCGCCTTGGCGCGGTAGATGGCGCGCACCTGCTGCTCTTTGGGGTCGGCGATGAGTTCTTTTTCGCGCTCGGTGATCTTTTGCAGCTGCTGGCCATAGACGGCATGCGGCACCGGCACGCCCGTCTGCTTGACCGACAGCCACAGCACCGGAATGAGGTACGCGAGGATCAGCACGATGTACTGCGCCACTTGCGTCCAGGTCACCGCACGCATGCCGCCGAGAAACGAGCACACCAGCACCCCGCCCAGCCCGAGAAAGATGCCCAGCTCGAAGGCCACGCCGGTGAGCCGCGTGGTGATCAGGCCCACGCCGTAGATCTGCGCGACCACGTAGACGAACGAACACAGGATGGCCGCGACGATGGCGATGATGCGCGGCCCGTGCCCGCCGTAGCGCGCGCCGATGAAGTCGGGAATGGTGAACTGCCCGAACTTGCGCAGATACGGCGCCAGCAAGAGCGCAAGCAGGCAGTAGCCGCCCGTCCACCCCAGCACGAAGGCCAGGCCGTCGTAGCCGCTGAGGTACAGCGTGCCGGCCATGCCGATGAAGCTGGCGGCCGACATCCAATCGGCCCCGGTGGCCATGCCGTTGTAGAGCGCCGGCACGCGCCGTCCGGCCACGTAGTACTCGGCCGGGTTGGTGGTGCGGCTCATCACGCCGATCACCGCGTAGAGCGCGACGGTGGCGATGAGGAAGAGAAAGCCGATCCAGCTCTTGGGCAGCCCGGCTTGCTCGGCCAGCCCGAGCGCGATGACGAAGGCGATGAAGCCACCCGTGTACCAGCCGTAGGCCTTGTGCAGCCGGCGGCGCACGCCCGCATGGCCGCTGCCGTTCGAGGCCTGCGAAGGCGGAGTCGCGGGCGCTCGCATGTCAGTCCAGCTTTTCGGCCACGCCGTGTTCGATGTCGAGCCGACGCATGCGCCGGCTGTACCACCACACGATGACGACGTAGACGCACAAGGCGCCCTGCGCCGCCACCCAGAAGCTGAAGGGCCAGCCGAAGACGACGAAGTCGAGTTCGCGTGCGAAGTACGGCACGACGAAGCTCACGACGAACCACACGCCCAGCAGCACGCGCGTCAGCACGAGGTTGCCGCGCCAGTGCGCTTCGGTCGCGGGTGTGTTGGTCACCGACAGCCCACCATGCCGGCCAGCACGCACAGCGACACCTTGCCAACCACCACCGCCAGCCACAACAGGACGAGCAGCAGCCCGGTCAGCAGCGGCACGTGCCGGTCGAGCACGACCCGGGGCGTGACCCATCGCGTGGCCTGCACGAACGGCCGGGTCATGGCGCGAAGCACGAGGTAGAACACGTTGCTGTCACGGCCCGGGCCGGCCAGCACAGCCAACACGCCCTGCCCCGCCAGCGCCATGAGCGCGAGCTCGACGATCAGCTTGAGCGACGTCACCAGCAACAGCACACGCGTTCCCTCCTGCCCACCGAAAGCCCCGCTACGGTCGGCGCGGCCCCCTCACCTTGCTCTTGCAGCGGGCCAGCCGCCCGCACCGACACGTTGCGTCGACGGACTCAGCCTTTTGCCAGCCGTTGCCAGGTCTCGACCACCGTGTCCGGGTTCAGCGAAATCGACACGATGCCCTCGGCCGCCAGCCAGTCGGCGAAGTCGGGGTGGTCGCTCGGGCCCTGGCCGCAGATGCCGATGTACTTGCCGGTGGCGCGGCAGGCCGCGATGGCGCGCGAGATCATCGCCTTCACGGCCGGGTCGCGTTCGTCGAAGTCGTTGCTCAGCAGCTCCAAGCCCGAGTCGCGGTCGAGGCCGAGCGTGAGCTGCGTGAGGTCGTTCGAGCCGATCGACATGCCATCGAAGAACTCGAGGAACTGCTCGGCCAGGATGGCGTTGCTCGGCACCTCGCACATCATGATGATGCGCAGCCCGTCCTGCCCACGCTTCAGGCCCTTCTCGGCCAGCATCTCGGTCACGCGCTTGGCCTGGTTCACGGTGCGCACGAAGGGCACCATGATCTCGACGTTGTTCAGGCCCATGTCGTGGCGCACACGCTTCATGGCTTCGCATTCCATCGAGAACGCGTCGCCGAAGCCTTCGCTCACGTAGCGCGAGGCGCCGCGGAAGCCGAGCATCGGGTTCTCTTCTTCGGGCTCGTAGCGCGACCCGCCGATGAGCTTGCGGTACTCGTTGCTCTTGAAGTCGCTCAGGCGAACGATCACCGGCTTGGGCCAGAAGGCCGCCGCGATGGTCGCGATGCCTTCGGCCAACTTGTCCACGTAAAAGGCGCGCGGCGAGGCGTGCCCGCGCGCCACCGACTCGACCGCCTTCTTCAGGTCGAGGTCGATGTTCGGGTAGTCGAGGATCGCCTTCGGGTGGACACCGATGTTGTTGTTGATGATGAATTCGAGCCGTGCGAGGCCGACACCGCTGTTGGGCATCTGCGCGAAGTCGAAGGCGAGCTGCGGGTTGCCCACGTTCATCATGATCTTGATCGGGCAGTACGGCATCTCGCCGCGCTGCACGTCGGTGATCTCGGTCTCGAGCAGGCCGTCGTAGATGAAGCCCGTGTCGCCTTCGGAGCAGGCCACGGTCACGAGCGCGCCGTCTTTCAGCGTCTCGGTCGCGTCGCCGCAACCCACCACCGCCGGAATGCCCAGCTCGCGCGCGATGATGGCCGCGTGGCAGGTGCGGCCGCCGCGGTTGGTGACGATGGCGCTGGCGCGCTTCATCACCGGCTCCCAGTTCGGGTCGGTCATGTCGGTGACGAGCACGTCGCCGGGCTGCACCGAGTCCATCTCGTTCAGGCTGTGCACGATGCGCACGGGGCCGGTGCCGATCTTCTGCCCGATGGCGCGGCCTTCGGCCAGCACCGTGCCCTTGGCACCCTTCAACTTGTAGCGCTGGTCGGCCTTGCCCTCTTGCTGGCTCTTCACCGTTTCGGGCCGCGCCTGCAGGATGTAGAGCTGGCCGTCGCCGCCGTCCTTGCCCCACTCGATGTCCATCGGCCGGCCGTAGTGCTGCTCGATGATCAGCGCGTATTTGGCCAGCTCGGTCACGTCGGCATCGTTCAGCGAGTAGCGGTTGCGCAGCTCGGGGCCGGTGTCCACGGTCTTCACGAGCTTGCCGCTCGCGGCCTTTTCTTCGGGCGTCGCAAACTCCATCTTGATGAGCTTGCTGCCGAGGTTGCGGCGAATGATCGCGGACTTGTCGTTCTTCAGCGCCGGCTTGTGCACGTAGAACTCGTCGGGGTTCACCGCGCCCTGCACCACCGTCTCGCCGAGGCCGTAGCTCGACGTGATGAAGACCACGTCCTTGAAGCCCGATTCGGTGTCGATGGTGAACATCACGCCCGCCGCCCCAAGGTCGGAGCGCACCATGCGCTGCACGCCGGCCGACAGCGCCACGTCGTCGTGCGCGAAACCCTTGTGCACGCGGTAGCTGATGGCGCGGTCGTTGTAGAGGCTCGCGAACACCTCTTTCATCTTGCTCAGCACCTCGTCGATGCCGACGACGTTGAGGAAGGTCTCTTGCTGGCCCGCGAAGCTCGCGTCCGGCAGGTCTTCGGCCGTGGCCGACGAGCGCACCGCGAACGAGGCACCGGGGTTGCCGGCCGTCAGCTTGGCGAATTCGGCCGTGATGGCCGCCTGCAGGTCGGCCGGGAACGGTGTCTCTTCGACCCAGTGGCGGATCTGCGCGCCGGCTTCGGCCAGCGCCCGCACGTCGTCGGTGTTCAGCGCCGCGAGCCGGGCGTTGATCTTGTCGGCCAGGCCGTTGTGCGCGAGGAACTGGCGAAACGCATGCGCCGTGGTGGCAAAGCCGCCCGGCACGCGCACGCCCGAGGCTGCGAGCTGGCTGATCATTTCGCCGAGTGAGGCGTTCTTGCCGCCGACCGCCTCGACGTCGGTCATTCTCAGCTGTTCAAACGGAACGACCAGTGCGGTCGCCAGGTTCGGGTTGGACATGGGAAAGCTCCGTGATGTGGGTAAACCGGTGCTTCCCGGCCAGCTCGACCGCCCGAGCAATGCTTCGAGGGCGGGAGCAGATGCAGCGCGCTTTGCAACGCATCTTGGCGCTGGCTTCTTCTTGCTTCTTCTGAAGAGATGAGGCGCTGCATGAAAGGGGCGAAGGGAAGGTCGAAATTCATTCTACGGGCCTTTGCCTATGATGCGACCCTTGCCCCGAACAGCCCCCACGCACCATGCCCAACCGAACCGTGTACTTTGTCTCTGACGGCACCGGGATCACGGCCGAGACCTTCGGCAACTCGATCCTGGCCCAGTTCTCGGTCAAGCCCCGGCACGTGCGCCGGCCCTTCGTGGACACGGTCGAAAAGGCCCAGCAGGTGGTCAACGAGATCAACCACTCGACCGAGATGGAGGGCAAACGCTCGATCGTCTTCGTGACGCTGGTGAACCCCGAGATCCTCGCCATCGTGAAGGGCGGCAGCAAGGGCATGGTGCTGGACATGTTCAACACCTTCATCGAGCCGCTCGAAGGTGAGCTGGGCATGACCTCGAACCACCGCGTCGGCCGCTTCTCGGACATCTCGAAGAGCCAGGAATACACCGACCGCATCGAGGCGATCAACTTCTCGCTCGCGCACGACGACGGGCAATCGGCCAAGAACCTCGAACAGGCGGATGTGATCCTCGTCGGCGTCAGCCGCAGCGGCAAGACGCCGACCTCGCTGTACCTGGCCATGCAGCACGGCATCAAGGCCGCGAACTACCCGTTGATCCCCGAAGACTTCGACCGCAAGGCGCTGCCCGCGAGCCTGGCGCCGCACAAGGGTAAGTGCTTCGGGCTGACCATCGCGCCCGAGCGGCTGAGCGAGATCCGCCACGAGCGGCGGCCGCACAGCAGCTACTCGAACCTCGACAACTGCCGCCGCGAGGTGGCCGAGGCCGAGGCCATGATGCGCCGCGAAGGCATCTCGTGGCTGTCGTCCACGCACAAGTCCATCGAAGAGATCGCCACGACGATCCTTCGCGACATCCGGCCCGACCGGCTGATGTACTGAGCGTCAGATCTCGATCGAGCCGCGAAAGCCCCGCGCCGCGTAGTACGACTGCGCGCCGTTGTGGTACGTGAACACGCGGCCGTAGCGTCGGTCGCAAAACAGGGCGCCGCCAAGCGACCGCACGTCGGCCGGGGTTTGCACCCAGCTCGAGGTCTTCAGGTCGAAATCACCCAGCGTTTGCAGCGCCCGGTACTGCGCTTCGGTCAGCAACGCGATGCCCATGTCGGCCGCCATTTCGGCGGCGCTGTCGGCGGGCTTGTTTTCCTTGCGTGAGGCCAGCGCTTCGCCGTCGTAGCAGACGCTTCGTCGCCCCACCGGGCTCTCGGCCGAGCAATCGCAGAACGTGTAGCGGCCCGAGGCCTTGTCGAAGGCGACCACGTCGGGCTCGCCGCCGGTGGCCTCCATCTTTTGCAGAGACTTCAGCGCGCCGGGATGGGCGTCGAGCCGGGTGCGTACATCGGACCACGCGATGCCCGGATGTCGGGTGGCGTGCTTCTCGAAACGCGCCTGCAAGGTCTTCAGCAGTTCATTCGTTGCGGGGGTCTTCATGGCATCTGCTCCTTTCCTTGTTCGCGGATGGATGCGGCACGAGCGCTGACTCCGAGGGGGTGCGGTGCTCGACCCCGCCTCAGCCGCCCGCCACCAGGCGCTGCCGCGCCGTCTCGTACAAACACACGGCGGCGGCGGCGGCCACGTTCAGCGACTCTTCACCGCCCGGCTGCGGAATGCGCAGCGCCTGCGCACAGCCTTGCAGCAGGGCGTGCGACACGCCCTGCCCTTCGTGGCCCAGCACCCACCCACAGGGCCACGGCAAGGCCGCCTCGTGGATGGCCAGGTCAGCGTGCGAGCTGGTGGCGAACACCGGCACCTGCAGGGCGGTGAGCGCGTCGTCGCCCTGCGCTTCGACCAAGTGCAGCCCGAAATGTGCACCCATGCCGGCGCGCAGCACCTTGGGTGACCAGAGCGCGGCCGTGCCCTTGATGGCAATGGCCTGCGTGAAACCGAATGCGGCCGCGCTGCGTAGCACCGCGCCGACGTTGCCAGCGTCTTGCAGCCGGTCGAGCACGACGGTCGGGGCGTGGGGTTCGATGACCTGCGCCCCGGCCCACGGAATCACATACCCCAGAGGCGCAGGCGACTCCAGCGTGCTCAGGCCCGCCATCAAGGCCGCCGGCACGATGGCGGTCGCAGCCGCGGCGCTCGCCAGCCGGCGCAAGGCCGGGTCGCCCCAGGCTTCTTCGGTTATTACGGCCTGCACCGCCATGCCGCCGCGCTGCACGAAGGCCGAGCACAGATGGTCGCCTTCGATCCACACCTCGCCGAGCTTGCGGTAGCCGCCGCCGTCCTGCGCGAGCTTGCGCAGCTTCACCAGCAGCGGGTTGTCGCGCGAGGTGATGGCCTTGACGTTCGGCGCCGCGCTGGTCATGGCGTCACTCGGTGGCGAACAGCTCGCGCACCGGCGCGAACGAGCGCCGGTGGTGCGAGCAGGCGCCGTGTGCCTTCAGCGCCGCCAAGTGCTCGGGCGTCGGGTAACCCTTGTGCCCGTCGAAGCCGTATTGCGGGTGCATCTCGTGCAGCGTCAGGCACAGCCGGTCGCGGTGCACCTTGGCGAGAATGGACGCCGCCGAGATCGCCTTGACCTTGGCATCGCCTTTCACGATGGCCTCGCAGGGCACGCGCAGCACCGGCACGCGGTTGCCATCGACCAGCACCTTGGCAGGCTTGAGCCGCAGGCCCTCGACGGCGCGGCGCATCGCCAGCATGGTGGCGTGCAGAATGTTCAGCGAGTCGATCTCTTCGACGGTGGCCTCGGCAATCGAACAGCACAGCGCCTTCTCGCGGATCTCGTCGTAGAGCCGGTCTCGCACGCGGGCTGTGAGCTGCTTCGAGTCGTTGAGCCCTTTGATGCGCTTGGCGTCGTCGAGGATCACCGCCGCCGCGACCACCGGCCCGGCCAGCGGGCCACGGCCGGCCTCGTCCACGCCGGCCACGAGGCCCAGCACGTCGAAGTTGAGGCCGAGTTGCTCAGGCGGCGAGGACTTTTTCGATCGCATCGGTGGCAGCCTGTGCGGTGTTGCGGCGCAGGTCGTGGTGCAGTTGGGTGAAGCGTGCGACGAGGGCCTCGCCTCGGGCGGGTTGGTCGAGCCAGGCGAAGGCCGCCTCGGCCAGCTTTTGCGGCGTGGCCTCGTCTTGCAGCAGCTCGGGCACGGCAAAGTCGTTGAGCAGGATGTTCGGCAGCCCGACCCAGGGCTGGTACTTCATGCGCTTCATCATCTGCCAGCTGATCCAGTTCATCGCGTAGGTGATGACCATGGGTCGCTTGAAGAGCGCGGCTTCGAGCGTGGCGGTGCCGCTGGCGATCAAGGTCACGTCGCAGGCGGCCAGCGCCTCGTGCGAGCGCCCGTTGAGCAAGTCAATGCGCACGCCCGAGGCGTACTTCGCGTGCATCGGCTCGACCAGCGACTGCAGGCCCGGCACCACCGGCAGTACGAAGCGCAGCTCGGGCCGCTGGCGGTGGATCAGCGCGGCGGCCTGCAAGAGGCGCGGCGCGACGTATTCGATCTCGCTGCGGCGACTGCCGGGCAGCAGCGCCACCACGGTGTCGGCCTCGCCCAGGCCCAGCGCCTGGCGGCTCGCCGCTCGCGGCACGTCGAGCGGAATGGCATCGGCCAGCGGGTGCCCAACGTAGCTCGCCGGGATGCCGTGCTTCGCATAGATCGCCGGCTCGAACGGGAAGATGCACAGCACGTGGTCCACCGAACGCTGGATCTTCTGGATGCGCTCGCCCCGCCAGGCCCAGATCGACGGGCTCACGAAGTGGATCGACTTCACGCCCTGCGCCTTGAGCTGCGCTTCGAGGTCGAGGTTGAAGTCGGGCGCATCGACGCCGATGAAGGCGTCGGGCTTGTCGGCCAGTAGGCGTTCGGCGAGCTGGCGGCGGATGCCGACGATCTCGCGGTAGTGCCGCAGCACCTCGACATAACCGCGCACCGCCAGCTTCTCGTGCGGCCACCAGGCGTCGAAGCCCAGCGCGGCCATCTTCGGGCCGCCAATCCCGGCAGCCCGCAGGTCGGGCCAGCGCGCCTTCAGCCCTTGGAGCAGCAGGCTCGCGAGCAAGTCGCCCGACGTTTCGCCGGCGACCATCGCCAGACGCAGAGAACTTGCCGGCATGACAGGGTCAGCGAACGCGGGTCAACGGACGATGCCGCGCGACGCGGTGGCGAGAAAGCCGGTCATCAGCGCGACGTCGTCGCTGGCCTCGGGCAGCTCGGTCGCCAGCGCCTCGATGGCGCTGCGCGCCTCTTCGAGCGCGAGGCCCTGGCGGTAGAGCAGCTTGTGCATCTGCTTGACCGCCTTGATGCGCTCGGCGCTGAAGCCGCGGCGCTTGAGGCCTTCGATGTTGAAGCTGCGCGCCTCGGCCGGGTTGCCCGAGATCATCGAGAACGGCGGCACGTCTTGCAGCAGCGTCGTGCCCATGCCGGTCATCGCATGCGCGCCGATCTTCACGAACTGGTGCACCTGCGTGTAGCCGCCGAGAATGACCCAGTCGCCCACATGCACGTGGCCGGCGATCTGCGCGTTGTTGGCGAAGATGGTCTTGTTGCCCACCTTGCAGTCGTGCGCGAGGTGGGTGTAGGCCATCATCCAGTTGTCGTCACCGAGCTGCGTGATGCCGTCGTCCTGCACCGTGCCGGTGTTGAAGGTCGTGAACTCGCGGATGGTGTTGCGGTCGCCGATGCGCAACTCGGTCGGCTCGCCGGCGTACTTCTTGTCTTGCGGGGCAGCGCCCAGCGAGGCGAACTGGAAGATGCGGTTGTCGCGGCCGATGGTCGTGTGGCCCTCGATCACGCAGTGCGGGCCAACCGTCGTGCCTTCGTCGATGCGCACATGCGGCCCGATGACCGTGAACGCACCGATGCTGACCGACTGGCCCAGCTGCGCGCCCGGGTCAACGATTGCCGAGGGGTGGATGTTCGCCATCGTGGGGCCTCCGTGCGCGCTCAGGCGATGCGACGCATCGTGCACATCAGCTCGGCTTCGACGGCGAGCTCTTCGCCCACCAGCGCCTTGGCCGTGAACTTGAACATGCCCGACTTCATGCGGTCGAGCGTCACGTCAAGCGTGAGCTGGTCGCCTGGCTCGACCGGGCGCTTGAAGCGCGCGCCGTCGATGCCGGCGAAGTAGTAGACGGTCTTGTCGTCGGGCGTCACGCCCAGCGTGTCGAAGGCCAGCAGCGCGGCGGCCTGCGCCAGCGCTTCGAGCATCAGCACGCCCGGCATCACCGGGCGGTGCGGAAAGTGCCCGGTGAAGAACGGCTCGTTGACGCTGACGTTCTTGATCGCCTGGATGCGCTTGCCCGTCTCAAGCGCCAGCACGCGATCGACCAGCAGGATCGGGTAGCGGTGCGGCAGCTTCTTGAGGATCTCGTAGATGTCCATCTTCATCGTTGTTCTGGTGTCGGGGGTGTCTCGGAAGACGCGGGCGCAGGGGACGACAGGCCTTGTTCGACCGTCTTCTCGACGGCTCGAAGCCGTTCTCTGAGGGTGTGCAGTTGCCGCAGCGTGGCGGCGTTCTTTTCCCAGGCGGCATTGTCGTCGATGGGAAACACGCCGCTGTATTGGCCCGGCTTGTTGATCGAGCGCATCACCACGCTCGCGGCCGACACGTGCACGCCGTCGGCCAGCTTCAGGTGACCCAGCACGATGGCGCCGCCGCCGACCGTGCAGCCTTTGCCAATGGTGGCGCTGCCGGCCACGCCGGCGCAGCCTGCCATCGCGCTGTGCGCGCCGACCTGCACGTTGTGGCCGATTTGGATGAGGTTGTCGAGCTTCACGCCGTCTTCGATGACGGTGTCGTCGAGCGCGCCACGGTCGATGCAGGTGTTGGCGCCGATCTCGACGTCGTTGCCGATGCGCACGGCGCCGAGTTGCGCGATCTTTTCCCAGCGGCCTTGCGTGGGCGCGAAGCCAAAGCCGTCGGCGCCGATCACCACGCCGCTGTGCACGATGCAGCGTTCGCCGATGCGGCAGTCTTCACCGAGCGTGACGCGCGGGGCGAGGCGGCTGTCGCGGCCGACGAAGGCCCCGGCGCCAATGACGCACAGCGCGCCGATCGAGGCGCCCTCTTCGACCGAGGCGCCGGCTTCGATCACGGCGCCCGGCCCAACGTGTGCCGTCGCGGCCACCTGTGCGTCGGGCGCGACCACCGCCGAAGCATGCACGCCGGCCGCCACCGGCCGCGCGCGCTTGGCGGCCCACCACCGGCTCAGGCGCGCATAGGCGAGGTAAGGGTCGGGCGTGACGAGTGCGGCCCCGCGTGCCACAGCCGCCTCGCGCATCGCGGGCGCGACGATCACGCAGCCGGCGTTCGATGCGGCCAGTTGCGGCTGGTAGCGGGGGTTGGACAGAAACGAGATCGTGTCGGCCGCAGCCCCTTCGAGCGGGCCGATGCGCGAGACCACGACCTGCGCATCACCGATCAGTTCGCCACCCAGGTGGGCCGCGATCTCACCGAGCGTGGCCTGCACGTGCGTGGGCCCAGGGCTCACTTGCCGGCCTGGGCGTTCAGGGCCTTGATGACCTTCTCGGTGATGTCCACGCGCGGGCCGGCGTAGAAGGCCTCTTGCAGGATCAGGTCGTACTTCTCGACCTCCTGGATCTGCTTGATCACCTTGCCGGTGCGTTCGAACACCGAGGCCAGTTCTTCGTTGCGGCGCTGGTTGAGGTCTTCTTGGTATTCGCGGCGTTTGCGCTGCACTTCGCGCTCTTGCTCGACCAACTCGCGCTGGCGGCGTTGGCGTTCCGCCTCGGTCATGGTCGGCTGGTCTTTGTCGAAGCGGTCGGCGGCGGCCTTCAGCCGCTCGCCCATCTCTTGCAATTCTTTGTCGCGGCGCACGAACTCGGCGCGCAACTTGGCGTCGGCGGCCTTGGCCGGCAAGGCCTCGCGCAGCACGCGGTCGTTGTTGACGAAGCCGATCTTGAGGTCCTGCGCGGCGGCGTTCGTCCACCAGGCCATGCCCACGAGGCAGGCCGCCACGGCAGCCAGGGACTTGGTGCGAAAGCTTTTCATCAGAACGCGGTCCCAATCTGAAATTGCAGGCGCTGGATTCTATCGTTCGACTCGTAGCGGATCGGGGCCCCGTAGCTCAGCTTGAGCGGGCCGATCGGCGACACCCAGCTCAGCCCCAGGCCGGCCGAGGCGCGCAGCCCTTCGGCATCGACCTTGTCTTCGGCGCCCCAGACACCGCCCACGTCCACGTAGCCGAACCAGCGCAATGTGCGGTCGTTGCCCGCACCCGGAATGGGCAGGTACAGCTCGCTGTTGAGGTTGACCCGCCGGTTGCCGCCGATGTACGCCCCGGTCTGGTCCACGGGCCCCAGCGAGCCCTGGTCGAATGCACGCACCGTGCCCAGGCCGCCGCCGTAGAAGTTCTTGAAGATGGGATACGGCTTGCCGCCCAGCCCCTTGCCGATGCCCATTTCGGCGTTGACGGCAAAGGTGTAGCGCTTGCTCAGCGGCCAGTACTGCTGGTACTGCAGGTTGGTGCGCAGGTAGCGCGCGTCGCCGGCGACGCTCCAGTCGAAGTTGATGCGCTGGTAGCGGCCCTCGTTGGGCACGAGGACGCTGTCGCGCTGGTCGCGCGCCCAGCCGATGGTCAAGGGCACCGCGGTCGTCTTGCGCGACTGGAAGTCCTTGATGTACGTGAGGTAGCTTTGCGGCATCGCGTTGTCGCCGCGGATCTCGGTCTGCTCGGCGCCGATGCCGAAGAACACGGTGTCGTACTCGGTGAACGGCACCCCGAAGCGCACCGAAGCACCCGGCGTGATGAGCTTGTAGTCCTCACCCTGGCTGTTGATCGGTTGTTGGGTGCGGTAGTAGACGTCGAACGCGCGCGAGATGCCGTCGATGGTGAAGTACGGGTCGACCGTGCTGAACACCACGGTGCGACTCGACTTGCTGGTGTTCACCTCGATGCCGAGGTAGTTGCCGGAGCCGAACACGTTGTCCTGCTTGATCGAGCCGGTGATCGAGAAGCGGTCGGCGCTCGAAAATCCCGCGCCCAGCAGCAGGTTGCCGGTGGGGCGTTCGGTCACGGTCATGTTCAGATCGACCTGGTCGGGCGTGCCCGGCACCTCTTCGGTGTCGATCGACACCTCGCGGAAGTAGCCCAGCCGGTCCACGCGGTCGCGCGACAGCTTGATGCGCCGGCCGTCGTACCACGACGATTCGAACTGGCGAAACTCGCGGCGGATCACCTCGTCGCGCGTGCGGCTGTTGCCGGCGATGTTGATGCGGCGCACGTACACGCGGCGCTGCGGGTCGGCCACCAGCGCGATGACGACCCGGCCGGTGCTGCGGTCGATCTCGGGGCGCGCGTCGACCCGAGCAAAGGCGTAGCCGAAAGTGGCGAAACGCTCGGTGAACTGGCGCGTGGTCTCCGCCACCCGCTCGGCCTGGTAGGGCTCGCCGGGCTCGATCTTCACCAGCGTCTTGAAGTCTTCTTCTTTGCCGAGGTACTCGCCTTCGAGTTTCACGCCCGTGACGATGTAGCGCTGGCCTTCCTTGACGTTGATGGTGATCGTGATGTCTTGCTTGTCGGGCGAGATCGCCACCTGCGTCGAAAGCACCTCGAATTCGAGGTAGCCGCGGTTCAGGTAGTACGAGCGCAGCGTTTCGAGGTCGGCCGTGAGCTTGGCGCGCGAGTAGCGGTCGGACTTCGTGTACCAGCTCAGCCAGCCGCCGTCATTCAGGTCGAGTTGGCTGGTCAGCGTGCCTTCGGAGAAAGCCTTGTTGCCGACGATGCGGATCTCTTTGATGCGCGCCACACCGCCTTCGGTGACGGTGAAAGTGACGTTGACGCGGTTGCGCTCCAGCGGCGTCACGGTGGTCACCACCTCGGCGCCGTAGAGGCTGCGCGTGAGGTACTGGCGCTTCAGCTCTTGTTCGGCGCGGTCGGCCAGGGCCTTGTCGAAGGGCTGGCCTTCGCCGATGCCGAAGTCTTTCAGCGACTTGACCAGAGCTTCTTTCTCGAATTCTTTCACGCCGACGAAGTCGATGTTGGCGATGACCGAACGTTCATCGACGACCACGACGACGACGTTGCCATCGATCTCCAGGCGCACGTCCTTGAACAGGCCGGTGGCGAACAGCGCACGCAGCGCGGCCGCCCCCTTTTCGTCGTTGTAGGTGTCGCCGACGCGGAAGGGCAGTGACGCGAACACGGTGCCCGCGTCTGAACGTTGCAGGCCCTCGACGCGGATGTCGCGCAGCACGAAAGGCTCAACGGCCCAGGCCGAGCCGGCCTGCAGGGCGGCCGCGAGCGCCATCGAGACAAGCGTCGGGCGGAAACGGAACGGGAGACCCGTCCGGCAGGCAGGGGGAATTCGCATCGGGTGTCTGTGCAGGCCCGTCACCGCACCAGGTAGCGGGCCAAGTCGTTGTAGAGGGCCAGCGACATCATCATGAAGATGACGGCCATGCCCCCGATCTGGAGCCGTTCGAGCCACGCGTCCGATGGCGGACGCCCGGTCACGGCCTCGAAAAGATAATACATGAGGTGCCCTCCATCGAGGACGGGCAAGGGCAGCAGGTTCAGCACCCCCAGGCTCACGCTCACCACGGCCAGAAAGCCGAGGTAGTACGCCAGCCCGAGCCGCACCGACTGGCCCGCGTAATCGGCAATGGTGAGCGGACCGCTGATGTTCTTGAGCGAGGCTTGGCCGATCAGCATGCGGCCAAGCATGCGCACGGTGAGCACCGACATGTCCCAGGTTTTCCCGACCGCATGGGACACCCCTTCCCAGGGACCGTAAGCCACCGTCACGGTCTCGGGCCGCGGAAAGGCCATGCCCACGCGCGCCACCTTGCCACCCCGGCCATCGTCATCGAGCTGGGCCGTCAACGCGAGCGTGAGCGTCTGGCCGCCACGGTCCACCCGCCACTCCATGGCACGGGCGGGTGACGTCGCCGGGGCGCTCAGGCGGATGGCTTCGCGCAGAACGGCCGCGTCCCCGACGACCTGCCCGTCGACCGACAGGACGCGGTCACCCACGCGCAGGCCGGCACGTGCAGCCGGCCCGCCGGGCGTCACCACCTCGGCAACGGGCTCGATGAAGGGCGCGCCCAGGCCGACACGTTGCAGTGTCTCCGCGTCCATCTCGCGCGAGGGCAGGCGATCGAGTTCGAGCACGGCGGTCCGCCGGCTGCGCCCGTCGCCATCGGTCACGGCGAGGTGCAGACGTTCCCCCTCCAGCAACGACTGCGTGAGCTGCCAGTGCAGGTCAGTGGCGGAGCGCACATCGCGCCACTCGTTGCCGTCGATGGACACGGCCTTCACCCAATCGCCGGCTCGCAGCCCGGCCTGCTCGGCCAGGCTTTGGGCGGTGGGCGTGCCGATGCGGGCCTGGGGTTCTTGTGAACCGACCCAGTGCTGGGCGCTGTACAGCAGCACCGCGAGCAGCAGGTTGGCGAGCGGGCCGGCCGACACGATGGCCGCGCGCTGCCACAGCGGTTTGGCATCGAAGGCAAAGGGCCGCTGCTCAGGTGAGACCGGGCCTTCGCCCTGCCCCAGCATGCGCACATACCCACCGAAGGGCAACGCCGAGATCACGAATTCGGTGCTGGTCGGCGTGCGCTGATGGCGCCACAGCACACGGCCGAATCCGACCGAGAAGCGCAGCACCTTGACACCGCAGGCGACCGCCACGCGGTAGTGGCCGTATTCGTGGATGACGATCAGGATGCTCAGCGTCACCAAGAACGCCAGAACCGTCGTGATCGTGGTCATGCAGTGAGCCTTGTGACGATCTCTCGGGCTTTGTCGCGCACGAGGGCATCGAGTGACAGCAGGCCCTCGAGCGATGCGCAGTCGTGCGCCGAGGGAGACACGCCGTCAAGAACGCCAGCGTTGACGCTGTGAATCTGGTCAAAGCGGATGGTTCCGGCCAGGAAGGACTCGACCGCGATCTCGTTGGCCGCGTTGAGCACCGCCGTGCTGCCCTCGGCGCCTCGCAGGCAGTCCCACGCGAGTTGCAAGCCCGGGTAGCGCTGGGCATCGGCCGGCTCGAAATGCAGCGCCGACAGCTTCAGAAAGTCGAGCTGCGACGCGCCCGACGCGATGCGCTCGGGGAAGGACAGCCCGTAGGCGATCGGCACACGCATGTCGGGCGTGCCCAGTTGCGCCAGCACCGAGTGGTCGCGGCACACGACCATCGAATGGATGATGCTCTGCGGGTGGATCACCACACGGATCTGGTCCGGCGTGAGGTCGAACAGCCAGCGCGCCTCGATCACTTCGAGCGCCTTGTTCATCATGGTCGCCGAGTCGACCGAGATCTTGCGCCCCATCACCCAGTTCGGGTGCGCGCAGGCCTCGTCGGGCGTGACCTGCTTCAAGCTCGCCGGGTCGCGCTGGCGGAACGGCCCGCCCGAGGCGGTCAGCACGATGTGGTCGATTCGCGCGGCCCAGGTGTCGCGGTCTTCGGGCAGGCACTGAAAGATCGCCGAATGCTCGCTGTCGATGGGTAGCAGCGTCGCCCCACCCTGCTTCACGGCGCGCATGAACAAGGCGCCGCCGACGACGAGCGCCTCTTTGTTGGCGAGCAGCAGGCGCTTGCCGGCCTGCGCGGCTGCGAGGCACGGCGCCAGACCGGCGGCTCCGACGATGGCCGCCATGACGCTGTCCACGTCGGGGTGCGCCGCCACCTCGCACAGGCCTTGCGGGCCTTCGAGCACTTCGGTGCGCAGGCCAGCCTCGGCCAGCCCGCGGCGCAGTTCGGCCGCACCGGTGGCCGGCACCACGGCGAAGCGCGGACGCCATTGCACGCACTGAGCCAAGAGATCCGCGATGCGCGACTGCGCGGTGAGCGCAACGACCTCGAAGCGGTCAGCGTGCCGGGACAGCACATCGAGCGTGCTGGTGCCGATGCTGCCCGTGGAGCCAAGGATGCAGACCCGCTGGCGCGGGCGGGAGGTGACGCTCATCGCAGTCCGATCAGAAAAAGCTCAGCGCGCGAATCAGAAGAAGCTCAACGCCATGGCGATCGGGAACACCGGCAGCAGCGCGTCCACGCGGTCGAGCACACCCCCGTGGCCGGGCAGCAGCCGGCTGCTGTCTTTGGCACCGGCCGCGCGCTTGACCAGCGACTCGGTGAGGTCGCCGACCACGCTCATTGCGCTCAAGAAGACCAGCGACAACAGCATCCCCGCGATGCCCAGCCGGTTGTCGAGTCGAGCGAAAACGCTTGCGTCGCTCAGCCCGAAGTGTCGCTCGACGGTCATCCACGCGAACGCGAGGACGATCACGCCGGCCATGCCGCTCCAGACGCCTTCCCAGCTCTTGCCGGGGCTGATGGCCAGCGCGAGCTTGCGCCGGCCGAAGGTGCGCCCGCCAAAGTAGGCGGCGATGTCGGCCACCCACACGAGGCAGAACACCGACAGCAGGAAGTTCAGGCCGACTGTTTTGGCGCTCGCCAGGGCGAGCCAGGCAGTCCACAGCGCCACGAGGCCGATGCCCCAGCGCAGGGCCTTGGGCAGTCGGGGCCAGCCGTCGGGCCCGCTCTTGATGGCCCACGCCCCCCCGAGCACCCACACCAGCACCGCCAGCCACCACACCGGGTTGGCTCCAGGGCGCACCCAGTCGAGCGCAAACGCAGCGGCGCAAGCGGCCGCCAGCAAGGCCCCCATGGCCACGGCTGGAACGCCCGAGGCGCTGTTGAGGCGGCCCCACTCCCAGCCTGCAGCGGCAATGGCCACCAGAGTGAGCACCGCGAAGGGCCAAGCCTGCGGCACCAGCATCGCGGGCAGCAGCACAGCCAGCAGGACCAGCGCGGTGATCACACGCTGCAGCAGCATGGTCAGACCTGGGCCACGGCCTGCGAGGCCACCGGGGCAGACGATTCGACGGCACCGAAGCGCCGGTCACGTCGGGCGAAATCGGCAATGGCCGCATCGAGCTGCTTCTCACCGAAGTCGGGCCAGAGGCAGTCGCTGAAAACAAATTCAGAGTACGCGACCTGCCACAGCAGGAAGTTGCTGATGCGCACCTCACCGCCGGTGCGGATGAAGAGGTCGGGATCGGGTGCGTGGCTCATCGCCATGAAGCGGCTGAGCGTCGCCTCGTCGAGCGAGGCCGGTGGCACGCCCGCTTCCATCGCGCGGCGGCAGGCCTGCACCACATCCCAGCGGCCGCCGTAGTTGAAGGCCACCGTGAGCGTGATGCGCTTGTTGTCGGCCGTCATGACCTCGGCCTGGTCCCAGGCCTCGCGCAGCTTCTGCGGGATGTTGTCGCGGTCACCGGCGATGCGGATGCGCACGCCATCGCGCGCCATCTTGGCGAGGTACTTCGACACAGCGATGAGCCCCAGGCGCATCAGGCCCGAGACCTCTTCGTTCGGGCGCTTCCAGTTCTCGGACGAGAACGCGAACACGGTGAGGTATTCGACGCCGCGGTCGGCACAGGCCTGGACGACACGCACCAGCGCATCGACCCCCTGCTTGTGCCCGAAGAAACGGGGCATGAAACGCTTCTTGGCCCAGCGGCCGTTGCCGTCCATCACGATGGCGACGTGGCGCGGAATGCGGGAGGTGGTGGTCACGAGGTTCGAGGAAGCGGCGCGGGGTGCAACGAACGGTGCCGTCAAGGTCGCGTCAGACGGCGAGGATCTCGGCCTCTTTCGCCGAAATCATCTTGTCGATCTCGGCGATGACGCGGTCGGTGAGCTTCTGGACTTCATCGAGCGAACGACGCTCTTCGTCTTCACCGATCTCTTTGTCTTTCAGCAGCTTCTTGGCCTGGTCGTTGGCGTCGCGGCGCAGGTTGCGCACGGCCACCTTGGCGTCTTCACCGGCGTTGCGCACCACCTTCGTCAGGTCGCGGCGACGCTCTTCAGTGAGCGGGGGCATCGGCACGCGGATCAGGTCGCCTTGGGCGGCCGGGTTCAGGCCGAGGTCCGACTCGCGGATGGCCTTCTCGATCTTCGGGCCGAGGCCCTTTTCCCAGGGCTGCACGCTGATCGTGCGCGCATCGAGCAGCGTCACGTTGGCCACCTGGCTGATGGGAACCATCGAGCCGTAGTACTCGACCTGCACCTGGTCCAGGATGCCGGGGTGCGCACGGCCGGTGCGGATCTTCTGCAGCTCGTTCTTGAACGACTCGACCGAGCGGGCCATCTTCTGCTCGGCGTTCTTGCGGATTTCTGCGGTGCTCATCTCAATTTCCTCAAACGTGGACGAGTGTGCCCTCGTCTTCACCCATCACGACACGCTTCAGCGCCCCCGACTTGAAGATGCTGAACACCTTGATCGGCAGCTTCTGGTCACGGCAAAGCGCGAATGCGGTCGCGTCCATCACCTGCAGGTTGCGACTGATCGCTTCGTCGAAGGTGATATCAGCGTAGCGCGTGGCGGTCGGGTCTTTCTTGGGGTCGGCGGTGTAGACGCCATCGACCTTGGTCGCCTTCAACACGATCTCGGCGCCGATCTCGGCCCCGCGCAGCGCGGCGGCCGTGTCGGTCGTGAAGAAGGGATTGCCGGTGCCAGCGGCGAAGATCACCACCTTGCCTTCTTCGAGGTACTGCAGTGCCTTCGGCCGCACATAGGGCTCGACGACCTGCTCGATGCTGATGGCCGACATCACCCGGGCGGTCATGCCTTCCTGGCGCATCGTGTCGGCCAGGGCCAGCGAGTTCATCACCGTGGCCAGCATGCCCATGTAGTCGGCGGTGGCGCGGTCCATGCCGACAGAGCCGCCCGCCACGCCGCGGAAGATGTTGCCGCCGCCAATCACGACCGCCACCTCGCAGCCCAGCTGGGTCACCTCCTGCACCTCTTGCACCATGCGCACGATCGTCGAGCGGTTGATGCCGTAGGCGTCGTCACCCATGAGGGCCTCGCCTGAGAGTTTGAGCAGGATGCGCTTGTACGCGGGCATTCAGAGTTCTCCTGGCGTGGGTGCCGCCGTGTCTTCGAAGTCTATCCGTGAGAACGGGGCACTCAGGCCCCGTTCGTTCGCGTCCCTGCGGGTCACGCGCCCTTTGCTGCGGCCACCTGCGCGGCCACTTCGGCGGCGAAGTCGTCCACCTTCTTCTCGATACCCTCGCCCACCACGTAGAGCGTGAAGCCCTTGACCGTGGTGTTCACGCTCTTGAGCATCTGCGCCACGGTCTGCTTGCCGTCGGCGGCCTTCACGAAGACTTGGTCGTTCAGGCTGACTTCCTTCAGGTACTTCTGCACCGAGCCTTCGACCATCTTGGTCACGATGTCGGCGGGCTTGCCCGACTCGGCGGCCTTCAGCGTCGCCACCGAACGCTCTTTCTCGATCAGGTCGGCCGGCACCTCAGCCGACGACAGCGCCACCGGCTTCATCGCGGCGACGTGCATGGCCACGTCCTTGGCGGCGACTTCGTCACCGTCGAACTCGACCATCACGCCGATGCGCGTGCCGTGCAGGTAGCTGGCCAGCTTGCCGCCGCCCGCGTAGCGCTTGAAACGGCGAATGGTCATGTTCTCGCCGATCTTGCCGATCAGGCCCTTGCGGACGTCTTCGACCGTCGGGCCGAAGCCGGCTTGCGACAGCGACAGGCCGCCGACGGCAGCCACGTCGGCCGGGTTGTTCTTGGCGATCAGTTCGGCGACAGCCTTCGAGAAGGCCAGGAAGTCGTCGTTCTTAGAGACGAAGTCGGTCTCGCAATTGATTTCGACCAGGGCGCCCGTGTTGCCCTCGACCGCAGCGGCGACCACGCCTTCGGCGGTGATGCGCGAAGCAGCCTTGCCGGCCTTGCTGCCGAGCTTGACGCGCAGCAGTTCTTCGGCCTTTTCCATGTCGCCGTCGGCCTCGGTCAGCGCCTTCTTGCACTCCATCATCGGGGCGTCGGTCTTGGCGCGCAGTTCAGCGACCATGCTTGCAGTGATTGCGGGCATCTTGAATCTCCGTTTGCTTGTGGCCGCTGCCGCCGGCAGCAAGGCCATGAATCATTTCTTGTCGAAAAAAAGGGGCTGAAGCAGCCCCTTTCTCATCTCGCACTCGGGCGAGGGGGCAAAGCTCAGACGGCTTCGTCAACTTCCACGAATTCGTCGCTGCCAGCAGCAACGGCTTGCACGACCTCGTTAGTGGCGTTGTTCTTGCCTTCCAGCACGGCGTCAGCCACGGCGCGGGCGTACAGCGCGACAGCCTTCGACGAGTCGTCGTTGCCGGGAATGACGTAGTCGATGCCTTCAGGCGAGTGGTTCGAGTCGACCACGCCGATCACGGGAATGCCGAGCTTCTTGGCTTCGGCGACGGCGATCTTGTGGTAGCCGACGTCGATGACGAACATGGCGTCAGGCAACGCGTTCATGTCCTGGATGCCGCCGATGTCCTTTTCGAGCTTGATCAGGTCGCGCTGGAACAGCAGAGCTTCTTTCTTGATGCGGATTTCAGCGCCCGACTCGACTTGCGCCTGCATGTCCTTGAGCTTCTTCAGCGAACCCTTGACCGTCTTGAAGTTGGTCAGCATGCCGCCGAGCCAGCGTTGGTCGACGTAGGGCATGCCGGCGCGCTTGGCTTCCTGGGCAATCACTTCACGCGCCTGGCGCTTGGTGCCGATCATCAGGATCGTGCCGCGGCGGGCCGACAGCTGGCGAATGAACTTCATCGCGTCGTTGAAGAGCGGCTGCGTCTTCTCGAGGTTGATGATGTGGATCTTGTTGCGATGGCCGTAGATGTACGGAGCCATCTTGGGGTTCCAGAAGCGGGTTTGGTGACCGAAATGGACACCGGCTTCCAGCATTTCACGCATCGTGACTGACATGGCAACTCCAAAGGTTGGTTCTAGAATTCCGCCTGAATTGCAACGCTTGATTTCATGGGTCTCAACTTGCGAAGAGACTCTTCAAGCAGCGCAACACCTTCAGTGGCCGAATTCGCGATTTGTTCGTCCGAGCTGCCCGACATGGGCGGCATTCAGATAAACCCGTAGAGTGTAGCACGGCCGCACGGCGGCCCTTCTCATGACAGATGAACTGAGCGCGATCTGCGAGCGCACCCAGCAAGGCTCGTGGAGTGCCGCTGCAGCCCACCCTTTCACCCGATGTGCGCTGGTCGCACCGAGGGGCCACTGATGCGCATCGCCGTGATCGGGGCGGGCAATGTTGGCGTGGCACAGGCCTATGAACTGGCCGTCGATGGCCATTCCGTGACCGTTTACGAGCAGCGCGGCAGCGTCGCCGCCGAAGCCAGCTTCGCGCACGCGGGCCTGTCGATGCCGGGGGGCGCATGGCCGTGGTCCGCCGGGGGCGTCACAGCGCCCGGCTGGGTGCCGCTGCTGAACCCCAAGGCCGCAGCGCACGTCGCGCGCAACCTTTCGGCTTGGCGATGGACCCTGCGCATGCGACGCGCGCTCAAGCCCAGGCATGCGAACGACCTGTTGGCGCGGCATGTGCGGCTGCAGAGTTTCAGCGAGCAACGCGTGCAGGCGATCACGAAGGCGCTGAAGTTCGAACACGAGCACCTTGCCGGCAGCCTGCTGCTGGCGCGCGACGCGACCAGCGCCGGGCGCCTGAAGCAGCACCTGGGGGCGCTTCAAGCACTGGGCGTTCGCGCGGAATGGGCCGATGCCGGCCAGTGCCGAAGCCTCGAACCCGGACTCAATGCCGACCGCGAACTGCAGGGCGGCGTGGTTTTGCCGACAGCCGAGGCGAGCAACGCACGGCAGTTCGCCCTGCTCTTGCGCAACGAAGCGCAGCGCTTGGGCGTGCGCTTTCAGATGCACTGCGCGGTTCAGCACATCGAGACGGGAAAGCCGCTGCGCATCACGCACCTGACCGCGTCCTCGCCTGAATCGACCTTGGTGACACCCAGCAGCGAAGAGGGCGCTGGCGGCGACGAGGCAGAACCCATCACCGAGAGCTTCGACGCAGTCGTCGTCTGCGGCGGACTGGGCAGCGGCACCCTACTCGCCAACCTGGGTGTGAAGTTGCCACTGATGGCCGTACACGGCTGGACGCTCACCGCCGCGCTGCGCCACCACGAGGCACATCCAGACGCTGGCCCCCGCGCAGCGGTCGTTGACGAGGCGCGGCAGGTGCTCATCTGCCGCATCGGCAACCGCGTGCGCGTGAGTGGTGGCGCACGCATTGGCGGCGTGGCACGAAGCGGCGAGTTGCCGGCGTCGCTGTACCGCGCGCTGGACGACTGGTTTCCGGGCGTCGCCCACATGAGCCAAGCCCAGCGCTGGGCAGGCGCACGCGCCATGCTGCCCGACGGGCTGCCTGCGATCGGTGCGAGCGGCATTCCCGGCGTGTGGATCAACACCGGCCATGGACACACCGGGTGGGCGCTGGCCTCCGGCGCGGCCCGCCTGGTGGCCGATGGCCTCGCCCAGCGCCTGCCGTCCATCGACCCGACCGGCCTGGCGCCGGAGCGCTGGCACCGCTGAGCGCACCGGGCTCGCTTCGGCTGCATCACACTTCCTGGCCATGCGCGCCCTTCTTCCCAGCCTTGCGGCCTGCCCCTTGCACGGCGTGGATGCCACCCGGCGCATCGAGCATGACGCCCAGTCGCCTCTGCCCGCCCACGCGTTGATGCAACGTGCCGGGCGCGCCGTCGCGCAGCTCACGCGAGCCCTGGCACCCCATGCCCAACGCGTGTGGGTGGCCGCCGGCCCTGGCAACAACGGCGGCGATGGCTTCGAGGCCGCCTGCCACCTGCACGACGCCGGCTGGCAGGTTCAGGTGAGCTTCATCGGCGATGCGGCCCGACTGCCCGCCGACGCCCGCGCCGCGTACGACAAGGCGCTCGCAGCCGGCATCGCCATCACCGATGCGTCCGTGGCGGCGCCTTCGCTGTCCCCCGAAGACATCGCCATCGACGCCCTGCTCGGCCTCGGCGCCCAACGCGCCCCGCAGGGCGCGATGGCCGAATGCATCGCGCGGCTCAACGCCCTGCCCTGCGCCGTGCTGGCGGTCGATCTGCCTTCGGGCTTGAACGCGGACACGGGCCAGCCGCTCGGCGAGGCCTGCGTGCGCGCCTCGCACACGCTGTCGCTGCTGACGGCCAAGCCGGGGCTTTTCACCGGTGCCGGCCGCGACCATGCCGGCCGCGTGTGGCTTCACACGCTGAACGTGCTTCCATCCGGCGCATCGGCCGACGCCTGGCTGGCAGGCCCCGAGGTCGCCTGCGACAAGCCGCGCGACCACGCGTCGCACAAAGGCAGCTTCGGCGATGTGCTGGTGGTCGGCGGAGCCCCGGGAATGACTGGCGCAGCCGTGCTCGCCGCGCGCGCTGCGCACGCGGCCGGTGCCGGGCGGGTGTATCTGCAGTTGCTCGATGCGCGGGCTGACCTTGCGCATGACACGTTGCGGCCCGAGTTGATGGTCCGCCCGCACGGTTCGGCCGCGCAGGTTCAGGCACTGAAGTCCTCCACCGTCGTTTGCGGGTGCGGAGGCGGCGACGCCGTGCGCGCCGATCTGGCACAGGTACTGAGCCTGGCCCCCCGACTGGTGCTCGATGCCGACGCCCTCAACGCCATCGCGGCCGACGCCATGCTGCAGGCCTTGCTCACCGCGCGCGCCGCGCACGCACACGCCACCGTCCTCACACCCCACCCGCTGGAAGCCGGTCGGCTGCTCGGCACGCCGGCAGCCGCCGTGCAGGCCGATCGCCAGAACGCGGCGCGCGCCCTGTCCGAGCGCTTTCACTGTGTGGTCGTGCTGAAAGGCAGCGGTAGCGTCATCGCATGCCCCGATGCGCCGACGTGGATCAATCCCACCGGCAATGCCGCGCTGGCCACGGCGGGCACCGGTGATGTCCTGGCGGGCTGGATGGCCGGCCGCTGGGCCGCTCAGGGCGCCCACCCCACGCCCGAGGCCGCCCTCGCGGCCGCGTTGAATGCCGTGTGGTGGCATGGGGCCGCAGCCGATGCCGAGGGCGTCATGCCGCTGCGCGCGGCCGACCTGGTCGAGGCGATGCACCGCGCGTCCAACGCGCCTTGAGTCGCACAGCGTCGGCGCGCAGGCACCGCGCCGTGCGTACCGTCAACGACGCCGCGTGCCTTTGCTCGCAGCCTTGCCGGTCGATTGCCGAGCCGCATCCTTCGCCGCACGCACCGGGTGTCCACCGGCGGCGGCGCGGCTGCGCTTCGACGCGGACTTCACCACGCGATCGGCCTCCTTGATGGCCGCCAGTTCTGCCGCCGCGGTGGTGGCCTTGTCGGCCGGGCGGTCAGCCGAACGGTCGCGACGGTTGCGCGGCAAAACGGCGGCGTCCTCGCCATCTCGCACCAGGCGGAAGTCGATCTTGCGGCCATCGAGGTCCACCCGGCTGACCTGCACGCGCACACGCGCACCGACGGTGTAGCGGATGCCCGAGCGTTCGCCGCGCAGCTCTTGCCGCGCCTCGTCGAAGCGGAAGTACTCGCCGCCGAGTTCGGTGATGTGGATCAGCCCTTCGACATACAGGCCATCGAGCTGCACGAAGAGGCCGAAGCTTGTCACCGCACTCACCGTGCCGCTGTATTCCTCGCCGAGGTGCTCGCGCATGTAGCGGCACTTGAGCCAGGCCTCGACGTCGCGCGAGGCTTCGTCGGCGCGTCGCTCGTTGGCACTGCAATGCGCACCGGCGATCTCCCAGGTCTCGTCCTCGGCATGCGCATTCTTCTTGGCCCGCGCGAGCGTCTCAACGGCCCCGGTGACGATGCTGTAGCGCTTACCTTGCAACAAAGCCTTGATGACCCGGTGCACCAGCAAGTCGGGGTAGCGGCGGATCGGGCTCGTGAAGTGCGTGTAGGCCTCGTAGGCCAAGCCGAAGTGGCCGCTGTTGGTGCCGGTGTAGATCGCCTGCTGCATCGAGCGCAACAGCATGGTGTGGATCTGCATGGCATCAGGCCGGTCTTTCGTGGCCGCGGCGATGCTTTGAAATTCAGACGGCTTCGGGTCGTCGCTGACGCTGAGCCCCAGCCCCAAAGTCTTGAGGTAGTTCTGCAGCAGCGTCTTCTTCTCGGGCGTCGGCCCTTCGTGCACGCGGTACAGCGACTGGTGTTTGGCACTCGCGATGAAATCCGCCGAGCACACGTTGGCGGCCAGCATCGCCTCTTCGATCAGCTTGTGCGCTTCGGTGCGCGTGCGCGGCACGATCTTCTCAATGCGGCCGTTGTCGTCGCAAATGATCTGCGTCTCGGTGGTCTCGAAATCAACCGCGCCGCGCTTGGCGCGCTCTTTCAACAGCGCGCGATAGACCTCATGCAGGTTCAGCAGATGCGGCACCAAGTCTTTGCGACGTGCAGCCTCGGGGCCGCGCGTGTTCGACAGAATCGCTGCGACCTCGGTGTAGGTGAAGCGCGCATGCGAGCAGATCACCGCCGGGAAGAACTGGTACGCGTGAATGCCGCCGTCCTTGGTGATGAGCATGTCGCACACCATTGCCAGACGGTCTTCGTTCGGGTTCAGCGAACACAGCCCGTTCGAGAGCTTCTCGGGCAGCATCGGGATGACCCGGCGCGGAAAGTACACCGACGTGGCGCGCTCGTAGGCGTCGTCGTCGATCGGCTCGCCCGGCTTCACGTAATGGCTCACGTCCGCAATGGCCACGACCAATCGCCAACCATCGAATGCGCTCTTGCCGCGACCGGTCTTCACGGGTTCGCAATACACCGCATCGTCGAAGTCACGCGCATCTTCACCGTCGATGGTGACGAGCGGCACGTCGGTGAGGTCGATACGATCCTTGCGATCAACGGGCCGAATCTTGTCCGGCAAACCCGCCGCTTGCGACAAGGTCTCGGGCGAGAAGCGGTGCGGCACTTCGTATTTGCGCACCGCAATCTCGATCTCCATGCCAGGGTCGTCGATCTCGCCCAGCACCTCGGTCACGCGACCCATCGGTTGCGAATAAAGCGAGGGCGGCTCGGTCAATTCAATGGCGACCACCTGCCCTGCCGTTGCATTGGCAATGGCGTTCTTGGGCACCATGATGTCTTGCCCATAACGCTTGTCTTCAGGGGCCACCAGCCACACGCCACTCTCGTGCAGCAGGCGACCGATGATCGGAGCCTTCTTGCGCTCGGTGATCTCAAGCACGCGTCCTTCGGGGCGACCCTTGCGGTCGTAGCGAATGATCCGCGCCTTCACGCGGTCTCGATGCAGCACCGCGCGCATCTCTTGCGGCGACAGGTACAGATCGGGCTGTCCGTCATCTCGCACCAGGAACCCGTGGCCATCGCGGTGGCCTTGCACAGTGCCCTCGACTTCACTCATCAGTTCGTTGCCGATGAGAGACGAATTTTGGAAAGTGTTCTTTTTGATGATATGATCTCGGTCTTCCTGAGATGCCCAGGTGGCGGAATTGGTAGACGCACTAGTTTCAGGTACTAGCGGGTAACTCCGTGGAGGTTCGAGTCCTCTCCTGGGCACCATCAGTTGATGGGTTGGAAGTAAAGTTAAACGAGTTAGACACCGATGAAGGCCGCAGTATGCGGCCTTTTTCATTGGTGCTTGCGAAGGCACAGAAAGCAATCATGTCTCTGTGCCATTCGGCCAACGTCGCACGCAACAAGCGGGTCATGCGACGGGTTTCAATGCCAGCGCTCAGATCGCGAACTTCTTGGCGAGTCCGTCCGGGCGCAGGCTGTCGTACTCTTCGAATGGCTGGTGAATCCACGGACTCGTGGGCAGCAATTCGACGTAGTAATCCGGCGTGTACGTGGACACCCCTTTGGTCCAGATGACCGCCGAGCGCAATTCGCTGATGGCGGGCATGCCCCGCAGTCGCTCGACCACCGCGCGCAAGGTCACACCCGAATCCGCCAGGTCATCGACCAGTAGCACACGACCAGCCAATTCGCCCTTCGGCAAGGTGATGTACTTGGCCATGTCCAGGCGGCCTTGAATGGTGCCGGCCTCGGCTCGGTACGAGCTGGTAGACATGATGCCCAGCGGCTTGTCGAACACACGCGACAGCACATCACCGGGGCGCATCCCGCCGCGCGCCAGACACAGGATCTGATCGAACTCCCAGCCCGAGGCATGCACCTTCAGCGCCAGGCGTTCGGTCAGCAGGTGGTATTCGTCCCAGGACACATACAGGTGTTTGCCGTCTTCGGTCAGCATGCGGGGCTCCTTGGGACTGGGCATCAAGCCTGGTACGGGTGACGCAACAGGATCGTGTGCTCACGGTCCGGCCCCGTGGACACCATGTCGATCGGCGCGCCGATGAACTCTTGCACGCGTTCGAGGTAGCGGCGCGCGTTCAGCGGCAGCTTGTCCCACTCGGTGATGCCGAAGGTCTTTTCGGTCCAGCCCGGGAAGGTGTCGTAGATCGGTTGGCAGGCCTCGATCTCGTCGGCGTCGAGCGGCAGGATGTCGATGCGCTTGCCATCGAGTTCATAGCCCACGCAGACCTTGATCTCGGCCAGCCCATCGAGCACGTCGAGCTTGGTGATGCACAGACCCGAGATGCCGTTGATGATGATCGAGCGCTTGAGCAGCGCCGCATCCAGCCAGCCACAACGGCGGGGACGACCCGTGACGGTGCCGCGCTCTTGTCCGACCACCGACAGATGGTTGCCCACCGTTCCGGGTGTGTCCATGTCGAGTTCGGTCGGGAACGGGCCGCTGCCCACACGCGTCGTGTAGGCCTTGGTGATGCCGAGGATGTAATGCAGCAGGTCGGGGCCAACGCCCGCACCCGCGGCCGCATTGCCTGCCACGCAGTTGCTCGACGTCACGTACGGGTAGGTGCCGTGGTCGATGTCGAGCAGCGTGCCTTGTGCGCCTTCGAAGAGGATGTTGTCGCCCTTCTTGTGGCGCGTGTGCAGCGTGTAGCCGACATCGGCCAGCATGGGCTTCAGCTGCTCGGCGACCTTCATCGCGTGGTCGAAGATCGGCTGAAATTCGAGCGGCTCGCTCTTGAGATAGCCACTCAATGCGAAGTTGTGCAGTTCGAGCAACTCGCGCAGCTTCTTGGCGAAGCGGTCCGGGTGCTTGAGGTCTTGCACCCGCAGCGCACGACGCGCGACCTTGTCTTCGTACGCCGGGCCGATGCCCTTGCCGGTGGTGCCGATCTTGCCCGCGCCGCTGGTCTCGCGCAGCGCCTCGCGGGCCTTGTCCACGGCCACGTGGAAGGGCAGGATCAGCGGGCACGATTCGCTGATGAAGAGGCGCGAACGCACTTCAAGGCCGATGGCTTCAAGGCGCTCGATCTCGCCCAGCAAATGGGTCGGGTCCACCACCACGCCGTTGCCGATGTAGCAGGCGACGCCCTCGCGCATGATCCCCGAGGGGATGAGCTGCAGCGCCGTCTTCACACCCTTGATCACCAGCGTGTGGCCCGCGTTGTGGCCACCTTGGAAGCGCACCACGGCCTGGGCGTGATCGGTCAGCCAATCGACGACCTTGCCCTTGCCTTCGTCGCCCCATTGCGTGCCAACGACGACCACGTTATGGCCGCTGCGTGTCTGTTGCATGTGTTCTGTTCCGCTTCAGAAGAAGAAATGGCGTGGGTGAAGGACGCGTCACAAGGGACGCACCTGCCACTGCCCGCTGACGGCGACCAGTTCGCGGTCGCAATCGAATTCCTGCCCCTCGTGCTCATGGCCGGGCAGGATGCAAACGACCGTCTCGCCCTGTTCACGCAGTGCGCGAACGGCGCTGCGCAAGGCCTGGTCTTCGCCCCAGGGGGCGCGAATCGCCGGACGCATCGGACGGTTGAGCGCAATGCCGGCGAAGGCCTTGAGGTCGAGGCTGAACCCGACCGCCGGGCGGTTGCGACCGAACACCGCGCCCACCTCGTCGTAGCGACCGCCGCGCACGATGGCATCGGCATGGCCGGCTGCGAAGATCGCAAAACGAGGCCCGCTGTAGTACGCATAGCCGCTGAGATCGGCCAGGTCAAAGCCGACCCGCACCTGCGGGTTCGCCTGCTGCACATGACCGATGAGCCACTGCAGTTGGTCGAGCGCCGCCGTGATCAAGGGATGGGCCGGCAACTCGCGACGGCCCGCGGCGAGCACGTCCTGCCCGCCATACAGGCGCAGCAGGGCCAGCAGCCCGCGGCGGGCATCGGCCGGGAAGTCGCGGGTGACCGCGTCCAGTGTGGGCGCGTCTTTGGCAGCCAGCGCCGCGTAGACCTGCTCGACGACGGCCGGCTTTTGCTCGAAACCTGCCAGCAGGCCGCGCACGATGCGCGCGTCGCCCAGGTCGAGGGTGAGGTCACGCACGCCCGCGCGTTGCAGGGCATCAAGCGCGAGTTCTTGCACTTCGAGGTCGGCTTCAAGACCGGCGTGCCCGTAGATCTCGGCGCCGAACTGCAAGGGTTCGCGCGTGCCGTGCAGGCCTTCGGGCAGCGTGTGCAGCACCGGCCCGCAGTAGCACAGGCGGGTCACGCCCTGGCGGTTGAGCAAGTGGGCGTCGATGCGTGCGACCTGCGGCGTCGTGTCAGCGCGCACGCCAAGCATGCGGCCGCTGAGTTGATCGACCAGCTTGAAGGTCTTGAGGTCGAGCGAATGACCGGTGCCAGACAGCAGCGATTCGAGGTGTTCGAGCAGCGGCGGCATCACCAGCTCGAAGCCGTAGCCGCGCGCGCCATCGAGCAGGTCCCGGCGAAGCTCTTCGATGCGCCGCGCCTGCGCGGGCAGCACATCGGCAATGTGCTCGGGCAGCAGCCAAGCAGACGACATGGGAATGACCAGGGGGATTAAAAACAGGATTGTACCGGCCGACGCCGGGGCGTCTGGCATGTGACCGGCACGAGAAACGGGCTCAGCGTGTGAAGAAAACCAACACCGCCAAGCCCAGCAGCATGCTGCCGAGCCCGAAGAAGCGAATCTGGCCGTCGGTCATGCGCACCGCACGCTCGAACACCTGACGCCAGATCACCGGGCTGAAGAAAGGCAGCAGGCCTTCGGCCACGAGCATCAGCCCGAAGGCCGCCGTCAACAGATCGCCCATGGGCGAGGCTTACTTGCGCGAACCGGAGCCGCCTCCACGCATCGCGCCGAAGAACTCGCTGTTCGGGTCCATCACGATGACGTCGGACTTGCTGCGGAAAGTCGAGCGATAGGCTTCGAGGCTGCGATAGAACTCGGCGAACTGCGGGTCACGCCCGAACGAGCCGGCAAAGATCGCCGAGGCCTTGGCATCGCCATCGCCCTTGATCTTTTGCGCGTCGCGGTAGGCCTCGGCCACGATCACCTCGCGCTGGCGGTCGGCATCGGCCTTGATCTTCTCGGCCTCGGCAGAACCGGTCGAGCGCAGTTCGTTGGCCACGCGCTTGCGTTCGGATTCCATGCGGCGGTAGACCGAGTCGGTGATGTTGGCGGCAAAGTCCACGCGCTTGATGCGCACATCAACCACCTCGATGCCGAAGCTCTTGGCCTCGTCGGCCAGGCGGGCTCGCACCCCTTGCATGACGCGCTCGCGGTCGGTGGCCAGCATGGCCTGCACGGTGCGCTTGGTGACCTCTTCATTGAATGCGGCCTGCACGATGGGGCTCAGACGCCCTTCGACGTTGCGCATCTCGGTGCCGTTGTTCAGGATGAACTGGCGGGGATCAGAGATGCGCCACTTCACGAGCCAGTCGATGACGAGGCTCTTCTTCTCGGCCGTGAAGATGGGGCGGGTTTCGGGGCTGTCGAGCGTCTGCACGCGGCGGTCGAAGAACACCACGTTCTGGAACGGCGGCGGCAGCTTGGCCTTCAGGCCGGGCGTGGTGATGACTTCACGGATCTCGCCCAAGGCGTAGACCACCGCGAAATTGCGCTGGTCAACGATGAACAGCGTGGACGACAGCACCATCAGCGCGATCAGCGCGCCTGCGATGAACAAACCAATTCGATTCATGGGTGTTCCTGGATCTTTTGACGGGCTCAGCGGACGTCGCGGTCGCGGCTGCGCTGACCGTCGCGCGAGCGTGCATCAACCGTGTTCGCGCTGGCCGGGCCGGGCTCGGCCGTGGCTGTCGGCGCGGGCGTCGCCGCAGGGGCGGCACCGGCCTGCTGCATGATCTTGTCGAGCGGCAGGTACAGCAGGTTGGAGTTGTTGCGCGTATCGACCATCACCTTCGTGACGTTCGAGTAGACCTGCTTCATCGTGTCGATGTAGAGGCGGTCGCGGGTCACGCCCGGGGCCTTCTGGTATTCGGTCAGCACCTGCGAGAAGCGCTCGGCATCACCTTCGGCCTGCGACACGACGCTGGAACGGTAGCCCTCGGCCTCGGCGCGCAAGCGGTCGGCCGTGCCCTTGGCCTTGGGGATCACGTCGTTGGCGTAGGCCTGGCCTTCGTTCTTCGCCCGCTCGCGGTCGGCACCGGCGCGGAAGGCATCGTCGAATGCCGCCTGCACCTGCTCGGGTGCCTGCACGCTTTGCACGTTGACGTTGACGAGCAGGATGCCGGTCTTCAAGCGGTCGAGCTGCGCCTGCACAGACTTCATCAGGTCCGAGGCGATGGCGTCGCGCTGCTCGTAGAGCACCGAGTCCATCACGCTGCGGCCGACGATCTCGCGCACGGCCGATTCGGCGGCCTGCACCACGGCTTCGTCGGGCTTGTCGTTCTCGAAGAGGTAGTCTTTCGTGTCGCGCAGGCGGTACTGCACGGTGAAGCGGATGTCCACGATGTTCTCGTCTTGCGTGAGCATCGACGAGTCGCGCAAGCCGGTGGCCGGCACGACCGAGGTGCGGCCCACTTCGACCGATCGCAGGCGCGTCAGCGACACCGTCTCGTGCGCCTGGAAGGGGTACGGAAAGCGCCAGGACAGGCCAGCCTCGACCTTGTGGCTGTACTTGCCGAACGAGGTCACGACCGCCTGTTCGCCTTCTTGCACGATGAAGATGCCGCTGGCCGCCCAGATGAGCGCCACCACGCCGGCAATCAGCCCCACGCCGATGCCGGCGCCCTTCATGTCGGGCTGGAAGCTCGGGCCGCCCTCACCGCCACCGCCCGAACGCGAACCGCGCCCGCCGAAGATGCCGCTCAGGCGGCGATTGAAGTCGCGCCAGAGTTCGTCGAGGTCGGGAGGCCCGTCGCCGCGGTTGCCGCCGTTGTTGAGCATTGGCTCGGCGCGGCCGCCGAACAGGCGCTGGCGCGTGGCCGAGACCAGCCCGTGCACGAGGGCCTTGGCCGCGCGGGCCAGTTCGGTCACGGGCGAGCCGGAGCCATCAAGCGTCGTGGAGGTTGAACGCATGGTCATGTCGTTGTCAGTAGGTTCCGCTTCGTTTCGTCCCATCGGCATCGGGTTCCGTGGAACTGGACAGCTGCCCGTCATCCGGCGATTCGCCCGTGGGGTGCATTGTGGCGTCGTCGTCTTCGCGGCGACCGGCTTCACCGGACATCGCCGCGCTGATCGTATGCCGAAGTTCGGCCAGCCCAAGGCCGTGCAGCGCGCTCACGAACACGCGCGGGATGCGCACGCCGTTGCGCTCGATCACATCGGCCATGACGCGCGGGCGCTGCGTTTCTTCGAGCGCATCGACCTTGTTGAACACCAGCACCTGCGGCACGTCGGCCGCGCCGATGTCGCCGAGCACGCGCTCGACCTCGGCCATCTGCTCGTCAAGCACCGGGCTGGCCGCATCGACGACATGCAGCAACAGGTCGGCTTCGGTCGCCTCTTGCAGCGTGGCTTCGAAGGCATCGACCAGCTTGTGCGGCAGGTCGCGGATGAAGCCGACAGTGTCGGACAGCGACACCGAACGACCGGCGTCTTCGAGGTAGAGCTGACGCGTGGTGGTGTCGAGCGTGGCGAACAACTGGTCGGCAGCATAGCTGCGCGCCTTCACCAGGGCGTTGAACAACGTGGACTTGCCAGCGTTGGTATAGCCCACCAGCGAGACGCGGAAGGTGCCGCTGCGCTCGCGTGACTTGCGCTGCGTGCCGCGTTGCCGCTTCACGCGTTCAAGGCGCTGCTTCACGGCCTTGATGCGCTCGCCGATCATCCGGCGGTCGAGTTCGATCTGCGCCTCACCCGGGCCACCGCGCGTGCCGATTCCGCCTTGCTGGCGCTCCAGGTGGCTCCAACGCCGCACGAGGCGCGTGGAGAGGTACTGCAGCCGCGCCAGTTCGACCTGCAGCTTGCCCTCGTGGCTTTGCGCGCGAGCGGCAAAGATTTCGAGGATGAGCATGGTGCGGTCGGCGACCGCCACGCCGAAGTGGCGTTCGAGGTTGCGCTGCTGCGCCGGCGAGAGGGCCTGGTCGAAGATCACGGCCTGGGCCTGGTGGCCCTCGACCAGTGCCTTGATCTCGTCGGCCTTGCCCGAGCCGACGAAGAACGCCGGGTCGGGGGCCTTGCGCTTGGCGGTGACGCGCGCCACGGGCTGGTCACCGGCCGACTCGGCCAGCAAGGCCAACTCGTCAAGGCTCGCATCGAAGGTCGAGCCGGGGCCGAAATCGACCCCCACCAGGATGGCCTTGGGAAGCCCAAGGGCGCCTGGGGGCGCGGTGGGTGACGCCGTCGTCAAGGTGAAGCCGTCTCGCGCCGGAGATCGGGGCTCAAGGCTGCTCGGGGGACGAGTCGGTCGCGTGGAAGTTGACCGCACGGCCCGGCACGACGGTGGAGATCGCGTGCTTGTAGACCATCTGCGTCACGGTGTTACGCAACAAGACCACGTACTGATCGAAAGACTCGATGTGGCCTTGGAGTTTGATGCCGTTCACAAGGTAGATCGACACCGGAACGTGCTCCTTGCGAAGCAGGTTCAGAAACGGGTCTTGTAGAAGCTGCCCTTTATTGCTCACGATATGCTCCGTGATGTGAAGTGGAGAAGGCTGGCACGTTAACACAGCACCGTGCTGCGCCGCGTCAACACGCGCGAATTGGCTCAGTCTTTTTCGGTGAACGGGTTCGTCGAAGAACGCATCTCGATGCGCAGCGGCGTGCCCACCAGTTTGAAGTGCTCGCGGAAGCGCCCTTCGAGGTAGCGCTTGTAGACGTCGGTCACGTGTTCGAGCGAGTTGCCGTGGATCACGATCACCGGCGGGTTCATGCCGCCCTGGTGCGCATAGCGCAGCTTGGGGCGGAAGTGCCCGGCCCGCTTGGGCGTCTGCAACTCGACGGCCTCGTGCAGCAGTCGCGTGAGCACCGGGGTCGTCATCTTGCGATTCGCCGACGCATGGGCATCGGCGATGGCCTGCCACACCGGCCCCAGGCCCTGGCGCTTGATCGCCGAGATGCGCAGCACCGGGGCGAATTTCAGGAAGGCCAGGCGCGACGCGATCGAGCGTTCGAGCGTCTCGCGCTGATAGGCGTCCACCGCGTCCCACTTGTTCACGGCGATCACCACCGCGCGGCCGCTTTCGAGCACGTAGCCGGCGATGTGCGCGTCTTGTTCGGTCACGCCCTGGGTGGCATCGAGCAGCAGCAGCACGACGTTGGCATCGGCAATCGCCTGCAGCGTCTTGACCACCGAGAACTTCTCGATGGCCTCGAACACGCGCCCCTTTCGGCGCAGGCCGGCCGTGTCGATCAGCTCGAACTTCTGGCCGTGCCGCTCGAAGGGCACGGTGATGGCGTCGCGCGTGGTGCCGGGCATGTCGAAGGCAACCAAACGCTCTTCGCCCAGCCAGGTGTTGATGAGGGTGGATTTGCCCACGTTCGGGCGCCCCGCCACCGCCAGGCGAATCGGCTTGGGCTCGTCGGACGCGCCGCCCTCTTCGTCTTCGTCAAAATGAAACTCGGCCAGCGCCGCTTCGAGCAGGCTGCGGATGCCCTGCCCGTGTGCCGACGAGATCGGGTGCGGCTCGCCCATGCCAAGCTCGTAGAACTCGGCCAGGTGCGGCGACTCGGCCATGCCTTCGGCCTTGTTGACGGCCAGCAGCACCTTCTTGTTGCAGGTGCGCAGGTAACGCGCGATGTCGTGGTCTTGCGCCGACAGGCCGGCGCGCACGTCCACGACGAAGATCACCGCGTCGGCCTCGGCGACGGCCTGACGCGTCTGCTTGGCCATCTCTTTGACGATGCCGGTGGAGCTGTCAGGCTCGAAGCCGCCGGTGTCGATGACGATGAACTCGCGGTCGCCCAGGCGGCCGTCGCCATAGTGGCGGTCGCGCGTGAGGCCCGCGTAGTCCGCGACGATGGCGTCGCGGCTCTTGGTCATGCGGTTGAACAGGGTGGACTTGCCGACGTTCGGTCGGCCCACCACAGCGATGACGGGTTTCATGCGGGCTGCTTTGCGGCTCTGTACGGTTATTGCGGGCGAAACGCAAAGAGGCCGCCGTCTCGCGTGACGACCAGCACATTGAAGCCGACACGCACCGGGGCACTGACCACGCCGCTGCCGTCGGTCGTCATGCGCAACAGCGTCGCGCCCGAGTCACGCGCCAGCCAATGCACCACGCCTTCGCTGTCGCCGACGACGAAGGTGCTGGCCACGGGCAACGCCGCCGTGAGGCCACGGTGCGCGAGCTTGTCCGACGTCCACAGCGGCGCGCCATCTTCACGGCGCCAGGCGCTCAGGCGGTCGCTCGCGTCGGATGCGAGCAGGGTCAGGTCGTCGGCACCGAGGCCTTGCGTGCCACCGGCATTGCGCGCCCAGACGAGGCTGGCGCGATCGACGTTGACACAGCCGATGGCGGCCTGGAAGGCGCGCATGCACATCACCTCGCCCACACGTGCCACCGGGCCCACCAGGTCGGCTAGGCGCTCGACTTCGTTGGTGCCACGCGGCGAAGCGACGACGACTTCCCAGCGCGGCACACCGCGCAAGGGGTCCAGGCCCACCAGCTTGGCGCCCTGCCCCACCACCAGCGTGTCCTTGTAGGCCGTCAGCACACCGGGCTGCGTGAGCGTCAGCGCATCGCCCGGGCGCTGGTACGTCCACAGCTTGCGCCCGTCGAGTGCGTCGAAGGCGTGCACGCTGCGGTCGAGCGCCAGCACGAACACGCGCTCACCGGCCACCAGCGGCGCCGTCACCACGCGCGATGGCAGCGGCTTGCGCCAGCCCAGCTTGCCGGTGTCGAAGGTGACCAGTTCGTTGTCGCGTGTCACGACGCTGGCGAAGCGCCCGTCGCTGCCCACACCGGCGCTGAGCTTCGCACCGGCATCGGCGCGCCACAGCGCCTGGCCGGTGTCGGCATTGAACGAGGCCACGGCGCCATCGTCGCTTGCCACGGTAAAGGCATTGCTGCCCACCGCCACCTGCAGCGGGAAACTGACCTTGCCGATGCGCTCGGACCACGCCTGCCGCGCCGAGATGGCGGGGTCGATGGGATGCAGCGGCGTCGGCTTGGGCTTGTCCGGCCCGCTCGAACAGCCGCCCAGCACGGCGGCGGTCAAGGCCAGCGCCGCGAGGGCCCGGCGCTGGAGGCGAACGCGACGACTTCCGGTCATTGAGCGGCCTTGTCCTTCGATTCGTCTTTGGTTTCTTTCGGCTCTTGCGGCGTCACGCCCATGACGGTGAGCTTGGCGGCAACGAGGCGGCGGTATTCGGCACCGGCTTCCAGGCCGGCATAAGCCTCTTGGAAGGCGGCTTGCGCCTCGGTCGTCTTGCCTTGGGCCAGCAGCACATCGCCACGGCGGTCGGCCACCAGCGGCAAGAAGTGCTTGGCCTTGGCACCTTCGAGCTGCTTGAGCGCGTCGTCGTAGCGCTTCTGGTCGAGCAGCACGCCGGCCGCGCGCAGGCGGGCCATGGTGCGGTACTCCTCGTCGATGGCGTTTTCGCCGGCCCAGGTCAGCGTCGCCACAGCGGCGTCGAGCTGGTTTTTTTCGATCTGCGCCTTGGCGGCGAGCAGCGCGGACTGCTGCGCGTAGGCGGTGCGCGGGTAGCGCTCTTTCATGTCGTTGAACACGCGCGTGGCCTTTTCGCCATCAGACGCACGGGCCACGCGGTCCATCTCTTCATACAGCGCGCCAGCCTTGGCAGCCTGCTCGCGCTTCCACCACTGGTAGCCGTTCCAGCCCGCGAACGCCACCAGCGCGAGGGTGACGACGGTGGTGATGAGGTTGCCGTAGCTCTTCCAGAACGCCTTCAGCTGGTCGATCTGTTCTTGCTCTTGAAAGTCGAGTTGCGTCGCCATGATGTGTGTGTTCCAACGAGTCCGCGATTATGCGTTGAGCAGTTCGGCCGCCCATTGCCCGGCCGTGGCCAGGGGCAAGCTGCGCTGCGAGGCCGCCGGGTCGCGCAGTGGCTTGATGGCCACTTCGCCACGCGCCAGCTCGTCGCTGCCGAAGACGAGTGCGTAGCGCGCGCCACTGGCGTCCGCCCGCTTGAACTGGGCCTTCATGCTGTGGCCGCCCGCGTGCATCAGCACCGAGATGCCGGCGGCGCGCAAGGCTTCGATGGCCACCATCACCTTCGGCAGGTGCTGCGCGTCGGGCACGACGGCATAGGCCACCGGCGCGTTGGCCGGTGCGCCGACGCCGACGGCTTCAAGCAGCAGCAGCAGCCGCTCGATGCCCAGGCCCCAGCCGACAGCCGGCGCCGGCTTGCCGCCGAGCTGCTCGATCAGCGTGTCGTAGCGACCGCCGCCGCACACCGTGCCCTGCGAGCCGAGCTTGTCGGTGACCCACTCGAAGACGGTGAGGTTGTAGTAGTCCATGCCGCGCACGAGGCGCGGGTTGATGCGGTACGGCAGGCCGGCCGCGTCGAGCACGTCGCGCACGGCCTGCAGGTGAGCGAGCGACTCGGCACCGAGGAAGTCCATCAGTTTCGGCGCGGCCTCGACCACCGCCTGCATCGCCGGGTTCTTGGTGTCGAGGATGCGCAGCGGGTTGCTGTGCAAGCGGCGCTTCGCGTCTTCGTCGAGCAGGTCGGCGTGCGCTTCGAGGTGGGCGATGAGCGCGGCGCGGTGCGCCTGGCGCTCGGCAGGTTGGCCCAGCGAGTTCAGTTCGAGCGTGACGTCGCGGCCCTCGACCAGGCCCAGTTCGCGCCACAGCGCACGGCACAGCAGGATCAACTCGGCATCGACATCGGGCCCGGCGAAGCCCATGGCCTCGGCGCCGATCTGGTGGAACTGCCGGTAGCGCCCCTTCTGCGGCCGCTCGTGGCGAAACATGGGGCCGATGTAGTACAGCCGCTTGCCGCCGTCGTGCAGCAACGAGTGTTCGTTCACCGCGCGCACCACCCCGGCCGTTGCCTCGGGGCGCAGCGTAAGCTTGTCGCCGTTCATCGAGTCTTCGAACGAGTACATCTCTTTTTCGACGATGTCGGTCACCTCGCCGAGGCCACGCACGAACAGCGCCGTGGGCTCGACGATGGGCGTGCGGATGTTGGCGTAGCCGTAGCGCGTCATCAGCGAGCGCATCTTGGCTTCGAGCCATTCCCAGCGCGCCGAGTCCGGCGGCAGGATGTCGTTCATGCCCTTCACGGCCTGGAGGGCGTCTTGTTTGTCAGCCATGGCAAATCGAAATGAAAACGGGGAATGCGAAGCCGCAGCGCGACGCTCGCGCGGGCGGCGGCGAATGCGGGCGGTGCGTCGGGTGGGCCTTCGGGCTCAGACCGGCGCGGTGCGATGTGCGGTCGTCGCCGCGCCGTAGCGCTTGGCGATGTAATCCTCGACCAGCGCCTGAAATTCTTGCGCGATGCGCTCGCCGCGCAGCGTGAGCGCCTTTTCGCCGTCGATGAACACCGGCGCAGCCGGCGCTTCGCCGTTGCCCGGCAGGCTGATGCCGATGTCGGCGTGCTTGCTCTCGCCCGGGCCATTGACGATGCAGCCCATCACCGCGACCTTCATCTTCTCGACGCCGGGGTACTGCGCGCGCCACACCGGCATTTGCGCCCGAAGAAAGTCGTCGATCTGCTTGGCAAGCTCTTGGAAGGTCGTGCTCGTCGTGCGGCCGCAGCCCGGGCACGCCGTGACGCTGGGGTTGAACGCCCGCAGGCCGAGCGACTGCAGAATTTCGAGCGCCACCACCACTTCTTGCGTGCGCGCTTCGCCCGGCTGCGGCGTGAGCGACACACGGATGGTGTCGCCGATGCCGTCTTGCAGCAGCAGCGCCAGCGCGGCGGTGGACGCCACCGTGCCCTTGGTGCCCATGCCGGCTTCGGTCAGGCCCAGGTGCAGCGGGTAGTCGCAGCGCTTGGCGAGCGCGCGGTACACGCTCACCAGGTCTTGCACGCCCGACATCTTGCAAGACAGCACGATCTGCTCCGCCTTGAGGCCGACCTCTTCGGCGCGCTTGGCCGATTCGAGCGCCGAGGTGACGATGGCGCGGTACATGATCTGCTGCGGCTCGTAGGGCTCGGCGCGCTTGGCGTTGTCGTCCATCATCTGCGCGAGCAGTTCCTGGTCGAGGCTGCCCCAGTTGACGCCGATGCGCACGACCTTGTCGTACTTCGCGGCCACCTCGACCATCTGCGCGAACTGCTTGTCGCGCTTGTCGCCCTTGCCCACGTTGCCCGGGTTGATGCGGTACTTCGACAGCGCCTCGGCACAAGCCGGCACCTCGGTCAGCAGGCGGTGGCCGTTGTAGTGAAAGTCACCCACCAACGGCACGTCGATGCCCATGCGGTCAAGCTGATCGCGGATGTGCGGCACGGCCTGCGCGGCCTCAGGCGTGTTGACGGTGATGCGCACCATCTCAGACCCGGCCACGGCCAACTCTTTGACCTGGATGGCGGTCTCGATCACGTCCACCGTGTCGGTGTTGGTCATCGACTGCACACGCACCGGCGCGCCGCCACCGAGCGTGACGATGCGCGAGCCCCAGCGCACCTGCGCCTGGCGCGTGTGGCGGGTCACCGGGCGAGCGGGCTCGATGAAGTCCGGGTCGAAAGCGGGGCGTGGGTCGTTCATGGCAGTGCGTTCCGGTGCGGTGCGCGCGAGGGTCTACTTGAGTTCGAGCTTGACCACGTTGTCGCGCGTGGTCGCGGCCAGGTCCACCGCCTGGCCCTTGTACGTGACCGAAGTGACGGCCGCGTTGCCGATGGTCAGGCGCAGCGGCGGCGTGCCGTCGAGTCCGACGGTCTCGCCGGCTTGCAGCAGGCGCGACAACAAGGAGCGGCCGCGCCGGTCGGTCACCTCGACCCACGACTCGCCCTGCGCCCGTACCTGCAGCGTGCCGCTGACAGCGGGGGCACCCAGCTCTTGCGGGGCGCTGGCGCCTTCGGGAGGCACGGCGTGAACGGTCTCGATCACGTCTGAGGCAACCGAGGTGGCGGGCAGCGCCGCGCTCGCGGCGTCGGACGCCGACAAAGCCGGCTGCGAGGCGGCGCCCTCGGTCGCCGCAGGCACCACAGGTGCGTCGCCCACGACCTGCGGCACCGGCGTGTCGATGACCGAGGGCGCAGTCGCGCTGGGGCCCGCCAGCTGCCAATCGCTCGGCATCAAGTACACGGTCAAAGCAGCCACGACCAGCACCATCGCGCCGATCACGCCCGGGTTCTTGAGCGCGCTCAGGTCGCGCGGCACGCGCCGGCCTGGCCGGTCGCGGAACGGCTCGTTGAGCCCCTTGCTCATGCGCATCAGGCCTTCGTCACCGGGCTGCGGCAAGAGCGCCATCACGGGCGCCGCGTCGATCTTCAAGAAGCGGCACACCGTCTGCGCCAGCGCGCGCGTGAAGGTCGCGCCGGGCAGTTCGTCAAACCGGTCGTTTTCGAGCAGTTCGAGCTTCTGCGGAGTCACCTTGATCGAGTTGGCCAAGGCGGCGATGTGCAGACCTCGCGCCTGCCGGGCCTGGCGCAGCAGCCCACCCGCCGTTTGAGGCGTGGACGACCCGGTCGCAGCCGGCAGGGGCGGCAGACTCTCACTCATCGAACTGGCCTCGCTCGAAGGCACGGGTTTCTGCGGCCTGCGGGAAGCGCTCGCGCATCTCGCGCCCGAACTCGTTCGCACCCTGGTTGTTGCCGAGCTTCTTCTCAATGCGTGCGGCAAGCCACAGCGTACCGGCGCCCACCTGCTCGGGCACCGCATTGACCCGGCGGATGTAGAAGCGCGCCCGCTCGTACTCACCCCGGCGCAGCAGCACCTCGGCGAGGTTGACGGCCACGGCGGGGTTGGCGGCGTCCAGCTCATAGGCGCGCGTCAGCGTCGTCTCGGCCTCGGCCATGCGGCCCGATCGGGCCTGGCACACCCCGCGTGCGAGCAGCGTGCGCGGGCCGCCCAGGTATTGCGGCTGGTCGAGCGCCTGCAGGAAGAGCTTGTCGCTCTCTTCGTAGCGCTTTTGCTGGCACATGAACCAGCCCAGGTTGTGCATGGCGTCGGCATCGCGCGGGTCGATCTGCAAGCCGCGGCGATAACTCTCTTCGGCGAGTTGTGGCTCGCCCATGCCGGCGTAGATCAGACCACGCAGGTTGTAGGCCTGCGCCATGTTGGGGTCGGCCGACAGGGCCTGCTTGACCTCGTCGAGCGCGGTCGTGAGCTGCCCGCGGGCGAAGTACGCCCCAGCCAGTTCGAGGCGCACCCGGGCGCGCTTCGATGCCGCCGATTCGTCCGAAGCGGTCACCCGGTCGCGCGAGTCGCCGCCACCCTGCCCTTCGGGCACCAGCCCACCCGTCGTCTGGCACGCAGCCAGCAGCACGGTCAACGCACCACACACACACACGGCGAGGGACGACCAGCGCAGGGTCATGGAGTCTCCTTGGATCCGGTTGAAAGAGGCGAAGCAGAGGCAGATGGGTTCGGGCGCACGACACGAATCGGCGCGCGCGTCATGCGTTCGGCGGCGCGCGTGCGGTCTTGCACCTCGCCGGCGAGCTGGCCGCAGGCGGCATCGATGTCGTCACCGCGCGTCTTGCGCACCGTGGTCACGACACCCGCGTCTTGCAGCACCCGCGCAAAAGCCGTCACCCGTTCGCGCGGCGATCGCTTCAGGCCCGACGCGGGGAACGGGTTGAATGGAATCAGGTTGAACTTGCACGACACCCGTTCGCTGATGCGGATGAGCGTGCGCGCATGCGCGTCGCTGTCGTTCACGCCGTCGAGCATGCAGTACTCGAAGGTGATGAAGTCGCGCGGCGCTTTCTCAAGGTAGCGCTGGCAAGCAGCCAGCAGTTCGTCGAGGGGGTACTTGCGGTTGAGCGGCACCAGCTCGTCGCGCAAGGCGTCGTCGGGCGCGTGCAGCGAGACCGCCAGCGCGACCGGGCAGTCGTCGCGAAGGCGGTCGATCATCGGCACCACACCCGAGGTCGAGACCGTGACGCGGCGGCGCGAGAGGCCGTAGCCGTGGTCGTCGAGCATCACGCGCAGGGCCGGCACCAGCGCACTGTAGTTCTGCAGCGGCTCGCCCATGCCCATCATCACCACGTTGGTGATGGCCCGTTCGCCGGGCGCGAGCTTGAGGCGTTGGCGCAGGTGGTGTTCGGCAAACCAGAGCTGGGCGACGATCTCGGCCGTGCTGAGGTTGCGGCTGAAGCCTTGGTGGCCGGTCGAGCAAAAACGGCAGCCGACCGCACAGCCGGCTTGCGACGACACGCACAGAGTGCCGCGGTCGTCTTCGGGAATGAACACCGACTCGACGGCGTCGCCGCCGCCCACGTCGAACAGCCACTTGATCGTGCCGTCGGTGGAGGCCTGCTCGCTGAGGATCGACAGCGCCTTGACTTCGGCGATGCCCGCGAGCTTGTCGCGCAGCGACTTGGCCAGGTCGGACATGGCCGAGAAATCGGCCGCGCCCTTTTGATGGATCCAGCGGAAGAGTTGGGTCGCGCGGAAGCGCTTTTCGCCCAGCTTCTCGCAAAACGCGGCCAGCCCGTCGAGGTCGAAATCGAGCAGGTTGACCGGGTTCATAGATGCTCCTTGCGCCTGGGACGGTGTGATCTTTCTACTGCGCCGGCGCATCTTGCGGCGGCGGTGCGCGCCGTACCCCTGTACGGCTGCACGTCTCGCCACCTGCTGAGCCCGCGGGCGACGAAATCTTCACACTTTCCGAGTGTCGAAAGCGCCACGCGGGGGCGCAAGGCCAGCCGATCAGCGGCTGTAGATGTTGAGGCCGGGGAAGAAGAACGCCACTTCAGCGGCGGCCGTTTCCGGGGCGTCAGAGCCGTGAACGGCGTTGGCGTCGATGCTGTCGGCGAAGTCGGCGCGGATCGTGCCCTTCTCGGCCTTCTTCGGGTCGGTCGCGCCCATCAGGTCGCGGTTCTTGGCGATGGCGCCTTCACCTTCGAGGGCCTGGATCATCACCGGGCCCGAGATCATGAAATCGACCAGGTCCTTGAAGAACGGACGGGCCTTGTGCACGGCATAGAACTGCTCGGCTTCATTGCGCGACAGGTGCGCCATGCGGGCGGCCACGATCTTCAGGCCAGCGCCTTCGAAGCGGGCGTAGATCTGACCGATCACGTTCTTGGCAACGGCGTCGGGTTTGATGATGGAAAGGGTGCGTTCGATGGCCATATTTCTTCTCCTGAATCAAGCACTTGGCAAAACCTTGGATTGTAACGCTTGAAGCATGGTTCCTCGGTGACCGCGCACCATGCTTCGTCGGGGATCAGCGTCCGCGACGGCCTCCGCCGCCCCCGCCACCACCACCGCCGAACCCACCAAAGCCGCCGCCGCCCTTGCCTCCGCGACCGCCGCCCCCACCACCGCCACCCTTGCCGCCCTTGCGGTGGAAGGCATCGGCACCGATGTAGCCCACCGACGTTTGCAGCGGGTCGGGCTCACGCGGCCCGCCGCCGCCCTTCTTGTTGCTCTGGCGCGGCGGCGCGCTGCCACCGCCGCCGAAGCCACCACCGCCGCCCCGGCCGAAGGCGGGGCCACGCGGCTTGGACACGAAGCGCTTGTCGAAGGTCTGCTCCAGCGGGTTCGGGATCTTGCTGGGATCGAAATCCAGGTCCTCGTCGCGGTCGAAGTCGTCGGCGCGCTCTTCACGCGGCGGGCGCACGTTGACGCTCGGCGGCTGCGGGCCGCCCTGCGGCGGACGGTTGCCGCGCGGGCCCCGATCGTTGCGGCCGCCGCCAGCTTGGCGCTGCTCGTTACGCTGTTCGTTGCGCGGCCCCTTGCCGCCCTTGGCATTGCGGTCGTTCGCGTTGTTGCCGCGATCGCCGCCACGGTCGTTCGGACGGTCGTTGTTGCGTTCGTTGCCGCGCCCTTCACGGCGCTGGCCATCCTGGCCTCCACCGGCCAGGCGGCGCACGGCGCGCACGTCGTCGTCGGACAGGTCCACCCACACGCCGCGCTTCAGGCCGCGCGGCAACAGCACGTTGCCGTAGCGGATGCGGATGAGGCGGCTCACCGTGAGCCCGACCGTGTCGAACAGCTTGCGCACCTCGCGGTTGCGGCCTTCGGTGATGACGACGCGGTACCAGTGGTTCGCACCTTCACCGCCGCCATCGGCGATGGACTTGAAGCTGGCCATCTGGCCATCGACGTCCACGCCTTCGAGCAGGCGGGCCCGGTACTCGTCGCTCAGCTTGCCCAGCACGCGCACCGCGTACTCGCGCTCGACGCCGAAGCGCGGGTGCATCAACTGGTTGGCCAGGTCGCCGGAGTTCGTGAACAGCAACAGCCCTTCGGTGTTGATGTCCAGGCGGCCGACCGATTGCCACTTGCCCTGCTGTAGGCGCGGCAGGCGGCGGAACACCGTCGGGCGGTTCTGCGGATCGTCGAGCGTCACCACCTCACCCACCGGCTTGTGGTACGCGATGATGCGCGGCGGCGGCGGCACGATGCGCACCCGCACCGGCTTGCCATCGACCTTGATCTGGTCGCCGAACGAGACGCGCTGGCCGATGTGCGCCGGCTGGTCGTTGACGGTGACCTTGCCCTCTTCGATCCACGCCTCCACGTCGCGGCGCGAGCCGATGCCGGATTGCGCCAGCACCTTCTGCAGCTTCGGCGCATCGATGTCGGCCTGCAGCACGCGCTTGTATTCCTCGGTGCCTTCGACCTCACCCGGCGCGGCAGCAGCTTCTGGCTCGACGGGCGCCACGTCCTCGACGTCGTACTCGTCGGACACCACATGGGCGAACACATCCCCCGCATCAGGCATCACCGCATGTTGCGCAGGGGCCGGGCTGATGGGGCGCGGCGCACCTTCGGCACCACCGGCCTCGACGCCCGCCCCCTCGGCGCGTTCGCGCTGGCGATCACGCCGGTTGCGGCGGCGGTTGCGAGAAGAACGCGAGCCCCCCTCACCGTCGCCCGCCTCGGCGCCGCCCTCTGACGCCGGAGCGGTCGATTCGACGGCCTCCCCCAGCACGAACACAGGGGCTTCGCCCGCGGCGGCGGGCACCGACGCCTCAGCCGAGGCAACCGCGCGAGCGGGTTCGACCGGCGAGGGCACGGGCGCGTTCGACTCACCCTCGGTGGCCGCAGGCGCGTCGCCGCCCTCAGCCGCAGCCTTGGCCGTCGTGCGCCGCTTGCGCGCGGGCTTGGGCGCTGCCGCCTCGTCGCTGGCCGGGACCGCGGCGGCCGCGGCTTCACCTGCCTCGGGCGCGTCGGCCACAGCCTCGTCTTTCGGCTTGGTCGCGCGCTTCTTGCGCGGCTTGGGCGCTGGCGTGTCGCCCGCCTCCGGTGCAGCAGCAAGCTCGGGGGATTGGTCTTCGGGCTGGGTCATTCGCGGGGTTCCATCGGCGCGGCAGGGACCGCGGAGTCGTCGGCTTCGGACGGGTCTTCGCGCGAAGCGCCGGCACCGTCGAGGGGGGGGTTGGAAAGATCGGAGGGGGATTCGAGAGTCGCGTCGGGCAGCTCGCCGGTCGCATCGGCTTCGAGCGGCGCGTCACCGGGTGAGGCGTAGTCGGGCGCTGCGTCGTCGGCCTCCAGGCCGAGTGCAGCCTGGGCGGGCTCCAGCAGCGAGGGTTGCTCGGCCAGCGCTTCGATCAGCACGTTGCCGCCGGTGCCGCTGTCGAGCGTGGGCAGTTGTTCGAGGCTGGCGAGACCCAGGTCATCAAGGAACTGCTTGGTCGTCGCATACAAGGCCGGGCGACCCGGCGCTTCGCGGTAGCCAATGGCGTCGATCCAGCCCCGGTCTTCGAGTTGCTTGACGATGTGGCTGCTGACCGTGACGCCGCGGATGTCTTCGATGTCGCCGCGCGTCACCGGTTGTCGGTAGGCAATGATGGCCAGCGTTTCCATCGTGGCGCGCGAGTATTTGGGCGGCTTCTCGGGGTTGAGCCGGTCGAGGTAGTCGCGCATCTCGGGGCGGCTCTGAAAGCGCCAGCCCGTGGACAGCGCCACCAGCTCAACGCCACGGCCTTCCCAATCGCGCATCAGCTCATCGAGCAGCGAACGCAGCGTGTCGGGACCGAGCTCGTCAGCGAACAAGGCTCGCATGTCCTTCAGCGGCAAAGGCTGCTGCGCGCAGATGAGCGCGGTTTCGAGGACGCGCTTTGCATCCTGGGTGTTCATCGACTTCGTTGACTTCCTGGGCCGGGACTGCCGGCAGGGTTTTTCGGGGGCAGGCTCTTGTTCACATCAACCCGGGCTGGGGTGGCAGTGCGCCACCAAGGAGCCTGGGACTGTTTGAGCGGGGACCTCGCGGGGTTCAAACCGCTCTTCGCGGTGAACCTTTGTGCCACGATCTGTGTCGTGGCCCCTCTGGGGGTCTTCTTCCCGGCCGGGCCTTGTGTACGGCAGTGGCAGCGCACAGGGCGAACGCGTGTCGGCGGGGACGAATGGGGCGCATTGTATAGACAAGCCGTCAGACCGGTGGTTTGCCCCCCGTGACCTGCGCCCAGGCCGTGGAAAAGTCGTCTGGCGGTGACGCCTGAAAGGCCAGCTCACCACCCGTGACCGGGTGGATGAACCCCAGCCGCAAAGCGTGCAGGGCCTGGCGTTGCATCTGCAAGGAGGGCCGCCCGCCATACACCGCATCGGCCACCAGCGGGTGCCCGCGCGAGGCCAGGTGCACGCGGATCTGATGCGTGCGCCCGGTGTGCAAACGGCAGCGCACGGCGCTGAACGCCCCCACGCCCTCGCCTTGCACCGCTACGCGCTCGACGTCGGTCTTCGCCGCGCGCCCATGCGAGGTGACCGCCATGCGCACCCGCGACTGCGGGTCGCGGCCCACCGGGGCCTCGATGGTGAACGCCTTCTCGGCCACCACCCCATGCGCCAGGGCTGCGTACTCACGCCGCACCTCGCGCGCCGCGATGGCGCGCACGAGCGCCGTCACGGCGGGCAACGACTTGCCGATGACCATGAGGCCGGAGGTGTCCTTGTCGAGCCGGTGCACGATGCCCGCGCGGGGCAAGGCGGCCGAGGCCGGGTGGTGGGCGAGCACGCCATTGAGCAAGGTGCCCGACCAGTGCCCCGCCGCCGGGTGCACGACGAGGCCGGCGGGTTTGTCCACCACCATCAGGTGTTCGTCTTCGAAGACGATGGCCAGCGCCATCGCCTCGGGCCGAAAGGCGCGGCTCTCGGGCGTGGGCACCAGATCGACCGCGATGCGCTGGCCGGCCTGCACCTTGCGCGAGGCGCCGTCCACCACACGACCGTCGAGCCGGACGTGCCCTTCGTCGATCAGCCGCTGCAGGTGGTTGCGCGAGAACTCCGGCGCCATCGACACCAGCACCTTGTCGATGCGAACGCCGTGCTGCGCGGCAGCCACCGCGCTTTCGCGCCGCTCGACGGCGTCGTCGGCGACAGGGTCGAGGCCTTCGTCATCGGCCTCAGGCACCACCGGGTCAGAGCCCTCATTCATAATCCGCGCTCATTGTTCTGGACAGGAAAGCGCTGCCCGCGCGGCGCCTGATGAGGCTCATGGATGTGATTCGCTTGGTACGTCGCCCAATGGGCTTGCTGGCTGCATCGCTGATGGCGGCCGTGATCGCCGGATGCGGTTCGACGCCCAAGGACGAAACCGCCGGCATGAGCGTCGAGAAATTGTATTCAGAGGCCCGCGAAGAAGCCGCCAACGGTGGCTACGAACGTGCACTGAAGCTGTACGAGCGCCTCGAAGGCCGCGCCGCCGGCACCTTGCTGGCACAGCAGGCCCAACTGGAACAGGCCTACCTGCAGCACCGCACCGGCGAGAAGGCCCAGGCCCTGGCCACCCTCGACCGCTTCATGAAGCTGCACCCCACCAGCCCGGCATTCGACTACGCGCTGTACCTCAAGGGCGTGATCAACTTCAACGACGACCTCGGCATCTTCGGCCGCTTCTCGAGGCAAGACCTGTCCGAGCGCGACCAGCAGGCCTCGCGCGATTCGTACCAGGCCTTCAAGCAGCTGATCGACCAGTTTCCGCAGTCGAAGTACACGCCCGATGCGAAAGAGCGCATCAACTACATCGTGAACTCGATCGCGGCCTACGAGGTGCACGTCGCGCGCTACTACTACCGCCGTGGCGCCTACGCAGCCGCCGTCAACCGGGCCCAGCAGACGGTGCAGGAGTTCCAGCGCACCCCATCGGTCGAAGAGGCGCTGTCGATCATGGCGCAAAGCTACGACCGCCTCGGCCTCGTCAGCCTGCGCGACGACACGGGCCGCGTGCTGCGGCAGAACTTCCCCAACAGCCGCTTCCTGGCCCAGCTGCCGGCCGGCGCACCCGCCGCGCGCTGACCACGTTCAGCGTGAACATCCGGGCTGACTAGAACGGCAAGCCCTCGCCCGACAGCGTGGCGAGCCAGGCCATCGCATCGCCTTCGTCCATCACACGCGGCATCGGCGGCAGCGCCTCGCGCAGGCGCTTGCCATAGTTCATGCCCGACATGCGCGGGTCGCAGATGACGAGCAGGCCACGGTCGGTCTCGCTGCGAATCAGGCGCCCTGCCCCCTGCTTCAAAGACACGGCCGCTTCGGCGACGAAGTAGTCGCTGAAGGCATTGCGGCCTTCGCTTTCGAGCCGCTTCACGCGCGCTTCGACCAGCGGGTCGTTCGGCGGTGGAAACGGCAGCTTGTCGATCAGCACGCATTGCAGCGCATCGCCGGGCACGTCGATGCCTTCCCAGAAGCTCTGCGAGCCGACCAGCACCGAGCGCGGGTTGTTCAGAAACTGCTGCAGCAACTGACGCTTGGGCACGGTGCCCTGCACCAGCACCTCGATGTTGTCGCCCTGCGCCTCGAAGGTGTCGCGCAGGCGTTCGCCGATGGTTTGCAGGGCCCGCAGCGTGGTCGTCAGCACGAAGCAGCGGCCGCCCAGCGCACGGGCACAGCGCGACGCGAGCGCCGCCACGGCCGCCGGGTGGCCGGGTTCGTTCGGCTTCGGAAACGACGACGGCACGTACAGCCGTGCATGGGCCGCGTAGTCGAACGGGCTGCCCACGCGCAAGGTGTTCGCATCGTCGAGCCCGGCCGATTCGGTGAACCACGACAGGCGGTCGTCGTCGCCGAGGGTGGCCGAGGTGAAGATCCACGCCTTCGAGGCCGACTCCATCTGCTCGCGCAGCGCCTCGCGCACGTCGAGCGGGGCTTCGGCGAGGCGGCACTGGTGCGGAGTGAGGTCGATCCAACGCACGCGGCCGAAGGCGGCGGTGCCGGTGAAGCTCTGGGCCAGATCGGCCAGTTCACCAGCGCGTTCGGCCAGCTTGGGAAAGTCGGGCGCGGCCTCGGCGACTTGCTCCAGCGCGGCCTGCGCCGCCTTGCAGGCACGTCGCACCCCCACCAGGCCGTCGAGAAACTCGGGCCTCGCGCCGCGCTCGTCCCAACGCAGCTTGAGGCTGCCGCGCACCTCGCGCAGCGTGCCCACGGCAGCCAGCCGCAGCTCGCGCGCCGCACGGTCGCAGGCCGAGGCCAGCTCTTGCCAGGGCGCCAGGCCGCGGGCCTGCGACAGCCCCATCGCCAGCATGTCGCGGGCGAAGTCGAGCACCTGGGCGCTGCCCAGCGTGCTGCCGAGAAACTGCACTCCCGCTTCGGTCAACTGGTGCGCTTCGTCGAATACGGCCACCTCGACGCTTGGGAGCAATTCGGCCATGCCAGTGTCGCGCAAGGCCATGTCGGCGAAGAAGAGGTGGTGGTTGACCACGACCACGTCGGCGGCCATGGCCTCGCGCCGGGCTTTCATGACGTGGCAACTGCGGTACTCGGGGCACTCGCTGCCGAGGCAGTTCTCGCGCGACGAGGTCACGAGGGGGATGACCGGCGAGCGTTCGTCCAGGCCTTCCAGTTCGGCCAGGTCGCCGTTTTGCGTGCCGTGCGACCAGGTCTCGATCTTGGCCAGCGTGCGCACCGCCCAGCGGTCGGGCAGTTGCGCGCCCTGGCGGGCCTGGGCCAGGCGATGCCGGCACAGGTAGCTCGCACGCCCCTTCAAGAGCGCCAGCGTCACCGGCACCTGCAGGGCGTCGCGCAGGCGGGGCAGGTCGCGCAGAAAGAGCTGGTCTTGCAGGCTCTTGGTGGCGGTGCTGATGAGCGCGCGGCGCCCTGACAGCAGGGTGGGCACGAGGTAGGCGAAGGTCTTGCCGACGCCGGTACCGGCCTCGGCCACCAGCGCGTCGCGGTTTTCGATGGCATCGGCCACGCCCTGGGCCATGCGCTGCTGCGCTTCGCGTTCAAGGTAGCGTTCGTCGCTTTGCGCCAGCGCACCGCCGGGCCCGAAGGCGTGGGCCACCGCCTCTTTCAGGGCACTCATGTCGGGCCGCTCAACAGCGTCATGCAGGTTCCGGAGGGTCGAGCTGGGCGTCGAGCTGGGTGATTTGGTCGCGCAGGGCGAGGCGTCGTTTCTTGAGCCGCCGCAGCGTCAGCTCGTCGATCGGGGCATCGTGGGCCACGCGGTCGATCAGGCAATCGAGGTCGGCGTGCTCCATGCGCAGCTCGATGAGGCGGCGCTGCGGGCTGTGGAGGTTGTCATCCATTCGGGAGCCACGGGGCAAATGCCGAGCAGAACGCTGAGGCGAAGCGATTATAGTTTTCGACCATGAGCGCCTCCCAGGGTTACCGACTCTCCGCCGCCACCGGCATTCATCGCGGTGACCGCGCCTATCAACAAGACCAGGTCGAGATCCTCCCGCACTCGCGCGTGCCGGGTTGTGCGCTGGCCGTGCTGGCCGACGGCATGGGCGGCAAGAGCGGAGGTCGCAAGGCGGCCGACCAGGTGATCCTCACGGCGAAGCAGTTGTTCGAGCGCTATGGCGCCACGAAAGACGACCCCGCCGAGTTCTTGAAGCAGCTGGTGCTCGAATCGCACCTGATGATCAAGCTGACCGCCATCACGGCGGAAGAAGAACCCCACAGCACGGCGGCCGCGTTCCTCATCAGCCCGTCGCGCGAATGCGATGTGATCCACGCCGGCGATTCGCGGGTGTACCACTTCCGTGGCCCCGACATGGTTCGCCGCACCATCGACCACTCGTTCGTGCAGCGGCTGGTGGACGAAGGCCAGATCACCGAAGACGAGGCCAACACGCATCCGCAGTCGAACCTGCTGACGGGCTGCCTGGGCACCTACCAAGACCCGCCGTTGACGCTGCTGCACATCGACCGGCTCGAAGTCGGCGACACGCTGCTGGCCTGCAGCGACGGGCTGTGGCACTACTTCACCCCGAAAGAGCTGGGCGCCATCGTGCACACGCTGCCGCCGCGCGAAGCGAGCGAGATGCTCATCAGCAAGGCGCGCCAGCGGGCGCGTGGCGCGGGCGACAACATCTCGCTGGCGCTGATCCGCATCGACCCGCTGAGCTGAACGGCCGGGGGTCACACGCCGCTCGCCCCGGGCGGCAACGGCAGAGGCGCGGACTTCGGACGTTTGGCGGCACGCTCGGCGTTGCGCCGTTCCACCTTTTCTCGATGCGCCTGGGCCTCGCGCTGGCGGGCTTCGAAGCGCGCGCGCTGGTCGGCATCGGGCGCGCGGGGCGCGGGCGACTTGGGAGCGGCTGCCGGCGCCTTGGGGCGCTTTGTCTCTTCACGCGGGCGTGCAGCCGACGACGCACCCGGTGCGACAGGTTCGGCGGCGCCCGAAGCCGCCTTCGCCGCCAAGCGGCTTTGCGTGGCCTGCGCGCGCCGGCGGCGTTGCGCGTCGTCGAGCACCAGCTCTTGCTCGCGCAGGCGGCGCATCTCGGTACGGTGCTGGCTGCGCGCCTTTTCTTCACAGGCCACGACCGCGAAGGCCTGGGCGCAGGCGGCGCGTCGTTCAGCGTGCGCCGCATCGGCGGCCTGACGCTGCTGCCGGATGACGGCGCGCTGCTCGTCTTCCGACGCGGCGGGCGTCGAGGGCTGGGCCGCGGCCGGCCCCAGCAGCGCGAGCGCAAGCCCCAGCGCGCCGACCAGATGACGCGCGCTCATGTCAGCGAGGTGTCCACGTCGCGCTTGGCCAGGGCCAGAAACTCGGCCGATTGCATCTCGTTGAGACGCGACACCGTGCGCGGAAACTCATGCGACATCGGCCCTTCGGTGTACAGCAACTCGGGCGCCACCTCGGCCGACAGGATCAGCTTGACGCGGCGGTCGTAAAGCACGTCCACCAGCCAGGTGAAGCGGCGCGCTTCCGACGCATGGCGCGGTGTCATCTGCGGCACGCCGCTCAGCAGCACGGTGTGGAACTGTGTGGCGATTTCCAGGTAGTCGTTCTGCGAGCGCGGGCCGCCGCACAGCGTCTTGAAGTCGAACCACACCACGCCACCCGCCTTGCGCTTGGCGTGCAACTCGCGGTGCTCGATGTGCATCACCGGCGCTTCGTCTTTCGCCTCGGCGAGGCGGTTGAACGCGTCGGTCATCGCGCGGTCGGCGCCTTCGTCCAAGGGCGTGTGGTACAGCTCGACCTGCTCCAGCGTGCGGCGGCGGTAGTCGGTGCCGTTGTCCACGCTGAGCACTTCCATCTTGTCTTTCAGCAACTCGATGGCCGGCAGGATGCGCTCGCGGTGCAACCCGTTGGGGTACAGCCCGTCGGGGTGAAAGTTCGAGGTCGTGACGATGCTGACGCGGTTCTCGAACAGCGATTCGAGCAACCGGTGCAAGATCATCGCGTCCGTCACGTCGGCCACGTGAAACTCATCGAAGCAGATCAGCCGGTAGCGCCGCGAGATGCGCTTGCCCAGCTCGTCGAGCGGGTTGACCGTGCCCTTCAGCTCGGACAGCTCGCGGTGCACCTCGCGCATGAACTCGTGAAAGTGCAGCCGCGTCTTGCGCTTCAAGGGCACGGCGTTGAAGAAGCAATCCATCAGGAAGCTCTTGCCGCGCCCCACCCCGCCGTACATGTAGACGCCCTTGGGGATGGGCGGGCGTGCAATGAGCTTGGTCAGCGCATTGCTGCGCCGCGACTTGTACTCGGCCCACTCGCGCTCGCAGCGCTCGAGCGCGTCGATCGCACGCAGCTGCGCCGGGTCGGCCGTGAAGCCGCGCTCGGCCAGCGTTTGCGCATAGAGCGCCCGAACGCCCACGGCTTCATCCACACCCACCGCCACGTCAGAAGTTCAGCGTGCGCTTGTCCACGGCCAGGGCCGCTTCCTTGGTCGCTTCGCTCAGGCTCGGGTGCGCGTGGCAGATGCGGGCGATGTCTTCGGCCGAGGCCTTGAACTCCATCGCCACCACGGCTTCGGCAATCAGCTCAGACGCGAACGGCCCGACGATGTGCACGCCGAGGATCTCGTCGGTCTTCGCGTCGGCCAGCATCTTCACCATGCCGGTCGTGTCGCCCAGCGCGCGCGCGCGGCCGTTGGCCATGAACGGGAAGCTGCCCGCCTTGTAAGCACGGCCGGCGGCCTTGAGTTGCTGCTCGGTCTGGCCCACCCACGCGATCTCGGGCGAGGTGTAGATCACCCACGGGATGGTGTTGAAGTTGACGTGCCCGTGCTGGCCCGCGATGCGCTCGGCCACGGCCACGCCTTCTTCTTCGGCCTTGTGCGCGAGCATCGGGCCGCGCACCACGTCGCCCACCGCCCACACGTTGGGCAGGTTGGTCTTGCAGTCGTCGTCCACCACGATGGCGCCGCGCTCGTCGAGCTTCAGGCCGACGGCTTCGGGGTTGAGGCCGATGGTGTTGGGCACACGGCCGATGCTGACGATGAGCTTGTCCACGTCGAGCGTCTGGGCCGCGCCCTTGGCGTCGGTGTAGGCCACGCTGACGCCCTTTTTCTTGTCGCTCTTGATCTCGCCGATCTTCACGCCCAGTTCGACCTTCAGGCCCTGCTTGGCGAAGGCCTTCTGCGCCTCTTTGGCGATCTGCTCATCGACCGCACCGAGGAAGGTCGGCAGCGCTTCGAGCACCACGACTTCAGCGCCCAGGCGCCGCCACACCGAGCCCATCTCCAGGCCGATCACGCCCGAGCCGATCACACCCAGCTTCTTGGGCACGGCCGGGATGCGCAGCGCGCCGTCGTTCGACAAAATGTTCTCTTCGTCGAAGGCCGCGCCAGGCAGCGCACGTGGGTTCGAGCCGGTGGCCACGATCACGTGCTTGGCGGTGATGGCCTCTTCGGCCGCGCCGGCCACCTTGATTTCGTAAGCGCCGTCGGCGGCTTTCACGAACGACCCACGGCCGTGGAAGAACGTGACCTTGTTCTTCTTGAAGAGGTACAGGATGCCGTCGTTGTTCTGTTTCACGACGGTGTCCTTGCGGCCGAGCATCTTGGCCACGTCGATGCTCAGGTCTTTGAGCCCGATGCCATGGTCGGCAAAGTGCTTGCCGGCGTGCTCGAAGTGCTCGCTCGACTGCAGCAGCGCCTTCGAGGGGATGCAGCCCACGTTCGTGCAGGTGCCGCCCGGTGCGGGGCCGCCCTTGCCGTTCTTCCACTCGTCGATGCAGGCGGTGTTGAAGCCGAGTTGCGCGGCGCGGATGGCAGCAATGTAGCCACCGGGGCCGCCGCCGATGACGACCACGTCGAATGATTTGCTCATGTTTGAAAGCCTCCGTCAGACCGCAGGCGACACAGCCAGTTGCTGCGCCGACGCGGTCTCACTCAATGCAGTTGATGGCGGTCGGTCAGAGATCGAACAGCAGGCGAGCCGGGTCTTCCAGCGCTTCCTTCATCGCCACCAGACCGAGCACCGCTTCGCGGCCGTCGATGATCCGGTGGTCGTAGCTCATCGCCAGGTAGTTCATCGGGCGGATGACGATCTGGCCGTTCTCGACCACGGCGCGGTCCTTTGTGGCGTGCACGCCCAGGATGGCCGACTGCGGCGGGTTGATGATGGGCGTGGACAGCATCGAGCCGAAGGTGCCGCCGTTCGAAATCGAGAACGTGCCGCCGGTCAGCTCTTCGAGCGAGAGCTTGCCTTCCTTGGCCTTGGTGCCGAACTCGGCGATCTTCTTCTCGATGTCGGCAAAGCTCATCTGATCGACATTGCGCAGGATCGGCACCACCAGCCCGCGAGGCGAACCGACCGCGATGCCGATGTCGAAGTAGCCGTGGTAGACGATGTCGTTGCCATCGACCGAGGCGTTGATGACCGGGTACTTCTTCAGCGCATGCACCGCGGCCTTCACGAAGAAGCTCATGAAGCCGAGCTTGACGCCGTGCTCCTTCTCGAACTTCTCTTGGAACTTCTTGCGCATCTCCATCACCGGGGCCATGTTCACTTCGTTGAACGTGGTCAGGATGGCGTTGGTGGCTTGCGATTGCAGCAGGCGTTCGGCCACGCGCGCGCGCAGGCGGCTCATGGGCACGCGCTGCTCGGGGCGGTCGCTCAGCTTGGGCACCGTGGGTGCGGCCACGGCCGGCAGCGGCTTGGCCATCGGCGGCGTGGTCGGGATGCTGGGCGCAGGAATGCTCGGTGCGGGCACGGGCGCGGCCGGCTTGGCGCCGCCTTCGAGCACGCCCAGCACGTCGCCCTTGGTCACGCGGCCGTCCTTGCCGGTGCCGGGCACCGAGCCAGCAGCGAGTTGGTTGTCGGCCATCAGCTTGGCCGCGGCCGGCATGGCCACGTCGCTCTTGCTGCCGCCCGAAGCGGCCGCGGGTGCAGCCGCCGGCGTCGCGGCGGGTTCGGGCGCGGCCTTGATTTCGAGCGGGCTGACTTGCGCCTGCGCCTCGGTGTCGATCTTGGCGATGACTTCTTCGCTGACGCAGCTCTCGCCGTCGTTCTTGACGAGTTGCACGATCACACCGGCAGCGGGCGCCGGCACTTCGAGCACGACTTTGTCGGTCTCGATCTCGATCAGGATTTCATCGATCGCCACGGACTCGCCGAGGCGCTTCTTCCATTGCAGCAGGGTGGCTTCAGCGACCGATTCGGACAGCTGCGGAACCTTGACTTCTACGATTGCCATTTGCTTGTTCTTTCATGCCTGCGGCGACCGGCCCGCGAGCCCGGCCCTCAAGGGGCGGGGCCACGCGCGCGGCCGGGTGGGCCGCGTGAGTCTTACTTGGTGAGGACGAAGCCCTTGAGCTTGCCGAAAGCCTGGTCGAGCAGCGCCTTCTGCTGCTCTTGGTGCAGGTGCGCATAACCCACGGCGGGCGATGCCGAGGCCGGGCGGCCGGCGTAACCGAGCTTCTGGCCTTCGAGCATGTTCTCGTGGATGTAGTGCTGCACGAAGAACCAGGCACCCTGGTTCTGCGGCTCGTCCTGGCACCACACGACGTCGGTCGCGTTCGGAAACTTCTTCAGTTCCGCCGCGAAGGCCTTGTGCGGGAAGGGATACAGCTGCTCGACGCGCACGATCACCACGTCCCAGGCCTTCTTCTCGTCGCGGCGCTTGATCAGGTCGTAGGCGACCTTGCCCGAGCAGGCGATCACGCGCTTGACCTTGTCGGCCTCGACCTCGGCGCGCTGCGGGCCGATCACGGTGCGGAACTCGCCCTTGGCGAATTCGGACAGCGGCGAGCCGGCGTCTTTCGCGCGCAGCAGCGACTTCGGCGTCATGATCACCAGCGGCTTGCGGAACATGCGCACCATCTGCCGGCGCAGCAGGTGGAAGATCTGGCTCGCCGTGGTGGGCTGCACGACCTGCATGTTGTTGTCGGCGGCCAGCTGCATGAAGCGCTCGAGGCGTGCGGACGAGTGCTCGGGGCCCTGGCCTTCGTAGCCGTGCGGCAGCATCAGCGTCAGGCCGTTCGCGCGGCCCCACTTCACTTCACCCGAGGCGATGAACTGGTCGATCACGACCTGCGCGCCGTTGACGAAGTCGCCGAACTGGGCTTCCCAGATCACCAACGTGTTGGGGTCGGAGCCGGCGTAGCCGTATTCGAAGCCCAGCACCGCCTCTTCGGACAGCAGCGAGTCGATCACGACAAACGGGGCCTGGTTCTCGGCCACGTGCTGCAGCGGCGTGTAGGTGCCTTCGTCCCACTTCTCGCGGTTCTGGTCGTGCAGCACGGCGTGGCGGTGGGTGAAGGTGCCGCGGCCGCAGTCTTCGCCCGACAGGCGCACCGGGTAGCCGCTGGCCACCAGCGAAGCAAAGGCCAGGTGTTCGCCCATGCCCCAATCGACGTTGATCTCGCCCCGGCCCATCGCGGCCCGGTCGGCGAGCACCTTCTCGACCAGCGGGTGCGGCTTGAAGTTCTTCGGCACCGTGGTGATGCGCTCGGACAGACGCTTCAACTCGCTCAGCGGCAGCGCCGTGTCGGCCGCGTCGGTCCACTTCTTGTTGAGAAAGGGCGTCCAATCGACGGCGTACTTGCTCTTGTAGTTGGTGAGCACCGGATCGACCGTGTGCTTGCCCGCGTCCATGGCGGCGCGGTAGGCCTTGACCATGTCGTCGGCACCCGTCGCTTCGAGCACGCCCTGGGCCAGCAGCTTCTCGGCGTAGAGCTTGCGCGTGCCCGGGTGCTGCGCGATCTTCTTGTACATCAGCGGCTGGGTCAGCGCCGGCGTGTCCTGCTCGTTGTGGCCGAGCTTGCGGAAGCAGACGATGTCCACCACCACGTCCTTGTTGAACTCCTGGCGGTAGTCCAACGCGAGCTGCGTGCACAGCACGACCGCTTCGGGGTCGTCGCCGTTCACATGCAGCACGGGCGCCTCGATCATCTTGACGACGTCGGTGCAATACAGCGTCGAGCGCGAGTCGCGCGGGTCGCTGGTCGTGAAGCCGATCTGGTTGTTGATGACCACATGCACCGTGCCGCCGGTGTAGTAGCCGCGCGTTTGCGCCAGCGCCAGCGTTTCCATCACCACGCCCTGGCCGGCGAAGGCCGCGTCGCCGTGCACCAGCACGGGCAGCACGGTGTCGCCTTCCTTGTCGCCACGGCGGTCGAGGCGGGCCTTCACGGAGCCTTCGACCACGGGGTTCACGATTTCCAGGTGCGAAGGGTTGAACGACAGCGACAGGTGCACCGGGCCGCCCGGCGTGGCCACGTCGCTCGAGAAGCCCTGGTGGTACTTCACGTCGCCCGAAGGCAGGTGCTCGGGCGCGGTGTGGTCGAACTCCGAGAACAGGTCTTTCGGCGCCTTGCCCAGCGTGTTGACCAGCACGTTCAGGCGGCCGCGGTGGGCCATGCCGATGACGATCTCTTGCACGCCGCGCTCGCCCGAGCGCTGCACCACTTCATCCATCGCGGCGATGAAGCTTTCGCCGCCTTCCAGAGAGAAGCGCTTCTGGCCGACGTACTTGGTGTGCAAGTAGCGCTCTAGCCCCTCGGCCGCGGTCAGGCGTTCGAGGATGCTTTTCTTCTTGTCGGGGCGGTAGGTGGGCTTGGAGCGGATCGACTCCAGCCGCTGCTGCCACCAGCGCTTTTCAGCCGGCTCGGTGACGTGCATGTACTCGGCGCCGATCGAGCCGCAGTAGGTTTCACGCAGCGCCTGCACGATCTCGCGCAGCGTCATCTGCTCGGCGGTGGTGAAGTAGGTGTTGGTCGCGCTGAAGACGATGTCCATGTCGGACTCGCTCAGGTCGTAGAACGCCGGCTCCAGCTCGGGGATCTTCGGGCGCTCTTGGCGCTTGAGAGGGTCGAGGTCGGCCCAGCGCGAACCGAGGAACCGGTACGCCGCGATCAGCGACTGCACATGGACTTGCTTGCGGGCCACCGCCAGGTCGGCGCTGCTGGCCTTGTTGCCGAAGGCGTTGGCCTTGGCACGCTGGGCGAAGGATTCGACGATGGGCGCGTGGGCCACATCGCGCGACGTGCTGCCATCGACGGCCGGCACGTTCTGCAGCGCGTCGAAGTAGGCGCGCCAGTTGTCGGGCACGGAGCCCGGGTTGTCGAGGTACTGCTCGTACATTTCCTCGACGTAGGGAGCATTGCCCCCGAACAGGTACGAATTCGACCTGTATTCCTGCATCATTTCGCTCACCTCTCGCCCCGGTTTCCGGAAGCTGTAGTGGGTTAATCAACCTTCCGCGACACGGCTAGACCGGTTGGCGGACAAGCGACCCGCCTTGAAGCATGAGCCAGCAAGGGGACGGGAAGGACCAGATAAGTCAACGGCGGCGACTGTAGCACCTAAGGTGCGCTGCCGCGCTGTTCAATTGATGCCGACGTGGTCGGCTGCGCACAATCGCGCCGTGCACCAGGTCATCCACATCCACCCCGAGGCGCCCGCCAAACCGGCGCTGGGTCAGCCCTGCAACGGCTGCGGCGTGTGCTGCCTCGCCGAGCCCTGCCCGGTGGGCATGGTGGTGAGCCGGCGCCGGCACGGCGCCTGCCGCGCGGTGGTGTGGGTCGAGGCCGAAAGGCGCTACCGCTGCGGGCTGATGAGCGAGCCGCAGCGCTTCGTGCGGCCGGCCTGGCTGGCTCGGTGGGTGTCACGGCTTGCGGCGCGGTTCATCGCGGCGGGCATCGGGTGCGACAGCAACCTCGAAGTGCCCGCCCCACCCCCCGGGCGTTCAGCAGGCGTGCCGCCGGCGGCAGCTCAGCGCGCAGCCACCGACCGACCGCAGCGCTGACTCGCGTCAAGCCGCCGCACCGCGTGCATCAAACCGCCAGGCGGCGGCGTGCAGCCTCGTACTCGCTCTTCAGGCGCGCCACCAAGTCGCGCGTCGGCTGCACCTGCTTGATGGTGCCGATGCCTTGGCCCGCGCCCCAGATGTCCTTCCAGGGCTTGACGCGGTTGCTGCCGAAACTCATGGCGCTGGCATCGCTCTGCGGCAGGTTGTCGGGGTCGAGGCCCGCTGCGCGGATCGACGGCGCAAGGTAGTTGCCATGCACGCCGGTGAAGAGGTTGCTGTAGACAATGTCGTCGGAGTTGCCTTCGACGATGGCCTGCTTGTAGCGCTCGTCGGCGCGCGCCTCTTCGGTGGCGATGAAGGCCGTGCCGATGTAAGCGAAGTCGGCGCCCAGGGCTTGCGCGGCCAGCACGGCGGCGCCGCTCGAAATCGAGCCGCTCAGGGCGAGCGGGCCGTCAAACCACTCACGAATCTCTTGGATCAGCGCAAACGGGCTCTTCACGCCCGCGTGGCCACCGGCACCGGCCGCCACGGCGATCAGACCGTCGGCGCCCTTCTCGATCGCCTTCTTGGCGAACTTGTTGTTGATGATGTCGTGCAGCACCACCCCACCCCAGGCGTGCACGGCCTGGTTCACGTCTTCACGCGCGCCCAGCGACGTGATGATGATGGGCACCTTGTACTTGGCGCACAGCGCCATGTCGTGTTCGAGCCGGTCGTTGCTCTTGTGCACGATCTGGTTGATGGCGAAGGGCGCGGCCGGCTTGTCGGGGTTGGCCTTGTTGTAGGCCGCCAGCGTCTCGGTGATCTCGGCCAGCCACTCGTCCAGCAGTTCGGCGGGGCGTGCGTTCAGCGCGGGCATCGAACCCACCACACCGGCCTTGCATTGCTCGATCACGAGCTTGGGATTGCTGATGATGAACAGCGGCGAGCCGATGATGGGCAGCGGCAGGTTTTGCAGAACGGGCGGCAGGGGCACGAAGGTCTCCAGCGAATACGGGTCAAGAAAACAGCCCAGTGTGGGTGAACACCGGGCTGCGGTCAGTCAATCCAGCGACAAGGCTCAGAACGCGTCGAGCGGTAAAGCGGTGACGCTTTCAGCACCCTCAATGATCGCATCGCGCTGACCCGCCACGCGCGTCAGGACGTGCTCGGCATAGAAGCGCGCCGTGGTGATCTTGGCTTGAAGGAAGTTGCTGTCGCCATCGCCTGCCGCGATCTGCCGCTCGGCGACGATCAGCGCGCGCGCCAGCTGCCAGCCGGCGACGACGTTGCCCGCGAGCATCAGGTACGGCACCGAGCCCGCGTACACGGCGTTCGGGTTGGCCTTGCTGCCGGCGGTGATGTACTCGACCACCTGCACGAAGGCCTCGCGGGCGGCCGTCAGGCGCTTGAGCACCGAGCGCGCCGCGTCGCTGTCGCGGTGGGCCAGCTCAGCCTCGGTCGCGGCGATCTGCTGAGCAATGCCTTGGGCCGTGCGGCCACCATCGCGCGCGGTCTTGCGCCCGACCAGGTCGTTGGCCTGGATCGCCGTCGTGCCTTCGTAGATCGCGAGGATCTTCGAGTCGCGGTAGTGCTGGGCCGCGCCGGTTTCTTCGATGAAGCCCATGCCGCCGTGCACCTGCACGCCCAGGCTCGTCACCTCGCCGCTCATCTCGGTGCTGTAGCCCTTCACGAGCGGCACCATGAACTCGTAGAAAGCCTGGTTGGCCTGGCGCACCTCGGCATCGGGGTGCGCGTGCGCGGCGTCGTAGGCCGAGGCGGCCGTCACCGCCATCGCGCGGCAGCCCTCGACGAGTGCGCGCATGGTCATGAGCATGCGCTTCACATCGGGGTGGTGAATGATGGGCGCGCTGCCCGGCAGCGAACCATCGACCGGGCGTGACTGCACGCGGTCTTTCGCGTACTGCACGGCCTTCTGGTAGGCGCGTTCGGCCACCGCGATGCCTTGAATGCCCACCGCATAACGCGCGGCGTTCATCATGATGAACATGTATTCGAGGCCACGGTTCTCTTGGCCGATGAGCTGGCCCACGGCACCGCCGTGGTCACCGAACTGCAGCACCGCTGTTGGGCTGGCCTTGATGCCCAGCTTGTGCTCGATGCTCACGCAGTGCACGTCGTTGCGCGCGCCCAGCGAGCCATCGGCGTTGACCATGAACTTCGGCACGATGAACAGGCTGATGCCCTTCACGCCTTCGGGCGCTCCGGCCACGCGCGCCAGCACGAGATGGACGATGTTCTTCGCCATGTCGTGCTCACCGTAGGTGATGAAGATCTTTGTGCCGAAGAGCTTGTAGGTGCCGTCGGGCTGCGGCTCGGCGCGCGTGCGCACGAGGGCCAGGTCAGACCCCGCCTGCGGCTCGGTGAGGTTCATCGTGCCGGTCCACTCGCCCGAGATCATCTTCGGCAGGAACGCCGCCTGCTGCTCGGGCGTGCCCGCGGTCAGCAGCGCCTCGATGGCGCCGTCGGTCAGCAGCGGGCACAACGCGAAGCTCATGTTCGCGCTGTTGAGCATCTCGATGCACGCCGCGCCGATGGTCTTGGGCAAGCCCTGGCCGCCGAAGTCGGTCGGGTGCTGCAGGCCTTGCCAGCCCCCCTCGCCGAACTGGCGGAAGGCGTCCTTGAAACCCGGTGTGGTCGTGACGTTTCCGTCCTTCCAGTACGACGGGTTCTTGTCACCCTCGAAGTTCAGCGGGGCCAGCACGTCCTGGTTGAACTTGGCGCTTTCTTCGAGCACGGCTTGCGCCGTTTCCAGGCCGGCATCTTCGAAGCCCGGCAGTTTCGCAATGGCATCGAGGTTGGCCAGCTCCTTGATGCAAAAGAGCATGTCCTTCAGGGGGGCGACGTAGCTCATGGCAGCTCCTTCGGGTTCAAGTGGGTCGGCTTACAGCGCAGCGATCAACTCCGGCACGGCCGTGAAGAGGTCGGCCTCCAGGCTGTAGTCGGCGACGCTGAAGATCGGGGCTTCCGGGTCTTTGTTGATCGCGACGATGACCTTGCTGTCCTTCATGCCGGCCAAGTGC
>NZ_JBWVZL010000005.1:0-543090 GCF_056676035.1 Piscinibacter sp. PDB5-1 | reverse complement strand
GTGAAGAAGTTAAGCATGAAGTCTTCATTGACTATGTGCGACCAGTACTCGTTTCTTATCTCACTCAAAATTGGCGGACAGAGTGCCTGGTCAAGCGTGACCAGCTCGCGCAGTTGGCGCAATCCTGACGCCTCAACGTACTTCGCCCACTCCTCGGTGTTGAGGTCGGGATTGAATGGTCTGATCGCTATATACCAAGGCGTCATCTCGTGCGGCCTAACGTTTGACATGAGCGGTTCGCCGAAGGCGAATCCGCTCGATGGAAGGGTTAGGCGTCGGAGTCGCCAAGGAGTCCTTCCCGCACTTTCGATGAGATCTAGAGGTTTCCGAGTGCACGCCGCAGCTCCGCAAGCTCTTCCATTGCCCTAGCCAGTGTCATTGTTGTGGACAGTCCGCCCTCGTACTTGTTGCAAGCCTCTTGGTGCGTAGCGAGAAGGGTTTGAACCTCTGCACATAGAAGCGCCAGACTTTGTACCGGGCCGACTGCCTGGACTTTGGCTAGCTCTTGCCTTGCCTGAGTAGCGACGTGATGCAGGTGTGCAAGATATACAGGCCCCAGGAGAACCGATGGCCCTCCCGTGCCACGCACTGAGACGACAGCGCCATCATCGCCCTGTTCAAGGACAGCAATCTCTTCGTACTGCTTCAGCATGGCTTCGATGCTCCCTTCAGACGCCTAACGTTTGACATGAGGGGTGACCGACCGGCGCAGCCGGTTGGGCATCCCCTCGATGGAAGGGTTAGACGTCTGGTTGCTTTGCGCTGCATACGGCGTGCTCACAACTTCTACTGAGGCTCGTAGTTGCATGCTTGGCCTCTGGCGACTTCTTGAAAGAGCTTCCACGGGCACAACTCAGAAAATGCTCGGAGAGAGGCTGCGGCAGCGTTCGGCTCTTTCGCCGCATGCAAGTCATCCGCTTCGATAAGAGCCTTCATGAGAGCCTGATTCCAGCCACGCTGGTTCTCTCTAAGGTCAAGAACGGAGCGAGCGAACTCTTCAGGCGACAGATTTTCGGGCATTGAATGCCCTGGGAGGCACATGGCAACGTACTGCGCCACCCGCGCTCTGTTTTCCTCCGTAGCCTGCAGTGCGACTTGATCCAAGGGCTGCTTCGCGAGCCAATGGAACCACTCGACCTGTTCAGAGAATTTCGCGTCATCCATACAGCAGGTGCTCAGGGTGTGAGACGTCTAACGTTTGACATGAGGGGTGGGTAACCGGCGCAGCCGGTTGACCATCCCCTCGATGGAAGGGTTAGGCGTCTCGGCAGTGTGGGCGCCTTGCCAGAAGCCAACCAACCCCGACGATTGCCAGAAGTAGGCCGGCAAGCGGCCAATACAGGAACCACTGATAAGGCAAACCTGATTGATCACGTGGCCCCCATACCGAAAGTGACGCGACCGCCAGCAACGCACATGAAGCGGCGCCAAGGCCTGCATGCCATACCCAGAGTGCAGGCTTGACCCTCGCTGCGACAACTACCCAAAGAAGGTGGGGCGCGGCGTAGAACAAGGCCGCCCATGCGAGATGCGTGAGAGCCAACTCGCCAGTCAGCGGTTCGTGGCGCAACGATTGGAGAAGCCCGATCAAGGCTACCAGCATCGGGAACGAGAAATGCGCCAAGAACTGGGTTCGTTTCATCAGACGCCTAACGTTTGACATGAGAGGCGGCGCCCGGCTTGCCGGGCGACGTCCTCTCGATGGAAGGGTTAGGCAGCACGCGCACGAAGAGCTGCCTTTATCTCGTGCACGAGTGCGACGAATTCCTGAACTAGCCCCGCCAGTGCGGCTGAATCGGCTACTTGTGGTCTCGGATAGGGAGGTGGACCGGAGAACGGACTTCTGGAGAAGCCAGGGTCTGAAAGGCGCTTCGCGTCATATGCCAAAGACGCAAAGTTCGACCCAACCCTGCCGTTTGGTCCTACGCCTGAAATCATGAGTTCTTGGCCATGGCGTTGCTTTGCGAACAAAGCGCTCCATTCCACCTCACCGATCTTTTCGGTCTCGATGGCGTATGAACGATCTCGGCCGTCGTAGCGAGGCTTGACGCCGAGCGACTCGAAGGCAGAAAGAACCTCTGCCTTTTGCCCGTTGTAGGTCGTGGTTGGACTGGATGAGTAGCGATCGCACAGAGACCAATACTTCTCTGGGAAGTCGATTGCAAGAAGTACTCGCAGAAAGTCTTCGGTGGTCATTCGTGCGGCCTAACGTTTGACATGAGCGGGGACAAGACGGCGCAGCCGGCTTGGCATCCGCTCGATGGAAGGGTTAGGCATTGGCCGGCTAAGGAACTCGCTTTGCGAGCGATACCTCTCCAGACACTATGCGTCCAGTAATGGAGCCATAGCCAGCATAGTGACCGCACAACTCTTTCGCGTCATCGGAGAGCTTGACAATTAGTGAGCCGAACTGGAGCGACCCATCCCTTGTCTTCTTGGTGTAGTCGAGTTTCAAGAGCCGATCTCCTCGAAAGCCGCCGGCGAGATCTAGAACTAAATGCCGGTTTGCTCCGCCATACTCGAATCGAAGCTCTGCGGTTCCGATGACTTTCTTGCGATTGGCATCTAAGCGGACTTCCATATCGGCTTGCAATGGTGGCTGCACAATCTTTCCGTGCCACTGGCCGATGAACGCATCTTTCAGTTCTTTAGCGATGGGCTCGAAGGGCCTTCCTTCGCGGATATGTGTGTACACAAGCGTCGCTACTGTTCCCACGAGAGTAAATGCACCCGCGATCCAGGCTGCTTCTACCGTTGAATCCATGTTTCCCTCCGCATGCTTTTTCAACAACCTCAAAGTCTATGCCGATGCCTAACGTTTGACATGAGGGGTGGCCAGACGGCGCAGCCGGCTGGACATCCCCTCGATGGAATGGTTAGGCATCATCGCCCGGCGATGCCCGCTCGCGACTGAGCTTGTCCGCCAAGGACGAGAAGAGGCCAGGAAAGCCAGCTCGCATTTCCACTCCGACCTTCTCATCGAAGTTGTGGCCACGAAGCGGCTCCTCGTAGTCCTTGGGGAAGGATGCCAGTTCATAGACCACGGCAATCGAATCAAGCGAGAGCTCTTCTGTTCGGTTACGTCCGACGCTCCGCCGCTTGTGGACCTTCGGCGTAGTTTCAGGGTCGACAGTTCCTCGGAAGAACCATTCGCCCTTAGATGGGTCGTCATACCCGAGCACATCAGCAGCGCGGTCCCGGATCTGCTCTCGCTCGACCTCCAATGCCGCGCGATGAGGTGGCTCTGTGACGAACCCCGCAAGCTCGTTGGCTCGCTGGATCATGCGGGCTGAGGTGATCCAAGTAACTCGATCGTTGTTTCCATCTTCCAGCCGGCCAAGAGCGGCTCGATATGCGGTCAAACATGCCTCCAGAGCAAAGCCAGAACGAGTGTGCCGCTCTCCCTTTACCTGAGCCTGATGCTGCCAGTGCCATGTCCCGATGCCAAGTAGGAGCGCAAGCGCGGTGGCAATACTGCCGATCGCCGTCCAATCAATGGTGGCAAGACTTGTTATCACTCTTGATGCCTAACGTTTGACATGAGCGGGAGCAACCGGCCTGCCGGTTGATCTCCGCTCGATGGAAGGGTTAGGCATCTGGCGAGAAGCGCTCAATTCGATCTCCTCGGCTGCAAGCGCGACGAAGCCCTGGTGAGCGCTGCAGCAGCTCTTTCAGATCGTGCGATGGACTCTTGGACGACTGCGCTGTCGCTCACTCCGCACCGAATGAGAGCACGCGCCGATTCGATGGAAAGATCGAGTTCGCCATCCAACGATTCGGCGAGTGCTCTAACTGACTCAGCATCGATCGATCCCAACGAGCCCATAGCCATTGCGGCTATGTGATCGCCCTTCTTGAGTTCATCTCGCAAGAACGGCTCTAACGGCTTAGCGATTGGCCCCAAGTTGCCAGCCACTTCGATGGCGCAGCGAAGAGGGAGCCCAAGCTGCCGGTAAGGAACGCCGAACTCATTGCGGGCCTCACCGGCAAAGAGCGTCATCAGTATCGGGACAGCGTGGGTACCAAGCTCAAGGAGTTCGCGCTCCGCCTCAAGCATCGCTCCCGTGCTTTGGAACCGATGAAAGTATGGATGTTGCATCGGATGCCTAACGTTTGACATGAGAGGCTCGACCCGGCTTGCCGGGGCGAGTCCTCTCGATGGAAGGGTTAGGCATCAGCCCCCCCATGAAGAGCATCATTCGAATGTGTCTCCCACGTCGACTGGTCGAATCCGTGAGGCAAGCGCCGGATGCTCTTGATGCTCGCCACCATCGGGAAACACCGTCAGAAAGTAACCCCCAAGCTTTCGTGACTCGCGCGTCACCTCTTCCATCGCTTGCACTTCTGCTTCAACAAAGTCCATGAAGGAACTTGAGGCGACGCGTGGCGGCCCATCGCCTTCCATGTACTGATATACGGGAGAAACGTCCTGACCATCAAACCGTACATAGCAGAAGGTGTAGCCCTGGTGCATGAGGAATACGAGATCACCCGGTGTAAGGCTAAAGCTCTCTCCTGCTTCACGGAGGAGTTCATCAGCTGACGCTCGAAGCTCCCTTACATCATTTGGCGCAAACGCCACGTCGCTACCGCGGAACAACCTGCCATAGCTCCGGCCAAACCGATACAGGAAGGCTCGCAGTTCCGCCGGACAGGAACCCCCGAGGTCCCGCTCCAATTGCATGACCTCATCGGCACTCAATCCTCGAAAGTCGACCATAGCCTGCAAGTACCGATCGGCCAGCTCCTTTGGCGTATGTCGAAAGGAGAAGTCCCGAACCTTCGCAAGCTGTACCAGTCGCTCCGCAACGGAGGCTGGCCTTTCGTAGTTGTTCATCTGATGCCTAACGTTTGACATGAGCGGTGGCCGACCGGCGAAGCCGGTTGGACATCCGCTCGATGGAATGGTTAGGCATTTTCTTCTCATGAGCAATCGCTAGCCACGCGGAGAGAAGGAACTGCCTTCTTAAACGGACTCGCCAGCTGAACCGGATCGGGCTCGCAATTTGTCGTCACCGAGCAGGTCACCAAGAGCATTGCCACACACAAGGCACACCCTAGGTACAAAAGGACTCGCAGAAAACGGCGCAGGACTGGAGCCCTATCTGGCAGGCGAAGGAGAAGGATCAGCGCCATTCCCGCAATGGCTGTAACGGCAAGCGTGAAGGCTGAATAGTTCCGGGCTGAGATGCTTTCCATGAACACCCCTCCCGCCTCTAGCAGAAGCTGATGCGCGGCGAATGGAAACGCGACCGCGACAAGCAGCGATAGCCACCAAAGGATGCGAGGCGAGGTTGTCACCAGGAATGCCTAACGTTTGACATGAGCGGGGACAAGACGGCGCAGCCGGCTTGGCATCCGCTCGATGGAATGGTTAGGCCTCGCCTTTGGATGCCTGGGGCACAGGCGTTCTTCAGGTTTACGAAGCGCGACATCAGCGTTGTCGAACAAGCCGTTCATGGTTTGGCGCACCTTCCGCCGATCCGAGCTATTGCGATGAGTACGATGCCTCCAAGAACAAGGAACGCTCCAACCACGAAGACGGGTTGAATAGCAAAGGCTTCGCCGTGCAGCGGAACAACTCGGAAGTAGGTTCTACGTGACTCTGACTGAAACAGGGACAAAAAGTCCACGGGGAGTAGATCCGCTGCAGGCGTGAAAAGCAGCAACCCAAGCAGGACCAACAGATAGCCCAACCGCGACAGCCACTTGTTCGATGAGGAATGCTTTCCGAGAATATTTGGCATGTTTGTTCGAACGAAAGAGACTGGCCGACACCTGCGAGGCCTAACGTTTGACATGAGGGGTGGCCAGACGGCGCAGCCGGCTGGACATCCCCTCGATGGAATGGTTAGGCATTGCGCTCGCCCGGAACTGCGCATTCAAGTGCCTCGATGAACGGCAAGACTTTCGGGTGCGCTTCTACCCACTCGCTACCCAGAAACTCGCGCACTGACCCCGTGCCAACGACTGCGGCGATAGACCCGCACTTGGCCGCCTGAAGCAAGTCGTGTGATGAGTGCATGACCGCTTCGCTGTCTGTGGCCTCGGGCCTGCCAACTTCCTCGTTCCATTCGTGCTGGATAGCGGAGATTAGCTTGCCTGCTGCCACTTCAAGCGAACCGCGGTTGCGTGCCATGCGATGCCTAACGTTTGACATGAGGGGTGACCGATCGGCGCAGCCGGTTGGGCATCCCCTCGATGGAAGGGTTAGACGCCATAGGTGACTCGCGACACAAACCCGAATTTCTCTAGCTTGGTAACGAGACATTCGGCGTCTGCGACGCTCCTCGTCTTTATCTTGATGAGTGCGGGGGAAGACGACGCGTTCAGCTCTTGTTTTGCCCTGCCGAGGCTGAGCTTCGTGTGCTCACGCACTGCAATGGCTGCTTCGTCACGCCGAGCTGTATCCGTCACAACCAAAATTTCAATTTCAGCTTGTTCGGTAGCTCGTGTGTCACCACAACGCTCAAACGCCCGGAGACCCTCTTTCAGCCTCAGATAGCTTATGAACTGAACAGGTGAGCCGTCTCTCGGCACAAAAATTGGGGAGTGACCTTCCAGGCCGTCGCTCGGATTACCGGTGCGAACGCAGAGCGCTGTTTGCCACCAAACGACCCAACCTACTTCGTGTTCCTCAACATCCAGAATGGCGAACGGCCCCTCTTCGGAATCGAACTCGCCCAGTTGAGCTTGGGCTAGCTGAGTGGCATCAATCTTGGATCTCATGGCGTCTAACGTTTGACATGAGCGGTTCGCCGAAGGCGAATCCGCTCGATGGAAGGGTTAGACCTCTGTGGACGAAGCCACAGAGGAATGCTCGCAGACGAGCCGCAGTGTGAGCCAGCATGACCGACAAACCGATAGGCCCGATGACCCACGTTACGTGCGCTGGCCGCCAACGGACGGACAGCCCGCGCCAATCGCTGCGACCTGCCCAGCGAAGCCGCTCCTAGTGGATGCCCGAACGATGCGCGTGGCCGCCAGGTTTGGCCGGAACGCGCAGTCTTTTGATGAAGCACCGTTTGCATAACTCGCTCTGCTTTCGGAGGCACGCGGCCTGGCCCAACACTGAGGTCTAACGTTTGACATGAGCGGTTCGCCGAAGGCGAATCCGCTCGATGGAGGGGTTAGACCTCTGTGGACGAAGCCACAGAGGAATGCCCGCAGACAAGCCGAAGTGTGAGCCAGTAGGGCTGACAAACCGATAGGCCCGATGACCCACGTTACGTGCGCTGGCCGCCAACGGACGGACAGCCCGCGTCAACCGCTGCGACCTGCCGACCGAAGCCGCCGCCTGCGGATGCCCGCGCGATGCGCGTGACCGCAAGGTTTGGCCGGATCGCGCAGTCGTTTGATCAAGCACCGTTTGCATAACTCGCACTGCTTTCGAAGGCACGCTGCCCAATCCAACACTGAGGTCTAACGTTTGACATGAGGGGTGGCTTGACGGCGCAGCCGGCAAGACATCCCCTCGATGGAAGGGTTAGGCATCGCTACCGCGCAGGGAGTGCACTGCCAGGGCTTCATATCTCTGGAGTAGCGGAGTGCCTAGGCTCTATAGAAGCCAGAGCATAGATGGCAGCCCAAACAGCCACCGAAGTGAAAGTTGTGCTTTTCGCAGAATCCGCCCTCCGGATTGGGCGTTGGCGAATAGCTTTCTTGGCAAAAAGTTAGATCGGAGAAAATTGGGCTAGCGGAAGCTGCAAGGGCGCGAATCTCTTCGTAGCCGAATGGGGCGGAAATTTGCATGCTCCTTTCCGTTCGTACTGCCTCAGACACGGCTTTGCGGAGTTCTATCTCGGAGGAGAAGACAAGCTGATCTCTCACGAAGGAGAGCGCCTGTTGCCTCCACTCGGGATTCACTCTCCCCCAAAGCGTTAGTGAGACAGGATCTTCCATATGCGATGCCTAACGTTTGACATGAGCGGTTCGCCGAAGGCGAATCCGCTCGATGGAAGGGTTAGGCGTCGTATACAGCATTACATTCTGCCGTCTGTCGTCATAACTAATATGGGGAACCCTATGGAATCTACGTCTCCCACCACTCCAACTCCCGAGTACTGTTTGCTCTCTATCGACCATTGGGCAGCGTGCATGACCAAGGCAGAGTGGTCCGGGTGGATGCAGGCGATTGGCTCGATTGTCGCCATCGGTATAGCCATTGCGATTCCCGTATTGCTGCAACGAGCCAGCGAGCGACGGCAGCATCAGCTAGCTTTGGACGAAGAGGCCAAGACCATAGCGATTCTGGCAGCAATCATCGAACGATCGGTTGCAGCTCTTATGGATGCAATAGATCGTCTCCGCGCCTCGACGGAGCCTTCTGGTCGGACAGCTCTTCGCGAGTTCACGAGCAAACAGTTCGATATGCTTGCGGCGGTAATGAGGACAGTCCCCATCCTTCATCTGTCGGACGGACCAAATACACAAGCCTGGTTGATGGTCAACCACAAGCTTGAGTCTGTGGCGGACAGCTTCAGGAAGGGCATTGAGTCAGAGGAAACACTTGGTGCGGTGCATGGTCTTGCTTCTCAAGCACACGAGATGCTGACGCTCCATATCGCAGACCTCAAGATGCGGCGACCAAAGTAGGGAATCTCGCTTCGACGCCTAACGTTTGACATGAGCGGCTCGCCGAAGGCGAGTCCGCTCGATGGAATGGTTAGCAATCACAGCTTGAACACTAGGCCTTCCGGCGGCTTGTAGAGAGTGGAAGTTGTTATCTTTCCGGTATAGCCTTTTGCCTTGAACGCAAGCCTGTAGGCAGTTCTAAGTTCAGGATCCATCCGCGGGTCAAAGGTCAACCTTTCAAAGACGTCGTTCGTGTCGATGGCGAATGGGTAGATATCACTTGTGCACTGCCCATCGGGCCCGCAGTAGATGAGACGCACTTCGCGTTCATGAATGAACTCTCTTCGCTTGTATAGAAGAGACTCAGCGACGCCCGATCCATCTGTTCTCAGAAGCTCGATACCGCCGAGTTTTTCAAGAAGATCGGTTTTAGAGAGGTAATTTACTCGCCCTAGGAAGCAACGAACCTTGTTGTATTTTGGATCGCTCTTTTGAAGAGCGTTTAGTAGCTTGCGTGGTGTGGACGTGATGCGCACACCATCTTTGTTTGCCGAATAGATTCTCCACATGGCGTCTGTTTCGCGATGAAGCGTCCAGCATTGCCCATAGACAGACTCTTTCGCAGCGAAAGTAGTTGTTTCGCCGTCGGACGTCTCAAAAGCAGATGCGAGCAATGCGTTCTCGAACGGGTCATCCCACTTCTTTGGCTTTACTAGAACGAGCGTCTCCTCTTGTAACGCCTGGAGCACGCGAGAGATTGACATGATCCGATACACGGGCTTGTCGAGCAATTCCGCATCTAGGTTTATGAAGTTGCCGGTTCTCAAGATGTGCTCCGTGATTGCTAACGTTTGACATGAGGGGTGACCGGCCGGCGCAGCCGGCTGGGCATCCCCTCGATGGAATGGTTAGGCGGCATTCCACCTCGGGTTTCCTGACCATGAGCACCCATGGCAAAACAGGTATGCGCTGCCGGCTTGATCGTCATCCATCCCTATCCAATGTGGGAAGCCGGCTCTCTTTAGAGCGTGGGAGAGGGACATCAACCGCCCCCAAGCAAGCTCTGGCTCGCACGCGATGTAGCCCGACCCGTGCATCGTGTCTTCCGTTGAAGGGTCCATTGAGAGTTCCAAGTCGTCAGTTCGGCCATCCAGCACCAAGATCACCTGGCCATTAAATCCCGACTTTCGTGTCGCGACTCCGAGGTGGCACTCCGGCAGGAACCGCTCGATTCCGACCAACCCGTTCGGAGCGAAGACTTCTACGTGGAAGTGCAATTCAGGTTGCATGCATGACGCCTAACGTTTGACATGAGCGGGGACAAGACGGCGCAGCCGGCTTGGCATCCGCTCGATGGAGGGGTTAGGCGTCATCCTTCGTTGCCAGACTTTAGATGCGCCCACCAGTCGGCAACTCCCCATATAACCTTCTCCTTGCGGGCTCGGCGACTAGTTCTCAAACCGACTGTGCAGAGGTGATTGAACGCGTAGTAGCCAGCGTTCTGCGCAAACACCGCAATCGCCTCTCTCTTTGGCGAGATCACCGGAAAAGCGAATCCAAAGTCGAACACTGAATCGCATGTGGCCGGGTCATCACCGTAGTAGACCCGAACTCGCTGATAGGGGAACTCAGCGCCCAAGATGCCGGCTCTTCGAACTTCGTCCTGTTCTCGACCGAGATGAGCTGCCAGTTCGGGAAGAAACAGTTCAAAAACCTGTTGATTCCGCTCCCGCCAAAGTTGCAACGGCTGGGTCTTGGCTTTCGGCTTGGATTGCATGTGAAGAGGCTGTTGTGCGTGACGCCTAACGTTTGACATGAGCGGTTCGCCGAAGGCCAATCCGCTCGATGGAGGGGTTAGACCTCTGTGGACGAAGCCACAGAGGAATGCTCGCAGACGAGCCGAAGTTTGAGCTAGCACGGCCGACCAACCGATAGGCCCGATGACCCACGTTACGAGCGCTGGCCGCCAACGGACGGACAGCCCGCGCCAACCGCTGCGACCTGCCCAGCGAAGCCGCCATCAGTGGATGCCCGCACGAAGCGCGAGACCGCCAGGTTTGGCCGAATCGCGCGGTCGTTTGATGAAGCACCGTTTGCATAACTCGCACTGCTTTCGAAGGCACGCTGCCTGGCCCAACACTGAGGTCTAACGTTTGACATGAGTGGCTCGCCGAAGGCGAGTCCACTCGATGGAATGGTTAGGCCTCACAACGTAGCGCGACATTGTGCGGCCGCAGCTATGAAGACGAGTGGCAGTGCGATGCGATAGCAACGCCTTGTCGAACAATGCACCAACCCAAGGAATAAGAGTTCCTTGGCGCGCCCGTGCTCCACCATTCCCACTCCCACAGTTCGTCTCCGCTTTCCATGCGCGAAGCCAACTTCTTGAACTCTTGCCTGAGCGACTTCCCGCGGACGGTGTTGACGTACTCAATCGGATCAAGAATCTGCTGCGTCAGGAGCGCCCGCAGGGAGGCAAGGTGCTCTTCTTCAGTGCGCATGCTCAGAGGCCTAACGTTTGACATGAGCGGGGACAAGACGGCGCAGCCGGCTTGGCATCCGCTCGATGGAACGGTTAGACATCATCAGCCCCACCACAGATATACAGATTTCTTTGTAGCGATGTGCCGCGTTAGCTTGCCGACATCCCCAAATCCCTGATCGACGATATCGGGGCAGAACTTATAGACGCGCCTAGAGAACGCGTCGACGTTCTTGGGGAGTGACTTCAGTCGAAGTGAGACAACATCGGTTGACGCCTGCCAGATGTCGATTCCAAGCACTCGATCCCACTGCCTCAGCTCAGCGATGATGGCTTCGGTGTTGAGCCCATGATTGACACCGTCGGTTGCCGCGACACGAAGAATTTCGAACTGGTCATCCCCCTCTGCAACTACGAGCTCAACGCCATCTGGCTCCGGCTCTGCCAAGCTGTTCATAGTGCCAACAAAGGCGATCAAACCTTGAGGCAGCCTCTCTCTCAGTGTGGGAAGAAGGGCCTCTGCCTTCTTCATTGGCACCAGCACCGACCGTGCCTTGAAGTACTTCTCGCGACCAAAATCTTGCGTCGAAAAGGCTCTAGCGGGATGACCAGTGACTTCACTCAGAAGAATTGCTCCCAAATTTGTCTTTGATGGGGCCTGGGCACTCGCTGGATTGCCCAAAAATGGGGTGCCGATTGAGAGACAGAATGTTCGCCTGTGAATCATGGTTCTTGATGTCTAACGTTTGACTTGAGCGGCTTGCCGAAGGCAAGTCCGCTCGAAGGAATGGTTGGGCGTCGGCGGCCCCCAACGGCCACCGCTCTGGGCAGCAGCCACCGCGGCCCTTTGCCACCGCCCGCTCGCCTGACACCGATGCCTCGCGATTGACCTCAATCGCCTCTCCCCGCGATAGCGGCGGCCTCAACCTTCTGACTTCCTGCGCTGCCACCAGCGGCACGCTGTTGGATCAACACCGCGCGAACAACCACTTCGGACTCCGCTGACGCCCAACGTTTGACATGAGCGGGAGCAACCGGCTTGCCGGTTGATCTCCGCTCGATGGAATGGTTAGAACTCTGTGGCCGAAGCCACAGAGAGCTGCCGGCAAACGCGCCTGGGCTTGCGCCAGCACACTGGACAAACCGATAGGTTCGATTGCCAACGTTATGTGCGCTGGCCGCCAACGGACGGACAGCCCACGCCAACCGGTGCGACCTGCCGATCGACGCCAACGCTGGGGGACACCCGCTCGATGCACCGGACGGCTGGATCGTGCTGAAACGCCCCGGGAGTGGCGTTAGAACTCTTCGCTTCATTTGATGCTTCTCGAAGGCACGACTTTGGCGGCGAACTGAGTTCTAACGTTTGACATGAGCGGTGGCCGACCGGCGCAGCCGGTTGGACATCCGCTCGATGGAATGGTTGGGCGTCACCTTGCCGAACCGCTTTTGGGCTGCCTGAGAAGCGAGGTGGGAACGACAAACGATTCGACCAAGAGGTCTCCGAGTCGCTGACTGTCTTTCGTGAAAAGGATAAATGCGGCACCAACGAAGCAGATTGGCCCCAAGCTTGCCTCGAATGGCCTAAGTAGGTTCCTGCCAAGAGATTGGCCGAAGGAGATTGGTCGCCCGTCGCGATCCACTACAGCAAGCCCAAGAACTCGCTTTCCGAGTGTCTTTCCCCAACGCCACTCACATACCAGGAAGTAGCTGAGCGCTGCGACGCAGCCTAGCAAAAACAGACCATCGCTTCTTTCTCGTCCGAGGCCGGTGAGGCGCTGGAACAGCATGAAGAAGCAGATGATGAGAGCGACGTCCAGTGTGTGGGCGATAGCCCGCGGGACCAGCATCCCGAGCTTGGCGGCCTCGAGTCGCTTCGGTATGTCGATCGGGGCTTCGTTGGTATCGGTATCGGGAGAGGCCATCGTCTTGTGAAATTGATGATCGGGTGAACGCTGCGTCGAGTGACGCCCAACGTTTGACATGAGCGGTGGCCGACCGGCGCAGCCGGTTGGACATCCGCTCGATGGAATGGTTAGGCGGCTTGGGTGATCTCATTGTTGGCACAGTTGAAGAGGTACACCCAGCGGAACTTGCTTCCTCTGACACCACCATCTGCATCAATCGCGGCTAGAAGCGCGCCCCAAAGTTCGGTTCGGTAGATCGACACGTTGTCGAAGGCGATGAGAAGTGCCGTCTTTTCTGGGTAGCACTTCTTGGCCTTTTTTTCGAAGAGCTCTTTCACGATGCGTGCGACATCCAAAACACAGTGCTCAGGGCAGGCACTCACAGTTGCCATCTGCGCTTCAACTTTCCCCGTTTCTTTATTGCGACTGATGGGCCCAGCCCCCGGGACAACGCCTCGATAAACAAGAAGCTCTCTTCTCAACGACTCCTCATAGCTGTGCGAGCACGTCACTTCGACATTGAATTCATCCGAATAGAAGCCCGAAATCGATATCGCTCCATCAACCGGCCCATCGTTCTCGAAGCCCTCAACTTGGACATTCAAGCCAGGTAGCTTCAGGTGCAAGGCGAGGCGACTGATCGGGAGCAACTCTTCCTGCAAACGTTTGCTTCGGCCCTGGCGGCGAAGAAGCTCCTCTGTTGTGAGCTGCTCAATCTGCCGATCAACTTCGGCTGCGAACTCAAATGCCCTGCACTTCATCATCTCGTGAGACGCCTAACGTTGGACATGAAGGGCATGACCCGGCTTGCCGGGGCATGTCCCTTCGATGGACTTGTTATGCGTAGGCCCATGACCAGCACTGACCATGACCTGCCCACGCTGCTGAACGAAGCTTGGCACACCGCGAACTCTGAAAGGCCGGTTGCGTGGTGGCAAGCACTTCACTGCCACGAGCCGAAAGAAAGCACGGCTTCTGCGCGCGCCCGATGAACCGACCAACCCGCGAACGCCACTGAACGGCGCGAGCCGCTCGGTGCTGCGATGTGCCTGAACGTTGACCGCTTCCGTGTTGGCTTGACTCACGACGACCTCAATGCGCAGGACAACCTTGGTGACGCGAAGCAAACGTATAACGTTTGACATGAGCGGCTCGCCGAAGGCGAGTCCGCTCGATGGAGTGGTTAGAACTCTGTGGCCGGAGCCGCAGGGAGCTGCCTGCAGACGAACCAGAGTTTGAACCCGCACGCTCGACAAACCGATAGGTTCGATTACCAGCGTTATGCCCGCTGGCCGCCAACGGACGGACAGCCCGCGCCAACCAGTGCGGCATGCCGACCGAAGCCACCGACAGTGGAGGCCCGCTCGATGCACCGAGCCGCTGGGTGGTGCCGAAGCACACCACAGGCGGCGTTAGAACTCTTCGCTTCATTCGTTGCTTCTCGAAGGCGCGGCCTCTGCGGCGAACTGAGTTCTAACGTTTGACATGAGCGGTTCGCCGAAGGCGAATCCGCTCGATGGAATGGTTAGACGTCAGTGTTTCACACACCGACCTGTGGTCCTCGATCGCTCCCACTACTTGCCCCCTTCCGCTTCGGATGGTGTTTTCGCCACAGGCACTGAAATACTCTCGCGGAGGTACTCGACCCGCCAAGAACTCGGCCCTCTCGCTGTGCCTTCAATGTGTAGGGCACACCGCTCCTTGTTTGCCCACGTGACAACGAACTCTAGGTTCAGTTCCTCTGCTTCGATTTGCGCAGCAAGTTCGATGGGCTTTGCGCCCACATGCTGCTCCAGTTGCTGGCTCGGCAACTTGCTCAGGCGGTCAAGGTGCTCCGCGAGCACGGCGTAGGCATGGGCACGCTGCATTGGTGGGCTCGCCGCTTCTGACGTCTAACGTTTGACATGAGCGGGCCGCCGAAGGCGGATCCGCTCGATGGAATGGTTAGACAGCGGCCGGCTCGCATGGCCCGTTAACCCGAGCCACGCAGACTGCGCCAACCCTTCGCTGCCCTGGCTGAGAAGTTTCGCTGACGCGCCGCTGCTTGCAAAGCACCTGGTGAACTCGCTCAGCCGGTGCGCTGTCCGCCAACGGACGGACAGCCCACCAAGAACTCGGCACGCTTCTGCTCGCATGGCACCGACTTTCCTCGGCCGATGTCTAACGTTTGACATGAGGGGCGGCCGAGGGCGATAGCCCTTGGACGTCCCTCTCGATGGAAGGGTTAGGCATGCGCGGGCAAAGGAGAAAAGAACTTGTACATGACAGCTAGTGCCTCCTGCGCATCTCCTTCAAGGACTAGCTGAGGATGCTTGCGCTCTGCTAAGTAGCGATTCCCAAGTGTCTTTGGATCGGTGTTTGGACGCTTGTGTGCAAATGGGTTCCTGATCTCCCGAAGCTTGTCACAGCGTTCGAGTAAATCGCTTTGGTACAAGTCTTTCTTTTTGGCGATACGAATTGCCTGTGCAAACGACGGCGATCCGGTGACGTGCCCGGCGACTTGAAGTCTATTGACCAGGGTGTGCTCAATGTAGGCCGTTGCCAGCATGACGCAAGCTATGTATTGTCCAAACACATAGGTTTCTCGGGCTTCTGCCATGAGCCTCATTGCCTCGACGGTTCCAAGAGACCAAGAAAGATGAGGTTGGTGCTGAGAGGCCCAGACGATTCGTCTTGCGCGAGACTCTCGATCGCGATCATCAATTTCAGCAAGCCGGTTGATGAGTTTTAAGAGGACTTCGCCCGTGTCATTGAGCATACGCATGCCTAACGTTTGACATGAGCGGGAGCAACCGGCTTGCCGGTTGATCTCCGCTCGATGGAAGGGTTAGACGGCAGCGGCCTCAAAGCACTCATAGGTTTGACCTTCTACGCCGCCTTGCACCTTCGAGGGCCGATTTTTTTCCCGACTTGATGTGAGCCCTCAGGAGTAGGCCGAGGCCGAGAGTTGCGCTAACGATCAAGATGCAGCCAAAGATCAGCGTGAAAGTAGCCTCACGGACAACGCCATTCAGCGTCGTGGGCTCCACTGCTGTCGCTACAACGAGTCCCAGTAGCAAGAATGCTTCACCAAGCGACGCGTCACCCCCACCGACTTTCGCGGAGGGAGTCTTGCTGTATTGCTGCGCCAGCTCAGTTGCCCGCAGCACGATAAGCGATTCATTGATGAGCCTCGCACCGTACAGAAGCCCAAGTACCAAGATGAGAACCAGCATTTTCGTCACCCGCATCGCACTACCCTTGGCTTAGACCGCTGCACGTTCGGTCAAGTGAAGTCACGCATTTCGACTAAGAGACGGCTGACTTCGTTGCGATAAAGAAAGCACCGACGAACACACCCGGGATCACAAGAGCACCAATCACCGTGACCATTACACCTCGCATGAAGGTCGTGCCTAGTACAAACTTGTTAGTGAGACCAGAGATCATGGCGACGATCGCCAACGACAAGATTCCTTGTGTTGCGCCGAAGAATGCCCACCCCATTCCTCCGCCAAGAATCCCGGATAGGCCACCACCCAGAATGCCGGCCACCAACACCGCAACAAAGCAGGACACCCAGTCTGAGCGATCAGTACCCAGCCAGTTTGCGGCCAGCTTGAATGGAAGTACAACCAGCACGGTGTAAACAATGACCACGACGATGATCGAACCCATTTCCCCTCCTTCTTGAAGTGAAACTATCGAAAGATAGCTGCCGTCTAACGTTTGACATGAGCGGGGACACAAAGGCTTCGCTTTTGTGTCATCCGCTCGATGGAAGGGTTAGGCCTACTGCTCACGAAAGACCCGGAACGTGCGTTTGGCCAATGGCGAACCGTTGTAGAGGATCGTCATAGACCACTCGCCAGCTACGAGTTCGTGATCCTCGCTCAGCATGTAGCAATCGGTCGTTTCGAGCACTCCACCTCGCGTCTCGTGCTCCATCGACTCTTCGAACGATCGCAGTTGCTTGCCGTCCGGCCTTGTGATCAGTGGGTGTTCAATCAAGTAGACAACCTTCACGACGCTCGGCAGGCCTTCGGCTCTCCAGGTGAAGCCGAAACCGATTCCTTTTCAGAGTGGCACGACTTCGGTTTGCTTTGTTATCACGAGATCGCCGAGAGTGGCATACCCCGCCGTGGACTGCGGCTGGGCATAGTGTGCGGTCGGCTTAGGCTGTTCGCATAAGCCCGAGGAAACAACGCGACTCTTACTGGGCGCCGCCATGGCACCCGAAGCGACGAGAAGAATTGCAGCGACGAAGAATGTGCGCATGGACTGTGACCTGTGCTTAGGAGGCCTAACGTTTGACATGAGGGGTGGCTTGACGGCGTAGCCGGCAAGACATCCCCTCGATGGAAGGGTTAGGCGTCATCTCGCATCAGAGCGTAGACCGCGAGGCTGAAGCCATGCCGATTTCACTTTCACTCGGAACCAGTCTCTCGTTAGTTGTCTTCATCTCCCCTGTAGAGCTCCGCGGAATATTCGCCGTTCATCACGATAGTTCTCCAGCCGAGCATCGGGCTAAAAAGGGATAGTTGCAGGATCGCATAGTCGTTGCTGTCAATCGGGTCCAGGGTGATCGTGCCGTACTGATGCAAGAGCCAGGTGCCACCCGCACCGATCTCTGTGCGGGTCGTAATTTCATCCAGATTCCATTCCTTGATGACGCCCTCCCAACCGGGCAAGGGTGGCGGAAACAAGATCTCAAACGCCGCGCCGATTCGGCAGATGCAAGGAACGTTACTCTTTCCTAGGAACCGTGGATTGATCTTGTTTCTGTTGGTGATCGTGAGCTTGAGCATCACTGGATTCCTTGCTTCGGCGCCAGAACAGAACCTGCACTCCGTCTCGCGCAGTTTCGTTACATGGCTAAGGACGCCTAACGTTTGACATGAGCGGTGACCGACCGGCGCAGCCGGTTGGGCATCCGCTCGATGGAATGGTTAGGCGTCATTTCGCCCACCTTCAGTAGCCGGTCTCTCTGCATCGACGTCTCTGCTCAGTAGCGTGGTCGCAATTGGAACCGCTTGTATAGCAGACATGATCTCAGCGTGATTCCCCTCGCAAAGAGAAACGAGACTGGCAAAGAAGAATGCCAGTGCACCAAGTAGCCAAGGCCAGCCATTAGATGGGCCGTACAGATATGCAGCGGTTAGGCAGGAGCCGAAGACAACAGCGCAAGCACTTCCGACCTGCTTGCACCGCTGGGCTCTCTTGGCAAGCGCCAGACGGTACTCTGCGATTTCTTGTCGATGTGTATCCATGCTTCGCTTTTCCTGACACCGCCTGACGCCTAACGTTTGACATGAGCGGTTCGCCGAAGGCGAATCCGCTCGATGGAATGGTTAGACAGCGGCCGGTTCGCATGGCCCGTTAACCCGAGCCACGCAGACTGCGCCAACCTTTCGCTGCGTTGTCTGAGAAGTTTCGCTGACGCGCCGCTGCTTGCAAAGCACCTGGTGAACTCGCTCAGCCGGTGCGCTGGCCGCCAACGGACGGACAGCACACGAAGAACTCGGCACGCTTCTGCTCGCATGGCACCGACTTTCCTCGGCCGATGTCTAACGTTTGACATGAGGGGTGGCTTGACGGCGCAGCCGGCAAGACATCCCCTCGATGGAAGGGTTAGACAGCGACCGGCTCGCATGGCCCGTTAACCCCAGCCACACAGACTGCGCCAACCCTTCGCTGACTTGGCTGACAAGTTTCGCTGACGCGCTGCTACTTGCAAAGCATCTGGTGAACCAGCTCAGCCCGTGGGCTGGCCGCCAGCGGACGGACAGCCCACGAAGAACTTGGCATGTCTCTTCTCGCATGGCACCAGCTTTCCTCGGCCGATGTCTAACGTTTGACATGAGCGGGAGCAACCGGCCTGCCGGTTGATCTCCGCTCGATGGAAGGGTTAGACAGCGACCGGCTCGCATGGCCCGATAACCCGAGCCACGCAGACTGCGCCAACCGTTCGCCGCCTTGGCTGAGAAGTTTCGCTGACGCGCCGCTGCTTGCAAAGCACCCGGTGAACCCGCTCAGCCGGTGCGCTGGCCGCCAACGGACGGACAGCCCACGAAGAACTCGGCACGCTTCTGCTCGCATAGCACCGCCTTCAATCGGCCGATGTCTAACGTTTGACATGAGGGGTGGCTTGACGGCGCAGCCGGCAAGGCATCCCCTCGATGGAATGGTTAGACAGCGCCCGGCTCGCTTGGCCCAACAACCAGCGCCACGCAGACCGATTGAACGGCCCGTTCCTTTCGCTGCCTCGGCTTCCAAGTTTCCCGCAAGCGCGACTGCCCGCAAAGCGCGCGGTGAACCCGCTCAGCCGGTGCGCTGGCCGCCAACGGACGGACAGCCCACGAAGAACTCGGCGCGCTTCTGCACGCATGGAACCGCTTTCCTTCGGCCGATATCTAACGTTTGACATGAGCGGTGGCACAAGGGCGCAGCCCTTGAGACATCCGCTCGATGGAATGGTTAGACAGCGACCGGCTCGCATGGCCCGTTAACGCGAGCCCTGCCGACTGGGCAAACCCTTCGCTGCCATGGATCGGAAGTATCGATGACGCACCGCTGCCCCCAAACCACTTGGTGAACCTGCTCAGCCGGAGCGCTGGCCGCCAACGGACGGACAGCTCACGAAGAACTCGGCACGCTTCTTCTCGCATGGCACCGCTTTCGATCGGCCGATGTCTAACGTTTGACATGAGCGGTGGCCGACCGGCGCAGCCGGTTGGACATCCGCTCGATGGAATGGTTAGGCGTCTCCTTTAATGCGGCTGAGAAGTTGAGTGTTGAGGGCATATTGCTCGGCCACATCGATCGCCTTTCTAGAGCTCGAACTCACAGAACCCTCCTTCGTCCACAGAAATGGATAGAAGTTAAAGCACTCGTCACCATTCAGGCTTGCCACTTCTGACTCCCAACCGGGCCACCGAAGCGATTCGTAGAACTTGTCCAGCTTCTCGCTCAGCGCCCAGCGGAAGAACCCAGAGTAACTGAGCCCTAGCGGTTCCCATTTCAGCGTATCAGGCGCCCAGTAGTAGACGGTTCCGGTGTCGCCGCCAAACGCCCCACCGTTTAAGGAGAAGAACCCGCCAACGGCATCATCTGCGATGAGCAAGTGAGCAGACGCTCGATCAACACTCCAGTCCGCGAGGCTTCTCTTCAACCTTGGGTGCCCAGATCCAAGGAACCTCAGCCATCCGTTGGCCACAAGGACTCCCCCAGTTTCATACGCGATAGCACCCATCGGCGATCTGGTCGTCACCCGTAGACCAACTAAAACGTCCCCTCGCGCCACAGATGGCTCAAGCACTTCGACGGGTTGCGGCGCTGCAGATATCCACTCCTGCACGAGCGGAAGGGCGGGGTCGGCACGGTCAATCAGTTGTTCGAGTTTGCGCATAGACGCCTAACGTTTGACATGAGCGGCTCGCCGGAGGCGAGTCCGCTCGATGGAATGGTTGGGCGTCACTTCGGCTGTGCCTCCCGTTTGGCTCGTGCACCCTGCTCTAAGCCGGCGTTGTAAAGGCTCATGAACGCGCGGCGATGCTCCTGGTTCGACGGAGCTAGGACCTTAATGATCTCAAGAGCCCGATCATGCCCGCGAGCTTCACCCATGCCTGCAGCGGTTCCATACCAGTGCAAGGCATCGGCGTAGCGCTGCGCCCGCTCAGAGTCATCTCGTACTGACGCTTGGACGAACGTTTCCCCGATGAGGTATGCGGCGGTTGCACTGCCGTCGTTCACTGCTGATGAAAGCGCAATCTTGGCGTTAACCTGGCTCGCGCGAAAGCCCGCATAGCCTTGCCAGATCAAGAAGCTGACGAAAGCAAAGGCGTCTTTGTCTCCTTTCCGCGCTCGATCAATGAATCCCTGTATTCCCTTGTCCGCATGCGGAGCTGAGATCAGGTGCAGGTCAATGAATCGACCGTACGCAGCGGACCTCGGCTGCAGTGCAAGAGCCTCAGTGGACTGAGATAACTGCTGCGTTTCCTGCGGACTTTGTGCACTCACGACCCCGAACGGCAAGGAGGAAGCCAATACAAGAACAAGAGTGGCAAGGTGGGTACGTATGGTCATTGGTGACGCCCAACGTTTGACATGAGCGGTTCGCCGAAGGCGAATCCGCTCGATGGAGGGGTTAGACCTCTGTGGACGAAGCCACAGAGGAATGCTCGCAGACGATCCGCAGATTGAGCCAGCACGGCTGACAAACCGATAGGCCCGATGACCCACGTTACGTGCGCTGGCCGCCAACGGACGGACAGCCCGCGTCAACCGCTGCGACCTGCCGACCGAAGCCGCCACCAGCGGATGCCCGCACGATGCGCGCGGCCGCCAAGTTTGACCAGAACGCGCAGTCGTTTGATGAAGCACCGTTTGCATAACTCGCTCTGCTTTAGAAGGCAGGCTGCCTGGCCCAACACTGAGGTCTAACGTTTGACATGAGGGGTGGCTTGACGGCGCAGCCGGCAAGACATCCCCTCGATGGAATGGTTAGACAGCGACCGCCTCGGATGGCCCGTTGACCCGAGCCACGCTGAACGCACGAGACCTTCGCTGCCCTAGCTGCTAAGTTTCGCCAACGCGCCGCCGCCTGCAAACCACTTGGTGAACGGGCACTGCCGGTGCGCTGGCCGCCAACGGACGGACGGCCCACGAAGAACTCGGCACGCTTCTGCTCGCATGGCACCGCTTTCCTTCGGACGATGTCTAACGTTTGACATGAGCGGCTCGCCGGAGGCGAGTCCGCTCGATGGAATGGTTGGGCGTCGGCTCGGCCTCCGCCGCCATGCGGGACGCAGCCGACGACGCAGCCTTTTGCCACCGCTTCACCACCTCACCTCCGAATCCCGCGATGGACCTCAATCGCCTCTCCCCGCGATAGCGGCGGCCTCAACCTTCTGACTCTACGTTGTTGCGCCCAACGTCACCTTGTTCGATTAGCACCGCACGAACAACCACCTCGGATTCCGCTGACGCCCAACGTTTGACATGAGCGGTGGCCGACCGGCGCAGCCGGTTGGGCATCCGCTCGATGGAAAGGTTAGGCCTCGCCGCGGCGCGCGGACTCATTGAAATTCGACCACGAAGCGGTGAACTGAAAACTTGATATTGCCTAGCGAGCTCGGTGCTTTGAAGCACGCCAGAAACGACGTGTATTCGTATGCGTTCGATCCGTTTTCTGGCGACAGGTGAAGCTCAACAATGAAGTCGCTTTCATTTTTAGTCGCTTGTACACCAAGGTTGATTGAATCAATTGACCAGTGACCTTCATCGCGAGTGAACGAACGAGCTACCGCAATGGAATATTCCTTTATATTCTCCCAGTGAAGAAGCACCTCCTGCAGCGTGTGCAGGGCGCTCCCGCTCGGAGCAACTTCAGTACCGCAAAGTACCACATCAATATGCGTTGTTGATCCTTCCCATTCGCCGTCAATGAATCTCAACGATTTGAGATCGATGTCTGGTTGACTGGGCACCAACTGCACTGCGCCAGGAAAGTACTCTGCCTCGATCTCTTCGTTGGTGAGCAACTCATCTTGCACTGAAGGATTCGGCTTCTTTGGCTTGTAAAACATGACAGCGTTCTCTTGGCTACTTGCGAGGCCTAACGTTTGACATGAGGGGTGACCGACCGGCGCAGCCGGTTGGGCATCCCCTCGATGGAATGGTTAGGCCACATTCTGATTGTCTGCTCGCCCAAAGAGCGCAACCGGAAGCACCATCGCCTTTTCTCTTACTGTTAGCCACTGGCGCCGCGCCAGCTGAAGACGCCGCATGTTCCCGCATGCGCAGCGTGAAAGCTTCAATAAAGCAGGCCGCGACTTTTCCGGTAGGGCAGAGCCGCACTTTTTGCATAACAGGTAGCTGAATGGATGGCCTGCCCACTTCCGCTTGGTATCCGGCAGCGAGACGAACTCGTCATGCAGCCGCTCTCGATGAAGCACCGGCTTCGCGGAGGCCAACCATGCCTCCCGTTTGCTGCGTGAAAGCTCATCGTCGCTCAGGCGCGATGTGTCCGACGGCGGTCGACCAGAGTGAGCTAGTGCCGCAAGCATGTCTGGAAGTAGCGCATCAGACTCGGCCTTGCGTGAGAGCGACCGGCGCTCAACTTCCGCCTTGCCTTGCCGCTTCAGTTCTTTGCGACGCTCAGGGGTCACTTATGGGGCCTAACGTTTGACATGAGCGGGGACGAGACGGCGCAGCCGGCTCGGCATCCGCTCGATGGAAGGGTTAGACAGCGCCCGCACCACACGACCTCGGACTTTCGACGAAGCACGCGCCTGGACGAAACCACCTTTGAACTGTGCCATGTGGCACGCGCTCGGCAAACCACGGAAGCACGGCCTGTAGTCGCCTCGCTGTTGACGAACCGTTTGGTGCAACGAACCGAGGGCACCGCTCGTGGTCTCGTGACGATGGTCTGCGCACGTGCCGCTCGCCGCATAGCTCATGGCGCACTCGCTCAGTCGGTGCGCTGGCCGCCAACGGACGGACAGCCCACTCGGAACTCGAACCACCTCGAACTCAACTCTCGCCAACGGCTCCGGGCTTTGCAGATGCTCAGACACGATGCGCTCAGTCGGTGCTTGGCCGATGTCTAACGTTTGACATGAGCGGTTCGCCGAAGGCGAATCCGCTCGATGGAAGGGTTAGGCGTCGGAGTCGCCAAGGAGTCCTTCCCGCACTTTCGATGAGATCTAGAGGTTTCCGAGTGCACGCCGCAGCTCCGCAAGCTCTTCCATTGCCCTAGCCAGTGTCATTGTTGTGGACAGTCCGCCCTCGTACTTGTTGCAAGCCTCTTGGTGCGTAGCGAGAATGGTTTGAACCTCTGCACATAGAAGCGCCAGACTTTGTACCGGGCCGACTGCCTGGACTTTGGCTAGCTCTTGCCTTGCCTGAGTAGCGACGTGATGCAGGTGTGCAAGATATACAGGCCCCAGGAGAACCGATGGCCCTCCCGTACCACGCACTGAGACGACAGCGCCATCATCGCCCTGCTCAAGGACAGCAATCTCTTCGTACTGCTTCAGCATGGCTTCGATGCTCCTTTCAGACGCCTAACGTTTGACATGAGCGGTTCGCCGAAGGCGAATCCGCTCGATGGAAGGGTTAGACCTCTGTGGACGAAGCCACAGAGGAATGTCCGCAGACAAGCCGAAGTGTGAGCCAGCGCGGCCGACCAACCGATAGGCCCGATGACCCACGTTATGTGCGCTGGCCGCCAAAGGACGGACAGCCCGCGTCAGCCGCTGCGACCTGCCCAACGAAACCACCGCCGGTGGATGCCCGCACGGCGCTCGTGACCGCCAGGCTCGGCCGGAACGCGCAGTCGGTTGATCGAGCACCGTTTGCATAACTTGCACTGCTTTCGAAGGCACGCTGCCTGGACCAACACTGAGGTCTAACGTTTGACATGAGAGGCGGCGACCGGCTTGCCGGGCGACGTCCTCTCGATGGAAGGGTTAGGCGTCGGGGGTCTCGGCATGCAACTCTCCAGCTTTTAGTGATATCTCTACTGCGGCTTGGACTTGAGGAGGCAGAACTAGCAACTGAATTCGACCTTCGTCTAGCTCTTTGATGAGTTCAGGAATGGCGGCGTGCTTTGAGAAGTCTTTGACTTCTATGCGCCAAGAGTTCGATCGTTCGATCTTCCACTCCGTTCCGCCAGCATCGGTTCGCTTTACATCCCCGATTGGAGCGATGCGATGCACTACCACTCCCGGGCTTTCGTACCCATTCTTCGCAGCGGCCGCAAGAACGAATGCTGCTGCTTCTTTGGAGATGCGAACTGTGGATGGCATTTCCGACGCCTAACGTTTGACATGAGGGGTGGCTTGACGGCGCAGCCGGCAAGTCGTCCCCTCGATGGAACGGTTAGACCTCAGCAGCCCGTTAGGCATGTTCAGCCTTTGTCTATCTTAGGAATAGCTCGACTAGCTTAGATATCCCTGCAGAAACCAGCGCGCCCCACACCAGAAGTAGCAGAACGAGAAAGAACAGCGCTCCGCCGCCTTCGCGCGCTTCGTCGTTTAACTTCTCGCTTCCAGACTCGGATTTAAATGAAGGTCTCGAATCGACCAATCCTGCCGCGGCAGACCGACCATTCATTGCAAGAAAGACGAAGAGAGTCGCCCAAAAAGCAGCATCCTTGGCCAGTTCGAGTGTTTGCTCTGTCGGCGGGCGAGGGGGCGCGAGTTGTAGCACCAGTAGAGAAAAGAACGCCGATAGCACCGCTGCTGGAATCGACAAGATCATGGCGTGAAACGGGTGCGTTCGATCAAGGATATGGATGAGCGAAGCAAGTGACAGTGAGCTAGCCAAGAAGAACGAGGTCACCAGTAGGAGATTCGTAAGATGAAAATTTGATGCTGGAGAAACAACCGGGCTCGACGTAGCTAGGGTGGCTGGACCAGCATATTGAAGCCAAGCCACGAGCAGAGCTATCAAGGCAATCAGGACGCCAGCGACCGTTGCACTCACTGCAATTGGACTACGTTTGAATTCTTCAACTGCACGTTCTCTGAGCGACATCTTCGGTTCCTGTGGTTTAGTGCAACAACTGAGGTCTAACGTAATTTCGAAATCCGGCAGATTTCCTGCCGTGTGACGCATAACCTGCCGGGGTGCCACCTAACAACGGGTGGACTTGGCCAATAACTTCTGGGCCTGCAACAACTTACGGCACGTCAGCGTGGGACCGGGCGTATCTTGCCGACGGCTAACTTGGCAGGCAAGGCCGGCGGTTGACGCCGAAAACTTGCGTGGCGCGAAGAACACGCCGCTTGTTCTTGGCACACCTCCGACTGCGTTGGATGACGCCTAACGTTTGACATGAGCGGGGACAAGGCGGCGCAGCCGGCTTGGCATCCGCTCGATGGAAGGGTTAGACAGCGACCGGCTCGCATGGCCCGTTAACCCGAGCCACGCAGACCGGGCCAACCCTTCGCTGCCCTGGCTGGCAAGTTTCGCTGACGCGCCGCCGCTCGCCCACCATCTGGTGAACCCGCGCTGCCAGTGCGCTGGCCGCCAACGGACGGACAGCCCACGAAGAACTCGGCACGTCTCTGCTTGCATGGCACCACGACCAATCGGCCGATGTCTAACGTTTGACATGAGCGGCTCGCCGAAGGCGAGTCCGCTCGATGGAGTGGTTAGAACTCTGTGGCCGGAGCCGCAGGGAACTGCCGGCAGACGAGCCAGAGTTTGAGACCGCACGCTCGACAAACCGATAGGTTCGATTACCAACGTTATGCCCGCTGGCCGCCAACGGACGGACAGCCCGCGCCAACCAGTGCGGCATGCCGACCGAAACCACCGACAGTGGAGGCCCGCTCGATGCTCCGAGCCGCTGGGTGGTGCCGAAGCACACCACAGGCGGCGTTAGAACTCTTCGCTTCATTCGTTGCTTCTCGAAGGCACGGCCTCAGCGGCGAACTGAGTTCTAACGTTGAGCTAAGCGGCAGCCGAAGGCTGTCCGCTTGAGCGACCCGGTAGGTCTCTTGGCGAGGGCAAACACGATGACCCCAGCAAACCGAGAAACCAACCGCTTGAATTGAGCATCAATGATGGCGTGCCGCCCAACGCACGGCAACCCAGAACCCCGCGAGCGAAGGACGCCCGCAGCCAAACGATAAACAAGCGGATCGGCGCGAAGAACGCCAGCACAGCACGATCAACTGCAACGCTTGGGTCCGGCCGTAGCCACACAGGACGGGCACCGGTCGCCAAGAGATCTACCGTTTGACATGAGGGGTGGCCAGACGGCGCAGCCGGCTGGACATCCCCTCGATGGAATGGTTAGCCATCGCAGCGCCTCCGAGCGGCCAATGTGGCTTCTCTCACGCACTGAATGACATACGTGAAGTCGTCGTGCCCGATGATTTGCCGCGAGTATGTTTTTGCGGCGAATAGGTTTGAGTATCGGTTGACGATTACATGCGCCCTGTCGAGGAGGACCTCGAGATCAGCGACCGATACAGCGAACGCCTCGGTCAGATCGCGACCTGAAGCAGTCGCTCTCGCGTTCCTATGAGCTGTGATGTTGCCCCTGTGCAGCGTCAGCGCCTTCACCGCCGGATCGTGAACTGAGCACTCAGCGATATCACGGTCTAGCTGCGCCGGATCGGGGATGCGCACATGTTCCGCGAGGGAATCCACGAATGGATTCCCTGCAAGGCGCTTCCTGAATTCAGCTTCCGCGAACAAGTGCATGTTCTCCTTGATGGTTCGGAGCCAACTGAGCAGATGTAGAGAGGTCTGATTCTGGTCGTATGCCCGAGCGATGCTTTGAAGAGCCGCGTACTTGTGCGCATTCAGCGTGAGATGCCAGAAGGTCGGTGTTTGTCGGTAAACAAGATGCTCGTCTTCCCCAACGGCTCGATGGATGTCACGAAAGAGGCGCCAGTGGATATTGGCGTCTCCAACGTCGTGCGCAAGTGCATCGACGAGTCTCTTGAACTCTTCACTGGAACCGACGCGGATCATGTGATGGCTAACGTTTGACATGAGCGGTGGCCGACCGGCGTAGCCGGTTGGACATCCGCTCGATGGAATGGTTAGACATCATGCCGCTCATCGGCGCTGAAACAGCGTGCGCACTGAAGAGCGAAGAGCGCTCCCACCGCATGACGACCCCAGTGAATCCGATGTAGGAATGACCAGAACCAGAGTGCCTCAGCGCGCTTGCCTGCGTCGTAGAGAAGCAAACCGGCACGAATGTCTTTGTATGTATCGCCCAGGTCGTCGCCGACGTCTCCGACGACCGACTCATCCGCGAGGCAGGGGTTCGGATCGAAGTACTCCCGGTAGTAGAGCCCGTCGAACTCCGAAAACGTCTTCTTTGCGAGTGCCGCGGCATTCGCGGGAAGCTCGGGCAACCCGTCTTCGTTCTCGGGTTCGACGTCCGGCAAGGTGAGTGCGGCAGCGTGAAGCTTCGCCAACCAAACCGATGCAGCGACATCAGCTGGGGTAAGCGATACAGCGCCTTCGCACCAATCGCAAAAGCCGTGCGCTACCCGAGCGAATTCATCTACCGCAGTAACAGCCGCTGGTTCCATGATGTCTAACGTTTGACATGAGGGGCAGACGACCGGCGAAGCCGGTTGGCTGTCCCCTCGATGGAATGGTTGGGCGTCATACGTGCGATGCGTATTGATGAATCACATTCAATCCCACCAGTTGAACAGCGCGTCGCCCGCGGTTTTTGGCTTCCAGTACGCGACATCGGATTCGCTGAAGCAACTTCTCGCCGCGAAGGGAGCCTCTAACTCAATCTTGCTTAATACGTGAATCTGGTACAGGTCCTTGAGTTGCGATGCCAGCTGTTCGCAGTCTTCGAACTGTAGGTGAGAGCATCCAGAATCGAAGCTTGAACTCACCGCCCAATCGCCATTTTCGGAACAGAGCAAGTAGTGCCTGGTGTCTCCTTGCACGAGTTCGGCGGCCCAGAAGTTTGGCGTGACGCTCGGTTCGCTGATCGTCACAACCCGCCATCTCAGAGAAGTAGCTACGCCGTAGGTGACGGCCTTGAAGGTCGCAATGTCCATGCCTATGACGCCCAACGTTTGACATGAGCGGGGACAAGACGGCGCAGCCGGCTTGGCATCCGCTCGATGGAATGGTTAGGCGGCAGCGCGAGATTGAAATAGATCACGATCGATCGTTCTGATCAGGAAATCTGCTCATCGCATTCAACGCCACTGCCGCGCTGGCCTTCCCGCTCTCGTTCTCGGCTACAAACGTGATCCAACCACGGGCCGCCCAGTCTGCGAATAGTCCCTCAAACCTCTCGCCATCACCGAGACTTCCAGAGGTGACCCCACAAGAACCGAAGGTTGCCATGCGAGAGCCCGCACGATTTGCGTCGATAGTAATGATCCCGGATCGAAGGATTGCCGCGACAGCCTCAACCGAGAAGAGGTCGAAGAGCTCGTACTCGACGGTTTTCATATCTTCGATTCTGGAAAGAACGAAGTTGGAAAGAAAGTCGTCATAGAGTTCGTACTTCCTCCACATCGATTCGCACTCGTGCGCGGCAGTTGGAAGGGTAAGTAGTCGCACAAAGATCTCCCTCTGACTCTGCTGCCTAACGTTTGACATGAGCGGTGACCGACCGGCGCAGCCGGTTGGGCATCCGCTCGATGGAAGGGTTAGACAGCGCCCGCACCGTGGAACCTCGGACCATCACCCATGCACATGGCCTGACAACGCTGCCTTTGAACTTTGCCATGCCGGAAGCGCCTGGCAAACCATGGAGGAACGGCCGGCAACCACTTCGGTGTCGGCAAGCGCGCCACTCGTAGCGTGGCTCGTGCCGGATGCGCTCAGCCGGTGCGCTGGCCGCCAACGGACGGACAGCCCACGCAGAATGCGACCTCGTCGCAATTTCAGGTCTCACCGCCCGCCTCGGGCTTCGCTGATGCTCAGACACGATGACCTCAGTCGTGGGGCAGCCGATGTCTAACGTTTGACATGAGCGGGAGCAACCGGCTTGCCGGTTGATCTCCGCTCGATGGAATGGTTAGGTTTCATCGCGCAACCTATACCGCCCTGCTTCGAGGAGCGCGAGGTCTCGGTGATGCGCAGAAGGCTCTTGCCGGGCGAATTGTTCCAGGAAGAGCGCGGCAGCTTCATTCGACTGCTCTTGTGACAAGTCGTCCGCCTCCAGAATAGCCTCGCCGAACCGCCTATTGGCCGCGCTCTCTTCCTCGGTTGGTTCCGAGTACTGCTTTGACAACTCGGGCCGCTCGACTTCAATGTTGTGCTGTACTTGAAACACAACTGCGAGCGCTTCTCCAACAAGTCGAATGTTGTCACGCGTGGGTTGTAGCGGGAGATCGCGAATCTGAGTGGCAGCGCTGTCGAGAAGCTGCGCCGCCGCTCTCAACGTTCTGTGGAGTTGCTCGTGGGTGGCCATGAAACCTAACGTTTGACATGAGGGGTGACAAGACGGCGCAGCCGGCTTGGCATCCCCTCGATGGAAGGGTTAGGCAGCAGACGCTCAGACTCCACATCACTTTCCATCTTGTCTGGTGTAGTCAAACGGAAATACGAGAACAAGACGATCAGCCAGCGATCTCATCTCCCTGCTGAACGCTCTGAAGGGGGCTGCTGCTCTGACAGTTCGAACTGCATGTCGATCCAGTTCCGCAACACCCGAACTCTTTACAACATCAACTGATTCAACAGCTCCGCTTGAATTGATGCCAATGTTGACGAGAACCATTCCGTAGAGCGAACCACTCTCGCTCGTCGGAAATCTCGACGTACCGAGCGCTTCTATTCGTTGAGCCACATGGCTTCTATATGAATCGAAGACCGGGCTTTTTCTTGCTGGGGATGAGTAGTACGTTCGAGGAGGCCGCTCAATTCTGCGCTCAATTTCTGCGATCAGATCAGCCAGGCGAATCTGCTCCTTTTTTAGCTTGCGCAGCTCTTGTGCATCCGTCGTACTCAGCTCCCGCTGACGCAAGACTTCGAAGTCGCGCCTAACCTGCTCAAGGAGTTCTACGTGGAGTTCTTTCTGCGCGTCCTGAGCTTCTCGGACAACGTTTTCATCTACTGCCTGGGCCATCGTGCAGAACATGAAACTTGCGATCAATAAGGCGAACTGCCTGAGGTAGAGCATGGTTCCTCTGATGCCTAACGTTTGACATGAGCGGTGTCCGACCGGCGCAGCCGGTTGGGCATCCGCTCGATGGAAGGGTTAGGCGGCTTGGTGCGCTTCACTGTGATGCCGCCCGTGCGGGTGGCTGGAGCCCCAGGAGTGGCGCTCCAGCCGCGGCGGCCCTGAGCTTGTAGATAGATAGAAGCTTTTCGCAATGCACAGACTTCTTGTCGCAAAGAATGGAAACCTCGCTCCTAGCGTCAGGGCTGGCACCGAGCACACGCCGCACCACTGCGGGATAGGCCGGGTGATCGAACTCCACGAAAGACCACTCAGTTCTGTTGTCAGGCTCTGAAATCAGAACACGTTGCGGCGCCTGCCCATGAATGGTGACGCCAGGCTTGCGCTTCAGCGCATCCAGCGCCTGGGAGACGTTCCCATACTGGATAGCGCCTTCACCGGTAGCTGGGGCCCTCCAGGGCGCGGCATCTACGGGCTCGCTGATCAGACCGAATGCAAGCAGTGCGGCAATTGCAAACTTCAATTGATTCATGCTGGGACGAGCCGCCTAACGTTTGACATGAGGGGTGACCGACCGGCGCAGCCGGTTGGGCATCCCCTCGATGGAAGGGTTGGGCGTCACCGAAAACGCGAAATGTGCGGGACCCGACTGAATGTGGAATCAAGTCTTGTGAACCCTTTGAAGACCCTTTCGCCACACAAACCAAAACAGCAACGCAGAAAGCAAACCTGACACGGAATAGAGAGCTAGTTTCTTAGCCCAACCGGCATCAAACGAATGCACGAGGATAGATGCAAGCGCTCCCGTCAACGCACCACAGGCCAGAACGGACCACCAACTGACCACTTGGCGATGACAGGCGACCCATAGCAGCGGCTCGCCGATTAGTAGCCCGGCAAGAAAGGCAAACCAATAGAAGAACAGGAACTCTTGGAGCATCGATTCCACTTCCCAGGCCCAAGAACTCTCGCCGCTGAAAAGCATTACGGCCGCCGGCGGCATGGGGGCAAGCAGGGAGCCGAGGATGGTCGCCTTAGCGGAATTCAACAGCTTCTCCCTCGCTTGTGACGCTCAACGTTTGACATGAGGGGTGGGCGACCGGCGAAGCCGGTTGACCATCCCCTCGATGGAAGGGTTAGACAGCGCCCGGTTTGCTTGGCCTTCGAGACCTCGCGAAGCACCCTGCTTCATTTGCAACCTCGTCTTCATTTACGCTGCCCTGGCTGAACAGTTTCGCTGACGCCGCACTCTCTGCAAAGCACCCGTTGACCCACCTCAGTCGGTGCGCTGGCCGCCAGCGGACGGACAGCACGCGAAGAACTCGGCGCAGCACCCAGAAGCCGCCAAGCGCTTTGCCCGCCCCGGGCATGGGCTGAAAGCCGATGCCTCACCGAACCCAAACTCTCGGCTCTGCGGCTCAGCCGCAGGGCCAGCGATGGACGCAAACCACTGCCACGCAGAACCGACCAACGACTCCGATGAAGCTCACGTTCCGCCGAAGCCTCGAACCGCATTGCTCTGCTTTCGGCTGCCGATGTCTAACGTTTGACATGAGGGGTGGCTTGACGGCGTAGCCGGCAAGACATCCCCTCGATGGAAGGGTTAGCCGTCAGCGTTTGGGTGGCGGCGGGGGGGGAGGGGGCGGAGGAGGCTTTGGATAGCTTGGCTGAGGCTTGATGTTGCCGCCCTTCTCTTGGTGACCAGGCGGGCGAGGACTAACCGGAATCCGGGTACTCATCTAGTTTCCTTCTGCTTTGACAAACTCAACGTGAGACACATCCTTCACGTCCACGAGAACACCTTCTGACTGCGACAACTCAACAGGTTGATCGCCATGAACCCAGGATGCAAAGGTTAGAAAGAGATGCCCTTTGTCTGGATCTGACGGCCATACTTTTGGCCAACCATAGACTCGTCGGCCATCCTTCAGCTCCACCACGACGAACTGCTCTCTAGGCGAGAACACAGTGCACCACTCGTTGGGCGATGCGCTTCGCTGAGAAATCTTCAACTTTCGGAATACCGAATGCAATGCATCGGTATTAGCGATGTGCGCAATTACGAAGCCGAGCACCAGTGCGGTTAGAACGGAGGCAACGAGCTGGGCGTCTTCATCCCAGACTCCTATTGTCACGAGGGCGCCAAGAAGCAGTGCAATGTGCTTCTGAACAACGACGATCGCGCTAACCATCAAGTTGAATATGAGCGCCTGGATCACTCGTTCTGTGTGATTTGGCTTCTGATGGGACGTAAGCGCGTAAAACAGCCAAGCGACCAAGAAGCCAGGGAGCAAGTACCCGAGCAACGCGACGACTTCACTTGAAACTTCAGGCATAGGTGGAACTGACGGCTAACGTTTGACATGAGCGGTGGCCGACCGGCGCAGCCGGTTGGACATCCGCTCGATGGAAGGGTTAGGCCTCGACCCAATCATTGTGAGCCTCGCGAACATCGGCGATGGGTATAGGGGCAGGCGCGCATCTTGTGACCATATGCGCACCTTACTTTGCACTGACGCGCCGGTAGACGACCGACTACTGAAGGCGAAATCCGCAGCTTCATATCGCTTGGGTTTTCGCTAACCACGCAGAGAGGATTTCCTTGGCGGCGCCAAGTGTCTCTTTTCCAGTGCCGGTCATGTAGTCGCTGTGGCGAGCAACGTATTCGGAGAGCTCGGCCTCATCGCTCACGTTTGCCAGTACGCGATCAATCTCTTCAACAAGCGCTCTGGTTTCCTGCACCCCGTTTAGGCCGTAAGCAGCCACCGCTTCCTCGAATGTGGGCGCTGCAAGCTGGAACAGGAACTGCTCCATGAAGTCAGTCAACAGTGGATAGGTAGAGTGGATTGTCATTCGACGCCTAACGTTTGACATGAGGGGTGACCGGCCGGCGCAGCCGGTTGGGCATCCCCTCGATGGAATGGTTAGACAGCGCCCGGCTCGCTTGGCCAAACAACCGGCGCCACGCAGACCGATTGAACGGCCCTGGCCTTTCGCCGCCTCGGCAGCCAAGTTTCCCGCAAGCTCTGCGGCGTGCAAAGCGCCCGGTGAACCTGCTCAGCCGGTGCGCTGGCCGCCAACGGACGGACAGCCCACGAAGAACTCGGCACGCTTCTGCTCGCATGGCACCGCTTTCAATCGGCCGATGTCTAACGTTTGACATGAGCGGTTCGCCGAAGGCGAATCCGCTCGATGGAAGGGTTAGACAGCGACCGGCTCGCACGGCCGGTTAACCCGCGCCACGTAGACTGCGCCAACCCTTCGCAACTCTGGCTCCGAAGTTTCGCTGACGCGCCGCCGCCTGCAAAGCGCCTGGCGAACCCGCGCAGTCGGTGCGCTGTCCGCCAACGGACGGACAGCGCACGAAGAACTCGGCACGCTTCTGCTCGCATGGCATCACTTTCCTTCGGCCGATGTCTAACGTTTGACATGAGGGGTGACCGACCGGCGCAGCCGGTTGGGCATCCCCTCGATGGAATGGTTAGACAGCGCCCGCCTCGCTTGGCCAAACAACCGGCGCCACGCAGACCGATTGAAGGGCCCTAGCCTTTCGCCGCCTCGGCAGCCAAGTTTCCCGCAAGCTCTGCGGCGTGCAAAGCGCCCGGTGAACCTGCTCAGCCGGTGCGCTGGCCGCCAACGGACGGACAACCCACGAAGAACTCGGCACGCTTCTGCTCGCATGGCTCCGCTTTCAATCGGCCGATGTCTAACGTTTGACATGAGAGGCGCTGACCGGCTTGCCGGGCAGCGTCCTCTCGATGGAAGGGTTAGGCGCCAACATCGAACTTGACCTGGAAGGCAACTTCGCCACTCGCCTTCAGTGGAGGTAAGCGAGAAAGCGAGTCATATAGGGCTTGCAACGTCGATTCGGCAGCGTCACCTTGGCTCGCCAACTTGACCTCGCACTTTTCGGGTTGGCAGTTGAACTGAACCAACGCAACCATCGCTTTCTTGTTCTTTGCCAGTTCGCTGTATGCGCGGACCTCCACTGCCTTGATAAAGCCAGCGAGATCCTCAACCTTGACGCGCTGTTTTAGCTGCGGCTCCCCGGTTAGGAGGATGACTCCACCCGTGGTGACGCGCTGGCCTCTTGTATCCCGAGGAGTGGCTGGCTGGTAGGTTTTGAACTGGCCCGAGGTGACGTAGGTCTTCTTGTCGACCGGGTTCTCATAGCTCGACTGAGCCTTCGCGTGCTGGACCAGCAGCACTATCGACGCGAGAACCGAGATCAGATGTAGGAGGCGCATTTTGTTGGCGTCTAACGTTTGACATGAGGGGTGACTTGACGGCGCAGCCGGCAAGGCATCCCCTCGATGGAATGGTTAGGTTTCATAGGTCCGAGCAGAAGTTGAGGTTGTCTTCCACAAACTTCGGCTCTACCTGACCCTCAATCCATCGCTCAACTCCATGCTCTCGCACCGCTTGGACAAAGCGGCTTTGGACCGCACTCCGATGAGCTTCCAGATGGCAAGGAAGGTTCTGGATGGAAGCGTCGTCATGCATTGACTTCATCCAAATGGCGATCAACGCGCCATGGCTGAAGAACAAGAAGCTGTCCTGCCCATGGTCCTCTCGCATTTCAGGCCTCAGCAGCAGAAGGTATTCGCCGGTGAGCTCATCAACGACCCAGAAGTCGGGCAGTTTTCGAACGTTTTGCCCGACGACCAGCTGATTCAATCGCCTGCTTCCATCAACTTGTGAGCCCAAGGAGTCCGCCACGACGCGAACCAAGTCGCGCGCGAGAAAGGGACGACGACCGAATGGCATCTCTTGAAACCTAACGTTTGACATGAGCGGGAGCAACCGGCTTGCCGGTTGATCTCCGCTCGATGGAAGGGTTAGACAGCGCCCGGCTCGCTTGGCCCAACAACCGGCGCCACACAGACCGATTGAACGGACCTGGCCTTTCGCTGCCTCGGTTGCCAAGTTTCCCGCACGCGCTGCTGTCTGCAAAGCGCTGGGTGAACCCTCTCAGTCCGTGCGCTGGCCGCCAACGGACGGACAGCCCACGAAGAACTCGGCACGCTACTTCTCGCATGGCACCGCCTTCAATCGGCCGATGTCTAACGTTGGACATGAAGGGCATGACCCGGCTTGCCGGGGCATGTCCCTTCGATGGACTTGTTATGCGTAGGCCCATGACCAGCACTGACCATGACCTGCCCACGCTGCTGAACGAAGCTTGGCACACCGCGAACTCTGAAAGGCCGGTTGCGTGGTGGCAAGCACTTCACTGCCACGAGCCGAAAGAAAGCACGGCTTCTGCGCGCGCCCGATGAACCGACCAACCCGCGAACGCCACTGAACGGCGCGAGCCGCTCGGTGCTGCGATGTGCCTGAACGTTGACCGCTTCCGTGTTGGCTTGACTCACGACGACCTCAATGCGCAGGACAACCTTGGTGACGCGAAGCAAACGTATAACGTAATTTCGAAATCCGGCAGATTTCCTGCCGTGTGACGCATAACCTGCCGGGGTGCCACCTAACAACGGGTGGACTTGGCCAATAACTTCTGGGCCTGCAACAACTTACGGCACGTCAGCGTGGGACCGGGCGTATCTTGCCGACGGCTAACTTGGCAGGCAAGGCCGGCGGTCGACGCCGAAAACTTGCGTGGCGCGAAGAACACGCCGCTTGTTCTTGGCACACCTCCGACTGCGTTGGGTGACGCCTAACGTTTGACATGAGCGGTGGCCGACCGGCGCAGCCGGTTGGACATCCGCTCGATGGAATGGTTAGGCGGCTGGCGGTGAGGCACTGCTGCCATCTTTCTCTTGACTGCGTGGCCTCAGGACCGGTCGTTTCTCTTCTATGCCAATAGGAGATGGTCCTGGCTTTGATTTCCGCGAAGCCATGGAGGCAAGCTTCGAGAAGAGTGGCTTAGGTGCAAGCTTGTCATCTGCGATCACGAAGCAGACTCCGGCGAGGATGGCGACGACGCCAAGAAGGATCTTGTTGCCGGCGGCGAAGGTGAACGCACATCCCCCCGCTAGGGCACCGACAAAGAACAGCATGTGCCCTATAGCTCTATCGCGAGATTGAGGCGGGACCAGTGGCACCTTCATTCTTCGAAGAAGATGAACGTAGTACCAGCTATTGGCATGCACCATGAGCCACAAAAACAATGTTGCTGCGAGGAGCTTGGTCGGTTTTCCGAAAGTCAAAATTCCCAAGGCGCCTACATACACGATACCGATGCCAACGGGTATCGGAAGTACGCGGAGAAAGAGAAGGGTGTTCGGTTTCATGGAGGTTTCTAGGCCGCCTAACGTTTGACATGAGCGGTTCGCCGAAGGCGAATCCGCTCGATGGAAGGGTTAGGCATTGTCCGGCACGTAGTGCTCACTAGAGAAATGGCCCGAAGTGATGAAGAACGCCCAACCACCTTTGAGAACGAGGAGGCGAGAAACTGGCTCTTTCCCCGGGTACTTCGGGCGATAGTGAACCCAGTAGACCTTGTCTTGCGAGTTCGGGCTGGCTGACCGCCACCAGCTTGCCTCACGTTTGACCAACTCTTCCAGCTGCTTGGCAGGCTGAGGCAAGCTCTCTACTTGCTTGAGTCTCTGCGCGCGAATGATCTCCCCGACCAACGCAGGAGTTGCCTCGAACGCGAAGTACATCGGGCAGTGGATGCATGCGACCTTTCCTCCGCGAAGACTTTTGACCTCGCTGCTAGCGTCTGAAGTTGCATGCAGCGCGAACATCTCCCTTGCATTGAAGTCACTGCACGCAAGCAAGCTCAAGACGAACAAGACGACCGATGCTGTGCGCATATGGGTTCTGACGATGCCTAACGTTTGACTTGAGGGGCGGCGACCGGCGAAGCCGGGCGACGTCCCCTCGAAGGAATGGTTAGATCTCTGCGGCCGAAGGCACCCCTCAGCCAGACGAAGCCGAAGACCGAGTTGCTTCGCTTACCCGACCCCGGTGGCTTCTGCTCCGCGCGTGACACCTGCTCGCTCGCAGCGCCAAGGCTGGCGACACCGCCGCCGCCACGCAGACGCTGGGCGTCAGCACAGCTCACCGAGCCACGAGTCAGGAGGACAGCCATTTCATTTGCTTGTCGAAGGCACATTCGCTCGGGCCGAACTGAGATCTAACGTTTGACTTGAGCGGCGGGCGACCGGCGCAGCCGGTTGACTGTCCGCTCGAAGGAACGGTTAGGCGTCACCCTGGCAAAAACTGCGAGCGATCCGAAGCGCCCGTCTTGCTCAGCCCTAGCGACGGACTCCGACAAACATGACTTGCAACTCACTTCAGTAACTAGAGGACTGCCGACTACGACTTTGCCCGCACGGCATACTCCGCGCCCCGGACACATTGTTCCGCTTCGCTTCTGTTCGAGAAGTAGTCAAGAGTTAGCACCCCCATTCCTCCGCCAGTCATTCCCACCCAAAGAATGACAACTTCTCCAGCCTGAGAGCCGACTTTCAGGGTGCCGCTATTGCCACCTGGATTTCGCTTCACATAGACATCATGAAGTCCGGGGTTCGCCAGGGTGTGCGCAAAGGTGTTGGGCCTCAGGGTTCCAATAGGTTGATCGTCAACGAAGACGGTTGTGTTGTTACCAACACCCCATAGGAGGGCAGGCTCGCGACACACGTAGAGACTAGCCTTGCCCGGAACTGATGTCATTCTTTGAAGGTTGGCTTGCGTGTCCTTGTCACCAAGGTGGACCGTTCCGCAGCCTGCAGAAAGAGCTGAGACGATGAGTGCGCAGAATGCAGTTCTGAGATTCATTTGAGAAATGATGGAGTGGTTGTAGATGAACAGCTTGTAGCCGGTAAGCAATTTCAGAAGTAGTTCATGCGACGCCTAACGTTTGACATGAGCGGTGGCTTGACGGCGCAGCCGGCAAGACATCCGCTCGATGGAAGGGTTAGACAGCGCCCGCACCGCAAGACCTCGGACTTTCGACGAAACACGCGGATGAACGAAGCCCCCCTTGAACTTTGCCATGCGGCACGCACTCGGCAAACCTCGGAAGCATGGCCCGTAGTCGCGTCGCCGTTGGCGAACCGTGCGGTGCAGCGAACCGAGGGCATCGCCCGTGGCCTAGTGCCGACGGTCTGCAAGCGTGCCGCTCTCGGCATGGCTCATGGCGCGCTGACTCAGTCGGTGCGCTGGCCGCCAACGGACGGACAGCCCACGCAGAACTCGAACCACCTCGAACTCAACTCTCGCCAACGGTTCCCGGCTTTGAAGATTCTCAGACACGATGCGCTCAGTCGTTGCTTGGCCGATGTCTAACGTTTGACATGAGCGGTTCGCCGAAGGCGAATCCGCTCGATGGAAGGGTTAGACAGCGCCCGCACCACACGACCTCGGACTTTCGCCGAAGCACGGAGCCGAGCGAAGCAACCCCTGAACCTTGCCATGCGACACGTGCTCGACAAACCACGGAAGCTCGGCCTGTAGACGACTCGCTGTTGACGAACCGTGCGGTGCGACGAACCGAGGGCACCGCTCGTGGCCGCGCGCTGAAGGTTCGCAATCGTGCCACTCTCGGCCCGGCTCATCGTGCACGTGCTCAGTCGGTGCGCTGGCCGCCAGCGGACGGGCAGCCCACTCCGCGCCTGAACCAGCACGAATCGCCCGGCCTCGATTCCGCTTTCGAACTTCGCAGATGCTCTGACCACAAGGCACTCAGTCGGTTGTTGGCCGATGTCTAACGTTTGACATGAGAGGCTCGACCCGGCTTGCCGGGGCGAGTCCTCTCGATGGAAGGGTTGGGCGTCAGCGCCCCCAGACCAACTACGGTTGGTTTCCAGAAACGATGGCTTCCACCCACTTCCTTGCAGCCGATCGGGTCCACTCGAGATCGCCCTTTGAACCGGTCGTGTAGCACATCAGAAGCTTTCCCTTCACGAGGACCGCAGCCGCAGTAGAAGTCACTTCGTCCTGCTGCGTAGATCCATCCGGCATGGTCGCTTGCACCGTAGATATTTCTGAGTAAGCGAAATGACCAGGTCGATTTATGTGTGCTGGAAGCGTTACGTTTTTGGATTGAGCCAGGGACAAGTTCAAGCCCATCGACTTTTGTATATTCCCATTGAACTGCTCCAAGACTTTGGCTTGTTCGGCATCTACCTGGCGAGTGGAAATCAACGATTCGACTTGCTTTCTTACGCGTTGAAAGTCAGCTTCGGTCAGCGAAGTTCCCTGAAACCTTCGTCGAACTTGGACATTGATGTTTTTCGAGAGATCGACATCCTTGCCGGCTAGAGCAGCACCTTCTTCCTTTTGAGGGATGTAGAAGGCCACGATGCGGTTATCCCCCTGCCCAGCTTGGACAATCTGCCAAATCTGCCGCATCTTCGGCGTCACTTCCACAAAGCCTGCTGGCGCTGGAATAGCGACCTCGGTCGCGCCGATGTCGAATGAGGCTGCCCAAGCCGGAGCGAAGACAGCGGACAAACAGGTCGCGAGTAGATTGCGGAAGGTGCGTTTTCCGGGCATGCAGTTACTCCAAGTTCGTGGCGTTGAGATGACGGTTCAACCTGACGCCCAACGTTTGACATGAGCGGTGGCCGACCGGCGTAGCCGGTTGGACATCCGCTCGATGGAATGGTTAGACATCATGCCGCTCATCGGCGCTGAAACAGCGTGCGCACTGAAGAGCGAAGAGCGCTCCCACCGCATGACGACCCCAGTGAATCCGATGTAGGAATGACCAGAACCAGAGTGCCTCAGCGCGCTTGCCTGCGTCGTAGAGAAGCAAACCGGCACGAATGTCTTTGTATGTATCGCCCAGGTCGTCGCCGACGTCTCCGACGACCGACTCATCCGCGAGGCAGGGGTTCGGATCGAAGTACTCCCGGTAGTAGAGCCCGTCGAACTCCGAAAACGTCTTCTTTGCGAGTGCCGCGGCATTCGCGGGAAGCTCGGGCAACCCGTCTTCGTTCTCGGGTTCGACGTCCGGCAAGGTGAGTGCGGCAGCGTGAAGCTTCGCCAACCAAACCGATGCAGCGACATCAGCTGGGGTAAGCGATACAGCGCCTTCGCACCAATCGCAAAAGCCGCGCGCTACCCGAGCGAATTCATCTACCGCAGTAACAGCCGCTGGTTCCATGATGTCTAACGTTTGACATGAGCGGTGGCTCGACGGCGCAGCCGGCAAGACATCCGCTCGATGGAAGGGTTAGGCGTTGCAACTCGCCAACCACTTTGAGTCCACTTTTGTTCGGACAATTATCTAAACCGTTCCACATTGAAGGTACCGCGGCGAGCAACTGACTCTTTTATGTGAATGACCTCCGCGAGCCTGTCCCCGGCTGAGCGAAGATATACCGCCTGCCGATATAGGAGCCCGGTGATTTCATCAACCTTTTCAAAAAAGACTGTGGCCTCGTCTCCCTGTTGAACAATTTTGTGGGGAACCAGCCCGGCGCCATCTTGTCCTGGCACATCGTCGCAAATGCGTTTGGGGACTCCGCCCGCTCCGATGCAATCAACATACGATGCATCTGGGTGGAAGATCTGATCGGCGATTGCTGGGCTCCCAGTCGCCCACCACCTCAGAAAGTCGTTGATCAAGGTTTCGTGCATACGCGACGCCTAACGTTTGACATGAGCGGTTCGCCGAAGGCGAATCCGCTCAATGGAAGGGTTAGGCGTCACCCGCTTGGCCTTCGCTTGAATGGCAGATCGTTGGATTCTGCATTGCGGCTTCGAGAACTTTGGCACAGACAGACGCCTGCTTTGATGTATCAACGAATCCGCTGCCGCCAGACACCCCAAGTTCTTGGACACCAGTCCGCTTGAACTGCTCGTTGATGGAGAGGAGTTCATGCTGTATTTCAGGTGGAGAAGAAACGAAGAGACTGAAGTCTTCTGTTTCGGCAAGCAAGCGCTGCAGAACGTAGGCCACATCGTTAGCCTGGACTGTGTGGTCTTTCCACATGTCCACCCAGATCGATAGAACCCGAATCGGTTCGGTCACCGTTGTTCCTCTTGCGACGCCTAACGTTTGACATGAGCGGTTCGCCGAAGGCGAATCCGCTCGATGGAAGGGTTAGACCTCTGTGGACGAAGCCACAGAGGAATGCCCGCAGGCGATCCGCGGTGTGAGCCAGCGCGGCCGACAAACCGATAGGCCCGATGACCCACGTTATGTGCGCTGGCCGCCAACGGACGGACAGCCCGCGTCAGCCGCTGCGCCCTACCCAGCGAAGCCGCCGCCAGCGGATGCCCGCGCGATGCGCGTGATCGCCAGGTTTGGCCGGATCGCGCAGTCATTTGATGAAGCACCGTTTGCATAACTCGCACTGCTTTCGAAGGCACGCTGCCTGGCCCAACACTGAGGTCTAACGTTTGACATGAGCGGGGACACAAAGGCGCAGCCTTTGTGGCATCCGCTCGATGGAATGGTTAGATCTCTGTGGCCGAAGGCATGCCCCGAGCTGCCGAAGCCGCTGCCCCATGCTAATAACGAACCGACCCAACCCTGGTGGCTGACGCTCGGCGCGTGACACCTGCCCGCTCGCAGCGCCGTTGGAGGTGAAGCCACCACCGCCACGCAGACGCTGGGCGCCAGCAAGACACTCCGAGCCACGGGTCAGAAGGACAGCCATTTCAGATGCTTCTCGACGGCACATGCGCTCGGGCCGAACTGAGATCTAACGTTTGACATGAGGGGTGACCGGCCGGCGCAGCCGGTCGGGCATCCCCTCGATGGAATGGTTAGACCGCATCTGGCTTCGGCGGTCAGTCGTACTTCACAACTTCGTACATACGGGACGGCACATCTTGTGAACAGCCTTGGAGGCACGTGTAGATGGCTGTAACGGTTCCGTCGCCGCGCTTCTCCCCTGTGCCTAGACGAGCCTGCTTTGAAACCTCGCGGTACTCACCACTGTACGGACTCCCCTTTGGAGGATGCACTCCTCCGTCGGGCGCTGGAAGCGCGCTGTAGACCAGCGTGGACTTAACCCCCTGCTTGGCTGTGCACGACAACCTCGTGCGCACCTCGTTCATGGAGGTAGGCCAGCAGTAGGCCAGAGCACCGTCCGACTTGGTGCCGTACACGAACGACCGCTCAGACCATAGCTTCGGATCGCTCTTGAACTCAAGTTCGACAAGGGCGCCGTTAGCGCGCAACCCGTAGAAGTACGTGTCATCTGCGCCCGCGCTGTAGCACCAGCCGGGAAGGAGAAGCACTAGCAATGCCTGCACACGCACGGTTGCTCCTATGCGGTCTAACGTTTGACATGAGCGGCTCGCCGAAGGCGAGTCCGCTCGATGGAGGGGTTAGACCTCTGTGGACGAAGCCACAGAGGAATGCCCGCAGACGAACCGCAGCTTGAGCCAGCACGGCTGACAAACCGATAGGCCCGATGAACCACGTTATGTGCGCTGGCCGCCAACGGACGGACAGCCCGCGTCAACTGCTGCGACCTGCCGACCGAAGCCGCCGCCAGCGGATGCCCACGCGATGCGCGTGACCGCCAAGTTTGGCCGGATCGCGCAGTCGTTTGATGAAGCACCGTTTGCATAACTCGCACTGCTTTCGGAGGCACGCTGCCTGACCCAACACTGAGGTCTAACGTTTGACATGAGGGGTGGCTTGACGGCGCAGCCGGCAAGACATCCCCTCGATGGAATGGTTAGACAGCGACCGGCTCGGCGGAACTGGCCGTGCACGCTGCCTGTTAAACACGGCATTGCCTTTCATGCGCGCCCTGGTTGAGAAGTTTTCTCTGAACGACCACCGATTGCATAGCACCTCGCACCTTGGCTCGGTCCGTGCCGGCCAGACCGCAACGGAGCTGGCTCGGACTTCGCCGCCACACGGTGCCGACCGCAGCCCCGTGCCCGGTGAACACGCTCAGTCGGTGCGCTGGCCGCCAGCGGACGGACAGCCCACGAGGAACCCGGCATGCCTCTGCTCGCATGGCACCACTACCAATCGGCCGATGTCTAACGTAATTTCGAAATCCCCCAAACGATAACAAACCGCTCCTCCGCGCCAGAGACGGTGCGACGCTGACGTCCAACCCCAGCCAGCAGAGACGCTGGTCAGCCTCTTGACATCAAGCACATTACAGCAATACTGTACGCATGCACAGTGGAGCTGAAAACGTCGAACACGACCAAGGGGCCCTTCCATCGACGCGTTTGTTGTCGCGGCTGCGCGAGCGGGTTCGGTACATGCACTACAGCATCCGTACCGAGGATGCCTATGTCTATTGGGTGCGGGACTTCATTCACTTTCACGAGTTGCGGCATCCGGCCGACATGGGTCAGGCGGAGGTGGAAAGCTACCTGACGCATTTGGCGAATGCGCGAAAGGTGGCTGCATCGACGCACCGGCAGGCGCTTTCAGCGCTGCTGTTTCTCTATCGCCAAGTCCTCGGAGCTGAATTGCCGTGGATGACCGAACTGGCTCGGCCGACACACACGCGACGAATTCCCGAGGTGCTGACGACGGCCGAGGTGGCCGCGGTGCTGGGCTGTCTCGATGGCGAGAACGCCCTGCTCGCGCGATTGCTGTATGGCACCGGAATGCGCCTGCTCGAGGGCTTGCGCCTGCGCGTCAAGGATGTGGAGTTCTCGCGCAGCGTGATCGTCGTGCGCGACGGCAAGGGCGGCAAAGACCGCGTGGTGATGCTGCCTCAGTCGCTGCACGAACCGTTGCGTCAGCAGTTGCAGTACGCGCGCGCTTTGTGGATGCAGGATTGCGCGTCGGCCTGCGCCGGCGTCCACATGCCAGCCGCGTTGGGGCGCAAGTACCCGATGGCGGGCAAGTCGTGGCAGTGGCAATGGGTTTTCCCGGCGCCCCAGATTTCGACCGATCCGCGGACGGGTGAGCGCCGAAGGCACCACGCGTCGGAACAGCGGCTGCAACGGGCGCTGAAGCACGCCCTCAAGCAGGCCGACATTGCCAAAGCTGCCAGTGTGCACACGCTGCGTCACTCGTTCGCCACCCACTTGCTGCAATCGGGCACCGACATCCGCACGGTGCAAGAGCTGCTTGGCCACAGCGATGTCAGCACGACCATGATCTACACGCACGTGGTCAAGGCAGCGGCCGGCCACGTGGCAAGTCCGCTGGATGTGCTGGCCGGAGTGGTGGCCGGCACGGCTGCAGCCATGGTGCTGGATCAACCGGGCAGCGCCTTGCGCCATGCGGCGGCGCCGCCACTCGCACCACCTCCACCGCCCACATCCACCGCTTTGCACGCGCCCGCAACCGCCACTGGGTTGCTGGCGGAGTCCGCCGTCTTGCAACGTGATCCGCCACCGGATTCTTCGCCTGCCGAAAGTCCAGTGCACAGGGGTGAGACCGCCGTGCTGCCGACGCAACTCGCCGCTCCTCTGATGAAGACAAGCGCATGCTCGACAGCCGATACCACACCACCCGGCGATGGCTTGACTGCCTCGGCGCAGAAGCCGCATCCCGAGGACACGGCAGTCGGCGCGACGGCAATCCTCCCCGCTCGTCCACCCCCGGTGTCGCAAGGCTCCGCGCGTCCAGCGCAATCTCGCTGGTGGACAAGCCTCCACCAGTGGTGGAAGCGCCAGCGCACCAGCCGCGGGCTCTGACGCCGCCGCCACTGACGAGGTGGACGCGAACATCAGCGGCCCGCCGGTCGAGACGGTTTGCCCTCCCCCGGGACTTGTCGTTCGATGTTGCGGGTTCGAACCGATGGTGTCGCTCTTGGCCCAAACGTCCAATTCCGATGTGCTCTATCAGACGAGCGCAGTCATCAAACCCATCAGAGGAGACAAAGCAATGAGCAAGAAATTCATGGCCGCCACCGTGCTGGCGGCCCTGTCGTTCGCGGCTTCGGCCACGACCATCGTCACGGGAACATTCGACGGCGGCGGCCGCAGTTACGGCACCTCGTGCGACGGCGCCTCCGAGTCGCAACAGCCGGTGTTTCTGCTGCGCGATGGCGCCACGTTGCAGAACGTGGTCATCACCGCCAAGGCGGCCGACGGCGTGCACTGCGAAGGCAACTGCAACATCAACAACGTGGTCTGGCAGGACGTCTGCGAAGACGCGGCCACCATGAAGGGCGGAAGCGGCAAGATCATGCGCGTGCGCGGCGGGTCGGCCGCCAATGCGTCCGACAAGGTCTTCCAGCACAACGGCAAGGGCAGCACGATCAGCATCGATGGCTTCACCGCCAAAGGCTCGATCGGCAAGCTGTACCGTTCATGCGGCAACTGCGAAAACAACGGTGGCCCGCGTCGCCTGAACCTCGCCAACACCAAGATCGAGAAGGTGTCCGAAGTGGCCGGCGTCAACAGCAACTACGGCGACGTGGCCACCATTCGCACGCTGCAGATCAAGGGCTACCGCCCCGGCACGCCCAAGGTCTGCGTCGAGTACCGGGGGGTGCAAAAGGGCAGCGAGTCCACCAAGATCGGCGAGCGCTGGGGCACCGCGGCCTGCAACGTCCGCACGACCGACGTGAAGGCCTACTGATCCAGCCAGGCGTCCTTCGCCGATCGCGAGGGACGCCGCTGGGATGACGTGCTCGCGGGCCCACTCGCAGCGCGCATTCCAATCCCGACCACGGCTTGCTGATCTGCGGGTGCGCCGCACGGCCCATACCAAACGCCCGCAGCCGCGAGGTCATCTCAGGCGGCCCAACGGGGCCGCGGTCCGCATGCGCCACCTGACTTCCGCATTCCTCCGCTTCTTCAAAGCCCGTCGCGCGTTTGTCGCCGCGGGTGTCGTGCCAGGCCTCGCTGGCGCAACCGCGCACGGCGGCGTGTCGATGCCCACGAACGTCCCACGCGCCAAGGCGCCCGGCCAATGACGCGCCAGTGGTCCTGGCGGCAGGCGGTGCTGGCGCTGCTTGCGGCATCGGCGGTCGCGGTGGGGGCGTCGGCGCAAGTGGCTCCGCGGCCGGCCAGCGCGGCCGCGGCTGCGCCGAGCCCTGCGTACCGCGCTCACGTCGTCAACCCGAACCTTTACCTGCTGCACGCCGCACCGGGCGGGCCCGTGTGGGCGGCAGGCACCGATGGCGCCGTGTGGCGCAGCGACGACGCCGGCCGGCAGTGGCACGACAGCGAGACCGCGGTCTTCGCACCGGCCGTGCGTGCGCTCGCCCTCGCCCGCGGCGGCCAGCGCTTGGTGGCTGTGGGACTCGAAGGCCGCATCGCCACGTCCGACGACCGGGGCCAACGGTGGCAAGAGCGACTCACCGGCGATGACCAGGACCTGCTCGCCCTCGCCAGCGATGGCGCCGACGCGTTGCTCGCGGTGGGGGTGCGCGGGCGCCTGATGTTTTCGGCCGATGCCGGCACACGCTGGCAGCAGGTGCCGCAGGTCACATCGGCCAGCTTCGGGGTGGCGGTATACGACCCCAGCCACCGATGCTTCCTCGGCCTGGGCGAGCGCGGCGTCATGGCCCGCTCGTGCGACGGCGGGCGCACCTGGTCGCACAGCGGCGGACGCGCAAGTCATGCTTTCACCGCCGCCGTCGTGGATGCGCGCCGCGGGCATGTGCACGCGGCCACGTCCGAAGGCCGCGTGCTGCTCACGCGCGACGGCGGCCAGCGGTGGCAGGTCACCCACCTGCCACAACCCGACTACATCAGCGCCTTGATGCGCTCGCGCGAAGGTCGCCTCGTCGCGGTGGGCAATGGCGGCCTGCTGGCCACAGCAGCCGCCAACGGGCAGCGCTGGTCGCTGCACCGTGCCACGCCGCGCGAATACCTCTCGGCAGTGGCCGAACACCCGCGCGAAGCGGTGTGGGTCGCCGTGGGCGACAAGGGGCTGGCACTGCGCTCGGCCGACCAGGGCCGCAGTTGGCAGCGCATGCCCACACCTGTGCCGGACAACCTCGATGCCCTGGCGGTCGATGCCCTCAGCGGTCGCTTCATCGCGGTCGGCCCCGGAGGGCTCGTGATCGCCTCGGATGACGCCGGGCGCAGCTGGCGCACGGTGCGCCCCGGCCTGGGCCGATACGTTCACCACGTGGCGCACGACCGGCGCAGCGGTCACCTCATCGCTTTCGGCACGCACCGCACCGTGGCCATCTCGCGCGACGGCGGCATGGGCTGGATGCCGCGCACGATGCACGAGCTGGCCGAACCGGCCTACCTGTTCGATGCGGTCGAAGAACCCCGCAGCGGCGCACTCATCGCCGCCGGGGGGCAGGCCTCGATGCTGGCCACGGCGGACGGTGGCCAGACCTGGCAGCACCGCAGCGACGCCCAAGGCCCCGTGTTCGTGGCCGCCGTCGCGCACCCGCGCAACGGAGACGCCTACCTGGTCGGCAACGGCGGCACGGTGCTGCAGGTGCGCGACGGGGGGCGCAAGACGCGCATGCTGACGCCGGCGCAAACCGCCGCGAGCACCGCTGACTTTGCCGGCGCCATGGCCGATGCCCGCAGCGGCAGCCTGGTCGCCTTTGGCGAGGGCGGCGCCATCTTGCGGCTGGACGGCGACGCAACCGAGGACGAGCCGAACTGGGCTGCGGTCGCATCGCCCAACACGCAGTCGCTCACGGCAGGCCTCTTCGACCCCACCACCGGCCATGGGTGGCTAGTGGGCGCGCAAGGCACGGTGCTGCGCTCAACCGACCAGGGGCGCAGCTGGCATCGCATCGACACCGGCAGCCGCCACGACCTGCGCCGCATCTCGCGCGATGCCCGCAGCGGCGCCCTCTTCATCACCGGGGTCGAAGGCAGCTTGCTGCGTTCGGTCGATGGCGGCGAGCGCTGGACGGCGATCGCCCTCTCCACGACGACGCAGCTGCGGGCATTGATCAATGAGCCTCACACGGACGCCCTGCTGCTGATCGGCCGCGACGGCCTGCTGCTGCGCTCGACCGACGCCGGGCTGACCTGGCAGCCCGTGCCCCTGCGCAGCACGGCGCGGTTCAAGGGCCTGGCCGTGCACCCAGGCAGCGGGCGGATCGTGGCCTACGGCGACCGCTTGGTGGTGCTGAGCCCGGTCATCCAGGCGACGAACCCATGACGTGTGCGGATGCCGCCATCGGTGGCCGCGGCGTGGCCCCTCGCCTTCGCGCAGCGCGGTGACGGCCGGCTGCGCGAAGGCTCAACCTCAATAGGCCGGCCAGCCGTCCGAAGTCCAGTTCAAGTCGTTGATCAGCAGCTTGGGGTTGCCGTTGTCGGTGGCGTCGTAGGCGTGGCGCGCGATCACGCCATCCCCCACGTCCTGGCCGCCCGGGCCTTTCCAGCGCGTGTTGCCGGTGTCCAGCACCGTGCCGGCGCCATCGAGCAGGCGGCGGCCGGCCTTGTCGAGGTAGGGGCCGGTGATGCTGCGCGAGCGGCCGTAAATGATCTTGTAGGTGCTGTTCACGCCCGAGCAGCACTTGTCGATCGACGCGAACAGGTAGTAGTAGCCGTTGCGGTAGATGATGGCTGGCGCTTCGATGCCTGCGCTGCGCTTGGCGATCGAGGTCAGCGAGCCCGTGGGCTTCATCGTCGTCTTGTCGAGGCGCACGATCTTCAGCCCGCTCCAGAACGACCCGAACGCCAGCCACGGGTTGCCGCTCGCGTCGATCACAAGATTCGGGTCGATCGCGTTGTAGTCGTTCGCGCTGGTGCTGCGGATCACCAAGCCGTTGTCGGTCCAGCGGCCGGCGCCCACGCTGGTCGCCGAGGCGAGGCCGATGGCCGAGGTGTTCTTGCCGAAGGTCGAGATCGAGTAATACAGCCAGACCTTGCCGTTGTAGTTGTGGATGTCGGGCGCCCACACGTCGTTGGTGGCCTGGCCCGGCACGTAGGTCTTCCACCACGAGGGTGGCGTCAGGAAGATCTGCGGCGCACGCGTCCAGTTGCGGCCAGTGCTGTCGCCGCGCAGCACCTGAATGCCCTGCCCGGTGCTGAAGGTGTACCAGGCGGTGCCCTCCTTGATGATCGACGGGTCGTGCACGCCGATGTCACCCGTGAGGTTCCAGAAAGCGGCCGAGGCCGGCAGGCACGCGGCCGCCAGCAGGCCGGCGGCGATCACGCCGCGACGAAGTTGTTTGAACATGATCTGTCTCCTGATGTTGTCGAGCGCGGTCCTGAGGAGCCGCTGCGGTGCTGCCCGTCCGCGACGGAACGAAGAGCCGACCCATTGGACGGCGACGGCCCCCCGCTCGGCAATGCGGGCAGTCCCGAGGTCGCGCCGTGGCCCTGCCGGTGCCGATGCAAGGCCAGCGCAGCCGCGAACGCTTTCTCTCGTCCGACCACACCCCGAAAGCGCGCACGCAGAAAGCAAAAACCCGCCGCTGCGGTGGCAGGGGCGGGTTTTGATGAGGCACCGCTGTCGCGGGCGGTGCGTCAGCAGCGGGTCACTTTTTGCGGTACTTGCGCAGCGCTGCCAGTTGCGCAGCCAGCGTGAGCAGTTCGTTCTGTGCCGTCGCCAGGTCGAGGTCGCTCTTGGCGTTCTTCACCGCTTCTTCGGCGAGCTTCTTGGCCTCGGTGGCCTTGGCTTCGTCCAGGTCCTTGCCACGGATGGCGGTGTCGGCCAGCACGGTGACCGTGCCCGGCTGCACTTCGAGGATGCCACCGGCGACGAACACGAACTCTTCCTGGCCGTTGTCGGCACGCTCAATGCGCACCGCGCCCGGCTTGATGCGGGTGATCAGCGGCGTATGTCGGGGCAGGATGCCCAATTCGCCGTTTTCGCCCGGCAGCGCGACGAATTTGGCCTCGCCCGAGAAGATGCTCTCTTCTGCGGAGACGACGTCAACGTGAATGGTTGCCATGAATGATTCCTAGCGAAGAAGAAGGTGCCAGAAGCAAGCAGTCGGGTGGGAGGCAAAGCGCCACGCGGAGCCAGACTCATGTCTGGCGAGCGCGGCAGCGCCGCATCCCGCCCGAGTGCGCTGCTTATTGCAGCTTCTTCGCTTTTTCGAAGGCTTCGTCGATCGTGCCGACCATGTAGAACGCTTGTTCCGGCAGGCTGTCGCACTCGCCGCTGGCGATCATCTTGAAACCACGGATGGTTTCCTTCAGCGGCACGTACTTGCCCGGCGAGCCGGTGAACACTTCGGCGACGTGGAACGGCTGCGACAGGAAACGCTGGATCTTCCGGGCGCGGGCCACGGTCAGCTTGTCTTCCGGCGACAGTTCGTCCATGCCCAGAATGGCGATGATGTCGCGCAGCTCTTTGTAGCGCTGCAGCGTGCCTTGCACCGCGCGGGCGGTGTTGTAGTGGTCTTCGCCGACCACGTTCGGGTCGAGCTGGCGCGAGGTCGAGTCGAGCGGGTCCACGGCGGGGTAGATGCCCAGCGAGGCGATGTCACGCGACAGCACGACGGTCGAGTCCAAGTGGGCGAAGGTCGTGGCCGGCGACGGGTCGGTCAGGTCGTCCGCAGGGACGTACACGGCCTGGATCGAGGTGATCGAGCCGACCTTGGTCGAGGTGATGCGCTCTTGCAGGCGGCCCATTTCTTCGGCCAGCGTCGGCTGGTAGCCCACGGCCGAAGGCATACGACCCAGCAGAGCCGACACTTCGGTACCGGCCAGCGTGTAGCGGTAGATGTTGTCCACGAAGAACAGCACGTCCTTGCCTTCGTCGCGGAACGACTCGGCGATGGTCAGGCCGGTCAGGGCCACGCGCAGACGGTTGCCCGGGGGCTCGTTCATCTGGCCGTAGACCATGGCCACCTTCGAGTCTTCGAGCTTCTCGAGGTTCACGACGCCCGAGTCGGCCATCTCGTGATAGAAGTCGTTGCCCTCACGGGTGCGCTCGCCCACACCAGCGAACACCGACAGACCGCTGTGGGCCTTGGCGATGTTGTTGATGAGTTCCATCATGTTCACGGTCTTGCCGACGCCGGCGCCACCGAACAGGCCCACCTTGCCGCCCTTGGCGAACGGGCAGATCAGGTCGATCACCTTGATGCCGGTTTCGAGCAGGTCTTGCGACGGGCTCAGCTCGTCGTAGGCCGGCGGCTTGCGGTGGATCGAAGCGGTCAGCTCCTGGCTGACGGGGCCGCGTTCGTCGATCGGCGAACCCAGCACGTCCATGATGCGACCCAGCGTCGCGCGGCCCACGGGCACCGCGATCGCGGCACCTGTGTTCTGCACGGTCAGGCCACGGCGCAGGCCGTCGGACGAACCCAGCGCAATCGTGCGGACCACGCCGTCGCCCAGCTGCTGCTGCACTTCGAGCGTCAGGTCGGTGCCCACCATCTTCAGGGCGTCGTACACCTTGGGCATTTCGTTGCGGGGGAACTCGACGTCCACCACCGCGCCGATGCACTGAACAATCTTGCCGTCAGCCATGTTGTTTCCTTTGAATCTCAAATCTTGATGTGCAAACCGTGAAGCCGTGAAAGAGCGGGGTGCCGATCAGACGGCAGCCGCACCGGCCACGATTTCGGACAGTTCTTTCGTGATGCCTGCCTGACGCGTCTTGTTGTAGACCAGCTTCAGGTCGGCAATCACGGTGCCCGCGTTGTCGGTGGCCGCCTTCATGGCGACCATGCGGGCCGAGTGTTCGGAGGCCATGTTCTCGGCAACCGCCTGGTACACCAAAGCTTCGGTGTAACGCACCAGCAGGTCGTCGATCACGGACGGCGCATCGGGCTCGTAGATGTAGTCCCAGTCGTGGGCCGACTTCTCGGTGGCCAGGGCCTCAGGCGCCAGCGGCAACAGCTGCTGCACCATGGCTTCCTGCTTCATCGTGTTGATGAAACGGGTGTAGCAGAGGTACACCGCCGAGAGCTTGCCTTCGGCATACGCGTCGAGCAGCACCTTCACGGGGCCGATCAGCTTGTCGAGGTGCGGCTTGTCACCGAGCTGCGAAACCTGCGACACCACGTTCGCGCCGATGCGGTTCAGAAACCCCAGACCCTTGCCGCCAATGGCGACAGCCTCGGCCTTCATGCCCTGCCCGGTCACGTCCTTCAACTTGGCCGTCACCGCGCGCAGCACGTTGGTGTTCAAACCACCGCACAGGCCCTTGTCGGTCGTGACGACGATGAAACCCACCGTCTTCGCGCCGTCGTTCTGGACCATGAACGGGTGCTTGTACTCGGGCGTCGCCTGCGCCAGGTTCGCAGCGAGGCTGCGAACTTTTTCAGCGTAGGGGCGTGCCGCGCGCATGCGGTCCTGGGCCTTGCGCATCTTGGAGACGGACACCATCTCCATGGCCTTGGTGATCTTCTTGGTGTTTTCCACCGATTTGATCTTGCCGCGTATTTCCTTGCCTGCTGCCATATCTAGTTCCTGTCAGGTTGCACGACGGGACGCCCCGGGGGTTGAGGTCGGGGCTCCGGCGCGCTTTAGGCGAAGGACTTCTTGAACGCGGTGATCGCGCTGGTCAGCTCGGCCTCGGCGTCCTTGTCGAGCTGCTTGCTGTCTTCGATCTTCTTCAGCAGCGCGGCATGGCTCGTCTTCAGGTGCTGGTGCAGGCCGTGTTCGAACGCGAGAACCTTCTTGACGTCGATGTCATCAAGGAAGCCCTTGTTCACGGCGAACAGCGTCGAGCCCATCAGGCTGATCGACAGCGGCGAGTACTGCGCCTGCTTGAGCAATTCGGTGACGCGGGCACCGCGGTCGAGCTGCTTGCGGGTCGCTTCGTCGAGGTCAGACGCGAACTGCGCGAACGCGGCCAGTTCACGGTACTGCGCCAAGTCGGTACGGATGCCGCCGGACAGGCCCTTGATCACCTTGGTCTGCGCAGCACCACCGACGCGCGACACCGAGATACCGGCGTTGATGGCGGGGCGGATGCCGGCGTTGAACAGGTTGGTTTCCAGGAAGATCTGGCCATCGGTGATCGAGATCACGTTGGTCGGAACGAAGGCCGAGACGTCGCCGGCTTGCGTTTCGATGATCGGCAGCGCGGTCAGCGAACCGGTCTTGCCCTTGACTTCACCCTTGGTGAAGGCTTCGACGTAGTCGGCGTTCACGCGGGCGGCGCGCTCCAGCAGGCGGCTGTGCAGATAGAACACGTCGCCAGGGAAGGCTTCGCGGCCCGGCGGGCGGCGCAGCAGCAGCGAGACCTGGCGGTAGGCCACGGCTTGCTTCGACAGGTCGTCGTACACGATCAGGGCGTCTTCGCCGCGGTCGCGGAAGTACTCACCCATCGTGCAGCCCGAGTAGGCCGACACGTACTGCATGGCGGCCGATTCGGCGGCCGAGGCGGCCACGACGATGGTGTATTCCATCGCGCCGTTGGCTTCCAGCGCGCGCACCACGTTCTTGATCGACGATGCCTTCTGGCCGATCGCAACGTAGATGCAGGTCATGTTCTGACCCTTCTGGTTGATGATCGCGTCGATCGCCACGGCGGTCTTGCCGGTCTGGCGGTCGCCGATGATCAGCTCGCGCTGGCCACGGCCGATCGGCACCATCGAGTCGATCGACTTGAGGCCGGTCTGCATCGGCTGGTCCACCGACTTCCGCGCGATCACGCCCGGGGCGATCTTTTCGATCGGGGCGGTCAGCTTGGTGTTGATCGGGCCCTTGCCGTCGATCGGCTGGCCGAGCGCGTTGACCACGCGGCCCTTGAGTTCGGGGCCGATGGGCACTTCGAGGATGCGGCCCGTGCACTTGACGGTGTCGCCTTCCGAGATGTGCTCGTAGGCACCCAGGATCACCGAGCCGACGGAGTCGCGCTCGAGGTTCAGGGCCAGACCGAAGGTGGGCGTGCCGTCCGCAGTCGCCGGGAACTCCAGCATTTCACCCTGCATCACGTCCGACAGGCCGTGGATGCGGACGATGCCGTCGGTGACGGACACCACGGTGCCCTGGTTGCGGATGTCCGCCGAGGCGCCGAGGCCCTCGATGCGGCTCTTGATCAGTTCGGAAATTTCTGCGGGATTCAGTTGCATTGCTTCTCTCCGGTCTGCGCAGGGCGAAGCGCCTTCGTCGCAGCTTGGATGGCCGATGGGCAACGGCGGGCTTGCGGCTTACGCCGTGAGCGCCACCTTCATTTGTTCAAGACGGGCCTTGACCGAGGTGTCGAGCACCTCGTCACCGACCACCACGCGAACGCCGCCAATCAGCTCGGGTTCGACCACGACGCTGGCGTCGAGCTTGCGACCGAAGCGCTTTTCGAGCGCCGCGACCACATCGCCCAGCTGTGCCGCATCGATCGCGAACGCGCTGTGGATCACCGCACGCGACACGCCAGACTTGGCGTTCACGAGCTGCTGGAACTGCGATGCCACTTCAGGCAAGGCAGCCAGGCGGTCGTTCTCGACCATGGTGCGCAGCAGGTTCTGCGCCTGGCTCGACAGGGGCGACTTCAGCACCGAAGTGACGAGGTCGAACACCTGCTGGGCCGTGACCTTGGGGTTGGCAGCGAACTGACGCAACTGGGCATTGCCGGCCACTTCGGCCAGCGACTGCACCTGCTGCGCCAGCGCGTTCAGGTCGGCGTTGACCGAAGCCTTGAACAAGGCTTCGGCGTACGGGCGGGCGATGGTTGCAAGCTCAGCCATGGGTCACCTCACAGCTCGGTCTTCAGGCGGTTCAACATGTCGGCGTGGGCGCCGGCGTTGACTTCCTTCTTGAGGATCTGCTCGGCACCCTTGACGGCCAGTGCGGCAACCTGGTCGCGCAGGGCTTCACGTGCACGCACGGATTCCTGCTGCGCCTCGGCCTTGGCCGACGCGATGATCTTGGCGGCTTCGTCGTTGGCACGACCCTTGGCCTCTTCGATCATCGATTGCGCCAGGCGCTCGGCATCGGCCAGGCGCTTGGTGGCATCGTCACGCGCAGCCGACAGCTGGGCGCCGACCTTCTGCTGCGTGGCAGCGAGTTCGGTCTTGGCCTTGTCGGCCGCCGACAGCCCTTCGGCGATCTTGGCGGCACGCTCGTCCAGCGCCTTGGTCAAAGGCGGCCAGATGTAGCGCATGGTGAACCAGACAAGGATCGCGAAGACGATCGCTTGTAGGAACAGGGTTGCGTTGATATTCACTGCACGATCCTTTCAACCGTGGAAGTGTGAAAGGGAAGCCAGGAAATCAGGCGATCACGAACGGGTTCGCGAAGGCGAACAGCAGGGCGATGGCCACGCCGATCAGGAAGGCGGCGTCGATCAGGCCGGCCAGAACGAACATCTTGGTTTGCAGTTCGTTCATCAGCTCAGGCTGGCGAGCCGAGGCTTCGAGGAACTTGCCACCCATCAGCGCGATGCCGATCGAGGCACCGATGGCGCCGAGGCCAACGATCAGACCACAAGCCAGCGCGACGAGACCGAGGATGTTTTCCATGATTGCTCCTAAGTTGGAATAAAAAACGAGAGAGGAAGAAAGGGGAGATAGATCAGTGCGCGTCGTGCGCCTGGCCCACGTAAATCAGCGTCAGCATCATGAAGATGAAGGCTTGCAGCGTGATCACGAGAATGTGGAAGAGGGTCCAGATGGTGCCCGCCACCACGTGCCCAACACCCAGCCAGAAACCACCGGCCAGAGGGTTGAACTGCCACGCCCACACGCCACCCATCAGCGCGATCAGCATGAACACCAGTTCGCCTGCGAACATGTTGCCGAACAGCCGCATGCCGTGCGAAACGGTCTTGGCGATGAACTCGATCATTTGCATGAGGAAGTTCACCGGATAGAGGAACCACTTGTCGCCGAACGGGGCGGCGACAAGTTCGTGCGCCCATCCGCCGGCGCCTTTGATCTTCACGCTGTAGAACAGCACGACCATCAGCACACTGGTCGACAGACCGAGCGTGGTGGAGAGGTCAGCGGTCGGCACGACGCGCATGTAGTCCTTGAAACCGAGCGCCGGGCCGGCGCTGTGCCAAATTTGCGGCAGCAGGTCGACCGGCAGCATGTCCATGAAGTTCATCAGGAAGATCCAGATGAACACCGTCAGCGCGAGCGGCGACACAAGCTTGCGGCTCTTGGCGTTGTGGATCACGCCCTTGGCCTGGTTCTCGACCATTTCGGCCAGGATTTCGATCGCCGCCTGGAAGCGCCCGGGCACACCGGAGGTGGCGTTGCGCGCCACGCGCCACAGCACGAAGCAGCCGATCACGCCGAGCAGGATCGAGTAGACGAGGGAATCGAGGTTGAAAACGCTGAAGTCCACGATGGACGTCTGCTTGACGCTTTCAAAGGAGAAGTTCTTCTGCAGATGCTGCAGGTGGTGCTGGATGTATTCACCAGCGCTGGGGCCGGAAGTGTGAGCAGCGTTATCGGCAGCCATGTCGAACGACTCTCTTGTTTGATCCATCAGCGGCGGCGCCAAAGCGCCAGCCAACCCAACTTCGTACACACCACCATCGCCACCAGCAAGGCCGGCCAACTCAGGTTGGGCGCAAATTTGGCGGCCGCCACCAACATGGCCACCGCCAACGCAATCTTTACCAACTCCCAGAACATGAAGCCGGCAGCCGCAGCCGCTGGACTTCTTGCCCCTCGGGCAATGCCACGCGCCAGCAAGGCGCCCGGAATTACCACGACAGCAGCGCCATACAGCGCCGACCCGACGGCTGCCCACCGCTGCGTGACCGCAGCGACGACCAACGCACACAGCAAACCCGCCGCGGCTTGCGCCGCAACGATTCGCCAAGGCGAAACCACCGGATTTGTTGCCCTGAGTGCCGCCGCTTCCTCTCGCGTCAGCACCTTGAAAGGCGGCTCGTGATCCGCATCTGGCCCTTCTTCGGGGCTTCGGTCATGGTCGATGGGGTCGCTCATGACCGAGATTTGGGGTGCGGCGTCAGCAAAGCCTTGGAATTATACGTGGAAACCCGCTCATTTCCGCATTCGTCGTTGCACGACGTTCCAGGACCTCTTGGGACCTCACCCGGGCGGGGTCAGTCGGGCCAGCGAAAAGCGTTCGCGGGAAGACCCGGGATGTCCACCCTCAAGCGCAGCACGTAGCCCGCCCACGGCTGACGCGCCAACTCGTCTGCAGGTCGCTTGTTGCGCGCGGTGGTGATGTAGAGCGTGCGCAGGTCGACACCACCGAAGCAGGGCATCGTGGGGCACTGGACCGGCAGTGCGATGTCGTGGACGAGTGCGCCATCGGGGGCCAGGCACAACAGCCGGGCTCCTTCGAACATCGCCACCCAGTAGCGACCGGCAACATCGACCGCTGCGCCGTCGGGGCGCCCCCCGTACACGCCGAGGCGTTTTTCCGACGCCTCGTTCGGACCCGGGAATCGGGCGAAGACCCGGCGGTCTGCGCCGAGCACCCCGGTGTCGGGATCGACGTCCATGGCATACACCGTGTGGACGCGGGTGTCGCTCCAGTAGAGCGTGCGCTGGTCGGGGCTCCACGCCAAGCCATTGGAGGTGGTGATGCCCGATGCCTTCAGCTGCAATTGGTGCCCGTCGAAGCAATGCAGCGAAGCAAGCGGTTGGCGCGCGTCGTGCAGGGTGCCGACCCAGAAGCGCCCCTGCGGGTCGCACTTGCCGTCGTTGAAGCGCTCTTGCGCGGGATCGTAGGGCGGCAGCACGAGAAGATGACGGCGGCCGGTGCGCGTGTCGAAGCGCCAAAGGCCATCGCGACATGCGAGCAGGAGGTCGTCGCTGTGGGCGATGGGGGCCAGGCTTCCGACCTCGCTGTCGATCGGCCAGCAGCGCTCGACACACGTCGATGGATTCCAACAACGGACCGCTCGGCCCGGAATGTCGCAGTAATAGAGCACCTGCGCCGCGGGGTGCCACACGGGCGACTCGCCCAGCGCAGCCGGGTGTTCGGTGACGCGCTCGATGACGGGCGCGACCAGGTTCGATGAGGGGCTGTCCATGGCCGTGGCTTCAGTCCAGGTCCGCCTTGAGGTAGTGCGCGCCAGGGATCGGGTTGTAGTAGTAGGGCGGGATGTCGCTGAAACCGAGCGTGGCGTAGAGGCCGCGCGCCGCCTCCATGTCGTCGAGGGTGTCGAGCACCATGGATGAGTACCCTGCGCGCCGCGCTTCGTCGAGCAGGGCCTGCGCCAGCAAGCGCCCGAGGCCGAAGCGGCGGAAGGCGGGGCGCACGTAGAGACGCTTCATCTCGCACGCGTTCGCATAGTCGCTGTCGCGCAACGGGCGCATGGCGGCGCAGCCGGCGACCTCGTCGTCCACCCAGGCCAGCAGCAACTGCCCGCCCGGTGCGGCGTAGGCGCCCGGCAGGTGGGCAAGTTCAGCCTCGAAATCCTGAAAGCACAGGTCGATGCCAAGGCTGGCCGCGTACTCACGAAAGATGTCGCGCACCGCCTCCAGCGACTCGGGCGAGTCGGGCGTGGAAAGCCGAATCTGCGGGGTGTCTTGCATGCGATCCGCTCGAGGGGGAGCGGCCCAGTTTAGCTGCGGCATCCGCCCCCAGCGGGGCACGCGAGGCCTCGCAAGCCATCCGCTACCATTCGCGGCTGCTCGAAAGACGGGGGTCGCCGCAACACAAACGATGCGGCCGAAGACCCGTCTCCCGCCGCGAGTGCGGCCCTCTCCGGATCCAATGCGCATGACTTCGTTTTGCCTTCGCACTGCTGCGCGCCTGACGGCCGCATTTCTTTCGGGTGTGGTGTTGATCGGCGGGGCGTCGGGGGCCGAGGAGAACGAGCCGGGACAGACCTTCAACGCGCCGGGCTATTCACCGTCGGAAATGCCCTCGTCAACGACGGACCGGGCGTCGGAGCGCATGGAACGTGGCGCCACCCCGGCCAATTCACAAGCCAACGATCGCAGCGTTCGCAACGCCGCAGCCCGGCGCGCAGCGGGTGAGCGCGGCGATCGATCGGGCGCCTCTTCGATGGAGGGGCAGAAAGGCGCAGCACCGCTCAACCCGAACCGCAGCAGCGCGCGGCTCGCGCCCCGGGCACCCAGCGCCTTCCAGCGCTTCGTCGAAGCCAGCACGGGTCGCGTGATCCCGGTCTTCGGCACCCGCTTCTTCGACGACGCGGCGGATTCGTTTGCGCCGGTGGACAACGTGCCGGTCTCGGCGGACTACACGGTCGGCCCCGGGGACGAGATCCTCGTGCGCGCCTGGGGCGGCATCGACGTGGACTACCGCGCCACCGTGGACCGCAACGGGCAGATCAACCTGCCGAAGGTGGGCAGCTTCACCGTCGCGGGAACGAAGGCGGCCGATCTCGAGCGCCACCTGCGCGCTCAGATCGGGCGTCTGTACACGAACTTCAGCCTCAGCGTGTCGCTGGGCCAGTTGCGTGGCGTGAAGGTCTTCGTGGTGGGTCCGGCCCGGCTGCCGGGGGTGTTCACCCTGTCGAGCCAGTCGACGTTGCTGTCGGCCGTGGTCGCTGCGGGAGGCCCGGGCGCGAACGGGTCGATGCGCAAGGTGCTGTTGCGGCGCGATGGACGGGTCGTGTCCGAGCTCGACATGTACGAGTTCCTGGTGCAAGGCGACAAGTCCAAGGACCTGCAATTGATGGCCGGCGACGTGGTGGTGTTCCAGCCGGCGGGGCCGCAAGTGGCGCTGCACGGGGCTTTGGACACGCCAGCGATTTATGAACTGAAGTCCTCGCAGGAGACCTTGACCGATCTGCTGCGCTACGCCGGTGGCGCCTCGGTGCTGGCCAATCCGCACCGCGTGCATCTGGAGCGCATCGACGCAACGCAGTCCGGGGGGGCTCGCTCTGTCGAGGAATTCAAGCTCGACGAGACCGGACGCAAGAAGGTGCTGCGCAACGGCGATGTGCTCGCGCTCCTGCCGATCTCGCCCAAGTTCTCGAACGAGGTCACGCTGAAGGGCCACGTGGCCCAGCCGCTGCGTTATCCGTTCACGCCCGGCATGCGCATCCGCGACCTCATCCCGGACAAGGACGCCCTGATTTCGCCCGACTTCTACCGTCGCAAGAACCTGCTGGTGCAGAACGAGGCCAACGACGGGGCAGATTGGAAGCCGCTGCGCGATGGCGAGTCGCGCGTTAGCGAGAGCGGCGGCGAGGGCGAGGGCGAATCGAATGAACTTCGCCGGCTGCGCGACGACCAGCGCATGGTCGAAAAGGCGCGCAAGGCGCCGGCAGCCCTGTTCGACGAACTCAACTGGGACTACGCGGTGGTCGAGCGCCTGAATCCCGCCGACCTGAGTACGCAGGTGATAGCGTTCAACCTCGGCAAAGCGGTGCTGGCGGGCGACGCCGCCCACAACATCGAACTGCTGGCCGGTGATGTGGTCACCATCTACAGCCAGAAGGACGTCAAGGTGCCGGTGTCTCGGCAAACCCGCCTCGTGTCGCTGGAGGGCGAGGTGAATTCACCGGGTGTCTACCAGGTGTTGCCCGGCGAAACGCTGCGACAACTGGTGCTGCGTGCCGGCGGCTTCACACCCCAGGCCTACGTCTATGGGCTGGAGTTCACCCGCGAAGAAACGCGGATCAAGCAGCAGCAAAACCTCGACGCGGCGCTGGCGCGGCTCGAAGCGGCCGCCGCGACACAGATGGCCAGAGACACGGCCAACCAGCGAGACACGGCGTCGTCACAGGTCAACGCATCGGCCACGAATGCGCAGTTGGCCCGCCTGAACCGCATGCGTCCCAACGGCCGGATTGCACTGGAACTCCAGCCGGGCGTTTACTCGCCCGACGAGCTGCCCGACTTGCCGCTGGAGAACGCCGACCGCATCGTCGTCCCCCCGCGCCCAGGCTTCGTGACCGCAGCCGGCGCCGTGGTCAACAACAATTCCTTCCTTTGGAAACCTGACCGCACCGCCGGTGACTACCTGGACATCGCGGGTCTGGATGAAACGGCGGACGGGTCGGCCATCTTCATCCTGCGCGCTGACGGCACCGTGGACCACGCCGCCAACCGGGGCTTCCTGGGCTTGGGCGGCATCCGCAGCCAGAAACTCAACCCGGGGGACGCGATCATCGTCCCGAGCCAAGTCGATTTCGAAACCTGGGGGCGCGCTTTCGTGCGCAACCTGAAAGACTGGTCGCAGATCTTCTACCAGTTCGGCTTGGGCGCAGCCGCCATCGAAACCCTGCGAAAGAACTGAGCGCCATGAACGCTTCTCGTGACGCCCTCCTCTCCGCGCCGCCGGCATCGCAAGATGACGAACTGGACGATGGCCCCACGGTCTCGCTGGTGGACCTGCTCACCTGGATCGGCGAGGGCAAGCTTCTGATCGCCGTGGCCGTGAGCCTGGCCATCGTGGGCTCGGTCGCGGTTGCTCTGCTCAAGCCTGACATCTACACCGCGCGCACGACGCTGCTGCCACCGAATTCGCAGCAGCAAAGCAGCTCGGCGGCCGCGCTGGCCGCGTTGGGAGCGCTTGGGGGTGTCGCGGGCAGCTTGGCGTCGAAAACACCCGACGAGTTGTATGTGGCCCTGCTCAAGAGCGACACGGTGCACCGTGCGCTCGACAAGCGCTTCGGCCTGCGCAAGCGCTACGAGATCGAGACCTACGAGGTGCTGCGCAAGACGCTGCCCAAGTACATCCGCGTCTCGTCGGACAAGAAGTCCGGCGTGATCACCGTCGAGGTGGACGACAAAGACCCCAAGTTCGCGGCCGACTTGGCCAACGCCCACGCCAGCGAAATCACCAAGCTGCTCGGTCGCCTGGCGGTGTCCGAGGCGCAGCAACGCCGGGTGTTCTTTGCGGATCAGTTGAAGGAGTCGAAAGAAAACCTGATCCAGGCCGAGCAGGCGCTGCGTCAGGTGCAAGAGAAGTCGGGCATGGTGGTGCTCGAAAAGCAGGCCGAAGCCATCATCGAAGCGGTCGCGGGCCTGAAGGCACGCATCGCCGAACGCGAGGTGCAGCTGAAGGTGATGCGCACCATGAGCACGGCCCAGAACCCCGACCTGCAGCGCCTCAGCTCCGAACTCTCGGCCCTGCGCGGCGAGCTGGCGCGCATGGAGTCGTCGTCCGGCGGCAAAGCCGGCCGCAGCGGCAGCATCGACATCCCGGTGGGCCGCCTGCCGGCCGCGTCGGTGGACTACGTGCGGGCGCTGCGCGAGGTGAAGTTCCAGGAAACGATGCTCGCGAGCATGCTGCGCCAGTTCGAGGTCGCCAAGCTGGACGAAGCCAAGGACGGCCCCGCGTTGCAGCAGGTGGACGTGGCCCAGCCGCCCGACCGCAAGTCCAAGCCCGCCCGCGCGCTGATCGTGATGGGAACGACCTTGGCCGCGCTGCTGGCGTCGATCGCCTTCGTGGTTGCGCGCCGTTACCTGCGCCTCAGCCGCGAGCAAGATCCCGAACAAGCGAAGGCCTGGCAAGGCCTCGCGCAGGCCTGGCGCTGGCGGCGCTGAGGCTTCGGCGGGGCCGACTCAAAGACGCCTCACAGGCGCAGTTCGCCCCGCACGCAGCTGACGCAATCGCCACCGACCCACACCGCGCCGTCGCGCTGCTGCAGGTGCACGCGGCCGGCGCGGTGCAGGCGGGTGCCCTGAGCGGCCACATACGCCGTCGGCGCATCGCCGGTGGCCATCAGCCATTGCGCGACGCTCGCGTTGAGGCTGCCGGTGACGGGGTCTTCGGGCACGCCGATGGGGTCGGCGAACGCGCGCAGTTCGAACTGGCATTCATCCCCGTTGGCGTGCGGACCCACCACACCCACTTCGGCCAGATGGCGCAGGGCGGCGTGGTCGGGCTCCAGCGCCAGCACCTGCTGCGCGTCACGCAGGCGCAGCGTCAGCCAGCGCACGCCGTTGTCGAGCCACCGGGCATCGGCCACCGCCGACGGGTCCACCCCCAGCGCCGCCATCACCGCACCCAGCACGCCCGCATCGACCGGCTCGATGCGCACCGGCGGCGCCTCGAAGGCCGTGCGCGTGCCCTCACGCCGCAGCCGCACCAGCCCCACGCCACATTGCTGGAACAGCTCGTCCGGCGCCCGCGGCGCGCCGCCCGCCTCCAGCCACGCATGGCAGCTGCCGAGCGTGGGGTGGCCGGCGAAAGGCAGCTCGCGCGTGGGCGTGAAGATGCGCACCCGGTAATCGGCGCGGGGGTCGGTGGGCTGCAACAGGAAGGTGGTCTCGGACAGGTTGGTCCAGCGCGCGAAGTCCTGCATCTGCGCATCGCTCAGCGCGTCGGCCCCGTGCACCACGGCCAGCGGGTTGCCGCGCAAGGGGCGGTCGGTGAACACATCGACCTGGTTGAAGCGAAAGGGGCTCATGGGGTCTCCGAGTTGGGATGCACGGGGCGCGTTCGGCCCACGCGTCCGGCCCACGCGTCAGGCCTGCGCGGCCCAGGCCTCGGCCAGGGCCGCGATGCCGCGGTCGATGTCGTCGGGGGCGGCCGTCACGAACGACAGCCGCATCCAGGCGCTCACCGCCTGGGCGTCGGCCTCGAACGCCGCGCCCGGCACGAAGGCCACGCCGCGCTGCACGGCGTGGGGCAAGAGCGCGAGGGTATCGGTGCCAGGCGGCCATTGCACCCAGAAGAACATGCCGCCCAGCGGCACGTCCCAGCGGCAGCCGGGCGGCAGGTGGCGTTGCAGCGCGCGCTGCATGGCGTCGCGCTGCGCCCGGTAGCGCGCCCGCACGGCGGGCACATGGGCGTCGAGAAAGCCGTCACGCACCAGCTCGTGCACGAGGCGCTGGTTGAAGCCAGGGGTGTGCAGGTCGGCCGCCTGCTTGGCTTGCAAGAGCTTCGGGTACAGCGCCGGCGGCGCCACCACGTAGCCCAGCCGCAGGCCCGGCGCGAGCACCTTCGAGAACGAGCCCAGGTACAGCGTGCCCTCGGCCCAGCGCGAGGCCAGCGCGCGCGGCGGCGGGGCGTCGAACCACAGGTCGCCGTAGGGGTTGTCTTCGAGCAGCGGCAGGCCGATGCGCTGGGCGGCGTTGACCAGCGCATCGCGCCGCGCGTCACCCATGCAGCGGCCGCTCGGGTTCTGGAAGGTCGGCAGCACGTACAGAAACCGTGCGCCTTCGCCCTGTGCCAGCGCCTCGGGCACGGGCCCTTCGCCGTCGCAGGCCACGGGCACGAACTCGGGCTCGCTGGGCGCGAAGGCCTGCAAAGCGCCCAGGTAGGTCGGCGACTCGACGGCCACCCGGCTGCCCACATCGATCAGCACCTTGCCGGCCAGGTCGAGCCCCTGCTGCGAACCGGTGGTGATGAGCACCTGCGCCGCGTCCACCACCATGCCCTGCGCCTCGCGCAGGTGCTGCGCCACCCACTCGCGCAAGGGCCCGAAGCCTTCGCTCGCGGCGTATTGCAGCGCCTCGCGGGGCGCGTCGCGCAGCACGCGCGCGCTGGCCTCCCGCACCGCCTCGACGGGAAACCCCTCAGGCGCCGGCAAGCCACCGGCCAGCGAGATGACGCCGGGCCGTTCGGTCACCTTGAGGATCTCTCGAATGATCGAGGGGTTCATGCGCTGCGCACGTCGCGCAAGCCGCCAGGGGTGGTCGATGGATGTCATGGGGGCACACGCCTGAAAGAAGAGAACACGCCCGCCGCCGAGCCCGGTGCACCCACCGGCATGCGCCGGCCGAGGGCGGCCACCACGACCACGGCGAGCAGGAACACCAGCGCATCCCAGCGCAGGCGCTCGCCCAGCAAGGGCACGGCGACCAGCATCGTCACGAAGGGCTGCACCAGTTGCACCTGGCTCACGCGCAGGCTGCCACCGAGCGCCAGGCCGCGGTACCACGCGAAGAAGCCGAGCCACATCGAAAACAGCGTGACGTAGGCAAAGCCCCACCAGGCGCTGGGCAGCACCGGCGTGCGCGGCCAGGTCGCCACGGCCACCGGCCCGGTGATGGGCAGACAGACCACCAGCACCCAGCAGATCGCCTGGGCCGGGGACACCCGCTGCGACAGGCGCGCGCCGGCCACGTAGCCGATCGCGGCGCTCAGCAGCGCGAACAGCAGCCAGGCGTCGCCGCTGCGCAGCCCGTTGCTCTCGCGTGCGGCAAACGCCAGGACCAGCGCACAGCCGGCCACCGCGCAGCCCCAGAAGCCGGCCGACGCCCGCTGGCGAAAGGCCAGGCTCGCCGCCACCGCCGTGGCCAGCGGCAAGACCCCGGTGATGACCGCCGCGTGCATCGCCTCGACCTCGCGCACCGCCCAGCCCAGCCCGAGCGGAAAACCCAGCACCGTGCCGGCCGCGCAGAGCAGGGTCGCGGGCAGGTCTTCACGGCGCAGCACGGGCGCGCGCGTGACCCACAGGTACAGCGCGCTCAGCAGCCCGGCGAGCGCCGCGCGGCCCGCCACCACGAAGAGCGGCGGCAGTTGCGGGTCACTGGCCGGCCCGACGGCCCAGCGCGTCATCGGCAAGGTCATCGCAAAGATCACGACGCCGAGAAGCCCATAGGCCATGCCGCGTGTCACGGCGGCGTCGGCTGCGGGGGAAGAAGGTCGAAGCATGCGCGGCAGTCTAGGCGCCGACACCAACACACAACCGGTACACTTTTGCAGCACACCACTCTCACTGTGCTGGCTTCGCCACCAGCACAGACGACGCCCATGGACGCCCTGCCCGTTCTGTCGCGCCATGCCGACGCGACGCTCACCGAACAACTCGCCGATCGTTTTGCCGAGCGCATCCGCCAACAACTGATGCTGCCCGGCACGCGGCTGCCCTCGGTGCGCGAATGCGCGCGGCGCCATGGCGTGAGCCCGCACACGGTGGTCGCCGCCTACGACCGCCTGCTCGCCGCCGGCCTGGTCGAAGCGCGCAAGCAGCGCGGCTTCTTCGTGCGCGGCAGCACGGCCCCGGCGTCCGTGGCCCGCCCCCCGACCGCGATGCGCCCACTGCCACCGGTCAGCGCGACCGCGCTCGCTCGCAACATGTTCCAGCCGGCCGGCGCGCGCGCCATGCCGGGCCTGGGCACGCTGCCGGTCGAATGGCTGGACCTGCCCATGCTCGCCAGCGCGCTGCGCCGTGTCACCAGCGGCGACCAGCTCGCGGCGCTGTCGCTGCAATATGGCGAGCCGGCCGGCGACCTGCGCCTGCGCCGCGCGCTCGGCCAGCGCCTGGCCGACCTGGGCATCAAGGCCGGGCCGGCGCAGATCGTCACCACGCTCGGCGCCACACAGGCGCTCGACGTCGTCACCCGCACGCTGCTGCGTGCCGGCGACACCGTGCTGGTCGATGAGCCCGGCTGGTCGGTCGAATTCGCCCGGCTCGCGGCGCTGGGCCTGCGCGTGCTGCCGGTGCCACGCGGCGCCGAGGGGCCCGACCTCGCGGTGATGCAGCGCCTGATCGACGCGCAAAAACCCGCCGAGCGCCCGCGCCTGTACGTGACCGTCTCGGTGCTGCACAACCCCACCAGCGCCTCGCTGTCGATGGGCCACGCGCATCGGCTCTTGCAGCTCGCGCAGGCCAACGACTTCGTGATCGCCGAAGACGACACCTACGCCCACCTCGCGCCGCCGCACCTGCCCCGCCTGTCGGCCCTCGACGGGCTGGAGCGCACGGTCTACATCTCGGGCTTCTCGAAGGTGCTGGTGCCGAACTGGCGCGTGGGCTACCTGGCCGCGTCACCCGCCTTGGCCGACCGCTTCATCGACACCAAGCTGCTCACCAGCCTCAGCACGCCGGGCCTCACCGAGCAGGCGCTCGCCCACTGCCTCGAACAGGGCCTGCTGCGCCGCCACGCCGAGCGCGTGGTGCAAAAGCTCGACGCTGCCCGCGCCCGCAGCGTGCGCCTGACCGAAGCGGCCGGCTGCCGCTTCGTCGCGCCGCCGCAAGGCCTGTTCGGCTGGGTCGATGTGGGGGTGGACACCGAGTGGCTCGCGCGCGACATGCTCGAAGACGGCTGGCTGCTCGCGCCCGGCTCGATCTTTCACGCCACACCCCGGCCGACCACGCTGATGCGCATCAACTTCGCCACCACGCAGGACGCGCGCTTCTGGACGGCCCTGCAGCGGGCCCGCGAGCGGCGAACTGGCGCTTCCGCATGAGCGTTCGCAAAACCCCATGGCCCCCAGGGCAGGGTTTGCCCCCGGACATTGGCGTCCTCTACAGTGTCAGATCGTGACAAATTCCCATTGATGTTCGAACCCACCATTCCCTTCGGCGAACCCGAGCTGATGCGGGTCAGCGCTTTCGAGCGCTACCTGCACGAGCCCGGCGGCCCCCGCGCGCTCGGCGTGGTGGCCGAAGGGCCGCACGCGTCGGCGCTGAGCCCCTCGCTGCTGGCCGACCTGGGCCGCTTCGAGCGCGGCGGGCAGTCGTCCGAGGTGCTCGAAGTGCTGGCCGCCTGCGTGCGTCACGCGCAAGAGGTCGTCATCCACCTGCAGATGGGCGAATCGGTCGTGCCGCTGACGGTGTTTGCGCGCGAACGCCTGGTGCACTGCCCGATCAGCCTGAACCACCTGCTCGAACAGCGCCCCACGCAGCTGCGCGTGCTGCACGTCGAGCCCGCGGTGCTGCGGCCGCCCGGCGATGCCGAGGCGTCGCTGGTGGGCGACGAGCACCACTACCACTCGCTGGGCCCGGTGCTGTGGGAACTGGCCTTGCGCGGCTCGCGCACGAGCCTGCTGCCCGAGATCGCCGGTCCTGTGGTCTACCGCGTGGCCGCCGGCTTGGATTTGGGCGTGCTGCGCGCCTCGGGCGTGCTCGCCGCGGCGGTGCAGAAGCTGCAGCGCAAGAGCAGCACGCTGCGCGAGATCGCCGACTGGCCGGGCTTCGACACCGAACGCGCGGCGCGCCTGCTCAACGCGCTGTACCTGCAGTCGGGGCTGATCTTGAGCCGCACGCACAAGGCGGCCATGGCCGATTCGTGGTTCGGCGCGCTGCGGTCTTGAGCTGACTTCAGCGCCGGCGGCCGGGAGCGGGCGCGCTCACGACACCCACCAGCTCACCGCGAGAAACGGCGCTGCCGCATCGGGCAGACGCACCAGGATGTCGCCCCGGCCGCACATCGGCCCGCAGCGGTCGCCGAAGTAGCGGACGTGCACATGCGGCACCAGTCGGCCGCTGCGGGTATCGCGCACGGCTGCTTGTCCGTGGTCCAGCGCCCTGATGAGCAGGTAGCGCACATCGGCGCTCAACGGCCCCCTGACGGTCTGACAGCCCTTTTCATCGGGCGGAGCGGTCGCCACATCGAGCAGGGCCTTCGCCTGGTTGCCGTGGATCAGGGCCATGCGCCCGGCCTCACGTTCGGCCTTGTTCAAGCGAATCGTGTCCCAGTCGGCGGCCGGCCTGGCCTTGACCAGCGCCTCCAGATCTCGCCTCCCCAGCAGCACCTCGACCTCGGCGCTGTCTGTCGCCACGGCGATGCAGGGCACGGGTGCAGCGGCAAGCTGCCTCACCGCGAATGTCTTGTCGACGGTGATGCCGGCCTCGGGCCGGGGCGACTGGGCCAAGGCGCCCAGGGCGCTGAACAAGAGAGAAGCGATGACGACACTCCTTCGCATGCAATCCCAGCTCAGTGCCGTCGAGGCAGCGCCCTGGCTCATTTCGAGCCCAGTTCTTCCCAGCGCTCCATCGCGGCGAGCAACTCGCCGTCGAGGTCGGCGTAACGCTTCTGCGCCTGGGCCAGGAGCTTCGCGTCGCCCATGTAGATCTCGGTGCCGGCCAGTTGCTCGCTCAACTGCTTTTGTTCGGCTTCGAGCGCTTCGATGCGCGCGGGCAGGCCGTCGAGTTCGCGCTGCTCTTTGTAGCTGAGCTTGGCGCGCTTGGCCGGCGCGGGGGCCGCCGGTGCCGAAGCCGCAGCAGGGGCCGGCGCCGCAGCCGCCGGTTTGGCCTTGTCGCGCAGGCTCAGGGCGCGGGCGCGCTGGGTCTTCCAGTCTTCGTAGCCGCCTTCGTACTCGCGCCACAGGCCAGGCGATTCGTCGCCTTCCCACGCGATGGTGCTGGTGACCACGTTGTCGAGGAAGCGCCGGTCGTGGCTGACCAAGAACACCGTGCCCGCGTACGACTGCAGCAGTTCTTCGAGCAGTTCGAGCGTGTCGATGTCGAGGTCGTTGGTCGGCTCGTCGAGCACCAGCACGTTGGCCGGCAGCGCGAACAGGCGCGCCAGCAGCAGGCGGTTGCGCTCGCCGCCGCTGAGCGTGCGCACGGGCGAGTTCGCGCGTTCGGGTGAGAACAAGAAGTCGTTCAGGTAGCTCATGACGTGCTTGCGCTGGCCATTGAACTCGACCCATTCGCTGCCGGGGCTGATGGTGTCGGCCAGCGTCGCTTCGAGGTTGAGCGTGCTGCGCATCTGGTCGAAGTAGGCGACTTCGAGCCGCGCGCCCTGGCACACCGTGCCGCTGTCGGGCTGCAATTCACCGAGGATGAGCTTGAGCAGCGTGGTCTTGCCCGCGCCGTTGGGGCCGATCAGGCCGACCTTGTCGCCGCGCAGCACGGTGGCGCTGAAATCCTTGACGATGACCTTGTCGCCAAAGCGCAGCGACACGTCTTTCAACTCGCCCACGATCTTGCCGCTGGGCACGCCCGAGTCCACTTCGAGTCGCACCTGGCCGAGCGAGTCGCGCCGTTTCTGGCGCTGGTCGCGCAGCACCTTCAGCCGCTCGATGCGCGCCACGCTGCGGGTGCGTCGGGCTTCGACGCCCTTGCGGATCCACACCTCTTCTTGCGCGAGCAGCTTGTCGGCGCGCGCATTGGCCAGAGCTTCAGACGCGAGCTGTTCTTCTTTCGTGCGCTCGTAGGCGCTGAAGTTGCCGGGGTAGCTGCGGATCAGGCCGCGGTCCAACTCGATGATGCGGGTGCAGACGTTGTCGAGGAAGGCGCGGTCGTGGGTGATCAGCATCACGCTGCCCTTGAAGCCGCGCAGCAGTTCTTCGAGCCAGGCGATGGAGTCGAGGTCGAGGTGGTTGGTCGGCTCGTCGAGCAGCAGCACCTCGGGCACGGCGACCAGCGCCTGCGCGAGCGCCACGCGCTTTTTCATGCCGCCCGAGAGTTCACCGACGACACGCGCGCCGTCGAGGTGCAGTTGCGCGAGCGTGGTGTCCACGCGCTGCTCCCAGGTCCACGCGTCGAGGGCTTCGATGCGCGTCTGCAGCGCGTCGAGGTCGCAGCCTTCGGCGTGCTCTTCGTACTGCTGGCGCACGCGCTTGGCCTCGGCCACGCCTTCGCTGACCACGTCGAACACGGTGGCCGCGGCATCGAAGATCGGCTCTTGCGGCACGTAGCAGATGCGCACGCCCTGGGTCATCTGCAAGAGGCCGTCGTCGGGCTTCTCGATGCCCGCGATGATCTTCAGCAGAGACGATTTGCCCGCACCGTTGCGGCCGATGAGGCCCAGGCGCTCGCCGGCTTCGAGCGAGAACGCGGCGTTGTCGAGCAGGGCGACGTGGCCGAAAGCCAGGTGGGCATTGGAAAGCGAGAGGACGGCCATGGCATGCCCGGAGGCGATTGAAGAACGAAGCGGCGGATTATCCGGGTGGCGTTTCGGTGGGGGTGTGCTGAAAGGTGGGTCGGCGGTGTGGGGTGGTCTTTTTCACCGCCAAGGCGCAAAGAACGCCAAGGGGTTTCAGAAGGTGTTGCCTCGGAGCCCCCGCGCCTCTTCCTTCTTTCTTGGCGACCTTTGCGTTCTTTGCGCCTTGGCGGTGAAAACACTTGGCCCCAGCTCCGCTGCCGCCTCACCCCGCGAGCTTTGCCTCCAGCGCATCGATGAAGCGCTCGGCCACGTCGAAGCCGGTCTGCTGCGTGATCTCTTGGAAGCAGGTCGGGCTGGTGACGTTGATCTCGGTGAGGCAGTCGCCGATCACGTCGAGCCCCACCAGCAGCAGGCCGCGCGCGGCGAGCACGGGCCCCAGCGCTTCGGCGATCTCGCGGTCGCGCGCCGTGAGCGGCTGCGCCACGCCCTTGCCGCCGGCGGCGAGGTTGCCGCGGATCTCGCTGCCCTGCGGGATGCGCGCCAGCGCAAACGGCACCGGTTCGCCGTCGATCACCAGCACGCGCTTGTCGCCCTGGGCGATGGCGGGCAGGTAGCGCTGCACCATCAGCGTCTGCGCGCCGCCCTGGTTCAGCGTCTCGGTGATGCTGCCGAGGTTCAGGCCATCGGGCCCGACACGGAAGATGCCCATGCCGCCCATGCCGTCGAGTGGCTTCAGGATGATGTCCTTGTGCTCGGCGTGGAAGCGCTTCACCTCGGCCTCGCTGCGCGTCACCAGCGTCGGTGCGATGAACTGCGGAAATTCGAGGATCGCCAGCTTCTCGGGGTGGTCGCGCAGCGCGGCCGGTCGGTTGAACACGCGCGCCCCTTCGCGCTCGGCCTGGCCGAGCAGGTGCGTGGCGTAGAAGTACTCGGGGTCGAAGGGCGGGTCCTTTCGCATCACGACCGCATCGACATCGGCCAGCGCCACGGGGTGGTCGCCATGGGCCTTGGCGAGGTACCAGTTGACCGCGTCGCCGGTGAGGGTGACCTGCCACAGCCAGGCGCTGACACGGCCGCCGCGTGTCCACACCAGGTCTTTGGGCTCGCAGGCCAGCAGCGTGTGCCCGCGCGAGGCGGCCTCGCGCATCATCGCGAAGGTCGAGTCTTTGTGGGTGTTGAACCCGTCGAGAGGGTCGGCGACGAACAGCAGCTTCATGGCAATCCGATGGGTCATCAGGGCAAGGCGGGCCGCCACTTTTGCACAAACAGCGCGACCGCGCCGGCCACCACGCCCCAGAAGGCCGAGCCGATGCCCCACAGGCTCAGCCCGCTGAGCGTGACGAGAAAGGTGATGAGCGCGGCTTCGCGGTGCGACTCGTCCTTCAAGGCACCGGCCAGGCCGCCGCCGATGCTGCCCAGCAAGGCCAGGCCCGCGATGGCCGCGACCAGCTCGCGCGGAAAGGCCACCAGCAGCCCCGCCACCGCCGCGCCGAAGCAACCGATCACCAGGTAGATCGCCCCGCAGGCCACGGCCGCGGCGTAGCGGCGTGCCGGGTCTTCGTGGGCCTCGCGGCCCATGCAGATCATCGCGGTGATGGCCGAGAGGTTGAGCGCGAAGCCGCCGAAGGGCGCGAGCACCAGCGTGGCCACGCCGCTCAGCGTGATCAGGCGCGAGACCGGCAGGTCGTAGCCGGCGGTGCGGATGGCGGCGACGCCGGGCAGGTTTTGCGAGGCCATGGTCACTACGAACAGCGGCAGCGCGAGGCTCACGAGCGCCGAGCCCGTGAAGACCGGCGCGGTGAACACCGGCCAGGTCAGCGACCACGACACCGCCTGCAGCTGCAACTGCCCCGCCAGCGCGACCCAGGCCACGCCGAGCGCCAGCACGCCGGGCACCGCGAAGCGTGGCCAGAAGCGCCGCCCCACGAGGTAGGCCGCGAACATCGCCAGCACCAGGCCCAGGGCCGATTGCGCGGCGACGAAGGCATCGAGCCCAAAGCGCGCCAGCACGCCGGCCAGCAGCGCGTTGGCCATGGGCATGGGGATGCGGTCCATCACGCGTTCGAACCAGCCGGTCGCGCCGACCAGGACCACCAGCGCCGCCGACACCAGGAAGGCACCGACCGCCTCGGGCATGCCGAAGGCCCCGCCCGCGCCGGCCGTGGCGAGCACCGCCGCACCGGGCGTGGACCACGCGATCATCACCGGCTTGCGCCACCACAGCGAGGGGCCGATGCTGCACACGGCCATGCCCACGCCGAGCGCCCACATCCACGAGCTGACCTGCGCGGTGTCGGCCCCGAGCGCCACGGCCGCCTGGAAGACGATGGCGATCGAGCTGGTGAAGCCCACCAGCACCGCGATGAACCCCGCCGTGACGGTGGAGACGGAGCTGTCGCGCAGCAGCGAGCGGGTCATCGCGCGATCAAACGCTGAACAGCGCCGCGATCAGATCTCGAGCTTCGAACCCAGCTCGACCACGCGGTTGGTCGGCAGGCTCAGGAAGTCGGCCGCCGCGGCCGCGTTGCGGTGCATGCTGGCGAAGAGCTTCTCGCGCCACGGTGTCATGCCGCCGCCGATGGTGGGCACGACGATGTCGCGCGACAGGAAGTAGGAGGTCTCCATGTCGTCGAGCTGGCAACCCTGGCCGCGCAGCAGCAGCAGCGCCTCGGGCACGTCGGGCTCGTTCTTGAAGCCGAAGTGCAGCGTGACCTGCCAGCAGTTGTTGCCCAGGGGCTCCATCTCGCAGCGCCGGTCGAAGCTGATCCACGGCACCTCGTGGTGACGCACGGTGACGAAGAGGTTGGTGTCGTGCAGCACCTTGTTGTGCTTCAGGTTGTGCAGCAAGGCGTTGGGCGTGATGCCCTGGTCACTGACGAGAAACACGGCCGTGCCGGTGACGCGCGTGGGCGGGTTCACGAACACGGCTTCGAGGAAGCTCTTCAGGTCGATGGAGTCTTCGCGCAGCCGCGCGTACATCAGCTCGCGGCCCTGCTTCCAGGTCATCAGCAGCAGGAACATCACGCCGCCGATCACGAGCGGGAACCAGCCGCCGTCGATCACCTTCACGATGTTGGCGGCGAAGAAGACGAAATCGACCAGGAAGAAGAAGCCGGTGGCCGCGATGCACAGCGCCCAGGGGTACTTCCAACCGTAGCGGATGACGAAGAAGGTCATCGTCGTGGTGATCAGCATGTCGATCGTCACCGCGATGCCGTAGGCCGAGGCGAGCTTGCTGCTGCTGCCGAACAGCACGACCGCGAAGACGATACAGACGTACAGGCCCCAGTTCACGAAGGGCACGTAGATCTGGCCGGTGTCTTTCACCGAGGTGTGCAGGATGCGCAGTCGCGGCAGGTAGCCGAGCTGGATGGCCTGCTTGGTGACCGAGAAGGCCGCGGTGATGAGCGCCTGCGAGGCGATCACGGTGGCGCAGGTCGCCATGGCGATCAGCGGGTACAGCGCCCACTTGGGCGCCATCTCGTAGAACGGGTTGCTCGCGTTTTCGGGGTGGGCGAGCAGCATCGCGCCCTGGCCGAAGTAATTGATCAGCAGCGCCGGCATCACCAGCGCAAACCACGCGATGCGGATCGGCCGCTTGCCGAAGTGCCCCATGTCGGCGTACAGCGCCTCGGCCCCGGTGACGCACAGCACCACCGCGCCGAGCGCCACGAAGGCCACGCCGGGGTGCGCCAGCATGAAGCCGATCGCGTAGTGCGGGCTGAGCGCGAGCACCACGCGCGGGTCGTCACCGATGTGCATCAGCCCCAGCACCGCCATCACGATGAACCACAGCGCCGTCACCGGCCCAAAGAACTTGCCCATGCTCGCCGTGCCATGGCGCTGCACGACGAACAGCAGCGTCAGCACCACCAGCGTCACCGGCACGATGTAGCGGTGCAGGCCGGGTGCGGCGACCTCGATGCCCTCGACCGCCGACAGCACCGAGATGGCCGGCGTGATGACGCCGTCGCCGAAGAAGATCGCGGTGCCGAAGATGCCCAGCACCAGCAGCCACGAGCGCAGCCGGGGGCGGTCCTTCACGGCCTGCGACGCGAGCGCCAGCATGGCAATCAAGCCACCTTCGCCGTTGTTGTCGGCCCGCAGGATGAGCCCGACGTACTTGAGGGAGACCACCACGGTGATGGTCCAGAACATCAGCGACAGCACGCCGAGGATGTTGTCGGGCGTGAGTGGCACCCGCCCATGCGCGAAGACCTCCTTCATCGCATACAGCGGGCTGGTGCCGATGTCACCATAAACGACGCCGATGGCGCCAAGCGTGAGGGCCGCAAGGCCGGAGCTGGGTCGAGGCTGGGTCACGATCCACCGCGGCCCACGGGAGGGGGCGGCTCAGGAGACGGAAGGGTGCACATTGTGCGCCGAGGCCCGCACGCCACCGGCCTTGACAGGGTGATGTTGCGGCGCGGCAACTTCAGATTTGCGCGGCAATGCCACAGGGGCGCCCACCCCACGCCGGCGGGAAGGGATGGGGGTGAGGGCTCGCGCCCGCGCAGAACCGCCGGCTGAATCAATCTTCTGCCGACAACCTCGCCCCGCCCCTCTCCGCAGGGGTGAGGTGGCCTACTCGTAGATTTCGGCGTCCGGGTCCGTCGCTTCCAGCTCGTAGCTCGCCGCCAGCATCGCCAGGCGCGCGATCACGCCGTACATGTAGAAGCGGTTCGGCGCGCTGGCGCCCGGCTTCGCGCCGGGGCGCGGCAGCTGGTTGGTCTCGGCGAAGGCCAGCGGCACGAAGCTCGCCCCCGGGGAGTTGAGGTTCTCGTCGATGCCGCGCTCGGCGTTGACCCGGTAGAAGCCGCCGACCACGTAGCGGTCGATCATGTAGACCACCGGCTCGGCGACCGCGTCGTTCATGCGCTCGTAGGTCGGCACGCCTTCTTGCAGGATGACCTCGCTGACCTCCTGGCCGTCCTTGATGACGCTCATCTTGTTGCGCGAGCGGCGGTTCAGATCGCCCAGTTCCTTCGGGTCGCGCACGGTCATGATGCCCATGCCGTAGGTGCCCGCGTCGGCCTTGACGATGATGAACGGCTTCTCTTGGATGCCGTATTCCTTGTACTTGCGCTTGACCTTGGCCAGCAGCGCCTCGGCGTTGCTCATCAGGCAGTCGGCGCCGGTGCCGTCGGTGAAGTTGACTTCGCCGCAGCGGGCGAACAGCGGGTTGATGAGCCACGGGTCCATGCCCAGCAGCTTGGCGAACTTCTTCGCCACCTCTTCATAGGCCTGGAAGTGGTTGGTCTTGCGGCGCACCGCCCAGCCCGCGTGCAGCGGCGGCAGAAGGTACTGCTCGTGCAGGTTTTCGAGGATGGGCGGGATGCCCGCCGACAGGTCGTTGTTGAGCAGGATCGTGCAGGGGTCGAAGTCTTTCAGCCCCAGGCGGCCCCGCGTGCGCACCAGCGGCTCGACCGTGAGCGAGCTGCCGTCGGGCAGGTCGATCTGCGTGGGCGCCTTGATGGTGTCGTCGAGCGTGCCCAGGCGCACGTTCAGGCCGGCCTGGTGAAAGATCTGCTTCAGCCGCGCGACGTTGGCCAGGTAGAAGGTGTTGCGCGTGTGCTTCTCGGGGATCAGCAGCAGGTTCTTCGCTTCGGGGCAGATCTTCTCGATCGCCGCCATCGCCGCCTGCACGGCCAGCGGCAGCATCTCTTGCGTGAGGTTGTTGAAGCCGCCGGGGAAGAGGTTGGTGTCGACGGGCGCGAGCTTGAAGCCGGCGTTGCGCACGTCCACCGAGGTGTAGAACGGCGGCGTGTGCTCCATCCATTCGAGGCGGAACCAGCGCTCGATGGCGGGCAGCGATTCGAGGATGCGCTGCTCCAGTTCGTTGATCGGGCCGGTGAGCGCGGTGATGAGGTGAGGAACCATGGACGGGGCCCGAGGCGTGGGAGAGGTGGACGAATTCTAGGCAAGTGGGGGTGTGTCGGCTGGGCACAACCCCGATCACCCGCCCCCCACGCCGCCAGCGCCCCCAGCGCGAGAAAAAGCCGCCGGCCATGAAAAAAGGCCACCTTGCGGTGGCCTTGCTCTTGAGGACCGGGCGACACCCCTTGCGCCACCCGGTCCTCAATCACTCTTGCATCAAGGTCTGATCACGTCACTTGTGATAAGCCGTTTCGCCGTGCGAGGTGATGTCGAGGCCTTCGCGCTCTTCCTCTTCGGGCACACGCAGGCCGATGACGAGGTCGACCACCTTGAAGGCGATCACCGAGACGACGCCCGACCACACGACGGTCAGCAGCACGCCCTTCAGCTGGATCCACACCTGCGCGCCGATCGAGGCCGAACCGACGGTCGCCGTGACCCAGTCGGTCACGAGGCCCGGGCCGCCCAGGGATTGCGTGTTGAACACGCCGGTCAGCAGGGCACCGACGATGCCGCCGACGCCGTGCACGCCGAACACGTCGAGCGAGTCATCGGCACCGAGCAGCTTCTTCAGGCCGTTCACACCCCACAGGCAGGCGAAGCCGGCGATGAAACCGATCACCAGGGCGCCCATCAGGCCGACGTTGCCGGCGGCCGGGGTGATGGCGACGAGGCCGGCGACGGCACCCGAGGCAGCACCCAGCATCGAGGCCTTGCCCTTGAGCAGCGCTTCACCCAGGCACCAGGCCAGCACGGCCGCCGAGGTGGCCGAGAAGGTGTTCATGAAGGCCAGCACGGCGCTGTTGCCAGCTTCGAGGGCCGAGCCCGCGTTGAAGCCGAACCAGCCCACCCACAGCATCGAGGCACCGACCATCGTCAGCGTCAGCGAGTGCGGCGTGAACGCCTCTTTGCCGTAGCCGATGCGCTTGCCCACCATGTAGGCACCCACGAGGCCGGCGACGGCCGCGTTGATGTGCACCACGGTACCGCCCGCGAAGTCGAGCGCGCCCCATTGCCAGATCAGGCCTGCCTTGCTGGTCATCTCGTCGACGACGCCGGCAGCCGAGTAGGCGTCCGGGCCCATCCAGAACCAGACCATGTGGGCGATCGGCGCGTAGCTGAACGTGAACCACAGCACCATGAACAGCAGCACGGCCGAGAACTTGATGCGCTCGGCGAAGGCGCCCACGATCAGGCAGCAGGTGATGCCGGCGAACGTGGCCTGGAAGGCAACGAACAGCAGCTCAGGGATGTAGACACCCTTGCTGAAGGTCGCGGCCATCGAGAAGGCGCCGGTGGCCGGGTCGAACACGCCCTTCAGGAACAGCCGGTCGAGCCCGCCGATGAAGGCATTGCCCTCGGTGAACGCGAGGCTGTAGCCATAGATGACCCACAGCACGACGATCAGCGAGAACGTCACCATCACCTGCATCAGCACCGACAGCATGTTCTTGCTGCGCACGAGGCCGCCGTAGAACAGCGCGAGGCCGGGCACGGTCATCAGGATCACGAGCAACGTGGCGACGATGATCCACGCCACGTCGCCCTTGTTGGCCACGGGAGCGGCTGCAGCCGGAGCGGCTGCAGCGGCCGAAGCCGCTTCAACAGCCGGGGTGGCGGCGGCCGAGGCCGCCTCGGCGGGCGCCGCCGCCATCGAAGCCGCAGCGGCCGGGGCCGACGCGGCGTCTTGCGCGAGCACCGCGCCGCTGAAGCCCAGGGCTGCGAGCCCCAAGGCCAGGGTAGCAATCAGTTTCTTCATGGTTGTCTCTCTGTATGGCGCGTCGTCAGAGCGCGTCCTTGCCGGTTTCACCCGTGCGAATGCGCACGACCTGTTCCAGCGGCGACACGAAGATCTTGCCGTCGCCGATCTTGCCGGTGCGTGCAGCACCTTCGATGGCTTCGATGACGCGGTCCACGATGCCGTCGTCTACGGCCGCTTCGATCTTCACCTTGGGCAGGAAATCGACCACGTACTCGGCACCCCGGTACAGCTCGGTATGCCCCTTCTGGCGACCGAAGCCTTTCACCTCGGTCACCGTGATGCCTTGAACGCCGATGGCGCTGAGGGCTTCACGCACTTCATCAAGCTTGAACGGCTTGACGATGGCAGTCACCATCTTCATAACAACACTCCTGTTGAGAACTCGGAAACGATCTGCGGCCAGGCCGCCAGATCACATGGATTTGGTGATCGTGAGGATCAGGCGCGCCTTGTTGATGTCGCCGTAGGTGTCTTTCTTGTTGGCGCCGACCACGTGGGCACCGCCCGAGAAGCCCGAGCCCAGGTCGTAGGTCGCGCCGAGCTTGTAGTCGAAGTAGTTGACGGCGCCGGCGTTGCGGGCGTCGCTCGAGAACTTGGTCGCGCCGATGTGGGCGTTCAAGGTCAGGCCCTTCGTGATCTCGTGGTTGGCGCTCAGGTCGAAGTACAGGGTGCCGTCGGCGTCGGGCACACCGAAGTACTCGTCGCTCACCGTGTACGACAGCTTCGCCGTCGCCGGGCCGAAGCTCAGGCCACCGTAGATCTCGGTGGTGTTGTATTCACCGGCCTTGACCTTCTGCGGGTAGTAGTAGTGCAGCGCGCCGACGTCGAAGCCCAGGCCTTTGGCGATCTCGCCCTTGTAGCCGCCGTAGAAATCCATCTCGATGCCGGCGTCGGTGGCGCCGATGCTCGAGTTCCAGTTGCCGACGTAGAACCCGCCCATGGCGTAATCAAAGCCACCTTGCACTGCAGGCTTGTTGGACGTCTGGTCTTGACCCCGGTACTTGTAGTTGGTGGTCACGCTGAAATTCGTGGCGACCTGGGCAGAAGCCGCAACGGCAATCAGGCTGAGCGACACACCAACGAGCAGGTTCTTCATTCAAATCTCCATGAGATGAGGGTGGACAAGAGGCGGGGGCACTTTTGCAGCTTTTGTGCCATCTACTTTTTGGGGCATGACCGCCCCGACTTCGCCCACCAGCCCTCCACCGCCCGCAATTTGGCACCATGTTTGTGCCTTTTTCGGGCAAGACCACGTGCGCGCACTCTCTTGGTGAGGTGCTGCCGCCTCGCCTTCCCCTGTCAGGGTGCACCCCTGCGGGAGGTCCACGCCGCTGTTCTGGCTTTGAGAATCCGCCGCCGAGCGCGTGGCGACCCGACCGCGCGCCGAACCGGATGGAGTCCCCGATGTCCCTCGCCGTTGTGCACTCGCGTTCGCTCGACGGCCTGAACGCACCCGCCGTCACCGTCGAAGTCGATCTGGCCAACGGCCTGCCCAGCTTCACGATCGTCGGCCTGGCGGACACCGAGGTGAAAGAAGCCCGCGAGCGGGTACGCGCCGCGCTGGTCAACAGCGGCTTGTCGTTTCCGTACGCGAAGCGCATCACCGTCAACCTCGCCCCGGCCGATCTGCCCAAGGAAAGCGGGCGCTTCGATTTGCCGATCGCGCTGGGCATCCTGGCCGCCAGCGAGCAGATCGACGCGGCGCGTCTCGACGCACACGAGTTCGGGGGCGAGTTGTCCCTAGCCGGTGACCTGCGCCCCGTGCGCGGCGCGCTCGCCATGGCGATGGGCCTTCGCCGCCACGCCCTCGCGCAGCCCGAGACGCCCGTGCGTGCGCTCGTGCTGCCCCAGGCCAGCGCCGAAGAGGCGGCCCGCGTGCCAGGGCTGAGCATCCACGGCGCCGCGCACCTGCTCGACGTGGTGCAGGCGCTGCTGCCGGGCGAAGCGGCACGTCCGCTGCCCCGGGTGCACTTCAGCGCGTTGCCGCCCACCTGTTCGCCGGCCGCGCCGGACCTGCGGGAGGTCAAAGGCCAGAGCGGCGCCAAGCGCGCGCTCGAAGTGGCCGCTGCCGGGGGGCACAGCCTCTTGATGGTCGGGCCGCCCGGCACCGGCAAGTCGATGCTGGCGCGCCGCCTGCCCGGGCTGATGCCACCCCTCAACGAGAACCAGGCGCTCGAGTCGGCCGCGGTGATGAGCCTGGTCGGCGTCTTCGAGCCCAGCCGTTGGATGGAGCGCCCCTACCGGGCGCCGCATGCCACCGCATCGGCGGTCGCGCTCGTGGGCGGCGGGTCGCCGCCTCGGCCGGGCGAGATCTCGCTGGCGCACGAAGGCACGCTGTTTCTCGACGAGCTGCCCGAGTTCAGCCGCGCCAGCCTTGAATCGCTGCGCGACCCGATGGAGACCGGCCACATCGTCATTTCGCGCGCGGCGCGGCAGGCGCGCTTTCCGGCGCGCTTTCAGCTCGTGGCGGCGATGAACCCCTGCCCTTGTGGGCACCACGGCAACCCCTTGCGGGCCTGCCGCTGTTCACCCGATGTGATCGCGCGCTATCAGGCGCGGCTGAGCGGCCCGCTGCTCGACCGCATCGACCTGCAGGTCGAGGTGCCGGCGGTGCCGCCCGAAACCTTGTCGGCCGCACCCGAAGGTGACAGCTCGGCGCAGGTCGCGCAGCGCGTCACGCAGGCCCAGGCCGTGCAATTCGGGCGGCAGGCCAGTCTGAACGCCGCGCTGTCGGGCCAGGCGCTCGACACGCACTGCGCGCTCGACGCCGCCGGCATGAAGTTTCTGCAGACGACAGCGGCCCGCCTGGGCTGGTCGGCACGCAGCTTTCACCGGGTGCTGCGCATTGCACGCACGGTGGCCGACCTCGCGGGCAGCGCGCGCATCGAGACACCGCACCTGGCCGAGGCCATTCAGTACCGGCGTGTGTTGACCACCGCTTGAAGCGGCCGGCCAGGCTGCACGGGGAGGCCGCGTGGCTCAGGTCATGAAGCCGAGGTTGCGTGTGCTGAAGTTCGACAGGTTAGGAAAGACGTCGAGGCACTGCGTCGGGCTCAGCCCGAACCAGGTGCCCAGCGTCGCGCCGAGCTGATCGACCGAGGTGGTCGGGATCAACGCGCCGTTGCCGATCTGGTCGGGGCTGCTGTCAAAGTTGTTGTTGTTCGCGTTCTTCGCGCCGAGCACGGGGAAGCTGCCGTACAGGTCGCCGCCGCGCACTGCACCGCCCATCACGAAGTGGTGCGCGCCCCAGCCGTGGTCGGTGCCGTCGCCATTGCTCGTGAAGGTGCGGCCGAAATCCGACGCGGTGAACAGCGTCACCGCGTTGCGCTGGCCGATGTTGCCGAGCGTCTGGTCGAAATACGCCAGCGCGTGCGACACGCGCGCCATCAGGTCGGCGTGGTTGCGGTTCTGCGCGTCGTGCGTGTCGAAGCCGCCGATGCTGACGAAGAACACCTGCCGCTGCGTGCCGATGGTCGGGGCCGCCTGCACCATGCGAGCCACCGTCTGCAGCTGCTGCGCCAGGCCGTTGTAGGCCGCCACGCCCGTCACCGGGTGCGTGTAGCGAAGCTTGGGGTCGTTGCTCGGGTTGTAGCCGCCACTGGCCGGGGCCGTGCCGAAGAGCGGGCTCTCGGGCGCCGTGAGCGCCGAGCGCAAGGTCACCTCGGCGTCGATCGAGCGGCGGTTGATGGCCGCGATGTCCGCCTCGAAGGCGTGGCCGCCGCGCCCGTTGCGCACGACGTCGGCCATGGCCTGCCCGACGGCCGCCGAACCGAAGATGCGGTTGGTGCTGTCCGTCACCCCCATGCGCACCGCGCCGCTGGTGCCCACCTGGTACTGGCGCACCGACTGCCCCGACAGCCACACGGCATTGCCCGAGGTCGAGATCGACGTGAACACCACGTTGGTGTTCATCGAGGCCAGGTAGTCGCCCATGCGCCCGCCCCAGCCCTGCGTCGCACCTTCGGCGCGGAAAGACTGCCAGTGGTTGCTCTGGTCGTTGTGCGAGAAGAGGTTGGGCGGCCGCCGGTGCGTGGCCAGGCTGTATTGCGCCTTCGTCGTCGGCATGACGAGCGGACCCGTGTTCGGCAAGATCGCCAGGCGCTTGTCGGTGTTGAACAGCGCCTGTGCCGCCGCCATCGACGGGTGCAGCGCGAAGGTGCGACCCTGTGCATTGGTCGGCACGATCGGCAGCACGCCGCCCAGGCCAGCCGGCGAGCCGGCCGCTGCCGCGGCGTCGGCCGGCGTGCCCGGGGCCAGCAGCGCGATTGAATCGGGCGCCTGGTTGCGCACGGCGGTGTAGTTGGCGAACGAGGGGGCATCCGTCGGCAGCACCATGTTCAACGAGTCGTTGCCGCCGAACATGAACAGGCACACGATGGCCTTGTAGTCGCCGGCGGTTTGCGCGGCCGCCGAGCCCATCGCGGCGAGGTTGAGGGCCAGAGGACCGCCAACCGCGCCCAGAGAAGACAGCGCCCCGGCTTGCTGAAGAAACAGGCGTCGTGATGCGTTGAGTTTTTTCATGATCAAAGGCCCCTGGTCACTTCTGGACCTGGAATTCAGGCGACACGACCGTCAGGAAGATCGCAGCACTCACGCGGTTGCGCTTGGCGGCGTTGACCTGCGTCTGCGTCACGCTGCCGCCCAGCGTCGGAATGGCGATCGCGCTCACCGCGTTGGTGATGAGGGTCCTCAGCGACGACGGCATGGTCCCGTACATCAGGCGTGCGTTCATCAACTCCACCAGCTCGGCCGGCCGCTCGGCCACCGCCATCTCTGCGGTGAAGTCGGGCTGGATGTCGCGCCGGTTGAAGGGCGCCGGGTTGGTCTGCCCCAGGCCGGCGCTGACCACTTCACGCATCGAGTTCACATACCCCGCAGCGGCCGACTCGTGGGCGATCTGCAGTTCGGGGGCGACAAGGTTCAGGCTTGCGGCGTTCGACCCCGGCGGCACATAGCCCGGCCGGTAGAAGTTGAAGACGCTCGGTGAGCGCAGCGCCGTCTGGGCGAACAGCCGGCCCGGATCGTCGGTGTTGCCGACCTTGTAATGCCCCGAGTCCGACGTGAAGCGGAAGGCCCGCAACACGGCCGACAGCTTCAGCAGCGGCTCGCGCACCTTGCCACCGGTGTTGGTGATCGTGCGTGCCTCGCTGTGCAGCAGGATGGCCTTGACCACGGCCTTCATGTCGCCGCCGGTGTCGGTGAACACCTGGGCCACATCGCGCACATAGGTCGGGCTCGGGTTGCTGGTGACCAGGCGCTGGATCAACTGCTTGCTGATGAAGGGGGCCGTGTTGGGGTGCGTGGCCAGCCGGTCGAGCGCCGCGCGCAGGCTGGCGGCCGGGTTCGGCGCAGGTGCGCGCTCGGTGCCCTGCGCCGGCACAGTGACGCCGAGGAACTGCTTTTCTTCGATCGCGTGGAACTGCGGGTAGGCAATCATCGGCTTGAAGGTGCGGTCGGGGTCCGACTGGCCATTCGTCGTGCCGTTGCTGAAGCACGGGCTCGACGTCAGCGTCGGCGCCACCGGGCAGGCCCAGCTCCACCCGGTGAACACCTTCGCCAGGCCGGCGATGTCTGCGGCCGTGTAGGTCTCGACCGGCTGCCCGCCCACCAGACGGCGCGTGCCGTCGGGGTTCAGCTCGTACAGGCCGATGCTGAAGAGCTGCATCACTTCGCGCGCGTAGTTCTCGTCGGGCACGCGGCCGGTGCGCGTGTCGGCCTTGCGGTTGCCGAGCATCGTGAGGTAGCGGCCCATCATCGGGTGCAAGGTCACGGCTTCGAGCAGCGAGCGGTAGTCGGTCAGGCCCGTGGTGGCCAGCATGTCGTAGTAGGCCGCCGCTGCGCGCGGGTTGTCGCCCACCGCTGGCTCTTGCATCGAGATGACGAAGATTTCGGACAGCGCGAAAGCCACGCGCTGGCGCAGTTGGTCATCACCGATGACCGCCGAGCGCCAGAACGAATGGGTGAAGCCGTCTTGCCCGGCGCTCGAGGTGGCATTGGCCGCCTTGGCCGCCGCGTCGAGCGAGTCCCACATCGCGCGGTGCGAGGTGACCGGCTTGATCCACTGGTCGTCGATCCACTGGCTGTAGCCGATGTCGAGCACGCGCTGCACCGATGCATCGCTCGGCCCGAAGCTCGCCTGGGTCAGGAACCGCGCCGCGGCCGCGCGCGAAGCCGGCACGTCCGAGCCGGTGGGCGCGGGGTAGCTGGCTTCCTGCTCGCGCCCGTCGCTGGCGGTCGTTGCCTCTTGCTTGCCGCCGCCGCAGGCGACGAGCATCGCGAGCGCCGCCGCACCGATCACACAGCGCACGGTGCGCTGCCTGCTGGCCCCGTGGGGCGTCTTGTCTTGCTGTCTCACTGGATCGTCCCTCTGGCTTTTTTCGATCGGATACAGACCGCGTATCGACCGGGGTCACGCACGCGGCGTACCAAGCACAAGGGATGAATTGTTCAGGCCTGCAACGACCCTGAGAACGTCAAAAATCGGCAGTTTGGCGGCCGCTTACCGCGTGTCGCATCTGAAACAGCGCCGTGTTTTCGCCACCTTGCAAGCGGATGCGTCGCACGTAAGAACTTGCAGCGCGCCCACGCCTGCACCGCGCGGCCCCCACCCTGGCACGCCTTCGACGCGCGCGCCGCAGCGATCAACTCACAACAGCGACGCGAGTGCGCGCTTCACCGCGCCTTCGTCCTGGCCGGTGCGCTGGGCCCAGTCGTGCAGCTGGTCGTCGCCGATCTTGCCGACGTTGAAGTAAGTGGCGTCGGGGTGGGCGATGTAGAAGCCGCTCACGCTGGCCGCTGGCGTCATGGCCCAGCTCTCGGTCAGGTGCATGCCGATCTCGTCGGCCTGCAGCACGCGGAACATGTCGCCCTTGACCGTGTGGTCGGGGCAGGCCGGGTAGCCCGGCGCAGGGCGGATGCCCTTGTACTTCTCGGCGATCAACTCGTCGTTGCTCAAGGCCTCGTCGGTGGCGTAACCCCAGAAGTCGGTGCGCACGCGCTGGTGCATGCGCTCGGCGAAGGCTTCGGCCAGCCGGTCGGCCAGGGCCTTCAGCATGATGGCGCTGTAGTCGTCGTGGTCGTCGAGGAACTGCTTCTCTTTCTTCTCGGTGCCGATGCCGGCCGTCACCGCGAAGAGGCCGATGTGGTCGGCCACGCCCGAGCCCTTGGGCGCGATGAAGTCGGCCAGGCAGCGGTTCGGCCGGGCCACGCCATCGACCACCGGCCGCACTGTCTGCATGCGCAGGCCGCGCCAGGTCATCAGCACCTCGCTGCGGGTCTCGTCGGTGTAGATCTCGATGTCGTCGTCGCCCACCGTGTTGGCCGGGAAGAGCCCGATCACACCATTGGCCGTCAGCCAGCGGCCCTTGATCAGGCGCGCCAGCATCGCCGTGCCGTCGCCGTAGACGCGACGCGCCGACTCGCCGACGACCTCGTCGGTGAGGATGGCCGGGTACGGGCCGGCCAGGTCCCAGGTCTGGAAGAACGGCGCCCAGTCGATGCACTGCGCGAGTTCGCCCAGGTCGTAGTTCTTGAACACGCGCCGGCCGATGAACTTCGGCGTCGTCGCCCCGTACGAGGCCCAGTCGATCTTGGTCTTGTTCGCGCGCGCCTGCGCCAGCGTGACCAGCGGCGTCGCCTTCTTGTTGGCGTGCTGTTCGCGCACCTTGTCGTAGTCGCTCTTCAGTTCGGCAATGTAGGCAGCGGCCTTCTCGTCGCTGAGCAGGTCGCTGCACACGCTGACGCTGCGGCTCGCGTCGGGCACGTAGACCACCGGGCCTTCGTAGTTGGGCGAAATCTTCACCGCGGTGTGCACGCGGCTGGTGGTCGCGCCGCCAATCAGCAGCGGCGTCTTGCGCGAGCGGAAGTGCTCGTCGCGCTGCATCTCAGACGCCACGTGCTGCATTTCTTCGAGGCTCGGCGTGATGAGCCCTGACAGACCGATGATGTCGGCGCCCTCTTCCTTCGCCTTGGCGAGGATGTCCTGGCACGGGACCATCACACCCATGTTCACGACTTCGAAGTTATTGCACTGGAGCACGACGGTCACGATGTTCTTGCCGATGTCGTGCACGTCGCCCTTCACGGTGGCGATGACGATCTTGCCCTTGGGTTTGGCCTCGCCGCCGCCTTCGATCAAGAGGCGCTTTTCTTCCTCGATGTAGGGCAGCAGGTGGGCCACGGCCTGCTTCATCACGCGGGCGCTCTTGACCACCTGCGGCAAGAACATCTTGCCCTGGCCGAACAGGTCGCCGACGACGTTCATGCCGTCCATCAGCGGGCCTTCGATCACGTGCAGCGGGCGGCCGCCGCGGGCCTTGATCTCTTGGTAGACCTCTTCGGTGTCTTCGGTGATGAACTCGTTGATGCCGTGCACCAGCGCGTGGCTCAAGCGCTCGGCCACCGGCTTGGCGCGCCAGGCGTACTTGGCGCTGTCGTCCTTGGCCGCGCCCTTGGCCGTTTCGGCGATTTCGATCAGGCGTTCGCTCGGCGTGAGGTGCGGCTCGCCTTCCTTGTAGACCGGCTGGCGGTTCAGCACGACGTCTTCGACGCGCTCGCGCAGCACCGGGTCGAGGTTGTCGTACACGCCCATCATCCCGGCGTTGACGATGCCCATGTCCATGCCCGCTTGAATGGCGTGGTACAGGAAGACCGTGTGGATGGCCTCGCGCATCGGGTCGTTGCCGCGGAAGCTGAAGCTCACGTTCGACACGCCGCCGCTGACCTTGGCGCCGGGCAGGTTCTGCTTGATCCAGCGCGTGGCGTTGATGAAATCGACCGCGTAGTTGTCGTGCTCTTCGATGCCAGTCGCGATGGCGAAGATGTTCGGGTCGAAGACGATGTCTTCCGGCGGAAAGCCGACCTCATCGACCAGGATGCGGTACGCGCGCTCGCAGATCTCGATCTTGCGCGCGAAGGTGTCGGCCTGACCCTTCTCGTCGAAGGCCATCACCACGGCGGCGGCACCGTAGCGGCGCACGAGCTTGGCCTGGCGCTTGAACTCCTCGACGCCCTCTTTCATCGAGATCGAGTTGACGATGCCCTTGCCCTGGATGCACTTGAGGCCGGCCTCGATGACGTCCCACTTCGAGCTGTCCACCATGATCGGCACGCGCGAGATCTCGGGCTCGCTGGCGATCAGGTTCAAGAAGCGCACCATCGACGCCTTGGCGTCGAGCATGGCCTCGTCCATGTTGATGTCGATGACCTGGGCGCCGTTTTCGACCTGCTGGCGCGCGACGCTCAGGGCCTCTTCGAACTGGCCGTTCAGGATCATCCGCGCGAAGGCCTTCGAGCCCGTGACGTTGGTGCGCTCGCCGATGTTGACGAAGAGCGAGCCCTCGCCGATGACGACCGGCTCCAGCCCCGACAGCTTCATCGGCGGGACGGCGGGTGTTTCAGGCGTGGCTTGGGTGGCGGTCATGGCAGGGCTCAAGGCATGAACCGCGGTGCTCACCCGCGGCGCATGCGTGGGAATTCATGCGGGGGCGAGCGTGGTTGCGAGCTTCCAAGCCTGGCGGGTCGGTGGGGCACCCGTCGCAACGCTCCTTGGAGGTGGGCGATTTTATGCAAGCTCGTGTTGCAGCGGCAGCCCCTGTTGGCACCCTGGTTACAAAGCCAGGGCCAAACTGCACGTTCGCCCGATGGACGACCGCTGGCAACGCGGTCCAATCGGGGCCTTCACCGGAACGCTTCACGATGACACGCCGACTGCTTCTCACCACCGTGGCCGCCGCCGCCCTGCTGGCCGCCTGCGGCACCCCGAAGACCGTGGTCGTGCCCACGCCCAGGAACGACAGCGTCGCACCCGGCTCGGCTGCCGGGCCGGCCTATGGCGCCAAGCCGCCCGCCAGCACGGGCTGGACCGCGCAGATGCAGACCAGCTACGACCGCCTCAACCAGGCCTTGCGCGGCAGCGGCGTCACGGTGGCCAAGACCAACGACGAACGCATCTGGCTGACCCTGCCGGGCGACATGGCCTTCGAAGCCAACCGTTCGGCGCTGAAACCCGCCGCACGCTCGGCGCTTGACCAGGTGGTGGTGGCGTTGCGGGGCTTCGGTGCGGCGCAGTTCCGTGTGGTCGGCCACACCGACAGCAAGGGCTCGCCAGCGGCCAACGACACCTTGTCGCTCGACCGCGCGGGCGCCACGCGCGATTGGCTGGTGGCACGCGGCCTGTCGCCGGTGAGTTTTGCGGTGGCCGGGCGCGGGGCACGCGACCCGATTGCCGACAACGGCGACGAGGCCGGCCGCTCGAAGAACCGGCGCGTCGAGATCTTGATCAGCGACCGCGGCGCGAACGTCTCGCGCAGCAGCGCCGCCGCCGTCAAGCCGCCGACAACAGTTCGCTGAACATGCCGCCGTGCGTGCAGCGCGGCTTGTACTTGCCCACGCGCTTGGCGATCTCGGCGATGTGGTCGGGCGTGGTGCCGCAGCAACCGCCGGCAATGTTCAAAAAACCGGCTTGCGCGAACTCTTCGACCAGCGCGCCCGTGATGGCCGGCGTCTCGTCGAAGCCGGTGTCGCTCATCGGGTTGGGCAGGCCGGCGTTCGGGTAGCAGCTGATGAAGGTGTCGCCTGCCACGCGCGACAACTCTTCGACGTACGGCCGCATCAGCGTCGCGCCCAGCGCGCAGTTGAGGCCGATGGCGATCGGCTTGGCGTGGCGCACGCTGTGCCAGAAGGCGGTGACGGTCTGGCCCGAGAGGATGCGCCCCGAGGCGTCGGTCACGGTGCCCGAAATGATGACGGGCAGGCGCTCGCCGGTGTTTTCCATCAGCTCATCCAACGCAAAGATCGCCGCCTTGGCGTTCAGCGTGTCGAAGATGGTTTCGACGAGAAAGAGGTCGGCCCCGCCTTCGAGCAAGCCCTCGGCCTGCTCGTAGTAGGCTGCCTTCAGCTGGTCGAAGTTGATGTTGCGCGCCGCCGGGTCGTTCACATCCGGGCTGATGCTGGCGGTCTTGGGTGTCGGGCCCAGGGCGCCGGCCGCGAAGCGCGGCTTGTCGGGGGTGCTGTACTTGTCGCAGGCGGCGCGCGCCAGGCGTGCGCCTTCGACGTTCATCTCGCGCGCGACCTCGGCCAGGTCGTAGTCGTCTTGCGCGACGGTGGTCGCCCCGAAGGTGTTGGTCTCGATGATGTCGGCGCCGGCCGCGAGGTACTGCTCGTGGATCTCGCTGATGACGTCGGGCCGCGTGAAGATCAGCAGCTCGTTGTTGCCCTTCAGGTCCTTGGGGTGGTCCTTGAAGCGCTCACCGCGGTAGTCGGCCTCGCCCAGCTTGTAGCGCTGGATCATCGTGCCCATCGCGCCATCGAGGATGACGATGCGCTGTTGCAGGATGCCCGGCAGGGCGGCGGCTCGGGTGTAGCGGGGCGTGCTCATCCGAGCATTGTAGAAAGGGTGTCAAGGGGTCTTGCTGCAACAGGCCGTGCAGAAGCGCAGCGACTGCGACATCAAGCAACGCCAGCGGAGCCGGCTTTGCCGGTCCGCCAGGCGGCGCCCCTTGGGGGCAGGAGCGCAGCGACTGGGGGGCAGTCAATCCGCGTGGGCGGGCAGGGTGTCGCCGAACAGGGAAGGCCGGAAGTCCAGCGAAGTCGGCCCGCCTTCGTCCTTGGTTGCCCACAACGCGAGCGCCTTGGCCGACATCGGCTTGGCGAACAAGAAGCCCTGCAGCTCGTCGCAACCCAGGCCACGCAGGATTTCCTGCTGCTGCGTCGTCTCGACGCCCTCGGCCACGACCTTCAGGCCGAGCGCCTGGGCGAGCTTGACCACCGCGTCGACGATGGCGCGGGCATCGACGCTGGTTTCCAGGTCCATCACGAAGCTGCGGTCGATCTTCAATTCTTCAGCGGCCAGCTGACGCAGGTAGCTCAGGCTCGAATATCCCGTGCCGAAGTCGTCGATCGACAGGTGCACGCCGGCAGCGGTGAGCTGCTCCAGCACCTGCAGGGTCACGCGCATGTCTTCCATCGCAGCCGACTCGGTGATCTCGCAGGTCAGCAGGCCCGGCTCGATGCGATGGCGCTTCAGCGCGTCGGCGATGCGCTCAACCAGGTCGGGCTGACGCAACTGGTGCACCGACAGGTTGATCGCCACGCGCATGCGCAGGCCCTGGTCGCGCCACTCGCGGATCTGCCGGCACACGTCTTCGATGAGCCAGTTGCCCATCGCGTTGATCAGGCCGAAGCGCTCGGCCAGCGGAATGAACACGCCCGGGCTCACCATGCCGCGCGTCGGGTGGTGCCAGCGCATCAGCGCCTCGGCGCCGGTGATCTGGCCGCTGGGCGCGTGGATCTTGGGCTGGTAGTACAGCTCCAGCTCCTGGTTTTCGATGGCGCGGCGCAGGTCGTGAAGCAGGTCGATCTGCTCGCGCGTGCCGGCCACCATGCGCGCCTCGAAGAAGCAATAGGTCGCGCCACCGCTGCGCTTGGCGGCCTGCATGGCCGCGTCGGCGTGGGCAATGAGCTTGGACATCGCGCCATGCTCGGGGTACATCGCAATGCCGATCGAACACGGCACCGCGACCTGGTGGTCTTCGATCTGGCAGGGCACGGCCAGCCGGCTCAGCACGCGCGAGGCGAGCTGCGAGGCGTCGGTGACGCCCGGGTTGCCGCCCAGCATCACCAGGAACTCGTCGCCGCCGGCGCGGGCCACGGTGTTGCCTTCGCCGATCAGCTCGCGCAAGCGCTGGCCGATCTCGCGCAGGACCATGTCGCCCGCCGCCTGGCCGAACGATTCGTTGACCGCTTTCATGCCGTCGAGGTTGATGAACAAGAGCGCGAGTCGGTGCGACTGGCGATCGGCGCGCGGACCGGCGCCGTGCATCAGCTCTTCGAACATCGCGCGGTTGGGCAGCCCGGTCAGCGGGTCGGTCTGCGCGGCCAGGCGCAGCTCGTCGCGGCTGCGCTTGAGCAAGGTCTTGAAGCGCGCTTCGAGCGCCGAGCCCAGCAGCAGCAAGGCCAGCATCGACGGCACCCCGATGGTCGCCAGCGCCGTCAGCGTCGCACTCGCCAGGCGGCCGCTGGTGAACGACAGCGCCAGCAACGGCACCTGCGCAGCCTGGAACACCACCGCGTCGCCGACCAGCAGCGCGCAGGCGAGGAAAGCCGCACTCAGCACGTGCCAGGCCCGGCTGCGCAGCCAGGGCAGTTCGCGGTGACGCTTCGCGGCGGCGCACAGTGCCAGGGCCGAGAGCAAACTCGTCGCGGCCCATCCCGCGAGCAGCAGGCCGGGGCTCCACCTCAGCGCCGGCTCCAGGTGCAGGGCCATCAGCAGCAGCATCGGGCCGACGCAGGCCCCCGCGCCCAGCACGAGCGCTGCGGCGGCCCAGCGCAGGCCGGGCGTGGGGCTGCCAACGCCAGTGCTCAGGGCCGCGACCATGCAAACGTAAGTGAGCGCCAGCGAAACGAACGCCAACGGCGCCTGGTAGCCGAGGCGGAAAGGCAGCGGCTCATCGGCCATGACGATCAGGTGGCCAGCCCAGACCCCACAGGCCAGTGCGAACGCGGCCCCGAGCAGGGCGCGCAAGGCGGCACTGCGCCGGCGCGAGGTGATGCCCCGCGCCAGGTCGAGCGTGACGTAGGCCGAACCCGCAGCCATCGCGGCGGCAGCGGCCCACAAATCAGCGCGGAATGCCCACGGAAGCGTCGTGCCGTCCATCAGGGCCTCGGGTGTCTTTCCATCCGAGGCTTATCGGCGGGGCCCTCCGCGCCTTGAGTCAAGGAGGCCCCGGATGTGGATCAATGCAGGAATCCCATGCCTTTTTGCCGCCGCACCTCGGGTTTGACCCGGTGCTCGGCTTCGAGTTGTGACAAGAACTCGTCGGGCTCGAAGACCTCGCCCAGCACATCGACCTGCCGCTTGACGGCCGCGAAGTCGCCCGGCGCGAGCGCGTCGAGCTGGGCCAGCCGGCGCGACTGCTCGGTCGTCAAACGCGTCGCGTCGCCGTCCAGCGCCTCGGCAATGAACATGCGCTCGCGCTGCTCGGCGGTCAGCGGCTTGAACTTGATCTTGAAGGTGAAGCGGCGCAGCGCGGCCTCGTCGAGGTCGTCGAAGAGGTTGGTGGTGCAGATGAACACGCCCGAGAAGCGCTCCATGCCCTGCAGCATCTCGTTGACCTCGCTGATCTCGTAGTTGCGCTCGGCCATGCGCCGGCTGCGCAAAAAGCTGTCGGCCTCGTCGAGCAGCAGCACGGCCTGCTCGGTCTGCGCCTCCTCGAACATGCGCGCCATGTTCTGCTCGGTCTCGCCGACGAACTTGCTGACGATGTCGGACGCCTGCCGGACCATCAGCGGGCGCTGCAACTCGTGCGCGAGGTGTTCGGCCAGCGCCGTCTTGCCCGTGCCCGGTGCGCCGTGGAAGCACAGCGTGCCGAAGCCCTTGCGCTTGAGCGCTTCGACGATCTTAGGCACCTCGAAGCGCGATTCGGTGTTGACCAGCGAAAGGTCGTACTGCGTCACGACGCGGCGCTCGCCCTTGCTCGCACGCACGTTGCCGAGCGCGCGGTCGGCGTTGCCCAACTGGCGCTCGATCAGCGCCTCGATCTGCGCGGCCACGTCGTCGCCCGGCGGGCTGAGCGCTGCCGCCATGTCGGTGGCCAGTTGCGCGAACTTCACCGCCGTGCGCACCTGGGCCGGCGTGAGCCCGCGTCGCTCGGCCAGCCGCGCGGCGAAGCCTTCCGACACCGGCACGCCCTGCAGCGCACGCATCACCAGCGCCTCGCGCGCCCCGGGCGGCGGGCTCTTGAGATCGAGGTGGTACTGGAAGCGGCGGCGAAACGCCGGGTCGATCTGCTCGATGCGGTTGGTGACCCAGATCACCGGCACCGGGTTGGTCTCGAGAATCTGGTTGACCCAGGCCTTGCCGCTCACGCTGCCCGACACGGCGCCGTCGCCGGTGTCGAGCCGCGCCATCAGCTGCGCCGCGTCGGTCGAGATCGGCGGGAAGACGTCTTCGACCTCGTCGAACAGCAGCGCGACCTGCGGGCTGCCCTTCAAGAACACCTGGCTGATCTGCAGCGAGCGGTAGCGGTCGCGCCCGCTGAGCGAGTTGCCGTCGCGGTCGGCGTACTCAACTTCGTACAGTTCCAGCGCGGCGGCCTGCGCAGCCACCTTGGCGAGTTCGGTCTTGCCGGTGCCGGGCGGGCCGTAGAGCAGCACATTGACGCCAGGCGCCTTGCGCTGCACGGCGTGGCGCAACAAGGCAGTGAGTACCTGCAGGTCGTCGCCCACGTAGTCGAAATCGCTCGGCTGCAGGCTGCTGCGTGTGGCAGGCCGCGTGAACACAGCCATCAAATCGGACGGGCCTTCGTAGTGGCGCATCAGCACCGGCGGCAGCTGTTCGCTGACCTTCATCAGGTCGGCCAGGTCGGTGATGTTGTGCTCGGAGATGAGGTTCTCGACCATGCCCGTGCGCTCGAGCCGCGAGCCGGCGCGCAAGGCTTCGGCGACGTCTTGCTCGTTGACGCCGGCCACGCTGGCAATAGCCGCATAGGCCTCCTGCGCGTTCGAGACCTTGAACTCGACCAGGAGGCTGCGCAGATCGCGCTGGTAGCGCGCCAGCGTGCCGTAGAGCAGCAGCGCGCGTTCGGCGGGGTTGAGCTGCAAGAGGCCGGCGAGCGCGTCGATGTTCTTCTCGACCAGCGTGGCTTCTTTCTTCAGGCTGTGGTCGAGCCAGTCGGCGGTGGCGCCAAGCACGGCGAGCAGGTCTTTGGGGGCGTCCTTGACGTATTCGTCGATGTAAAAGAAGAGCGTGCCTTCTTCATACGGGCCGCGCCAAGCGCCGTGGCGTTCGATGAACGCCTCGTCGCCCAGGGCCTCGTGGCCACGCCAGTGTTCGTTGCCCTTGCAGCGGTTGTTCAGAAACTCACGCAGGCGCGCCAGCACCGAGGTCGGCCACACGAGGTGCCGGCCGGTGAGCGCGAGCAGGCTGTTCCAGTCGCGCCGCACGTTGAAGCGCGAGGCGTGCCGCACGGTCAGCGTCAACACGAACTGCGAGCACATGCGGTCGAGCACCGGGGCTTCGACCAAGCCGGGTGACAACACCACACGGGCGTCAAGGTGACGGGCTGCCATGGCACCTCCTGCGGAACGAGGGGTCCGTTGTGCGCCGCAGCGCAAACGCACACGAACGATCTTGGCGCACTGTGCGCGAAGCCACAAGCCCTGCACGGCGCGCGGGCTTGTGGAGTGCGTCTTATACGGAGGCGCGCGGCCTCATGGGCTCAGGGTCGCCAGTCGAACGTGCGGCAATTCACGCAGATGACGTGGGCCCGCCGGCTGGCGGCAGGGCCCGCGAAAAGAAGGCCCGTGCCCTCAGTGCAGCACGACCGGCTGCTGCATCAAGGAGCTGTAGCGGCCGATGTAGTCGTCCATCTCTTCCTCGGAGGGCGAGGTCTCCATCAAGGCGGCGACGCCGTCCTTGAAGCTTTCGGCCATCGCGCCCTCGATGAAGATCTCTTTGCCCGCGAACTTGTCGACGATCTCGTAGCCGCCGCGCGTGAGGCGATCGTCCCCCTCGGGCGCGTCGCCCATCGGGGTGTCGAAAGACACGACCACGAAACTGTCCGAGTTGTAGAGCATCTGCATGAGGCTTCTCCTTCGCACCGAAGTTCGGGTCGTTGGAGCAATCTTCAAGCCGACCCGGTGGGAGCGCATCCCCATGCTTGCTGGGGGGTGAGGCAATCACGTCAGGGTGGAGCCGGCAGACCGTCGAGAAGTTCCAGCGTCTGGTTGCCGATGAGCACGCGCACCGGCAGGTGGTGCCGCGTGGGGTCGAGCCACACCTCGGCCTGGGTGCCGTGTTCGCCCGAGGCTTCGCGCACCACGCGCAGGGCGCGCACGCTGCGGCCATCGGCCAGGCGCAGGTCGTCGCTGCCCTGCACGCGCAGCACCCACACGTCGGCGTCGCCCCGGGCGCCCACCACGAACAGGCGGATCTGGCTGCCCGGCTTGAAGCGCTGGGGGTTGGCCGCGACGATGCCCGGCACCTGCAGCAGCCAGGTCAGGCGGTCTTGCGTGCCGGTGTGCAGCGGGTATTCGTTCGACGGGCCCGAGAAGGTGATGCGCGCGCTGTCACGGCGAAAGTTGGCGGCCTGTGCGCTGCGAAAGCGCCGCTCATCGGTGAAGCGTTCGGGGGCAATGCCGGCGGCGTCAATCGCCCCCTCGCTGTGCCAGGTGCGGACGATGACGCCCGACACGAGCATTTCCAGATGCGCCTCGTAACGCGTCGCATTCGGCTTCCACACCAGTTGGGCGGTGCCGCTGAGCCGGCCGCTTTGTGCGCCATAACTCAGGGTGACCGGGGGCGGCAACGTGGTGCGATAGGTCGGCAAGGCTTCGCCGGCAGCCGGGGCCGACGCCGAAGGCAAGGCGGCAGAGGCGCGCGCCACAAGGACGGCATCGGCGACCTCGGGTACAGCCGCACCGGTGTCAGCCGCGGATGCTGCATCGGCCAGCGTGAGGACCGGGGATTCGGGCTCGCTGCTCGGCTCGGGCGATGGCTCAGGCGCTTCGTCCAGCGAGGTGTCGGCCGGCAGGGACGGCACAAGCATCGGTGGGTCGGCGGGTGCCACAGCGGGCGCTGAAGGCCGGCGCAGTGCGGGCCGCTGGTTCGCCGCGACCGGGGCCGGTACGGCAGCGACCGTCGTCGGCGGCGCCTCGGGGGCCACGCTGCGCACCTGCACCGCAGGCAAGACACCGCTCACGCGATCGGAGCCATCGTCCCATTCACCCGCCGCGAAGCCTTGCAGCAGCGCGGCGTGCATCAGCAAGCCCACCGCCACCGAAACCAGCAGCGCGCGCCGCGCCGTGGGCCGCGTCACCCGGGGCCCTCAAGGCTGCATCGACAATAGAGGCTTCGGCATTCAGCGCCGCAATCACACACCATGAAACTTGCGACCTACAAGGACGGCTCGCGCGACGGGCAACTGGTTGTTGTCTCGCGCGACCTGAGCACGGCCCATTATGCGAGCGGCATTGCGACGCGCCTGCAGCAGGTGCTCGACGACTGGGGCTTCCTCTCGCCGCAGCTCGAAGACCTGGCGACCACGCTGAACCATGGCAAGGCGCGGCACGCGTTTCCCTTCGATCCGAAGATGTGCATGGCGCCTTTGCCGCGCGCCTACCAGTGGGCCGATGGCTCGGCCTTCATCAACCACGTCGAGCTGGTGCGCAAGGCGCGCGGCGCCGAGGTGCCTGAGAGCTTCTACACCGACCCGCTGATGTACCAGGGCGGCAGCGACGACTTCATCGGGCCGTGCGACGACATCCTGCTGCCGAGCGAGAAGATGGGCATCGACTTCGAGGCCGAGGTCGCGGTGGTGACCGGCGACGTGCCGATGGGCACCGATGCCGACGCGGCGCTCGACGCCATCCGCTTCGTGATGCTGGCCAACGACGTGTCCTTGCGAAACCTCATTCCGGCCGAACTGGCCAAGGGCTTCGGTTTCTTCCAGAGCAAGCCCGCCACCGCCTTCAGCCCGGTGGCCGTGACGCCCGACGAGCTGGGCGCCGCCTGGAAGGGCGGGCGCGTGCACCTCGCGCTGCAAAGCACCTGGAACGGCAAACGCGTGGGCCTGTGCGACGCGGGCGACGAGATGACCTTCCACTTCGGCCAGTTGATCGCCCACATGGCCAAGACACGCAACGTGCGCGCCGGCAGCATCGTCGGCAGTGGCACGGTGAGCAACAAGGACTGGTCGCACGGCTACTCGTGCATCGCCGAAAAGCGCGCCATCGAAACCATCGAGAGCGGCGAGCCCAAGACCGAGTTCATGCGCTTCGGCGACACGATCCGCATCGAGATGAAGGGGCTCGACGGGGCCAGCGTATTTGGCGCCATCGACCAGACGGTCGCGCACGTCCACGGCGAGTCCTGAGACACGCTGGGCCCGTCGGCCCAGCGTTCGCCTCGCCGTTCAGGCCGCTTCGGCCTCGTGCTCGACCTCGCCTTGCGGCGCCGCCTCGCGCGCCGTGTCGGCGATCACCCGCACCGGTTCGTCCACACCGCCCTCGGCCTGCTCGGCCTCGCGCACGACCGCGGCCACGGCTTCGAGCGCCTGGCCGATTTCTTCTTCGGTGTGCAGCGCGGTGATGAAGAAGCGCAGGCGCGCCAGGCCCTTGGGCACCGCCGGGTAGATCAGCGGGTGCGCGCACACGCCGCGGTGGTACAGCGTGAACGATGCGGCCAGCGCCAGCTCGCGTTCACCCAGCATCACCGGCAGGATGGGCGCCTCGTCGCAGGTGCCGATGTTCAGGCGCAGCCCGAACGCGGCCTGCTGCGCCTGGCGCACGCGGGCCTGCAGCAGGCGCACACGCTCGGGCTCGGCTTCGATCACGGACAAGGCCGCGTCCGCCGCCGCTGCGCCGATGGGCGGCAAGGCGGTGCTGAACACATAGGCCGGGCAGTTGCCACGCAGGTAGTCGATGAGCTCGGCGCGGCCCGAGATGTAGCCGCCGCAGCTGGCCAGCGACTTCGACAAGGTGCCCATCCACAGGTCCACGTCGTCGCGGTTCACGCCGGCATGCTCGGCGATGCCGCGGCCGGTGGCGCCCAGCGTGCCCAGCGAGTGCGCCTCATCGACCATCAGGTGGAAGCCGTAGCGCTGCTTGAGCGCGACGATTTCGCGCAGCGGACACACGTCGCCGTCCATGCTGTAGGCGCCTTCGACCAGCACCAGCACCTTGCGGTACTTGTGCGCCTCGCGCTTGAGCACGGCTTCGAGCGCACGCACGTCGTTGTGCTTGAAGCTCAGGCGCTGCGCGCCCGACAGGCGGATGCCTTCGAGCCCGCTCTGGTGCATCAGGTTGTCGTGGATGATGAGGTCGTGCGCGTCGAACAGAAAGCCGATGGTGCTGGCGTTGGTGGCGAAGCCGCTGTTGAAGGTGATCGCCGCCTCAGTGCCCAGGAAGTCGGCAATGTGCGCGTCCAGCGCGTCGTGCACCGCCGTCTGCCCGGCCACCACGCGGCTGGCGGACGACGAGCTGCCGAAGCGGTCGAGCGCCGCGTGCGAGGCAGCCAGCACACGCGGGTGCTGGGTGAGCCCGAGGTAGTCGAAGCTCGAAAAGTTGATGAGTCGGTGGCGGTCCACCTCGATGTAGGCCCCGTCGCTGCGGTCGCGGCTGATGAAGAACGTACCCGCCCCCGACAGCTTCCGCTGCGCCGCGTAGGCCCGCACCGCCGAAGCGTCTTGGGACCAGCGGTTGAAGCGTGCTGTTTTGATGAGATTCATGTCGAAAACTCCGGACTTGAAGTTGGCAAGAGCGCCATCCCTAGGATGCGATGCCAGTGATTGCTTCGGTGTATCCGTGAGTGAGTTCACAACACTTTGCAGGCGTGCGCCCACCGACCTGAGGGACCGCAAATCGGGGTTGGCCGGGCGGCGGGCGACACTTGCGTCATGTCAAACGAGCTTCCCTCCAGTCTCAAGGTCGTCACGGTGTGGCTGCTGGTCGGCGTGGCGGTGTTTCTGGGCATCCAGGCCCTGCAGCACCGTGCCCAGCAGGCCCGTTTTCATGCCGAGGGCGAGGTGGTCGAGATCCGCCGCTCGGCCGACGGGCACTACCACTGGCCCGGCCGCATCAACGGCCAGCGGGTGGACTTCCTGATCGACACCGGCGCCACGGGCACGGCCATTTCGACACAACTTGCCCGCGAACTGGGCCTGCCGGCGCGCGGCGAGATCCAGTCGAACACCGCCAACGGCCCCGTCACCGGCCAGCTCGTCGAGGCCAACCTCGAACTGCAAGGCGGCGTGCGCGCCGAGCGCCTGCGCATCGCCGCCCTGCCCAGCCTGGACGGCCACCCGCTGCTGGGCATGGACGTGCTCGGCCGCCTGCGCTGGCAGCAGCGCGATGGCGTACTCACCATCGACTTGCGGCCCGACGCCGCCCGCTGACCGCTGACCGCTGAGCCGCCCAGCCCCCGCAGTGCCCACGCGCACGGCAGGGTGTTTGGCCGGCGGCCACGACCCTGCGGGCACGATGTGCCGTCCTGGCACTTGTGTCGATGAGCGACACGGCGGCGGCGACCATGAGCGCGGCCCCGTGGCGCGCGTGTTGGAGGCACGCGCCCATGCATCGGATCCCGCATCTCGGCTCGGCTGGCCCGGTGGGCCGGCGTTTGTGCGCCTGGCTGGCGTGCTTCGGGCTGGGCCTCGTGCTCGCGCTGGCGGTCGGCCGTGTGGCCAGCGCCGAACCGGCGCGACCCACCGCACCGCCCTGCCCGCCCGCCCCCACCGCGCTGACCGAGGCCGAGTGGCATCAGCAGCTGTCGGTGGCACGCGACCGCGGCTTTCTGTGGCGCATCAGCAAGGCCGGGCGCAGCTCGTACCTGTACGGCACCATCCACATCGGCCGGCGCGAGTGGCTGGTTCCCGGGCCCACCGTGCGCCGCGCGGCGATCGACAGCGAGGTCATCGCCGTCGAGATGGACGTGCTCGACCCCCGGGTGCTGAGCGACTTCCAGACCGCGCTCGCGGGCACCCCGCGCCACGCGCTGCCCGCGCCTTTGCGGCATCGCCTGCGCACACAAGCTTCGGCCGCCTGCCTGTCCGACGACACGCTGGCGGCGCTGACGCCCGAAATGGCCGCCGTGAGCCTGGTGGTCGGCGCGGCGCGGCAGGACGGGCTGGAGACGGCCTACGCCATCGACCCGGTCTTCATGGGCATGCGCCAGGTGCGGCCGGTGGTGTCGCTCGAATCACCGCAATTGCAGGCGCAGCTGCTGCACGGGCGCGATGCCCGCGAAACGCGCGAGTTCGTCGAGAGCGTGCTGAAGAGCCTGGAGTCGGGTGAGGCGCGCACCGGCCTCGTGCGCCAGGCGCACATGTGGGCGCAGAGCCGCCACGACGAATTGACCCGCTACGAAGCGTGGTGCGACTGCCTGCGCACGCCGGGCGAACGCGCCTTGCACGCACGCTGGCTCGATGCGCGCAACCCCGGCCTGGCCGATGGCATCGACCACATCCACACGGGTGGGCGCACGGTGTTCGCCGCCGTGGGCAGCTTGCACATGGTGGGCCCGCAAGGCCTCCCGGCCTTGCTGTCGGCCCGCGGCTACACGGTCGAACGAGTGGCGTTCGAACCGTGAGCCTCGCGGCGGCCGGCAGGCCGCCGCGCCGAGCCCGCTCAGTCGAGCCGCAAGGTGTAGCTCGCGGTCGAGCCGTTGCTGCCGCTGGCGTAACGCACACGAACCAGGTAGGTCGCGGTCGTGGTGCCGTTGTTGCGCACCGAGGTGCTGTCCACCACCCCCGTGCCGTTGGTGCTGCTGGCGAGCTGCGTGCCGCTGGCGTTGTAGATGTACAGGTTGAAGTTGGAGCTGCTGTTGGGCGTCAGCGTCGCACCGAGCGTGCTGCCCGGAGCGATCGACACGCGGTAGTAGTCGGTGTCGTAGATGCTCGAAATCACACCGGTGACCGTGTCGCCCTCACGCACCGCCTGCGCGCTGCTGGTCGAGCTGTTGGGCTCGACCTCAGCGACTTGCTGCCCCGTGGGCGGGGGTGGCGGTGGGTTGGTGCCGCCGCCCGAGGCATCGACCGCCGCGTTGGCGTTGACGATGCCGGCGCCGCATTGCGAACACGTGGCCGGGAAGGCCCGTGCCGTGCTGCGCAGGATCGACGACACCTGGTCGGCCGTGAGCGCCGGGTTGCGCGACAGCATCAGCGCCACGACGCCGGCCACGTGCGGGGCGGCCATCGAGGTGCCTTGGTAGTACGCGAAGTTGTCGGAGCTGGGTGTGCGCGTGCCGCTGTTGAGCGTCGAGAGCACGCCGTTGGCCGCGCCGCTGCGCGTGTCGCCGCCGGGAGCGGCCACGGTCACGCGCGAGCCGTAGTTCGAATACGACGCGCGGCCGCCGTTGCGGCCGGTCGCCGCCACCGAAATGACGCCCGAGCAGCTGGCCGGTGAGAAGTTGGCCGAGTCGGCGTTGCTGTTGCCCGCGGCCACGACGACGATCGCGCCGCGCGAACGGGCGGCGTTGACGGCGTTCTGCCAGGTCGTGCTGCAAGCGCCACCACCGCCGAGCGACAGGTTCAGCACGCGCGCCGGCGTGGGGTTGGCCGGCACGCCGGAGACGGCGCCGCCTGCGGCCCAAACCACGCCATCGGTGATGTCGGAGGTGTAGCCGCCGCACTTGCCGAGCACACGAACCGGCAGCACCTTGGCGTTGAAGGCCACGCCTGCGACGCCACTGCCGTTGTTGGTGACCGCGGCGATGGTGCCGGCCACGTGCGTGCCGTGCCAGCTGCTGTTTTGCGAAGGGCTGAAAGTGCTGCACTCACCGGCCGACGCGTAGTCGCCCGCATCTTGTGCGTTGTTGTCGCGGCCGTTGCCGTCATTGGCGCGGCTGCTGTCGGCGATGAAGTCATAGCCGGGCAGCACGTTGGCGGCCAGGTCGGCGTGGGGCCGGTAGCCGGTGTCGATGACCGCGACCACGACGCCCGTGCCGGTGGCCTTGTCCCACGCCGGCGGCAGGTTCAGGCCGCCCGCCGCTTCGAAGTAGTGCCACTGCTGGCCGTACTGCGTGTCGTTCGGCGTCATCTGCGTGGTCATGATGGTGTCGGGCTCGGCGTACTCGACGCTCGGGTCGCCAGCGGCAATCTCGCGCGCGAGCTGGGCGACTTCGGCCAGCGGCAGGCGACGCTCAAGCCGCATCACGTGCGCTTCGGATGCGGCGTTGCGCAGCCATTCGAGGCGGGCGCCGCGGCGCAGCGCGGCGTCTTGCGCAAAGCGGTGCAGGCGCGTGCGGTCGGTGGCCGCGGCGGCGCGGGCCACGCCGGGGGCGCTGTCGCGGTACTTGATGATGAGCCGGTCGGTCGGCAGGGGCTCGGGGCTTTGCGCGAAGGCCGGGGCGGCCATCAGGCCGGCGAGCAACAACGCCAGCCCGAAGCGGCTGGAAGCGGGGGTGGTCATGCGTCTGTCTCCTCGTTGGTGGTGGACTGCGCTTCTTTGAACGCAGACGCTGAGGGTTCCCCGGGGTGCCGGCGCCGTCAACGGGGGTTCCCCGCATCTGGCAACCTTCTTCGTCGAAATGCGAGAGGCACAATGACTCGCCCCCCTGCCCCCTGAAGGAGACCGCCATGGCCGACAGCAGCCCCGACCTCAGCAAGTTCGTTCCCGGTTTCGACTTTCTGCAGGGCCTGGTGCGCAACGCCGGCTCGGCCATGCCCGGCGTGGGGCAATGGATCGCCCCGACGCTCAACCCCGAAGAGATCGACAAACGCATCGACGAGCTGCGCACCGTGCAGTTCTGGCTGGAGCAGAACGCGCGCATGCTGGCCGCGACCATCCAGGCGCTCGAAGTGCAGCGCATGACGCTGTCGACCCTGCGCACGATGAACGTGCAGATGGGCGACCTGGGCGAAGCGATGCGCATCCGCATGCCCGGCGACGCGAGCCCGCCGCCGGCCGCCGCGCCCAAGGCCGCCCCCGCGCAACCCGGCAGCGCCGATGCCGCCGCCGCGCGCGGCCTGGTGGACCCGATGCAATGGTGGGGCGCGCTCACCAAAGAGTTCAGCCAGCTCGCCACGCATGCGCTGAAAGACGGCGCCGCCGAAGTCACCAAGAACCTGCCCGGCGCCACGGCCATGGCCGAGGCCGCTGCGAAGGCCATGAAGACCGCGATGAAGCCAGCGGCTGCGCCCAGCACGTCGCGCACCGGCACGCCCAAGCCCGCCGCGAAGAAAGCCGCCGCCAAACGCGGCAAGGCGGCCAGCGCCAAGACCGCCCGCCGCCGCCGCACGGGCAGCGAGGGCGCATGAGGCTGTTCGCGCACGCGCACGCCACCCACCCCGAGTGGCCGATGGCGGTGGCGCTGGCCGCCGCGCAGATCGACGCGCAGCGCGCCGACCCCGAAGGCCGCTACGTGCAGCAGCCCACGCTGGGGTGGGTCTACCTCAGCGACCACTACGCGGCACACGCCGAAGCCCTGCTGGCCGAGCTGCAACAGCGCTGGCCCGGTGTGGCCTGGGTCGGCTCGGTGGGTGTCGGCGTGTCGGCCAGCGGCGTCGAGTACATGGACGAGCCCGCGCTGGTGTTGATGCTCGGCGATGTGCCGGCCGATCGGTTTCGTGTGTTCTCGGGCATCAAGCCGCTCGGCGCAGCGCCGGGCCCGTCAAGCAGCGCGTTCGACGCCCACACCGCACAAGTACATGCCGACCCGGCCTGCGACGACCTCGGCAGCCTGATCGGCGAGATGAGCGAACGCGTGGCCACCGGCTATCTCTTCGGTGGTCTGGCCTCGGCGCGCACGCGGGCGTTGCACATCGCCGACGGCATCTGCGAAGGCGGCCTCTCGGGTGTGGCCTTCGGGCCGGGCGTGAAGCTCGTCTCGCGGGTGACGCAAGGCTGCCAGCCCGTCGGCCCGGCACGGCGCATCACCGGTGGCGAACGCAACCTCGTTGCCACCCTCGACGGTGAACCTGCGCTCGACGTGCTGCTGCGCGACCTGCACATCGACACCACCGAACCGCGCGACGCCCTGCCCCGGTTGCGCCAGACCATGGTCGGCCTGAGCGACGCCAACGAAGACCTGATGCCGCGCCATGGGCAGTTCGGTGCCGACACGCGCGTGCGCCACCTGATCGGCATCGACCCCAAGCAACGCGGCGTGGCCATCAGCGACGTGGTGCACGAAGGGATGCGCCTCGCGTTCTGCAGCCGCGACACCGAAGCCGCTCGGCGCGACCTGGTGCGCATCTGCGCCGAGATCCGCGAAGAGCTGGAGCCCGAAGCCCTGCCGCTGGCCACCGCCCTCGCTCTGCAGGGCGACGCGGCCGGCACGCAGCCGCACCCGGCGCGACGCATCGCCGGGGCCGTCTACGTGAGCTGCACCGGGCGCGACGGCCCGCACTTCGGGGCGCCTTCGGCTGAGCTGGCCATCATCAAGCACGCGCTGGGCGACGTGCCGCTGGTTGGTTTTTTCGCCGCCGGCGAGATCGCCCGCCACCACCTCTACGGCTTCACCGGGGTGCTGACGGTGTTTGTGGGCGAATGAGCGCGGCGTTGCCCAAGGCCTGAACGCGCGCCGGCCGGTGACCCGGTCGGCCTCGCGTCGTCAGCCGGCCAGCACCGCCGCCATCGCCACCGCCGTGGCCTCGACGTTCGACGAGTTCAGGCCCGCCACGCACATGCGCCCCGAGCGCACGAGGTACACGGCGTGTTCTTCACGCAGGCGGTCCACCTGCTCGGCGCTCAGGCCGGTGTAGCTGAACATGCCGCGCTGGGTGATGAAGTAGTCGAAGTTGCGCCCCGGCAGCTTGGCCGTCAGCACCGCGTGCAGCTGCTTGCGCATCGCGGCGATGCGCACGCGCATGGCGTCCAGCTCGTCGGCCCACATCGCATGCAGTTCGGGGGTTTGCAGCACCCGGGCGACGATCTGGCTGCCATGCGTGGGCGGGCTCGAATAGTTCTTGCGCACCGTCGCCTTCATCTGGCCCAGCACGAGCTCGGCCTCGGCCTTGTTGGGGCACACCACGCTCAGCGCACCGCAGCGCTCGCCATACAGCGAGAAGCTCTTCGAGAACGAGCTTGCGCAGAAGAAGCTGACGCCCGCATCGGCCAGGGCGCGCAGCGCGAATGCGTCCTGCGCGATGCCGTCGCCGAAGCCCTGGTAGGCGATGTCGACGTAAGGGATGAGCCGGCGCGCCTGGATCACCGGGATCAGCGCCTGCCATTGCGCGGCGCTGAGGTCCACGCCGGTCGGGTTGTGGCAGCACGCGTGCAGCAGCACGATGCTCTGCTCTGGCAGGGCCTGCAGGGCCGCGAGCATGGCTTCGAACTTCACGCCGCCGGTGGCCGCGTCGTAGTACGGGTAGGTGCTGACCGTGAAGCCCGCGCCTTCGAACATCGCGCGGTGGTTGTCCCAGGTCGGGTCGCTGACCCACACGTTGCTGTTCGGGAAGTAGCGCTTGAGAAAGTCGCCGCCGACCTTCAGGCCACCCGAGCCGCCGAGCGTCTGGATGGTCGCGATGCGCCCGCTCTTCACGGCCTCGTGCTCAGCCCCGAACAGCAGGTGCTGCACGGCCTGGCGGTAGTTGGCCGCGCCTTCCATCGGCAGGTAGGGGCGCGGGCCGATCTGCTGCAGCATGGCCGCCTCGGCCTCACGCACCGCGCGCATCACCGGAAGTCGGCCGGCGTCGTCGAAGTAGATGCCGATGCTGAGGTTGATCTTGTTCGGCCGGGGGTCTTTGCCGAAGCTCTCGTTCAGGGTGAGGATGGGGTCGCCAGCGTAGGCATCGACGTGCTCGAACATGGGGGCTCCTGAAAGGGAGCCGCGATTATCCGGCGCTGGCCGCCGCCGCCACGCTCAGCCGGCGGCCAGCGCCTTTTCGATGTCGGCCGTGAGCGAAGCCGGTGAATCGTTGGGCGCGAAACGCTTGATGACCTGACCGTCGCGGCCGATGAGGAACTTGGTGAAGTTCCACTTGATGGCCTCGGTGCCGAGGATGCCCGGCGCCTCGCTCTTGAGCCACTTCCAGACCGGGTGGGCGTCGCCGCCGTTCACATCGACCTTGGCCATCATCGGAAAGCTCACGCCGTAGTTGCGCTGGCAGAAGGCGCCGATCTCGTCGTTGCTGCCCGGGTCTTGCCCGCCGAACTGGTTGCACGGAAAGCCGACGATCACGAGGCCGCGCTCGCGGTAGGTCTGCCAGAGTTTTTCGAGCCCTTCGAACTGCGGCGTGAACCCGCACTTGCTGGCGGTGTTGACGACCAGCACGACCTGGCCCTGGTAGGCCGACAGCGGGGCCGGCTGGCCGTCGAGGGTTTGCGCGTCGAAGTCTTGGAAGCGGGCGGTGGCACTCATGGGGTCTCCTGGCAAGCTGGCCGATGCTAGCGTTGCGCGGGCACCCGCGCATCGCACCGGGTTCTTGACGCGGCCGGGCCAGGCGTTGAACATCGGACGACCGCTGCCCCCACATCACGACCCGGAGACACCATGGCCGCACGCGGCCCCACGCGCTACACCGTGGCCTTGCAGGGCTTCAGCGACTTCGAGCGCAGCGCCCTGGCCTCGTTCTTCCGCCTCGACGCCACCCGTTCGCCGGGCTACACGCAGGTCGATTCGCTCGACGACTGCGACTTCGTCATCGCCGACGCCGACCAGCACGACGCCATCACCGCCGTCGAAGACGCCGACCGCATGGGCGACACGGTGTTCGTCGGCGCGCGCGCCCCGGCCCATGCCGGCGCCTGGGTGCCGCGGCCCATCGAGCCGCGGCGCATCGAGCGCGAACTCGACCAGCTGATCGAACGGCGCAACGCGCCACAGCAACCCGACACCCAGCCCGACGACCTGGGCCGCCCGGTGCGCGATGTGCTGGTGGTGGACGACAGCCGCATCGCGGTCAAGTTTCTGCAGCTGCGGCTGCAACGCATGGGCTTTCGCGTGCACAGCGCACGCAGCGCCGAGCAGGCGCTCGAACGGCTGGCCGGGCACCGGTTCGCCATCGTGTTTCTCGACATCGTGCTCGGGCCCGAGGGCAGCCTCGACGGCCTCTCGCTGTGCCAGCACATCAAGCTGCACCCGCCGCCCGAGGGCCCGGCCCCGGCCGTGGTGATGGTCACCGGCCGAGGCAGCGAAACCGACCGCGTGCGCGGCTCGCTCGCCGGCTGCGACGCCTACCTCGTCAAGCCCTTGATGGACGAAGACCTCGCCAACGCGCTGCGCCAGCTGCGGTTGTCGGCTTAGGAGCTTTGCGTCAATGCGCCGGCTCGCGCGCGGCGAGCAAGGCCGCCGTGGCGATCAGCGCGCCCCCGAGCGCGAGTTGCCAAGTCATCGACCCACCGCCCAGCCACAGCGCCGAGACCGACGCGAACACCACCTCCGTCAGCATCACGACCGAGGTGATGTTGGCCGACAGGCGCGCCGCACCGTACTGCAGCGCCATGTTGCTGGCCAGAAAGGCCACGCTCAGCGCCAGCGCGAGGCCGACCCAGCCCACGCCGGGCGCCGGCGGCCAGGCCACCTGCCCCTGCGACGCCAGCCCGGCGGCCAGCAGCCCCGAAACCGTCACGCCGCCGATGAACATCGCCAACGCACGGTCTTGTTCGGGCCGCGCCGACTCGCGCCGCAACATCACGTTGTTGAGCGCGAACGAGAAGCCCCCCAGCACACCCAGCCAATCGGCCAGGCTGCGCGGCACCGGCCAGCTGCCGTCGGACGGCCACAGCACGACCAACGCACCCACCAGTGCGAGCAGCACCCGTATGAGCCCCATGCGGGTGATCGGCTCGTGCAGCACCAGCCGCGCGAGCACGACCACCCACAGCGGCATCAGATAGAACAAGAGCACGACGCGCACCACGTCGCCGACCACCACACCCCAGTTGAAGGCCGCGTTGGTCGTGCCCGAGGCAAACAGCAGCACCCACAGCACTGGCGTCTTGGCCACGCGCCAGAGCGCCCGTGGCCGCAGACAGACGATCACCGCCACCGCGACCGAATACACCAGCGCCGTGGACCACAGCGGGTGCAGACCCTGCCCTTCGAGCGCACGGAACGGCCACCACGACACGCCCCACACGAAGGCGTTGAACATGAGGGCGAGGACGGCGAGCAGCGAGGTGTTCGAGCGGGTCACGAGAGAACTGTGGGATGAAGCCGTCCGCACGGCCGAAGCACGGCACGGCGAAGGCGCGAAGATTCTGTCGCGAGCGGACTCAGCTTGCGGCGAGAAGCGCAGCCGTACGGGGATACGGCGACGCGTTTGCAAAGAGCGACAGGCGCGAGATGTGCCCGCGCAGCAGGAAGCTTCGCGCCTTCGTCAGTGCTTGTCGCTGCGGGCGAGTGCCAGCAGGCGATCGACCTCGTCCTTGTGCGTCACGCAGTTGTTCTTGTGCCAGCGGCCGATCAGCCACATCACGGCAGCCACGAACAGGCCGAAGATCGTGATGGCCGTGAAGGCCGACAGGCCGAAGCGCGTCATGCCGGTGTAGAACGCGCCGAGCGCAAGGATGCAGGCCTGCTCGTTGAAGTTCTGCACGGCGATCGAGCGGCCTGCGCCCATCAGGTTGTGCCCGCGGTGCTGCAGCAGCGCGTTCATCGGCACCACGAGGTAGCCGCCGATGGCGCCCAGCACGATCAGGAAGGGCGCGGCCACCCACACGTTGCTGATGAAGTTCATGCAGATGACCAGCAGGCCCATCACCACGCCGAGCGGGATCACCTTGGTCGCCTGGTCGAGCCGCATGCGCATCGACGCGATCACCGCGCCCACCGCCATGCCGATGGCCACCACGCCCACCAGCGACGCCGCCTGCGTGGTGCTGTAGCCCAGCGCCGCCGCCGCCCACGCCAGCACGATGTAGCGCAGGTTGCCCGACACGCCCCACAGCAGCGTGGTGGCGGCCAGCGAGATCTGGCCGAGCTTGTCGGTCCACAGGCGGGTGGTGCAGTTCGAGAAATCGCGCACCAGCTCGACCACGCCGTTGGCGAGCGGCTGCAGCGGTGCGTCGGTGCGCGGGATCTTCAGGTTGAACGCCGCCGCCAGTGCATACAGCACGATGATCGACGCGATGGCTGCTTCGGCGGCCGAGTTGATGCCCGTCTCGATGCCGGGCATGTCGATGGCCAACAGGTAAGGCGACACCTTGGCGCCCACCAACTGCCCGCCGAGCAACACCCCGAGGATGATCGACCCGATGGTCAGGCCTTCGATCCAGCCATTGGCCTTGACGAGCTGCGACGCGGGCAGCAACTCGGTCAGGATGCCGTACTTGGCCGGCGAGTAGGCCGCTGCACCGAGGCCGACGATGGCATAGGCCATCAGCGGGTGCGTGCCGAACAGCATCATCAAGCAGCCGACAACCTTGATGAGGTTCGAGATGAACATCACCCGCCCCTTCGGTATGGCGTCGGCGAAGGCGCCGACCAGCGGGGCAAGCAACACATAGAAGAGCGCGAACATGGGGACGAGTGCGGCGCGTTGCCATTCGGCTTGCCCCGACGTTCTCAACAGTTCCACGGCCGCCACGAACAGCGCGTTGTCAGCCAGCGAGCTGAAGAACTGCGCCGACATGATCGTGTAGAAGCCTTTTTTCATTCGCTCTCTGAGCTGATCGTCGCCGGATGATTCCCGGTCTTCAGTGACGTGGCGCCTCGGCGCGATGGAGTCCCGTTCTCGCGGCGGGTTTATAGCACGCGGGTTTTTGCGCTCTGCCCCGTGCGCACGGGGCGCGCAGCCCGGCAAAGCCCGGGGTCGGCTGGCAGAATTCGGCCCCATGCCGCGCCCCATCGAAGCGCTCGTTCACGCCGACGCGCTCACCCACAACCTGCACCGCGCGCGCGCCGCCGCGCCCGACGCGAAGGTGTGGGCGGTGGTCAAGGCGCGCGCCTACGGTCATGGCATCGAGCGGGTGTACGAGGCCTTGCGCGGGGCCGATGGCTTTGCGCTGCTCGACCTGGCCGAGGCCGAACAGCTGCGCGCGCTCGGCTGGCGCGGGCCGATCCTGCTGCTCGAAGGCTGCTTCGAAGCGCGCGACCTCGAACGCTGCTCGCGGCTCAACCTCTGGCACGTGATCCACCGCGAAGCGCAGATCGACTGGCTGGCGATCCACAAGACGACGTGGCCGCAGCAGGTCTTCCTGAAGATGAACTCCGGCATGAACCGGCTGGGCTTCACGCCGGCCGCGTTTCGTTCGGCGTGGCTGCGCCTGTCGGGGCTGACGCAGGTCGATGGCATCACGCTGATGACGCACTTCGCCGATGCCGACGGCCCGCGCGGCGTGGCGGCGCAGTTCGAAGCCTTTCAAGAGGCCACGCGCGAATTGCCCGGTGACCGCTCGCTGTGCAACAGCGCGGCCACGCTGCGCTTCGCCGAGATCGACGCCGACGTGCGCGGCGACTGGGTGCGCCCAGGGATCATGCTGTACGGCTCGTCGCCCGACTTCCCCACGCACGACATCGCGCACTGGGACCTGCACCCGACGATGACGCTGCGCGCGCAGCTCATCGCCGTGCAAGACGTACCCGCCGGCGGCACGGTGGGTTACGGCAGCACCTTCACGGCCGAGGCGCCGATGCGCGTGGGCGTGGTCGCCTGCGGCTATGCCGATGGCTACCCGCGCCACGCCCCCACCGGTACGCCGGTGCTGGTGGACGGCGTGCGCACGCGCATGGTCGGCCGCGTGTCGATGGACATGCTGACCGTGGACCTCGGCCCCGTGCCCGGCGCGCAGGTCGGCAGCGAGGTCACGCTGTGGGGCCAGGGGCCGAACGGCAGCCGCCTGCCCATCGACGAGGTCGCGCACGCGGCCGGCACCGTGGGCTACGAGCTGATGTGCGCACTGGGTGCGCGCGTGCCGGTGCGTCTGGCCTGATCGGCGGCGGCGTGGGCAGCGCGCAGGTCGATCCCGCCGAGGTCGAGTTCACGGCCATCCGCGCGCAGGGCGCGGGCGGGCAGAACGTCAACAAGGTGTCGAGCGCGGTGCACCTGCGCTTCGACGTGCGGGCCTCGTCGCTGCCCGAAGCGGTGAAAGAGCGTCTGCTCGCACTGAACGACCAGCGCTTGACCGGCGAAGGCGTGGTCGTCATCAAGGCCCAGACCTCGCGCAGCCAGGACGCCAACCGCCTCGACGCCCTGCAACGCCTGCAGGCGCTGGTGGACAGCGTGGCCACACCGCCCAAGCCGCGGCGCCCCACCAAGCCGACCGCGGGCGCGAAGCGACGCCGCCTCGAAGGCAAGGCGCAGCGTTCGCAGGTGAAGGCGGGCCGCTCGAAGGTCAGCGAATGACGCGGCCGGGGCGCGTCGAGGTCGCTCGCGCCATCACGCGTCTCATCACGCGCGCTTGAACGCCGCGAGCAGCATGCCGGCGCCGATGAACAGGCTGCCGAACAGGCGGTTGAGCAGACGCATCTGCGTGGGCGACTTCAAGAGCCGCAGCACACGCGAAGCCAGCGCCGTGTAGCCGGCCATCACCGTGAGGTCGGTGAAGCCGAGCGTCGCGGCAATCACCCCGTATTGCGGCGCCAACGGCTGCGACAGGTCGAGGAACTGCGGCACCACGGCCAGCAGGAAGACCGTGCCCTTGGGGTTGACCGCGTTGATGCCGATGCCACGCAGCACCAGCACGCGCCGGCGCGTGCGCGGTGCGTCGGCGGCCTCGGCCACCAGCGGCTGGGCCGGGGCGCGCCATTGCTTGATGCCGAGGTAGACGAGGTAGGCCACGCCCGCCCACTTGACGATGGCGAAGCCGAGCGACGAGGTGGCGATCAGCGCGCCCAGCCCGAGGCCGACGATGACGATCTGCACCCAGATGCCCAGCACCAGCCCGAAGGTCATGAAGTAGCCTCGCGCGAAGCCGTGGTTGAGGCCGGCGCTCATCGCGGCGACCGCCCCCGCGCCCGGCGAGATGCTGATGGCCCAGGCGGCAACGAAGAAGGCAAGCCAGGTTGACAGTTCCATGGCGGCACACGGCACGAGGCCGGGCAAGTGACGGACCGGGCATCTTGCCCCAAAGCACCGCCTGGGCGGTGAAGCCCACCTACACTCGCCGGGCTCTGCTGTTGAACCCGTCACAGCCGCACCCCGGGAGACCCACCGCATGTCGTACGACTACAGCTCCGAATCGAAGCTGCTGGAGTTGCCCAACCCCTACCGCCTGCAGAACCGCCTGCTGTGGCTGTGCGCGGTGCTGCTGCTGGCCGCCGGGGTGATGAGCCTGTGGTGGGCGCGCGAGGCCATGCACTTGGTCGCGATGCGCCGGGTGGCCGCGCCGCTGATCGCCGGGTTGCTGATGGTCGCGGCGGGCCTGGCCTGCGCGGCCACCGCCGCCACGCGGCTGCGCTTCTTCTTCGGCCGTGGGCGGCCCTTGCCGCTGGCGCCCGAGATTCCGCCCGGTGCCACCGGCGGTTCGCAAGCCGCCGACCGTGTGAAAGAGATCTTGCGCCAGGGCGGCCTCACCTACCCCGAGCCGCACGGCGCCGTCGAAGGCGTGCTGTACCACTGGGCACCCAGGCTGATCACCGCGCCGCTCGAAGTGCAGACGCTGGCCAAGCGCTACATGTTCAACCTGGCGGCGGTGGCGGCCACCTTGCTGAGCTTCGTGTTCTCGTGGCTGGTGTTCGGCACTGCGGCCACACGGCCGTGGATCGGCTTTCTGTACTTCGCGTTCGGTGTGTTCTTTCTCGTGAAGCCGGTGCTCGCGCAAGACCGCGCGAAGCTCTCGACGGCCTCGCTGGTCGGGCTGATCGCGGCGGCCATCCTGGCGCCGGTGGCGATCGGCCTGGTGGCGCCGCAGTTGCCTGGCGTCGGGCAGTTCAACGTCAACGTGCAGACCTTCGTGATGCTGGGCACCGCGCTCGTGGCCTGCGCGCTCGGCATGGTCGCCGTGCTGATGCAGGTGGACGCGGCGCCGCAGACGCGCGCGAGCATGGAGCAGTCGCGCCTGTCGATGAACGCGCCGCCCGCGAGCCTGATGGACGAACTGGACCGCACGCTGCAAAGCGAGTGGACCGAGCGCATCCCGAACCGGCGCTACGCGCGCATCGACCCGGTGACCTCGGCGGCCACGCCCAGTGGCAGCTTCGCGGGCGAGCTGTTCGAAGAGACGCAACCGCTGCCCCTGAGCGGCACGCAGGCGCCGACCTTCGCCAGCGCCCTCGGCGACCGCCGCCACCGGCCGCTGCTGCTGATCGACCTGTATGCGGTGGTGCTGATCGTCACGGCGGTGGTGCTGGGCCTGGTGTTCGTGCGGGGCTTCGACGCGCTGGCCGACTGGCGCGAGAACCGCGTGTCGCTGCTCGGCACGGCGGTGATCCTCGCCTTCGTGGCGGCCTTCTGCTTCAAGCTGTCGGCACGGCTGTGGGGCCGCTTCAACTTCGAGTCGGTGCTGGTGTGGGTCGAGATGATCGGCAACTACCAGACCTCGCGCATCGGCACCGGCAACCAGTTCGCCAGCCGCATGAACACCGAGAACGACGTGGTGCGCACCGAGGCGATGACGCTGCGCGTGTGGCGCGCGCGTGTCGAGTCGGTGGTGTTCGGCAAAGACGCGCCGCGCCAGGTCACGGCGATGTTCTCGACCGAGAAAGAGGCACGCGCCCTGTCGTCGCACCTGGCCGAGTTCGCGCGCGGCCAGAGCGTGCTGGTCGCGCCGACCGCGCACGAAGACCAGGCCCGCATCGCCGCACTCAACAGCGGCGAGCACCAGCTGCAGGGGCCGGGCGACGCCCCCTCGGCCGCACAGTTGCAACGCGAGCTGCACACCGCTGCCGCGCTGGCGAGCGTGGCGCCCCCCGCGCTGCATTGCACGCAGTGCGGCGCGAAGGCGCTGGCCGGGGCGCGTTTCTGCGCGCAGTGCGGCGCGGCGCTGCCGCAGGTGGGGTCGGCAGCGACGGGCTGAGCCCAGGTCTTGTTCACTGCCGGCTGCATCCAAAGCCGGGCGGGCTCCGTAAGTGGCGGGCATGGCACCCACACGCCATGTCTCACAACCACTTGTTTGTCAGGAACCCCGCATGAACACCTCGTCCCTCGTCACGGCCCGTCGCGGCTTTCTGGGCGGCAGCGCCCTCACCCTCTCGGCCGGTGCCGTCGCCTTGCTGGGCGGCGTGCCCACCCGCGCGCTGGCGGCCGATGCATCGAAAGACGTGAGCATCCTCAACGTCGCGCTCGGCCTCGAACACGAAGCCATCAACGCCTACCAGTTGGGCGCGCAGAGCGGCCTGCTGCAAAAGCCGGTGCTCGACGTGGCGGTGCTGTTCCAGTCGCACCACAAGGCGCACCGCGACGCGCTGGTCGCCACCATCCAGAAGCTGGGTGGCCAGCCGGTGGCCGAAAGGGCCCTGGCCGATTACGCCCGGGCCTTGCGTGCCGACACCCTGGCCAACCAGGCCGACGTGCTGACGCTGGCCGCCAAGCTCGAACTGGGCGCGGCGAATGCGTACCTGGGGGTCATCCCGGCCTTCGGCGACAAGGGTTTGTCGCAGGTCGCCGCGCGGCTGGCCGCCGACGAGACCATGCACTGGACCGCCCTGGCCGGCGCGCTCGGCAAGACGCTGCCCGCCAACGCGCTGAGTTTCGGCGGATGAGCCGGCGCAGCTTGCGGCTGGCCTCGCACGTCGCCGCCGCCTCGCTCGCCAGCGCCTGGCTGCTGGCCCTGCCGGCGCAGGCGGCCGGCGACGCCGTGCGGGGCGAGGCCGCCTACGAAGCCCGCTGCGCGGCCTGCCACTCGGTGGACGAGCACCGCGTGGGCCCGCTGCACCGGGGCGTGGCCGGCCGGCGTGCGGCCACGCAGCCCGGCTTCGACTATTCGGACGCGCTGCGCCGCTCGCGGCTGGTGTGGACCGACGCGGCGCTCGACGCCTGGCTCGCCGGGCCTGAGCAGTTGGTGCCGGGTCAGGCCATGGGCGTGTCGATCGGCGACGCGGCGGTGCGCGCCGACCTGATCGCCTACCTCAAGACCCTCAAGCCCGCCCGCCCGGCCAAGCGCTGAGGCACGCCGCCGCGGCGCGTCACGCGAGGTGCTCGCGCACGCAGTTGCGGCCACTCGCCTTGGCCTGGTAGAGGGCACGGTCGGCCCGTTCGAGGGCGTCGTCCCACCGCGCGTCGGTGGGCGCGACCAGGCTGAGGCCGATGCTGGTCGTGACTGCCCGGCCGAGGCTGCGCAAAGGCAGGTCCGCAAGGGTGAGGCGCAGGCGTTCGGCCACCTGGCGCGCGGCATCGGCGTCGGTCTCGGGCAGCACGACGCAGAACTCTTCGCCGCCCAGGCGGCCGAGCAGGTCGTGGGCGCGCAGCACGGCCTGCCAGCGCGCGCTGCATTCGCGCAGCACACGGTCGCCCTCGGCGTGGCCATGCTCGTCGTTGATGCGCTTGAAGTGATCGAGGTCGAGTGCCAGCACCGCCATCGGCCGGCCGGTGCGTCGTGCACGCCCCAGTTCACGCTCAGCCTCGGCGCTGAGCGCCCGGCGGTTGAGCACGTCGGTGAGTTCGTCGGTGGCAGCCAGGTGGCGCAGCTGGCCCTGCATGCGCAAGAGCCGGCGCTGCGAGCGGTACAGCGCCGCCGCCAGGGCCAGCAGCAGCGCCGACACCACCGTCAGCCCGCCGAGGATCATCGGCCGGCGCGTCAGGTATTGCGACAGCACCTGCTGGGTTTCACGGGTGACAAGCACGATGACCGGGTGGCTGTCGAGGTGGCGGTAGCTCACGACGCGCGGCACGCCATCGCTCACCACCCCGTCGGACAAGAAGGTTCCACGCTGCTTGTGCCCGTATTCGTTGATGAACATCGGCGTGTGGCTCGTGCTGCGCCCCATGAGCTGTTCGTTGAACGGCGTGCGAGACAGCACCGCGCCGTCTCGGCGCAGCAAGACGATCGTGCCCTCGGGCCGGAAGCGCATGCCCTCATGGAAAGCGGTGATGCGCTCGAGCTCGATCACCGCCACCAGCAGCGAGAAGCCGTCGACGGGACGGGTGAGCCGCAGGCTGAGGGGGATGACCCAGCGGCCCGAGACCCGGCTCTTGACCGGCACGCCGACGTGCAGCGGGGCGGGTTGGGTCGAGTCGGGCGAGGCTTGCTGCGCAGTGAAGTACTCGCGGTCGCTGACGTCGGAGGGCCCGGGCGCGCCTGCGCTGGGCAGCGCGTAGAGCTGGCCAGCGGCAGACACGAAGCGCAGGTCCGTCAGGCCGCCCGAAGCAAGGCGCATCTGGTCGGCCATGGCGTGCAGGCGAGCGTCGCTCAGCGGCTTCGCGTCGGGGTGGTGCTGCAACCACAGGTCCAGCACGCGCAGGTCGCTTTCGAGCGCACGCAGCACACCGGTCGTGTGCTGGGCCACGGCGTCGTTCATGAAACCCAGCTCGCGCCGGCTTTCTTCGATCAAGCGCTGCTTTTGCAGCGTCAGCAGCGACAGCGAAACACCCCACAACAGCGCGAGCACCAGCCCGGCGAACACGGGCAGTCCGTAACGCTGTATGGCGGCGCTCAGGCGACCGATCGGTTCTTGGGAAGGCACAGGGGCATGGGCGCAAAAGAAAGCGCGGGCACGCCAAGGCCACCCGCGCAGATGGCCGCAATTCTAGGAGCGGCCCGCCCATGGCCGCTCCGCAGGCGGCACCCCTGCCCGGGGGCGGATCACTTCGGTGCGGCCACCGCCCCGACCAACGCACGGCGCAAGCCGTCGTGCAACTGTTTGGTGGTCAGCGGCTTGACCCAGTACTCGAAGGCACCGAGGCTCATCGCCTTGATGATGTCCATCGACAGCGTGTCGGCGGTGAGCAGCGCGATCTTCAGGCCGCTGGAAATTTCTTCAACCAGTTCGCGCACGACTTCGAGCCCGCCGAAATCGGGCAGGTGCATGTCGAGCAGCACCAGGTCGGGCCGCTCGCTGCGCGCCAGGCGCACGCCCTCGGCGCCGGTGCTGGCCAGGATCAGGTGAACGCCGGGAAACGGCGCCAGCATCGCCTCGACCAGAAGCTGGTTGACCTCTTGATCCTCGATGTACAGGACCTTGCCTCGCAACTCCATCGCGTCATTGACGGGCGTGACCATGAGCGTTCTCTCTCTCTTTCCAAGAGAAGAAGCGAGACCGCTTTCACACGCGGTTCGTGACACGCAGCCACGGCGGACTCGCCAGCTTCGAGCCAAGGATAGAACGACTCACGGCGTTCGCAAGCCCCTTCTGCCCAATGGGGCAATGGGGGGCGGGGCTTCGGCCGCGAGGGCCTTTCCCCGTACTCGTGCAACCGGCGAGGCTATTCGGGGCGCACGGCGAGGGCCGGGGACCACAGCGCGGCCCCGGCCGCCGTGGGCGCGGGGGGCAGCAGCGGCTCCAGCTGGGGCGCCGCGTGGGCACCGGGGTGGCGGCCCCGCGCCCGCTCGTCGTCGGCGCGGTGCATCAGGGCCACGTCGTCTTCGACGACCGAGAAGTGGTACGCCGTGCCGTCAGGGCACGACACCGACGAGATCAGCGAGGCGATGCCCGCCCATTCGTCTTCGCGCAGCAGGTGGCGCGCGAGACGCAGCAGGTCGTGCTCTTCGATGTCCATCTGCTTGAGCATGCCCAGGCGATGGCGGCGCAGCGTGAGAACGAAGTCGGCGGCCAGTTGCGACTCGCCCTGCTCAATGGCGTGCAACTGCGTGAGTGCGTGCCACAGCAGGTCGGCGTTGCGCTCGTGGGTGTATTCGAGGCTGCCGAGCAGCAGGTCGGCTTCGTCGGACCGGCCCCACAGCGGTTGCCACAGGTGCTTGTCTTTCGGGCCGTGGAAGAGCCGGTCATAGACGCGCAGGTGTTGTACCTGGGCCTTGAGGTGGTTCAGCTCGCGCCCCGGCTCTCGCCAGCGTTTGCCATGCGTCAGGTCGGCGAGGGTCGAAACAGTCTGGCGAATCACCGAATGTTCGGCCTGCAGGATGCCGCAGACGCATTGAGCAGCGAGCATGTTGTCTCCTCGTCGTCAGGCCCCACGTGCGGGGCACAAAGGGATGCTCGGGAGGTGCGGCAGACACCGCACGCCGGCACCGACAAGAGTCCGCCAAAGCCTCGTAGGCCGTGGCGCTCATGGAGGGAAGCATCGCGAAGGCCGGTCTGCCGACCCTGGCGATGCCCCCGCCCACTGGAGCTGGTTTCACGCTTGGGGAAGGCTCCAACAATAGTGGCCGTGCCGGCCTTTCGCAACCTGTCATTGGTGACAGAGAGGGTTTGCTCGAATTGCTGCACCGCAGCGCGCAAACCCAGCAACGGCGCGGCTTTGCGGCCGATGACCACTCCCACGAAATTGCGGCGGTGCGGGATCAGAAAGCGCGTTTGCGCAGAACGTCTCGGGCCGCTCGATGGCCTTGGAACAAGGCCTCTTCGAAAACCGAGTACGCCGACAGGTCGCTGTGCGCGAAGTGCACGCGGCCCGGTGCCGCGGCCAGCGCGCGCAGTGAGTCGTCCCCGCGCAGACCCGCAATGGGCACAGCCATCGCATGGCCATAGCGCATGAGGTCGATGCGTTCGAGCTTGTCCGGCAGGTCGGCGTGCACAGCCGACAGGTCGCGCAGCAGCGACTCCGCCCAGAACGACCACGGCCGCTGCATCAGGGCTTGGCGCGCGGCGAGGTTGTCGGCCATCGACGCGCCGCCGAGCGCCCAATACGCGGTCAGCACGGTCGGCCCGGCGTGCGGGCGCGTGCTCTGGTGCATGGCGTCCACATAGCCCAGCCAGGCGCTGCCGTGGATGACGTTGTCCCACGCCGGCGGAAAGCCCCGCTGCACCCGCAAGGGCCGCGCGAGTTGCAGGTTGGCGACGAGCCAGGGCGCGTGCGGCACGCGTGCGGCCCCAGCCACCAGCGCGGCGGGCGGCTGCGCGAGCAGGCGCGCCGACACGAACAGCGGCGTGGCCAGCACCACCTGCGAGGCCGTCCAGCGCTCGACCTGCCTCGCGGCCTCGTGCCACACGTCCACCTGTACCTCGTGGCGCGCTTCGGTCACCTGCAGCGCCACGCGGCCGGCGTGCAGCCGGGCGGCCAGCGGCGCGGCCATGCGCTCGGCCAGCCAGGCATTGCCTTCGGGCCAGGTGAGGATCTGCTCGGCCTCGTCGCCGTCGTCACCGGTCGCGTGAAAGCCGTGCCGGCTGCCGAAGTAGTGCAGGCCCGCCCAGGCCGACACCGCCTGCACGCCGGCGCCGTAGTCGTCGCGGCAGCAGTAGTCGAGGTAGGCGCGCAGCAACGGGTCGTGCAGGCTTTGCGCGTCGAGCCATTGCGCGAAGGTGATCGCGTCGAGCGCCTGGTGCGCCGGCGTCCACGGCGCACGCGCGCTGGGCATGGCGAAGCCGAGGTCGCGGCGCAGGCCGGCGATCAGGCGGCCGAAGCGCTGGTAGGCCTCGCGGGTGCCACGCTGGCCGGCGACGGGCGGCACCAGGCCCTCGTGCCATTCGCCGTCGAAGAAGAGGCGTTCTTGCGGGCTGTGGCACAGGTGCCGTTCGTCGTAAACGCGGGGGCCGTGTTCGGTGCGCGCGACGCCCAGCGCTTCGAGCAGTTCGATGACCTCTTCGGCCGCGTCGCCGGGCGTCGGCACGTAGTGCGCGCCGAGCGGGCAGCGCATGCCGCCCATCTGGTGCCCGCGACTGTTGCCACCGGGGCTGTCTTCGAGTTCGACCAGGTGCGCGTCGTGAACACCGGCCTGCGCGAGCGCGCGCAGGCAGCCCAGGCCGGCGATGCCGCCACCGACCACCAGCACCTCGGCGCGGCGCTGCACGGCCGGTGCCGGCAGGCTGCCGCTCTTGCGCAACTCGCGCAGGCGGTGGCCGCGCTCGTGCGAGGCGCCGACCCAGCCGCCGCGCAGGTCGCCCGGGCGCTCGCACGCGAGCAGCGGCGCGGCCACGGCGGCCAGCGCGGCGCGGCGGGTCCACAGGCGCCCGGTCACGGTTGGTGCACGCGGCCCCATTCGTCCTCGAAGGTCTGCACCAGCACCTGGTTCGACAAACGGTTCACCTCGGCCGGCACGCGCGCCATGTCGGGCGGAAACTGAAACAGCGCCGGCAAGCCCTCCAGCGTCAGAAAGCGCAGCCCCGCCGGCAAGGCGGTGGGCGGGCGATACGGGCGGCGGCTCGCGATCAGAAAGCCCCACTCGCCGAAGCTCGGCACGTGCGCGTGGTACGGCGTGACGGTGAGGCCGCTGGCCTCCATCGTGGTGGCGACGGTCCAGAAGCTCTTGCGCGCGACCAGCGGCGAGGTGGTCTGCATCACCGCGTAACCCGAGGCCGCGAGCTGCTTGTCGATCAGGCGAAAGAAGCTGGTCGTGTAGAGCTTGCCGATGGCGAAGTTGGTCGGGTCGGGAAAGTCGATCACGATGACGTCGAACAGCGCGTCGCTGGCTTCGAGCCAGGCGAAGGCATCGGTGTTGACGATGTGCAGCTTGGGCGCGTGCAGCGCGTCGCCGTTGAGCTGGCGCAGCAGCGGCTGCTGCGAGAAGAGGCGCGTCATGTGCGGGTCGAGTTCGACCAGCGTGACGTGCTCGACCGCCGGGTGCCTGAGCACCTCGCGCACCGCCATGCCGTCGCCGCCGCCGAGCACCAGCACGCGCTTGGGCGCGCCGTGTGCGGCCATCGCCGGGTGCACCAGGGCCTCGTGGTAGCGGTACTCGTCGCGCGAGTGGAACTGCAGGTTGCCGTTCAGGAAGAGCCGCACACCCACCGGGCTGCTGGTGACGACCACGCGCTGGTAGTCGCTGGTCTCGCTGTAGACGATGTGGTCGGCATAGAACTGGTCTTCAGCCCAGGTGCTGATGCGCTGCGCGCCCGCGAGCGCCGCCGTCAGCGCCGCGATCACCGCGAAGCAGGCGAACGCATGCGCCCGCACGTGCCGCACCTCGGCACGAAAGAGCCACAGCGCCCACAGGGCCACGCCGGCGTTCAGCAGACCGAAGAACGCGCCGGTGCGCACCAGCCCGAGGTGCGGCACCAGCAGCAGCGGAAAGGCCACCGACACCGCCAGCGCGCCGAGGTAGTCGAAGGTCAGCACCTGCGACACCAGGTCGTTCAGCGGGTAGCGCTCTTTGAAGTAGCGCTTCAGGATGCGCATCACCAGCGGAATCTCAAGCCCGACCAGCGTGCCGACGACCATCACCAGCCCGTAGAGCGCGATGCGGAAGGACGGTGCCGCAAGCGTCTGCAAGGCAAACAGCGCGGCCGGCAGCAGCCCGCCGATCAACCCGACCAGCAGCTCGATGCGCAAAAAGTGCGCGACCAGCTGGCGCTCGAAGAAGCGCGACAGGTACGAGCCCACGCCCATCGCGAATAGGTAGGTGCCGATGACGGTCGAGAACTGCAGCACCGAGTCGCCGAGCAGGTAGCTCGCCAAGGCCCCGGCGGCCAGCTCGTACACCAGCCCGCAGGCCGCGACGAGGAACACCGACGCCAGCAGCGCGACTTCGGCGGGCTTGATGCGAGGAGACTCGGCCGGCACCGGCACGGCGGAGGTCACCGCAGCGTCATCCTTGAACGGCGGCCGAAATGATCAAGCCGATGGCGATGCACATCGCGCCGACGACGATGGCCAGCGCCACGTTCTTCTTCTCGACGATCTCGCCCCACAGGTCGTAGGGCGTCAGCTTGTCGATGATGACGAAGCTGATCCAGAACACGAGCACGCCGACCAGGGCGAAGAGGATGGAGCCGAAGAACGCGGCCGGCCGCAGCCATTCGAGGGTCATCATGAAAACCTCCTGAACGAAATCGTGGATGAAAGGGCAGCAGCAGGCATCGCAGCACTCACTTGTGGAAGCCGCCGCTGGAGAACCCGCCGGAAGAACCGCCGCTGCTGCGCTGCGCGTTGCGGCAGTTCTGGTATTCGAGCGACGAGGCGCCGTAGGTGTCGCGCAGCGAATCGCAGTCGTCGTCGTCGCAGCGCGTGACCATGAAGATGACAGCGATCACGAAGCCCCAGAAGAAAACCTTGGCCAGCAAGCCGCCCGAGCTGCTGCTGGTGGGCAGGGCGTCGCGCTTGAGCGTGCTGGCTTGGTCGGGCGCGAGGCGAAAGGCCTTCAGCACCGCGTCGGCCGTCAGCGTGTCACCGGCCGACCAGACGACTTCTTCGGTCTCGCCGCTGCGCGTCTGCTCGCGGTTCAGGCGCCGGCTCGACTCTTTGCCGGTGCCTCGGTAGTCGGTGTTGTGCGTGGCCTGGTCGCGTTCGAGCTTCCAGTAGAACTCGCCCAGCACGTAGGTGGTCTTGCCGCTGTAGGTGTAGAGCGGGCGGTAGAGCGCGCCCTGGTACCTCACGTTGGCGCCGCTCGCCTCGGGCACGCCGGTGATGGGCACGGCCCAGCTCCAGCCGTCTTCGGCATCGACGAGGAAGGCGAAGCCCTGCTCGCGGTTGTAGAGCAGGTACTCGCGCCAGAACGATTGCTCGTCCTCGTCGCTGGCGACCTCGCAGCGTTCGGCGTACCCCACCACCTGCCACGGCGCCTCCGGCCCGCCCAGCGCGAGCCGGCCGGTCGTGCCCAACGGGATCTGCGGCTGCATGCCGTTGGCCTGCGCGTAGTGGGTCAGGTCGCCGCCCACGCCTTGCGACACGTCCACCACCGCGTGGCACTGCCCGCACACGACCGACTGCGTGGTCGACAGCTGGATCTGCAGCGACGCGCCGCAGCTCGGGCATTCGATGCTGCGCCCGCGCAAGGCCTTGGCGAGGCCCGGCCCTTGTCCATCGCCGCCATCGGCGAGGCCGCTCATCTGCAGTTCGGCCAGCGTGACCGAGCGGCCGGCCGACCACGTGGGCGCCTTCGGGTCGCTGTAGTCGAGCGTGCCGACATCGCCCTGCGTGTTGCGCAGGTCGGCGACGACAAAGCCCCGCTCGGTGTTGGGGCGGTGCGGCAACTCGCCCTGGGCCGCGATGAGCCGGGCGACGGTCACCGAGGCCACGCTCCACACCCGCCCCGCCACCGTTTGCGGCGCGCCAACACGCAAGGCGTCGGGCGCGGGCGGTGCCTCGCTCAGCGGCTGCTCGAAACCGAAGACGTAGCGGCCGTTGTCTTCGGACAGCCAGCCGCTGCGGCCGTTGTCGAAGAAGGCGTGCCATTCGTTCCACGTGCCCTCGCCGTAGCGGTACTGCAGCCGCCCGACCAGCGTGAAAGCCTCGCCCTGATAACGCCCAGCCGCGTGCAACTGCAGGGGCGAGTGGTCTTCGAAGAGTTCGGCGCTCTGGCCGATCTTGCGCAGCGCGTCGCCCTCGCGCACCACGGTGCTGCGGCAGAAGCTGCACACGGCAAAGGGCGACGCGGCCGAGTGGAATTCGACCGGCGCGCCGCAGTTCGGGCACGCGGCGCGGTAGGCGCGTTGGGGAGACGGTTCGGTGGCCAAGGAAGCAGGGTCGGCGCGCGACGAAGGGCAATCAACAGCCGAGGCCGCCCAGCGCGCCCCGACCCACGGCAAGCGCCCGGCGCTTCACGCGCCCAGCGCACACGGCCGGCGTCACACCAGCTTCTTCAGCAACTCGGCCTTCTTGGTGTCGAACTCGTCTTGCGTGAGGATGCCCTTGGCCTTCAGGTCGGCCAGTTTTTCGAGCGTGGCCATCACCTCGTCGGGCCGCACGCCCACCGGGGCGGCCGGCTGCGCAGCAGCAGCCTGGCCTTGCAGACCCTGGCCGAGCTGCTGCGCCATCACCTGGCCCAGTGCCACGCCGGCGCCCAGGCCCATCGCGTCACCCGCGATGCCGCCCCCACCCGCGCCGCCCGCCTCGGCGAACTTCGGGATGGCCTGGGCCGTCTGGTACTGCATGAACTTGCCCATGTCGCCACCGACCATGCCCATGCCGATCTTCTGGTCGAGGATCTTCTGCAGTTCTTCGGGCAGCGACACGTTCTGCACCGTCACGCCTTCGAGCTTGAGGCCCAGCGCCTCGAACGAGGGCGCGGTAGCGTCGAGCAGCGCCTTGGCGAAGGCCACCTGGTTCGCGGCCAGGTCGAGGAAGGCGATGCCGCTGCCGGCGACCGCATCGCTGATGTGCTGCAGCATCAGGCCCCGCAGTTGGCCGTCGAGTTCGGCGACGGGGTAGGTGTCGCGCGTGCCCGAGATTTCGGTGAAGAACTTTTTCGGATCGACCACGCGGTAGGCGTAGTTGCCGAAGGCGCGCAGGCGCACGGCGCCGAAGTCCTTGTCGCGGATGGTGACCGGCTGCGTGGTGCCCCAGCGCTGGTCGATCTGCTGGCGCGTGCTGAAGAACACCACGTCGCTCTTGAACGGGCTCTGGAAGAGCTTGTCCCAGTTCTTCAGGTAGGTCAGCACCGGCAGGGTCTGCGTGCTGAGCTTGTACATGCCGGGGCCAAACACGTCGGCCACCTTGCCCTCGTTGATGAACAGGGCCATCTGCGACTCGCGCACCGTGAGCGATGCGCCGTACTGGATTTCATTGCCCGACATCGGGTAGCGCCAGGCGAGCACGCCGTCGCCGGACTCGGTCCACTCCAGAACGTCGATGAACTGTTTCTTGATGAAATCCATCAGGGCCATGGCGATCTCCGGTGCCTCCAAAGAAGGGCCCGATCATAGGTGGGCGATCTCGAACGCCCAAAGAAAAACGGACCCCGAAGGGTCCGTTTGAAAGGGAAGCGCGATCGTTCGCTTCAGGCTTGGCGGCGGCGGCGCGACACCCAGGTCACGATGCCGAGGCCCATGGCCAGCATGGCGTAGGTTTCGGGTTCGGGCACCGGGGCGGCGACGAAGTTCGGCGTGGCCGAGATGGTGCCGAGGTAGCCGACGCCGAGCAGCGTACCCCAGCTCGCCACGCGGGTGACGTCGCCGGAGACCATCAGGCGGTAGACGCCAGCGGCCAGGTTGTCGAATTCGAATTCGCCGGTCTCGGCAGTGAGCGACTGGCCCGAACCGAGGCTGCCACCGATCAGGGTGACCGCGTCGATGTCCACGTCGAACTTGATCGACAGGTCGAGCTCTGCGGTCAGGCCTGACACGTCGCTGCCAGCACCCAGCGTGAAGGTGTAGCAGTCGTTGAAGTGCTGCGCGCGGGTGAACCAGTTGCCGAATGCGGTGTCGGCGGTGGTCAAGGTGCCCAGCGAGGTGGTGCTGGTGCAGCTTTGCGCGAAAGCGGCCGGCGCAGCAATGAGAAGGGCCAAGGTGGCGAGGAACGACTTGAATTTCATGCAGGACTCCAACTTTTTTCTCGTGTCGGCCGCTCAAAAAAACGCTGCGGCGAATTGAGACGAAGTGTGTCCGGCCGGCCCCTTTTTTTGCCCCCCCGCTGTCGGGGGTCGGCCCCTGTTCCCGACCCCTTATTCACGGGGCAAACCACTGCTCAAAATCAAGCGCAAAGCCGCGCCAGCGCTGAAAACGTCGATTCCGTCACAGATCGCACCACAGGCGCAAAATGCGCTGCCATGACGACCTCTTCCAGTACCTCCAACTCGTCCGCGGCAGCGGCTTCACGAACCGCGTCGGCGGGCCTGCGGATGGCAGTGGTCGGCGCCGGCCCGGTGGGGCTGGCGCTGGCTCTGTGGGCCGCTCGGTCGTTGCCCTCTGCCCAGGTGACGCTGTTCGATGCACGCCCGGCCGAACAAGACGTGTCGGCCGACCCGCGCACGCTCGCGCTGTCGCTCGGCAGTGTGCAGTTGCTTCAGCGGCTCGGGGCCTGGCACGGCGAGGCCGCCCAGCCCATCACCGAGGTGCATGTGTCGCAGCAGCCGCCTTCACTCGGCGGTGTGCTGGGCGACTGGCTCGGCGAGCCCGAGGTGTGCATCCGCGCCGCCGACGAAGGCGTGGACATGCTCGGCGCCGTGCTGAGCTACGGCGCCATCGTCGCGCCCCTGCAGCGCACGTGGGAACACGCCGTGCAAGCCGAGCCCAGCCGCCTGCACAGCCGCTTCGCCACGCCGGTGCGCGCGCTCAAACCGATCCAAGATGGGGTTGAGGTCGATGCCGGCATCGCCGAAGCCTTCGACATCGCCGTGGTCGCCGAAGGCGGCGTGTTCACCGAGCAACCCGGCAGCACGGTCTCGCCCACGCAGCGCGCCCCGTGGCGCCACGACTACCAGCAGACCGCGTGGGTCGGCACCGTCACGCTCGACCGGCCGCTGCCCGGCGTCGCCTTCGAGCGTTTCACCCGCCACGGGCCGGCGGCACTGCTGCCCTTGCGCGATGGCCGCGCCTCGCTGGTGTGGTGCGTGGCGACCGGCGACGACCCGGTGGCCGACCTGAACGACGACCAACGCCTGGCCGTGCTGAACACGGTCTTCCACGAGCGCGTCGGGCGCTTGACGGCTTTGTCGCCACTGAAGCGCTTTCCGCTCGGCCTGAGTGCGCAGCGCAGCCTGACCGACGGCCGCATCGTGCGCATCGGCAACGCGGCGCAGACGCTGCACCCGGTGGCGGGCCAGGGACTCAACCTCGGGCTGCGCGACGCCTACAGCCTGGTGCATGCCCTCGCGCGCTCGGACGTGACGCGCGCGCTGCGCACCCTCGAGTGGCAGCGCGGCCCCGACCGCTGGGCCATGATCGCCGCGACCGACTTTCTCGCCCGCAGCTTCACTTGGCGCCTGCCGGGGGCCGGCGCGGCGCGGGGCCTGGGCATGGCGGCGCTGCAGGCGCTGAAGCCGGTGAAGTCACGGCTGGCGAAGCAGATGATGTTCGGCTCGCGCTGAGCCGGTCGGCGTCAGAAGCGCCGGTGCGCGAGCGCCGGCAGCTGCTGGCGCACCGCCGCCAGGCGCGCCGTGTCCAACTCGGCGAGCACGACGCCCTCGCCTTCGTCGCGGCAGGCGAGCACCTCGCCCCACGGGTCCACGACCAGGCTGTGCCCGAAGGTGCGGCGGCCGTTCTCGTGCAGACCGCCTTGCGCCGGCGCGATCACGTAGCACTGGTTCTCGACGGCCCGCGCGCGCAGCAGCAACTCCCAGTGCGCGAGGCCCGTGGTGTGCGTGAAGGCCGAAGGCACGGCGATCAGGTCGCAGGGCGGCGTCATCATCGCGCGGTACAGCTCGGGAAAGCGCAGGTCGTAGCAGACGCTCAAGCCCACGCGCAGGCCCATCGCCTCGACGGTCACCGGCGCCTCGCCCGCGCGCAGCACGCGGCCTTCGTCGTAGCGCTCGCGGCCGTTGTCGAAGCGAAAGAGGTGCAGCTTGTCGTAGCGCGCCGCGAGCGTGCCGTCGGGGCCGTACACGCAGCTCGCGTTGAACACGTGCTGTGCATCGCCCTCGACCCGGAGCGGCAAGGTGCCGCCGATCAGCCACAGCCCGTGCGCGCGGGCGGCCTCGCTCAGCAGGCGCTGGATCGGCCCCTCGCCCGGCGCTTCGGCAATGGCGAGCTTGTCTTCGTCTTTGTGGCCCATCAGGCAGAAGTACTCGGGCAGCGCGACGAGCCGGGCGCCCGCGCGCGCGGCCTCGTCGATCAGCCGCCGGGCGGCGTCCAGGTTGCGGCCCAGGTCGGGGGTCGAGACCATTTGCAGTGCAGCAATCAACATCGCGTGAACTCTCCGGCAATCGGCGCTGGCGGCGGGGGAATCCCCCTTCAGCGTATGTGAACGTTGTGCGGCAGAATCCGGCCGCATCGCAAGGCTGGCATGGGGTTCAGCCGAAGCGAACGCCCCACCGACCCACGCGTCAACCCATGGATTCTGAATCCGCCTCCGCCGGCGCGCAGCCCCTGTCCACACCTGTGCCCCTGGCCGGCCCGGCGCGTGCCGACCACAGCCGCTTCGTGCAGCGCGTGCGCCGCCGCTTCGACACCGAACGCGCCCTGCTGCCGGCCGGCCTGCCGCGCCGTGAACGCATCGAAGCCCTGATCGACGCCCTGCAAGCCGGCGGCCGCGGCCTCGCCAGCAGCCTGCGGGTGGCGCGCCAACTCGTGCTCGAACGCCTGGCCGTGCTCGACATCGAAGAGGGCGCGGCGATGGAAGACATCACGCTGGCGATGACCGAGCTGGCCGAGACCACGCTCGACCGCGCCGTCAAGCAGGCCTTCATCGACCACGACGCGCGCTACGGCGCCCCGCTCAACGAGGCCGGCCAGCGCATCGACTTCTGGGTCGTCGGCATGGGCAAGCTGGGCGGACGCGAGCTGAACGTGTCGTCCGACATCGACCTCATCTACGTCTACGAAGACGACGGCCAGACCGCCGGCCCGGAGGTCATCAGCGCGCATGAATACTTCTCGCACGTGGTGCGCACCCTGTACGCGCTGATCGGCGACACCACCGACGACGGCTTCGTCTTCCGTGTCGATCTGGCGCTGCGGCCCAACGGCAACTCCGGCCCGCCGGTCGTGAGCCTGGCCATGCTGGAGGAGTACTTCCTCGTGCAAGGCCGCGAGTGGGAGCGTTTCGCCTGGCTCAAGAGCCGCGTGGTCGCCCCGCGCGAAAGCGTCACCAGCGGCCGCGCGCTCGCACTGCGCTCGACCGTGACCTCGTTCGTCTACCGCCGCTACCTCGACTACGGCGTGTTCGAAGGGCTGCGCCAGCTGCACCGCAAGGTGCGCGACGAAGCCCAGCGCCGCGCCGCCGGCCGCCCCGAACGCGCCAACGACGTGAAGCTGTCGCGCGGCGGCATCCGCGAGATCGAGTTCATCGTGCAGTTGCTGATGGTCGTGCGCGGCGGGCAGTTTCCCGAGATCCGCACGCGGTCCACGCTGAAGGCCCTGAGCAAACTCGCCGCCAGCGGGCTGATGAAACCTGCCAGCGCCGAGCGACTGGCCGAGGCCTACACCTTCTTGCGGCGCGTCGAGCACCGCATCCAGTTTCTCGACGACCAGCAGACGCACCTGCTGCCCACGGTCGATGCCGACCTGGCATGGATCGCCCGCAGCATGGGCCTCACCTGCAAAGAAGAAGCCTGCGAACTGCTCGAAGGCCTGTGCGAGACGCGCGAGTTTGTCGCGATGGAGTTCGACTCGCTGCTGCACGAGGGCCAGTCGCCGCGCCCGGCGACCTCGGGCGGTTGCAAGACCTGCGGCGCACCGCCCCAGCCGGTGGACAGCGAGGCCTTCCTCGAAGAACTGCCCGGCCTGCTGGGCGAGCGCGTGCGCCGCTGGTGCGAGCACCCGCGCATCCGCCTGCTGCGCGACGAGAGCAAGCTGCGCCTGGCGCGCTTGATTCAGCGTGCCGCGCGGGGCGTCGAGAGCGGCGAGTGTTCGCTCGAAGCCGCCACGCGCTTCGTGGACTGGCTGGAGCCACTGATGCGCCGCGAGAGCTACCTCGCGCTGCTGGTCGAACGCCCCGAGGTGCAGAACCGCCTGCTGCGCCTGCTGGGCCTGGCCAAGTGGCCGGCGCAGTTCTTGATGCGCCACCCGGGCGTCATCGACGAGCTGGCCGATGCCCGCCTGCTGCACAGCCGCTTCGACCGCGAGGGCTACATCGGCGACCTCGACGCGCGCCACGAAGCCTGGGAGCGCGCCGGCCAGGCCGACGAAGAATCGCTGCTCGACACGCTGCGCCGCGCGCACCACGCCGAGGTCTTCCGCACCCTGGTGCGCGACGTCGAAGGCCACATCACGGTCGAGCAGGTCGCCGACGACCTCTCGGCGCTGGCCGACGCCACGCTGCAATGCGCGATCGACTGGGCCTGGATGCACCTGAAGCTGCGCCACCGCGACGCGCCGCGCTTCGCCGTCATCGCCTACGGCAAGCTCGGCGGCAAAGAGCTGGGCTACGGCAGCGACCTCGACCTGGTCTTCCTGTACGACGACAGCGACGAGGCCGACCCGTACAAGGCGCCCGAGGTCTACGCCGCCTTCGTGCGCAAGCTGATCGGCTGGCTGACCATGCGCACGGCCGCCGGCGAGCTGTTCGACATCGACACCGCACTGCGCCCCAACGGCAACTCGGGCCTGCTGGTGACGTCGATGGCCTCGTTCGAGAACTATCAAAAGGGCCGTGGCAGCAACACCGCGTGGACCTGGGAGCACCAGGCCGTCACACGCGCGCGCTTCTGCGCCGGCGACCCCACGCTCGCCCCGCGCTTCGAAGCCGTGCGCCGCAGCGTGCTGTCCGCCGAACGCGACCTCGCCGCGCTGCGCAACGAGATCACCACGATGCGCGAGCGCGTCCGCGGCGCCCACCCGGCGCCCGCGCAGCTGTTCGACGTGAAGCACAGCCCCGGCGGCATGATGGACGCCGAGTTCGCCGTGCAATGCCTCGTGCTCGCGCACAGCGCGCATCACCCCGAGCTGCTCGACAACGTCGGCAACATCGCGCTCTTGCAGCGCGCCGAAGCCTGCGGTCTGCTGAGCGCCGGTGTGGGCCACGCGGCGGCCGACGCCTACCGCGAGCTGCGCCGTGCCCAGCACAGGGCGCGCCTCGACGAACGCCCCACGCAATTCGACCCCGACGAGATGGCCCAGCACCGCGACGCCGTGCTGGCGGTGTGGCGCGAGGTGTTTCCATCGGCCGCTTGATCGCGCGGCCCGGCGCGGCCTGGATCGCGCTGGCGGCACTGCTGGGGCTGGGCTCGCTGATGGCCTTGGCGCTGCCCGACCCGGCCCTCGACTGGCAACCCACGCGCGCACTGGCCGAGCCGTGGCGCGCCTGGAGCGCGGCCTTCGTCCACCTGAGCTTCGGCCACCTCGCGGCCAACCTGCTGGGGCTGGGGCTGGTGGCCGCGCTGGGGGCCCGCAGCGCGGCGCCGGGGCGGCTGGCCCTCGCGTGGTTCGTCGCGTGGCCGCTCACGCACATCGCGCTCGCGTGGCAGCCGGCGCTGCAGCACTACGGCGGACTGTCGGGCGTGCTGCACGCCGGCGTGGCGGCCATCGCGGTGCACCTGCTGGTGCGTGGCTCGCGCCGCGACCGCTGGCTCGGCGCCGCGGTGCTCGGTGTGATGGCGTTCAAGCTGCTGCTCGAAACGCCGTGGCGCGGGGCGGTACAACACGCCGCCGGCTGGGACATCGGCATCGCGCCCTTCGCGCACGTCACCGGCAGCGTGGCCGGGGCGCTGTGCGCGGCCGGCGCCTGCTGGCTCGCGCCGACATCGGCTGCCTCATCGAAGGGCACCCCGCATGTCTGAACGCCGCACGCACCTCGACACGCTGGCGGTGGTCTCGCTCGTCGTGTGCAGCGCCCTGTGGGGGCTGAACCAGTCGGCGGTGAAGGCCATCCTCGGCGAGGTGCCACCGCTGGTGCAGGCGGCGTGGCGATCGCTCGGCGGCGTGCTGCTGGTGCTGGCCTGGGCCGCGTGGCGGCGCATCCCTCTGTTCGAGCGCGACGGCACGCTCGCCGCCGGCCTGCTGGCCGGTGCGCTGTTCGCGGCCGAGTTCGCCTGCATATTCCTCGGGCTGCGCTTCACCAGCGCCTCGCGGATGATCGTCTTCATCTACCTCGCGCCCTTCGTCGTGGCGGCCGGCATGCACTTCATCGCCCGCGCCGAGCGCCTCGGCGCGCCGCAACTCGCCGGGCTCGTGATCGCCTTCGCCGGCGTGGCCGTCGCCTTCGGCGAAGGCTTCACGCAGCCGGCACTTGGGCCGTCGCAATGGGTCGGCGACGCGCTCGGCGTGCTGGCCGCCGTGCTGTGGGCGGCGACCACGCTGACCATCCGCGCCACGCGGCTGGCGACGGCCGCGCCCGAGAAGACGCTGGCCTACCAGCTCGGTGTGTCGGGCGTGCTGCTGGTGGCGGGCTCGCTGGCGCACGGCGATGTGTGGTCGGCGCACCTGTCCGCGCTGGCCTGGGGCTCGCTCGCCTTCCAGACGGTGGTCGTCGTGTTCGCGAGCTACCTGGTGTGGTTCTGGCTGATCCGCCATTACCCGGCGACGCGCCTGTCGGCGTTCACGCTGCTGACACCGGTGTTCGGCCTGCTGGCCGGCGTGTGGCTGCTCGACGAACCGGTGAGCCTGCGGCTGCTGCTCGCGCTGGCCGGCGTGGTGGCCGGCATCGCGCTCGTGAATCGGCGTTGAGCAACGCCGGGCGCAGCGCTCAGCCGCGGATGCGCTGCACCAGCGCCGTCGTCGAGAAGCCTTCGACGAACGGGATCGCCAGCGCTTCGCCGCCCCAGCTGCGCACGAGGCGGGTCTCTTCGAGCGTTTCCATGTCGTAGTCGCCGCCCTTGACGTAGAGGTCGGCGCGCACGCGCTTCAGCAGTTCGCAGGGCGTGCGCTCGTCGAACAAGGTCACGAGGCTCACGCTCTCGAGCGCGGCCAGCACGCAGGCGCGGTCGGTTTCGGCGTTGAGCGGCCGGTCGGGGCCCTTACCGAGCAGGCGCGCCGACGCATCGCTATTGAGCCCGATCACCAGGCTCGCGCCCTTCGCGCGCGCCTCGGCAAGGTAGGTCACGTGGCCGCGGTGCAGGATGTCGAACACCCCGTTGGTGAACACCAGCGGACGCGGCAGGGCGGCCAGGCGCGCGTCGAGCTGCGCGGCGCTGCAGAGCTTGTCGAGGAAGGAAACCATGCGCGGATTGTCGCGCGCGTGCCTGCGCGCACGCGGCCCGGGTCTTTAGACTCGTGGCCTCTTCTGCTTCTGCCAAGCCATCCATGATCACGCTGTGCGGCTCGACCATCTCGAATTACCACAACAAGGTGAAGCTCGCCCTGCTCGAAAAAGGCGTGCCCTTCACCGAAGAACGTGTGGACACCGGCCGCACCGACGAAGAGGTGCTGTGCGCATCGCCGCTGGGAAAGATCCCGTTCATCCGCACGCCGCAGGGCACGCTGTGCGAAAGCCAGACCATCGTCGAATACATCGAGGCGGCTTTTCCCGAACCCGCGCTGCTGCCGCGCGACCCGTGGCAAGCCGCCAAGGTGCGCGAGCTGACCACCTTCCTCGAGCTGCACCTCGAACTGGTCGCGCGCGAGCTGTACGGGGCCGCCTTTTTCGGCGGCAGCATCAGCGAAGGCAACGCGGCGCGCGTGCGCAAGCTGCTTGAGAAAAACATCGCCGGCTTCAAGCGGCTGGCGAAGTTCGCGCCCTTCGTGGCCGGCGGCACCTTCACGCAGGCCGATTGCGCGGCCTGGGTCCACCTGCCGCTGGTCGTGCGCGCAACCACCGCGATCTACCAGGAAGACCTGCTCGCCAACGCCGGCATCGACGTCAAGGCCTACACGCAGTTCCTCGGCACGCGCCCATCGGTGCAGAAGGTGCTGGCCGACCGCAAGGCCGACAACGCGCGCAAGGCCGGCTGACCGACAGCAGCCACCGGACAGACGAAAAAAAGCCCGCTCGAAGCGGGCTTTTTTTGCTGCGTGTCGGGCGGACCCGGTCAGGCCGGCGCCGCGCCCGGCTGCTGCCGCTTGGCGGCGGCGGCCACCGCAGCGGCCACCTCCTTGCGGTAGCGGTTCAGCTCTTGCACGCTGGCAAAGCTGCGTTCCATCAGCAGGCTCAGGTTGTGCAGGATGCGATCGACGACCTTGTTTTCCCAGACCGAGTCGAACTGGATCTGCTTGTCCAGCCATTGCTCCAGCCACTCGGGGTTGGGCAGGCGGCTCTGGATGGTGTCGCGCGGGAAGAGCTTCTCGTTCACGTGCAGGTTGGTCGGGTGCAGCGCCTGCGCGGTGCGGCGGGCACTGGCCATCAGCACGCCGACCTTGGTGAAGGCCGCCTTGGCCTCGTCGCCGAACTTCTGCATCGCACGCTTCATGTAGCGCAGGTAAGCGCCGCCGTGGCGCGCCTCGTCGCGCGCGAGGGTTTCGTAGATCGCCTTGATCACCGGCTCGGAGTGCCACTCGGACGCACGGCGGTACCAGTGGTTCAGGCGGATCTCACCGCAGAAGTGGAGCATCAGGGTTTCGAGCGCCGGGGCCGGGTCGAACTCGAAGCGCACCTCGTGCAGCTCTTGTTCGGTGGGCACCAGGTCGGGGCGGAAGCGGCGCAGGTACTCCATCAGGACCAGCGAGTGCTTCTGCTCTTCGAAGAACCACACGCTCATGAAGGCCGAGAAATCGCTGTCGTCGCGGTTGTCACGCAAGAACATCTCGGTGGCCGGCAGCGCCGCCCACTCGGTGATGGCGTTCATCTTGATGGTCTGCGCTTGCTCTTCGGTGAGCTTGCTGGCGTCGAACTTGTCCCAGGGGATGTCCTTGTCCATGTTCCAACGCACAGCTTCGAGCTGCTTGAAGAGTTCGGGATACAGCATGGTGTTGTCTCGTGTTAAGCCCGCGAATTCTAGTCGGCGGGGGGTGCCCGCAGTCTTTCAAAGGCGTGACAAGTCAGACGCGGCACAGGGCCGGGGGTTCCCCGCCGGCGCACCGTGCATCCAGACAGCGGCATGGGCCGTAGAGATATCCGGCCAGGCCAGATAAAAACTTGTTGATGCACAAATGAACTGCTTGGTATATATTTCAACTCATCGGTTCAAACCCTCCTCCGGAGACGCCCATGCCAGCAACATTTCTTGACGCGCCGCTTGCGGAACTCGGCACGGAGCGGGGTGTCAGAGTTGAGGCGTCGGTTGCTGGCTTGTCCTTCCTCAAGGCAGGGTCGGGTCTTGTTGGCGACGATCTCCAGGCTTACCTTGACGAGGAACACAACGGCGCCGAGGGCGCCACCCTGCTGAACCCAGTTCACCCCTTTTTCACGCTGCACAGCCTTTCGGCCTCGCCGATTGAAATCCCGGAGCGGTTCTCCTCCTCCCTCCTCCCTCCCTCCTTCGCTTCGGGGCGCTGTTCAGCGGTCTTTCTTGCACGGGACGCCTCCCTCACCGGGGGTGTCCCGTTTTCATTGGCGACGGGCTGCGCCGAGGTGGTGGCATGAAGCGCGTCGCCGTCATCGGCTCGGGCATCTCGGGCCTGGCCACCGCCTACCGCCTGGCCGAGCAGGCGCAGGTGACGCTGTTCGAGGCGGGCGCCTATTTCGGCGGACACACGAACACCGTCGATGTGACGCTCGAAGGTGTGACGCATGGCGTGGACACGGGCTTCCTGGTCTACAACGAGCGCACCTACCCGAACCTGATCGCGCTGTTTGCCGAGTTGGGCGTGCAGACCTCGGCCACCGACATGTCGTTCTCGGTGCAGTCCGACGGGCTCGAATGGAGCGGCTCGGACCTCAACACCGTCTTCGCGCAGCGCCGCAACCTCTTGCGGCCGCGCTTCTACCGCATGCTGCGCGACGTGCTGCGTTTCAACACGCTGGCCACGGCCATCGCCGAGCGCGGTGAAGAGTCCCAGTTGCAGCAGCCCATCGGCGACTTCCTGGCCGCGCAGGGTTTCTCTGACGAGTTCCGCGACTGGTACTTCCTGCCGATGATCGGCTGCATCTGGTCGTGCCCGACCGACCAGATGCTGCGCTTCCCGATCGCCACGATGATCCGCTTCTGCCACAACCACGGGTTGATCCAGGTGAGCCAGCGGCCGCGCTGGTTCACGGTGGTCGGCGGCGCGCGCCACTACGTGCAGAAGATGCTGCCGCGCATCGCCGACGCGCGCCTCAACACGCCGGTGCGCCAGGTGCGGCGCATTCCGCCAGCCAGCGCACGCGACGGCGGCCACGGCGGCGTGCTGGTCAGCACCGACGTCGGCACCGAACGCTTCGACGAGGTCGTGATGGCCTGCCACAGCGACCAGTCGCTCGCGCTGCTGGTCGATGCCACCGAGGCCGAACGCGCCGTGCTGGGCGCCATCCGCTACCACCCGAACCGCGCGGTGCTGCACACCGACGCCTCGTTGATGCCGCGCCGCAAACTGGCCTGGGCGGCGTGGAACTACGAACGCGCGCCCGAGGTATCGCGCGAGCAATCGGCCGTGTGCCTGCACTACTGGCTGAACCGCCTGCAGCCGCTGCCCTTTCGCACGCCAGTCGTCGTGTCGCTCAACCCGACCCGCGCGCCGCGGCCCGAGACGGTGCTGCGAGAGATCGACTACGCGCACCCGGTGTTCGACCTCGCCGCCATCGACGCGCAGCGGCGCGTGCCCTCGATCCAGGGCGTCGCCCACACCTGGTTCGCCGGGGCGTGGACGCGCTACGGCTTCCACGAAGACGGCTTGATGTCGGCGCTGGCCGTGGTGGACGGGCTTCGTGCCCACTGGGCCGCCGCGCCACCTGCAGATCGGCGGGCGGCATGAGCACGCGGGCCGAGCACCGGGCCGCTCCCAAGCCGACCCGCATCCCCCCGGGGGATCGTCCGACGTCCCCGTCGGGCGAGGGGCCCACTCCCTTGATCGGCATCGGCGAGGTGCGGCACACGCGCTTGCGCCCGGCGCGCCACGGCTTTCGCTACGGCACCTACTTCCTGATGCTGCCGATGCGCTCGCTGCGCGCCTCGCCCAGTGACGCCCTGCCGCGCAACCGCTTCGGCCTCGTGAGCTTCTTCGACCGCGACCACGGCGAGGGTTGTGACGACGCGCTGGCCTGGGTCGAAGGCCTGTTGACACAAGAAGGCATCACCGACGCCGACGGCGAGGTCTGGCTGCACTGCTACCCGCGCGTGCTGGGCCACACCTTCAAGCCGGTGAGCTTCTGGTACTGCCACCGGGCCGACAACTCGCTCGCGGCCATCGTGGTCGAGGTCAACAACACCTTCGGCGAACGCCACTGCTACCTGCTGCGCGGCCCCGAGCTGGCCTTCGGCCGCGAGCTGACGGCGGCGAAGGTCTTCCACGTGTCGCCCTTCTGCGCCATCGAGGGCGGCTACCGCTTTCGCTTCATGCGCACCGACGTGCATCCGGCCGGCACCTCGCCGCGTAGAGAACAAGCACGCACGGTCGCGCGGGTGGACCACGACGACCGCGACGGCCCGCTGATCCAGACCAGCGTCTCGGGCCGCCTGCAGCCGATCACCCGCGCAAGCTTGCGCAGCGCCTTCTTCGGCATGCCGCTGATGACGGTCTTCGTCGTCGCACGCATCCACTGGCAGGCGCTGAAGTTGTGGCGCAAGCGGGTGCCGTTCTTCCGCAAGCCCCAGCCGCCGACCACCCGCTGACTTCATCTCGACGCGCCATGACACCGAACACCACCGCCCCGTTCTCTGCCCCGTCCACTGCCTTCACGCTGCCGCCCTCCGCGCCAGCCGCCGCGCGCGCGGTGCTGAGGCTGATGACCCGCATCCGCCACGGCAGCCTGGACATCCAGCTGCCCGACGGCTCGCACCTGCACGTGGGCACCGAAGACGGCCTGCGCGCCTCGATCCGCCTGCGCAACTGGAACGTCTGCGCGGCCGCGATGAAGTCCGGCGACATCGGCTTTGCCGAGACCTTCATCGCCGGCGACTGGAGCACGCGTGACCTGCCGACGCTGCTGAAGCTCTTCATCGCCAACCGCGACGAGATCGAGTCGGTGGTCTACGGCACCTGGTGGGGCTCGCTGCTGTACCGCGCCAAGCACCTGTTCAACCGCAACTCGCGCAGCGGCAGCAAGAAGAACATCCACGCGCACTACGACCTGGGCAACGACTTCTACCGCCTGTGGCTCGACCCGACGATGAACTATTCGAGCGCCTGGTTCGAGGGCGACACCGGCCAGGAAATGGAACACGCGCAATGGGCCAAGGTGCGCCGCGCGCTCAGCGAATGCGGCGTGAAGGCCGGCGACCGCGTGCTCGAAATCGGCTGCGGCTGGGGCGCGCTGGCCGAGTGCGCGGCGCGCGACTTCGGCGCCCACGTCACGGGCGTCACGCTGTCGAGCGAACAGCTGCAATGGGGCCAAGAGCGCTTGCAGCGCCAGGGCCTGCAGGCAGACCTGCGCTTCCAGGATTACCGCGACATTGCCGACGGCCCCTTCGACGCCATCGCGTCCATCGAGATGTTCGAAGCCGTGGGCCGCGAATACTGGCCGAGCTTCTTCGAGACGCTGAACCGGCAGCTGAAGCCAGGCGGCCGCGCGTGCATCCAGAGCATCACGATCCGCGACGACCTGTTCGAGCGCTACGTCAAATCGACCGATTTCATCCAGCAGTACATCTTCCCGGGCGGCCTGCTGCCGAGCCCCAGCGCCTTCCGCGAGGCGGCGGCGAAGGCCGGGCTGAAGGTGGTGAACGAACTCTCGTTCGGCACCGACTACGCCGAGACGCTGCGCCGTTGGCGCGAGCGCTTCTTGTCGCAAGACGCGCAGGTGCGCCAGCTCGGCTTCGACACCCGCTTCATGCGCATCTGGGAGTTCTACCTCGCGTACTGCGAGGCCGCGTTCGCCACCGGCAACACCGGTGTCATGCAGTTCACGCTGCAAAAGGCCTGACCCCATGGCCCCCGGCGTCACGCGTCGATCGGTGCTGCTGGCTGCGGCCGGCGGCGCTGCGGCCACCGTGCATGCGCAAGCGGCGGTGCCGCCCGAGGTGGCTGCGGCCCTGGCCGAGGCCCGCCTGCAAGGCAGCGGCCGGCTGCGCTTTCTGGGCCTGTCGATCTACGACGCGCGCCTGTGGACCACGGCCGCGTTCAGCGCCGGGCAGTTCGCGCAGCATCCGTTCGCGCTCGAGCTGCAGTACCAGCGCACGCTGGTCGGCCGGCTGATCGCCGAACGCTCGCTCGAAGAGATGCGCAAGGTCGGCGCGCCGACGGAAGCACAAGCCGAACGCTGGCTGGCCGCGATGGCGCAGGCCTTTCCCGACGTGAAAGCCGGAGACCGCATCACCGGCCTGCACCGCGATGGCACGGCGCGCTTCTTCTTCAACGGCCAGCCGCGCGGCGAGTCGCTGGCCGCCTTGCGCGAGCCCGAGTTCGCGCGGCTCTTCTTCGGCATCTGGCTGTCGCCCCAGACCTCGGAGCCCGGCCTGCGCCGCGCGCTGCTGGGCGCCTGAGCCACCGCATCTCATGCACACGATGACCGCCACCGCCCCTTCGCTGCGACCCGCCTCGCGCTGGCGCAGCGGGCTGAGCTATGGCGCGCTGGGCCTGCCGCTGGCTTTCGTCGCCTTGCCGCTGTACGTGGTGCTGCCGCAGCTCTACGCGAGCCTCGGCGTGCCGCTCGCGCTGCTGGGCACGGTGCTGCTGCTCGCGCGCCTGCTCGACGCCATCGCCGACCCGTGGATCGGCCGCTTCGCCGATGGCTGGCTCGCGCACTCGGCCGCCCGTGCGTGGGGCGCGCTGGCGCTCGCGGCCGCCGTGCTCGCGCTGGGGTTCACCGGCCTCTTCAGCGCACCGGCGGGTTGGACGCGCGATGGCCTCGTCGCCTGGTGTGCCGGCTGGCTGGCCGTGACCTACCTCGCCTACAGCGTGGTCAGCGTCGTGCACCAGGCCTGGGGTGCGCGGCTCGGCGGCGATGCGCTCGTCCGCACCCGCATCGTCGCGTGGCGCGAGGGGCTGGCGCTCGTCGGCGTGCTGGTGGCCAGCGTGTTGCCGGCGCTGGCCGGGCTGCCGGTGACGGTGGCGGCGTTCGCGGCCGTCCTCGCCGTCGCGGTGCTGATGCTGCGCGCCGCGCCACATGCGCGCCTCGCGGTGCGATTGCCGCCGGTGCCGATGGGCCTGCCCTTCGCGCAACCGGCGTTTCGACGGCTCTTGCTCGTGTACCTCGTCAACGGCACGGCCAGCGCGGTGCCGGCGACGCTGGTGCTGTTTTTCATTCGCGATCGCCTGCAGGCACCGCAGTTCGAACCGCTCTTTCTCGCCAGCTACTTTGCAGCGGGCGCGCTGTCGATGCCGCTGTGGCTGCGCGCGGTGGCGCGTTTCGGCCTGGTGCCCACCTGGGCGGTCGGCATGGGCCTGAGCGTCGCGGTGTTCGTGTGGGCGGCGGCGCTGGGCGCGGGCGATGTGGCCGGCTACACGGCCGTGTGCGTGCTGAGCGGCATCGCCCTCGGCGCCGACCTGAGCGTGCCGCCCGCGCTGCTGGCCGGCGTGATTCAGCGTGCGGGCCACGGCGAGCGCGCCGAGGGCGCGTACTTCGGCTGGTGGAACTTCGCCACCAAGCTCAATCTTGCGCTCGCCGCCGGCGTGGCGCTGCCGCTCTTGCAGGCGCTGGGTTACGCACCCGGCAGCCGCAGCGAGCCGGCCCTGCAGGCGCTCACCGTCGCCTACTGCCTGGTGCCCTGCGTATTGAAGCTCACCGCCGCCGCCTTGTTGTGGCGCTTGCGTTTGTCTGACCTCGAAAGCCCGCGATGAACCCCTTGAAGACCCTGCTGGCCGCCAGCACGCTGGCCCTGGCCGCCTGCGCCTCGGCCCCGACCCCGGCCGACTACGCCAAAGAGACCCCGGTGCTCGACCTGCGCAGCTACTTCAACGGCACGGTGATGGCGCATGGCCTCTTCACCGACCGCTCGGGGCGCGTGGTGCGTCGCTTCACGGTCGAGATGAAATGCACCTGGACCGGCGACGAGGGCGTGCTCGACGAAGCCTTCAGCTACAGCGACGGCACAAAAGAGCGTCGCGTGTGGCGCCTGAAGAAGCTGCCCAACGGCCAGTACACCGGCACCGCGGGCGACGTGGTCGGTGAAGCGCGCGGCCAGGCCGCCGGCAACGCCTTTCAATGGAAATACACGCTGCGCCTGCCGGTCGATGGCAAGACCTACGACGTGCAGTTCGACGACTGGATGTTCCTGATGGACGAACGCGTGATGCTCAACCGCGCGGTGATGAGCAAGTTCGGCGTGCGCCTCGGCGAAGTCACGCTGTCGTTCCACAAGGTCTGAGATGTCACTCAACCCGCGACTGCAAGTCTGGACCGGCCAGGTCGTCTGGCTCATCGGAGCCTCGACCGGCATCGGCCGCGCCACCGCGCACGCGCTGCACCTGCGTGGCGCGCGGGTGGTGGTGTCGGCACGCAGCGAACCCGCGCTGCGCGAGTTCGAGGTGCAGCACCCCGGCAGCCTCGGCCTCGTGGCCGACGCGACCGAGCGCGACACGCTGGCCGCCGCCGCGACCGAGGTGCTCGCGCGGCACGGCCGCATCGACGTGGTCGTCTATTGCGCCGGCTACTACCAGTCGATGCGCGCGACCGAGTTCAAGCTCGCCACCGCCTTGCGCCACCAGCACGTCAACTACGTGGGCGCGCTGAACTGCCTCGACGTGGTGCTGCCTGTGCTGACCCGCCAGGGCCACGGCCACCTGAGCCTGGTGGCCAGCGTGGCGGGCTACCGCGGCCTGCCCAACGCGCTGGGCTACGGGCCGACCAAGGCCGCGCTGATCAATCTGGCGCAGACGCTGTACCTCGACCTGCACCCGCTGGGCCTGGGCGTGTCGGTCATCAACCCCGGTTTCGTGGAAACTCCGCTCACCGCGCAGAACGAGTTCCAGATGCCCGCACTGATCACCCCCGAAGAAGCCGCCGACGAGATCTTGAAAGGCTGGGCAGCCGGCCGCTTCGAGATGCATTTTCCGAAGCGCTTCACGCTGTGGCTGAAGGCGTTGAGCCACGTCGGCGACGCGTTCTACTTCAAGGCCATCCGCCGCGCGACCGGGCTATGAGCGTGCCCCGCTGTGACGACGCGCGCGTGGCGCGGCTCGTGGCGTGGTTCGAGCAGCTCACCCCCGCATCGCTGGCGCAGCTCGGCGACTTCTACGCCGCCGAGGCGCTGTTCAAAGACCCGTTCAACGAGGTGCGCGGCGTGCCCGCCGTGCAGCAGGTCTTCGCGCACATGTTCGCCTCGCTGCACGAGCCGCGCTTCGTGGTGCGCGACATCGTCGTGCAAGGCGACCAGTGCCTGCTGACCTGGGACTTTCTCTTTCGCTTCAAGCGCTTCAGCAACGCCCCGCAAACCGTGCGCGGCGCGAGCCACCTGCGCTTCGACGCGCAGGGCCGCATCGCCCTGCACCGCGACTACTGGGACGCGGCCGAAGAGCTGTACGAGAAGCTGCCGGGGGTCGGCGCGCTGATGCGCTGGCTCAAGCGCCGGGCCAACGCATGAGCACGCGCCGATGAGCGTCATCGCCCAGATCGCCATCGTCGGCGGCGGTGTTGCCGGCCTCACCCTCGCGGCCGAACTGCACGCCGCCGGCCGCACGGTGCGCGTGTTCGAAGCCGCGCCGGAGGCCGGCGGCCGTTGCGCCACGCTGCGCAACGCAGCCGGCAGCTTCGACCACGGCGCGCCGGTCTTCACCGCCGCCAGCGGCCGCTTTCGCCCGCAGGTGCAGCGCTGGCAAGACGAAGCCTGGGTGCAGCCCGCCAGCGACACGCACTTCATCGCGCGCCCCGCCATGGCCGAGTTGCCGGCGCGGCTGGCCCAGGGCGTGGACGTGAGCTGCGGCGCGGCCGTGGCAGCGCTCACCCGCGCGTCCGACCGTTGGCAACTGCGCCTGGCCGACGGCCGCGCACTCGGTGGTTTCGACGCCGTGCTGCTGGCCCTGCCCCCGCGCCAGGCCTTGCCGCTGCTGCCCGCCGACCCGGCCCTGGCCGAGCGCCTGCGCTCGGTGATGAGCGAACCGATGTGGACCGTGAGCGCCGCGTGGCCCGCGGCCTTGCCGACACCGCACGACCGCGTGCCCGGCCCCGACCCGCTCGGCCCGCTGGGCCAGGCCTTGCGCATGGACCGCCGCCCCGGCCGCCCCCGCGTCGGCGGCATCGCCTGCCGCTGGGTCTTGCAGGCCACCCCGGCCTGGAGCGCCCACAACCTCGACGTGCCGCCCGCGCAAATCACACAACACCTGCTCGGTGCCTTCGCCCGCGCGCTCGGCGTGTCACTCGCGCGCCCGGTGCACGCCAGCGCGCAGCTGTGGCGAGAAGCGCGGGTGCCGCAGCCCTTGGCCGAACCCTGCGCCTGGCATGCCGAACTGCGCCTTGGCGCCTGCGGCGATGCATGGTCGGCGAGAGAAGGCGCCGAAGGCGTGGAGCGCGCGTGGCTGAGTGCACAGGCCTTGGCCGCATGCGTATGAACGAGGCGTGAAGCCGCAAAGAACGGAGCGCAGCGACGTTCCAGCGTCACCCCAACTTGGGGGCAAGGGGCAAAGCCCCCTCCGCATTCAACCCAGCGCGAAGCGCCTGACCCCGGCCCCGTAGAGGCGTCGAGAAGCGCAGGGCTTGAGGGCGGCGCGCAGCGCGCTTCCACCTCTGACTTCGCCGACTGTTCGACTCGCAGTGACCGAAGGGAACGGAGGGAGTTGTCGGCGACTCGCCCTCAAGGCCGAGCATCGCAGAGCAGTCCCGCGCAGCGGGACCGCCGGCCCCGGGGCCGTTTCTTTGCCCACTTTCTTTCTGAAAGAAAGTGGGTGCGCTGCCGGGCGCACATCCCGGCGCCGACTTCCGTGCGGGGAAGAACGAACCCACAGCCCCCCCCAACGCACAAGGACTCAGACCCCCCAGCCCGAACGGGATGGGCAGCGGACGGTCGGCCGCAGGTCGAACGGGGTCGGTGTCCCATAAAACGAAAAACCCCGAGGCGCCTTTCAGCACCCCGGGGTTCCACAACCCAAGCCGGCCGGCTCCACCAAGCCGGACCGACTCAAGCCGTCAACGATCAGTCGCGGTCGAACGTGCCGTTCGCGTCACGGTCCACACCGAAGCGCGTGCCGTTGCCGACCGGCGCACAGGTGAAGGTGATGGCCGCACCATCGGCCGCAGCCGAATCGAGCAGCCCTTGCAGCGTCACGGCAGCTTCCGCACGCCGATTCGGCACAAAGCTGCGCGACGAGTTCATCACCCAGCCACGCGACACGTTGCCGATCACGCCCTTGGCCACCAGCTCGCACTCACGGCGCGGCGAAGTCACCAGCGCGCGCGCCACCAGCAGGTCGAGGCGGGCTCGCACAGCGGTGTTCGACGCGTTGGTCGGCGTCACCGTGACCTGCTGGCCGACGATGTTGGCCATCTCGGTCGGCACCGACATCATCAGCCGGTCGAGCTGCTGCTGCTGCGCCACCGACAGCTGGAAGGCCGCCGACGCGAAGAAGGTGTCGAGGTTGCCGAACTGGCCACTGTTTTCGAAGCCGAAGCCGCGAATCTGGTTGCCCATGGCCGGGTTGCCCGTGGCCACGCTGTTGGTCGCGAACATGCCGACCTTCTGATACATGTTGCGCAGGCCGGCGATCTTGAAGTTCTCGGCCACGTTGTTGCCTTCGACCGCCATCGTGCCATCGGTGCCGAAGCGACCGGCGGCCGGGTTCAGCGTGTGGCAGTCGTTGCAGGTGCTCAGGCCGTCCACACGCGAGTTGTAGACGGTCATGCCCGCCGACTGGTCGGCCGTGAGGCTGCCGTCGAGGTTGCCCACCGGGTTGGGCGGGAACACGAGCTTCAGCGCGAACCTGGCGAACGAGTCCATTTCAGACGCCGTCAGCTCCGAACCCCGGCCAAGCAGTTCGACGAAGGCGCCGTTGAACTCCTTGAAGGCCGCGTCTTCGAGCGTCTGGCCCGAAGTGCGGTTGTTGCCGCGCTTGTCACCGCGCCAGTGCAGCGGGCCCTGGCCACGCATGCCGCGCAGGGTTTGCGTCGTCATCGGCCCCTTCAGCGGGTGGAAGCTGGCGGTGCGACCGAAGTTCGGCGCTTCCGGGCTGTAGGCGTTGGTGTTTTGCACCGCGGCGCCATCGGGGTTGCCGAGGTCCCACGCGAGGTGGTCCATGTCACCGAAGATGTGGCAGCCCGCGCACGACGAATCGCCCCGGCTGGACGTGCGCAGCGCGTCGTACAGGAAGGGGCGGCCGTTGACCACTTCGGCCGGCTCGGGGTTGAACATGCGCACATGCGCCACTTCGCTCAGCGTGCCCGAGGTGTTGACCACCGAGATGCCGTTGTCCAGGCGCGTCAGCACATAGGCCAGGTTGCGCGAGGGGTTGAGCACGACACCCGTCGGGCCCCCGCCGGTCAGGTTGACCTGGTTGGCGGCGGCCAGCGTGAAGGTGTTGGCTTCGAGCTGCGTGGTGCTCAGGCGCGCGAGGCGGTTCGAGCCCATGGCGGTGACGAACAGGTTCGCACCGTCGGGCGAGACGGCCATCTCCAGCGGCTGGGCCAGGGCCAGGGCGCGCTCGGCGGCGGTGCCCGTGGCCTGGTTGTAGCTGGTGATGTGCTTGTTCAGGTGGCGCGGGGTGACGGTCGTGCCGTTGATCACCGTGATGCGGCTTTCAACGAAGCGACCTTTCACGGTCGAGCCCCGGGTGCCCGAACCTTCGAAACGCACGACGTTGCGCGCTTCCTGGTTGCTGACGTAGACGCGGCCCGAGGTCGGGTTCACGACCACGTTGAAGAGCGTGGTGCCGACGCCCGAGACCTGGGCGACCACACGCGGCGTGGTGCCGGTGGTGTCGATGGTGAAGACGTCGAGGTCGGGCAGGTCGAGCTTGACGCGGCTGTTCCAGGTGCGCGGCTGCGTGCCGGTGATGGGGTCACCCGCATCGACCCAGTTGCCGGCAGCGTTCTTCTGCACGATCAGCGGCGTTTGCGGTGCGGTCACACCGGCGGCCGAGGTGGTGGGCGGCGGCTTGTTCGGAATGCCGCCATCGGGGATGTCGGCCTTCAGCACGGTGGTCTTGTTGCCCGAGTTGAAGACGGCGGCGTAGACGCGTGTGCCGTCGGCGTTGCGGCCCAGGCCGCGCAGCGTGTCGCCGAACATGTTCAGGCGCGTGACGGGCGTGCCCCCGAGGTTGGTGCCCGGGTTGGCGGCGTCGAACACCCACACGTCGGCGCGGCCGATGCCGGGCGTCGTGAGCTGCGGGTCGAAGCCGGCGTTCTGGCCGCGATGCGCGGCGGTGACGAACGCCCACTTGTTGCCGGTGCCGGCGAACACGATGTCGCGCGGCTCGTCACCCGTGAAGAGCGTGTTGACCACGCGGGCCGGCGAGCGCGAGACATCGACGATGCTGATGCTGTCGGACAGGTGGTTGACCACCCACAGGTTGCCGTTGGGGGCCAGCGCGAGGGCGACCGGCTCCAGGCCGACCGGGATCGACTCGACCAGCGTCGGCGTGCTGCCCGACACGTTGTAGACCTCGACGCGGTTGTCCGGCGTGTTGACCGCGTAGAGGCGGTTGCCGTCGGCCGACAGCGCGAGCGGGCGCACCTGGCCGCTCTCGAAGGTGGCGAACTCGCCGATGGCCGGCACGGCGGCGTTGGTCGGCGGCGGGTTGGTCGTGCCCGTGGTGCCGGTCAGCGTCACGTTGGTTACCGTGTAGGTGTCGCCGGTGCTGTTGGCGTTGATGCGGAAGCGCAACCGCACGCTGGCCTGGTTGGCCGCGCTGGTGGGCAGGGCGATGGTGACGGGCGCGCTGGCCGTCACGCGGGTGCTTTCGAGCGCCGTGAAGGCGCCGCCGTTGACCGAGACCTCGGCGATGCCGGCTTCGGTGGTGCTCAGGCCACCGGCCGTGACGCGGGTGAAGCTCAGGCTCAGGCCCGAGTAGCCGACCGTGCTGATGGCCGCCGACGTGACGGAGCCATCGGTCGAAACCAGGCTGCCGCGCATCACGACGCCGGTGGCGCCGGTGGTCACGCCGCCCGCTGAAGTGAAGGTGCCCAGGCCCGCCGTGAACGGCTGCTGGAGCAGGGTGGTGGTCGTCTGCGCCAGCACGGGCATGGCGCCGAGCGCCAAGCCGAGGCCAGCGGCGACGGCGCGTGTTTTCACGCGCGCCCATCCGCTAGATATGAAAAGCATGTGGTGTCTCCTCCGCGCTGTGAGCAGCGCGTGTGTTGCTTGTGGGGGTGGACTCGGCGACCCACCGGTGAAGGCAGCCCGCCATGCCCCAAGGCCGAAAGAACCTCAGGGCGCGCGATGATTCGCCCTAGGGCAAACCCTGTCCAGCCACGTTTCCCCGCAACGTCTCGGCACAAGACAAACGCCGGTTTTGTCGATCTACTTCGCCCGAAAGCAAGTGATGACGCGCCTCTGCGAATTTCAACCCGCAGCGCGCATGCCGCGCCAGGCCACCGCCACCACGCTGATGGCCAGCAAGGCCAGCCACGCCGCCTGGCCGACCACCCCCAGCGTGTCGAACATCACCCCGCTGACCGCCGGCCCCAGCGCCCCGCCGGCGGTGTAAGCGGTGATCACGGCGGCCGCCCCGGCCACGGCCGACGACTGCGCAAACTCGTGCGCCACTCGCGTCATCGTCAGCGTGTAAAGCGCGCCACCCACCGCCCCCCACAGAAACGCGCTGACCCAGGTCAGCGGCACGAACCGCTGCGCCCCCGCGAACAACAGCGAGGCCATGACCAGCACCACCCCCACCGTGAAAAACACCGGCCGCGGCGACACGTGGTCGGCAATCCACCCGCTCGGGTACTGCACCGCGAAGCTGCCCACGCCCAGCACGCCCGCGATCGAGGCCGCAGCCGCGAGCGACAGGCCGGCACCGGCCGCATGGGCCGTGGTCACCGAACCCAGCCCGGCCTCGAACACCCCGCCCGCGAAGGCCAGCCACACCAGGCCCGGCACGCGCCGCACGGCGGCGATCAGGCCCAGCGCCGGGGCGCCCTCGCGCGAGGCGCGCATGCGGCTGACCGAAGGCGCACAGGCCAGCACCAGCGCGAGCAGCAGGCAACCCACGGCCACCAGCGTCAGCGCGCGCGGCGACAGCGGCAGCAGCCCAGGCAGGAAAGGGCCGAGCGCGAGTGCGCCGCCCAGCACGGTCTGGTACAGGCCCATCACGCGGCCGCGCCGGTCGGGCGGTGCGTTGTGCGCAAGCAGGGCTTCGGTGCCGTTCCACGCCGCCGCCGCGCCCACCCCGGCGAGCGCCGAGAACAGGCACCACCATCCGTAGTGCTCGGTGCTGGCATAACCCAGCGTGGCGACGGCTTCGAGCGCCAGCCCGAAACGGAAGGCCCGCGCGACCCCCAGCCGCGCAAAGATCGCCGGCATCAGCGGCACCATCACCGCGATGCTCAGGAAGGACAGCATCGCGAAGAAGCCGATGGCCGAGTTCGACGCGCCCTGCGCCTGCAGGCGCACGGCCAGCACGGGGTTGAGCATCGAAAACGCCAGCACCACCAGCGTCGAGGCCCCGGCCACGCGCAGCAGCGCGCGCTGGACGGTGTCGGTCATGCGGGACGGGGGCGCCGGGCGGTGGCTACTTGAGCCACCCCTTGCGGTGGAAGTACCAGAACGGCGTGGCAATGCTCAGCGCCATCAGCGCCAGCGCCACCGGGTAGCCGAACGACCAGTCGAGCTCGGGCATCGCGCGGAAGTTCATGCCGTAGATGCTCGCGATCAGCGTCGGCGGCAGCATGGCCACGCTGGCCACCGAGAAGATCTTGATGATCTTGTTCTGGTTGATGTTGATGAAGCCGACCGTGGCGTCCATCAGGAAGTTGATCTTGTCGAACAGGAAGGCCGTGTGCGAGTCGAGCGAGTCGATGTCGCGCAAGATTTGCCGCGCCTCTTCGAACTGCTCGGCGTTGAGCATGCGGCTGCGCATCATGAAGCTGACCGCACGGCGCGTGTCCATCACATTGCGGCGGATGCGGCCGTTCAAGTCTTCCTCGCGCGCGATGGCCGCCAGCGCCTGGCCGGCGGCCTGGTCGTTGACTTCTTCCTTCAGCACGCGGGCGCTGACTTTTTCGAGGCTGTCGTAGATGCCCTCGAGCGCATCGGCGCTGTACTCGGCGTCGGCGTCGTAGAGCTTGAGCAGCACGTCTTTCGCGTCGTCGATCAGCGCCGGGATGCGCCGCGCCCGCAGGCGCAGCAGGCGGAACACCGGCAGGTCTTCGCCGTGGATCGAGAACAGCACGTTGTTGTAGAGGATGAACGCGACGCGCACGTTGCGCGGCGTCTCGCCGTCGTCGATCAAGAAGTCCGAGCGGATGTGCAACTCGCCGTTGTCTTCTTCGTAGAAGCGGGCCGACTCTTCGAGGTCGTCATCGACGATGTCGTCGGGGATCGTGAGGCCGTAGCGCTGCGCGATCCAGCCCTTTTCTTCGGGCGTGGGCGACTCCAGGTCCACCCAGACCGGGTTCAGGTCGGTGAGGGCTTCGACGCTTTCGATCTCTTCCTGAAACAGCCGGCCACTGGCCAGCGTGAACACGTTCAGCATGCAAAACGCTCCGACGAGCTCGGCAGGCGTCGCGCGCTGCCGAAAGGGGCCTGGGGATCAACGGGGGTTGCGGGGAAAACCGTCTCACTCCAGGCACAGGCGTCAACGAAGGCGACGCGGGTCGGAGCGGACGGTCACCGAGGGTGACTGCTGTCCAAGACACACTCCAAGGGGATCGAAGCGGCGGATTGTGCCGCAAGCCGCGTGACGCTCGGGGCCTGCCGCGCGCTCAGAGACCCTCAGAAGCGCGGCAGCTCCGCAAAGGCCCGCACGACCCCGCGCTTGACGTGCTCGCGGCCGTATTCGGCGCAGCGGTGCAGGGTCGGAATCACCTTGCCGGGGTTCAGCGTGCCCCCCGGGTCGAAGGCCCTCTTGAGCGCCACCATCTGCTCGCGTTCGGCGTCGCTGAACTGCACGCACATCGACGAGAGCTTCTCGACGCCCACACCGTGTTCGCCGGTCACCGTGCCGCCCATCGCGACGCTGGTCTCCAGGATGTCGGCGCCGAACAGCTCGCAGCGGCGCAGCTGGTCGGGGTCGTTCGCGTCGTACAGGATCAGCGGGTGCAGGTTGCCGTCGCCCGCATGGAAGACGTTCGCACAGCGCAGGCCGTATTTCTTCTCCATCTCGGCGATGGCGAGCAGGATGTCGGCCAGCCGCTTGCGCGGGATGGTCGAGTCCATGCACATGTAGTCGGGGCTGATGCGGCCGCTGGCCGGAAAGGCGTTCTTGCGCCCGCTCCAGAAGCGCACGCGCTGCGCCTCGTCGCGGCTCACCTCGACGCGCGAGGCGCCGGCGCCCACCAGCACCTCGGTCATGCGAGCGATTTCTTCGGCCACCTCTTCGGGCGTGCCGTCGCTTTCGCACAGCAAGATGGCTTCGGCACCGAGGTCATAGCCCGCGTGCACGAAGTCTTCGACGGCCGCGGTCATGGGCTTGTCGAGCATCTCAAGACCCGCCGGGATGATGCCGGCCGCGATGACCGCCGCGACCGCATCGCCGGCTTTTCGGATGTCGTCGAAGCTCGCCATGATGCAGCGCGCAAGTTGCGGCTGGGGCACCAGCTTGACCGTCACTTCGGTGACCACGGCCAGCATGCCTTCGCTGCCAACCACCACCGACAGCAGGCCGAGCCCGGCCACGTCGAGCGCTTCGCTGCCGAACTCCACCGGCTCGCCATCGGCCAGAAAACCGCGCACGCGCAGCACGTTGTGCAGCGTCAGGCCGTACTTGAGGCAATGCACGCCGCCGGAGTTCTCGGCCACGTTGCCGCCGATGGTGCAGGCGATCTGGCTCGACGGGTCGGGCGCGTAGTACAGCCCGTGCGGCGCCGCCGCCTCGCTGATGGCCAGGTTGCGCACGCCGCACTGCACGGTGGCCGTGCGCGCCAGCGGGTCGAGCGCCACGATGCGGTTGAACTTCGCCAGGCTCAGCGTCACCCCCAGCGCGTGCGGCAAGGCCCCGCCGCTCAGGCCCGTGCCAGCGCCCCGCGCGACCACCGGCACCTGCATCGCGTGGCAGGTGCGCAGCACGGCGGCCACCTGCGCTTCGGTCTCGGGCAACACCACCACCAGGGGCTGCTCGCGGTAGGCGGTGAGCCCATCGCATTCATACGGGATGGTCTCTTCGCGGTGCCACAGCAGGGCGTGCGCCGGCACGAGCGGCGTGAGCGCGGCCACGACCTCGGCGCGGCGGGTGCGGCGCGCTTCGGGGGTCGCGAGCGGGTCAGTGTTCATGGGGCGGGCCCTGCCGGGCCGTCGCCCGTCAACAGGCGATCCAGCTCGCCCCACAGCGCATCGCACTGCCCGGGGCGAAACGCCGCGGCGCGAAAGCTTGGGTGCTCGTCGCGGTAGAGCTGCCAGAGCCGCCGTTCGCCATCGGCCACGCAGGCGCGCACGTTGGCGAGGCGGTCGGCCGCCTTGACGCACAGGGCCAGTTCTTCGTCGCCTGTGACCTGCGCGAGCTTGGCGTAGGTCAGCGCCTTGCGCTCTTTGCGGTTGGCACCCGGCGCATCGGTCAGCAGGGCGACGCAGCGGGCGACGCGCGGGCCGAACTCGGCCTCGATCTGCGCCAGCGTGACGGGCGTGTCTTCGGCGGTGTCGTGCAGGTAGGCAACGACCACGGCCTCGTCGCCATACGGCGCGGCGATCGCCGCCACGGCGTCGAGGTGGTGTGCGTACGGGTGGGTGCCGTAGCGCTGGTCGGCATGGGCCGCGAGGGCGAACTGGCGGGCAGCTGCTTTCATGGGCGGGGTGCGGGCGCGAAAGCCTCGCGTTCATTCACCAGGATTCGCGCATCGTAGCGATGCGGGGGTCAGCCCTTGGCCGCCGAAGCCTCGCGCGCGGCGGCCTGGGCGGCCGCGCGCCCCAGGTTGTCGATGTAGCGGATGCCCAGCAGCTTGAGCACCAGGTTGCGGAAGGCCTTGCCCAGCGGGTAGAAAACCCGCGCACCGAGCCGCGTGCCGAAGAAGAGAAAGCTCACGCGGTTGAACCAGCCCGTGCGCGTGCTGAGCAAGCTGAGCATGTGGATCGCATCGGCGCCGTAGTAGGTGACGCCCTTCCACTTGAGCACCATGCCCTGGTCGATGTCGAGCCCGGCGGCGGTGATCTCGTCCATCAACGGGCCGGGATGGCGCGCGTCCACCAAGTGCAAGGTGCCCACGGCCTCGCGCAGGCGCACGACCTGGCAGTAGTTGCGGCACAGCGGGCATTCGTCGTCGTAGACCAGCCAGACGTCGTCGGGCGGGGTGGGGGCCACAGGGGTTTTCTTCATGGTGCGAACCTCGGCATAAAAGCATCGAGCGGGGTGCCGATCGGGTGCTGTGCAGCGACGAGCTGCCGTGATACTCTACACACCAATTAGCTAATTAGCAAAATACTTAACCAACATTTCGTGAACTGGCCACCCATGGATTCCGACAACGTCTTCGCCGCGCTCGCCTCGACGCCGCGCCGAAAAATCCTCGCCTACCTGTCCGAAGCCTCGCTCACCGCCGGCGAGATCGCCGAGCGTTTCGAGATGACCAAGCCCTCGCTCTCGAAGCACCTGAAGATCCTCGAGAACGCCGGCCTCGTGAAGAGCGAGAAGCGCGGCCAGTTCGTGCACTACAGCCTCGCGCACGACAACCTGATGGGCGTGCTGCACAAGCACCTGGCGAGCTTCTGCCCGGTCGGTGGCCCGCTCAAGAAAGAAAGCGCCGCGCTCGCCAAGGCCCGCCGCACCACTCGCTGATCGCACGCTGAAAGGAACGCCATGCCTGCCCTGATCGACAACGCCATCTACGACCGCCTGCACACCGAGTGGTGGGGCGACGATTCGTTCATGGCGCTGCTGCGCACCGCGATCAACCCGGCGCGCTTTGCTTACTTCCGCGAGGCGCTGGTGCAGCGGTTGGGCCGCGCGCCGCAAGGCCTGCAGGTGCTCGACGTGGGCTGCGGCGGCGGCCTGTTGTCGGAGCGATTCGCGCAGTTGGGCTGCCAGGTGACCGGCCTCGACCGGTCGCCCACGCCGCTGATGGCGGCCCGCGAGCATGCACGCGCCACCGGCCTGTCGATCGACTACCGCCAGGGTGACGCGCAGACGCTGCCCTTCGCCGACGCGAGCTTCGACGTCGTGTGCTGCTGCGACGTGCTGGAGCACGTGGACGACGTGGACCGCGTCGTCGCCGAGATCGCCCGCGTGCTCAAGCCGGGTGGCGTGTTCTTCTTCGACACCATCAACCGCACGTGGCTGAGCCACCTGCTCGCGATCAAGCTCGCGCAGGACTGGGCACCGACGCGTTTCATTCCGCGCGACGTGCACGTGTGGCACCAGTTCATCCGCCCGCAAGAGTTGCGCGACAGCTTCGCGCGCCAGGGCCTGGTCGCGCCCGAGTTCAAGGGCCTGGCCCCGACGGGCAACCCGTTGAAGGCGCTGGCGGCGTTCGTGCGGCTGCGGCTGGGCCGCATCAGCTTCGCGCAGTTCGGCGACGCGGTCGTGCTGGGCCCGAGCCGTCAGCTCGGCGTGTCGTACATGGGCTTTGCGCGCAAAGGCGCCGCAAGCCCCGGTTGAGGCAGTTCAGCGCGGCGCGCTGGCCGGCCGGGGCGCCTTCCACAGCTTGCCGCACAGGCCACGGTAGACGAAGGGGCCGCCAGGGGCCGCGGGCGGCGTGCCGTCGACTTCGACCGAGACGGCCAATTCGACGGCGGTGTTGAACAACTGCTCGGCCGGTTGCGGCAAGGCCACATGCACGAACGCACCGCTGGGGGCCGCGCCGATGGGGCGCACGATGCCGGTGGCGTCGATTGTCCAGATGAACAGGGTCTGGCCGGCGGCCAGCGAGAGCGGCTGCAGCTGCTTCAGGTCGAGCACGCGGCCATGGCGCTGGCTGGAGATGATCATGCCGGTCTGGCCCGCGCGGTTGGCCAGCACGCCGACGTAGCTCTCGGGCAACTGGGTCTCGCCGACCAGGCCCGGGGCGCTGCCGGGGGGCTGTTGCACGAGCGTGGGCAGCAGGCCCAGCAGCAGCCCGAAGGCCAGCGCGCCGGCCGGGATGGGCGCGAAGAGCTTGCGCCACCACGGCGCGTGGTCGGCGTCGGGACGGCGACGCTCGCTCGCCTGCGAGGCGGCCTCGGGCTGGGCGCCACCGAAGGCGCGTTGTTCGATGCGATGCCACAGATCGGTGCTGGGCTCGACGGGCGGCACGCGCTGCGCCATTGGCTGCAGGCGCACGTCCCACTGCGCGGCCTGCCGGGCGATGGCCGGGTGCAGGCGCATCACGGCCTCGAAGCGGCGACGGGCACGGCCCTGCAGGGTACCGAGCGCGTAGCCGGCGGCGAGTCGGTCGATGACGGCGGGCGAGCGGTACCAGTTCATGCCGGCTCTCCCATGCAGTCTTTCAGCCGCAACAGGCTGCGCCGCACCCAGGCCTTGATGGTGCCCAGGGGCCGCGCCAGCCGCTCGGCCAGTTCGGCATGCGTGAGGCCTTCGTAGTAGGCCAGCATGACCGCGAGGCGCGGCTCGGCGTCGAGCTGGCCGATGCAGTCGCCCAGGCGGTCATCGGCCTGCGCGGCCATCAGGCGTTCGACGGGCGTGGCGCTCTCGTCGGCGATGTCGTGCTGGTGCTCTTCACCGTCGTCGCCGGTCCAGTGCAGCGGCACTTCGGGCTTGGCCTTGCGCATCTGGTCGATGGCGCGGTTGCGCACCATCGAGGTCAGCCAGGCCATCGGGTGCGAGTGCACCGCCGGGTACTGGCCGGCGCGCGACCACACGGTGACGAAGACTTCCTGCAACACGTCTTCGGCCGCGCCAGTGTCGTGAAGCATGCGCTGCGCCACGGCCAGCAGGCGGCTCGCGGTGCGTTCGTACAACTCGCGCAGTGCGGCCCGGTCTTGCAGGGCGATGCGGCTGAGCAGGTGGTTCAACGCGGACAGGTCCGGGGCCGGGGTCATCGTCGGTGCGGCGGTGGCGAAGCGGGCAAGCGGCCAGTTTAGGCGCGGCGCGCGCCCGTGCGCCCGGGCCACGGCGGGTCTGGTGCAGGCGGGGCAAGGCGTGGTGGGGGTCGGACACATGGGCGGGCAGGGTCGGCGGGCGGTCGGGCCCTGCCTGGATGACGAGCGCAGAGCCCCGTTTGGATGCACCGCCGCGTCACCCGTGCGCAGGCCGTCGCCTTACACACGATTACATCTTGGGGTGCGCGGCCGTAACCAAAACGCCGCAGCCTGCGTATTCACCTCTGCGCGGCACGAACCGGCCCTCGCCTCTGGCGGGGCCACCGGCGAGGGCTCCTCGCATGACCCGTCGCCGACGGTCATTCTTCTTCTCATCACCCCATTTCCAGGAGATCTTCATGCTGAACAACCTCAAGTCCGGTCTGGCCATGGCTTCGGCCGCTGCCGCCCTGTTTGCCACCGGCGTGGCCGTGACCGCCCCCGCACACGCAGCCGATGGCGGCGTGAAGTGCGCCGGCACCAACAGCTGCAAGGGCACCTCGGAGTGCAAGACCGCCTCCAGCGCCTGCAAGGGCCACAACAGCTGCAAAGGCCAGGGCTGGGTCACGACCAAGTCGGCCGACGCCTGCATGAAGGCCGGCGGCAAGGTGGTCAAGTAAGGCGAGCCACACGCTGCGCGGCGACGGGCCTGGCCCGTTTGCCGTGCAGCGCCATTCGATCGAAACCCGCGATGAACCGACCTGTCGAAGGCTTCGGCCTGGGCCTGCGGCCCGAGCACTTTCACGACTTCACCGCGACCGACGGCGAAGCGCGCCGGCGTGTCGATTGGCTGGAGGTCATCAGCGAGAACTGCATGGTGCCGGGCGGCAAGCCGCTGCACTTTCTGGACCGCATCCGGCGCGATTACCCGATGGTGCTGCACGGCGTGTCCCTGTCGATCGGCGGCACCGACCGGCTCGATGCGCCCTACCTGCGCGCGCTGAAGGCGCTGGTGCAGCGGGTCGAGCCGGCCTGGGTGTCCGACCACCTGTGCTGGACGGGCATCGGCCGCCACCACCTGCACGACCTGATGCCGATGCCGTACACCGAGGCGGCCCTGCGCCACCTGGTGCCGCGCATCCAGCAGGTGCAAGACCTGCTCGGCCGCCGGCTGGTGCTCGAAAACGTCTCCAGCTACGTGAGCTTCGCTGGCGACGAGATGAGCGAATGGCAGTTCATCGCCGAACTGCTGCAGCGCGCCGACTGCGAGTTGCTGCTCGACGTGAACAACGTCTACGTCAGCAGCGTGAACCACGGCTTCGAGGCGCGCGCCTTCATCGACGCGATGCCCCGCGAACGCGTGCGGCAGATCCACCTGGCCGGCCACGAAGACCATGGCACCTACCTGATCGACACGCACGACCACCCGGTATGCGAAGCGGTGTGGGACTTGTACGCGTACACGACGCAGCGGCTGGGTGCCGTGCCCGCAATGATCGAACGCGACGACCACATCCCGGCGTTGGATGACCTGGTGGCCGAGCTGGACCGGGCGCGCACGGTGCAAGCCGGGGCCCTGCGCCACGCGCTGGCGGAGGTGGTGTGAAGCGCGACCTCAGCGCCCCGCGCCTCGCCAAGCGGTTCAATGCCGAACGCGCAAAGGCGCAGGGAACGCAAGGTCGAACTCCCTTGGCGCCCTTGGCGTTCTTTGCGCCTTTGCGTTGAAAAACCCGAGCCCCGCCGCCCCCAACGCCCATGAGCTCCGAGCCCCTCGCCGACCAGCAGCGCCGCCTGCACCACGCCGTCGTGCACGCCCACGACGACGCGGCCTTGCTGCGCGACCCCACGCAACACGAGCCGCTGCTGCGCATCTACCAGCACGCCTACCGCGCCCGCCTCATCGGCGCGCTGCGCGACAACTACGGCGTGCTGCCGCGCTTGATGGGCGACGCGGCCTTCGACGCGCTGGCGCTGGCGTACATCGAGGTGCAGCCCTCGCACCACCCGTCGATCCGCTGGTTCGGCGACGGGTTGGCCGACTTCATGGCGGCACGCGACGACCTCGTGCCGCACCCCGCGATGACCGACCTGGCGCGCATGGAATGGGCGCTGCGCACCGCCTTCGATGCGCCCGATGCCGAACCGCTCGACGCGTCGGCGCTGGCCGGCATCGCCCCCGGCGACTGGGCGCGGCTGGTGTTCAGCCTGCACCCGAGCGTGCAGCGCGTGCCGCTCGCCTGGCGCATCGGCCCGGCCTGGCATGCCCTGCACGCCGCGGCCGAAGGCGACGAACCCGCCCTAGGCGCCCCCGAGCCCGGCGAGCACCTGCTGATCGCCTGGCGGCCAGCGCTCGACACCCGCTGGCGTTCGGCCACCTCGCCGCTCGAAGCCGGGCTGCTGCAGGCCGTGGCCACCGGCGAGCCCTTCGCGGCCCTGTGCGAGCGGGCCGCCACGCAGGTCGGCCCCGACGAGGCGCCGCTTGCCGTGGTGCAGGCCTTGCAGCAATGGCTGGGCGACGGCCTGCTCGCCGGCTGCCGGCTCGCGCCCACGTAACAGTCGGCCCGCGATAATCCGCGGTTTCGACGACGCGGGGCCGTTTTGCGCCCCGCCGCAGGCTCTTCCCCATGTCCACCGAACTCGCCCCGCAGGTGCGCCGCCGCCGCACCTTCGCCATCATTTCCCACCCCGACGCGGGCAAGACCACGCTGACCGAGAAGCTGCTGCTGTTCTCGGGCGCGATCCAGATCGCCGGCTCGGTGAAGGCGCGCAAGGCCACGCGGCATGCGACCTCCGACTGGATGGAGATCGAAAAGCAGCGCGGCATCTCGGTCGCATCGAGCGTGATGCAGATGGAGTACCGCGACTGCGTCATCAACCTGCTCGACACCCCGGGCCACCAGGACTTCTCGGAAGACACCTACCGCGTGCTCACGGCGGTCGATGCGGCGCTGATGGTGATCGACGCGGCCAACGGCGTCGAACCTCAGACGCGCCGGCTGCTGCAGGTCTGCCGCGCGCGCAACACACCCATCCTCACCTTCGTCAACAAGATGGACCGCGAGGTGCAGGAGCCGCTCGCGCTGATGGACGAGATCGAGCGCGAGCTGGGCATGGAGGTCGTGCCTTTCACCTGGCCGGTCGGCATGGGCAAGGCCTTCCACGGCGTGATGGACCTGCGTGAAAAGCGCATGCGTTTGTTCGGCGGGGCCGAGGCCAACAACGGCGTCGAGTTTCTCGACGGCCTCGACAACCCGGCCTACCCCGAGCGCTTCGGCATGCAGTACGCGCAGTCGAAAGACGAACTCGACCTGCTGCAAGACGCCGCACCGCCCTTCGACCGCGACGCCTTCCTCGCGGGCAAGCAGACGCCGATGTTCTTCGGCTCGGCGGTCAACAACTTCGGCGTGCAAGAGGTGCTCGACGCCTTGGTCGATCTGGCCCCCGCACCGGGCAACCGCCAGGCCATCCAGCGTGTCGTCGAGCCCGATGAGAAAAAGTTCACCGGCGTGGTCTTCAAGATCCAGGCCAACATGGACCCGGCCCACCGCGACCGCATCGCCTTCCTGCGCGTGGCCTCGGGCCACTTCGAGCGCGGCATGCGGCTGAAGGTGGTGCGCTCGGGCAAGGAGCTGCGGCCCAACTCGGTGGTGAGCTTCCTGTCGCAGCGCCGCGAGCTGCTCGACGAAGCCTTCGCCGGCGACATCATCGGCATCCCCAACCACGGCGTGCTGCAGCTGGGTGACACCATCACCGAAGGCGAGTCGTTGCAGTTCACCGGCCTGCCCTTCTTCGCGCCCGAGATGTTTCGCAGCGTCGAAGTGGCCGACCCGCTCAAGACCAAGCAACTGCGCGCGGGCTTGACGCAGCTGGGCGAAGAAGGCGCGATCCAGGTGTTTCGCCCGGTGGCCGGGTCGATGCTGCTGCTCGGGGCCGTCGGCCAGCTGCAGTTCGAAGTGGTGGCGCACCGGCTCGAACACGAATACGGCGTGAAGGCCCGCGTGATGCCTGCCCGCTACAACGTGGCCCGCTGGGTGACCTGCGACGAGGCCGACGGCGGCGAGCGCGAACTGAAGCGCTTCATCGACGGCAACGACCACCGCGTCGCGCTCGACGCCGTCAACGCGCCCTGCGTGCTGCTCGAATACGCTGGCGAGCTGCGCGCGATGCAAGAGAACTGGCCGAAGATCAAGTTCCACGCGCTGCGCGAGCACGCGGGGCTGGTGTTCCAGAAGCAGCTGGACGGTTGAGGCGCCGGCCGCGCGAAGCCGCGAGGGTGCTGGCTATGATCCGCCCGCGGCCACGCGCCAAGAGCAAGACGGTTTCAGGGTTTTCGGATCGCTGAACACCGTGCTGTGGGGCACCCCCACGGCTGAACCTCGACACACACATGCATGGCGTGGGGCGGTGTGCGCTGCGCGCACGGCTCCTCACGCGAGACCGGCAGGTTGGCGTGTGCGCCGCACCTTCGATGCACGCCGCCCGCTACCGACACCTCACCGCCACCGGTCTCGCCCACGCGTTGCTGGCGGGTAGCCGCGAACCGGCCGCCCTGTACGCCCGCGCGGCCCAGGCTTTGGGGCACGAGAAGCCGCCCGAGTGGCTGGTGGCGCTGCTTGACGACGTGCGACCCGCATCGCCGGCCCGGTGGGACGCGCTGACGCCCCATGCGCTCGCCGAGCGTCTGGTGCAGTCCGAACACTTCGCCGACTGGCTGCGCCACGACGAGCCGCCCTACGTGCGGCACTGGTGGCTGCCCCCTGCGCACATGGTCCCTGCGCCGCTGGGCCTGGACCACGTCGTGCGACCCCGACTCGACGGCCGCGGTGACCTCGCGCAGTGGCTGGGCATCGACCTCGACACGCTGGGCTGGTTCACCGACGGTGCGGTGTGGCGGCGCAACGCGCCCCTGCACGCCCAGCACCACCGCTTTCTGCTGCAGCCCAAGCGCCACGGGGGCGGGCGCTTGATCGAGGCACCGCTCGCCCGGCTCAAGGCAGTGCAGGCGCGAATCCTTCACGGGCTGCTCGATGCGGTGCCGGTGCACGAGGCCTGCCACGGCTTCGTCGCGGGGCGATCGGTGCTGACGCACGCCCAGCAGCACGTGCAGCAAGAGGTCGTGCTGCGCTTCGACCTGAAGAACTTCTTCAACAGCATCACGGCGACGCGGGTCATCGCCATCTTTCAGACCCTGGGCTACCCACCGGGCGTCGCGCGCGACCTGGCCGCGCTGTGCACGGTGCGCACGCCCGAGGTGGTGATCGAGCGCCTGCGCGCCGATGGCTGGCTCGATTGGCACCAGGCCGCATGCCTGCGCCACGCCCACCTCGCGCAAGGCGCACCGACCTCACCGGCGCTCGCCAACCTGAGCGCGTTTTCGCTCGACCTGCGCCTCGACGGCCTGGCCCACACGCTGGGCGCTCGCTACTCGCGTTATGCCGACGACCTGGTGCTGTCGGGCCCGGCCCCGCTGCGCTCGGCAATGCCGCGCGTGGCAGCGTGGGTCGGGCGCATCGCGCTCGAAGAAGGGTATGCGCTCAACCACCGCAAGACCCACTGCGCCCCCCGGTCGCACACACAGCGCGTCTGCGGCGTGGTGGTCAACGAGCGGCCGAACCTGGACCGCGCCGAGTTCGACCGCTTGCGTGCCGTGTTGCACCAGTGCGCCTTGCACGGGCCGCACACACAGAACCACGCGCAGCACCCCGACTTTCGGGCCCACCTCGCCGGGCGCATCCAGTGGGCCGCACAGCTCAACCCCGCCAAGGCACGCCGGCTTCAGGCCCTGTGGCAGCGCATAGACTGGCCGGCACCCCCACCTGGCGGCGACACGCCGCCCGCGACGCGATGAAGACCGTCTACGACGCTGCCAACGCCATCGAGGCGCACATGGTCTGCCACCTGCTCAAGCAGGAGCACATCGCTGCGCAGGTGCTGGGCGAACACCTGCAGGGGGCGATGGGCGAGTTGCCGGCCGCCGGGCTGGTGCGCGTGGTGGTGGACGAAGCCGACTGGCCGCAGGCGCGGGCCGCCATCGAACGCTGGGAGGCCACGCAGGCCCCGGCGGGCCCCGACGAATCCCGGCCCGCCGCGCCTTCGCAGGCGAAGCACCGGGTCGCGCTCGCGGGCGTGCTGGGGCTGCTGCTCGGGATGGCGGCGACGGCGCTGTACTTTCGGGCGCCACTGACCGAAGACGGGGTAGACCACAACCGCGACGGCGTGCTCGACCAGCGCTGGTTCCATTCGCCGGCGGGGCGGCTGCTGCGGATCGAATCCGACCGCAACCTGGATGGGCGCGTGGACCGCATCGACCGCTTCGACGAACAGGGCGTGCCGCAACACACCGAGCTGGACGACGACTTCGACGGCCGCTTCGAGACGACGGCCACGCTGCGGCGCGGTGAGTTCGAGTTCATTCACATCGACGCCGATGGCGACGGGCACGCCGAACTCGTCGAGCACCACGCGCGCGGCGTGCCCGAAACGCGCCGCTACATCGACCGCGCGAGCGGCCACACGCTGCGCGAAGAATCGCTGCGCTTCGGCCGCATCGAGCAAGCCGATCTGGACACCGACCTCGACGGCCGCTTCGACACCCGCATGCGCTACACGCCGCTCGGCGAGGTGGCCTCGCGCGAGGCCTTGCCGCGTTGAGTCGGCGCGACGGCCCCGGCAGGAAAGCGCGCGCCCATCGGCTCCAGCGGCAGACGCAGTGCGTTGGTCAGCGTGCTGACGGTGCGGTAGAAGCCGGCGAGCATCAGCAGCTCGAGCACGGCCTCGTCGCTGAAGCGGGCGTGCAGGCGCTGCCACAGCGCGTCGTCGAGGTCGCAGCGGTCGTGCAGCGCATCGCACAGGTCGATGAGCAGGCGGTCGTCGGCGTCGGCCCAGCAGGGGTCGTCGGCCGAACCCTGCGCGAGCGACGCGACCTGGGCCGCATCGAAGCCCGCCCGCTGCGCGAAGAAAGCCACATGCACACCCCACTCGTACTCGCTGCCGCAACGCGCGGTGACGCGGTCGATGACCAGCTCGCGCTGGCGCAGCGTCAGGTGCCCCGGGTCTAGCAGCGAGGCGTTGAAGAACTTCTGGAACAGGCGCTCGTCGCGCGCCAGCGTCGTGAACAGGGCCAGCGGCGGCATGCCGGTCGGCATCACCCGGTCGAGCACGGCCTGGATTGCCGGCGCGAAGGGCGCCGACGCGGGTGGGATGCGTGCGGGGGTCATGGGTCGGCTCCTTGCTACTATTTGCATAGCAACCAGTGTGCGACCGACGCTATGAAAAGTAAAGCATGAAGACCTCTCCCCGCATCGGCACGAAGGTGCGCGGCTCCGACACCGGCCGCCCGATCATGGTGGCGCTCGACCTGCTGGGGCGGCGCGGTGCCTTGCGCATCTTGTGGGAGCTGCGCGACGAGGCGCTGACCTTCCGCGCCCTGCAGGACGCGGCCGACACCAACCCCAGCCTGCTCAACACCCGGCTGAAAGAGCTGCGCGACGCGGGCCTGGTGGACCACGCCGAAGGCGGCTACCGGCTCAGCCGCGCGGGGGCAGACCTGCTGGCGGCGCTGATGCCGCTGTACGCCTGGGCCGAACACTGGGGCGGCGCGGGCGCCTGAACACCCGCGCCGCGAGGGGCCAGGCGCTCGGCCCTCAGCGGTTCGCGCAGAAGCCGAACTGCGCCGTGGCGCCCGGCTGCACGACGGCGTTCCAGGCCACGCCCGAGGCGGTCAGCGTCGCGCCTTGCTGGGACCAGGCCGCGTTCCACACCGTGTAGGCGCGGCCTTCGATGCCGAGGGCGATGCGCCAGGTTTGCGCGCTGCCGCCGCCGTTGCGCACGTTGACGTTGGCGCAATACCCACCGCCCCAGTCGTTGGTCTTCACGACGCTGGTGCTCAGGCCCGGTGCTGGTGCTGGTGCGGGTGCGGGTGCGGGTGCGGGTGCGGGTGCGGGTGCGGGTGCGGGGGATGGTGCCGGCGCGACGCCGTCCCACAAGGTGCGCAGCAGGGCCAGCTTGTCCTGCCGCAGCGTGGTCCAGTCGTCGTTGAGCAGACCGCCGGTGTCGCCGCTGTTGGGGTTCCACGACCAGTAGAAGACGTTGGTCAAACCCTTCTGCTTGAGCCAGGCGAAGAGCGTGTCCTGGAAGGGCTTGTCTTTCGGGTGGCCGCTGCCGTACTTGCCGCCGGTCTCGCCGAGGGCCATCGCGTAGCCCTGGCTGTAGAAGCGGCCGAAGTGGGCCTCCCACACGGCGGGCAGGTTGGCGGGGTAGTTGGGTGCGTTGAAGTAGTCCTGCGCGGCCACGTCGGGGCCATAGACGTGCGGCGCGAGCACGAGGCGGTTGCGCGGGATGTTCAGCGGCCGGCAAGCCAGCGGTTCGAGGTTGCCGCCCCACCACCAACCGGGCGTGGTGCCGCACGACGACTGCGCGCCGATGCCTTCGACGAACACCAGTGCGTTCGGCGCTTCGGCCAGCACGACGGCGGCGGCGCGCTCGGCGGCGAGGTTCCAGTCGGTGGCGGTGTTGCCGGTGCCCCAGGTGGCCGCGCCGTGCGGTTCGTTCTTGAGGTCGATGCCCAGGAAGCCGCGGTAGCCCTTGTAGCGCTGGGCGATGAAACGCAGGTCGGCGAGCCACTGCGACTCGGGGTAGCCGGGCGTGTACCAAAGCTCCGAGATGGCGGCGCAATCGGGTCGGTGGTGGTCGATCAGCACGTGCATGCCGCGCCGGTCGAGCTCGGCCACCAGGCGGTCGAGCACCTGCAGGCTGTTGAGGCCTTGCAGGTCGGCGTTGCGGCTGTAGTCGATCGAGTTGACCGGGTCGCCGCGCAGCACGCCGGGGCAGATGGGCACACGCACGGCGTTCAGGCCGGCGCTTTGCATCTGGTCGAGCATCTGCCGCCAGTTGCGCGCCCACAGGCCGTGCACGACGCGGGTCTCGGTCTCGAAGCCGAACCAGTTGACGCCCTTGAGCGTGACGCGCTGGCCGGCGTCGGTGTGGATCTGCCCGCCCGAGACGGTGTAGGCCTGGGTGGGTGCGGCCAGCGTGCCGAAGGCCGCGGCCAGCGCCAGGCTGAGCAGGCGAGTCTTGAGTCGATGGGGATGGGTTCGCATGGGGTGTCCTCCGTGAATGTCGTCGTGCGCGGCGCACAAGCGCGCTGCGGGCCGGCGGCACTGTGGCGGCGGGCCATCGGCGGGCGTAAACGCCTGTATCGCGCGGGGGCTTGCGCACCGCGGCGTGGCGGCGCGTGGGCGGCAGCGGCCGAAGGGCGTAGGGGCACGGCCGCCCAGGCTCAGCCACACGCGCGCCGTTACGCGCGTTGCGCGGTCGCGGGCTTTGTGCGGTCTGCTTGCGATTCAGCCGGCGCGTTGGGCCCGCCGCTGGCGCCAGCCCAGCGCGGCCAGCGCCACGGCGGCCGCGGCCAGCCAGGGCAGCAGCAGCACGTTCATCGCCTGCCAGCCGACGGCCTTGAGCAAGGCGCCCGCGCTCAGCGAGCCCAGCAGGCCGACGACGAACACCAGCAGGTCGTTGAAGGCCTGCGCGCGGCCGCGCTCTTCGGGCGCGTAGGTGGTCGTGAGCAGGGTCGTGCCGCCGATGTAGAGGAAGTTCCAGCCCACGCCCAGCAGCACCAGCGCCAGCGCGAACGAAGGCACCAGCGTGCCGGTCAGCGTGGCCAGCACGTGCGCGGCGAGCAGCAGCACGCCCGCGCCCATCACCTGCAGCACGCCGAATCGGGCGATCAGCGAGCCGGTGAAGAACGAGGGCACGAACATGCCCAGCACGTGCAGCTGAATCACCACCGCCGCTTCGTTCAGCGAGTGGTGGTGGTGCACCATCGCCAGCGGCGTGGCGGTCATCGCCAGCACCATCACGCCGAAGCCGGTGGCCGCGCCGAACAAGGCCACCGCGTAGGCCGGCTGCCGGACGATGGCCCCGAGCGAGCGACCACCCGCGCGCGCAGCCACCGGCACGTGCGGGATGTGCAGGCGCGTGGACACCAGCAGCGCGACGAGCGCCACCGCCACCGCCAGCAAGAACGAGCCGACGTAAGCCACTGGCGCGAGCCCATGCCCCAGCCGGCCGAGCGGCGGGCCCACGAGCCCGGCCACCACGCCCCCGGCCATGACCCACGAAATGGCCCGCGCGCGCAGCGCATCGCCTGCGACCTCGCCGGCCGCGAAGCGATAGAACTGCGCAAAGGCCTGGTAGCCGCCGAGCAGGAAGGTGCCGAAGCACAGCAGCACGAGCAGGTTCCACCACACGGCCAGGGCCGCGAGCGCGGCACCGGCCACCCCCAGCGCCGCGCCGAGCACGAAGCCCGGGCGGCGGCCGACGCGCGCCATCCACATCGACGCCGGCACGGTGCCCAGCGCCGTGCCGAACAACAAGGTGGCCAGTGGCGCGGTGGCAAGGGCGGGGTCGGCGCTGACCTGCGCACCGGCCAGGCCGCCCACGGTGAAGACCAGCACCGACAGCGTCTGGAACAAGGCCTGCGCAGCCGCCAGCAGCAGCACCTGGCGGCGTGCCGACGACACATCGGGGGTCGGGGCGTGGGCCGTCGCGGCCAGGGTGTGGGGCGCAGTCATGGCGGGCGACTCTAAGGGGCCGGGCTTGCCAGGCCGAGCCGCTGCCGATAATCCCGCCGTGAACACTGTGACTTCCCCGCGCGGCCGCCTGGCCCTGTACCTCGACCTCATCCGCTGGGACCGCCCGGCCGGCACCTACCTGCTGCTGTGGCCCACGCTCGCGGCGCTGTGGCTGGCCGCGGGGGGCTTTCCGGGCTGGCACCTGCTGATCGTGTTTGCGCTGGGCACGCTCTTGATGCGCAGTGCCGGCTGTGCCGTCAACGACGTGGCCGACCGCGACTTCGACAAGCACGTCAAGCGCACCGCGCAGCGGCCGGTGACCACCGGGGCGATCAGCGTCAAGCAGGCGCTGGGGTTCGGCGCGGCGCTGGCGCTGGCCGCCTTCGGCCTCGTGCTGACGACCAACGCGCCGACCATCGCGTGGAGCTTCGCGGCCCTGGCCGTGGCCATCGTCTACCCCTTCACCAAGCGCTTCTTCTCGATGCCGCAGGCGGTGCTGGGCGTGGCCTTCAGCTTCGGCATCCCGATGGCGTTTTCAGCGGTGCAGGGCACGGTGCCGCCGGTCGCCTGGTGGCTGCTGGTGGGCAACCTGCTGTGGGTGCTGGCCTACGACACCGAGTACGCGATGGTGGACCGCGACGACGACCTGAAGATCGGCATCAAGACCTCGGCCATCACGCTGGGCCGCTTCGACGTGACCGGCGTGATGTTGTTCTACCTCGGCTTCGTCGTGTACTGGGGCCTGGCCGGCATGTGGCTGGGCCGGGGCATGCCCTACTTCCTCGGCTTGGCGGTGGCCTGGGGCCAGGCGATCTGGCACTTCACGATGATCCGCACGCGTTCGCGCGAGGGGTGCTTTCGCGCCTTCCGGCTGAACCATTGGGTGGGATTTGCGGTGTTTGCCGGGGTCGTGGTCGATTCGGTGCAACTGAGCTTCTGAGGCACGGCCGCACCGCCCTCGCCTGCGCAGGCGCGCTCAGCCCATCAGCCGCCAGCGCCCGTGCTGGCGCGCCACCATCTGCGTGCTCAGGTGCCCCGAGCCGCCGGTGGCCGTCACCTTCTGCAGCATCACCCGCAGCGCGTCGGCGCCTTCGGCCGAGCGCAGGTCGCAAAAGCCGCACACGTCGCGCGAGGGCATGACCACCAGCGCGCCGTTGGGCACCAGCTTGATCAGCGAGGTCTCCCACAACTCGTCGAGCAGCACCAGGCTGGCCTCGTGCTCGCCGTCCATCTTCAGCATGTTGGCGCCGTTCTTGCCGGTGATGACCTGGAGCCCCGGCTTGTGCTTCACCCGCGCTTCGAGGTTGCGGATCGCCAGCGCATGCAGCTGGTCGAGCGTGAGGCCGGCCGAGCTCATCTGCTGCCGGGTGACCCACACGAAGCTGATGTCGGTCTCGACGCGGTAGGCCACGGCGAACAGGCCCTTGCAGGCGCGCATCACCGGCACCTGGTCGGGCGGCACGCCGGGCATGCGCACGTCCATCAGCGTGCCCTCGGGGGTTTCGCCGATGCCGACCATGCGCACGCAGGCGATGGCGCGGGCCACCGCCACGGCCTCGGGCTGCGCCGCAGCCGGCGCGGCGCCCCGGGCCGAAGGCGGCAGCGTGCCGTGGTCGGGTCGGCGCACGGCGCGGGCACGGGCGACCCGCGCCTCGGTTTCGAGCCGGGCCTGGCCCTGGTGCGCGCGCCACAGCGCCCACGCCATCAACGGCACGTTGAGGCCCGGCACCAGCGCGGTGACCAGGGCCGCGTACTTCAGCAAGGGCGCCCAGCCCAGCGCACCCGCCACCTGGCTGAGGCCCGAGAGCCCAGCCAGCCAGGTCAGTGCCAGGCCCACCGCGGCGATGCCGGCCTTGTTGCCCAGCACGGCCGGAACGGCGATCACCGCCCCGACCAGCCCGGCCGCCAGCGTCCACCGGCCCGCGCGCAACTGCTCGACTGGATTCACCCCACCATTTGCCGCCATGCCACACGTCCCCTTGTGCTCACCCACACGTTCGTTCGATTCATACCCCCGCCGCCGCGCACTTTAGGCCCATGGCCCCCGCCCGCCATCGCCGCGAACCCGCAGCACGGCCGGCCCCTCAAGGCGAGCGGCCGTCTTGTCCGTAGCGGATGGCCCGCACCCGGCCCGCCTCGAAGCGCACGGTCACCGACAGGTTGCCAGGCCCGCGGTCGTACAGCCATTCATCGACCACCTGGCATGGCAGCCCGTGCAGGATGGTCGTGCTGCCCGGCTGGCTCGGCACGATCACCACCACGGGCTGGCAGAAGGCGTCTTTCAGCAGCGGCTCGCCGCAGGCCTTGAGCACCGCCAGCTTGCTGTCGCCTTCGGCCAACGTGACGCCGTTGCAGCGCAGCGATTCGGCGGCGGCCCCACCGGACAGCGCCAGCAGCAGGCCCGTCAGCAGCACCGCCCTCATGGATACAGGCCCCGCTCTTCACGCGCCATCAGGATGCGTTCGCAGGCCACCGCGAAGGTCGCGGTGCGCAGGCTCATGCCGTGCTGGTCGGCCTTGGCCCAGATGGTCTTGAGCGCATCGACCATGATCTTGTCGAGCCGCAGGTTGATCTCGTCTTCGCTCCAGAAGAAGCTGCTGAAGTCTTGCACCCACTCGAAGTAGCTGACCGTCACGCCGCCGGCGTTGCAGATGACGTCGGGCACGACCAGCACGCCCCGTTCGGCGAGCACGTCGTCGGCCTCGGGCAGCGTGGGGCCGTTGGCGCCTTCGAGCACGAGCTTGGCGCGGATGCGCTCGGCCCGCTCGGCCGTGATCTGCCCTTCGAGCGCGGCGGGAATCAGGATGTCGCAGTCCACGCCCCAGAAGTCTTCGTTGGCGATGGCCTCGCCTTCGCCGCCCGAGCTGAGCACACCGCCCACGTGGTGCTCGCGCCGGGTCGATTGCATGAGCTGCGTCATGTCGAAGCCCTGCGCGTTGGCGATGGTGCCGGTGTGGTCTTGCACGGCGACGATCTTCGCGCCCGCGCCGACGAAGAGTTCGGCCGCCGCGCTGCCCACGTTGCCGAAGCCCTGCACGGCGATGCGCGCGCCGTCGAGGTGCAGGCCGATGCGCCGCGCCGCCTCGCGCCCGGTGACGAACACGCCGCGCCCGGTGGCCTTCACGCGCCCGAGCGAGCCGCCCAGGTGCACCGGCTTGCCGGTCACGACGCCGGTGGCGGTGGACCCGGTGTTCATCGAGTAGGTGTCCATCATCCACGCCATGATCTGCGCGTCGGTGTTGACATCGGGGGCCGGGATGTCGCGCTGCGGGCCGATGATGAGACCGATCTCGCTGGTGTAGCGGCGGGTCACGCGTTCGAGCTCTTTCATCGAGAGCTGCTTCGGATCGACGCGGATGCCACCCTTGGCCCCGCCGTAGGGCAGGTTGACGGCGGCGTTCTTGATGGTCATCCAGCCGGCCAGGGCCATGACCTCTTCGAGCGTCACGTCGGGGTGGTAGCGCACGCCGCCCTTGCCGGGGCCGCGCGTCAGGCTGTGCTGCACGCGAAAGCCCTCGTAGTGGCGGATGCGGCCGTCGTCCAACTCGATGGGCACGTCCACGATCAAGGCCCGCTTGGGCCGCCGCAGCGACTCGGCGTAGCGCGACAGCTTGCCCAGGTAGGGCAGCACGCGGTCGATCTGCGACAGGTAGGTGTGCCAGGGGCTGGTGGGGCCGGGGGTGATGTACGAGAGGCTCATGCGTTCCTCCTTCGGATCGGTGTCGGCGGTGTGGTCACCATCGTGCCGCAGTGCCGCCCGCTTGTGGCGGCTTGTGGGCATCGAACGCGGCCGGTCGGCAGAAGATTGGCACGAAGTTCATGCCGGCGCGGTGGCCGCTGCAGGCCGCCTCAGGCCGGCGCGCCGCGCACCCAGCGGTCCTGCCGACGGATGTGCGCGGCCTCCAGCTGCGAGAACGCGCGCACCCGGGCCTGCAGCAGGGTCGCGCGGCCGGCCTCGCTGCGCGTGTAGATCAGGCGGCACGGCCCGAGGTGGCGAAACCACGCCCGGGCAAAGGCCTCGGCGAACTCTTTCTTCACCGCCAGCACCGAGGGCACGGCGTGGTGGTCGATGCGCTGGCGGCCGAGGAAACGGCCGCTGCGCGTGACGAGGTAGCGCGGCTGGTCGATGGGCGCGAGCACCTCGGCCAGCGCGTCGGCGAACAGCGAGGCCTCGTGGAAGCTGCCGCCCGCCAGTCCGATGCAGGCTGCGCCGAGGCCATCGGTCTCGGCCTGCAGCGACAGGCGGCCTGGTTCGGTGGTGATGGCGCCGCACTCGCACAAGGCGTCACGCGTGGCGGCCGCGATCTGCCGCAGTGCACCATCGACCGGCAGGTGTTGCCACGCGATGCGCGTCAGCCGCCACGCGGTCGGGGTGGCGAAGCCGCCGATCACCGCGCTGCCCACGGCGATCAGCAACCAGCCCGGCTCGCCGGCCCCGGCGAAGACGGCCCACACCACCGCCAGGGTGATCGCCCACAGCAGCAGCGCGCTCACCACGTGCATCAGCGTGGAGCGAAAGTACAGAAACGGCGGCAGCGCCTCGGTCGCGGCACGCACGCTGGGCAGCACGCGGCCCATGCCCTCACCGGCCAGCGCGCCTTGCCAGCGCGCGGCCAGCCCGCCCTGCTGCGCGTGGCGGCGGGTCATCTCGCGGTTGTTGCTGGCGGCCTCGCTGCGCAGGCGGAAGGTGTCGATGTTCGAGACGAAGCGCGCATCGAGCCGCGCCAGCCCGCTTTGGATGGCGGGGCGGCGCTCGGCCAGGCCGACGAAGGTCTCGAAGCGCCGTTCCAGCTCGGCCAGGTCGCTCAGCCCGCTGGCCTGCTGCGGCGCGAGCGCCACCAGGTGCCAGATGCTGCTGGCCTTGTCGGGTGCATGGCGGTCGATGCGGATGGCCCGGCCGCGCATCTGGTTGGTCAGCATGAACGAGCCCACCGCGGTGGCGAGGACGAGCGAGTTGACACAGGGCGCGTCCCAGCCCTCGCCCAGCAGCGCGCGCGTGCCGACCAGCGTGTGCACCTCGCCCAGCTGCAAGAGCGCGGTGAAGGCGGCGGTGAGGTCGGCCGGCGGGCCGCTCACGCGCACGAAGCCCGAGCACGCGGGCAGCGGGGCGAAGCGCAGGGCCGGGGTCAGCGCGCCCAGCACCGCCTGGCGCGACGCCGACACCGCACACAGGCGGCCGGTCAGCATCGCCAGGCCCTCGGGCTGCGGGCTGCCGCCCACCAGCGCCTGGAACACCGGCCAGGCGCCGAGCGTCAGGTGTGCTTCTTCGCGCGGGCGGTTCAGGGCTTCGTCGCGGATGTAGTCCACCAGCACCACTTGGCGCAGCTGGGCGCCGCGCTGCGCGAGTTCGAGCCGGTGCACGGCCACGCAGGCCTCGACCTTGGCCGCGCATTGCGACAGCGAGCGTTCGACACGCCGGGCGCGTTCGATCGACAGCTCGCGGCCGTGCAGCAGCTCCAGCGCGCGCATGCGCTTCTTGAGCGCCTCGACCGTGTCGCCCGGCAACTCGGGGCCCCAGAACAGCAGCTTCAGCAGCACCTGCCACTGCCGGCGGCCCAGCGCGGGCAGGTCGGCGGCGGTCACGTCAAGCAACTGGCACAGGGGCGCGGGCAGCGGCTCGCCCACCAGGCGCAAGAAGGCCAGCAGCGCGACCGCGCCGGCGGGATTGGCCTGCACTTCGGCGGCATGCGTCGCGCTCGCCTGCAGCCACGGGTGGGCGCGCACGCAGGCAACGAAGGCCGCGTCGTCGCACAGGCCGTTGAGCAGCGCGTTCACGCGCTCGTCGTGCGACTGCACCTGCGCGGCGGTGCGCGCATCGGCCTCGACGGCCCAGACGTAGTCCTGGTGCGGGCACAGCGTGCCGGCCTTCACCAGCTCGGGCACCGACACCTCTTCGTCCACCGGGCCGCACAGCTGGTGGTAGCGCTGCCAGTCGGCATCGGCCGCTTCGTAGGGCGGGGTCGCGGTCAGCGCGACCAGCTTCAGCTGCGGCAGGGCTTCGGTGACGGCGTCGAGCAGGCGCCACCAGTGCGCGGTGAGGTGGTGCGCCTCGTCGAGGATCAGCGTGCCCACGCCATGCGCCCGCAAGGCCTCGATCAGGCGCGCGAGCTGGCGTTTGTCGAAGGCGCCGGGGGGCGCGCCAGCCTCGTCGGCCGCGTCGTCGTCGGGCGCCTCGTCTTCGGCGTCCACCTCGTCGTCGGCCCAGGCACTGACCGCCTGGTAGGTGACCGAGGTGATGAGCCCCGGTGCGTCAAGCCGCTGGCTGGCCCAGGCGGGCAGCGGCGTGTCGGCGGCGGGCAGAAAGTCCACCAGCCGCGCGAGCCACTGGTCGCGGATGACCCGCGTGGGCGACAGCACCAGTGCGCGTCGGCCCAGGCGTCGAAACACTTCGAGGCCGAGCGTGGTCTTGCCGGCGCCCGGCGCCGCGACGAGGTGCAGGCGCCGGTCGGCGAGGTGGGCTTCGACCGCCGACAGCACGCGCTGCTGGTAGGGCCGCCAGGCATGGCGGCAACGCAGGCCGTGCAGCGCCGCCGATTCGTCGTCGCTGAGGGCCAGGGGGGACACCGGGGTCGGCGGCACCGACTCAGCGGCCGAACTCGTCACCCAGCTCGCTCGCGCGCGCCTGCGCCGCCTTCAAGGCCTTGACGATGGCTTCGCGCACGCCGCTCGCTTCCATCGACGTCAGTGCGGCGTAGGTCGTGCCGCCCTTGGACGTGACGCGCTCGCGCAGCACCGCGGGCGTCTCGGGCGACTGCTGGGCCAGCGCCGCCGCACCCGAGAAGGTGGCCAGTGCGAGCTGCTTGCCCTGCTCGGCGCTCAGGCCCATCTCTTGCGCCGCTTGCACCATGGCTTCGACGAAGAAGAAGACGTAGGCCGGGCCCGAGCCCGACAGCGCGGTCACCGCGTCGAGGTCGGCCTCGTGGGCCACCCACAGCGTCTTGCCGGTGGGCGCGAGCAGGCGCTCGATGTCGTGCTTTTCTTTCGCGCTCACCGCCGGCCGCGCATACAGGCCGGCGATGCCCTGGCCGATCAAAGCCGGCGTGTTGGGCATCGAGCGCACGACGCGCTCGGTGCCGAGCACGCGCGCCATGTCGTCGCTGCGGATGCCGGCCATCACGCTGAACTGCAGCGCCTTGCCGATGTGTTCGAGGTTGGCCTCGGCCGCCGCCTTGAAGTTCTGCGGCTTGATGGCCCAGACCACGGTGTCGGCGCGCTGCAGCACCGAACCCGGCGCTTCGAGGGTGATCACCCCCAGCTCGCGCTGCAGCTTCGAGCGCTGCTCGGCGTAGGGTTCGAGCACCAGCACGTCGCTGGGCGCACGGCCGCTCTTGAGCAGGCCACCGATGATGGCGCTGGCCATGTTGCCGCCGCCGATGAATGCAATGGTGTTCATGGGGGCGAGTGTAGGAGGCGCGCGGCAGCGCCTCAGGGCCTCACGGTGCGGGTGATGCCAGCGGCTTGCCCTTCTCGACGATGTAGACGCCGACCAGGCGCACCGGGGCGTCGCTGCCGTTGTGGGCGTCGTGCACCACCCCGGCCGGCACCACGAACGACTCACCGGCACGCACCGTTCGAGCGGGTTGCCCGTCGATCAGCAACTCGACCTGGCCTTCCATCACGTAGCTGATCTCGTCGCCGGGGTGGGTGTGGCGTCCGGCCCGCGCGCCCGCCGCCACCTCGACCTTGGCCACCACGGCTTCACGGCCGGGCACCGACACGTCCGCGCGGCCCACCAGCGTGCGGCTGAGCCCGCTGGCCTGCGCGAACACCACGCCGACGGCGATGAAAGCCAAAGCGCCAGCGGCGCGGCGAACCCAAACAAGCTGCTGAGACATCGGGGGCTCCAGAGTTGAGAGCCGGTTGTTTTACACCCGCGACCGGGTTCACGAGGCCTTGCCCGAGAGCAGCTCGGCATTGCCGCCCGCCGCAGCGGTGTTCACGGTCAGGGTCTGCTCGGCGCAGAAGCGCGGCAGGTAGTGCGGCCCGCCCGCCTTGGGCCCGGTGCCGCTCAGGCCCTCGCCGCCGAAGGGCTGCACGCCGACCACCGCGCCGACCATGTTGCGGTTGACGTAGACGTTGCCCACATGGGCCGCGTCGGCGATGGCCTCGGCGCGGCTGTCGATGCGCGTCTGCACGCCCAGCGTCAGGCCGTAGCCCAGCGCGTTGATCTGCGCGACGACCTCGGCCACGTCGCCCGACCAGCGCACCACGTGCAGCACCGGGCCGAAGACCTCTTCTTGCAGCGCGTCGATGCGCGGCAGCTCGAAGGCGATGGGCGCGACGAAGGGCAGGCCGTCGGGCGGCGCGACAGGTGCTTCGGCCAGGCAGCGCGCCTCGCGGCGCAGGCGGTCGATGTGGCGCTGCAGGTCGGCCTGCGCCTCGGCGTCGATCACGGGGCCGACGTCGGTGTCGAAACGGGCCGGGGCGCCAAGACGCAGGCTTTGCATCGCACCGCGCAGCATCTCGACCACGGCATCGGCCACCTCGGCGTGCACGCACAAGAGCCGCAGCGCCGAGCAGCGCTGGCCGGCGCTGCGGAAGGCGCTTTGCACGACGGCGTCGATCACCTGCTCGAGCAGCGCGCTGCTGTCCACGACCATCGCGTTCAAGCCGCCGGTCTCGGCGATCAGCGGCACGATGGGGCCGTCTTTCGCGGCCAGCGCGCGGTGGATGTGCCGCGCCACGGCGGTCGAGCCGGTGAAGCACACGCCGGCCGTGCGCGCGTGGGCCACGAGCGCGGCGCCGACCGTCTCGCCCGTCCCAGGCAGCAGCGTCAGCGCGTCGGGCGGCACGCCGGCCGCGTGCAGCAGCGCCACCATGCGTTGCGCGACGCCGGGGGTCTGCTCGGCGGGTTTGGCCGCGACCGCGTTGCCAGCGACCAGGGCCGCCACGACCTGCCCGGTGAAGATGGCCAGCGGGAAGTTCCACGGGCTGATGCAGACAAACACGCCGCGCCCGCGCAGGCGCAGCACGTTGCGCTCGCCGGTGGGCCCGGGCAGGGCCTGGTCGGCCAGGCGGTGCGCGGCTTCGTCGGCGTAGTAGCGGCAGAAGTCGATGGCCTCGCGCACCTCGGCCACGGCATCGCCCCAGGTCTTGCGGCCTTCGTGCACGAGCAGGGCGCTGAACTCGGGCAGGCGCTGCTGCAGGGCGTCGGCGGCGCGCTGCAAGACCGCGCAGCGTTCGGCCAGCGGCGTGCGCGACCAGGGGCCGAAGCCGCGCTGCAAGTGGTCCATCGCAGGGCCCAGGTCGGCGACCGGCGTGTCTTTCACGGCCGGCACCTGGACCTCGGCATGCGCCTGCTGCAGCAACGCGCGATGCGCGGCCTGCGCCAGGTCGAGCCCCTGCGAGTTGCGCCGGGTGCCGTACAGGTCACCCGGCAAGGGCAGGCGCAACGGCGGCGGCTCGGCCACCAGCGGCGAGGCGAGCAACGCGTCGAACGAGGTGCCGGCATCGGCGAGCTGGTGCACGAAGGACGAGTTCGCGCCGTTCTCGAGCAGGCGCCGCACCAGGTAGGCCAGCAGGTCGCGGTGCTCGCCCACCGGCGCGTAGATGCGCAAGGGCACGGGGCGGTGCTCGCGCAGCTCGCGGTACAGCGCCTCGCCCATGCCGTGCAGGCGCTGCATCTCGAACGCGGCGCCACTGGCCTGCGCCATTTGCACCAGCGCGGCGATGCTGCCGGCGTTGTGCGTGGCGAACTGCGGGTACACGCACTCGGGCGCGGCCAGCAGGGCCTGCGCGCAGGCCAGGTACGACAGGTCGGTGTGCGGCTTGTGCGTGAACACGGGGTAATGCGCCAGGCCCAGCTCTTGCGCCCGCTTGACCTCGCCGTCCCAGTAGGCGCCCTTCACGAGCCGCACCATGAAGCGCAGGCCGTGGCGGCGTGCGATGCGCAGCACTTCATCGACCACGTCGGGCGCGCGCGTCTGGTAGGCCTGCACCGCGAGGCCGAAGCCCTGCCATTGCGGCGCATGGCGCGCCACCTGGGCCGCCCAGGCATCGAACAGGTCGAGCGAGAGTTCGAGCCGGTCGCTTTCTTCGGCGTCGAGCGTGAGGTTGAGGTTGGCCTGCGCGGCCCGCTCTATCAACGTCCACGTGCGCGGCAGCAGGGTGTCGAACACGCGCGCGCGTTGCAGTTCTTCGTAGCGCGGCGACAGCGCGCTGAGCTTGATCGAGATGCCGTCGCCCGCCTGCGGGCTGGCCGCCACGCGGCCTTGGGCGATGGCGTCGAGCGCACGGCGGTACGACGCGAGGTAGCGCTGCGCATCGGCCTCGGTGCGCGCGCCCTCGCCGAGCATGTCGAAGCTGAAGCGCAGGCCGCTGTGCGACGCGCGCGCGGCATCGGCTTCGCGCATCGCCTCGTCGATGTCGCGCCCGAGCACGAACTGCCGGCCCAGCAGCTGGATGGCCCGCACCGTGGCCGCCACCACGGTCTGCGCGCCCAGTCGTTGCAGCAGGCCCGGTGGCGCACCGAGCCCGGTGGGCAGCATGCGCTTGGACAGCACGATGGCGCTCGCGGCCAGCCCGGCCAGCAGCGGGTGCGCGCTGCCGGGGTGGGTGTCGAAGCGCGCATGGCCGAGTTGATCGGCGGTGAGCGCGATGGCGGTCTCGGTGTCAGGCACACGCAGCAAAGCTTCGGCGAGTCGCATCAAGGCCAGGCCTTCGGCGCTGGAGATCGGGTACTCGCGCAGCAGCGATTCGAGCGCCCAGAACGGTGCGGGCTTGTCGCGCACCGCCTGCACCCAGGGCCGGGCCTCGTGCACGACGGCCGACCAGTTGAGCCCATCGAGCCGGCGGGACAAGGCCGCCACCAGCGGGCCTTCGGCGCGGTCGGGCGGCGGCAGGCGGGGGTCGGGCGCGTCGGGGCTCATGCGACTCCTTGCGGCCGCGCAGGCGGGCGGCCCTGGACCGCAGCGTAGACCCAAGCGCGCGCCGTGTGCAGCGGCAGCGGGCTTGTCCCGTGCGGAATGTCAGCCGTTCAGGCTGCAGCGACCGGTGGGCGCGTGCCGAAGATGGCCGAGCCGATGCGCACCAGGGTGGCCCCTTCGGCAATGGCCGCTTCGAGGTCGGCCGACATGCCCATCGACAAGGTGTCGAGCGCGAGGCCCTGCGCGTTGAGTGCGTCCTTCAGCTCACGCAGGCGGCGGTGCGGCGCGCGCTGCGCCACCGGGTCGTCGGTCGGCTCGGGGATCGACATCAGCCCGCGCAGCCGCACACGCGGCAGGGCGGCCACGGCCTGCGCGACGGCAGGCAGCTCGCTCGGCGACAGACCGCTCTTGCTGGCCTCGCCGCTGACGTTGACCTGCAGGCACAGCTGCAAGGGCGGCAAGGCCGCCGGTCGTTGCTCGGACAGGCGCTGCGCGATCTTGAACCGATCCACCGAATGCACCCAGTCGAACTGCTCGGCGACCCCGCGCGTCTTGTTGCTTTGCAGCGGGCCGATCAGGTGCCATTCGATCTGCGCGCGCAGGTCCGACAAGGCCGCGATCTTGTCGAGCGCTTCTTGCACATAGTTTTCGCCGAAGCGCGTCTCGCCCGCCGCGACCGCTTCTCGCACGAGTTGCGCGCTGAAAGTTTTGCTTACGGTTAGCAACGTGACCGTTTGCACGGGGCGTTGCGCAGCCGCGCAAGCCTGGTCAATGCGCCGGTGCACTTGTTGTATGTTCGAAGCAATCGTCGCCATAATCCCGCGAGCCTATCTCAAGGGCTTGGCCGTCTTTGCTGCACGCGCTGCTCCCCACTCCCGAGACACATGGACATCACCCAACTGCTGGCGTTTTCGGTCAAGAACAAGGCTTCCGACTTGCACCTCTCGGCCGGCTTGCCGCCGATGATCCGTGTGCATGGCGATGTGCGCCGCATCAACGTGGACCCGCTGGAACACAAGCACGTTCATGACATGGTGTACGACATCATGAACGACTCGCAGCGCAAGGCTTACGAAGAGACGCTCGAGTGCGACTTCTCGTTCGAGATCCAGGGCCTCGCGCGCTTCCGCGTCAACGCGTTCAACCAGAACCGCGGTGCGGGCGCGGTGTTCCGGACCATCCCGTCCAAGATCCTCACGCTCGAACAGCTCAACGCACCCAAGGTCTTCGCCGAACTGGCGCTCAAGCCGCGCGGCCTGGTGCTGGTGACCGGCCCCACGGGCTCGGGCAAATCGACCACGCTCGCGGGCATGGTCAACCACCTGAACGAAAACGAATACGGCCACGTGCTGACGGTCGAAGACCCGATCGAGTTCGTGCACGAATCGAAGAAGTGCCTGGTCAACCAGCGCGAGGTCGGGCCGCACACGCTGAGCTTCGCCAACGCGCTGCGTTCGGCGCTGCGCGAAGACCCGGACTGCATCCTGGTCGGCGAAATGCGCGACCTGGAGACCATCCGCCTCGCACTCACCGCGGCCGAAACCGGCCACATCGTGTTCGGCACGCTGCACACGTCGAGTGCCGCCAAGACCGTGGACCGTGTGGTCGATGTGTTCCCCGCGGCCGAAAAAGAAATGGTGCGCGCGATGCTGTCCGAATCGCTGGTGGCCGTGATCTCGCAAACGCTGTGCAAGCTGAAAGACGGCTCGGGCCGCGTGGCCGCGCACGAGATCATGCTCGGCACGGCGGCCATCCGAAACCTCATCCGCGAGAACAAGATCGCGCAGATGTATTCGTCGATCCAGACCGGCAACAGCATGGGCATGCAGACCCTCGACCAGAACCTCTCGGACCTGGTGCGCCGCAACATCATTTCGCCCGCCGAAGCGCGGGCCAAGGCCAAGTTCCCCGAAAACTTCCCCGGCTGATCGTTGGCCGCTTGCTCTGTGTCGTTGGGCGCGAAAGCATCGTGAAACAACTGTTCGATCGATTGAAGCGCAAACGCGCCGAAGACAAGCCGGCCAGCGCCGACGCCGACACACAGCCGCAGGACTCGGGCTATTTCTCGACGCAATTCCAAGAGCGCGCCGACGACCAGGCCGTGCTCGCCACCTGGGGCGCACGCGCCGCTCAGGTCGGTGCCCAGCCGCTGGATCGCAAGGTCGCCGAGCCGATGTTCGCCAAGCTTTGGGGCGCCGACCGCTACGTCGCCGCGCTCAGCGCCGACGAGTTGCTGCGCATGAGCCAGTACCTGCACTTCGTCACCGTGCCCGCCAACCAAGAGGTCATCGGGCAAGACGAACAGGGCGACTACATGCTGATCGTGCTCGAAGGCACGCTCGCGGTGGACCGCGTGCAGCCCTGGGGCGGCCGTGCCCGGCTGGCCGAGGCGCGGGCGGGCGACATGCTGGGCGAGATGTCGCTGCTCGATGCGGGCGCGCGGTTTTCGGCCTGCACCACGCTCACGCCCTGCACACTGGCGGTGGTCGATGCGCAGCGCCTCGACGAGATGATCATGTTCGAGCCGCGACTCGGCCTGGCCTTGCTGGCCTCGCTGTCGCGGCGTCTGTCGCTGCGGCTGCGGCAGGTCAGCGCCCGATTGAGCGCGTTGCTGTCCAGCAGCTGAGGCAGCGCGAGAGGACCACCATGGAAAGAGACCAGGCTTCGAAATTCGTCAACGACCTGCTGCGGCTGATGGTGTCGCGCAATGGGTCCGACCTCTTCCTCACCGCAGACTTTCCGCCCGCGATCAAGGTCGATGGCAAGGTCACCAAAGTGTCGCCGCAGCCGCTGACCGGCCAGCACACGATGGCGCTCGCGCGATCGGTGATGAACGACAAGCAGGCCGCCGAGTTCGAGCGCACGAAAGAGTGCAACTTCGCCATCTCGCCGCAAGGCGTGGGGCGTTTCCGTGTCAACGCCTTCGTGCAACAGGGCCATGTGGGCCTGGTGCTGCGGACGATTCCGCAGACGCTGCCGACCATCGACTCGCTGAACCTGCCGCAGGTGCTGAAAGACGTGACGATGACCAAGCGCGGGCTGGTCATCTTCGTGGGCGCCACCGGCTCGGGCAAGAGCACCTCGCTCGCGGCGATGGTCGATTACCGCAACGAGAACTCTCACGGCCACATCATCACGATCGAAGACCCGGTCGAATTCGTGCACCCGCACAAGAACTGCATCGTCACGCAACGCGAAGTGGGGCTCGACACCGACGGCTGGGAGCAGGCCCTGAAGAACACGCTGCGGCAGGCCCCCGACGTGATCCTGATGGGTGAAATCCGCGACCGCGAGACGATGGAGCATGCGGTGGCCTTCGCCGAAACCGGTCACCTGTGCATGGCCACGCTGCACGCCAACAGCGCGAACCAGGCGCTCGACCGGATCATCAACTTCTTCCCCGAAGAGCGGCGCGCGCAGCTGCTGATGGACTTGTCGCTGAACCTCAAGTCGCTGGTGTCGCAGCGCCTGCTGCCGCGCCAGGAAGGCCGGGGCCGCATCGCGGCGGTCGAAGTGCTGCTGAACACGCCCTTGATCTCAGAGTTGATCTTCAAGGGCGAAGTCGCCGAGATCAAAGAGATCATGAAGAAGTCGCGCGAGCTGGGCATGCAGACCTTCGACCAGAGCCTGTTCGATCTGTACGAGAACCAGATGGTCACGTACGAAGACGCGCTGCGCAACGCCGACTCGGTGAACGACCTGCGTCTGCAGATCAAGCTCAACAGCAACCGGGCGCGCAGCAGCGACCTGGCGGCGGGCACTGAGCACCTCACGATCGTTTAGCCCCCCCAGTCGCTACCGCTTCCGCCTTGCAGGCCGCGCCGGGCCAGTGGCCCGACTCTTCGTCAGGCACAGGAAGTCCACTGGACTTCCTGTGTCCAGACTCAGCCCCCAAGAGGCACCACCCCAGGGGCCCGGCAAAGCCGGTTCCCCGGGGCGTTGCTTGATCTAAGCGTCGCTTCGCTTGCTTGAACCTCAGACCCTTCTTCCATGACCACACCCAGCTACGACGTCACCACGCCTTCCAAGATCGCCTTCATCGGCCTGGGTGTGATGGGTTATCCGATGGCCGGCCACCTGGCGCGCGCGGGGCATGCCGTCACGGTCTACAACCGCACGGTCGCCAAGGCCGAGGCCTGGGTCGCCGAATACGGCGGCGCCTCGGCCGCAACACCGCGTGAAGCGGCGAAAGACGCCGACTTCGTCATCACCTGCGTGGGCAACGACGACGACCTGCGCTCGGTGGTGCTGGGTGCCGACGGCGCGCTGGCCGGCATGAGCGAAGGTGCGGTGCTGATCGACCACACGACCGCGTCGGCCACCATCGCGCGCGAGCTCGATGCCCTGCTGGGCGAGAAGGGCATCTACTTCGTCGATGCGCCGGTGTCGGGCGGACAGGCCGGTGCCGTCAACGGCCAGTTGGCGGTGATGTGCGGCGGCGAGCACGACGCCATCGCGGCGATGCGGCCGATCGCGCTGTGCTACGGCAAGTCGGTCACGTGGATCGGCGACACCGGCTGCGGCCAGCTCGCCAAGATGGTCAACCAGATCTGCATCGCCGGCCTGCTGCAAGGCCTGTCGGAGGCCATCGCCTTCGGCAAGAAGGCCGAGCTCAACATGGACGTGGTGCTCTCGGTCATCGGCCAGGGCGCGGCACAGAGTTGGCAGCTCGACCACCGCGGCCCGACGATGCTCGAAGGCAAATTCGACTTCGGCTTCGCGGTGGACTGGATGCGCAAAGACCTCGCCATCGTGCTCGACGAAGCGCAGCGCAACGGCGCGCAGGTGCCGGTGACGGCCCTGGTCGATCAGTTCTACGGCGAGGTGCAGGCCATGGGTGGTGGCCGCTGGGACACCTCCAGCCTCATCAAGCGGCTGGTCTGACGCCCCGACCCCCGCGCCTCACGCGCGGGGTTTCAACACCGATCAGTTGCGGCCCGACCCGCGTGCCGGCCCTTCGGTCGTGCGCTTGGGCTGCAGTTCGGCCAGTTCGGCCTCGGTGATGATGTCGAGCACCCGCACGACCTTGTTCACGCCGCTGATGGTGCGCGTGAGTTCGACGGCGCGGTTGGCCTCGGCTTCGGTGACCCGGCCCAGCAGGTAGACGATGCCGCGTTCGGCGGTCACCTTGAAGGCGTTGGCCTGCAGGCTGCGGTCGTCGATCAGCGTCGCCTTGACCTTGCTCGCGATGAGCAGGTCGTTCGATCGGCTGCTGGCCGGGCTGAGCGGCATCACCGCCAGTTCGTTGACCACGCCGCGCACGTTGTCGATGCGGGCCACGGCCTGTTCCATCGCGGCCTTGTCGGCCTCGGTCGGCACTTCACCGGTGATCAGCGCGATGCGGTTGTAGCTGGTCGTGCTGACGTTGCTTTCATGGAAGCGCTGCTCGCCCAGCACCTCGCGCCAGCGCGAGCGCGCCTTCATCTCGATGGCTTGGTCTTCGATCTGGGCACCCGAGGTGCGGCGGTCGGTGACCATCAGCGAGCCCCCCACCACGGCGCCGCCGATCAGCAGCGGCGCGCAGGCGCTCAAGAGTGTGGCGCCCACCAGGGCGCCGACCACGGCGGCGGTCCGTGCGGAAATCAATCGCGTCATGTGTTTTCCTGTTCGCCCAGCAGTTGCAGATCGACGGCATCGCACAAGGCGTGCAGCGCGAGGATGTGAACTTCCTGGATGCGCGCCGTGCGGTCGTGCGGCACGCAGATGTGCACGTCGGTTTCGCTGAGGCGCTCGTTCATCTTGCCGCCGCCGCGCCCGGTGAGGGCGATGACGGTCATCTCTTTCGCGTGGGCCGCATCGACGGCGGCCAGCACGTTGGCCGAGTTGCCGCTGGTGGTGATGGCCAGCAGCACGTCACCCGGTGCACCGAGGGCCTGCACCTGCTTCGAGAAGATCGAGTTGAAGTCGTAGTCGTTGCCGACCGCGGTGATGATCGACGTGTCGGTCGTCAGCGCGATGGCCGCGAGGCCGGGCCGTTCGCGTTCGAAGCGGCCAATGAATTCGGCCGCGAAGTGCTGGGCGTCGCTGGCGGAGCCGCCGTTGCCGCAGGCCATCACCTTGCCACCGGCGGTGATGCAGCCGATCACGGCGCTCACGGCGTCGGCGATGGGCCGCGAAAGCACCTCGGCCGCAGCGTACTTGAGGTCGGCGCTGTCGAAGAACTGCTGCTGGATGCGTTTTTCAAGCATGGTGGCGGATGATAAGTCAGGGCCTTGAGACAAAACCCCTGGCGGCAGGTTCCCTGAACGGACCGCGCGCCACACGCGAGTTGCCGACGGGTTCGCCGGGGTTTCGCCGTCGATGCCGGGTCAATCGGCGCTGAACGCGGCCTGCAACCAGGCCAGCCGGTCGCCATCGAGGGTGACCACGTCGAAGCGGCACGGCGGCGGTGAGGCCATCGTCACCAGGTAGTGCCGGGCGGCGTAGACCACGCGGCGCTGCTTGCTCGCGGTGATGCTGGCGGCCGCGCCGCCGTGGCTGGCGCTCTTGCGCGCGCGCACTTCGACGAACACGAGCGTGCCGTCGCGGTCACGCATGATCAGATCGACTTCGCCGCCATGGGCGCGCGGGCCAGCCGCGACCCGATAATTCCGCGTCACCAGCCGAAGGCCCGCGCGCAGCAGATGCGCCAGCGCCCGTTGCTCGGCTTCATCCCCCACCTGTTTTGTTGTTGTCGCTGCCATGGCTTCCTCGACCAGCGCTTCTTCGCTGATGCTGCAAGCCGCCCAGGCGGCGGCCGGCGCGCAGCAGTATCCCGCAGGCGCGCTCTATGTCGTGGCCACGCCGATCGGCAACCTGGCCGACATCAGCCTGCGCGCCATCCACGTGCTGTCGCTGGTCGATGCCATCGCCTGCGAAGACACGCGCCACAGTGCCGCCCTGCTGCGCCACCTGGGCCTCGACAAACCCCTGCTCGCCGTGCACGAGCACAACGAACGCGAGGCGGCCGGGGCGGTGCTCGAACGCCTGTCGCGCGGCGAACGCGTTGCCTACGTCAGCGACGCCGGCACCCCGGCCGTCAGCGACCCCGGGGCGGCGCTGGTCGCGGCGGTGCAGGCGGCGGGCCACCGCACGCTGCCGCTGCCTGGTGCGAGCAGTGCGCTGGCCGCACTGAGCGTGGCGGGCGACACGGTGGCGCAGGGCTTTCGCTTCGTCGGCTTCTTGCCCGCGCGCGGCGGCGAGCGTGGCGCCGCGTTGAAAGGCGTGTGCGCCAACGCGGACGCACAGGTGCTGTTCGAAGCCCCGCACCGCATCGAGACCCTCGCGCGTGAGCTGGCCGCCGAGTGCCCGGCGCGGCGCATCACGGTGGCACGCGAGCTGACCAAGCAATTCGAGAGCATCACCACGCTCAGCATCGACGCGCTGCCCGAGTGGTTCGCCGCCGACGCCAACCGCACCCGCGGCGAATTCGTGCTGGTGCTGCACGCACAGCCCCTGGCAGCCGTCGATGCCTCGCACGAGACCGACCGCACGCTGGTCGCCTTGCTGGCTGAACTGCCACTCAAGCAGGCCGTGGGCTTGGCGGCCACGCTGACCGGCGCGCCGCGCAATGCGCTCTACGAACGCGCGCTGGCGCTGAAGAAAGAAGCCGACGCGGACGGCGGCTGAGCCCGCGTCGGCGGGCCGATTCGGCAAAACAAGCGCACAGGAACAGGCCAAGTCGGCTTCGCTGGACGCCAAGCGCCGCGAAGGCGGAGAATGTCCCGATGATTTCGCGCGAACCCACCCTCGAACGCCTGGCGGTTGCCCGCTCCCTGTTGCTCGAACCCTTCGGGCTCACCGACGCAACTCTCTCCAAGGCACTGGCCACCATCGCCCAGCACCGCATCGACGACGCCGACCTGTACTTCCAGTACACGCGCAGCGAAGGCTGGAGCCTCGAAGAGGGCATCGTCAAATCGGGCAGCTTCGGCATCGACCAGGGCGTGGGCGTGCGGGCGGTGGCCGGTGAGAAAACCGCCTTTGCCTACTCCGACGACATCTCTGAAGCGGCCTTGCTCGACGCCGCGCAAACGGTGCGCACCATTGCGGCGGCCGGCCAGAGCCGCAAGGTCAAGATCGACACCAAGCAGCGCATCGCCGGCAGCCGCGTGCTCTACGCGCCGATGGACCCGATCGCCACGCTCGACAGCACACAGAAGGTCGCGCTGCTGGAGAAGGTCGAGAAACTCGCCCGCGCCAAAGACCCGCGCATCAAGCAGGTGATGGCCGGCGTGGCCGCCGAATACGACGTGGTGCTGATCGCCCGGGCCGACGGCACGCTGGCCGCCGACGTGCGGCCGCTGGTGCGCCTGTCGGTCACCGTGATCGCCGAGCAGACCATCAACGGCGAGGTGCGCCGCGAGGTCGGTTCGGGCGGTGGTGGCGGGCGCTTCGGCCTGGGCTACTTCCACGACCCGATCATCGAGAGCTACGTGAACGACGCGGTGAATGCAGCGCTCACCAACCTCGAATCGCGCCCGGCCAAGGCCGGCGAGATGAGCGTGGTGCTCGGCCCGGGCTGGCCCGGTGTGCTGCTGCACGAGGCCATCGGCCACGGGCTCGAAGGCGACTTCAACCGCAAGGGCTCGAGCGCGTTCGCCGGCCGCATTGGCCAGCGTGTGGCGGCCAAGGGCGTGACGGTGCTCGACGACGGCACCATCCCCGACCGCCGCGGCTCGCTCAACGTCGATGACGAAGGCAACCCGAGCCAGCGCAACGTGCTGATCGAAGACGGCATCCTGAAGGGCTACATCCAGGACTCGATGAACGCCCGGCTGATGGGCGTCAAGCCCACCGGCAACGGCCGCCGCGAGAGCTACGCCGCCGTGCCGATGCCGCGCATGACCAACACCTACATGCTGGGCGGCGACAAGACGAAAGAAGAAATCATCGCCGGGCTCAAGCGCGGCCTGTACGCCACCAACTTCGGCGGCGGGCAGGTGGACATCACCAGCGGCAAGTTCGTGTTCTCGGCGAGCGAGGCCTTCTGGGTCGAGAACGGCAAGATCCAGTACCCGGTGAAGGGCGCGACCATCATCGGCAACGGGCCCGACGCGCTGACGCGCGTCAGCGCCATCGGCAACGACATGAAGCTCGACACCGGCGTCGGCGTGTGTGGCAAAGAAGGCCAGAGCGTGCCAGTGGGTGTCGGCCAGCCCACGCTGCGCATCGACAAGATGACGGTGGGCGGCACCGCCTGAGGGCGCTCAGCCCTCGGCAATCAGGCGGCAGTTCGCGACGGGCTTGCCGTTGATCAGCGTGATCTCGTTCTCGGCGACCGTGTAGCGCACGGTCTTGCCGCTGAGCTGGTTCAGCTTCTGTGCGGCTTCTTGGATGCAGGCCTGCTTCAGGTCGGCGAGCGATTGCGTTTCGCTGCCGAGGGCCGAATGGCTCAGGCCAGGCTTGCCAAGCGTGGGTGCCGAAGCGGTTGCGACCGGTGCGGAAGCGCCCGTCGACGCCGACTCGGCCCCCTTGCCGGTGACCGAGCGGTACGAGTCCTTCACGACCTTGGCGGTGTCGGCCACGACGCCTGGCATTTCGATGCTGACGCAGCCGCTCAGCAGCCAAGACAGAGACAGGGTCAGCGGCAGAAAAGAAGAAGGCTTCATGGGGCGCAGGCCGTGAGAAAAGAGGCGCATGCTATGCGAAGGGTTTTCGGCTGGCGTTCCCCCGCTTGACGGGGCGCGTGGGGGCCGTGCTACATTCCCGACCCATGCGTCCCGCTTACTTTTTCTTTGGCTACTTTTGGTTCTCGCACCGCACCGGCGGCGGAGAGATCAGCGCGTAGGCCCAAGAAAGACGCACCGAACTCCCCCAACCGCCGGTCCCGCGACCGGCGGTTTTTTTTCGCCTTCCCGATTCTTCAATTCGCACCGCACCAGGAGACCTCGCCATGAATGCCCAGTCCGCCAGCGCCGCCGAGGGTTGGTCCGCGCCCATCGACAAGACCGGCCAAACCGACGACGAACGGATCGTGAACGTGGTGCCCCTGCCCCCGCCCGAGCACCTGGTGCGCTTCTTCCCGATACGCGGCACGGCCGCCGAGACGCTGGTCGCCGACACGCGCCAGCGCATCAAGAACATCATGGCGGGCAGCGACGACCGCCTGCTGGTGATCATGGGGCCGTGCTCGATCCACGACCCGACCGCCGCCGTCGAGTACGCCCGCCGCCTGCTAGCGCAGCGCGAGAAGTACGCCGGCACGCTCGAAATCGTGATGCGCGTGTACTTCGAAAAGCCGCGCACCACGGTCGGCTGGAAGGGCCTGATCAACGACCCGTACCTCGACGAGAGCTACCGCATCGACGAAGGCCTGCGCATCGCGCGCCAGCTGCTCACCGAGATCAACAAGCTGGGCATGCCGGCCGGCAGCGAGTTCCTCGACGTGATCTCGCCGCAGTACATCGGTGACCTCATCAGCTGGGGCGCGATCGGTGCGCGCACCACCGAGAGCCAGGTGCACCGTGAGCTGGCCTCGGGCCTGTCGGCGCCGATCGGCTTCAAGAACGGCACCGACGGGAACATCCGCATCGCCACCGACGCCATCCAGGCGGCGGCGCGCCCGCACCACTTCCTGTCGGTGCACAAGAACGGCCAGGTCGCCATCGTCGAGACCAAGGGCAACACCGATTGCCACGTCATCCTGCGCGGCGGCAAGACACCGAACTACGACGCGGACCATGTGGACGCGGCCTGCCGCGACCTCGAAGCCGCCAAGCTGCGCCCGACGCTGATGGTTGATTGCTCGCATGCCAACAGCAGCAAGCAGCACGAGAAGCAGCTCGACGTGGCGAAGAACGTCGCGCAGCAACTCGCCGGCGGTTCCAAGCGCATCTTCGGGGTGATGGTCGAGAGCCACCTCGTCGCCGGGGCGCAGAAGTTCAGCGCCGGCAAGGACGACCCCGCCAAGCTCTGCTACGGCCAGAGCATCACCGACGCTTGCCTGGGTTGGGATGCCTCGGTCGAGGTGCTCGACGTGCTGAGCGAAGCGGTGAAGGCTCGACGCGCCCGCTGAATCGGGGTCGCCGCGTCCGCCCTGAGCCCGTCAAGGACCGGCTCAGGGCTTCGAATGGATCCAGCGCGACCGAGCGGCGCCCTCCCCTGGCCTGCGGTGCCGCAGGCCGCCCAATCACCCGGGCTCAGCCCTCGGTGCCTTCGTCGTGCGCGAGCCGCTCGCTGCGCCAGTAGACGTCGTCACCGCCCAGGCCATCGAGGTTGGCGCGGTTCAGCACCCGCGCCAGCACGAACATCAGGTCGCTCAGGCGGTTGAGGTAGTGGCGCGGTTCGGCGCGCACCGCCTCGGTGGCGGTCAAGGCCACCACCGCACGCTCGGCACGGCGGGCCACGGTGCGGCACACGTGCGCCAGCGAGGCGCTGCGTGTGCCGGCCGGCAAGATGAACTCTTTGAGGCGCGGCAAGGCCGCGTTGTGCTCGGCCAGCGCCTGGTCGAGGCGCAGCACCGCGTCGCCCTTGAGCAGCTCGTAGCCCGGGATCGACAGTTCGCCCCCGAGGTTGAACAGCTCGTGCTGGATCGTCACCAGCAAGGCGCGCACGCCCTCGGGCAGCGGCTCGCACAGCAGCACGCCGATCTGCGAGTTCAGCTCATCGACATTGCCCATCGCCTGCACGCGCAGGTGGTCCTTGGGCACGCGGGTGCCGTCGCCGAGGCCGGTCGTGCCGTCGTCGCCGGTGCGGGTGGCGATCTGCGTCAGGCGGTGGGACATGGCGGTCGCTCGCTCACCGATCGCCGCTCTGGCCCACGTCGGACGAAGGGGCCGACTGGCTCTGCGCCTGCCGCGCCTTGGCGCGTTTCGTGTAGTCGTTGTAGGCCGGCAAGGCCACGGCCGCCAGGATGCCGATCACGGCCACCGGCATCACCAAGGCCCCGAGGATGACGCCGACGCCGTTGGGCGGGGGCGGTTCGCCGTGGCGGTTGGGGCCCGGGGTGCCGGCCTTGAAGAGCCAGATCAGGCCCACGAGGGGGATGAGGCACAGCAGCACCGACCACCCCGTCCAGTCCATGTCGTGGGCCCGCTGGATGTGCACCAGCACCGACAGCACCAGGTACGGAATGGCGACCACGACACCGACCAGTCCGCCCACTTCGGGGCTCGCCCCCCCGGCGCCGAAGACGGCCCCCACCGCCCCGGCGGCCAACACCATGACGATGTAGCCGACCATCAAGTAGGCCATGTAGCGCAGGCGGCCGATCCGCCCCCGCGCGGCCCAGACCTTGGGCGTCGAGAAGCCGCCCGTGGCGGGGGCGCGGCCATCACCGATGGCGGCCTGCGGGGGCTGGTAGGGGTTCACGGCGGACATGCGTTGCTCCGGGGGTTGAAGATGAAGGGGCGGCAGGCCGCGCAGCCGGGGATCGTAGCGATGGCCGCTACAGCAGGCCAGAGCGCTTGACCGCGTGGTAGCGGTTCACCAGCGCGACGGGCAACTGCTGCGGCTCGACATCGACCGACAGCGCGTCGTGGTTGACGGCGCGACCGAAGGCGTCGCGGCGGGTCTGTTCGAACCAGTGCGCGCCGGCCACCTCGACGGCGTGGCGCGGTTGCTTCAGCGGCTGCTCGGCGAGTTCGCGCAGCACGCGTTCGCGCAGGCTGGCGACCATCACGAGGTGGCGGCCGCGCAGCAGCTTCAGCGCGGGTTGCAGCTCGGCCGCGTCTTCGTCGCGGAAGTTGGTCAGCACGATGATCAGCGCGCGCTTGTGCTGCACGCGCAGCAGCGATTCGGCAGCCTGCAGGTAGTCGGAATGCGAGGCACCGGGCTCGATGTCGTGCAGGCGCGCCATCAGCGCGTTCAGCGTCGCGCCGCCCTTGCGCGGGGCGAAGTGGCGCTCTTGGCCGGGCGGCGTGCCGAAGGTCATCGCGCCGACTTCGTCGCCCTCTTTCAGCGCGACGTAGCTCAGCAGCATCAAGGCGTTGAGCGCCTGGTCGAAGTGGCTGCCGTCGTGGCTGTCGTCCCCTTCGTCGGCGCGCATGCGGCGGCCGCAGTCGAGCAGGAACATCACGCACTGGTCGCGTTCGTCCTGGTACTGGCGCACGATGGGCTTGGAGTGCTTGAAGCTCGCCTTCCAGTCGATGTGGCGAATGGGGTCGCCGCGCTTGTATTCGGACAGCTGCTTGAAGTCGGTGCCCATGCCGCGCTGGGCGTAGGTCTTGATGCCGATCTGCGACAGGCGCCGGTCGCCGGCCAGCCACGCATAGCGCGCGACCGCGGCGAAGTTGGGATAGACCTGCAGCGCCTGCGCCTCGCCCACCGAGCGCAGCACCTCGAACAGGCGCAGCGGCGAGCGGATGCGCAGCTGCGTGGCGCCGAACTCGACGCGCCCGCGCTGGCGCGGCGTGACGCGGTAGCGCATGTCGAGCTGCTGCTTCGCGGGCACGGTGACGGTCTGCGGCAGGGCCTCGAAGGCGAGCTTGCCATCGACCTCGTCGAACACCGCGACACGCCACGTGCGCGCACCCTCGTTGACGAGCCGCAGCGACAGCGTGCGCGGCACGCCGAGCGCGAGCGCATGCGGCAGCGTGCGGTGCACACGCAGCGGCGACTGGCGCCAGGCCCGCGTCGCCCAGGCGAGGTCGAGCGCAGCCGCCAGCAGCGCGGCGGCCAGCAGCGCGCCGGCCGCCCACGCGACCATGGCCAGCGCCACGCCGGACAGCAAGGCCACGGCGCCCGCCAAGGCGAGCAGGCCCAGCGCCCAGACGGCGGCGCGTGAAGGAATCAATCGCAGGCGCATCGGCGCGCGGGGCTCAGAGGCGGGGCGCTTCGACGCTGTCGAGCGCCGAGCGCAGCAGCTCATCGACCTCGCGGCCTTCGAGTTGCGCATCGGGGGCCAGCATCACGCGGTGGCGCAGCGCCGGCAGGGCGTGGTGCTTCACGTCGTCGGGCGTGACGAAGTCGCGCGCCTGCAAGAGCGCGGTGGCGCGCGCCGCACGCACCAGGGCGATGGCGCCACGCGGGCCGGCGCCCGACGACAGGCCCGGCCAGTCGCGCGTGGCACGGGTGATGCGCACGGCGTAGTCGGCCACCTTCTCGTCGCAGCGGATGAACGAGGCCATGCGCTGCACGGCCATCACCATGCGCTCGTCCAGGCGCGGCTGCAGCGCGTCGAGCGGGAAGACGTCGCCGGTCTGCTGCTCGGTCGTGCGGCGCACGATGGCGGTTTCTTCTTCGTGCGAGGGAAAGCCGATGTTGATCTTGAGCAGGAAGCGGTCGAGCTGCGCCTCGGGCAACGGGTAGGTGCCTTCGGTGTCGATCGGGTTCTGCGTCGCCATCACCATGAACGGGCGCGGCAGCGGCAGGGTCTGGCCTTCGAGCGTGACCTGGTATTCCTGCATCACTTCGAGCAGCGCGCTCTGCGTCTTGGCCGGCGCGCGGTTGATTTCGTCGGCCAGCAGCAGGTTGGTGAACACCGGGCCCTTGTGCACGCGCAGCGCACCGATGCTGCCGCCTTCGCCGCGGGCGTTGACGTCGAGCACCGAGTGGCCGGTGATGTCGGACGGCATGAGGTCGGGCGTGAACTGCACCCGCGCGTGCTGCAGGCTCATGGCCTTGGCGAGCGAGCGCGCCAGCAGCGTCTTGCCCAGGCCGGGCACGCCTTCGATCAGCACGTGGCCGCAGGCGATCAGCGCCACCAGGGTCTGATCGACGGCCTCGCGCTGCCCGACCACGGCCTTGCCGACTTCGCTGCGCAGCGTGTTCAGCAGCTCGGCGGCGCGGGTCAGGTCTTCGGTTTTGATCTGCATGGAAACGGTCCTTATCGGGCAGTCGGAGATGTCGTGGAAGAAGCGGCGCCGCTGGCCGCCGGGCGCTTGGCCAGCAGCGCGGCGAGCGTGCGGTCGCGCGCGGCCTGCACCACGCGGCGGCGTGCGGTTTCGAGCAGTTCGAGGCTGGCCGCCATGGCGTGCGGCGAGCGGTGCACGGTGCGGTCGAGCGCGTGGGCGAGCGCGTCGCCTTCGAGGCCGGTCACGCGCGCCAGCACGGCGGCGCGTTCGCCGCGGCCCATCTTGGCGTAGCCGGGCAGGTGGCCACGGCCGCATTCGTCGAGCGCGCGGATCTGCGCGGCGTACAAGGTGCCCGCGCCACGGGTGCGCAGGAACTGCGCGGTGCCGGTGACCTGCTCAGCCATCGAGCGCCGCACCGGCGCCTGGTGCGCGACAACGGGGCCGAAGCGCACCGCGCCGCGCCACAGCGCCAGCGCGATCGCCAGGCCGGACGCCAGCACGACGACCCAGGCGTTGTGCCACAGCCATTCGAGGAAGGGCGCGCGCGACTCTTCGGTGACGAACCAGACGGCCGCGCCACGCCGCACCTGCAGCGTGGCCACCATCAGCGCCGCGTGGTCGCCCGAGAACAGCTCGTCGTTGTCGAACAGGCCCGTGCCCCACTCGGACAGCACCGTGACGCTGCCACGGCCCACGGCCACGCGCACGATGTCGCCGACGCCGCCGTCGTGCGGGCCCACGGCCCACAGCGGCGCGCGGCCGTCGCGCGCGCTCAGGGGCAGGTCGGCATCGACCGCGCCGCAGATGCGGTAGGTGCGGCGCGCGCCGAAGGCCGGGCGCACGCCGTTGGGCTCGATGGTGTCGCGGCAGCGGCGCCCTTCGGTGGCTTCGTCGCCGCCTTCTTCGCCGGCCTCGCTCAGCGCCAGGCGCCGGGGCGCGATGCTCGTCACCGGGCCCGCGGGCGCCGAGCGCAGCGGCGGCGCTTCGATGGCCGGGGGCGGGGCGGTGTCGCCGCCCGGGTCGCCGGCGGCGTCGGCTTCGTCGGCGGCGTCGGCTTCGTCGGCGTCCGGCACGGGCTCGGGGCTGTCGCCGCCCTCGCCTTCATCGCCCTCGCCTTCACCCGCTTCGCCCTCGCAGCTGTCGTCCTCACAGCCCGCGCCGCCGTCTTCGTCGTCGGCCAGCGCGACCGGCACCCAGGCGAGGCGGCCTTCGTCGTCTTTCAGCATGGTCGAATAGATGACCAGGTGGCCACCGCCTTCGACCCAGGCGCGCAGCCGGGCGTCGTTCTCGGGAAAGATGTCCCAGTGCCACGAGGTGAGCCACAGCGTGCTGCCCGCGGGCGGCAGGCGACTCAGGCCGGTCGGGCGCTGCACATCGCCGCCGAGGGCGCGGGTCAGTTGCTGGGTCGCGTACAGCGGGTTGGTCGCGGCCTCGCCGCGCGCGGCGCGGGGCACGTCTTTCTCGACCCACTCGGTGCACGAGACCATCCACCCGCCGAGGCCCAGCACGACGGCGGCGATCAGCAGGCGGGGGATCAGCTCGCGGGCCTTCATCGCGCGCCCCCGGTCGCGGCACCCGCCGCCAGCAGGCGCGGGGCGCCGAGCTGCGCCTCGAAGGCGTCGCACAGCGACAGCACGGTCTCGTCCGTCGGCAGGCGACCGCCATAGACCGCCAGCTGCCAGGCCGTGACGAGGCGCTCGAAGTAGTCGCCGCGGGCGGTGTCGAGCCGCTTGCGCGCGAGCGCCACGCAGTCGCCCTCGGTGCTGGCCGCGCGGATCGCCACGCCGTGTGCATGCACCAGCCGCGACAGCGCGCCGCGGTACAGCAGCGACAAGGCCGGGCGGTGCTCACCGCGTTGCCACATCGCGCGCGCGGCCGCGCCGATCTGGTCGGGCAGGCTTTCGGGGCGGATGTCGAGGTCGCGCACGTGGCTGGGCGGCGGTGCCATGCCCGGCGTGCGCGACTCGGCCCGCACGCGCACCCAGTGGCGCAGACCGAACAGCACGAAGGCCACCACCACCGCGCCCAGCACCCACACGAAGATGCGCCCGGCGTCGTTCATCCACTGCACCAGGTCCTTCAGCCAGTCGAGGTCGGGGCCGTCTTTCTTCTTCTCTTCGGGCGCGTCGGGCGTGTCGCTGTCCTTGAACGACAGCACGCGCTTCTTCTCGGTGCCGGGCAGGTTGGGGTCGCGGCGCAGCTTGTCGGCGGCCGCCTCGACCTCGGCGCGCGTCGGCAAGGCGGGCGGCTCGGCCCAGGCCAGCGCCTGCGCGCAGCCCATCACCACGGCCAGCAGCCAGGCCGCCGCGTCAGAACGCATGGCGGAACTCCTGCTCGATGTCCCAGGCTTCGAGCTGCACGCGGCGGTTCAGATACATGACGAAGCCGGCCGCCACGTAGAAGGGCTCCAGCAGCGTGACCACCAGTGCATAGGCGGTTGAGCTGAGCAGGGTGGTCACCAGCCCGGCGTCTTCGGAGGTGAACCACTCGAACACGCCCTCGCCGGTGCCCGGGGGCGCGAGCCACAACGCCATCGACATCAAGCCCAGGCCCAGCACCATCTCGACGTGGGCGAACGCCAGGTGCATGCCCATGGCCGAGCCGCGCTGCGCGTGCAGCAACTGGCGGCTGCGCTGGCGACGCGACGCGCCCGTCTGGCCTTCGAGCTGGTAGATCGGCTGGCTGTACGAACGCCACGGTGAGAAGCGCCGCCACAGCAGCGTGGACGGCAACTGCCCCCACCACACCTCGCGCTGCGCACGCCACAGGTCGTTGAAGCGCGTGCGCTGCCCGAAGGCCGCGCGCGACAGCACGAAGAGCACGCTGCGGTCGAGCCAGGGCTTGAGCCAGAAGATCAGCACCGTGGGCAGCCACGACGCGAACTCGGCCGTCGCAAGCGCCAGTAGCACCACCGCCGCGAACACCGGCCCGCAGGTGCGCCAGATGTCGCCGGCGTGCGTTTGCACCATGCGCACGCCGAGGTCGGCCGCCTCGGACATGGGGCGCGGGCGCAGCTTCAATGCGATGGCGTCAATCCGCACGGCGCGCCCCCTTCGGCAGCCGCGCCGGCCGACCCTGCCAGCCGAGGTAGGCGAAGACCAGCACCCAGCAGGCACCGCCAACGATGTACTTCACCTCGGGCGGCACCCAGCGCGACGAGGACCAGAAGGCCTCGACCGCCGCAGCGATCAGCAGCATGCCGAACACGCCGTAGACCACGACGATGGCGTCGCGCGAGGCCAGCCGCAGCGCCTCGATGCGCGAGTGCCGCCCCGGCGCCAGCAGTGCATGGCCGATGCGCAGCCCGGCCGCGCCCGACAGCACGATGGCGGTCAGCTCGAAGGCGCCGTGCGTGACCACGAACGAATAGAAGTTCTCGGAGTAGCCGCGCGCGGTCAGGTAGCCGCCCACGCCACCGGCGAACAGGCCGTTGTAGGCGAGGAAGAAGATGCTGCCCAGCCCGAAGAAGATGCCGCTGGCGAAGCACTGAAAGCCGATGCCGATGTTGTTCATGATGTAGAAGCCGAACATCTCCCAGTCGGTGTCGGCCTCGCGTTCACGGCCGATGCTGTGCGCCCCCGGGCCGTACATCGCATCGAACTGCTCGACCGTCTGCGCATCGACCAGGTGCAGCACGAAGCCCGGGTCGAGGTAGGTGGCGATGCCCACGCCCAGCAGCGGCCCCACGAAGAGCAGCGTGGCCACCAGCACGTACCAGCGGTGCGCGCGCACGGCCTCGGGCACATCGACCAGCACCAGTTGCTTGAAGCGCGCGATGCCGCCGTCGCGGCGGCGGTAGATGATCTGGTGCGCCCGCTGCGTGAGGCTTTCGAGCCGGTGCGTCACCGACATCGGGTACGAGCGCGCCTGCGCCAGCGCGAGGTGCTCGCAGCAGCGCCGGTACAGCGCGCTGAGCTGGGCACCGTCGAGCGGGGTCTTGTCTTTCTGGACCACGACCTTGGCCTTCTTGCCATTGGCACCGGCCGCTTGCGCCACCGGCTTCACGCGCGGGGCCAGGCCTTCGGCGCGCTGGATCAGCAGTTCCAGCTCGTCCCACATCGCGCCGTAGGTGGCCTCGAACTGGCGCGGGGTCATGCGCCGCCCTCCTTGCGGTGGCCGAGCAGCCAGTGCGCCACGCCCAGCAGCCCCTCGGTCGCGCTCTCGCCACGGTGCGCCGGCGTGACCGACGCCGCCAGCTCGGCCAGTTCGTCGGCACGCGCGGGCGTCAGGCGTGCGGCGCGGCCGGCCCATTCGACGATGGCCGACTGCTCGGCCGGGTTCAGCGGGCGGGTCGGTGCGGTGGGTGTCGCGGGCGGGATCGCGCCGTGGAGGTTCACCGACTCGCGGTACACAACCAGCGTGCCGGCGGCCAGGTCGCCCAGGCGCTTGAAGTCGTGCCGCAGCAGCACCGACAAGGCACCGGCGGCGTACATCGCCGGCAGGAAGTCGGCCGCGCGCAGCAGGTTGCGGGTGATCGACGCGGCCGGCGTGATCGGCAGGCCGGTGGCCATCACGACTTGCAAGCCCATGGTCCGCTTGCCCGGCGTGGCGCCGTGGCGGCCCAGCTCGAACAGCACCGGGTAGAACCATTCGAGCGCGAAGAAGAAGATCGTCATGAACGCCGCGCCCATGCCGCCGAAGGGGATGGACACGGTCGCCGCCGCCACGAACAGGCCGACGCGGATGGCGAAGTCGATCAGGTACGCCAGGAAGCGCGGCGACACGCCGGCCGGGCGCAGCGACAGCGCGATGCCTTCAGGCGTCTCGGCGGTGTAGAGGGTGTCGAGGGGGGCGCGTGCGTTCACGGGTTCGCGAGAGGTTCGCTGCGATCAGGGCTTGACGACCAGCGTGTCGGCGATGTCGTCGTGCAGGCAGCGGCGCGAATCGCGAAAGATGAACACGGCGTCGAGCAGCGAGACGATCAGCGCGAGCGCCCCGTTCACGCCCGACAGGCTGAGCACGCCGTAGCGCAGGCCCAGCTGCCGAGCGATCGACGGCCGCGAGCCATCGGGGCGCACGACGCGCAGGCCGAGCATCCACTTGCCGAGGGTCTGCGCGCGCGTGGCGATCGGGTAGGCCTGCAACACGCAGAAGAGGGCGAAGTTGAGGGCCATGACTTGCGGTTCGAAGGCCAGCAGGTCGTCGCTGGCGAAGGGGTCCAGCGGCGTGAAGCGGCTCACCAGCACCATCAAGACCAATTGCAGCGCGACGTCGATGGCGTAGGCGGCAAGCCGCAGCACACGGTCGGCCAGCAGCAGCTCGTCGGGGCGGGTCGGCAACGGCGGCTCGGCCACCTCGGCGCGAGGTGGCGCAAAACGGTTGCCTTCGTTGGCGTGGCTCATCTCCCTCTTTCCCGGGCCGTGGGCGGCCGGTGCGTCTGGTCTGCGGTGCGAGCGATTCTAGGAGCCGGTCTCTGGCCTTGGCGCGCTGCCGAGCGCCCTCACCCCCAAAGGAGCGCCTGCCACGCGCGGTGGCGTCGCAGCACATCCACAGCCACGCCGCTCAGGGCCGTGGCGGCTCGGGGGGTTCAAGTGGGGTGACGACGTCAAGGCCAGCGCCCGGGTCCTCTTCACCGGCGGCCGATTCTTCGTCGTGATCGACCGGGTGCCGCGTGTGCTCGGCATCGCGCGGTGCGGGCGACACCCCCGAGCGGTGCTCGGTCGGGCGGCGCGGGCCGGGCGCTGGGTGGGGCGAGGCGTCGAGGGGTGCGGACATGGTCGGGCCGATCTTGGCAGGCAGCCGATGCCCTCACCCCCGCAAGGGGGGCTGCAAAGCTCCCTTGCGGGGGAAGACCTGCGCGGCCTTCGCCCCGAACAATCCGACCACTCTTCACGGAAGGAGGCCTCATGAACACCCGCAATGCCGCGTCCACCCCCCTCGACGACAACAAGCGCGACGCCCTGCACGGGCTGCTGCGCGCCTGGGGACACGACGCCAGCGACTTCGACATCGAAGAGAACGCCGAGTGCGACCTCGGCAAGATGTTCGGCCTGCCCGGCGGCGTGCTGGTGATGCGGCGACGCTCGACCGGCGAAGAACGGCTCTACGCCACCGGCGTGGGCTCGGCCTGGTTCGCGGCCGTCTCGATGGACCTCTCGCGCGGGCTGTTCGGCCGCGCACGCCAGTCGGCCGCGGCGGTGCACGCGCTGTTCTGACGGCGCACTGCGCCTGCGGCGATCACGCCGCCTGGCCCTCCAGCAGGCGGCTGACGCCTCGCAGGAAGGACGGAAAGTCGATCGGCTTCGTCCAGTAATCGAGCGCGCCGGCCCGGCGCGCTTTTTCCACATCGGCCGGCATCGCGCCCGCCGACAGCACCACCACCCGCAGATGCCGTGTCGCCTCGCGCAGTCGCAGGCGTTCGAGCACGCGCAGGCCGTCGATGTCGGGCAACTGCATGTCGAGCAGCACCAGGTCGGGCCGCCAGCTCTCGGCCAGCTTGACGCCGGTCTGCCCATCGGGTGCCACCTGCAGTTCGACCCCCGGCCAGCGGGCCAGCAGTTCTTGCACGAGCAAGGCATTGGCCTCGTTGTCTTCGATGTACAGCACGCGACCCCGCGGGCCCGCGACGGACGGCGCCGCAGGCGCGTCTACGGTCAACGGCGCCGGTCGTGAAGCCGACGGCGACGGGTGGGCACTGCCTTGCTGCGGCAAGGCCACCCGCACCGTGGTGCCCTGGTCGATCACGCTGGCGACGCTGATCTCACCACCGAGCAATTGCACGAGCTGGCGCGACAGCATCATGCCGATGCCGGTGCCCGCGATGGCGCTGTGCTCGCGGCCCAGGCGGTTGTAGGGCTCGAACAGTTCGCGCTGCTGCTCGGGCGTCATGCCCAGGCCGTTGTCGGCGACGGTGATGACGACGTCGCGGCGCTCGACCGACACGTCGAGCGTGGCGCAGCCCCCGGGGCGGTTGTATTTGATGGCGTTGGAGACCAAGTTGAGCAGCACCTGGCGCAGGCGCACCGGGTCGGTCCGCAGCACGACCGGTTCACGCTGGGCATGCGCCGCGACGAGCTGCACGCCCACCGCACTGGCGTCTTGTTCGCTCATGCGCAGCACGCCGTCGAGCAGTTCGCCGAGGTTCACCTCGACCGACTCGACCGCCAGCCGGCCGGCTTCGATGCGCGACACATCGAGGATGTCTTCGATCAGCGCACGCAGCTGCTCGGCGGCTACGATGATCATGTCGAGCTGATGGCGCTCGGCGGCGTCGAGGCGGTCGGCCAGGTCTGACTTGAGCAGCTGCGAAAACCCCAGCACCGCGTTGAGCGGCGTGCGCAGCTCGTGGCTCATTCGCGCGAGGAATTCGTTCTTGGCCTGGTTGGCAGCCGCGGCTTCGGCGCTGGCCTGGCGCGCGAGTTCGAGCTCGCGTCGCTCGGTGATGTCTTCACCGATGCTCGACCGCCCCACCGGCGTGCCGTCGGGCCGGTGCAGCGCGGCATGGGCCCAGCGGATCAGCCGCCGCTCGCCGCTGCGCGTGACGATGTGGCCTTCGGTGCGCGACTGCGCCGGCGCATCGGTCGCCACGCCGTGCAGGTAGTCCTTCATCTCGGGGCTCTCGGGCGGCAGGAACTGCCGCGCCCAGGTCTGGCCGATCACGTCGGCGCGTTGCCAGCCGGTCAGCCGCAGCAGCGCGTCGTTGCAGTAGGTGATGCGGCCTTCGGGATCGACGCTGAGGGCCAGCATGTCCACGCCTTCGAGCATCTCGGCATAACGACGCTCCGACTCGCGCAGCTGGGCCTCGCTCGCGTTGCGCGCGTCGAGCATGCGGTTGAACTCGCGGGCGAGCGGCCGGAAGTCGCCAGGCAGGTTCTCTTCGGCCCGCATGTCGTTGCGCCCCTCGGCCCACGCACGCGCCGTGCGTCCCAGGCTTTGCAGGGGCGCCGACAACCACCGCGCCGCGAAGAAGGCGACACCAAGCGCCACCAGCAGCGTGAAGACGGCCACCGACAGGCTGTGCCGGTTGGCCTCGCGGGCTTCGGCCAGCACGACCTCGGCCGGGATGCCCGAGGCCAGCCGCAGGCCATGCACGTCGAGCGCGGTGGTCGCATAGACGCGCGTCACCCCATCGGGGCCGGTGGCCGACACCACGCCGCCGGGTTGGTCGCGCCGCGCGTCACGCACCGAGCGGGGCGTGGGCGTGCCCACCCACTGGACGGCGTCCGGGTAGCGGGTGACGACGATCGAGTCACCATCCACCAGGGTCATGCTGCCGCCCGCGGGCAGGCCGGGCGCCAGCACGCGTTCAGCCATCAGCAGCAGGTCGAGCGAGAGACCGACCATGCCCACGGTGCGGCCATCGTCGCCCCGCAAGGGCAAGGTCAGCACCGAGATCGGCCGGCCAAGGATGGGGCCCGCCGTCAATGGTTTGCTCAGGTGCAGGCTGTCCGCGGCCAGCGCCTCCTGCCAGCGCGGGCCGCTGAAGCGCACGGGCCGACGCCGTTCGGCGCGCACCGATGCACAGATCACCTGGCCGTCGAGCGCGGCCACGGCGACGTTGGCATACAGCGGGTCGAGCGTCGCCAGGCCGGCAAGCACCGCGTCGCATGCCTGCGGATCGAGACGGAGCAATTCGCGCCGGGTTGCGAGCACGCGCAACAGGGTTTCAGCCCGCGCGAAGGTCTGGTTCAGGGCCGCGGCGGTCTCGGCCGACCGCGTGAGCACTTGGCGGTGCACGGCGTCTTCCGCGGCACGGTTTTGCTCGTAGAGGGTGTGGATGTGCAGGGCCAGTAAAGGCAGCATCACCGCCAGGACGGTGAGCAGCACCCATGCGAAGAACCGTTGGCCGCGTTGCATCGGGCCGATTAAAGACCAAAACACGCATCGGCTGGGGGCGACTTGGCCTCGCCCTGGGGCCTTCGCAGGTGGCAGTGCAAAAAGCCGCGCCCGCGCGATGGTGAGCCCTCACCGCCCCCGGGGTCGGGCCTCGCCATGCGCCTGCGCCTGGCGAAAAAGGTCGGGCAAGGTCTTGCCGGGCTCGTCGCGGAAGGTCTGGTTCAAGACATCGAGCACGCGGATGCGGTCGATGCGAAAGCTGCGGAAGTCTTCCCGCACCTCGCACCAGCCGGCCAGCGTCCACACCGCGCCCCAGTAGAAGCAACCGAGCGGGCGCACCACGCGGTCCGAGCTCGCCTCTTTCAGATCGACGTACTGCAACCGCACCTTGCGGCGCGACTCGGTCGCCAGGCGCAGCGCTTCGAGCCGCGCGCGCGTGGCCGGCTCGAACTCGAAGGCCGGTGCATAGACCGCGAGGCTCTCGGCCGCCGCGCGGGCCGCGGCTGGCAGCACGGTGAGGATCTTCGACAGCGCCATCTCGGCCTGCGCGGCCAGGGCGGCATCGACCCGGGGCTGCGCGAGGCGCACCGCCGCGACCAGCGCCTGCGCCTCTTCATGGGTGAACATCATGGGCGGCAGGTCGTAGCCGGGACGCATGCGGTAGCCCACACCGGCCTCGCCCTCGATGGGGACGCCCTGCCCCATCAGGTCGGCGATGTCGCGGTAGATGGTGCGCTCGGACACCTCCAGCCGCTGCGCCAGAAACTGTGCCGTGCTGAGGCGGCGGCCGCGAATGATCTGCACGAGTTGAAACAGGCGGTCGGCGCGGCGCATGGGCGGTCGGGGGTCGAGGTCGGGGGCCAGCGCCAGGGCTGCGACGGCCGGTGCGGCCGGGGGCGCACCGGCTGCGATTCTGCGGCGGTGCGCCGCCAGTAGGACGGGTTCGGCGCGGATGGGTGGAGGCGGCACCATGGCAGGAAGGCTCGGCTGAGAGGAGGCCGCATCCTGCGGGGCCTGTGCTGACAGCGTCTTGTCAGCACGGCGCCAGGGCAGGTGGAACCGGATGAATGGCGGGCGAAGGCTGGTGGGATGAGAGCCGCCGTCGGGGGATTCGCCAGCTTGCGGCGCCCCCACCGCGCGGCTACAACGGGGCGGTCCCCACCGCCGGCCTGCCCTTGACGCCCCCTCACCCGCCCCCCGACAGCCTCGCCGCCGACGTGCTCGTGGTGGGCGGCGGCATCCACGGGGCGGGCATCGCGCGCGACCTGTCCGGGCGCGGGCTCAAGGTCGTGCTCTGCGAACAAGGCGACCTCGCCCAGCACACCTCGTCGGCGTCGACGCAGCTGCTTCATGGCGGGCTGCGCCACCTCGAGCACCTGGAGTTCTCGCGCGTGCGCAAGGCACTGGCCGAGCGCGAGCTGCTGTTCCGGTGCGCGCCGCACCTCATGGCGCCGATGCGCTTCGTGATGCCGCACGACGCGAGCCAGCGCCCGGCCTGGCTGGTGCGCCTGGGGCTCCTGCTCTGCGATCACCTGGCCCGCCGCGAGGTGTTGCCCGGCTCGCAGGCCATCGACCTGCGCGAGCACCCGGCCGGCGAGCCGCTGCGGGCGCATTTCACCCGTGCCTTCGTGTGCTCGGACGGCTGGGTGGACGACGCCCGCCTCGTCGCGCTGTGTGCCGTCGATGCGGCCGAGCGCGGCGCCACCGTGCTCACGCGCTGGCGCTGCACCGAGGCCGAACGCGTCGGCGGCCGCTGGCGCGCGCACCTGAGCAGTTCGCAGGGTGCCAGCAAGACCGTGACCGCTCGCGCCCTGGTCAACGCCGCGGGCCCCTGGGTGGCACAGTTTCTCGACGAACAGGTGCGCGCGCCGCAGCGCAAACCCGTGCAGCTGGTCAGGGGCAGCCACATCGTCGTGCGCCGGCGCTTCGCGCACGACCACGCCTACCTGCTGCACAGCGCCGACAAGCGGGTGCTGTTCATGGTCCCGTACGAACGCGACTTCACGCTGATCGGAGCCACCGAGGTCGAGCACACCGGCGCCCCCGGCGACGCGCACATCGACGCCGGCGAGGTCGCCGACCTGTGCGCGCAGGCCAACCGCTACCTGCGCGAGCCGGTCGGTCCGGCCGACGTCGTGTGGACCGCCTCCAGCGTGCGCCCGGTGCTCAACGACGCCGCTGGCGAGCCCTCGGCCGTGACGCGCGACCAGGCGCTCGAATGCGACAGCCACCCGGCACCGCTGCTGACGGTGTGGGGCGGCAAAAACACCACCTTCCGCAAGCTCGCCGAAGACGCGGCCGACCTGCTGGCGCGCACGCTGCATACACCCGGCGGTGCGTGGACGCGCCACGCCCCCCTGCCCGGCGGCGACCTGAGCGAGTGGATCGGTCCCCCTCAGCGCCCCGACACCGACTTCACGCGCTTCCTGCAAGCCCTGCGGCTGCGCCACCCCGAGCTGTCGGACGAACTCACCATCCGCCTGGCCCGCGCCTACGGCTCGCGCGTTGTGCGCGTGCTGCGCGATGGCGACCTCGGTGACGAGGTCGCGCCCGGCCTGCACGAAGCCGAGCTGCACTACCTGCGCCGCCACGAGTGGGCCACCTCGGCCGACGACGTGCTGTGGCGACGTTCGAGGCTCGGCCTGCATTTCAACGCCGCGCAACGTTCCGCCGTTCGGGGGTGGTTCGAGTCGCAGCGCTGAGACCACAATGGTCGATCGACCCTTGCGGTCGGCCCATCCACTGCACGACTCGGCCCCATGCGCACCGCCCCCCTGCCCCGACATTCGTTCCGAAGCTTCTTCGCGCTGGCGCTCGTGGTCGTCGTGCTCGGGTGCTCGAAGGCGCCGCCCGGCGTCGCGCGCTATGCCGGCGACAGCGCCCGGTTCGCCTACCTCGACAGCTGGTCGGTGACCGAAGAAGAGTCGCTCGGTGGCGGCGTCAACAGCATTTCGCTCGAAGGTCCGTCGGATTCCGTGATCGTCGTGATCACCGCCCCCGCCGGGGCCGACATGACGCTGGAAGGCTTCGCGACCGACGTCGAAGGCGGCCGCAGCGGCGAGATCGAGCGCATGTTCAACGTCGGTCCGGTGAAGCTGGCCGAGGTGCTGCCCACCACGTCGAGCCCCTTCACGGGCCGTGTCGGCGGGCGTGAGGTGCCGGCGATCCGCCAGCGCTTCGGCATCAAGGTCTTCGGCGTGATGACCGAGCACCTCGAAGCGCAGTTCTTCCACGTCGAAGGGCCGCAGCAGCAGGCCATCGTGATGACGCAGGTCGGCGTCGAGGACATGAAGAAGCTGCAACGCGGGCTCGACGCGGTGCTCAACTCCTTCGAGTTGCAAGGCGGGGCCGGCGAGTGACGCGCGCCGGGCTGGCCTGGCGCGTGGCGACCTTGCTGCTGGGCACGGCGCTGGGCCCGGCGCAGGCCCATTCGATCCATCTGCCGGTCTCGTGGCGGCTGTGGGTGCCGGCCGGCTGGACGGTGTTCAGCCACAGCGAGGGCGACCTCGACAAGGACGGCCGGGCCGATGTCGCCATCGTGCTGCAACGCGACGACCCCGCGCTGCGCAAGAAGAACGAGGGCCTCGGCGCCCCCGAACTCAACCTCAACCCGCGCCGCCTGCGGGTGCTGCTGAAGACCGACGAGGCCTACCGCGTGCTGGGTGACTTCGACGGCGTGCTGCCCAGCCAGCACAGCGAAGACAACCCCTGCCTCGATGACCCGCTCGACGCCGGCGGCGTGCGCATCGCGCGCGGCGCGCTGCGCATCACGCAGCACTTCTGGTTGAGCTGCGGCAGCGGCTGGGTCTCGCAGCGCACGCACGCGTTTCGCCTCGAAGGCGAGCGACTGCGCCTGATCGGCCTCGACGCGTGGGAGTTCTCGCGCATGAGCGGTGAGCGCAGCGAGACCAGCGTCAACTTTCTGACCCAGCGGCGCAAGCGCGTGACCGGGCTCAACGAGTTCGAGCCCGCCAAGTCCCGCGTGAGCTGGCAGAAGCTGCCGCCCGCCGCGCCGGTGCACCTCGACGAGATGGTGCAACGCTGCCTGGGCCACAAGCGCAGCGAAGACAGCTGCTTCTGAGCCGCTGCGACGCGCAGGCTCACCCCACACACCGACGAAAAAAAGCCCGGCCGAAGCCGGGCATGAAACAGTCGCAATGCGGGGTCGGTCGGGCGATCAGAAGTTGTGCTTGATGCCGAAGTCCCAACCGGTCTTTTCGAGGTTGGCGGCCATGCCGTCGCGCTTTTCGTTGACCAGGTCCACGTACAGCGTGGTGCGCTTCGACAAGGCGTGGTGGTAGCCCAGGCCGAGCTGCTTGTCCTTGATCTTGTTGGTGGTGACGGTCTTGTTCTTCAGCTGGCCGTAACTCAGGCGCAGCTCACCGCTGCCGAGTTGCGAGGTCGCCGACAGCAGGTAGGCGTCGTGCTTCTGGTTGATGGCATTGGTGCCCGCCCCGATGAAGCCGCCCAGGCGCACGACCCCGAAGTTGTAGGCCGCGAACAGCGAGGTCCAGTCGTCGTCGGCATCGGCCGGGTTTTCGTAGCCGACACCCAGCTGCAGGTTGCCGGCCTTGTAGCCCAGGCCCAGGCTGTAGGGGCGGTCCACGGCGACACCGCCGGCCACCGAGCCCGAATCCACGCCGGGCGCGTTGTCGGTGGTTTCGGCGATCTGCGCACCGAAGCTGAAGCCCGAGGCCGACACCGCATAGTTGACCGAGTTGGCGTAGCGCTGCGCGCCGATGCGGCCCTTCACGATCGTGGCATTGGCGGCCACCGTGTCGGTGCCCCAGGGGTCCGCCACGGTTTGCGACAGCAGGTAAGCCGGGTTTTCGTCGCGGCCGAGCCAGACGCGGCCGAAGCTGCTTTCGACGCCGACCAGCGACTTGCCAGCCCAGAAGATCGAATTGGCGGTGCCGTCGTCGGCGTTGAAGCGGTGCTCGATCTGGAAGAAGGCCTTCAGGCCGCCACCCAGGTCTTCGACGCCACGGAAGCCGAGGCGGTTGCCCGAGCCGGGGCGCATTTCACGGTTCTTCACCGCGTCGGCTTGCTGGGCGATGGATTGGTCCACGCGACCGTAGATGACGACGCTGGACTGGGCCGAGGCGGTGCCGGCCATGGCGGCCAGCGCGGCCACGACGGCGGTGGCGAGCAGGGTGTTCTTCATTGCAATTCCAAAGGTTCGTGACGCGCACGCTGCAGCGGGGCAGCGGGGCACGCGTCGGTGTTGTCCGAATCGACCTAGGGATTGCAGCAGCCGACAGGGTCAGCCGTATGACAAATCGAAGACGCTCGCCGGCCGTGGCCTCAGGGTGACACCCCAGCGCCGAGGGTCGGCGCTGTCACGCCGATGTCACCGGCGCATGGTGGGGCTGATCGCCTCGTCAAGCACCTCGACCCAGTGCTTGACCGGTATGGCCGTGCCGGCCTGCAGGTGCTGGATGCAACCGATGTTGGCCGACACGATGACCTGCGCCTGCAGCGGCTCCAGGTGCGAGAGCTTGCGCGCGCGCAGCGTCGTCGCCATCTCGGGTTGCAGCACCGAGTAGGCCCCGGCCGAGCCGCAGCACAGGTGCGCTTCGTGTGCCGGCGTGCGCACCTCGAAGCCGAGTTCGGCCAGTTGCGCCTCGACCCCGCCGCGCAGGCGCTGGCCGTGCTGCAGCGTGCAGGGCGCGTGGTAGGCGAGGTGGCGGTCGCGGTGCTTGCGCAGGCGCGGCTTGAGCTTGGGCACCAGCTCGGGCAGCAGCTCGCTCAGGTCGCGCGTGAGTTCGACGATGCGCTGCGCGCGCTCGGCATAGGCGGGGTCGTGGCGCAGCGCGTGGGCGTACTCTTTCACCGTCGCGCCGCAGCCCGAGGCGTTCATCACGAGGGCCTCGATGGGCTGCGATGTCTGGTGCGACTGGATCACCGCCCACCAGGCATCGACGTTGCGGCGCATGTCGGCCAGGCCGCCCTCGCGGTCGCCCAGGTGCGTGCGCATCGCGCCGCAGCAACCGGCGTGGTCGGCCACCAGGGTCTGGATGCCTGCGGCGTCGAGCACGCGCGCCGTGGCCGAGTTGATGTTGGGCGCCAGCGCGGGCTGCACGCAGCCGGTCAGCAGCAGCACCTTGCGCGCATGGGTCTGCGTCGGCCAGTCGTGCGCGTGCGGCAAGGCCGGGGCCGGCAGCTTGTCTTGCAAGGCCGAGGGCAACAGCGGCCGCAGCCACTGGCCCAGCTTCACGGCGGGGCCGAACAACGGCGAAGTGAGGCCCTCTTTCAGCAGCCAGCGCTGGGCCTTGTCGCGCGGCGTGCGTTCGACCTGGGCATCGACCACCGCCCGGCCGATCTCGACCAGCCGGCCGTACTGCACGCCCGAGGGGCAGGTCGTTTCGCAGTTGCGGCAGGTGAGGCAGCGGTCCAGGTGCGTCTGCGTGCTGGCCGTGACGGGCTGGCCTTCGAGCGCCTGCTTGATCAGGTAGATGCGCCCGCGCGGCCCGTCGAGTTCATCGCCCAGCACCTGGTAAGTCGGGCAGGTCGCGGTGCAGAAGCCGCAGTGCACGCACTGCCGCAAGATGGCCTCGGCCTCGTCGCCATCGGGCGTGCCTTTGAACTGCGGGGCGAGCTGGGTTTGCATGGTGGCGCTTCGATCGAGGGCGGAGGCGGGCGACGGCCTTTTCAACGCAAAGGCGCAAAGAACGCCAAGGTCGCCAAGAAAAGAAGAATGCTTTCTGTATTCCCTTTGCGTGCTTTGCGGTCCTTTGCGCCTTTGCGTTGAAAGAGCCCGCGAAGTCCACCGATCTCACCACCCCGCATACAACCTCCCGGGGTTGAACAGCCCGTCCGGGTCGAACGACTGCTTGAGCTGGCGATGGATGCGTTCGAGCGGGGGCGACAAGGGCGCGAACACGCCCGGTGATTTGTCGCGCGCCACGAACAGCGTCGCATGCCCGCCGAGCTTCGTCGCCGCTTCGCGCACCAGGTGGGCGGGCGTCGCGGTGACGAGCCAGCGCTGTGCGCCGTGCCACTCGACCAGCGTCTCGCCGCCGATGGCCAGCGGCGGCGCGGTCGGCGGCAGTGACAGGCGCCACAGCGCGATGCCGCGCTCGACCGCGTCGCGCGCCTTCACGAAGAACTCGTCGCTGTGGTCGCGCAGGCCGGTCCAGAAGCCGCTCGCCAGGGCCGGCTCGACGACCTCGCCGCCCAGCGCCTTCATCGCCGCCTGCACGGCCGCGAGCGCGCCGCGCAGGCGCAGCACCAGCATGCCGTCCCACCAGGCGCTGGCGTTCAGCGGCAGCGGGCGGCCCCCCCACTGGTTGAGCTTGAGCAGCGCGGTGGCCTGGTCGCACGGGAAGCGCAGCGTCGCGGTGGCCGGCGCCTGGGGCAGCACCTTCAGCGAGACCTCGAGGATCACCCCCAGCGTGCCGAGCGAGCCCGCGAGCAGGCGCGACACGTCGTAGCCCGCGACGTTCTTCATCACCTGCCCGCCGAAGTTGAGCACCTCGCCTCGGCCGTTGAGCAGGCTCGCGCCGAGCACGTGGTCGCGCAGCGCGCCGACGCTCGCACGCGACGGCCCCGACAGGCCACTGGCCACCATGCCGCCGACCGTGCTGCGGGCGTTGAAGCGCGGCGGCTCGAAGGCGAGGCACTGGCCGCGCTCGGCGAGCGCCGCCTCCAGCTCGGCCAGCGGCGTGCCGCAGCGCGCGGTGACCACCAGTTCGGTCGGCTCGTAGCTGGTGATGCCAGCGAAGCGGGTCACATCGAAGGGCTCGCCTTGCGGCCACTCACCGTAGAAGGCCTTGCTGCCGCCGCCGCGGATGTCGAGCGCCACCCGGCGGGCCCGCGCATCTTCGAGCTGGTCGATCAGGGCGTCGAGCGCGGCAGGGGCGGCGGGGGTTGAACTCATGGCCGGTGCATTCTGCGTGACGCCTCGCTGCGGCCGGATCAGATCGCCAGCGGATCGACGTCGAGCGCCCAGCGCAGCACGCCCTTGTGCTCGGCACGCAGCGCGGGCAATGCGTCCATCCACGGGGTGAGCACGCGTTGCAGGGCGCCGCGCGCAGGCGCTTCGATCAGCATCTGCATGCGGTCCACGTCGGCGACGCGGGCGATGGTGGTCGGCACCGGCGGGTAGACCAGCAACTGCTCGGCGCCGGGCAGGGCCTGGGCCTGCTGGGCCGCGGCTTCGAGAAACTCGCGCGCGGCCTGTGCGGTGCGCGCTTCGGCGCGCAGCAGCGCGAGGTGCGAAAACGGCGGCAGGCCGGCCATCTCGCGCTCTTTCAGCTGGCTGGCGGCGAAGGCGTTGTAGTCGTGCGTGCGCAGCGCGGCGTACAGCGGGTGCGTCGGGTGCCAGGTCTGCACCCACATCTCGCTGCGCGCGGCCTGCGCGGCGTCGCGCCCGGCGCGGCCCGCCGCCTGCATCAGCAGCGAGAACAGGCGCTCGGGCGCGCGGAAGTCGCTGCTGAACAGCGCGCTGTCGGGGCTGACGGCGGCCACCAGCGTGATGCGGCGGAAGTCGTGCCCCTTGGTGATCATCTGCGTGCCGACCAGCACGTCCACCTCGCCCGCGTGCACGGCGGCGAGCTGCGCTTCGAGCGCACCCTTGTGCCGGGTGCTGTCGGCGTCGATGCGGGCGATGCGCGCGCCGGGCAAGTGCGCGGCGAGTTGTTCTTCGAGCCGCTCGGTGCCGCGGCCCATGGGCGCGATGTCGAGGTTGCCGCAGTCGGGGCAGGCGCGCGGCACCGGCTGCGTGAAACCGCAGTGGTGGCAGCGCAGCGTGCGGTCGAGCTTGTGAAAGACACGCCAGGCGCTGCAGTGCGGGCAGCCGCTCTTCCAGGCGCAGTCGCCGCAGTGAAGCACCGGCGCGTAGCCGCGGCGGTTCAGGAACACCAGGCTCTGCTCGCCGCGCTCCAGCCGCTTGGCCATCGCGGCGATCAGCGGCGGCGACAGCGCCGTGGTGGCGCCTTTCACCTTGGGCAGCAGGTTCATGTCCACCAGCCGCACGGCCGGCAGCGCGCCGCCGCCGACGCGCTGGCCGAGCGTCAGGCGCTGGTAGCGGCCTTGTTCGGCGCGCTGCCAGGTTTCGAGCGAGGGCGTGGCCGAGCCCAGCACCACGCAACAGCCTTCGAGCTTGCCGCGGTAGACCGCGAGGTCGCGTGCCGAGTAGCGCGCGCCCTCTTGCTGCTTGTACGAGGGGTCGTGCTCTTCATCGACGACCACCAGCCCCAGGCGCGGCAGCGGCGCGAACACCGCCATGCGCGTGCCGAGCACCAGGTCGGCCTCGCCCAGTTGCGCGGCGAGCCAGTTCTTGAGCCGCTGCGCCGGGGTCAGGCCGCTGTGCAGCGAGACGATGCGGCGCGGCGTCGCCCCGCTGGCAAAGCGTTCGGCGAACCGCGCTTCGAGCTGTGGCGTGAGGTTGATCTCGGGCACCAGCACCAGCACCTGCCGGCCCGAAGCCAGGGCCTCTTCGGCGGCGTGCAGGTAGACCTCGGTCTTGCCGCTGCCAGTCAGGCCGTGCAGCAGCACGGTCGAAGCGGCGCCGGGCTGGTTCAGCGCCGCCAGTTGGGCCAGCGCAGCGCGCTGCTCGTCGTTGAGCGCCGGGCGCGGCGGCGGCTCGGTCACCGGCTGGGGCTTGGCCCAGGCCTTGCGCCAACGGGCCAGGCGGCTGGCGAGCTGGGCGTTGTCGAGCTTGCGCAGCTCGGGCGGCAGCACCGCCATCGCCACCTCGCCCAGGCTGCGCTGGTAGTAGGCGGCGCAAAAACCGACCAGTTCGCACCAGCGCGGCGGCAGCGGGGGGATGGCATCGAGCACCTCGGCGACCGGCTTCAGCGCGACGCCGGGTTCGAGGCCGGCGCCCGTCGCGTCGGCCGCCCAGACCAGACCCGGCACCTGACGCCGCCCCAACGGCACCCGCACCAGGGCACCTGGCAAGAGCGCGCGCTCACTCAGGTAGTCAAGGACCCCGTGCAGGCCGCCGTGCTGCGGCAACTCGACCGCCACTTGCACGCGCTGCGTGTCGGCCATCACCGAAACAGCCCTTGAACTTGCCTCGAATTTCTCGAACCCATCTGAGGGGAAGCCATTAAGTCACTGATTGATAAGGCTTTTCCAAGCTTTCCACGCTTTCTGTGGATAACTTTGTGGGAAACCTGCCCACAGCCGCGCTAAATGCTTGATTCACCGTGCTTCGCGCTGGATTGCACATTTCTGTAGCAATTGCTGATCTCAATAAAATCAACAACTTAGCGAGGTCACCCCTAACTTTTGTGTTGCAGCGCCGCAGCCGAAACGGTACTTCGTCGCATGCCGCAATTTGGGGATAAGTCAAGCCCTGAGTGTTCACTTACCGGCCGGTGGCGCGAATTCCTGCGAGTGCCGGACGCGGTCGGGGTGGGGCCGGCCTCAGCGCGCCGCGCGCAGGCGCCGCGAGGCCTCGTGCACCGTGTCCACCAGCACCGACACATGCTCGGGCGGGGTGTGCTGGCTGATGCCGTGGCCCAGGTTGAAGATGTGGCCGGGCGCCGCGCCGGCGCTTTCGACCACCTTCGTGACCTCGTCGCGGATGCGGTCCGGCGGCGCGAACAGCACGTTCGGGTCGAGGTTGCCTTGCAGCGCGCAGCGGTCGCCGATGCGCCGGCGCGCGTCGGCGAGGTTCACCGTCCAGTCGAGGCCGACGACGTCGGGGCCGATGTCGGCGATCTGCTCCATCCACAGCCCGCCGCCCTTGGTGAAGACGATGCGGGGAATGCGCTGGCCGTCTTTCTCGGTCTTGACCTTTTCGAGCACGCGGCGTGTGTAAGCGAGGCTGAATTCCTGGAAGGCGCCGTCGGCCAGCACGCCGCCCCAGCTGTCGAACACCATCACGGCCTGCGCGCCGGCGTCGATCTGCGCGTTGAGGTACTGCGCGACCGCGTCGGCGTTGACCGCCAGGATGCGGTGCATCAGGTCGGGGCGGCTGTACATCAGCGTCTTGACGAGGCGGTAGTCGTCGGAGCCGCCGCCTTCGACCATGTAGCAGGCCAGCGTCCACGGGCTGCCCGAAAAGCCGATCAGCGGCACGCGGCCGTTGAGCGCCTTGCGGATCGACGTGACCGCGTCGAACACGTAGCGCAGCTTGTCCATGTCGGGCACGGCGAGCGCGTTGACCGCGGCTTCGTCGCGCACGGTGCGCTCGAACTTCGGGCCCTCGCCGATGGCGAAGCTCAGGCCCAGGCCCATGGCGTCGGGCACGGTCAGGATGTCGCTGAACAGGATGGCGGCGTCGAGCTTGTAGCGCTCGAGCGGCTGCAACGTGACCTCGGTCGCGTAGTCGGTGTTCGTCGCCAGCCCCATGAAGCTGCCGGCCTTCGCGCGCGTGGCGCGGTACTCGGGCAGGTAGCGACCGGCCTGGCGCATCAGCCAGACGGGGGTGTGCTCGGTGGGCTGGCGCAGACAGGCGCGCAGAAAGCTGTCGTTTTGGAGGGGGGCGAACATCGTCGGATTATCGCGGGTGGCTCCCTGGGCGTGTCCGGTGGTCGGCCCGGGTCTTTTCACCGCCAAGGCGCCAAGAACGCCAAGGTCGCCAAGAGAAGCAGGGGCTTCGGTCTTGTGGCCGCTTGGCGTTCTTGGCGCCCCTTGGCGTCTTTGCGGTGAAACTTCTTCGCCCGCCACCGACACGCCAATAATCGCCGCACGCAACCCAGGAGGCCTCCATGCTGGTTCAGAACGTTCTGCAAACCATCGGCAACACGCCGCACATCCGCATCAACCGGCTGTTCGGCAACAGCCACAGCGTCTATGTGAAGAGCGAGCGCAGCAACCCGGGCGGCTCGATCAAGGACCGCATCGCGCTCGCCATGGTCGAGGCGGCCGAGCAGGACGGCGTGCTGCAGCCCGGTGGCACCATCATCGAGCCGACCTCGGGCAACACCGGCGTGGGCCTGGCGATGGTGGCGGCGGTCAAGGGCTACCGGCTGGTCCTGGTGATGCCCGAGAGCATGAGCATCGAGCGCCGCCGCCTGATGCTGGCCTACGGCGCGCGCTTCGAGCTGACGCCGCGCGAGAAGGGCATGAACGGCGCCATCGCCCGCGCGAAAGAGCTGGTCGAACAGACCCCGGGCGCGTGGATGCCGCAGCAGTTCGACAACCCGGCCAACATCGAGATCCACGCCCGCACCACGGCGAACGAGATCCTGAGCGCCTTCCCGAGCGGCGTCGATGCGCTGATCACCGGCGTCGGCACCGGCGGCCACATCACCGGCTGCGCGCAGGTGCTGAAGGCCCAGTGGCCGAAGCTGAAGGTCTATGCCGTCGAGCCGAGCGCGTCGCCGGTCATCAGCGGCGGCAAGCCCAGCCCACACCCCATCCAGGGCATCGGCGCGGGCTTCATCCCGAAGAACCTCAACACGGCCTTGCTCGACGGCGTGATCCAGGTCGAGGCCGAGGCGGCGAAAGACTACGCCCGCCGCTGCGCGCGCGAGGAAGGGCTGCTGGTGGGCATCTCGTCGGGCGCCACGCTCGCAGCCATCGCGCAGAAGCTGCCCGAGCTGCCGAACGGCGCCACGGTGCTGGGCTTCAACTACGACACCGGCGAGCGCTACCTGTCGATCGAAGGCTTTCTGCCCACGGAATGACCATCCCTCGCTTCCCGCGGTACGGGACGCGATCCCCCGAGGGGATGCAGGCCGGCTTGGGGCGGCCCCACGCTCGGCCCGCGCCGCTTCGATGGCGCCGCTCCTCTCGTTCACTGCTGTCTGCATGAAACCGCGCATCCTCATCGTCGAAGACGAACCCGGCATCGCCGACACGCTGCAGTACGCCCTGCGCACCGAAGGCTTCGAGCCTGTGTGGTGCGCGACCGGCGCGGCGGGCCTGGCCGATGCGCAAGCGGCGACGCCGGCCCTCGTGATCCTCGACGTGGGCCTGCCGGACGCGAGCGGGTTCGAGGTCTTCAAGCAACTGCGCACCCACGCGCCGCAGCTGCCGGTGATCTTTCTGACCGCGCGCAGCGACGAGATCGACCGCGTCGTCGGCCTCGAACTCGGTGCCGACGACTACGTCCCCAAGCCCTTCTCGCCCCGTGAGCTGGTGGCGCGTGTGCGCACCATCCTGCGGCGCGCGTCGGTGGCCCCGACAGCCGCCACGGCACCGGCTGCCCCGTCGCCACTGCATGTGGATGCAGGCAAGCGTCAGATTCGTTTCTATGGGCAGTTGCTCGAGCTGTCCCGCTACGAGTACGGCCTGCTGCAGACATTGGCCGCGCGGCCGGGCTATGTGTTCAGCCGCGAGACGCTGCTCGACCGCGTGTGGGACGATGCCAGCGACAGCCTCGACCGCACGATCGATGCACATGTGAAGACGCTGCGCGCCAAGATGAAGCAGATCGCCCCCGGGCTGGAGCCCATCCGCACCCATCGCGGCAGCGGGTATGCCTGGGCCGAAGACCTGCCAAGCGTGCTTCCGTCACGGCCGTGACCGATGTCGCACCCCTCAGGTCCGCGACAGGGCTTTCCCGCATTCGGAAACGTGGAATGTTGCACTTAGTCTTGCAGCGCGCCCGCCGATATGAGTCGCATGGGGAAACCGGTGCAAGCTTCTTGCATTGACGCCTCGTGACAGCAGAGTGGGCCTTCAACCGCCCCACACCACTTTGAACCACCGCCCACGCACCGTTTCATCCCCCCAGCCCAGCCGGTGGCTGGCGCACTGGCTCGCGTTCGCGCTCTGGCTGGTGCTGGGGGCGGTGGCGCAGCAGGCTCAGGCGCAGGCGTCGCCCGCTGCGACCGAAGCGACGCGCCCTGCAGGGCACATCGACCTGTGGCCCCACACCACGGTGCTGAGCGACCCGGCGCATGCGATGGACTTCGCGCAGGCCTATGCACGCCGCGGCGAATTCAAGACGCCCGCGGTGCCCTACGCGAACCTCGGCCCGCGCACCGAAACCCTGTGGGTGCGCATGGCCTTGCCGGCGCAGACGCCGCGTGGCGCCTGGTGGTTCTCGATCGACTACCCCTCCCTCGACGACGCCCGGCTGTACGTCGTGGTCGATGGCCGCGTGCTGCGCACCGTCGTGATGGGCGACCACCTCACCGTCAGCCAGCGGCCGGCGCGCACGCGCCCGCACGCGGTCGAAATCGACTTGCCGGCCACCGGGGCGACCGAGTTGTGGCTCAAGCTGCGCACCACCGGCCCGATGATCCTGCCGGTTTCGCTGCAGCGGACGGGCGACTTCATGCTCGCCGAAGGCGAGGTCAGCGCCGTGCAGAGCCTCGGCCTGGGCTTCGGACTGTGCATCCTGATGTACACGGTCGGCGCCTTCCTGTTCACGCGCGAGCCGCTGTACATCTGGTACTCGCTGGCCGTCGGTGCCAGCACGCTGTTCTTCTTCGGCTACAGCGGGCTCGGGCCTTTGCACTTGTGGCCCGATTCAGCCTGGCTGACGCAGAAGATCCTGCTGCTGATGACGCTGATCACGCTGGGCACCGGTTCGTTCTTCGTCGAACGTTCGCTCGACTTCGGCGCCATCGCCCCGCGGCTCGGCCGCGCGATGCTGACGGTGGGTGTGGCCGCGCTGGTCACGGCGTCCGGCTTCGCCACCGACCTGCTCAGCTACCGACTGACGATGACGGCCACCGCCATCATCGGCCCGCTGCCCATGCTGCTGGCGATCCCGGTGGTCTTCCGCCGTGCGCGCATGGGTGACCACGCAGCCTATTGGACCTTCGCCGGCTTCGTGATGTACCTGTTCGGCGTGATCGTCGCCACGGGGCTCGCGCGTGGCAGCTTGCCAGTGGCCACCTGGTCCACCTCGGCCTACCAGTTCACCTCGACGCTGCAGGCCGTGGCCTGGCTGATGGTGCTGAACGTGCGCACCGCCGAACTCAAGCGCATGGCCGCGCAGGTGCAGCGCGAGCATGACCGCGTGGTGCTGCTGTCGCAGACCGACGTGCTCACCAGCCTGCTCAACCGCCGCGGCTTGCAACTCGCGCTGCAACCGCTGCTCGACAACGCCACCGCCGGCAAGTTCGTGGGCGTGTACCTGATGGACCTCGACGGCTTCAAGCCCGTCAACGACACCCATGGCCACGAGGCCGGCGACGAGCTGCTGAAGCAGGTCGGCCAGCGCCTGAAAGACGCGGTGCGCACCGGCGACGTCGTGGCCCGCATGGGCGGTGACGAGTTCGTGGTGGTCGCCTCGCAGCTGCGCGGCGAGGTTGAGGCCGAGCAGGTCGGCCAGAAGCTGCTGGCCTGCTGCGACGCACCCTTCGTGCTGCCGCACGCCCAGGTGCGCGTGGGCCTGACAGTCGGCTATGCGGTGGCCCCGCAGGACGGCCGCGACGCCGACGCCCTGCTGCGCCGCGCCGACGCTGCGATGTACGGCGGCAAACACGCCGGCAAGGGCCGCGTCTGCCGCGCCACCGACAGCCTGATGCCTGCGTGAGCACCCACCCGGGCCGATAGCATCGGCCGGATGAGCAAGCGCACCCGCATCTTCATCGGCATCCTGCTGGCCTACGCCATCGGCGCGGGCTGGTTGATGCACCGCCAGCTCGAAGACATCGACCCGCGCTACCGCGAGTCGGCCGAAGAGTCGCTGGTCGAGACCTCGCTGCTGATCGCTTCACTGGTCGAGGCGCAATCGCAAGGCGGCGCGGTGCAGGTCGAGTCGCTCGGGCCCTTGTTCCAGTCGGTCTACGCGCGCAACTTCCGCGCCGAGATCTACGGCGTCGAGAAGACCCGCTTCGAGCTGCGCCTGACGGTGGTGGACCGCACCGGCCGCGTGCTGTTCGACTCGCTCAAGCGCGAGGTCGGGCAAGACCATTCGCAGTGGCGCGACATCCACCGCGCGCTGCGCGGCGAGTACGGCGCACGCTCGACGCCCGACATCGCCGGCGACCGCCGCACCTCGGTGATGTACGTCGCCTCGCCGGTGCGCGCGGGCGACGAGATCATCGGCGCCGTCAGCGTGGGCAAGCCGGTGCAGAGCTTCGGGCAGTTCGTCGATGCGGCGCGGCGCAAGACGCTGCTGGTGGGCATCAGCTCGGTGGGCGCGGTGCTGCTGTTCGTGCTGATCGTCTCGATGTGGCTGGTGCGGCCCTTCGGCGTGATCGCCGACTACGTGCGCTACGTGCGCGCGCAGCGCTCGTTCAGCCTGCCGCGCCTGGGCCGGCGTGCGCTGGGGGCGCTCGGCGCGGCCTACGACGAGATGCGCGACGCGCTGGCCGGCCGCAACTACGTGGCCGACTACGTGCAGACGCTCACGCACGAGGTGAAGAGCCCGCTGTCGGCCATCCGCGGCGCGGCCGAGCTGCTGCAAGAGCCCATGCCCGACGCCGACCGCGCGCGCTTCGCCGCCAACATCGCACGCGAGACGCAGCGCATCCAGGAGCTGGTCGATCGCATGATGGAACTGACCGCGCTCGAATCGCGCAAGCAGCTCGACCAGCCGACGGTGATTCCGCTGCGCACGCTGCTGCGCGACGTGGCCGCAAGCGCTCAGCCGGTGGCCACCGCACGCGGGCTCGAGCTCGTCGTCGAAGAGCCCGCCGACGATCGCCTGGCCGTCGAGGGCGATGCCTTCCTGCTGCAACGCGCGCTGGCCAACCTGATCGACAACGCGCTTGACTTCTCGCCGCCCGGCGGGCGGGTCACGGTCACCTGGAGCCGGCAACGCCGCAGCGTGGACTTGCAGGTGCGCGACCAGGGGCCCGGCATTCCCGACTACGCCGAAGACAAGGTGTTCGAGAAGTTCTATTCGCTCGCGCGCCCGGCCACGCACAAGCGCAGCACCGGCCTGGGCCTGGCCTTCGTCAAAGAGATCGCCGAACTGCACCGCGGCCGCGTGACGCTGGTCAACCACGGCGAAGGCGGCGCGCTGGCCACGCTGTCGCTGCCGCTGACCGACGCGCCGGCGCACTGAGCGCGGCGGCTTCACACCGACTTCACATTCGCCCGCACGGGCTTCAAACCGCCTTCGCGCCGCGCTTCGATCCTTGCCGCCAACGCCGCCCCACCGAGCGGCCCGCAAGGAGAGACCCATGTTCCCGATCCGTTGGTGGCCGATGTCGAGCCTGGCGCGCGTCATCGCCTGCGCGTTGCTGTCCGTCGCGGCCGCGCTGATGACCGTGTGGGCCGCGCCGGCCTGTGCCGCCGAGGCCGCGCCGCCTCGGGCCGAAAGTCCGTACTTCTTCATCGAGAACGGCGACCCCGCAACCGACCGCCTGCCGCTGAAGGCCACGCAGGTGGACGTGCGCGTCGCCGGCGTGATCGCCGACGTCACCGTGACCCAGCGCTACCGCAACGAGGGCAAGAAGCCCATCGAGGCACGCTATGTCTTCCCGGGCTCGACACAGGCCGCCGTGCACGCGATGCAGGTGAAGCTGGGCGAGCGGGTGCTGACCGCGCGCATCGAAGAAAAGCAGCGCGCCCGGCACGACTACGAAGCGGCCAAGCACGAAGGCAAGGCCGCCGCGCTGCTGGAGCAACACCGCCCGAACGTCTTCCAGATGAACGTGGCGAACATCCTGCCCGGCGACGAGGTGCAGGTCGAGCTGCGCTACACCGAGCTGCTGTCGCCGACCGACGGGCTGTACGGCTTCGTCTTCCCGACGGTCGTGGGCCCGCGCTATGGCTCGCCCTCGGCGGCCGGTGCCGGCGCCAAGCGCTGGGCCGCGTCGCCCTTCTTCAAGCCGGGGCAGGAAACCCCCACGCGCTTCGAGATGCAGCTGACGCTCGATGCCCCCATGCCGCTGCAAGACATCCACTCGCGCACGCACGACATCGAGGTGCAGGGCACGGGCAGCAAGCAGGCCACCGTGACGCTGCGCGCCGGCAGCCGGGCCGCGAACAACCGCGATTTCATCCTGAACTACCGCCTCGCGGGCGCGGGCCTGCAGTCGGGGCTGATGCTGTACCAGGGCCGCGGGGCCGACGCTGGCGAGAACTTCTTTCTGGCGATGGTCGAGCCGCCGCGCGAGGTGAGCCCACGCGAGATCACGCCGCGCGAGTACGTGTTCGTGGTGGACGTGTCGGGTTCGATGCATGGCTTTCCGCTCGACACGGCCAAGGCGCTGCTGCGCGACCTGATCGGCGGCCTGCGTCCGAGTGACAGCTTCAACGTGCTGCTCTTCGCCGGCAGCAGCCACATGCTGTCGCCCACGGCGGTGCCGGCCACGCGCGCCAACATCGACCGCGCGCTCGACACGCTCGAGCGCGTCGAAGGCGGTGGCGGCACCGAGATCGTGCCGGCGCTGCGCCGCATCGCCGAACTGCCAAAGGCGCCCGAGGTGTCGCGCAGCGTGGTGGTGGTCACCGACGGCTACGTCAGCGTCGAGAACGAGGTGTTCGAGCTGATCGCGCGTCACCTCGGCCAGCAGAACGTGTTCGCCTTCGGCATCGGGTCGAGCGTGAACCGCCACCTGATCGAAGGCATGGCCCGCGCCGGTCGCGGCGAAGCCTTCGTCGTGACGGACGCGCAGGCGGCCCCGGCCGAGGCCGAGCGCCTGCGCCGCATGATCGAAGCGCCGGTGCTCACGCAAGTCACGGCGCGCATCGAAGGCCTGCAGACGAGCGAGGTGTTTCCGCAGGCGCTGCCCGACGTGCTGGGCGGCCGCCCGGTGGTGCTGTTCGGCAAGTGGCAGGGCGACCCGACGCACGCACGCGTGGTGGTCGAAGGCCGGGCCGCGAGCGGCCCCTACCGCGCCGAGGTCAAGGCCGACCTGCGCGAGCCCGCGCGAGCCGCCGCGCTGCGCCACCTGTGGGCGCGTCACCGCATCGCCATGCTGAGCGACCAGGAGGCGCTCGACGGCGACGGCGCCCACAAGGCCGCGATCACCGCGCTGGGCCTCAAGTACAGCCTGCTCACCGCCCACACCAGCTTCGTCGCCATCGACGAACGGGTGCGCACCCACGCCACGCCCGACACGGTGGACCACCCCGCCCCGCTGCCGGCCGGGGTGTCGGTCGCGGCCGTCGGTGTGGCGGTGCCCAGCACGCCCGAGCCGCCGGTGTGGATGTCGCTGCTGGTGGTGCTGTCGCTGGCGATGACGGCGATGCTGCGCAGCCGTCGCCGCTTCATCTGAGAGGCCAACGGCATGACCCCGACGATCGCCACCCACCCGCTCGGCCGCTGGCAGGCGCGCCTCGACGCCGTGCCACCGCTGGCCTGGCTGGGCGCGCAGGCCCTCGCGCTGTGGCCGCATGGGCGCTGGGCCGCCGCGCGCTTGAGCGATGGGTCGGACGACCCGCTGGGCGTGGTCGCGCTGGCCGCCTTGGCCGGGGCCGTCTGGCTGCTGCGCGACCGCTTGCGGGCCCGGCCGCGCCGGGGCTGGTGGCTCGCCGCGCTGGCCGGCACCGCGCTCGCGTCGCTGGCCCCGGGTGCCGTGCCGCCGCTGGCCGGCGCGGCGATCGCGGTGCTGTCGCTCGCGGCGGGGCTGCGCGCGTTTCTGCCCTCGGGCACCGGCTGGCTGCCGCTCGCGGGGCTGTCGCTCTTGAGCCTGCCGCTGCTGTCGTCGCTGCAGTTCTATGCCGGCTTTCCGCTGCGGGTGGTGACGGCCGAGCTGAGCACGCGGGCCTTGAACGCGGTCGGGGTCGCGGCCGAGCGCAGCGGCAGCGCGATGCAGGTGAACGGCCAGCTGATCGTCGTGGACGCGCCCTGCTCGGGCGTGCAGATGGTGTGGATGGCCTACTTCTGCGCCTGCGTGATGGCGCTGGCCCGCGCGCTGCCCGATCGCGCCTTCCTGCGCCGCCTGCCGGCGGTCGGCCTGCTGGTGCTGATGGGCAACGTGCTGCGCAACCTGGTGCTGGTGGGGCTCGAAGCGCGGGGGGCGCCGGTGCCCGAGGCCGTGCACGCGGGCGTCGGCCTCGCGGTGCTGGCGGCGGTGTGCGCGGCGGTGGTCGCCGTGCTGCGCGAGCGTCCGCTGAAAGGCCCGCGATGAAACCGCGCGACCCCGACGCCACCCGCCGCTGGATGGGCGGCAGCGCCCTGCTCTTCAGCGCCTGCGCGCTGGCGCCCTGGGCCGTGCGGCCGCACCTGGCCACGCCCGTGCCGCACGGCGCCGAATGGCCCACCACCTGGGACGGCCGCCCGCTGCGCCCCTTGGCGATGACGGCCGTCGAGCGGCGCTTCGCGGCGCGCTTTCCGGGCCGCATCGCGCGCCTGACCGATGGCGAGCAGGTGCTGGTGCTGCGCGAGGTGCTCACGCCCACGCGCATGCTGCACCCCGCAGCCGACTGCTACCGAGGTCTCGGCCACCGCATCACGCAGACCCGCCTGGAGCGCGACGCGCAGGGCCGCCTGTGGCGAGCCTTCGTCGCCGAGCGCGACGGCCAGGCCCAACGCGTGCGCGAGCGCATCGTCGATGCGGCCGGCCACGCGTTCACCGACACGTCGAGCTGGTACTGGGCCGCCGCCACCGGCCAGTCGCGCGGCCCCTGGCAGGCGGTGACGCTCGCCCAGGCGCTCTGACGGGGGTGCGGGCGCGGGGCCGCTTGAAAGCCCCACCGCCGACCCCAGTTTGCGCCGAGGGGGCGTTTAGCATCCCCCTTCCAGGAGGACACGCACATGATCGACATCCGATGGCTCGGCGGGCTGATGCTGGCCGCCGTCTTGACCCTGACCGGTTGCGGCTACAACGACTTTCAACGCCTGGACGAACAGCTGAAGGCGAGCTGGGCCGAGGTGCTGAACCAGTACCAGCGCCGTGCCGACCTGATCCCAAACGTGGTCGCCACGGTCAAGGGCGAGGCCAACTTCGAACAAGAGACGCTGACCAAGGTGGTCGAGGCGCGCGCCAAGGCCACGAGCATCCAGGCCACGCCCGAACTCATCAACAACCCCGAGGCCTTCGACAAGTTTCAAAAGGCGCAGGGCGAGTTGAGCGGCGCGCTGAGCCGCCTGCTGGTGGTCAGCGAGCAGTACCCCAACCTGAAGGCCAACCAGGGCTTCCAGGATTTGCGCGTGCAGCTCGAAGGCACCGAGAACCGCATCACCGTCGCCCGCAACCGCTACATCAAGGCGGTGGCCGACTACAACGTGCTGGCGCGCAGCTTTCCGACCAACCTCACGGCCATGGTCTTCAGCTACGACGTGAAGCCGAGCTTCACCGTGCAGAACGAAGCCACGATCAGCACGCCGCCGCCAGTCAACTTCGACAAGGCCCCGCCGCCTTCGGCCGCACCGGCCGCGCGCCCCGCGTCGGAATAAGCCAGCCCGATGCGTCTTGTGACCGCGCCACACCCGTGGCGCGCCCTCTGCCTGTTCACGGCCTTGCTGTGGGCGCTGCTGTGGGCCCCGCTCGCCGCGAGGGCACAAGACGTGCTGCCCGTGCCGCCCCTCAGCGGCCGGGTGATCGACCAGACCGGCACGCTCAGCGCGCCGCAGGTGCAGGCCCTCACCGCCAAGCTCGAAGCGCTCGAACGCGAGCGCGGCTCGCAGCTCGTCGTGCTGATGGTGCCGACCACGCAGCCCGAAGACATCGCCGCCTACGCCCAGCGCGTGGGCGAGCAATGGAAGATCGGCCGCAAGGACGTCGGCGACGGCCTCTTGATCGTCGTCGCCAAGAACGACCGCAAGGTGCGCATCGAGGTCGCCAAGGCGCTCGAAGGCGCGGTGCCCGACCTCGCGGCCAAACAAATCATCAACGACCGCATCCAGCCGGCGTTTCGTGCGGGCGACTTCGCCGGTGGGCTGAACCAGGCCATCGACCGCCTCGCCGCGCGCATTGGCACCGAGGGGCTGCCCGAGCCCTCGGCCACCGACCGCTCGCCGGGCGGACCGAGCGGCGGCGGCTTCGACCTGGGCGACCTGGCGATCTTTCTGTTCGTCGGCGCGCCCATCCTGGGTGGCGTGCTCACCAGCGTGATGGGCCGCAAGCTCGGCTCGGTCGCCACGGCCGGTGCCGTGGGCGCACTCGGCTGGTGGTGGACGACCAGCCTGCTCATCGCCGGCGGCGCCGGCCTGCTCGCCTTGCTGCTGGTCGGCGTGATGGGCGTGGGCTCGCGCCGGGGCGGCGGCGGCCCGGTGATCTGGGGCGGCGGGGGCGGGGGCTCCAGCGGCTGGGGCGGTGGAGGTGGCTTCAGCTCGGGCGGCGGCGGCGACTTCGGCGGCGGTGGCGCCTCGGGCGACTGGTGATGCGATGACGACAAGCCCTCAGACCAACCGCCTCGTGCGCATAGCGCGCCACCTCTGGCTCGACGCCAGCGACTCGCAGCGCGCGCTCGGCACCGGCGCCTTGCAGCGCCTGCAGCAGCGCGTCGAGCAAAGCGAGCTGACGCACAGCGGCGAGATCCGCATCTGCGTCGAAGCTGGCCTGCCCACGTCTTACCTGTGGCGGCGTGCCAGCGCCCGCGAACGCGCCATCGCGATGTTCGGCAAGCTGCGCGTCTGGGACACCGAGCGCAACAACGGCGTGCTGATCTACCTGCTGCTGGCCGAACACCGCATCGAGATCGTGGCCGACCGTGGGCTCAACCCGCTCATCACGCCCGCGCAGTGGGAGGGCGTGGCGGCCGGCATGTCGGCGGCGTTCAAGGGCGGGCAGATCGAAGCCGGCCTCGCGCAGGCGGTGGACACGGTCGGCGGCTGGCTGGCGCAGCACTTTCCGCTGGCGCCCGGTGAAGCCAACCGCGACGAGTTGCCGAACGCCGTTTTCTTGCGGTAGTGCGGCCCCGGTAGCCGGCGCCCGGTCGCCGGTGCCATCATCGTGAACCCCGGCGTTCATCGCCTCACGACAAGGACCCGCCATGCCCGCACGCTTTGCCGCTTGTCTCACGGGCCTCGCGCTGACGCTCGCCGCGTCGGCCCAGGCCCAGACCCCGCCCATCAAACCCGGCCTCTGGCAGCTGCACAACTCGCGCATGTCGCAAGGCGGCCAGGCCATGGACATGGGCGCGCACATGAAGAACATGCCGCCCGAAGCGCGCAAGCGCATGGAAGAGGTCATGAAGCAAAAGGGCATGGACCTCGGCGCCGGCGACGGCACGATGAAGATCTGCATGACCAAGGAGTCGCTCGACCAGGGCAACTGGCGCGGCACGCAGCACGGCTGCACCACCGACTTCAAGAACCGCACGGCCAGCAGCTGGAAGTGGTCCGCCGTGTGCACCAACCCGCCCAGCGAGTCCGAAGGCGAAGCGGTGTTCACGAGCCCCGAGGCCTACACCGTCAAGAGCAAGACCACGGTGACGCGCGGCGCGCAGAAGCAGGTCATGGACATGACCGTCAACGCCAAGTGGCTGGGCGCCGACTGCGGCGGCCTGAAGCCGATGTCGCCAGACACGATGGGTGCGCCGCCCAAGCCCCCACGCTGACCCCTTGACGGCCGATTACCGAGCGGTCCAGGCGCGCGGCCTCACTTGCGCGCGAAAAAGGGCTCGGTCGCCGTGGCGCGGTGCGTGGTGAAGGTGTCGCTGAACCACAGCTCGTACCCGGCGCCGTTCGACACGTAGTGCATCAGCCCCGGGCGCAGCCAGCGCCCGCCCGGCACCGGCTGCTTCAGGGCGGCCAGCGTCTCGGGGTAACGGCCGACACGCTGCCGGTAGGCCTGGATCGCCTGCCGCAGCGCATCACCCTCGCGCAGGCAGGCGCCATGGGCGCGGTCGAAGCTCGACAAGCCCGCCGAGAAGGCCCCGACGACCACGCCGGCCGCCAACAGGCTGAGCAGGGCCCGCAGGCGCAAGCGCTTCGGCCCGACCGCCAGCACCAGCCCGAAGGCGGTGAAGGCCAGCACCAGCGTGCCGGCCGTGCCGTCGAAGCGGTTGCCTTCTTCACCGAGCGCGAACGCCATCACCGGCAGCGCCAGCGCGAGCACGATGCCCAGCCGGCGCCACGCGAGCGCGAGCCAGCCGCTCTTGGCGGACATCACAACACGATCTTCACCATCGGGTGCGTGGACAGCGTGCGGTACAGCTCGTCGAGCTGCTCGCGGCTGGTGGCGGTGATGGTGATCGTGAGTCCGAGGTACTTGTTGCCGGCGCTGGGGCGCTGTTCGAGGCTGGCTTCGGTGAAGTCGGGGTCGAAGTTCTGCGCCACCTGCACGATGGCCGCGGTGAAGCCTTCGACGTTCAGGCCCATCACCTTGATCGGGAAGCGCGAGGGGTACTCGATCAGCGACTGCTCGGGCGGGATCTCTCTCATGGTCGTGCTCATCGACGGAAGTTGGGGGCGAGGGCGCCAATGGCAATGCCCAGGGCGCGATTGTCCGTCCGCCGGCCGGCACTCCATGCACACCGGCGATCGGGCCGCGCTGCGATGGCGGTGCCGCGCCTCAGCCGCTCAGATGCACGACAGCGTCTTCGCCCGCTGGTAGGCCTCGAACAGCCGCGCGTACACCGGCCCGGGCTTGCCGCGCAGCGCGCCATGGCCGACCGGCTCGCCGTCGATCTGCGTGACCGGCAGAACCTCTTTCGAGGCCGAACTCAGCAGCACCTCGTCGGCGATGCGCAGGTCCGATTCGGGCAGCGGCCGGCGGTTGAACGGCAGGTCGGCGTCTTCGCACAGCTCGCGGATCAGCGCGCCACGCACGCCCTCGACGCTGTCTTCGCCCTGCGCCGGGCCCAGCACCGCGCCTTCGATCACCAGCCACACGCTGCCGCTCGCGCCTTCGGTGAGGCAGCCATCGCGCAGCAGCAGGGTCTCGGCAGCGCCGGCGTCGGTGGCGATCTGGCGTGCCAGCACGTTGGCCATCAACGAGGTCGATTTGATGTCGGCGCGCGGCCAGCGCCAATCGCGCCCGGTGACGCAGGCCACACCGTGGCGGCGCTGCTCGGGCGTGGGCGGGTGCAGCGGGCTGGTCATCACGAACACGGTCGGCGCGAGGTCGCTCGGCGCCGACAGCTCGCGCGGGCCCACGCCGCGCGTGACCTGCAGGTGCACGACCTGGTCGTCGGCCGCCTGGGCCGCGATGAGGCGGCGGCAACACGCCAGCCAATCGGCGCGCGACAGCGGGTTGGCGATGCGCGCCCGGGCCAGGCTGCGGTCGAGCCGGGCCAGGTGTTCGTCGAAGCGGAAGAGGCGCCGGTCGTACACCGGCAGGGCTTCGAAGACGCCGTCCCCGAAGAGGAAGCCCCGGTCGAGCACCGGGATCCGGGCCTCACGCAGCGGGCTGTACTCGCCGTTCAGAAAACACAGCGTGTCGGGGACTGCTTGCATGCTTCACCTCCACAGCGCCGCCGGGCATGGGCACCCGGCAGTGGAAGCGAAGCAGGTTACTTGATCCAGAGGCGGATGGCGTCCCAGGCGCGGCCGAAAATCCCTGCCTGCGGCACGGGTTCCAGCACGACGAGCGGCCGTTCGGCCACCACCTGGCCCGTCGCGGTGGTCACTTTCAGCGTGCCCACGCGCTGGCCTTGCTGCAGCGGCGCGACCAGCGGGTCGGTGCGCTCGATGCGCGTCTGCAGCTTGCCGCCTTCACCGCGCGGCACGCTGACGAACACGGCGCCGGTGCTGCCGAGCTTGGCCTCGTTGACCGCGCCCTTCCACACCGGCACGGTGGCCACCGGCTTGTCGGACTCGAACAGGCGCACCGTGTCGAAGGCCTGGAAGCCCCAGTTCAGCAACTTCTGGCTTTCGTTGGCGCGTGCGTCCATCGAGGCGGTGTTGAGCACCACGCTCAAGAGGCGCCGCTTGCCGCCGCCATTGCCGCTGGCCGCGAGGTTCGGGAAGTCGCGCTGCGCCGACGCGATCAGGCAGTAGCCCGCCGCTTCGGTGTAGCCGGTCTTCATGCCATCGACCGTCGGGTCGCGCAGCAGCAGCACGTTGCGGTTGCTGTCGTTGGCTGCGGGCGAACCCTCGTAGCGGTACTTCTTGATCGAGTACAGCGGGTAGAACTCGGGGAAGTCCGTGATGATGCGGCTCGCGATCACCGAGAGGTCGCGCGCCGTGCTCTTGTGGCCGGGCTGCGTGAGGCCGGTGACGTTCTTGAACACCGTGTTCTTGAGGCCCATGGCCTGGGCCTGCCGGTTCATCATCGCGATGAAGTTGTCGAGCGTGCCGCCCACCCCCTCGGCCAGCACCACCGACGCGTCGTTGCCCGACTGCACGATCATGCCGCGCAAGAGGTCGGACACCTTGGGCGTCATGCGCGGCTCGATGAACATCAGCGAGCCGCCGCCCTTGCGTTCTTCCCACGCGCGCAGGCTCACCGGCAGGGTCTGGTCGAGCGTGAGCTTGTGTTCGCGCAGCGCGGTGAACACCACGTAGGCCGTCATCAGCTTGGTCAGCGAAGCTGGGTCGGCAGGCGCGTCGGCCTCGCGTGCGGCGAGCAACTGGCCGGTCGTGACGTCGAGCAGCACATAGCTCTTGGCCGCGATCTCGGGCGGTTGGCCGACCTGGGCGAACGAGGGGAAGGCGGTGCACACGAGCACCAGAAAACAGGCAAGCAGTCTCTTCATCGACATGGATTGGATTTCAAGCAACGGGCTCACGCGGCCGGCACGGGCCAGCCACGAGTCACCAGGTTTTTGAGCAGCACGAGCTGCCCATGAAAGAAGTGCCCGGCACCGGGAATGACGGTGACGGGCAGCGATTGCGGGCGGGCCCAGTCGAGCGTGGCCGACAGCGGCACCACGTCGTCTTGCTCGCCATGAACGACCAGCGTGGCGTCGGACACGGTGGGCAGTGAATAGTTCGACGTGGCCGGCGCGATGAGCACCAGCCGTTCGAGCCGGTGCCCGGCCGGCAGGCGCTTGGACGCCGCCGCGGCCACGTAGCCGCCGAACGAGAAGCCGCCCAACACCAGCGGCAGCGCCACGTCTTGTGCGGCGACCACGGCCAGCGCGTCATCGACCTCGCCGCGGCCTTCGTCCCACGCGCCTTGCGACGCGCCCACGCCGCGAAAGTTGAAACGCACCGCGCGGTAGCCCAGTTGCACGAAGGCCCGGGCCAGCGTCTGCACGACCTTGTTGTCCATCGTGCCGCCGTGCAGCGGGTGCGGGTGGCACAGAACCGCCACCCCGCGTGGCGTGCCCGCAGGCTCGTCCACCGCGCATTGCAGGGCACCGGCCGGGCCGGGGGTCGAGGTCGCGCTCATCGCCGCAGGCAGGCGGGTCAACGGCCGACGTTGGGCGCCAGCACCAGCCGCTCGACGATTTCGCCCTTCTTCAGGTGCGATTCGACGATCTCGTCGATGTCGTGCGCGTCCACGTAGCTGTACCAGACGGCCTCGGGGTAGACCACCGCCACCGGCCCGCCGGCGCAGCGGTCCAGGCACCCGGCCTTGTTGACGCGCACGCCACCGGGGCCGGCGAGGTTCTCGGCCTTCACACGCGCCTTGCAGCGGTCGAAGCCTTCTTGTGCGCGGTGCTGGGCACAGCTGTCTTCGCCGTTCTCGCGGTGGTTCAGGCAGAAGAAGATGTGGCGCTGGTAATAACTCATGGGCGGCGATTCTACGAACGCCCCTTCGCCGGGGGCGCCTTCAGCCCTCTTTGCCCATGCGGTCGTCGCGCGCGACGATGCGCGTGAACAGGTGCGCGATGGCCGCGTAAGGCCACAGCCAGCCCACCCACTGCGCCGCGCCGTGAAAGCGGATGAAGCGGCCTTGCTCCCAGTCGTTCAGGCTTTGCGCGAAGTACGGGTCGGCCGGCGCCTGCGCCACCAGCGCGACCAGCGCGGTCAGCACGACGAGGCCCAGCCCGGCCGCGCCGCGCCGCGGCAGCACGGCAAGCAGAAAGCCCAGCGCCATCGCGCCGATCCAAGCCGGCGCCACGGCCGGGGTGACCCAGGTCAGCGCGTGCTGCGGGCCGAAGTTCATCGCCGTCGACAGCGTGGTCGTCGCAAAGCCCAAGGCGGCCGCGCCCACCACCAGCACCGCTCGCCGCCAGCCCGCCTGCGAGATGCTGAAGCCCACGAGGCACGGCGCCAGCAGGCCGAGCAGCACGGTCAGCAGCTCGGTGCCCCGCGACAGCGGCGTGAGCACGAGGCCGGCGTCCCACCAGCCATCGACCCAGGGCGCCCAGGGCGTGCCTTCGAGTTGATCGACGACAAAGACCTGCAGGCGACCGAGCACCTGGCCCAGGCCCAACGGCACCGGCGTCGGGAACAGCAGACCCAGCGGCCACAGCAGCAGCAGCGCCAGGCCGCCGGCGCTGCGGTCGATGAACCAGCGGTCGCGCACGGTCTGCCAGCGCGCCACGCCGCCCAACAGGTGCACGATCACACCGAGCAGCACACCCAGCAGCGTGCCGGCGGTGTTGAAGGCGAGGTCCATGCCCGAGGGCACGCGCTGCGGCAGGTAGTGCTGGATGCTTTCGAGCACCAGCGACAAGCCCGCACCCGCGAGCGAGGCCAGCAGCGCCGACCAGTGCACGCGCCAGCCGCTGCGCACCATGGCGCCGAAGGCCAGCACGCCCAACGGCATGTAGCCGACAAGGTTCGAGACCACGTCGAACCAAGTCCACCAATGCGGCCACGGCAGGTAGGCGAAGCCGAAACGCGGCACCACCGCCGGCACGCGCCAGCCCGTGAAGGGCGAGAGCGTGGCATAGGCGATCAGCGCGGCATACAGCAGCGCCAGCGGGATGGCCGAGCTGCGGTGCCTCGCCACGTCAGAAGGGCTTGACGATCACGAGGATGACGATCGCTGCGAACAGCAGCACGGCCGACTCGTTGAACACGCGGAACCACTTGTGGCTGCGCGTGTTGGCGAACTGCTCAAACTTACGCAGCAGCGAGCGGCAGGCGTGGTGGTAGCCAACCACGAGCACGACGAGCAGGAGCTTCGCGTGCATCCAGCCCTGCTTCATCCATTCGAGGCCGGGCCAGAACAGCAGGGCGATGCCCAGCAGCAGCGCCGGCACCATCAACAGGCTGCTGAAGCGGTAGAGCTTGCGCGCCATCAAGAGCAGGCGCTCGCGCTCGGCATGGCTGTCGGCCGGCACCATGGCCAGGTTCACGAACAGGCGCGGCAGGTAGAAGAGGCCGGCGAACCAGCTCGCCACGAAGATCAGGTGCAGGGCCTTGACCCAGGGATACAGACTCATGCGCCGGGATTATGAGCACCGGCCGCAGGTCAAAAAAAAGCCCCGGCATCGCCGGGGCTGGAAAGCCTCATCGCTGTCATCACGGTAAGGCTCCTGCTCAGGGAGGAAAAGCAGGGAACGACAGCCTCGCGGCTATCATTCACGGGCGACTGTATCAGAAGCAGTCACAACTGTTGACACCTCGGCCACCCAGGAAAACTCGCGGGTTTCCGATTCGTGAAATGCATCGCGCCCAGGGCCGTTTTCGCCCAGCCGAAGGATCCCCAAGGACATCTCGCGTGGCCATCCTCCCTCCCCTGCCCCCGTTCCCTGCCAGCCGACAGCGCCGCCTGCGCCGTGACGAGGCCATCCGTTCACTGGTGCGCGAGCACCACCTGCGGGCCAGCGACCTGATCCTGCCGGTGTTCGTGCTCGAAGGTCAGAACCAGACGCAGGACGTGGCCTCGATGCCCGGCGTGCAGCGCCTGAGCCTCGACCGCCTGCTGCCGGTGGCCGAAGACTGCGTGGCGCTGGGCATTCCGGTGATGGCGCTCTTTCCGGTCATCGACACGGCGCGCAAGACCGAGGACGGCCGCGAAGCGACCAACCCTGAAGGCCTGGTGCCCACGGTGGTGCGCGAGCTGAAGAAGCGATTCCCCGAACTCGCGCTCTTGACCGATGTCGCGCTCGACCCGTTCACGAGTCATGGCCAGGACGGCCTGCTCGACGCGACCGGCTACATCCTCAACGACGAGACGGTGGCGGTGCTGACGCAGCAGGCGCTGGTGCAGGCCGAAGCGGGCGTGGACATCGTCGCGCCCAGCGACATGATGGACGGGCGCATCGGCGCGATCCGCACGGCGCTCGAAGCGCGCGGCGCGATCCACACCAAGATCATGGCCTACAGCGCCAAGTACGCCAGCGCCTTCTACGGGCCCTTCCGCGACGCGGTGGGTTCGGCCAAGAACCTCGGCAAGAGCAACAAGAAGGTCTACCAGATGGACCCGGCCAACAGCGACGAGGCTCTGCGCGAAGTGGCGCTCGACATCGCCGAAGGCGCCGACATGGTGATGGTCAAGCCCGGACTGCCCTACCTCGACATCGTGCGCCGCGTGAAGGACACCTTCCGCATGCCGACCTTCGCCTACCAGGTGAGCGGCGAATACGCGATGGTCAAGGCCGCTGCCGCCAACGGCTGGCTCGACCACGACGCAGTGATGATGGAAAGCCTGCTCGCCTTCAAGCGCGCGGGCGCCGATGGCGTGCTGAGCTACTTCGCGCGCGACGCGGCGCGCCTGCTGAAGCAGGGCTGACCGCCGCATGCGCGTCTTTCACATCGGCCCCGACCAGTTCGTCGAACTCGACGGCGTCCCCGAGCAACTGCCGGCCACCGGCTACCTGTGGGTGGGCAGCGCGCGGCGCGAGTTCGAGGTGAACATCGCCGAGCTGCAGGCCGCCTTGCAGCGCTGGACCGGTGGGCAACTCGTGGACCTGCACGTGTCGGACCTGCTGAACAACCAGCTGCCCTCGCACTTCGAATACACCTCGTGGTACGACATGCTCGTGTTTCGCCGGCTCGCCGCCGGCACGGGCAGCAGCAGCATGTTCCTCGACGAGCAGAACGGCACCTTGTCGAGCGCGCGACAGGCGCTCAATGCCATCGACACCAGCCCGGTGGGCTTCGCGCTCTTCGATCGCGTGCTGCTCACCGTGCACCCGACCGACTGCCAGGTGCGCGACTTCTTCGCCACGCGCCTGCAGCAGATGGCGCAGGTCAGCGAACAACGCGCCGACGTCGTGCGCAACATGGCCTCGCGCATCCCGGTCAGCCCGCCCGACCTGATGCTTCGCATGGTCAACCACATGGTGGACGGCTACCTCGAACTGCGCCGCCTGCTGACCAAGCAGCTGGGTTACCTGCAGCACGAACTGTTCAACCCGCGCGGGCGCTTCGACAGCTGGCAGGTCTTGCTCGATTCGCGCAACACGCTGCACCTGCTCGAAGACACCTGCGAAGACCAGCGCAGCGCCATCGTCGAGTGGATCGACGCGCTCGACGAGTGGCCGCAGGAAGCCGACCCGCAAGCCGCGCGCGAACGCGAACTGCTGCGCGTGCGATCGCGCGACGTGCTGGAGCACATCGAGCGCGTGCTGAGCCACGTGCGCCGGCTCGAATCGTCGGCCGAAGGCGCGGTGCAGATGCACTTCTCGGCGCAGAGCAACCGCACCAACGACATCATGCGGACGCTGACGGTGCTGACCGCGATCTTCCTGCCGCTGAACCTGATCACCGGTTTCTTCGGCATGAACTTCGATTCGCTGCCGCTGATCCACGACAACGCGGGCGTGTGGTTCGCCTCGCTGATCATGCTGTTGGTGGCGATCGGGCTCGGCTTCTTCTTCTGGCGCAAGCGCTACCTGGGCACCTCGCACCGCTGAGCGGCGCAGGCTACTTCGCGTACGGGTCGGCGAAGCCCAGCGTCGCCATCACGCGCGACTCTTCGGCCTCCATCGCCTCGGCCTCGTCGTCGTCTTCGTGGTCGTAGCCCTGCGCGTGCAGGGTGCCGTGCACCAGCATGTGCGCGTAATAGGCGTCGAGCGGCACGCCTTGCTCGCGCGCCTCGGCCTCGATGACCGGGGCGCACAGCACCAGGTCGGCCATCACGACCGGCTCGTGCGCGTAGTCGAAGGTGAGCACGTTGGTCGCGTAGTCCTTGCTGCGGAACTCGTGGTTCAGCCTGCGGCCCTCGTCGGCATCGACGATGCGCACGGTGATCTCGGCCGGCGCTTCGAGCGCCGCACGAATCCAGCGCACAACCTTGTGGCGCGGCAGCTGCGCGCGGTGGCGCGCATCGGCGAATTGCAGCGACAGGCCGAGCGTCGGCCGGGGCGCGGCAGCCATCAGCGCTCACCTTCCTTGTCGTAGGCCTCGACGATGCGCGCGACCAGCGGGTGGCGCACCACGTCGGCGGAGGTGAAGCGCGTCATCGCGATGCCCTTCACGCGGCGCAGCACGCGCTCGGCGTCGATCAAGCCGCTGTCGGTGCCTCGCGGCAGGTCGATCTGGCTCACGTCGCCGGTGACCACGGCCTTCGCGCCGAAGCCGATGCGCGTGAGAAACATCTTCATCTGCTCTCGCGTGGTGTTCTGCGCTTCGTCGAGGATCACGAACGCGTGGTTGAGCGTGCGCCCGCGCATGAAGGCCAGCGGTGCGATCTCGATGGTGCCCTTCTCGAAGGCCTTGCTGACCTTGTCGAAGCCCATCAGGTCGTAGAGCGCGTCGTACAGCGGGCGCAAGTACGGGTCCACCTTCTGCGCCAGGTCGCCGGGCAGGAAACCCAGGCGCTCGCCGGCCTCGACCGCCGGGCGGGTGAGCACGATGCGCTGCACGGCGCTGCGTTCGAGCGCATCGACCGCGCAGGCCACGGCGAGGAAGGTCTTGCCGGTGCCGGCCGGGCCGATGCCGAAGGTGATGTCGTGGTCGAGGATCTGCCGCAGGTACAGCTGCTGGTTGGGCGTGCGGCCGACGAGGTCGCTGCGGCGGGTGCGCAGCACGGGTTCGTCGCCCGCCGGGCCGTCGGGGGCTTCGCCGGTGCTGGTGCGTCCCTGGCCCGCGACCGCCTCGACCAGCGCGAGTTGAAAGGCCTCGGGCGGGATCGGCTTCTTGGCGCGGTCGTACAGCGTCTGCAGCAGGCCCACCGCACGCTCGGCCGCCTGCTTGCCGCCTTCGACACGAAAGGATTCGTTGCGCCGCGAGATGCTCACGTCGAGCGCGGCTTCGATCTCGCGCAGGTGTTCGTCGAGGCTGCCGCACAGGTGCGACAGGCGCGTGTTGTCGAGGGGGATGAATGCGTGTCGCAGGATCACGAAGCGGCCTTTCGGGTCACCCCGGCGCGCATCGCACGCGCCCATCGGCAAACGCACCCGGGTGGCGCGGAGTCGCGCCACGCCCCGGGCTGGGGAGCGCGATTGTCGCGCGGCGCGCAAAGCCCATCCTGCACAATCGCCCGCCATGCACGCACGCCTCGCCCGACGCCCCATCCACCCCTGGTTCGATCGGTTCGTGCGCGGCCTCTGGCTGCTGGCGGCGCTGCTCATGGGCGGGCTCGCCGGCGCGGCCGATGGCGGTGGCGTGCAGGTGCTGAGCACGGCGCTGTCGGCCCAGGGCGATGCGGCGAGCACGGGCTTTCCGGTGTCGGCGGCGGCGCGCACGGTCTCGCTGCCCGACGAATGGCGCGCCACCCGTCCGCGCGAAGACGGGCCGGTCTGGTACCGGCTCACCTTCGCCGCCCCCAAGGGCGACGCGGCCAGCCGGGGCCTGATGGGTGCCTACATCGCCCGCGCCTGCACCAACATCGAGATCTACCTCAACGGCTCGATCGTCTACAGCGGCGGTCGCATGGCCGAACCGGTCACCCGCAATTGCTTCTACCCTCAACTGGCGGCGCTGCCCGCCGGCCTGCTGCGGCCCGACGGCAACGTGCTCGACGTGAAGGTCATGGGCTACGCGCTGCAGAAGGTGTCGGGTCGGCAACGCGCGGGCAGCATGTCCGAAGTGCAGATCGGGCCCTATGCCGAGCTGGCCGCCGAACACGGCGCGCTGCTGTTCTGGAACGTCTCGCTCGTGAAAGCGATGACGGTCGCCATGGTGGTGCTCGGCCTGTACATGCTGTACCTCGGCTGGCTCAACCGGGCCGACGTGCACTTCACCTACTTCGGCCTGCTGACCCTGACCTGGGCGCTGTCATCCATGCGGCTGTGGTGGCAGCAGGTGCCTTTCGACCACGCCACCATCGAGTTCATGACCAGCGTGTGCTTCGCGCTGATCGCCGCATCGGGCGTGCAGTTCCTGCTGAGCCACGTGGGGCTGCGCTCGCGCACCATCGAGATCGGGTTGATCGTGCAGATCCTCGCGGTGCCGCTGACGCTGGCCCTGGCCGGGCCGAACCGGCTGTTCGTGTTTTCGAGTGCCTGGTACCTGCTGATGTCCACCGAGGTGGTGGCCATCATGGGCCTGTACCTCTGGGCGAGCCACAAGACGCGGCGCAGCCAGTTCTGGTTCATGGCGGGCGTGCTGCTGTGCGTGGCCACGTTGATGGCGTTCGAGATCGCCACCCAGTACGAGCTGCTGCCGATGACGAGTTTCTCGCTGCTGCACGTCACCATGCCCTTGATGTTCATGCTGGTCGGCGCGTGGCAGCTGCGGGGCTTCGGGCGTGCGCTGCAGGCCTCTGAGGCCGATCGCATGTCGCTGGAAAGCCGCGTGCACGAGGCCACCGCCGAGATCGAGCGCAACTTCGCGCAGATGGCCGAGCTGCGGGTCGAACAGGTCACCGAGAAAGAGCGCAAGCGCATCGCCGCCGACCTGCACGACGACCTGGGCGCCAAGCTCCTGACCATCGTGCACACCAGCGAGTCCGAGCGCATCTCGTCGCTCGCGCGCGAGGCGCTCGAAGAGATGCGCCTGTCGGTGCGCGGCCTCACCGGCAAGCCGATGCAGGTGGCCGACGCGCTGGCCGACTGGCGCGCCGAGACCGTGCTGCGCCTGGGCCAGGCCGGCATCGAGGCCGACTGGAAGAGCCCGACCGAGGAGGTGACGCAGCAGCTGTCGGCGCGCGCCTTCGTGCAGACCACGCGCATCCTGCGCGAAGCGGTCAGCAACATCATCAAGCACAGCGGCGCGTCGCACTGCAAGGTGCGTTGCAGCATCGGCGAGAGCGAGTTCCAGCTCGTGGTGCAGGACAACGGCAAGGGCATCCCGATGGAGCTCGACGGCAAGCTCGACCGCGGCCATGGCATGGCCAGCATGAAGCACCGCGCCAAGCAGATGGCCGGGCAGTGCCTGGTCGAATCGGGCCCGGGCTACGGGACCGTGATCCGGCTCACGCTTCCGCTCTGAGCGGCGCGGGCCCCGGGGTTTTTGCGGACCCCAATGCGGCCCTATTGCCGGCTTTTGCACCCCCTGCTCCGGGTGGTGGCTGTTAGGATGTTTCGGCTTACTTCATTCTTACGGACGGGTCCATGAACAAGATCTTGTTGCTCGAAGACTTGCCCGAGATCCGGGCCTGGCTCAAGGCCCTGGTGCTGCAGGTCTTTCCGCAGGCACAGATCTCTGAAAGCGCGCGCGTGCACGACGCGCTGGCACTGATCAGCGCCGAACGCTTCAACGTCGCCCTGGTCGACCTGGGCCTGCCCGACGGTTCGGGCGTGGACGTGGTCGCCGCGCTGCGCGAGGCGCAGCCCGAGGCGCAGTCGGTGGTGGTGACCATCCACGACGACGACGACCACCTCTTCCCGGCGCTGCAGGCCGGTGCCTTCGGCTACCTGCTGAAAGAGCAGCCGCGCGAGCACTTCGTCGAGCAGTTGCAGCGCATCAGCCAGGGCGAGCCGCCGCTGACGCCGTCGATCGCCCGCCGCGTCATCGCCTACTTCGCCGCGCAGTCCAAGCCGCAAGAGCGTCCGCAGAACCTGCCGCACGTGCAGCTCACCGACCGCGAGAACGAGGTGCTGCTCTGGGTCGCCAAGGGCTTCACGCTGCCCGAGATCGGCACGCAGCTCAACCTGAGCCGCCACACCATCGCCGACTACGTGAAGCAGATCTACCGCAAGCTCAACGTCAGCTCGCGTGCCGAGGCGGCACTCGAAGCGCAGCGCCTGGGGCTGTTCCGCCGATGAACGTGCCGACGAGCCAGCGCCGATGATCGGCCGCCTGAGCGGCACCCTCGCCGAGAAGAACCCACCCCAACTGCTCATCGACGTGAACGGCGTCGGCTACGAAGTCGATGTGCCGATGAGCAGCTTCTACAACCTGCCCGGCCTGGGCGAGCGCGTGGTGTTGCTCACGCACTTCGTCGTGCGCGAGGACGCGCAGGTGCTGTTCGGCTTTCTCACCGCCGAAGAGCGCGCGACCTTCCGGCAACTGGTCAAGATTTCGGGCGTCGGCCCGCGCACGGCCTTGTCGATTCTTTCGGGCCTGTCGGTGGGCGAACTCGCGCAGGCCGTGTCGGCGCAAGAGGCCGGCCGTCTGGTCAAGGTGCCGGGCATCGGCAAGAAAACGGCCGAACGCCTGCTGCTTGAGTTGAAGGGCAAGCTGGGCCCCGACCTTTCGCTGCCGGCGGCGGTGACCAACGACGCGCAGGCCGACATCCTGCAGGCCCTGGTCGCGCTGGGCTACAGCGACCGCGAAGCCGCGCTCGCGCTGAAAAACCTGCCTGCCGACGTGGGTGTGAGCGAGGGCATCAAACTCGCGCTGAAGGCCCTGGCCAAGTGATCGGGGCGCGGGCGTTGGACGCGCGCCGCAGTTCTCGTAAACCCCCAAGCCCGAGCCTCGAACGCGCGTCCAGAATGAGTGTGAGTCGCCGCTTCGGGTGTCCCCATTGATCAGTCCTCGTCTCGTTGACAGAGTGGAGCGATCGCTGCGCAAGCGGCTGAATATCGACGTTCGGGCGCACCTCGTGCGCTACGCCTCGCGGGCGCACAGCGAGGAAGAGTTCGTCAATTCCGCCGGCCGCCTGCTGCTCGACCCCAAACAACGCCAGCAATGGCTCGCCTCGTGGGCGCCCCGCATCCACAGCGAGAACAGCGACACCTCGCCGGTGCCGCTCGACACCGACAGCGTGCCGCCCAGCACCTTGCCACCGCCCGAAGAGTCGCTGCCGCCCTCCGAGGTGGTGAGCATCCCGGCGTGGATCGACGAAGAGGCTTGGTACCAGTTGCGCGAAGCGCTGGGCCATGAGCTGGGGCCCAGCGCCGCCGCGCTGATGGAGGTTGAAGCGGCCCGCTCACAGTCGGCCGCGCAGCTGCGAGACCGACTGCACGCGCACCTCGAAACCGCCGAGCAGCGCGCCAGCTTCCTGCGCAACACCCGCCCGCTGGGCTGAGTGAGCCCATCAAACCCGGGACGGGGCGGCAGAGGCTCGCGCCATCAAGCCGGCGTGCGTGCCGCGTTCTTCATGGTTGCGGCCATCACGCCGTAGACGTCGGTCCAGGCGCTCTTCACCTCGGGCGTGAAGGCGTCGCCGAGGCCTTGCCCCAGGGTCTTGAGCAGGGCGCCACCGACGGTTTCGTAGTGGGCGTCTTGCACGCCGTAGCCACCATGGCGTTCGCCGAGCTTTTGCAGCACGGGCATCAGCACCTCGGGTTCGTTCAGCTTGCCCACGGCCACGCCGATCATCTGCATCAGCTTCTGGCCTTGCTGGACCATGTCGCCCCGGAACAGCGTGCGCAGCGAGGGGTCGGCCTCGAACAGGTTGTTGTAGAAGAGTTCGGCGGCTTGCGGGGCGATTGGAGCGACGAGCTGGAAGCTCTCTTGCACGAGGCGGACGGCATTGGCGTTCATGGCGGTGGCTGGGTTGAAGTGGAAGGTGACCACGCCGTGCAAGCCCAATGCCGCACCGGCGCGGTGCGCATGATGCCGTGACGTGACCAGCGCCCTGGCGGGGCGTTGCGTGGGCGCTGCAGGCCGCCGCGCGCGACGGGCGGGGCGCGCTGTCGCAGGCGGGGCAGAAAGCGCGGGCGAAGCTGGTGATACTCGCGGCTTCGTCCACTTTTTTCTGCGCACCCATGGAAACGCAACGTCTTCAAGGCAAGTCGGCCGTCGTCACCGGCGCGGCCAGCGGCATCGGCCGGGCCAGCGCCCTGTTGTTCGCCCAGCATGGGGCCCGCGTGGTCGCAGTGGACCGCGCCCCCGAGGTCGAAGCCACGGTGGCCGCCATCCGAGAAGCCGGCGGCACCGCCATCGCGCAGGTGATGGACACCTCGGTCGAGGCCAACGTGCAGGCCTACATCGACACCGCCGTGAAAGAGTTCGGCGGCCTCGACGTGTGCTTCGCCAACGCCGGCATCAGCGGCGGCCTGAAAACGATGGACGAGCTGAGCGTCGAAGACTGGCAGCGCATCCTCAACATCAACCTGATCGGCAGCTTTCTGGCGGTGAAGTACGCCTCGCGCGTGATGACCGCCGCCGGCAAGGGCTCGATCATCTGCACGGCCTCGGTGGCCGGCATTCGCTCGGGTGCCGGTGGCGTGCCCTACAGCGCCAGCAAGGCCGGCGTGATCAGCCTGGTGCAGACCACCGCCAACCTGCTGGGCGGCACCGGTGTGCGGGTCAACGCGATCTGCCCGGGGCTGATCGAGACGGGCATGACGCAGCCGCTCTTCGACCGCGCCCGCGAGCGGGGCGCCGAACGCAAGATCGGCCAGCTCAACCCGCTGCGCCGCTACGGCCTGCCGCCCGAGATCGCGGGCGCGGCGCTCTTCCTCGCGTCGGACGACTCGTCGTACGTCAACGGCCAGGCGCTCGCGGTGGACGGCGGCCTGACCAGTTCGCTGCCGGTGGTGCCGCCGAAGATGTGATCGTCAAAGGCCCAGGTCGCTCAGGGATGGGTGATCGTCGGGCCGGCGGCCGAGCGGCCAGTGAAAGAGGCGCTCGTCGGCTGGGATCGGCAGGTCGTTGATGCTGGCGAAGCGTCGGGCCATCAGGCCCTGCGCGGTGAATTCCCAGTTCTCGTTGCCGTAGCTGCGAAACCACTGGCCCGAGTCGTCGCGCCATTCGTAGGCGAAGCGCACCGCGATGCGGGCGCCGTCGAAGGCCCACAGCTCCTTGATGAGGCGGTAGTCGAGTTCGCGCGCCCATTTGCGCTGCAGGAATTGGCGCACCTGTTCGCGGCCCACGGGGAACTCGGCGCGGTTGCGCCAGCGCGTGTTTTCGGTGTAGACCTGCACCACGCGCTCGGGGTCGCGCGAGTTCCACGCGTCTTCGGCCATGCGGACCTTTTGCGCGGCGGTGTCGGGCGTGAAGGGTGGGAGCGGGGGTTTGGCGGTCATGGGGCTCGGGGGGGGCAGGCTTCGATCCCTCAGCCTGGAGGCACTGCGCGGTGCGGGGCCCTTCGATACCTCAGGGCGAACGGAAGTCAGGGCGAGTAAAACGAAGCCCAGCGGCCCGAGGAGGGCCGCTGCCCCGCCAAGTTGAGATCGCCGTGCGCAGCACGGTGATGTTCGAACGCGGCGAATTGAGCCGTCACCCGTGACGTCTTAATAGGTTTTGTAGGGCAGGAACTTGCCCGACATCACGATGCTGACGCGGTCGCCCATCGGGTTCGCTTCGCGCTTCAAGTCCATCTTGAAGTCGATGGCGCTCATGATTCCGTCGCCGAACTCTTCGTGGATTAGCTCCTTGAAGGTCGTGCCGTACACGCTCACCAGTTCGTAGAAGCGGTAGATCAGCGGGTCGGTCGGCACCGAGGTCGGCAGCGAACCCTTGTAGGGCACGACCTGCAGCCACTTCTGTTCGGCGTCGCTCAGCGAAAAGATTTCGCCGACGATGCCGGCCTGCTCGGGCGTGAGCGTCATCTGGCCCAGGCAGGCGGCCGTGACCCATTCTTTGCTCAGGCCGACTTTGGCGGCCACGTCGGACCATTTGATGCCCTTGGCAACTTTGGTGGCGACGATTTTTTCGGTGACGTCGAGGCGGCTCATGCGGTTCTCCTTGGAGCGTTGTTGTCGAGGAAGGGTCACACGACCCGCTGGAGCGGCGGCCGTGTGTGGGGGTCGGGATGGGGGGTCTGCGGCGCCGCGTCGTCCGGCACCAGCCCGGGGCGCACCTCGGGCGGATGCGCCGGCGCCTGGCCGTGCGACAGCGCTTTCGAGCGCGCGACGAGAAAGTCCACCAGGTGGTTGCGGATGCGGTAGTACTGCGGGTCGTGGTGCAGCGTGGCGCGTTGCCGATCGCGCGGCAGCGTGTTGACCACCACCTCGGCGACGCGGGCCTGCGGGCCGTTGCTCATCAAGAGGATCTTGTCGGCCAGCAGGATGGCTTCGTCCACGTCGTGCGTGATCATGAACACCGTCTGCTGCGTGTCGGCGCAGATCTTCAGCAGTTCGTCCTGAATCGTGCCGCGCGTCAGCGCGTCGAGGGCGCCGAAGGGCTCGTCGAGCAGCAGCATCTTGGGTTGGATGGCAAAGGCCCGCGCGATGCCCACGCGCTGCTTCATGCCGCCCGACAGGGCCTGCGGCTTCTTGTCGATGGCTCCTGTCAGGCCCACCATCGCGACGAACTTCTCGACCTGCGCGTCGACCTGCGCGGCCGACCAGTCGGGCCACTTGCTGCGCACCGCGAAGGCGATGTTCTTGCGCACCGTGAGCCAGGGCATCAGCGCATGGCCCTGGAAAACGACGCCGCGCTCCAGGCTCGGGCCGACGACCTCGCGGTGGTCCATGAAGACGTGGCCGCTGCTGGCTTGTTCCAGGCCTGCCAGCACGTTGAGGATGGTCGTCTTGCCGCAGCCCGAGTGGCCGATGATGCAGACGAACTCGCCCTTGTCGATGCCGAAGTTGACCGCGTCGAACACCGGCTCGGCACTGCCCGGGTAGGCCTTGGCGAGGTTTTCGACCCAGAGAAAGGGGCGCTGCGCAGCCACGGCTTCAATCGACATAGGTCACCGCCTTCTGCAGCCGTCCGAACATCGCATCGAGCCCCATGCCGACCACGCCGATCACGGTGATGGCGAAGATCACGTGGGTCAGCGAGAGGTTGTTCCACTCGTTCCACACGAAGTAGCCGATGCCGGTGCCGCCGACCAGCATCTCGGCGGCCACGATCACGAGCCACGCGATGCCCATGCTGATGCGCATGCCGGTGAGGATGGTCGGCGCCGCCGCCGGCAGGATCACCTCGAAGGCGGTGCGCAGCGGATTCACTTCGAGCGTCTTGGCCACATTGAGCCACTCGCGCCGCACGCTGCTCACGCCGAAGGCGGTGTTGATCAGCATCGGCCAGATCGAGCAGATGAAGATCACGAAGATGCCGGAGGCCGACGAGTCCTTGATCGTGTACAGCGCGATGGGCATCCACGCGAGCGGCGAGATGGGTTTCAGCACCTGGATGAACGGGTCGAGCGCGCAGTAGACCAGCGGGCTCATGCCGATCAGAAAGCCCAGCGGAATGGCCACCAGCGCGGCGATCAGGTAGCCGAGCCCGACACGCCCGAGCGAATGCCCGAGCTGGATGCCGATGCCCTTGTCGTTGGGCCCGTTGTCATAGAAGGGCTGCGAGAGCTGCGCCACGAAGGTCGCGCCCATCTGCGCTGGCGTCGGAAAGCCCGACTTCTGCGGCGCACCGCCCTCGGCCGCCGGGTCCTGGCCCATCAGCTGGGCGTACTCGACCTGTTCGGCGCTGAGCGTGGGGGCTTTGCTGGCCACGGGGTGGGTCGCCACGTGCCACACGCCCAGCACGCAGAGCAGGATCAGCGCCGACAGCAATGCCGACTTCACACGCAGGGACGCCATCGCCTCAGCCCCGCTTGATTGCAAAGCTGTCGGCGTAGGCCTGCGCCTTGTCGGCGTCGAACACCTTGCCCATGACCGTGAACTTCGGGTACGCGCCCTCGGGCGGCTTCTGGTCGAGCTGGCGCATGGTCTTCTTCGCGTCGGTCAGCAAGAAGACCTTCTCGGCGATCTGCTTGTAGTTCACGTCGCCCTTGATGTAGCCCCAGCGCTTCATCTGCGTGAGCATCCACACAGCCATGCTCTGCCAGGGCATGGGGTCGAAGTCGGCGCGGTCGGGCACCTTCTTCACGTTGCCCAGGCCGTCGGCGAAAGTGCCGGTGAGCACCTGTTTGATCACCGCTTCGGGCTGGTTCAGGTAGGCCTGTGGCGCGATCACCTTGGCGATCAGCTCGCGGTTCTTGGCCTCGCGCGCCATCGCGGCCGAGGTGAGCACCGCGCGGTACAGCGCCGCGAAGGTGTTGGGGTGTTTCTGGATGAACTCGGTGCTGGTGCCGAAGGCGCAGCAGGGGTGGCCGTTCCACAGATCTTTGGTGAGCAGGTGGATGAAGCCGACCTCTTCGAACACCGCACGCTGGTTGAACGGGTCGGGGCCGAGGAAGCCATCGATGTTGCCCGAGCGCAGGTTGGCCACCATCTCGGGCGGCGGCACCACGCGGATCTGCACGTCGCGGTCGGGGTCGATGCCGGCTTCTGCGAGGTAGTAGCGCAGCAGGAAGTTGTGCATCGAGTAGTCGAAGGGCACGGCGAACTTGAAGCCCTTCCAGTTTTTCGGGTCGCGGTTGTCCTTGTGCTTGAGCGCGAGCGTGATCGCCTGGCCGTTGATGTTCTGGATCGTCGCCACGTTCATCGGCGTGGCGTTCGAGCCCAGGCCGAGCGAGATGGCCAAGGGCATCGGCGACAGGAAGTGCGTCGCGTCGTACTCCTTGTTGAGCATCTTGTCGCGGATCAGCGCCCAGCCGGCTGTCTTGACGACCTGCACGTCGAGCCCCTGCTTGGCATAGAAGCCCAGCGGGTGCGCCATGATCAGAGGCGTCGCGCAGGTGATCGGGATGAAGCCGATCTTCAGGTCTTTCTTCTCAAGCGCGCCCTTCTCTTGAGCCATGGCCTGCAAAGGTGCCAGCGGCAACACGCTGCCGATGGCCGCCATCGCCGTGCCCTTGCCCACCGCACGCAAGAAGCGCCGGCGCACGTCGTCTTGCGGAAAGATCGCCTTCACCAGCGCGGCTTCGATGAACTCGTTCGAGCAGGCCTCGAACTCGCTGGTCTCGCTGCGGCGCCGAAGCTCGGCCACCGCGGCGGTGGCGCTGCGGTGTTCGGCTGGCGACGCGTGCTGGCCGCAGGCGCAGCGCATCAGCAGCGGTCGGTCGGCGTCGTAGGGGTCGAAACGCGGGGCCGAAAGCCCGCCTGGGGAAAGGTCGTCGTCGCGCATGCAGGGTCCCTCGTTCGTTGTGGAACGATGCTAGGGACCGGGGCGCGCGAAAGTAATCGTGAGCAGCGGCCTTCTGCTGTAGTGCCAGCCCTACAGGCCCGGGCCCCGGCCGAAGGCCCAACCGCCGCCGCGGTCTTGCGCGTCGGGGATCATGGCTTCGCGCGGGTTCGAAAAAAAAGTTCGGTCCGCCTGTCGATTCGAGTCTCGGCCGATCGTCGTGCTCAAGACGGCGCCCGTCATCCCGACGCCAGCGCTTTGTTCCCCCTCGAAGGAGATGCCATGTTCTACGTAGACGGATTCGTTGTGCCGGTGCCCACAGCCAAGAAAGACGCCTACCGCCAACTCGCCGAGGCCGCCGCCCAGGTGTTCAAGGACCACGGCGCACTCACGGTCGTCGAGTGCTGGGGCGATGACGTGCCCCCGGGCAAGCTGACGTCGTTCCCGCTTTCGGTGCAACTCAAGGACGGCGAGACGGTGGTCTTTTCCTGGATCACCTGGCCTTCGCGCAGCGCGCGTGACACGGGCATGGAAAAAGCCATGGCCGACCCGCGCTTGCAGACGAAGGACATGCCTTTCGATGGCCAGCGGATGATCTTTGGCGGCTTCGAGGCGATCGTCTCGGCGTAGCCGCCATCGGTGCAGTCGGGAAGCCCACCCGCGGATCGAGGACCCAGAAAGCAGGTGTCGCGCACCCTCGCCAGGCCGCACTCAGGCCTCGATGCGGGCCAGCGCCTCGGCAATGGCCTTCGCATCGCCGGGGCGCACGAGGCGCTCGACCTCCTGCCCATCGCGCAGGAAGACGAGCGTCGGCCACAGCTTGATGCCGAACGAGCGGCCGAGCTTGCGGCCCGGGCCGTCTTCCACGCGCAGGTGCTGCACCTTCGCGTGGCCGGCCAGGGCCTGTTCGACAAGCGGCGTGGCGGCGCGGCAGTAGCCGCACCAGTTGGTGCCGAATTCGACGACGGCCGCACCGGGCAACGCATCGACCTCGGCCCGCGAGGTGTCGCTGGGGGTGTAGTTCTGGATCATGGGCGTCTCTTGCAAATCGGTCGAAGCCGCGGGGCGCTTGCGCAGCGCGGCGCTGCCCGGCAGTCTGCCTGCGGTGCGATAACCCCGCTTGCAGCGCTGCGCCCCAAGGCACGCGCATTGCCCCTCGTCGGCACCCACCACGACCGAGGACACGTCCATGATCACCCCCCTTTGGCTGCAAGCCCTTCAGCAATTCGACCGCCGCCGCCGGGGCCTGCCCGGTGAGCACTCGGTGGCGTTCACCACCGGCGCCTGGCTGCTGCTGCGCGCCGGGCGCGGGCGGTCGCCCTGGGTGCGCGCCCTGTGCCTGGCCGCGGGCGGCGCCATGGTCTACCGCTCGATCAGCGGCCGCGATGGCTTGCTGGCCAAACTGCGCCCCGACAACCCGGGCGCGAGCGAACCGCCGCTGGCCACGCCCGCCAGCGGCGCGGCGCCCCTGGTGTCGAACGCACCGGCGGCCGAAGGCCAGGCCGCGCTCGACCAGCTGAGGCGCGAGCGCGACGTGCTGCCCGGCTGAGGGACCGCCGCGCGCCCTCCGGCGCTGCGCCGCCCCGCGGCGGTTCCGCACCCGACGCACGCAATTGCAAGCACGTGTCTGTCGTGCATTGCTGCCGGTTTTCGAAGGATCGCCCGTCCCCCGTCTGCCTAGCATTTGCGCCTTGAACGCGAGGGTGCCGGTGGCGCCCCGCGCACCGGGGATGCTGGGCGATGCGGTGTGGAGGGAAAGCCCTGCGGGGCGCGTTGCTGGCGATGGCCGCGGCGCTGGGGGCGACGGCGGTGCAAGCGAGCGCGCGGCCGTCGGTGGCGGCCACAGCGTCCCACCAGGTCACACCGGGCGCGACCACGGCCACGCTGGAGTTGTCGCCCGACGCCCGTGCCTTGCGCGACTGGGTGATCCACACCGGCGACCACCAGCAACGCCCCTTCGCGCTGGTCGACAAGAAAAGCGCTCGCATCCACGTGTTCATGCCCGACGGGCGCGAGACCGGCTCGGCCCACGCCCTGCTCGGCCAGGCCGTCGGCGACCACACCGTGCCCGGTGTGGGCGATGGCGACGTGAACCTCATTCCCGTGGCGCACCGCACCACCCCGGCCGGCCGCTTCGACACCGAGCCTGGGCGCAACCTGAGCGGCGAAGCCATCGTCTGGGTCGACTACGACGCGGCCTTCGCCATCCACCGCGTGCGGCCGGGCCGTTCGCAGGCGGCACGCCTGCAGCGCCTGGCGACCCCGAGCGCGGCCGACAACCGCGCCTCGCTCGGCTGCGTGGTGCTGGCGCCGGGCTTCTACGACACGGTGATCGCCCCCACGCTCGGCCGTCGCCGCGGCGTGGTCTACGTGCTGCCCGAGACGCGCCCGATGCGGGCAGTGTTCGGCGTGCACGGCAGCGACGTGGCCCAGGGCCGCTGAGCGCGGGCGGCGCCCGCGCCGCTCACACCTGCGCGAGGTCTTCCTTCACCGCGTACAGGGCCAGTTCGACGTCGTTGCGCACACCGGTTTTCTCGAGAATGCGCGCGCGGTAGGTGCTCACCGTGTTGGACGACAGCGCGAGCTGCTCGGCGATCTCGCCCACGCTGCGACCGGCGGTCAGCAGGCGAAACACCTGGTACTCGCGGTGCGACAGCCGCTCGTGCAAGGCCTGCCCGGATTCGTGCTGGCCGCTCACCGAGGTGGCCAGGTGCTCGGCCACGCTGGGGGTGATGAACAAGCCCCCGGCCGCCACCTTGCGGATCGCCCCGATGACCTGCTCGGAATCGGCGCTCTTGTTCAGGTAGCCCACCGCGCCGAGCTTCAGGCTGCGCACGGCGTACTGCTTGTCGGGGTAGGTGCTGAGCATCAGCACCGGCAATTTGGTGAACTCGCTCTTCAACTGGCGCAGCACGTCGAGGCCGTCGCGGTGCGGCATGGCAATGTCCATCAGCACCACGTCGATGCCGCCCGTGGCCTGCGCAGCGCGCACCTGGCGCACCGCATCGGCCCCGTTGTCGGCCTCGCCGGCCACCACGATGTCGGCCGCGTCGGCCAGCATCTGCTTGATGCCCTCGCGCACGATCACGTGGTCGTCGCACACCAGCACACGGATCATGTCGTCGCTCCTTCTTCTGACGGGCCCGGCAGCGGCATCGTGAGCTTCACCGTCGTGCCGCGCCCCGGCGCCGTGTCGATGCGCAACTGACCGCCGAAGTGGCCCGCGCGTTCGCGCATGCCCATCACGCCATAGCTGCGGGGGTGGGCCAGCGCCTGCGGCTCGGCGCCGCAGCCGTCGTCGCTGACGACCAGGTGCAGCACGGCGCCCGGCGGCTCTTCGACGTAGAGGCGGATGCGCAGCGAGCGCGCGTTCGCATGGCGCGCCACGTTGCTCAGCACTTCTTGAAAGATGCGAAACACCGCAATGGCCCAGCGCTCGCCCTGCGGGCCGCTCGGCGGCATGACACCGGCGGCCACCACCACCTGCAGGTCGGCCTGCAACTCGGTCTTCTCGATGAACTCTTGCGCCTGCCATTCGAGCGCCGCCCACAGGCCCTGGTGGTCGAGGATGCTCGGGCGCAGGTCGGTGATGATGCGGCCCACGTTGTCGACCGCGCGGTCGATCAGGCGGCCCATGTCCTGGCACTTGCACTGCAGGCCGTGGCGATCGACCTCGGGTTGCGCGATGCGCTTGCCGACCCAGTTGACGTCCATCTTCAACGCGACCAGCAGCGAGCCGAGCTCGTCGTGGATCTCGCGGGCGATGCGCGTGCGCTCGTCTTCGCGCACGGTTTCGAGGTATGCCGACAGCTCGCGCAATTGGCCCAGCGCCTGGGTCAGCTCGTGCGTGCGCTCTTCGACGCGGCGCTCGAGCTGTTCGCGCGCCTGGGCGAGCTGCGCTTCGGCGCGCTTGCGCTCGGTGATGTCGATCAGCGTGACCACCGCACCCAGCACGCGCCCCCGGTCGATCACCGGGTACGACGAGTACTCGGCATGGAAGGCCGTGCCATCGGCGCGCCACAGCACCTCGCTGTCGATGCGGCACGGCAGGCCACGGCGAAAGGCATTGAAGATCGGGCAGTCGGACTCGGGGTAGTGCCGCCCATCGGCGTGCGTGTGGTGCATCAGCGCGTGCATGTTCTGGCCGAGCACGGCGTCGGTGCGCCGGCCCAGCATCTCGGCGGCCGCGCGGTTGACGAAGGTGCAACGTCCCGCCATGTCCACGCCGAAGATGCCTTCGCCCGTGCATTCGAGCAGCAGGGCGATCTGGTCGGACCAGAGCGCCTCTTCGTGCGGCGCAGCACCGCCCCGGCGCCACAGCGGCGCGGCGTCGTTCAGGACGGGTTCAACTGTCGGCGACCACACACTCCGCTCCATCGGCCTCGGGCGGAGCGGGTGTTTGCAAGGGACGTGCCAAAGCGGTGCGGTCGCGGCCTTCGGCCTTGGCGCGGTAGAGCGCGGCATCGGCCTCTTCGAGCGCGGTGTCCATGCGCACGTCCACCGGCACGTCGGCCACGCCCGCCGAGAAGGTGACGCGCAGACCCGGCACGATGTCGTCGAAGCTGGTCGCCGCCAGCATCGTGCGCAGGCGTTCGATGCACAGCAGCGCCTGCTGTGCGCTGGCGTTCGGCAACAGCAGCACGAACTCTTCGCCGCCCCAGCGGCCGACCGCGTCGCCCGCGCGCAGGCTTTGCGCGGCGACGTTGGCAAAGCGCTTGAGCACCGCGTCGCCGGCGCCGTGGCCGTGGGTGTCGTTGATGCGTTTGAAGTGGTCGAGGTCGAGCAGGCCCACGCTCAGCGGCAGGCCGCTGCGCTGCTGCCGGTTTCGCTCGCCGACCATCAGCACGATCATGTGGCGGCGGTTCGGCAGGCCGGTCAGTTCGTCCTGGGTGGCGAGCATCTGGTTGGCCTCGACCGCGCGGGCCAACGCCGCCTTCTGCGTCTTCATGCGCTCGCGCAGCATGTTCATGCGCGCGGCCAGACGCACCAGCGCATAGAGCAGGATGCCGATGTAAGCCAGGTGCACCGCCTCGATGGCCGGTGGGTAGCGCGCCGGGTCGTGCAGCACCTTCCAGCCCATCACCAGCGCAAAGAGGGCGAATGCCGACACGCCCATCCAGCGGGCACGCACCTCGCTCAGCGCGAACATGCCGTAGACGAAGCACAACAAGAGCGTGGCCATCGCGCCCGCGCGCGCCGGCCCGGTGACGGCGTAGGCCCAGGCCGCGACCACCACGCCCGCGGCGATCTGCGGCATCGTCAGCGACGGGTCTTCGAAGCGCTCGTTCCAGCCCAGGCGCACGACCAGGAAGAAACCTAAACCGACGACGCAGATCGCCGAAATCAGCAAGGCCGCCTCGGAGGCGCTCAGGATGCCCAGCGGCACCTCGGCCACGTGCACCATCGCCGAGGCGAGGTAGGCCCCGCTGGCGAGCAAGGACTGCGACGCGCGCAGGCGCTGGGGGCCGGGCGGGCCGACCAGCCAGCGAATCAGGCGTGCTGACGTTTGCGGAGTCATCCGCGGCTTATCGTCCCCGAGGCCAGGTACTTGAGCCCTCGGCCGCGGGGGGCGCGCACGGGGCGCGACGGCAACGGCCCTGCTGTGCAAAGAGGCCGCAATCTCGGCCCGGCCCGGCGCGGAGCCGGGACAAGATCAAGCGATCAGGCGATCAGCACGCGGTCGCGGCCGGCCTCGATGGCCGTGTGCAAGGCCGACTCGGCGCGCTGCACGGTCTGCATCACCGACTCGCCCGCGCGGTGCTCGATGACCCCGGCCGTGAAGCTCAGGCGCACCGAAGGCTCGGCCACATCGGTCATGGCGCGCCGGCTGCGCTCGTGCAGGCGTTCGAGGCCCAGGCGGGCCAACGAGGCGCGCGTGTTCGACAGCAGCAGCAGGAAGCGCTTGTCGTCCCAGCGCGAAAGGATGTCCGAGATGCGCACCACGTGCATCGCCTCTTGGGCAAAGCGCTGCAGCAGCAGGTCGCCGGCGTGCGAGCCGCCGTCGGCGCGCATGCGGTCGTAGTCGTCGAGTTCGAGCACCGCGATGCAGAAGGTCTGCCCCGAGCGCACACCGCGCTGGCGCTCCTGCTCCATCAGGTCGAACATGTGCCGGCGGTTGATGAGGCCGGTGAGTTCGTCGCGCGTGGCGAGTTCTTGGATGCGCCCGAGCGCCAGCGCGAGGTCTTTCTTCTGGCGGCGCAGGCGTGCGCGCAGACGGCTCAGGTGACCCGCCAGCAGCGAGATCGCCGGCACCATGATGGCGATCATCATGAAGTGCCCGAGTTCGACCTTGGGGTCGTACACCGCCGGCTTGCGCAGCGCCATCGCGAGCATCGTGAGCCCGAACACCGCCACGGCGAAGAAGCCCGTGCCGCGCACATGCGCCGGCGGCAACGAGTACATGCCGAACATGAAGGTGACCATCAGGATCGGGAAGGCAGCGCCGCGCCCGGGGCCCGCCAGCGCGTAGCCCAGCGCCGCGAAGACGATGGCGTAAGCCATCTGCGGCACGGTCAGCGAAGGTTCGGCATAGCCGAGGTTGCGGTTGAAGCGGATGGTCAGGAAGAAGACCACGAAGCCGCCGATCAACCCGAGCGACCACAGGGCCACCGGCTCGAACGGGGCGAAGCCGGCCCACACCAGGTACTGCATGTTGACCACGCTGCCCAGCGCCAGCAGCATGGCCATGCCGCACTGCACCGTGCGAATGCGCTGCTTCGGGTCGCGGCCCAGCACCCAGTCGGACAGGCGCATCAGCAAGGCCCAGCCGAAGGGCGGGCGGTCGCCCGACCGACGCATGGGAGCCGCCGATGCACGCGCGAGGCGCCCGGGGGGCAACACGGCAATGTGGGTCTTCTCCATCGGTACGGGCACTTCATGGGGTGGGAGGCCTCCGCGACGCCGGCCCCTTTGTGCAGGGCGCCGTCAGCGCGGGCGTATTGTTTCACCGTTCCGCAGCGTGAATTCCACCTCACTGGGTGAATCGGTAACCGGGCGCACCGGGGGCATTCGAGAACAAGGCCCCGTTCACCGCCCCTGGAACCCTGGCGCAGGCCCACCATCGAAGGGGATGTGCCTACACTGGGCCGAACGGAATCCGCGCCAGCCGCAGCGGGCCACAAGCTCGCTTCGGGCGCCTCGCGTCGAAGGAGCTTGCGCATGAATGCACCGCTTCCCGAGTCCATCCGCCGCGCGCTGGAAAGCGTCGCGCTGGACGACAAGTACCGCCTGGAAACCGGCCGCGCCTTCATGAGCGGCGTGCAGGCCCTGGTGCGGCTGCCGATGCTGCAGCGCACACGCGATGCGATGGCCGGGCTCAACACCGCCGGCTTCATCAGCGGTTACCGCGGCTCGCCGCTCGGCACCTACGACCAGGCCTTGTGGACCGCGAAGGAGCACCTCGCCGCGCACCGCATCGTCTTTCAACCCGGCGTCAATGAAGAGCTGGGCGCGACCGCCGTGTGGGGCACGCAGCAGCTCGACCTGCACCCCGACAAGAACAAGTACGACGGCGTGTTCGGCCTCTGGTACGGCAAGGGCCCGGGGGTGGACCGCTGCATCGACGTTTTCAAGCACGCCAACATGGCCGGCACCGCCCGGCTCGGCGGCGTGGTCGCGGTGGCCGGCGACGACCACGTCAGCAAGAGCAGCACGGCCGCGCACCAGAGCGACCACGTGTTCAAGGCGTGCGGCTTCCCGGTGTTCTTTCCGACCAGCGTGCAAGACATCCTGGACCTCGGCCTGCATGCCTTCGCGCTGAGCCGCTTCGCGGGTGTGTGGTCGGCGATGAAGACCATCCAAGAGATCGTCGAATCGTCGAGCAGCGTGTGGGTGGACCCGGACCGCGTCGACATCGTGCTGCCGCAAGACTTCGTGATGCCCGAAGGCGGCCTGCACATCCGCTGGCCCGACGCACCGCTCGCGCAAGAGGCGCGGCTCATGGACCACAAGTGGTACGCCGCGCTCGCGTACATCCGCGCGAACAAGCTCAACCACAACGTGATCGACGCGCCGAACGCCCGCTTCGGCATCATCGCCAGCGGCAAGGCCTACAACGACACGCGGCAAGCCCTGCACGACCTCGGCCTCGACGACGACACCTGCCGGCGCATCGGCCTGCGGCTGCACAAGGTCAACGTCGTGTGGCCGCTCGAAGCCACCACCACGCGCGAGTTCGCCGCCGGGCTGCAAGAGATTCTGGTGGTCGAAGAGAAGCGCCAGATGATCGAGTACCAGCTCAAGGAAGAGCTGTACAACTGGCGCCCTGATGTGCGGCCCAACGTGCTGGGCAAGTTCGACGAGGCCGAGGGCGACCGCACCGGCGGCGAGTGGTCGCAGCCCAACCCCAGCGGCAACTGGCTGCTGCGCGCGCAGGCCGACCTGACGCCCGCGATCATCGCCAAGGCCATTGCCAAGCGGCTGAAGAAGCTCAGGCTCGACGCCGGCATTGAAGCGCGCATCGACGCCCGCATCGCCGTCATCACCGCCAAAGAACGCAGCCTGCAGACGCTGCAGGTCGGCGGCGCCGAGCGCCTGCCCTTCTTCTGCAGCGGCTGCCCGCACAACACCTCGACGCGCGTGCCCGAGGGCTCGCGCGCGCTGGCCGGCATCGGCTGTCACTACATGGCGCTGTGGATGAACCGCAGCACCGAAACCTTCAGCCAGATGGGCGGCGAAGGGGTGGCCTGGGTCGGGCAGGCGCCGTTCACGACCGAGCCGCACGTGTTCGCCAACCTGGGCGATGGCACCTACTTTCACTCGGGCGTGCTCGCCGTGCGCCAGTCCATCGCGGCGGGCGTGAACATCACCTACAAGCTGCTCTACAACGACGCGGTGGCCATGACCGGTGGCCAGCCGGTGGACGGCACGCTGCAGGTGCCCGAGATCACACGCGAGCTCGAAGCCGAAGGCGCCAAGCAGATCGTCGTCGTGAGCGACGAGCCCGAGAAGTACACCGACGACGCGGCCGTGCGTGCGCGCCTCGCCCCCGGCGTGACCGTGCACCACCGCGACGAGCTCGACGCCGTGCAGGTGCAGTTGCGCAACGTGCCCGGCTGCACCGTGCTGATCTACGACCAGACCTGCGCCAGCGAGAAGCGCCGGCGCCGCAAGCGCGGCACGATGGAAGACCCGCCCAAGCGCGTCGTCATCAACGAGCTGGTGTGCGAAGGCTGCGGCGACTGCTCGACGCAAAGCCACTGCCTGAGCGTCGAGCCGGTCGAGACCGAGTTCGGCCGCAAGCGCCGCATCAACCAGAGCAGCTGCAACAAGGACTACTCGTGCCTGAAAGGCTTCTGCCCGAGCTTCGTCACGGTCGAAGGCGGGCAGCTCAAGGCCAAGAAGGCGGCACCGCAGCGGCCCTCGCTCGATGCGCTGCCACCGCTGCCCGAGCCGCAGCTGCCGTCGGCGGCCACGGCCTTCGGCATCGTCGTCGCCGGCATCGGCGGCACGGGCGTGATCACCATCGGCCAGGTGCTGGGCATGGCGGCGCACCTCGAAGGCAAGGGCATCGTCACGCAAGACGCGGCGGGCCTGGCGCAGAAGGGCGGCAGCACATGGAGCCACATCCAGATCGCCGACACGCCCGAGGCCATCCACACCACCAAGGTCGGCACTGCCGAGGCCGACCTCGTGCTCGGCTGCGACCCCATCGTGGCGGCGACGCCGGCCACGCTGGGGTTGATGCGCGAGGGCCGCACCTTCGTCGCGCTCAACACGCACGGCGCACCGACCGCCGCCTTCGTGGCGCAGCCGGACTGGCAGTTCCCCAGCGCCTCGTGTGAAGCGGCCATCACCGCCGCGGTCGGCAGTGCGCAGCTCGGCCGACTCGACGCCGACCAACTGGCCGTGCAACTGCTCGGCGACTCGATCTACGCCAACCCGCTGATGCTTGGGTACGCGTGGCAGAAGGGCCGCGTGCCGCTGACGCACGAAGCGCTGATGCGCGCCATCGAACTCAACGGCGTGCAGGTCGAACGCAACCAGGCCGCGTTCGAATGGGGCCGGCGCGCCGCGCACGACCCGGCGGCGGTGGCAGCTCTGGCGCAACCCGCACAGGTGATCGCGTTCATGCCCCGGGCGACCAACCTCGACGCGCTGATCGCCCAGCGGGCGGACTTTCTCATCGCGTACCAGAACGCGGGCTATGCCGACCGCTACCGCGCCTTCGTCGCCCGCGTGCGCGAAGCCGAAGCGCGGCTGAACGCGGGCCATCGCCTCACCGAAGCCGTTGCGCGCGGCCTCTTCAAGCTGATGGCCTACAAGGACGAGTACGAGGTCGCACGCCTGCACACCGACCCGGCCTTCGTGCAGAAGATCACCGAGCAATTCGAAGGCGACTACACGCTGCGCCACCACCTGGCGCCGCCACTGCTGTCACGCAAGAACGCGCAGGGCCAGCCGCTCAAGCAGAGCTTCGGGCCGTGGGTGCGCGTGGCCTTCGGCCTGCTGCGCCACTTCAAGGGGCTGCGCGGCACGCCCTTCGACCCCTTCGGCCGCAGCGCCGAACGCCGCGAAGAGCGCGCCTTGATCGACGAGTACCGGGCGAGCATCGAGACGCTGTTGCCTGGGCTCTCGGCCGAGAACCTGTCGCTCGCGGTGCAGATCGCGCACATGCCCGACGACATCCGCGGCTATGGGCACGTGAAGCAGCGGCACCTGGTGGCGGCCCGCGCGAAGTGGGCGGGGCTGATGGCGCAGTGGCGCGAGCGCTCGGGTCTGCAGCACGCGGCGTGACGCGGGCGGTTTGACCAACGCACCCCGAAGGCCGCTGCGCGGCCGCCTCAGAACTGCACGAAGCTCACCCCCGCACCCAGGCTCGTCTGGCGGAAGTTGTAGTCGGTCAAGGTCTCGCCATAGCCCTGGAAGGCCTGCACGAACCAGCGCATGCCATTGGGCTGGTCGCTGAACACGGGGTAGCTGTACTCGAAGGTCAGGCTGCCGAAATTGGCGCCCTGCAGCGTGCTGCGGTACTGCACCGAGGCCAGGGCCGGCCCCGAGGCCCAGGTCAGCAAGAACTCGCCGCGGCCGCGGTAGCTGACGAGGTCGGGGTTGTTGTCGCTCGACCCCTCTTCGCGGATGCGCTTGTTGACGCGCGCGATCAGCGACCACGGGCCGCGCTCGAAGCCGCCGGCCAGGTAGACGCGGTTCCAGCTGCGAGAGAGCGGGTCCGACTGCCCGTTCGACTGGTGCGCCAAGCCCAGCTGCCAATAGCGCCATTGCCAATCGAACGGCAACGCACGCAGGCGCCGGTCGGTGGGCACGACGTACATCAGCTCGGGCTCGTAGTCGGTGTTGCGGAAGGGCTTGGAGTCGGTGCCGTTGTAGATCTGCCAGAGCGCTTGCTGCGTGTAGCCGAGCCACAGGTCGGCATCGTCCCAACCCAGGCCCTGCACGACCTTCGTGCGCAGCGAGACCTGGAACTTCGCCTCGACCTTCCGGTACGCCGGCCGCGGCACGACGGCCTGGTTGGGCGATTGCGGCGCGCGGTTGATGCGGCTCGTGACGTGCACCGGCAGCAGGTAGTTGGTGCGGTAGCCGGTGAGCAAGAACGTGCCGCGCTTGTCTTGCGGGTCCAGTTCCCAGAGCTTGGACAGCAGGCTCGCGTCAGGGTGCGCTTCGGCCGCCGGCGGCAGCGGGGCCGTGGGCGGCGCCAGCAGCGAAGGCGAGCCCGTGGCGGGCACCAGCGGTTGCTGCGTCACCTGGGCGGGCAGTTGCAGCGGCGCGCGCCCGGCCAGCTTGTCGTAGCAGGCGAGGCGGTCGGCCGCTGCCCCGATGGCGGCGCAGCTGGCCAGCTCTTCCGCGCTGGGCGGCTGGGCGGCCGCCGGGATGGCAACGAAAGCCGCGGCCATCAGGCCTGGGCGAAGCGAAGCGGCCACGAAGCCGGGTCGAAAGGGCATGGTCCGATCAAAGAATGGGTCAGGCACCCGGCCGATGGTAGGCACACGCGGCCGGCCGCGTGCGCGCAGGGATGATGCGCGGCCACGGTGGTCGCGGCCAGGCTCGCGGGCCGCTCAGCGGTAGCCGCGACGCTTCAGCAAGGCGATCAGTTCGCCGACGATGCCGCGGCGGAAGGCCAGCACGCACAACACGAAGATCACACCGATGATCACCGTGACCCACGAGCCCACGCGGTCGGCCAGGAAGTTCTGCAGGCCGATGATGGTGAAGGCGCCCACTACCGGGCCGGCGAAGGTCGAGAGCCCGCCCAGCAGCGTCATCAGGATCACCTCGCCCGACAGCGACCAGTGCACGTCGGTCAACGTCGCGAAACCCAGCACCAGCGTCTTCATCGCACCGGCCAGCCCGGCGAGGCCCGACGACAGCACGAAGGCCAGCAGCTTGTAGCGGTCGACGTGGTAGCCGAGCGAGATGGCACGCGGCTCGTTCTCGCGGATGGCCTTGAGCACCTGGCCGAAGGGCGAGTGCACGATGCGCAGAATCAGCAGGAACACCCCGGCAAAGACGGCCAGCACGAAGAAGTACATCCCGAGGTCGCTCTCGAGCGACAACAGGCCGAAGAGCTTGCCGCGCGGCACGCCTTGCAGGCCGTCTTCGCCGCCGGTGAAGGGCGCCTGCAGGCACACGAAATAGACCATCTGCGCCATCGCGAGCGTGATCATCGCGAAGTAGATGCCCTGGCGGCGAATGGCGATCAAGCCCACGCCCAGACCCAGCAACGCGGCGATGCCGGTGCCGGCCAGCAGGCCGAGTTCGGGCGACCAGCCCGCGCTGCGCACCAACCAGCCAGTGGCGTAGGCCGCCGAGCCAAAAAACGCAGCGTGGCCGAACGACAGCAGCCCGGTGAAGCCCAGCAGCAGGTTGAAGGCGCAGGCGAACATCGCAAAGCACAGCGCCTTCATCACGAAGATGGGGTACACGCCGACGAAGGGCGCGACGGCCAGCGCGACGAGCGCAGCGATCCAGAAGACGCGGCTCGCGGTGGTCAGCGAACGCGGCGTGGCGGCGGGCGCCGTTGACGGGTTGGCGGCCGAAGCCGGGGCGGGGGTCGTGCTCACGTCACTTCTCCTTGCCGAAGAGGCCGGCGGGGCGCAGCACCAGCACGATGGCCATGATGACGAACACCACGATGTTCGAGGCCTCGGGGTAGAACACCTTGGTCAGGCCCTCGACAAGCCCGAGCGCGATGCCGGTGAGCACCGAGCCGAGGATGGACCCCATGCCGCCGATCACCACCACGGCGAAGACCACGATGATGAGGTTCGAGCCCATCAGCGGCGTGATCTGGATCACCGGCGCGGCCAGCACGCCGGCCAGCGCCGCGAGGCCAGCACCGGCCGCGTAGGTCAGCGTCACCATCAGCGGCACGTTGATGCCGAAGGCCTGCACCAGGCGCGGGTTCTCGGTGCCGGCGCGCAAGGTGGCGCCGAGCCGCGTGCGCTCGATGAGAAACCAGGTGCCCAGGCACACGACCAGCGAGGCCACGACGACCCAGGCCCGGTAGTTGGGCAGGATCATGAAGCCGAGGTTGGTGGCGCCTTGCAGCGCGTCGGGCACCGAGTACGACTGCCCCGAGACGCCGTATTGCTCGCGGAACAGGCCTTCGAAGATCAGCGCAAGGCCGAAGGTCAGCAAGAGCCCGTAGATCGGGTCGAGCTTGTACAGGTGGCGCAGCAGCAGGCGTTCGATCAGCACGCCCAGCGCGCCCACGGCCAACGGCGCGAGGACGAGCGCGAACCAGTAGTTGATGCCGAAGCGTTCGAGCGCGTACCAGGCGACGTAGGCGCCGATCATGTACAGCGCGCCATGCGCGAAGTTCACGATGCCCAGCAGGCCGAAGATCACCGCGAGGCCCAGGCTGAGCATCGCGTAGAACGAGCCGTTCACCAGGCCCAGCAGCAACTGGCCGAGGAAGGCCTGCAGGGGGATGCCGAAGATGTCGATCATGGGCGGGATCCTCCGCTGGGGCTTGCTGCTGATCGCGCGGCGCCTTCAAACGCTCGCAGAGTGCCGAGCGTTTTCACCGCCAAGACGCCAAGAGCGCGAGGTTCGCCAAGGCTGCGCTTGTCCATTCTTTGCGTCCTTCGCGCTCTTGGCGTCTTGGCGGTGAAACTCTTCGCCCGCCACGCATTCACTTCCACAGCGCGCATTTCGATTCGGCCTTGTTCGTGAAGGCGTCTTCGCCCTTGATGGTCTGCACGATCTTGTAGTAGTCCCAGGGCTCTTTCGACTCGGCCGGCGTCTTCACCTGCATCAGGAACATGTCGTGCACCATGCGCCCGTCGGGCCGCACGTAGCCGCCTTTGGCAAACATGTCGTTGATCTTGTTCTTGCGCAGGTGCGCCATCACACGGTCGGCGTCGTCGCTGCCCACGGTCTTGACCGCGCTCAGGTACTGCCAGGTCGCCGAGTAGTCGGCCGCCTGGATCATCGACGGCATCTTCTTCATCACACCGAAGTAGCGGCGCGACCAGGCGCGCGTTTCGGACGACTGGTTCCAGTACCAGCCGTCGGTGAGGTACATGCCCTGCGTGGCTTTCAGGCCCAGCGAATGGACATCGGTGATGAAGAGCAGCAGGCCCGCGAGCTTCATGCTCTTCGTGATGCCGAATTCGTTGGCGGCCTTGATGGCATTGACGGTGTCGCCGCCCGCATTCGCGAGCCCGAGGATCTGCGCGCGACTCGACTGCGCCTGCAGCAGGAAGGACGAAAAATCGCTCGCGGCGAGCGGGTGCCGCACCGAGCCCACGACCTTGCCGCCGGCGGCGGTGACCACCGCCGCGGTGTCGTTCTGAAGCGCCTGCCCGAAGGCGTAGTCGGCGGTCAGGAAGTACCAGTTCTTGCCGCCCGACTTGACCACCGCGTTGCCCGTGCCCTTGGCCAGCGCCACGGTGTCGTAGGCGTAGTGGATGGTGTAGGGCGAGCACTGCTCGTTGGTCAGCGTCGAGCTGGCCGCGCCGATCGAGATGAAGACCTTCTTCTTCTCGAGAGCCACCTTGGCCATCGCGAGGTTGGCGCCGGTGTGCGCGCCGCCCAGCAGCAGGTCCACGCCCTGCGTATCGACCCATTCGCGCGACTTGGCCGAGGCCACGTCGGCCTTGTTCTGGTGGTCGGCCACCAGCAGCTCGACGCGCTTGCCGTTGACGTGCCCGCCCATGTCGGCAATGGCCATCTTGATGGCCTCGACGCCACCCAGGCCGTCGAGGTCGGAGTACAGGCCCGACAGGTCGGTCATGAAGCCGATGCGGATCACGTCGCCCGAGTACTGGGCCTGGGCGGGCCCGGTCGCGCCGAGCGTGCAGCCCAGCGCCGCGAGCGCGAGGGTGCGTCGAAGGGGCGCCCTCACCCCGACCCGATCCCGGAGGGAGAGGGGGTGGGCCGCGCGCGGGGCAGAGGGCGTCTTCTTCATGGTCTTCTTCTCGGCAGGCACGGGGGCGTCAGCGTGGCGTCACTTCCAGGTCGCGCACTTGGTTTCGGCCTTGGTGGTCCAGGCCTCTTCGCCCTTGAAGGTCTGCACGACCTTGTAGTAGTCCCAGGGTTCGGTCGACTCCTTCGGCGTCTTCACCTGCATCAGGTACATGTCGTGCACCATGCGGCCGTCGGCGCGCACGAAGCCGCCCTTGGCGAAGATGTCGTTGATCTTGGTTTTGCGCAGGTGGGCGAGCACCTTGTCGGCGTCGTCGCTGCCGGTGGCCTTGACGGCGTTCAGGTACTGCAGCGCCGCCGAGTAATCGCCGGCCTGCAGCGAAGACGGCATGCGCTTGAACTTCTCGAAGAACTTGCGGCTCCAGGCGCGCGCCTCGGGGTCGCGGTTCCAGTACCAGCTGTCGGTGAGGTACATGCCCTGCGTGGCCTTCAGGCCCAGCGAGTGCACGTCGTTGATGAACATCAGCAGCCCGGCGAGCTTCATGGTCTGCGTGATGCCGAACTCGTTGGCCGCCTTGATGCTGTTGATGGTGTCGCCGCCCGCGTTGGCCAGGCCCAGGATCTGCGCCTTGCTCGACTGCGCCTGCAAGAGGAACGACGAGAAGTCGCTCGCCGACAGCGGGTGCTTGACCGAACCCACCACGGTGCCGCCGGCGGCCTTGACCACGGTCGAGGCGTCGTTCATCAACTGTGCGCCGAAGGCGTAGTCGGCCTGCAGGAAGTACCAGCTCTTGCCGCCGGCCTTGACCACCGCGTTGCCCGTGCCCTTGGCCAGTGCGACCGTGTCGTAGGCCCAGTGGATGGTGTACGGCGAGCACTGCTCGTTGGTCAGCGCCGAGGTCGCCGCACCGACCGAGATGAAGACCTTCTTCTTTTCGAGCGCGACCTTGGCCATCGCCAGGCTCGTGCCCGAGTTGGTGCCGCCGATCAAGAGGTCGAGCCCTTGCGTGTCGAACCACTCGCGCGCTTTGCTGGCGGCCACGTCGGGCTTGTTCTGGTGGTCGGCGTAGACCACCTCGATCTTCTTGCCAGCAATCGCACCGCCCAGGTCGGCCACCGCCATGCGCACCGCCTCCACGCCGGCCGGCCCGTCGATGTCGGAGTACAGGCCCGACATGTCGGTGATCACGCCGATGCGGATCACGTTGCCAGAAATCTGCGCCTGCGCGGCGGGGGCGAATGCCAGTGCGCCGGCACAGGCCAGGGCGCACGCGGCGGCGGTCTTCTTGAACTTCATCATGGCAATCTCCTTCTGGGGACGAGGGGCGACAAGGCGGTCACACGCCGAGGTACTCATGCAGTTGCGCCATGCGCTCGGGCAGCTGTGACTGGGTGAACTCCTGGAGGATCTGGCCGTGCTCCATCACGAGAAAGCGGTCGGCCAGCGGAGCGGCGAAGCGGAAGTTCTGCTCGACCATCACGATGGTGTAGCCCTGCTTGCGCAGCGCGATCACCATCTCGGCGAGCTTTTGCACGATGACCGGGGCCAGGCCCTCGGAGATTTCATCGAGCAGCAGCAGCTTGGCTCCGGTGCGCAGGATGCGCGCGACCGCGAGCATCTGCTGCTCGCCGCCCGACAGACGCGTGCCCTGGCTCGACGCGCGCTCGCGCAGGTTGGGAAACATGCCGTAGATCTGCTCGATGCCCATGCCGCCCTCGGCGAGCTTCGGCGGCAGCAAGAGGTTTTCTTCGGCCGAGAGGCTGGCGAAGATGCCGCGCTCTTCGGGGCAGTAGCCCAGGCCCAGGCGCGCGATGCGGTGCGTGGGCAGGCCGATGCACTCGGTGCCGTGCACGCGGATCGAGCCCTTGCGGCTGCCGGTCAAGCCCATGATGGCCCGCAGCGTGCTCGTGCGGCCCGCGCCGTTGCGGCCCAGCAGCGTCACGACCTCGCCTTCGTTGACCGTGAAGTTCACGCCATGCAGCACGTGCGACTCGCCGTACCAGGCGTGCAGTTCGCGCACTTCGAGGAAGGGGGTGGCCATGCTCAATGCGCTCCTTGCAACTCGACGTTGGCGCTGCCCATGTAGGCCTCGATCACCGCCGGGTTCTTCGACACCTCGGCGTACGGGCCTTCGGCCAGCGTGGCGCCGCGCTGCAGCACGGTGATGGTGTCGGCGATGCTCGACACCACGCTCATGTTGTGCTCGACCATCAGCACGGTGCGGTCGGCCGCGACCTTCTTGATGAGCTGGCGGATGCGGTCCACGTCTTCGAGGCCCATGCCCTGCGTCGGCTCGTCGAGCAGCATCAGCTCGGGTTCCATCGCCAGCGTGGTGGCGATCTCGAGCGCGCGCTTGCGCCCGTAGCTCAGCTCGACGGCCGTCAGCTCGGCAAAGCCTTGCAGATCGACCGCCGCGAGCAACTGCATGGCGCGCTCGTTGAGCGAGAACAGCGAGCGCTCGGGCCGCCAAAAATGAAACGAGGTGCCCAGCTTGCGCTGCAGGGCCACGCGCACGTTTTCGAGCACGGTGAGGTGCGGAAACACCGCCGAGATCTGGAACGATCGGATCACCCCGCGCCGCGCGATCGCCGCCGGCGACTCGCGCGTGATGTCGCCGCCGTTGAAGACGATCTGCCCCGAGGTGGGCGTGAGGAACTTGGTCAACAGGTTGAAGCAGGTGGTCTTGCCCGCCCCGTTGGGGCCGATCAGCGCGTGGATCTGGCCGCGCTTGACGCGCAGGTCCACCTTGTCAACGGCGACGAAGCCCTTGAACTCTTTCGTGAGCGCGCGGGTTTCGAGGATGTACTCGTGGCTGGAACTCATCGCCCCTCCTTGGTCTGGCCGTTCGCGTCGGCGGCGCTCGGCATCCAGCCCAGCCGCAGCGACAACTGGCGCGCCACGCGCATCACGGTGTCGCGCTGTTCGGCCCAGGTGCTGTCGTTGACGGTGGCTTTCTGCAGGCACACGCCCACACCGGCCACCACGTGGCCTGCGGCGTCGAACACCGGCGCGCCGAAGCTGAACACGCCTTCGCGCACGCTTTCGTCGTCGGTGCTGTAGCCGCGCTGGCGCACCTCGGCCAGTTCGGCCAGCAGCTCGCTGCGCCGAAGGCCCGGGCGGTTCATGAAGGCGGGCATGCGCGCGGTGGGCAGCAGGTGCTTGACCGCAGCCTCGTCGTGAAACGCCAGCATCGCCTTGCCGCTGGCGGCGCGGCAGGCGGGCAGCCGCATGCCGACGGTGAAAGCCAGGCCGAGCGGGCGCTCGCCGTGGCGCGCGGCGACGTAGACGACCTCGTCACCGTCGAGCACCGAGAGGATCACCGTCTCTTGCGGAGGCGTGCGCAGCTCGGCCCACAGCGCGTTGAACTCGCCAGCGGGGCTGGTGTGGGCGGCGAAGGCGTGGGCCAGGCCCATCACGCGTGGGCCGATGAAGAAGCCGCCATCGTGCTGGCGGCGCAGGTAGCCGAGCGCGAACAAGGTGTTGCACAGGCCGTGCACGCTGCTCTTGGGCAGACCGAGCCGGGCGGCGAGCCGGGCCATGGTCATCGACTCGCGCTCTTGTTCGAGCAGGTCCAGCACCGCCAGCGCGCGGGCCACGGCGGGCACCAAGGCACTGGCCGGGCGGCGCGGGCCGCCCGAGGCGGCTGCGAGTTCGGGCTGGAGCATGAGGCCGGGTGTGGTCGTGGGTGAAAGGGCTTTGCGGGGCTCTTGCGCTTGCAAATCCTCGCGCCAGCGGCCGACCTGAAGGTTCAGCCCCTTGAACGAGGTTCGATCCATCGAACACTGTGCCGAACCAGTCTATGCAGCCGCGTCGTTCAAAGCGAGCCCACTCAGGTGAAGGGCAGGGAAAGTCCGATCAGGGTTTACACGTAGTTACGAACGTGGGCTGCATCCAGGTTCGACCGGCGCCCGTCTGGCAAGGGCACCGACTTTTTTTGAACGGTCACAACAAGTGGGGTGAAAGGGCTTGCGAATCGAGGCCCCTACATTCACCCATCATCGAAACCGACGCTGACAGGGGGCTTGCAAATGAAGAAACCGACAACGCGCTACAGCGGCGTGGCCATCGCGCTGCACTGGGTGCTGGGGCTGGCCATCATCGGCGCCTTTGCGATGGGGCTGTACATGTCGGACCTGCCGTTTTCGCCGCGCCGGCTGCAGCTCTACAACTGGCACAAGTGGGCGGGGGTGACGATCCTGACGCTGTCGGCGCTGCGGCTCTTGTGGCGCCTGACGCACCGCCCGCCGGCCGACCCGCCGATGCCCGCGTGGCAGGCCGCCGCCGCGCACTGGACGCACCGGCTGCTGTACGTGCTGTTCTTCGCCGTGCCGCTGGTGGGCTGGGCGTACAGCTCGTCGGCGGGCTTTCCGATCGTGCTGTACGGGGTGATTCCGCTGCCCGACTTCGTGCCGGTGGACAAGGCGCTGTCCGAAGCCCTCAAGCCCTGGCACGCCTACCTCGCCTACGCGATGGCCGTGCTGGTGCTGATGCACATCGGCGCGGCGCTCAAGCACCAGTTCATCGAGCGCGACGGGCTGATCCTGCGCATGCTGCCGGGTCGCTCGTGAACGCCCACCGCCCCCTTCGCCTCATTCACTTCAGGATTGCCATGAAACGCTTGTCGTCATTGACCGCGGCCGCCGCCCTCGCGCTGGCCTTCGCCAACCCGGCCTTCGCGCAGCAGAAGCTCGTGCCCGCGCAGAGCGAGATCGCCTTCACCAGCCGCCAGATGGGCGTGCCGGTGGACGGCAAGTTCAAGAAGTTCGACGCCCAGGTTGCCTTCGACCCGAAAAAGCCCGAGGCCGCGAAAATCGCCTTCACGGTCGATCTGGCCAGCGTGTCGTTCGGTGCGACCGACACCGAGGTCGAGGTGGCCAAGCCCGACTGGTTCAACACCAAGGCCTTCCCGCAGGCCAGCTTTCAGTCGAGCGCGGTGAAGGCCGCCGGCCCGGGAAAATTCGAAGTCACCGGCAAGCTCAGCATCAAGGGCGCCACCCGCGACGTGGTGGTGCCGGTGGCGCTTGCCCAGACCGGCCCGACCACCACCGCAACCGGCAGCTTCACGATCAAGCGGCTCGATTTCAAGATCGGCGACGGCGACTGGAAAGACACCTCGATGGTCGCCAACGACGTGGTCGTGAAGCTCAAGCTCGCCTTGACCGGCGTGCCGGCGCTCTGACCCGTTCTTGTTCTTCGTGGCCGCCTGAGGCTTGCGAAGACGTTTCAACGCCAAGGCGCCAAGGAACGCAAAGATCGCCAAGAAGACACAAGGCCTGCTCTGCTTCGCGTCCTTTGCGTTCCTTGGCGCCTTTGCGTTGAAAAACCTCACCCACCCTCCCCGTTCCCTTCAACAGATCACCCCCTCCACAAGGACTCACCATGACCAAGACCCTGCTTGCTTCCCTGACCATCGCCCTGCTCGCCGCCACCGGTGCGGCCCACGCGCAAAGCGCCACCTACGCCATCGACCCGACACACACGCAGGTCATCTTCGAGGCCAAGCACTTCGGCGTCAGCACGAACCGGGGCCGCTTCGACGGCAAGGAAGGCGCCGTGGTGCTCGACAAGGCCGCGAAGACCGGCAAGGTCGAGATCAACATCGACATGGCCTCGATCAACACCGGCGTGGGCCCGTTCGACGGCCACCTGAAGAGCAAGGACTTCTTCAACGCCGAGCAGTTTCCGCGTGCACGTTTCGTCGGTGACCAGTTCACCTTCACCGGCGACAAGCTCACCTCGGTGAGCGGCACGCTGCTGATGCTGGGCAAGATCCAGCCGGTCACCCTGACGGCCAGCGGCTTCGGCTGCTACGACCACCCGCGCCTGAAGCGCGAGGTCTGCGGCGGCGACTTCGAGACCACCATCCAGCGCAGCGCCTGGGGCATGAGCTACGGCCTGCCGGGCATCCCCGACAGCGTGCGCCTGCTGATCCAGGTCGAAGCGATCAAGCAGTAAGCGGCACGGCTCACGCCGCGCCGCTCAGGCGGCCGGCGTGCGTTCGAGAAAGCGGCGCAGTGCGTCGCGCAACTGCTCTTCCCTGAAGGGCTTGGTGAGGTGCTCGTCCATGCCGGCCGCGAGGCTCTTCTCGCGGTCGCCGTCGAGCGCGTTGGCAGTCAGCGCCACGATGGGCGTGCGCTCGGCGCCCTGTTCGGCCTCAATCGCCCGCATGCGGCGCGCGGCCTCGAAGCCGTCCATCACCGGCATGTGGCAGTCGAGCAGCACGAGGTCGGGGCGCTCGGCAGCGAAGGCCTCGACGGCCTGGGCGCCGTCGGTCACGACCTGCACGGCCACGCCGATCTTCTGCAAGGCCGCCTCGGCCACGAGCGCGTTGACGAGGTTGTCTTCGACCAGCAGCACGCGCCCTTGCAGCGGCGGGGTGGGGGCTTCGAGCGACACATCGACGGCCGCCACCGGCGCGACTTCTTGCGCCGGCAGGTTGAGCGTGACCGTGAAGCACGAGCCCTTACCCACCTCGCTGCTGCAGGTGAGGTCGCCGCCCATCGCGTGCGCCAGTTCGCGCCCGATGGTCAGGCCCAGGCCGGTGCCGCCGAAGCGCCGGGTGAACGAGCCATCGGCCTGCTGGAAGGCGTCGAAGATGCGCGCGAGGTCGTCGGGCGCGATGCCCACGCCGGTGTCGTGCACCGCGATGCGCGCGCGCCCGCGGCCCACGTGGTATTTCGCGATCACGGTCACCGAACCCATCTCGGTGAACTTCACCGCGTTGCCCACCAGGTTGTGCAGCACCTGTCGCACGCGCGCCGGGTCGCCCCGCACCGGGCAGGGCCGCGCCATGTGCAGCTTGGCGGTCAGCGTGAGGCCCGCCTCGCAGGCCGGTGGAATCGACAGCGAGACCACGTCTTCGATCAGCGCCGCGAGGTCGAACACCTCGTCGGCCAGCTTGACCTGCCCGGCTTCGAGCTTCGAGAAGTCGAGCACGTCGTTGATGAGCGTCAGCAGGTGCTCGCCGGCGCGCTCGATCAGCGCGAGCTGCTCGCCGAGCGCGGCGCCCTTGCCCTGCTGCAGCATGCGCGTGAGCCCGAGGATGCCGTGCAGCGGCGTGCGCATCTCGTGGCTCATGGTCGCCAGGAACTGGCTCTTCACATGGCTTTGCCGCTGCGCGAGCTGCAGCGCCTGCGCGCGCTCTTCGGCGATGCGGTCGGTGTCGAAACGCAGCCGCAGCAGTTCACGGATGCGTGCCTCGGAACGCCGCGCCTCGAAGAACAGCAGACCCAGAAACATCAGCACCGCCAAGCCGCTGTAGAGCCCGCCCCGCTGGGCGGTGGACAGCGCCCACACGGCCACTGGCAGCAGCGTGCTCACCATGAACACCACACTGGCGCGCCAGCTCGGCTGCAGCACGAACATGCCCACGGCCGCCACGCCCACCACCGCCGTCACCAGCATCTGGGTGACGTCTTCGGGCGCGTGAGGCACCAGCCACGTGCCGAGCAGGCTCCAGACCAGGCCATCGAGTGCCAGCGCGCCGATGAACCAGCGCTGCCACACCCGACCGCCGTCGTCGCCGGTGGCCTGGAAGAAACGGAAGCTCAGCACGAAGCGGAACACCGCCACGCAGCAGCGCAGGGCGAACCAGCCCCACAGCAGGTCCGTCGGCAGGTAAGGCCTCAGGCCCACGCACACCAGCACCGCGAAGACCACGCCCACCAGCGTGGACGACTGCGACCGGCGAAACAGCATCGCCGTCTGCTCGGCGAGCACGCGTCGATCCAGCGCGGCGCGCTGCGCCACCACCGGGTCGAGGTTGGCCGACGGCGAAGCTGCGGGCATACGCGAACTCAAGCGGGCCGCTCAACGGCCCCAGGGGTGCGATTCATGGTCGTGGGCACGGGGGCGCGCCGCAAAACGGGTGAGCGAAAAACGCGGGGCAGGACCGGGGCGCGGGCGCATGGCGCACGCAAGCCCCGGGCCGCGCCCGCTGCCATGCCAGCTTGCCGCCGATGCTGACACTGGGCTGACGGAATAAGGCCGGAGGAACCCTGCTGTTCCGCCGATCCGTTCAATTTGTTCAAATTTAAAGTTCGGCGGCGGACCTTGAAGAGTCAACCGGCATCCGGTGCCCGTCCGCGCACCCGCCTTGCAAGGAATGTCCATGAGTCCGCTCGCCCAAATGAAGATCGGCACCCGCCTCACCGTGGTGCTGAGTTGCGTGCTGGTCACGCTGGCCGCCGTGGCCGCTGCCGGCCTGTGGGGCCTGCGCACGATGGGCAGCACGAGCCAGCGCCTGCTCACGCAAGACGTGGTGCTGGCCGAACGTGCCGCCGAGATCCAGACCACCGTGCTGATGGCGCGCCGCTATGAGAAGGACGCGGTCATCAACCTCGCCGACAGCGCCAAGCTGGCCGACTATGCGAAGCGCTGGAACGGCGTGCGCACCCACATGGGCGAACTGGTGCAACGCATCCGCCAGCTCGACCTGACGGCCGAAGACGCCGAGGCGCTGGCGAGCATCGAGAAAAACTTCGCCGCCTACGCCAGCGGCGTGAGCGGCACGCTCGCGCGCATGCAAAGCGGCGAACTGACGACCCCGGGCGACGCCAACGCCGACATCGACCGCGTGAAGGCGGCCGTGCGCGGCCTCGAGTCCACCACCGAGCAGATCAACACGCGCGCGCTGGAACGCGCCGCGCGTGCCGGTGAAACCGTGGCGCAGGTGCAATCGCGCGCCACGCTGCTGCAGCTGGGCCTGTCGGGCTTTGCGGTGGTCCTGGCCATCGGCCTGTGCTTCGTGGTCACGCGGTCGATCACCGTGCCGTTGCGAGAGGCCGTGCAGACCGCCGAAACCGTGGCCACGGGCGACCTGCGGGTGCAGATCGCCGTGCGCGGCCGCGACGAGATTGCGCAACTGCAGGGCGCCATGGCCCGCATGACGGGCGCGCTCACGCGCATGGTCGGCCAGGTGCGCGACGTGTCGGACTCGATCGCCACCGGCTCGTCGCAGATCGCCCACGGCAACGCCGACCTGAGCCAGCGCACCGAAGAACAGGCCAGCAACCTGCAGCAGACGGCCGCGTCGATGGAGCAGCTGACCGCCACCGTGCGCCAGAACGCCGACACCGCCCGCGCCGCCACGCAGCTGGCCTCGCGCGCCAGCGAGGTCGCCAGCGAAGGCGGTCAGGTCGTGCACCAGGTCGTGTCGACGATGAACGAGATCAACGACAGCTCGAAGAAGATCGCCGACATCATCGGCGTCATCGACGGCATCGCCTTCCAGACCAACATCCTCGCGTTGAATGCGGCGGTCGAGGCCGCGCGCGCCGGCGAGCAGGGCCGCGGTTTCGCGGTGGTGGCCGGCGAGGTGCGCGCGCTGGCCCAGCGCAGCGCGGCCGCGGCCAAAGAGATCAAGGGCCTGATCGGCGACAGCGTCGAGCGCGTCGAAACCGGCGCCCGCCTGGTCGGTCAGGCCGGCGAGACGATGGACGCCATCCTCGACAACGTGCAGCGCGTGAACGACCTGATCGGCGAGATCAGCTCGTCGAGCCAGGAGCAATCGACCGGCATCAGCCAGGTCGGCGATGCGGTGGCCCAGCTCGACCAGGTCACGCAGCAGAACGCCGCGCTGGTGGAAGAAAGCGCCGCCGCGACCGAAAGCCTCAAGCACCAGGCGCAGCGCCTGTCCGAGACGGTGGCCGCGTTCAAGGTCTGAGGGGCCGCACCGGCGCCGCTCAGGGCTTGGGGTCCACCGCCGCCGCGCCGGCCGCGCGCTTGGCGGCCGCGTCGCGCAGCGCCTTGAGCTTTTCTCGCGGATCTTCCTTGGCCTTGGCCTCGTGCAGCTTCATCTCGGCGATGAAGCGGCTCGGGATGGCCTGCACCGTGTCGCGCCCCTTCTTGCGACGACGCAGCACGCTCACCGCCAGCGTGCGCCGTGCGCGCGTGATGCCAACGTACATCAGGCGGCGCTCTTCTTCGAGGCGATGCGCGGTCATGTCTTCGTCGTCGCTCTTGAAGGGCAGCAGGCCTTCGTTGACGCCAGCCAGCACCACGTGCGGCCATTCGAGGCCCTTGCTCGCATGCAGCGTCGAGAGCGTCACCACGTCTTGTTCGTCGCCGCGCTCGGCCAGGCTGATGATCACCGAGATGGTCTGCGCGACCTCGATCACACTCTTGCGCTCGGTCTCGACGGTGGTGCCGCCGTCGTTCTCGATCTCGCCGCCGCAGCGCTTGGCGATCCAGTCCACGAAATCGAGCACGTTCTGCCAGCGCGAGGCGGCCAGCTTCTCGCTGTCTTCGCCTTCGTAGAGGTGCTTTTCGTAGTCGATGTCTTTCAGCCAGCCCAGCAGCAAGGCCTTGGCGTCTTCGTTGCCCACCGTGTGGCGCGCACGGTATTCGAGGTCGTTCACGTAGCGCCCGAACTCGTGCAGCGAGCCCACGGCGCGGGCGTTGAGCATGGTGCCCAGGCTGTCGGCGAACAGCGCCTCGTAGAGGCTCGTCTTCCACTTGGCCGAGAACTCGCCCAGCGAGGCCAGCGTCTGGTGGCCGATGCCGCGCTTGGGCGTGGTGATGGCGCGCAAAAAAGCGGGGTCGTCGTCGTTGTTGACGATCAGGCGCAGCCAGGCGCAAAGGTCCTTGATCTCGGCGCGGTCGAAGAAGCTCTGCCCGCCCGACACCTTGTAGGGGATGTTCGCGCGGCGCAGCGCCTTCTCGAACACACGCGCCTGGTGGTTGGCGCGGTAGAGGATGGCGAAGTCCTTGAACGCCACGTCGCCGCCGGTGCCCGCGCCCGAGGCGACCCCGCCGTTCGCACGGATCGACTGGATGCGCGCCACCGCGCGCTCGGCCTCGTGCTCTTCGCCGTCGCACTCGACCAGTTGCACCGGCTCGCCGTCGCCGAGGTCGCTCCAGAGCTTCTTCTCGAACAGCTTGGGGTTGTTGCCGATCACCGCGTTGGCCGCGCGCAGGATGTACCCGGTGGAGCGGTAGTTCTGCTCCAGCGGGATCACCTGCAGCTGCGGAAACTCCTGCGGCAGCCGGCGCAGGTTGTCGATGGTCGCGCCGCGCCAGCCGTAGATGCTCTGGTCGTCGTCGCCCACGGCGGTGAACATCGCCGCCTCGCCGACCAGCGACTTCAGCAGCTCGTACTGGATGGCGTTGGTGTCCTGGTACTCATCGACCAGCACGTACTTGAGCGTGTTCTGCCACTTGCTGCGAGCTTCTTCGTCGGTCAGCAGCAAGCGGTGCGGTAGGCCGATCAGGTCGTCGAAATCGACCGCCTGGTATGCGGCCAGGCGCTCTTCGTAGCGCTTCATCACGCGGGCGGCGACGCGCTCGTCGTCGTTCTTGGCCTGCGCCTCGGCCTGGTCGCTGTTGAGGCCCTGGTTCTTCCAGAGGCTGATGGCCCACTGCCAGCGCCGCGCGAGCGCGATGTCGTTCGACCCGCCGGCTTCTTTCAGGATGCCCAGCACGTCGTCGCTGTCGAGGATGCTGAACTGCTCTTTCAAGCCCAGCCGCTGCCCTTCGGTGCGAAGGATGCGCACCCCCAGCGAGTGGAAGGTGCTGATGACGAGGTGCTTCGCGGCGAAGGCGCCCACCAGCTGCTTGGCCCGCTCGCGCATTTCGGCGGCGGCCTTGTTGGTGAAGGTGATGGCGGCGATCTGCCCCGGCGCATAACCGGCTTCAAGCAGGCGCGCGATCTTGTGGGTGATGACGCGGGTCTTGCCCGAGCCCGCGCCCGCCAGCACGAGGCAGGGGCCGGCGAGGTGATGCACGGCCTGCATCTGGGCGCTGTTGAGGGTGTCGGCCATGGTGTCCTGAGGGGCCCCCAAAAAGGGCCGCGCATCATAGCGAAGCGCCCCGCGCACCCAGGCGCCTACACTGGCCCATGCCCGGCTACCTGACCAAACACGAGCGCATCGCCATTTCGGGCGTGGCCGACCTCCACCTGCGCTCGCTGCTCGACCGTCAGCAGTTCCACGACCCGCACGATGCGGCGCTGCGCCAGGGCATCTCGTCGGCGATGTGGCCGCTGTTCGGGCTGCTGTGGCCGTCGGGGCGGCAACTGGCCGAACGCATGGCGACCCGCCCGGTCACCGAGGGCGAACGCATCCTCGAAGTGGGCTGCGGCCTGGGGCTGGCGAGCCTGGTCAGCCACCGCCGCGGCGCCGACGTGACGGCCAGCGACTGTCACCCGTTGACCGCGCGCTTTCTCACCGAGAACCTGCGGCTCAACGACCTGCCGCCGATGAAGTACCGCCACGGCCACTGGGCCGACGGCGCGCTCGACGCGGCCCCGGCCGGCGCGCAGGACCTGCCCTGCGTCGAGGGCCGCTTCGAGTTGATCATCGGCAGCGACGTGCTCTACGAGCGCGACGACGACAGCACGCTCGCCCGCTTCATCGGCCGCCACGGCACGCCCGGCGGCGAGGTGTGGGTGGTGGACCCGAACCGCGGCAACCGCGCGGCCTTCACGCGCCAGATGTGCCGCATGGGCTATGCGCTCAGCGAAGAGATGCTGCACCGCCCGGCGGTGGCGCTGGAAGCGGTCTACCGCGGGCGCCTGCTGATGTACCAGCGGCAGTGAGGGTGGCGCTCGCGCCCCTCAGGGCGAAAGCGCGTCCACGACCTCGGTGAACGACGGCCGCCCGGCCACGTCGTCGTGCAGGCAGCGGTCGCGCAGGGCCGCCCAGGCCACAGGCGCGGGCGGGTCGCAACGCGCCAGCAGTTCGTCGAGCAGGCAGCCGAACGCGCGCACCTCGATGCGCTCCAGCGCGTCGGCGGTCGGGCCCGCCGGGGCGAAGGCTGCCGCGCCGAAGTCGCTCAGCAAGGCCTCGCCCCCGTGTTCGCGCCACAGGATGTTGTGCGCGTACAGGTCGCCATGCGTGATGCCGCGTGCGTGCAGGTGCTGCAACGCCCCCGCCACGCCGCGCAGCAGGGTCGCCGCGGCGTCGGGTGCGAGGCGCTGTCCCTCGGCATAGACGTCGCGCGTGCAGCTGTCGAGGCTGGGCGGCGCGGCCAGCGGGCGAAAGCCCGGTTCGATCAGGCGCATCACCAAGCCCTCGCGGCCTTCGGGGTGGCCGACGACGCGGCCCAGCACCTCGGTCAGCCCCGCGTGCGGCTGCGAGGCGATGAACGCGGCCATCTCGCTGTGCGGCAGGCCGTCGCTGGTGATGTCGCCCTTGAAAAGCTTCACGGCGACCTCGGCGGCGCCCCAGCCCGCGCGCCGAATGACCCCCGACGCGCCCTCGCCCAGCACCGGCCCGGGCGTGAGCGCCGCCCAGTCGATCGCCGCGATGGGGTGGCGCGCGACCGCGTCGGCCTCGGCGGCGTCGCCGAAGGGGTTGCCGGCGCAGGCCAGCCACGCGAGCCGCGGCAGCGCCTGCAGCCACGCGGGCAAGGTGTCGAAGCGATTGGCGGCGATGCGCAGCAGCTCCAGGCGCTCGCACGCGGCCAGGTCGGCAGGCAGGCTGTGCAACTGGTTGCCGGTCAGCATCAGCTTTTGCAGCGACGCCAGGCGGCCCAGGCCCGCGGGCAGGGCCTGCAGCTGGTTGTCGGTCAGCACCAGCGAGCGCAGCGAACGCGGCAACGCCTGCGCGTCGAAGTGCGCGATGCGATTCGCGCGAAAGCCCACCGTGTGCAGTCGCTCGCAGCGCCCCACCGCCAAAGGGATGTGCGTGAAGGCGTTGTGCGAGCAGAACAGCACGCGCAGTTCACGCAGCCGGTGCAGGTCGTCGGGCAGCGCATCGAGGGCATTGCCGCTGAGGTTGAGCACCTCGAGCGTGTCGGCGAGGTCGAAGATTTCGCGCGGAAATTCGCGCAGCCCGCACGCGAGGTCGAGCCTCCGCAGGCCGGTCAGCCGGCCGGCGCGCAGGGCGGCGAGGGTGTCGTCGTTCATGGCGCGGCATTGTCGCGGCGGGCCCGATGGGGGCGTTCGGGCACATGGCACCCCGGTGACCCGCCTCGCGTCACCCCTTGCTGCGCCGCATGAAGCGCAGCCGGGCGAATGGGCGCATGCTCGCCGCACGCCGCCGCCCTCGCGGCGTGAGGAGTGCGCGATGAAGACCCTCCGTTCCTCTGGCCGCCGCGCCCGCAGCGCCGGCCTGCGCCGCTGGCTCGGCGCCTGCGGTGCGCTGCTGGCGCTGGCCCTGGTACCGGGCGTGACCTCGGGGGTGACGCCCCGCGGTGACACATCGGCCGCGTCCACCAGCATCGTCAACTGCGTCGGCACCGACCGCATCGTGTTTCGCGCCGGTCGCACGGGGGTCGAACTCGACCCGCGCGACCGCGAACGCGTGACAGCGCAGATGTTCGACCGCTATCCGATGCTGGCGCGCGATGGGCTGGTGCCGGCGGCCATCGTGCTGTGGCATCCGCCGCGGGGCGACTGGCTGTACGCCACGCTGCTCGAAGACCCCGAGCGCCCGGGCAACCGGTGCTACGCCGCCCACGTGGTAGCCGATGGGCTCGAACTCACCCCGCTGCTGATGAAGAAGTACTTTCCGGCCGACCTGCCGCTTTCACCCTGAGCGGCCATGCGCCGCCGAGCCGGTCACCAGCTGAGCGGGTTCACGCGGTACAGGCCGCGCAGCTCGTCGAACAGGGCGGGGTGTTCGTCGGCCAGGCGCTGGGGCTGTTCGAAAAACACCTCCGACGCGACGGCGAAGAACTCGGCCGGGCTGGTTGCGCCATAGAAGTTGAGCAGGGCGGGCTCGCCGCGCGCCTCGCGGGCGCGCAGTTCGTCGAAGGCCTCGCCCAGCACCCGCGACCAGCGCGCATAGCGTTCGCGGCGCGGCAGCAGCGGTGCGCCGTTGGCGGAGCCGTTTTCCTGGTCGAGTTGGTGGGCAAATTCGTGGATGACCACGTTCTGGCCGTCGTCGGCCACCGCCGCGCCCTCGACCGTGTCCTGCCACGACAGGATCACCTGGCCCTGCGACCACGACTCGCCCGAGAGCACCTGTCGCTGATCCTGCTGCACGCCGGCGTCGAGCGCATGCACGCGGTCCACGATGAACGCCCCCGGGTACACCAGCACCTGGCGCAGCTTGGGGTAGTAGTCGGTCGGCCGGTTCAGCAACAGCAGGCAGGCCTGCGCCGCGATGGTCACGCGGATCTCGTCGGTGATCTCCAGACCCCGGCAGCCGATGATGGGCTTTTCGGCCAGGAAGACCTGGATGTGCCGCTTCAGTTGCAGCTGCAGGTCGGCCGGCAGGCCGCGCACATGGGGCACGCGCCGCCGCAGGATGTCGCGCCAAGCCGGTGGAAAGGGCTGCGCCGCGATGCGCGCACGCCGGCGCGCCACGCGCCGCGGGTGCCAGAACAACCAGGCGATGCAAACCAGCGCGACGGCCAGGGTCAAAGACAGGAGCGGCATGGCGGGCCCGGCCGTTGAGGATCACCCCAGATGCGTGCACTCGCCGCACTTTCAACGGGCTTGCGGGTTTTCCACTGGTGCACAAATGCACGACAACGTGGCTTCTCATGCGCTCGCCGCATCGAAAAACCCCACCGGGCTGCACTTTTGCACGCTGCCCCGCACCACCTCTGCCCTCAATCAAAGAGCAGGTTTTCAAACGCTTGTCATCGCGTCGGGTTCAGGTGCACACTGGGTCGCACCGGCCCCTGGTCCCCAGGGCCTCTCCGCAAAGCGCCACGCGCCCCTCTCCCCCTCTTCCCCTCGCGTCATTGCCTCCCCCACCCCGAAAGGAGTCCTCATGAACTTGACGATCAGCGGCCACCACCTCGACGTGACCCCTGCGCTGCGCGAGTACGTTCGCACCAAGCTGGAAAGAGTCACCCGGCATTTCGACCAGGTCGTCGATGTGAATGTGCTGCTCTCGGTGGAGAAGCTGAAGGAAAAGGAGCGAAGGCAGAAGGCCGAAGTCACCTTGCACGTGAAGGGCAAGGACATCTTCGTGGAGCAAAGCCACGAAGACCTGTACGCGGCAATCGACCAGTTGATGGACAAGCTCGACCGCCAGGTCTGCCGCCACAAGGACAAGGTGCAAGACCACCACCATGTCGCCGCCAAGCGCATGGATGCGACCTTGTGACGCTGTTCACGTCACACCCTGAAAAGGCGGCCTGCGGGCCGCTTTTTTGTTCGAGCACCCCACGGTCGATGTGGGACATTGCGCGTGACGCGTGGCCCCGCACGGGCGGGACACCCCCATTCCGGGCAGGGGCAAACGCGCATTGCTGCATTGCAGCAGCAGGTGCACAATGAATTCAATTCGAGCGAGCCGGCGATGCAAGACCCCGTTTCTATAATCGTTGGTTTTTGTTTCCACCCGCGAGCCATGGGGCCTGGCCCCAGCTTTCGAGCCCGTATGGGGCACCCCTCAGCCGGCAACCGACCCGAGGGTGCCCGACAGCCAACGCCTTCTCGAAGGCAGGACCTGTGATTTGCCGATGAATCGACTCGCTGCCATCCTGCCCGTCAGCAACGTCCTGGTGGACGTTGACGCCACCAGCAAGAAGCGCGTGTTCGAACACGCCGGTCTGCTGTTCGAGAACCAGCACGCGATCGCGCGCGCCACGGTCACCGACAACCTCTTCGCACGCGAACGGCTGGGCTCCACCGGCCTCGGCCACGGCGTGGCCATCCCGCACGGCCGCATCAAGGGCCTGAAGAACCCGCTGGCGTCGGTCATCCGCGTGCAGCAGCCCATCCCCTTCGACGCCCCCGACGACGCGCCGGTGGCGTTGCTGATTTTTCTGCTGGTGCCCGAGGCCGCGACGCAGCGGCACCTCGAAATCCTGTCCGAGATCGCCGAGATGCTCAGCGACCGCGAACTGCGCGAGCGGCTCAAGACGGAAGACAGCGCGGCCAAGGTGCACGAGCTGATTTCCAACTGGGAACCGCTCAAGTCGGTCGCGTGAAACCCACCGTCATCAGCGCGGAGGCGCTGTTCGAAGAACACCGCGCCGCGCTGCGCTGGGAATGGGTCGCGGGCCACGCCCACCCGGAACGCCGATTCGACGAAGCCGCCGTGCGCAGCGCGCAGTCGGCCGCCGACCTGATCGGCTACCTGAACTACATCCACCCCTACCGCGTGCAGCTCGTCGGCCGCCGCGAGGTCGCCTACCTGCTGAACTCGTCGCCCGAGGACCAGGAGCGCCGCATCTCGCGCATCGTGACGCTGGAACCGCCGGTGGTCATCGTCGCCGATGGCCAGACGCCGCCGGATCGCCTGGTGGCGATGTGCGACCGGGCCGACATTCCACTCTTCGTCACCAGCGAATCCGCCGGCCAGGTGATCGACGTGGTGCGCGGCTACCTGGGTCAGCTCTTCGCCGAGCGCAACACGCGCCACGGTGTGTTCATGGACATCCTCGGCCTGGGCGTACTGCTCACCGGCGAATCGGGCCTGGGCAAGAGCGAACTCGGCTTGGAGCTCATCTCACGCGGCCACGGGCTGGTCGCCGACGACGCGGTGGACCTGTACCGCGTGTCGCAAACGTCCATCGAAGGCCGTTGCCCCGAGCTGCTGATGAACCTGCTCGAAGTGCGCGGCATTGGCCTGCTCGACATCAAGTCGATCTTCGGCGAGACCGCGGTGCGCCGGAAGATGCGCCTGAAGCTCATCGTGCACCTGGTGCGCAAAGAGGTGATGGAGCGCGACTTCGAGCGCCTGCCCTACGAGCCGCTGACCGAAGACGTGCTCGGCATCGCCGTGCACAAGGTCGTGATCGCGGTGGACGCCGGCCGCAACCTGGCCGTGCTGGTCGAAGCGGCCGTGCGCAGCACTATCTTGCAGCTGCGCGGCATCGACACCTACCGCGAGTTCATCGAGCGCCACCAGCGCGCCATGCAGAAGAACGAAGGCAACTAGCCCCCCAGTCGCTTCGCTCCTGCCCCCAAGGGGCGCCACCCATCGAGGCGCTTGCTTCGCTCGCTTGTTGAGCGCCCCACCATCCCTTCGCTCAAGCGGAGGCCGCCGATGTGCAACGCATGGCACCGCTCATCGGCGACACAGAGGCCCTTAGCGCTTTTTGTATTCGCAGTTCTTCTTCGTGCACACCGCGTAGAGCGACAGCGCGTGATCTTGCAGTTCGAAGCCACGGGTCTGGGCGACCATCTTCTGGCGCTTCTCGATCTCGGGGTCGTAGAACTCTTCGACGCGGCCGCAATCGACGCATACGAGGTGGTCGTGGTGCTTGCCTTCGTTCAGCTCGAAGACCGCCTTGCCCGATTCGAAGTGGTTGCGCGACAGGATGCCGGCCTGCTCGAACTGCATCAGCACACGGTAGACCGTGGCCAGGCCGATGTCAGAGCCTTCGGCCAGCAGCGCCTTGAAGACATCTTCCGCCGTCATGTGCCGCTGGGACGGGTGGTTCTGGAAGACCTCCAGAATCTTGATGCGGGGCAGCGTGGCCTTGAGGCCACTGCTCTTGAGTTCGTCGGCGTTGGACATGAGGGTTCTCGGGGCGTCGCGCATGTGGCTATGGGCAAGGTCGTCGAACCACCCAATGGCTAGAATCCGCCGCATCATATCGAGTCGGGTGCGCATTCGCCGCACCCCTTCCCGCATCATGCGAATCCCAGCTTTCACGGCAGCGCGCGCGCTGCTGGGGTTGTCGGCTCTGTGGGCGCTCAGCGGCTGCGGCTCGCTTCAGTCCAGCGACAACTTTCTCGGCGTCCTCACGCCCTACCGTCTCGAAGTGGTGCAGGGCAACGTGCTCACCAAAGAGATGGTCGCCCAGGTCAAACCCGGGCAGACCCGCAACCAGGTGCGCGACCTGCTCGGTTCGCCGCTGCTGGCCGACGCCTTCCACGCCAACCGCTGGGACTACGTCTTCACCATCCGCCGCCAGGGCACCGAACCCCAGCGCCGCAGCGTGGTGGCGCACTTCGACGGCGACACGCTGCGCTCGCTCGAAGGCGGCAGCGACCTGCCGACCGAGGCCGAGTTCGTGGCCTCGATCGACACCTTCAAGACGAAGCGCAACGCCCGCCCGCTGGCCTTGAGCGACGAGCAGGTGAAGGCGCTGCCCGTGCCGGCCAAGCCCGCCCCCGTCCCCACCGAGCCCGAAGGGCCGAACCGCACCTACCCGCCGCTGGAGCCCGCCCGATGAGCACCGACCTTCTGCGCATCGCCATCGCCGGCGCCTCCGGCCGCATGGGCCGCATGCTGATCGAAGCGGTCGATGGCGCGCCCGACTGCACGCTGGCCGGGGCGCTCGACGTGCCGGCGAGCCCGGCCCTCGGGCAGGACGCCTCGGCCTTCCTCGGCCGGGCGAGCGGCGTGAACATCGTGTCGGACCTGCGCGCCGGCCTCGGCAACGCGCAGGTGCTGATCGACTTCACCCGCCCCGAAGGCACGCTGGCACACCTGGCCGTGTGCCGCGAGCTGGGCGTGAAGGCGGTGATCGGCACGACCGGTTTCACCGACGAGCAGAAGGCGCAGATCGCCGAGCACGCGAAGCACATCGCCATCGTGATGGCGCCCAACATGAGCGTGGGCGTGAACGTGGTGCTCAAGCTGCTCGACATGGCCGCGCGCGCCTTGAACGAGGGTTACGACATCGAGGTCATCGAGGCCCACCACCGCCACAAGGTCGATGCGCCCAGCGGCACCGCGCTCAAGATGGGCGAGGTGGTGGCCGCAGCCCTCGGGCGTGACCTGAAAGACTGCGCCGTGTACGGCCGCGAAGGCGTCACCGGCGAACGCGACCCATCGACCATCGGCTTCGCCACCGTGCGCGGCGGCGACATCATCGGCGACCACACCGTGCTCTTCGCCGGCACCGGCGAGCGCATCGAGATCACGCACAAGAGCAGCAGCCGCGCGACCTACGCGCAGGGCAGCCTGCGGGCCTCGCGCTTTCTGGCGACGCAGGCGAGCGGCCTGTTCAGCATGAACGACGTGCTGGGCATGGCGTGACGCCGATGAGCAGCCTCTCGATCTTCTGGAGCCAGGGCGACTTCATCACGCGGGGCGTGGCGCTGCTGCTGTTGCTGATGTCCATCAGCGCGTGGGTGCTGATCTTCTGGAAGGGCTGGCTGCTGCGCCGCGTGCGGCGTGACATCGCCCGCGCCGTGCCGGCCTTCTGGTCTGCGCCTCACATCAACAGCGCGCGCGAGCAGCTCGCTGCCTTCGACCGCGAAGGCGTGCTGCGCCCCTTGTTCGACGCCGCCGTGGCGACGCCGCCGCAAGGCACGCTCGAAGCGCGCGGGCACATCGAGTCGCAGCTGACGCGCCGCCTGCGCGACGCGCTGCACCGCGTGCTGGCGCAGCTGCAGTTCGGCCAGGTCGTGCTCGCCTCCATCGGCAGCACCGCGCCCTTCATCGGCCTGTTTGGCACGGTCTGGGGCATTTACCACGCGCTGGTGGCGATTGCCGGCGCCGGCACGATCACCATCGAGAAGGTCTCGGGCCCGGTCGGTGAAGCGCTGGTGATGACAGCCGCCGGCCTGGCGGTGGCGATCCCGGCGGTGCTCGCCTACAACGTGTTCGGCAAGCTGGTCGGCGCCTGCGAGGCCGACCTCGAAGGCTTCGCGCACGACCTGCGCGAGATGGTGGCCGACGCCCCCGCCGACGCGGCGCTCACCGAGTCCTGAGCCATGGCCTTCGGCCGCCTCGAACGCACCACCGGCCCGCAGCCGATGAGCGACATCAACATGACGCCGCTGATCGACGTGATGCTGGTGCTGCTGGTGATCTTCATGATCACCGCGCCGCTGATGACGACGAGCCTCAAGCTCGACCTGCCGACGGCCGAGGCCGCCGCGCCCTCTGAGGCGGCACCCTTCATCGCCGTGGCGCTTGACGCGAAGGGCCAGCTCTTCGTGGGTGACGAACCGGTCGAGCCGGAGGTGTTTGCGCAACGCGTCGAAGCCGCCGCCAAGAAGAACCCGCAGACCGAAGTGCAGCTGCGGGCCGACAAGGCCGTGCCCTACGGCCAGGTGGCCGAACTCATCGGGCAGGTGCAGAAGGCCGGGCTCAACCGCATCGGATTCGTGGCCGAGCCGGTGGCCGCAGCGGCTTCGTCCCGCTGAGCCGCGCTCAGCGCGCCTCGAACAGGCGCATGAAGCGCCCCGCCGCCTCGCGCGGGTCGGCGGCCTGCGTGACCGCGCTCACCACCCCCAGCGCATCGACCCCACACGCCAGCACGCCCGGCGCGCGTTCGAACGAGATGCCCCCGATCGCCACCACCGGGTAGCGCGGCTGCGCGCGTGCGGCCCACAGGCGCAGGCGGTCCAGGCCGACGGCGTCGTAGCGCATCGCCTTCAGCGTGGTCGGGTAGACCGGGCCGATGGCCAGGTACGAGGGCTGCACGGCGTGGGCGCGCGCCATCTCCGCCGGCGTGTGCGTGCTCAGGCCCAGGCGCAGGCCAGCCCGCTGGATGGCCGCGAGGTCGGCCGTGGCCATGTCTTCTTGCCCGAGGTGCACGCCATAGGCGCCGTGCGCGATGGCCGCCTGCCAGTGGTCGTTGATGAACACCTGCGCGCCGGGGGTGCGCTGCCCGGCGGCGACGCTGCGGCGGATGTGCGCGTCGATGGCTTCGGCCGGGCGGCTGCCCGCCTTGGCACGCAGTTGCACGGTGCGCACGCCCCAATCGAGCAGGCGCTCGACCCAGTCGGCGTCATCGACGATGGCGTAGAAGCCCAGCGGGCCGCTGAGCGGTGCGAAGGCGGGCGCCGCCCACGCGGGGTCGTCGCCCCAGCGGAAGCGGGGCAGGTGCGTGCTGTCGGCGCGCGCCGCCGCGTTCACATGCGGGCGCCCCTGCGGCTGGACCCGCGCCTGGGCGATGCCGGCCTGCACGCGCACGCGCGCTTCGGTCGCGGCTTCGAACACGTCCCAGCCCTGGGCCAGCAGGCCGGCGAGCGCGGCCGAGAACACGCAGCCGGTGCCATGGGCCGAAACCGGCAGGCGCGGTGCACGCAGCGCGGCGCGGCGCTGGCCGTCGAAAACGAGGTCCACGCTGTCCGCCCCCTCGGCATGGCCACCCTTGAGCACCACGGCGTGGCTGCCCAGGGCGTGCAGCGCCTCGACCGTCGGGTCGCCCCCGCCCAGCAGCGTGCAGGCCTCGGGCAGGTTGGGCGTGACGACCGTGACGTGGTGCATCAGCTCGCGCAGCGCGGCGAGAAAGTCCGCTTCGTCGCCGGTGGTGGCGCGGCCGTTCGACGCGGCGAGCACCGGGTCGAGCACCACCGGGCAGCGGCGCGCCGACGCGAAGGCGATGGCCTCGCGCACCACGGCCGCCGAGCCCAGCAGGCCGAGCTTCAATGCGGCGGGTTCGCCATCGGCCAGCACGGCCTGCAGCGCGTCGCGCACGAGGCGCACGTCCACCGGCTCGGCGCGGGTGAAGCCTTGCGCGTTCTGCACCGTGAGGGCGCTGACGACGCTGGCGCCGTCGAGTCCCATCGCGGCCCAGGTGGCGAGGTCGGCGGTGAGGCCGGCGCCGTGCACGGGGTCGTGGCCGGCGAGGGTGAGGAGTCGGGGCATGGGTGGGTGGGCCGCGGTGCTTGGTTTCGACCCGCTCACCCGGCCTGGTGCCAGAACGGCACGCCGACCGTCGGCGTCGAGGCCTGGGCGGCGGCCCGTTCGACCATGGGCTGCGCCTCGAACGCCAGGCGGCCGGCCTCGACCGCTTGCGCGAACGCGCGCGCCATGCGCACCGGGTCGCCGGCCTGCGCGACGGCGGTGTTGAGCAGCACGCCGTCGTAGCCCATCTCCATCACCTGCGCGGCGTGCGAGGGGCGGCCGAGGCCGGCATCGACGATCAGCACGGCCTCGGGCAGGCGCGTGCGCAGGGTCTGAAGGGCGTACGGGTTCATCGGCCCACGCCCGGTGCCGATGGGCGCGGCCCAGGGCATGACGGCGGCGCACCCGGCTTCGTGCAGGCGCTGCGCCAGCACCAGGTCGTCGGTAGTGTAGGCGAAGACCTGGAAGCCTTCGCGCACCAGCTCGCGCGCGGCGTCGAGCGTGCCGAAGGGGTCGGGCTGCAGGCTGTAGTCGTCGCCGGTGACTTCGAGCTTGATCCAGGGCGTGCCGAAGATCTCGCGTGCCATGTGCGCGAGCGTGACGGCCTCTTGCGCGCTGTGGCAGCCGGCGGTGTTGGGCAGCACCCGGGCGCCGAGCTGCTGGATGCGCGACCAGAACGACTGGCCCCCGCCCTGCTCGGGTTGCAGCCGCCGCAGGCCGACCGTGAGCACCTGCGTGCCGCTGGCGCGCACGGCCTCGGCGAGGCATTGCGGCGACGGGTAGTGCGCGGTGCCCAGCAGCAGGCGGCTGTGCAGCGCCTGGCCGGCGACCGACCAGGGCGTCGTGGGAATGGTGGTGACGTCGGGGGTCATCGCTCAGCCCCCGGTGACGGGCGCGACCACGTCGATGCGGTCGTTGGGCCGCAGCACCTGGTCGGCCCAGGCGGCGCGCGGCACGAAGCGGCCGTTGACCGCGCAGGCCAGGGCCGCGTCGCGTGCGTAGCCGCGTTGCAGCAGCAGGGCTTCGAGCGTGTCGGCCTGCACCTGCACCGAGGTGCCGTTGAACGAGAGCGGAAAGGCCTCCAGCCGCGCGCTCATGGGGCAACCTCGTCCAGCCGATCCGGCTGCCGGTCGGTCAGGCGCGGGTCGCCCCGCTCGGCGAACAGCGACGCCAGGGCGCCGGCGTCGAGGCGGTCGTGCCGCGGGTCGTCCAGCGTGTCGGGCGGGCCCTCGGGCACCGGGTCGCCGGCGAGTTCGCGCACGAGGCCATCGACCAGGGCCGGGCCGCACAGGTAGCCGTGGCGGTACAGGCCGTTGATCTGCCACACGCCCTGGTGCGTGCGGTAGGCGGGGCGGTGGTCGTCGAAGGCCGGGCGCAGCGCGGCGGCGGTGTGCAGCACGCGCGCTTCGCCGAAGGCCGGGTGCAGGCTGTAGAGCGCGCTCGACAGTTCGAGCACCGAGCGCACCGTGACCGGGCCCCGGTCTTCGGACTCCAGCTCGGTCGCACCCACCACGAAACGCTGGTGCGGGCGCGGCACCACGTAGAGCTGGTAGCGCGGATGCATCAGGCGCACGGGCCGCTGCAGGCGCACGCCGGGGCATTCGACCATCAGCACCTCGCCGCGCACGCCGCGCAGCGGCGGCCAGTCGGTCTTGGCGCCGATGCCGCGCGCGTCGATCACGACGTCGGCCTCGTGCATGCCACGCGCGCCGAGCAGGCGGCGGCCATGCAGCGTGCGCACCTCGAAGCTGGCGTGCCATTCGACGCCCAGGCGGTCGAGCGCGGTGTCGAGCGCACGCAGCAGCTGGTCGTTGGCGATCTGGCCTTCGCCTTCGAGCAGCAGGCCGCGGTTGAAGCGGTCGGCGAGCGCGGGCTCCATCGCACGCACGCCGGGGGCATCGAGCATCCACAGGCGCGTGCGGTAGGCCGGGGGCAGCTTGCGCTGCAGCAGGGCCGTGAACTGGTTCAGGCTCGACGCGTCGCTCGGGTGCGCGATCGCCAGCGTGCCGCTGCGCCGGTAGTAGACGATCTGGCCGCTGTCGGCGCGCAGCTCTTCGAGCCACTGCGGCCACAGCGCCATGCTGCGCAGGCCCAGCTCGAACACCCAGGCATCGGCCGAAGCCTGCTCGGACAGCGGCGCGAGCATGGCCGCCGCAATCGCGCTGGCCGACTGCGCATCCCCGCGCGGGGCGGCGTCGAACACGCTCACGCGCCAGCCCCGGCGGGCCAGGCGCCACGCGGTGAGGCGGCCCGCCAGGCCGCCGCCTGCGATCGCCACGTGTCCACACGTCATCACTGGGCCCTCACAGGTACAGCGCGTTGCCGCGCTCGCGGAACTCACGCGCCTTGTCGTCGAGCGCGTGCTGAAACACCACCGGCTGGGGCGGCGTCTCGGTCGGCGCGGGCCCATGCAGGCGGGCGAATTCGCGCACCTCCTGCGTGATCTTCATCGAGCAGAACTTCGGCCCGCACATCGAGCAGAAGTGCGCGACCTTGGCGTTCTCTTTCGGCAGCGTCTCGTCGTGGTACTTCATCGCGGTGTCGGGGTCGATGGCGAGGCGGAACTGGTCTTCCCAGCGGAATTCGAAGCGCGCCTTGCTGACCGCGTTGTCCCACATCTGCGCCCCCGGAAAGCCCTTGGCCAGGTCGGCCGCGTGCGCGGCGATCTTGTAGGCGATCAGCCCCTGCTTCACGTCGTCGCGGTTGGGCAGGCCCAGGTGCTCTTTCGGCGTCACATAGCAAAGCATCGCCGTGCCGTACCAGCCGATGTTGGCCGCGCCCATGGCCGAGCTGATGTGGTCGTAGCCGGGCGAGATGTCGGTGATCAGCGGGCCCAGTGTGTAGAACGGGGCTTCGAAGCAACTGGTCAGCTGCTTGTCCACGTTTTCTTTCACCAGCTGCAGCGGCACGTGGCCGGGGCCTTCGATCATCACCTGCACGTCGTGCTTCCAGGCCACCTGCGTCAGCTCGCCCAGCGTGTGCAGCTCGGCGAACTGGGCTTCGTCGTTGGCGTCGGCGATCGACCCCGGCCGCAGGCCGTCGCCGAGCGAGAAGGCCACGTCGTAGGCGGCCATCAGTTCGCAGATTTCTTCGAAGTGCGTGTAGAGGAAGTTCTCTTGGTGGTGCGCGAGGCACCACTTGGCCATGATCGAGCCGCCGCGCGAGACGATGCCGGTGAGCCGGTTGGCCGTCAGCGGCACATAGGCCAGGCGCACGCCGGCGTGGATGGTGAAGTAGTCCACCCCCTGCTCGGCCTGCTCGACCAGCGTGTCTCGAAACAGCGGCCAGCTCAGCTCTTCGGCCAGGCCGCCGACCTTCTCCAACGCCTGGTAGATCGGCACCGTGCCGATGGGCACCGGCGAGTTGCGCAGGATCCACTCGCGCGTTTCGTGGATGTTGGCGCCGGTCGAGAGGTCCATCACCGTGTCGGCGCCCCAGCGGATGGCCCACACCAGCTTGTCCACCTCTTCTTCGATGCTCGACGTGACGGCCGAGTTGCCGATGTTGGCGTTGACCTTGACCAGGAAATTGCGGCCGATCGCCATCGGCTCGCTCTCGGGGTGGTTGATGTTGTTCGGGATGATCGCGCGGCCGCGCGCCACCTCGTCGCGCACGAACTCGGGCGTGATGTCGGCCACCAGCGCCGCGCCGAACGAATAGCCGTGCTTGGGCACGCGCTCTTTGGCCAGGCGCTCGCGCAGCTGGGCGCGCACCAGGTTCTCGCGCACGGCGACGAACTCCATCTCGGGCGTGACGAGGCCGCGCCGTGCGTAGTGCATCTGCGTCACGTTGCAGCCGCTGCGCGCGCGGCGCGGCACCGGCTGCGCCGCCATGCGCAGCGCATGCAAATCGGTGTTGGCCAGGCGCTCGCGGCCGTAGGCGCTGCTGATGCCGGCGAGCGCTTCGGTGTCGCCGCGCTCGGCGATCCACGCCGCACGCAGGGCGGGCAGGCCGCGCGTGATGTCGAGCGTGGCGGCCGGGTCGGTGTAAGGCCCCGAGGCGTCGTACACGCGCAGCGGCGGGTTGGGCTCGACCGTGCCGTCGGCATGCTGCGTGTCGGTGAGCGTGATCTCGCGGAAGGGCACGCGCACGTCGGCACGCGCGCCGCTGAGGTGAACCTTGCGCGAGCCGGCGAAGGGCGTGCGGGTGATGCGCGCGGTGAGGGCTTGCGCGTCAACGTGGGAAGGGGGCTTGGCCATGCGGTCTCCGGGAGTGGGCTTGCCTGGGAGACCGGGGCATCCGAGGGTGGATGCACCGAGGCCGAGTGCTGTTTCCTACGCGGGGACGAGCCCGATCAGGTTCAACGGGTTGGGTGCAGTGCACCCTCTCAGCCTTGGTTTGTGGACCTCGGCACCCCGACAAGCGGGCGCGATTCTAGTCAAGGGCCGCGACACGCCCGGGCAAAGCCCCTGTGCGCGGCTTGCGTTCATCGACACCCCGGATTGACGCAGCGCAAGCCGCGGCGCAGCCTGTCGGGTCGAATGCCGCGCACGATGTCTGCTTCGTCCCCACCCTTGCCCGCGATGCTCCACCCCGCACACGCCACCGCCGTGGGCGAGGCCCTGCACCGCCACGGCGCGCGGCGCGAAGCCCTGGTGCAGGTGCTGCGCGAGGTGCAATCAAGCACCCACTGGCTGCCGCGCCCGGTGCTCGCACGCATCGCGCAGGGCGTGGGCCTGAGCCCCGCCGTCGTCGAGGGCGTCGCAAGCTTCTATCGCTTCTTTCACCTGCAACCGGTCGGTCGCACGCACCTCGTGTTCAGCGACAACCTGCCCGAGCGATTGCAAGGCAGCCGCGCGCTGGCCCGCGAGCTGTGCCGCCGGCTCGGCGTGCGGCGCGGCGAGGTGCGGGCCGACGGCCGCGTGAGCGTCGGCCATGCCTCGTGCACCGGCCTGCCCGACCAGGGCCCGGCGCTGCTGGTCAACCAGCACCAGGTGCTCACGCGCCTGACACCCGAGCGCGTGGCGCAGCTCGCCGACCTGGTCGAGGCCGACGTGCCGCCCGCGCAATGGCCCGCCGAATGGCAACGCGTGGACGACCAGGTGCAGCGCGCCGACGTGCTGCTGTCGGCCGCGCCCTTGCAAGGCGAAGCCCTGCGGGCGACCCTGGCGCGCGGGGCCGACGCGGCGCTGGCCGAAGTCACCGCCTCGCGCTTGCGCGGTCGCGGCGGCGCGGGTTTCGACACCGCCACCAAGTGGTTGCTGTGCCGCCAGCACCCCGTGCCCGAAGGCGGCACCCGCGTGGTCGTGTGCAACGCCGACGAGGGCGAGCCCGGCACCTTCAAAGACCGCGTGCTGCTCACGCGCCAGGCCCACACCGTGTTCGAGGGCATGGCGGTCGCGGCGCGGCTGATCGGCGCGCGGCAGGGTTTTCTGTACCTGCGCGGCGAGTACCGCTTCCTGCTCGAAGCGCTTGAAGCCACGCTGCAGGCGCGGCGCGACGCGGGCCTGCTCGGGCACGGCATCGCGGGGGTCGAGGGCTTCGACTTCGACATCGCCATCCACCTCGGCGCGGGGGCCTACGTGTGCGGCGAAGAAAGCGCGCTGATCGAATCGCTCGAAGGCAAGCGCGGCACGCCGCGCATCCGCCCGCCCTTTCCGGTCGAACGCGGCTACCTGGGCCAGCCGACCATCGTCAACAACGTCGAGACCTTCTGCGCCGCCGCCCACATCGCGCAACGGGGTGGCGCGTGGTGGGCTGGCCTCGGCACGCCGCACAGCACCGGCACCAAGCTGCATTCGGTCAGCGGCGACTGCGCCCGGCCCGGCGTCTACGAGTACCCCTTCGGCGTGAGCATCGCGCAGCTGCTGCACGACTGCGGCGCGCAGCGCGCGCAGGCCGTGCAGGTGGGCGGGCCCTCGGGCCTGTGCGTGTCGGCCGACGAGTTCGGGCGCCGGCTCGCGTTCGAAGACCTGCCGACCGCCGGCGCCTTCATGGTGTTCGACGACACACGCGACATGTTCGAGGTGGCGCGCGGCTTCTCGCACTTCTTCGCGCACGAAAGCTGCGGCTTCTGCACGCCCTGCCGCGTGGGCACCGAGCTGATCGTGCGCCGCATGGACAAGCTGGCCCAGGGCCACGGCTCGATGTTCGACGAGGCCGAGCTGCGCGAACTCGAATCGCTGTTGCAAGGCAGCACCCATTGCGGCCTGGGCGCCACCGCCGCGCACCCGCTGCGCGATACGCTGCTGCGCTTTCGGCCTGCCTACGAACGCCGGCTGCAGGCGCCGGGCTTCGTGCCCGGCTTCGACCTCGACGCCGAGCTCGCCCCGGCCCGCCGCGTCACCGGCCGCGACGACGCGCACGCCCACCTGGACCGACGCTGACCATGTCGCACTTCCTGCTCGATGGCGTCGAGATCGCGTTCACCCCCGGCGACACCGTGATGCGCGCCGCCGCCCGCGCCGGCCACGTGCTGCCCCACCTGTGCTGGCGCGACGACCTCGGCGAAAGCGGCGCCTGCCGCGTGTGCACCGTGAAGGTCAACGGCCGCTGGGCGGCGGCCTGCATTACACCGGCCGCCGACGGCGCCGTGGTCGAGAACCGCAACGACGAACTCGACGCCAAACGCCGCATGCTGCTGCAGATGCTGTTCGTCGAAGGCAACCACTTCTGCCCCAGTTGCGAAAAAAGCGGCGACTGCCAGTTGCAGGCCACGGCCTACGCGATGGGCATGACCGACCCGCACTTCGAAGAGTTTTCACCCAACCGGCCGGTGGACGCGAGCCACCCCACGATGTGGCTGGACCTGAACCGCTGCATCCTCTGCAAGCTGTGCGTGCGCGCCAGCCACGAGGTCGATGGCAAGGGCGTGTTCGCCATCGGCGGCCATGGCGTGGGCACGCACCTGCTCGTCAACTCACCCACGGGCCGGCTGGGCGACAGCGCCTTCGAGGCCGGCGACCTGGCGGCCCGCGTGTGCCCGGTCGGGGCGATCCTGCCGAAGCGGCGCGGCTTCGCGGTGCCCATCGGCGAGCGGCGCTTCGACCACGAACCAGCCTGCAGCGGCCCGGCCGCAGCGAAGGACGGCGATGACTGAGCCCGCGCCCCGCAAGCTGCGCGTCGCCACCGTGTCGCTGGCCGGCTGCTTCGGTTGCCACATGTCGATGCTCGACATCGACGAGCGCCTGTTCGAGCTGATCGAGCACGTGCAATTCGACCGCTCGCCGCTCACGGACCTCAAGCACTGCGGTCCTTGCGACATCGGCCTCGTCGAAGGGGGGTTGTGCAACGCGGAGAACGTGCTCGTGCTGCGCGAGTTTCGTGCGCAGTGCCGCCTGCTGGTGGCCGTCGGCGCCTGCGCGATCAACGGCGGGCTGCCGGCGCAGCGCAACGCGCTCGACATCGGCGACATCCTCGGCGAGGTCTACGGTGTGCACGGCGATCCGCGCCCCGGCCTGGCCGCCGGCAGCGCCGTGCCCAACGACCCCGAACTGCCGCTGCCGCTGGCCAAGGTGCACCCGGTGCACGAGGTCGTGCACATCGACCACTTCTTGCCCGGCTGTCCGCCGAGTGCCGACACCTTCTGGGCCTTCTTCACCGACGTGATCGCCGGCCGCACGCCGACGCTTGCGCCTTCGCTGATCCGCTACGACTGATGACTGCTGCTGCCGAACCCACGCTGCGCCGTGTCGCCATCGACCCCGTCTCGCGCGTCGAAGGCCACGGCAAGGTCACGCTGCTGCTCGACGAACACAACCGCGTGCAGCAGGCGCGGCTGCACATCGTCGAGTTCCGCGGCTTCGAGGCCTTCATCGCCGGCCGGCCCTACTGGGAGGTGCCGGTGATGGTGCAGCGACTGTGCGGCATCTGCCCCGTGTCGCACCACCTGGCCGCGAGCAAGGCGCTCGACGTCGCGCTCGGCGTGGTCGCGCAGGTGCCGCCCAGCGCACAGGCCCTGCGCCGCCTGATGCACCACGGGCAGGTGATGCAGTCGCACGCGCTGCACTTCTTTCACCTGTCGTCGCCCGACCTCTTGTTCGGCTTCGACAGCGAGGTGGCCCGCCGCAACATCGTCGGCGTCGCGGCCGCGCACCCCGAGGTGGCGCGCCAGGGCGTGCTCTTGCGCAAGTACGGGCAAGAGGTGATCCGCCTGACCGCCGGCAAGCGCGTGCACGGCACGGGCTCGGTGCCCGGCGGTGTGAACCGCCACCTCACGCGCGACGAACGCGACGGCCTGGCCGCGCAGGTGCCGCAGATGATCGGCTGGTGCGAAGCGGCCGTCGATCTGGTGGCGCAATTGCACGAACAGAACCGCCCGCTGTACGACAGCTTCGGCCGCCTGCACTCGGGCTGGATGTCGTTGGTGCGGCCCGGCGATGGCGCGATGGACCTGTACGACGGCGTGCTGCAGGTGCGCGATGCGCAAGGCCGGGTCATCGTCGATGCGGCCGACCCGCAGCGCTACCTCGACCTCATCGAAGAGGCCGTCGAGCCGTGGACGTACATGAAGTTTCCGTACCTGCGCGCGCTCGGCCGCGAGGCCGGCTGGTACCGCGTCGGCCCGCTGGCGCGGGTGCAGAACTGCACGCACATCCCCACCCCGCGCGCCGAGGCCGCGCGCCAGCGCTTCGTGGCCGGCGGCCCGGTGCAATCGACCCTGGCCTACCACTGGGCCCGCATGGTCGAGATGCTGCATGCGATGGAGGTGATCAGCGAGCTGCTGCACGACGACGCGCTGATCGGCGGCGACCTGGCCGCGACGCTGCCGGTGCACACGGCGGGCCCGCGCGAAGGCGTGGGCGTGCTCGAAGCGCCGCGCGGCACGCTGATCCACCACTACGCGCTCGACGACAACGACCTCGTGCGCTGGTGCAACCTGATCGTCAGCACCACGCACAACAACCACGCGATGAACGAGTCGGTGCGCGCAGTGGCCGACCAGTTCTTCGACGGCCGCGAGTTGAGCGAGGGGCTGCTGAACCACATCGAGGTCGCCATCCGCGCCTACGACCCCTGCCTGAGTTGCGCCACGCACGCGCTGGGCGCGATGCCGCTGCGCGTGGCGCTGGTCGAAGCCGACGGCCGCACCCGCGACGTGGTGCAGCGGCACGGCGACGGCCGCTTCGAACATGTGACGGGGGTGCTGGCATGAAACCCTGGCTCGTGATCGCCGTCGGCAACCCCAGCCGGGGCGACGACGCCCTCGGCCCCACGCTGATCGACCGCCTGCACGCGCACAACCTGCGCGACGTGGAGCTGCTGACCGACTTTCAGCTGCAGGTCGAACACGCGCTCGACCTGCAAGACCGGCGCGGCGTGCTCTTCATCGACGCCGCGCACCCGGGCCGTGCCGACGAGCCCGTGCAGTTGCGCCCGCTGGCGCCCGACGCCGGCCCGCCGGTGGGCAGCCACGCGCTGCGGCCCGAGGCCGTGTTGCAGGTGGCGGGCCGCTTACTGAAGCGGGTGCCGCCCGCGTGGCTGTTGGCCATCGAAGGCGTGTCGTTCGGCCTCGGCGAGGGCCTGAGCGAAGCCGCCCGCCAGCGCCTGGCCGACGCCGAGCAGCGGGCGCTCGCCTGGCTGCACGAACGCCGCAGCGCCCTCACGCACGAGGTGAACCATGCATGAGCTGAGCCTGGCCGGCAGCATCCTCGACATCGTCGAAAGCGCCGCGCGGCGCGAGCGCTTCCAGCGCGTGCACCGGCTGCACCTCAGCGCGCCGGCGCTGTCGGGCGTCGATGCCGAGGCGCTGCGCTTCGCGCTCGAAGCCATCGCCCCCGGCAGCCTGCTCGAAGGCGCGCAGGTGCAGATCGACGAGCCGGCCGTGGCCGCGCGCTGCCTGCACTGCGGCACCGAGTCGGCGGTGAGCGAGCACGGCAGCCTGTGCCCGCAGTGCCAGATGGGCGCGATGCGCGTGTTGCACGACGACGGCTTGCGCGTCGTCGATCTTCAGGTGGAGTGACCCCCATGTGCACCGTGTGCGGCTGCAGCGCCGACCCCTCCGCCGCGGCGAGCGAGCAAACGGCCGACGCCGACCTGCACTACGGCCACGGCGCCGCGCGGGCCTCGGTGCCCGGCCTGAGCGCGACCCGCGTGGTGCAGCTCGAAACCCAGGTGCTGGGCGCGAACCAGCGTTTTGCCGACGCCAACCGGGCGCACTTCGCGGCACACGGCGTGGCGGCGTTCAACCTCGTGTCCAGCCCCGGCGCGGGCAAGACCACGCTGCTGTGCGAAACGCTGCGGGCGCTGCGCGTGCGGGCCCCGCAGCTGCCGCTGGCGGTGATCGAAGGCGACCAGCAGACCGCGCACGACGCCGAGCGCATTCGCGCCTGCGGGGTGCCGGCGGTGCAGATCAACACCGGCCAGGGCTGCCACCTCGACGCGCGCATGGTCGGGCAGGCCTTCGAGCGGCTGCCGCTGCATGCGGCGCACCACGGCCCTGCGCTGCTCTTCGTCGAGAACGTCGGCAACCTCGTGTGCCCGGCGCTGTGGGACCTGGGCGAACGCGCCAAGCTCGTCGTGCTGTCGGTCACCGAGGGCGACGACAAGCCGCTGAAGTACCCCGACATGTTCGCCGCCGCGCGGCTGATGGTGATCCACAAGACCGACCTGCTGCCGCATGTGGACTTCGACATCGCCCGCTGCATCGCCTACGCCCGGCGCGTGAACCCCGGCATCGAGACGCTGCTGGTCTCGTCACGCACCGGCCAGGGCCTCGACGCGTGGCTCGACTGGCTGTGTGAGCCGCTGGGCCTCGTGCTGCCGCCGGTGCCCGAGGGCATGCCGCACGCCGAGCCGTCCGACAACGCACGCCTGCGCCAGCGCATCGCCGAACTCGAAGCGCGGCTCGCGGCAGCGGGGTTGGCACCGTGATCGACCGCCAAAAGCTGCCACATGCGGCGCCCGCGTCAGTGCTCGCCTGCGGGGCCTACCTGAAGAACCGCGTGTGCCGGCTCGACGGCGCGCACGCGCAGTGGTCACCGCTGCACGGCGACCTCGACCAGCCCGACGCGCGCCGGGCCTTGCAGGCCTCGGTGCACGCTGCCTTGCGCCTGCCGGTGCAGGCCCTCGCGCACGACCTGCATGCCGACTTTCCCAGCAGCCAGCTCGCACGCGACGAGGCCGCGCGCTGCGGCGTGCCGGCGTTCGCCGTGCAACACCACCACGCGCACATCGCCGCCGTCGTCGCCGAACGCGGCCTCAGCGGACCGGTGATCGGCCTCGCCCTCGACGGCACCGGGCTCGGCACCGATGGCACGGTGTGGGGCGGCGAGGTGCTGTGGGTCGGCGGCGGGCGGCAGGCCCACCGCTGGCAGCGCCTCGCGCACCTGCCGCCACTCGCGCTGCCCGGCGGCGACGTCGCCGCGCGTGAGCCCTGGCGCATGGCGGCGGCGCTCTTGCACCCGCTCGGCCGGGGCGACGAGATCGTGGTGCGCTTCGCGGCCCACGTCGGCGAGCCCGGTGCCCGCATGGTGGCGACCGCCTTGTCGCGGGGGCTGAATTGCCCGCGCACGACCAGCGCCGGGCGCTGGTTCGACGCCGCCGCCGGCGCGCTGGGCCTGAGCCTGCGACAGCGCGAAGAGGCCGAGGCGGCCATCGCGCTCGAAGCGCTGGCCGCCAGCGCACTCGGCACCGCCACCATCGCCGAAGCCCGCGCCTCGTCCGCATTGCCTGCCACCGACGGGCCGCTGCACACGGCGCTGCCCCGCCTCGTCGCGGCCTTCTTCGACCGGCCACGCGACGACGCCGCGGCGCTCGCGCAAGCCGCGCTCGACTTCCACCTCACGCTGGCCGATGGCCTCGCGCACAGGGCCCGCAGCGCCGCCCTCACGCAGCGCGTGCACGACGTGGTGCTCAACGGCGGCTGCTTCGCCAACCGCCTGCTGCGCGAGCGCCTGACGGCCCAGCTGCAAGGCGCCGGCCTGCGCGTGCACACGGCCGGTGACGCGGGCTGCGGCGACGCCGGCCTCGCGCTCGGGCAGGCCTGGGTCGCGGCCTGCGCGCTGGCGGCCGGTGAACAAGCCATGGAAGGCCCCCGCTGATGTGCCTGGCCCTGCCCGCCCGCATCGTCGAGCGCATCGCGCCCGAATCGGCCTGGGTCGATCTCGACGGGCTGCGCCAGCAGGTGTCGCTGGCCTTCACGCCCGAGGCCGAGGTCGGCGACTACGTGATCGTGCACGTGGGCCACGCGCTCAGCGTGCTCGACCGCGACGAGGCCGAACGCACGCTGGCGCTGTGGGCCGGGTTGCAAGACGCGCCACCGACCCCGGGGCCCGACACGCCATGAAGTACGTCGATGAATTTCGCGACCAGGCGCTCGCGCGCCGCCTCGCTGCGGCCATCGCGGCCGAGGTGCAGCCGGGGCGGCGCTACCGCTTCATGGAGTTCTGCGGCGGCCACACCCACGCCATCGCACGGCACGGCGTGCCGGACCTGCTGCCGCGCGAGGTCGAGTTGATCCACGGCCCGGGCTGCCCGGTCTGCGTGCTGCCCATCGGGCGCATCGACGCGGCCATTCGCCTCGCGCTCGACCACGACGTGACGCTGTGCAGCTATGGCGACGTGCTGCGCGTGCCGGCAAGCGACGGCCTCACGCTGCAGCGCGCCAAGGCGCGGGGCGCCGACGTGCGCATGGTGCTGAGCGCCGCCGACGCGCTGCGCCTCGCGCGCGAGCAGCCCGGGCGCGAGGTGGTGTTCTTCGCCATCGGCTTCGAGACCACCACGCCGCCCACCGCGCTGGCGCTGTTGCAGGCCGAGCGCGAAGGCCTGCGCAACTTCAGCGTGGTCTGCAACCACGTGCTCACGCCGCCGGCGATGCAGCACCTGCTGAGCACCGACGAGGCCGTGCCGCTCGACGGCTTCATCGGCCCCGCGCACGTCAGCATCGTGATCGGCCACACGCCTTACGAGCCCTTCGCGCGCCGGCACGGCAAGCCGGTGGTCATCGCCGGCTTCGAGCCGCTCGACGTGATGCAGTCGGTGTGGATGCTGGTGCGCCAGGTCAACGCCGGCCGCGCCGAGGTCGAGAACCAGTTCACCCGCGCCGTGCGGCGCGAAGGCAACGCCGTGGCGCAGGCGGCGATGGCCGAGGTGTTCGAGCTGCGCGAGGCCTTCGAGTGGCGCGGCCTGGGCACGCTGCCCGCGAGCGCCCTGCAACTGCGCGAACGCTTCGCGGCCTTCGACGCCGAGCGCCGCTTTGCCATGCCGCACCGCGCGGTGCCCGACCACCCGCAGTGCGCCTGCGGCGCCATCTTGCGCGGCCAGCAGCAGCCCGCCAATTGCAAGCTGTTCGCCACCGTGTGCACGCCCGAACACCCGCTGGGTTCGTGCATGGTGTCGAGCGAAGGGGCCTGCGCGGCGCATTACCGCTATGGCCGCACGCCCTGGGCCGTGTCGCCCCCCACGCCATGAAGAAGCCCTACATCGCCCGGCTCGACTTCGACACCGGCCGCATCGAGATGGCCCACGGCGCCGGCGGCCGCGCCACCGCACAGCTGGTCGAAGCGCTGTTCGCGCCGGCCTTCGACAACCCCGCGCTGCGCGAGGGCGACGACGCGGCGGTGGTGGACCTCCCGCCCGGCCACCGCCTGGTGGTGGCGACCGACGCACACGTGATCTCGCCGCTGTTCTTTCCGGGCGGCGACATCGGAGCGCTGGCCGTGCACGGCACCGTCAACGACGTGGCGATGAAGGGCGCCGTGCCGCTGTACCTGAGCGCGAGCTTCGTGCTCGAAGAGGGCCTGCCGCTGGCCGACCTGCAACGTGTGGTCACGTCGATGGCCGCCGCCTCGCGCGAGGCCGGCGTGCCCATCGTCTGCGGTGACACCAAGGTGGTCGAACGCGGCAAGGGCGACGGCATCTTCATCAGCACCACCGGCCTCGGCGCGCTGCCCGAGGGCCGGCACCTCGGCGGCGCGCGGGCCCGGCCGGGCGACGTGCTGCTGATCAGCGGCACGCTGGGCGACCACGGCATCGCGGTGCTGGGTGCGCGCGAAGCGCTGGGCTTCGAGCCGCCGGTCGTGTCGGACAGCGCCGCGCTGCACGGCCTGGTCGCGCAGTTGCTGGCCGGCCTGCCCGAGGGCGCGGTGCACACGCTGCGCGACCCGACACGCGGTGGCCTGGCCACCGCGCTGAACGAGATCGCCTGGCAGGCGGGCGTGGGCATGCGGCTCGACGACGCGGCCGTGCCCGTGCGGCCACAGGTCGCCGCCGCCTGCGAGTGGCTGGGGCTCGACCCGCTGTACCTCGCCAACGAAGGCAAGTGCCTGGTGGTGTGCGCGGCCGAGCACGCCGAGGCCGCGCTGGCCCTGCTGCGCGCGCACCCGCGGGGCCGCGAGGCCGCACGCATCGGCCAGGTGGTCGATGACCCGCAGCGCTTCGTGCTGGCGCGCACGCCCTTCGGCGGCCAGCGCGTGCTCGACTGGCTGAGCGGCGACCCGCTGCCGCGCATCTGCTGAGCGGCGCTCAGAAGGTGTGAATGAATCGGGCGTGGTCGAGCAGACTGCGCCCAGGTGGCGAATCAAGGCGCAAAGCACAGCCGTAGCTCGGGCTACGGCGCGCATTTGCAACGCAGAGTCGCCGCCTGGGGGCGGGATGAGCGGCCATGTTCGATTTGTTCAGACCTTCTCAGCCCGGCGCCACCGCCTCGCGCAGCGCCTGCGCGGCCTTCACCATCTGCGCCAGCGCGGCGCGGGTTTCGTCCCAGCCGCGTGTCTTCAAGCCGCAGTCGGGGTTGACCCACAGGCGGTCGTCGGGAATGACCTCGCGCGCCTTGTGCAGCAGCGCCAGCATCTCGGCCGCGTCGGGCACGCGCGGCGAGTGGATGTCGTACACGCCCGGGCCGATCTCGTTCGGGTACGCGAACTCGCCGAAGCCGCGCAGCAGCTCCATGCGCGAGCGCGAGGTCTCGATGGTGATGACGTCGGCGTCCATCGCCGCAATCGACGGCAGGATGTCGTTGAACTCGGAATAGCACATGTGCGTGTGGATCTGCGTGTCGTCGCGCACGCCGCTCGCGCTGATGCGAAACGCGCGCGCGGCCCAATCGAGGTAGGCGGCCCAGTCGGCGCGGCGCAGCGGCAGTCCCTCGCGGAAGGCCGGCTCGTCGATCTGCACGATGGCGATGCCGGCGGCTTCGAGGTCGGTGACTTCGTCGCGCAGCGCGAGGGCCAGTTGCAGCGCCACCTGCTCGCGCGGCAGGTCGTCGCGCACGAACGACCACTGCAGCATCGTCACCGGGCCGGTCAGCATGCCTTTCATCCAGCGCGGCGTGAGCGACTGGGCGTGCGCCGTCCAATCGACCGTCATCGGCGCGGGGCGCGACACGTCGCCGAAGATGATCGGCGGCTTCACGCAGCGCGAGCCGTAGCTCTGCACCCAGCCGTGTTCGGTGAAGGCGTAGCCGCTCAACTGCTCGCCGAAGTATTCGACCATGTCGTTGCGCTCGGCTTCGCCGTGCACCAGCACGTCCAGGCCCAGCGCCTCTTGCTCGCGCACGGCCTGTTCGATGGCGCTGAGCATGTGGCGGCGGTAGGCCGCGTCGTCGAGGTCGCCGCGTTTGTGGCGGGCGCGCGCCACGCGAATTTCGCTGGTCTGCGGAAACGAGCCGATGGTCGTGGTCGGGAAGGCCGGCAGCCGCAGCCGCTCGCGCTGCACGCGGGCCCGTTGCGCATAGGGCTGGGGCCGCGTGCCATCGGCCGGCGTGAGCGCCGCGACGCGCGCACGCACCGCCGCCTGCTGCACCACCGGGTGGTTGCGGCGCGCGTGCTGGGCGGCGTCGCTCTCGGCCAGCACCTCGGCCACGGCGGCTTCGCCGTCTTGCACCGCGCGGCGCAGCACGCCCAGCTCGTCGAGCTTTTGCTGCGCGAACGCGAGCCAGCGCTTGACCTGCGGGTCGAGCTGGCGCTCTTGGGCCAGGTCCACCGGGCAATGCAGCAACGAGCAGCTCGGCGCGAGCCACAGCTGCTCGCCGAAAGCCGCGTGCAGGGGGCGCAGCTGCGCCAGCGCCTGGCGCAGGTCGGTGCGCCACACGTTGCGGCCGTCGATCACCCCGGCCGACAGCACGCGGTCGCGCGGCCAGTGGGCGAGCGCGGCCTCGGCCTGCTGCGGCGCGCGCACCAGGTCGAGGTGCAGGCCGTGGATCGGCAGGCGTGCCAGCAGCGGCAGGTGCTCGGCCACCGACTCGAAGTAGGTCGCCAGCAGGCGCTTGATGTGCGGCGTGGCCAGCGCGCGGTAGGCTGGCTCGATGGCATCGAGCCAGGCCGGCGGCAGGTCGAGTGCGAGCACGGGTTCGTCGATCTGCACCCAGCCGACGGCGCGCTCTTCGAGCGCCAGCAGCAGCTCGCGGTAGACGGCCACCAGGCGCGGCAGCAGCGCGAGCTTGGCCTCGGCCTCGTCGGCCCCTGCCGGCAGGCCGGGCATCTTCGACAGCCACAGGAAGCTCAGCGGCCCGATCAGCACCGGCTTCGGCGTGAAGCCCCAGTGCTGCACCTCGCGCACCGCGTCGAGCAGCGGCTCGGCGTGCAGGCTGAAGGGCTGGTCGGCGCGCAGCTCGGGCACGAGGTAGTGGTAGTTGGTGTCGAACCACTTGGTCATTTCCATCGCGCCCTGCGTGGCGCTGCCGCGTGCGAAGGCGAAGTAGTCGCCGGGGGACACCGCACCCGGCGCCACGCCGAAGCGCTGCGGCAGCGCGCCGAACATCAGCGTGTGGTCGAGCATCGCGTCGTAGAGCGAGAAGTCGCCGCAGGTGGCGAAGTCGAGCCCGGCGTGGCGCTGGGCGAGCCAGTGGCGCCCGCGCAGGTCTTGCGCGATCTGCGGCAGCACGTCGGGCTGCGACTCGCCGCGCCAGTGCCGCTCGAGCGCGAACTTCAGTTCACGTTGCGCGCCGACGCGCGGGTAGCCGAGGGTGTGGATCTTCATGGTCGCTGCGCCTGGGAGGTGAAAGGAGCGCGATTCTGGAAAGCCCACCCTTATGATTCAAGCGAAAGAATTTCATCAGTGACTTGAATCACGCTCATACCATGCCCACACCCCTCGAATTGCGCCACCTGCGCACGCTGGCCGTCTTGCAAGACGCGACCAGCCTGAGCGCCGCCGCCGAGCGCCTGCACCTCACGCAGTCGGCGCTGTCGCACCAGCTGAAGCTGCTCGAAGGCATCTACGGCCTGCCGCTGCTGGAGCGGCGCACGCAGCCGGTTCGCCTGACGCCCGCCGGGCTGCGCCTGGCGCAACTGGGCGAGCAGGTCACCGCCGCCGTGCAGGCGGCTGAGCGCGAGCTGGCCAACATGGCCGGCGGCAGCGTGGGGCCGTTGCGCATCGCGGTCGAATGCCACACGTGCTTCGACTGGCTGATGCCGGCGATGGACGCGTTTCGCCCGCACTGGCCCGAGGTCGAGCTCGACATCGTCTCGGGCTTCCATGCCGACCCGGTGGGGCTGGTGGTGAGCGACCGCGCCGAGCTGGCGATCACCTCCGAGCCCGACGAGAGCGCCGGCATCGAGTTCACCCCGCTCTTCCAGTACCCGATGCTCGCGGTGATGGCCAACGAGCACCGGCTCGTCGCCCGCACGCACCTCACGCCGCGCGACTTTGCCGGCGAGACGCTGATCACCTACCCGGTGCCCGACGCGCTGCTCGACATCATGAAAGTGCTGGGCCCGGCCGGCGTGAACCCGGCGCGGCGCACCTCGGAGCTGACGGTGGCGATCTTGCAGTTGGTCGCCAGCCGGCGCGGCCTTGCCGTGCTGCCGAGCTGGACGCTGCAGCCGTATGTCGAACGCGGCTACGTGACGACGCGGCCGGTCGGCAAGAAGGGTCTGACGTCGCGGCTGTACGCGGCCGGCAAGAGCGGGCTCTCGCAGCGGGCCTACGTGCAGGCCTTCATCGAGACCTTGCGTGACCGGAGCTTCCAGATGCTGCCGGGGATTGCGCGTTTGTGATGCGCCTTGGCGGTGAAAAAACCGCGCACCAGCACCGGCGCCCCCAACACCCCCGCCCCGTAGACTCCGCCCCCTCATGTCGTCACTCCCGCTCGCCCACCTGCTGACCCACACCGCCGAGGCCTTGCAGGCCGTGCGCGCGGGTCAATCGCTCAACGACGCGCTGGCGCGTTGCCCGGCCGAGGCGCGGCCCGGCACGCAGGCGCTGGTCTTCCAGGTGCTGCGCAAGCTGGGCACGGCGCAGGCCGCGCGGCAGTGGCTGGCGCCCAAGGCGCCGCCGGTGGCGGTCGATGCGCTGCTCACGTCGGCGCTGGCGCTGCTGTGGCCCGACGACCAGGCCCTGGGCACGGCCTACTCGCCGTTCACGCTGGTCAACGAGGCGGTCAAGGCCGTCAAGAAGCAGGCCCCGAACAGCGCCGCCTTCGTCAACGCGGTGCTGCGGCGCTTCTTGCGCGAGCAGGCGGCGATCGTCGCGGCGGTCGAGTCCGACGAGCTCGCGGCCTTCAACCACCCGCGCTGGTGGATCGACCGGCTGCGCGCCGACTGGCCCGAGCACTGGCAGGCCATCCTGCACGCCAACAACCAGCGCGCGCCGATGACGCTGCGCACGAACGCGCGGCGCACCACGCCCGCCGCCTATGTGCAGCGGCTGGCCGAGGCCGGGCTCGAGGCCCACGTGAGCGGCCCGCAGGCGGTCACGCTGCACACGCCGGCGCCGGTGACGCAACTGCCGGGCTTCGCCGAGGGCGAGGTGTCGGTGCAAGACGCCGCCGCGCAGCTGGCGGCGCCGCTGCTGATCGGCAACGGTTTGCCGGCCGGCGCCCGCGTGCTCGACGCCTGCGCCGCGCCCGGCGGCAAGACCGCGCACCTGCTGGAACTCGCCGCGCTCGACGTGACCGCGCTCGACAGCGACCCGCAGCGCCTGGCGCGCGTGAACGACACGCTGGGCCGGCTGGGCCTGTCGGCGCGCACGGTCGCGGCCGACGCGGGGGCACCCGACAGCTGGTGGGACGGCCAGCCCTTCGACGCCATCCTGCTCGACGCCCCGTGCAGCGCCTCGGGCATCGTGCGCCGCCACCCCGACATCCGCTGGCTGCGCCGCGCCAGCGACATCGCCGCACTCGCCGCCACCCAGGCGCGGCTGCTCGACGCGCTGTGGCCGCTGCTGAAACCCGGCGGGCGGCTGCTGTTCTGCACCTGTTCGGTCTTCAAGGCCGAGGGGCAGGACGCCATCGACGCTTTTTTGCAACGCCAGCCGCAGGCGGCGCGGGCATCCATGCCGGCTTCCCCGGGGCATTTGCTCCCGCTCCCCGACAATTCCCAGCCAGGTGCGGCGCCCAGTTCCGGTGCGCCCGCCGATGGCTTTTTTTACGCGCTGCTGGCCAAAGCGTCCGCCTGAACCCACCGAACCGTGTCGTGTCCCCCTCGGCTTCTTCTGCCGCTCATCCGCCCGGCCTGGCCCGGCTCGGCGCCGGCACGGCCTGGGGGCGGGCTGGGGCGCGTGCTGTGGGCCTGCCTGTGGGTGCTGCTGGTGTGGTGCGGGCCGCTCGCCCCGGCGCGGGCGCAGGGCGTCGATCTGCCGACCTTCGTGCTCACGCGCAATGACGAAGGCCTGGCACTGAGCTTTCACGCGCGCTTTGAGCTGCCCAAGGGCGTCGAAGACGCACTGCACAAGGGCGTGCCGCTGTTCTTCGTCGCGCAGGCCGAGGTCTTCAGCCCGCGCTGGTACTGGCGCGACCGGCGCGTCAGTTCGGTGCAGCGCACCTGGCGGCTCGCGTACCAGCCGCTGACGCGCCAGTACCGCGTCACCTTCGGCGGCATCAACCAGCACCACGCCAGCCTCGACGACGCGCTGGCCTCGCTCAGCCGTGTGGTGAACTGGAAGCTGGCCGACCCGTCTCAGCTGGACGATGGCCGCCACTACGTCGAGTTCAGCTATGAGCTGGACACCACCCAGATGCCACGCCCGCTGCAGATCGGCATCGGCGGCCTGTCGGACTGGACCTTGCGCGCCACGCGCGCGCAGCGCCTGCCTTGACGGCTGACGCCTCCGCCATCGCCGCGCCGCGCACCAAGCTGCCATGACCAAGGCGACACGCTGGGCCTGGATCATCTCGCTCGTCGCCACGCTGGGCGTGGCGCTGGTGTTGGTCTTCCTGCTTTCGCTGGCCACCAACAGCCGCGGCTTGTACGAGCGCCACTACGAGTGGCTGTTCTGGGTCAACGCGGTCGTCGCGGGCCTGCTGGTGCTGGTGATCGGCATCGCGTCGGTGCGGCTGCTGCTGCGCGTGTGGCGCGGCAAGTTCGGCTCGAAGCTGCTGCTGCGGCTGGCGGCGATCTTCGCCTTCGTGGGCGTGCTGCCGGGCCTGCTGATCTACACCGTGTCGTACCAGTTCGTCTCGCGCAGCATCGAGACCTGGTTCGACGCCCGGGTCGAAGGCGCGCTCGACGCCGGCCTGGCGCTCGGGCGCGGCACGCTCGATGCGCGCGTCAGCGAACTCGCCGCCAAGACCCGTGTCGCCGCCGAGCAGCTGAGCGACGATGGCCCGCATGTGTCGCCGCTGACGCTCGAACGCTTGCGCGAGCAGCTGTCGGCGCAAGACGTGGCCCTGCTCGGCCCTGGCGGCCAGGTGCTGGGCATGGCGACCAACCGCCTCGGCGCCGTGCCGCCCGAGCGCCCCAGCACGATGCAGCTGCGCCAGTTGCGGCTTGCACGCGTGCAAGCGCAGCTCGAAGGGCTCGATGAAGACAGCGTGGCCGCCTCGGGCACGGCACGCATCCGCGCACTGGCCTACGTGCCCAGCAGCAGCCTGCAGTTGAGCGATTCGCCCGAGCGCTTCTTGATGGTGAGCCAGCCGCTGCCGCCCGAGCTGGTGGCCAACGCGCTGGCGGTGCAGGCGGCCTACCGCGAGTACCAGCAGCGCGAGCTGGCGCGCGACGGCTTCCGACGCATGTACATCGGCACGCTGACACTCGCGCTCATCCTGTCGGTGTTCGGCTCGCTGCTGCTGGCGGTGACGCTGGGCAACCAGCTCGCGCGGCCGCTGCTGGTGCTGGCCGAGGGCGTGAAGCAGGTGGCGCAGGGCGACCTGACGCGCAAGGAGGTGTTCGCCTCGCGCGACGAGCTGGGCGGCCTGACGCGTTCGTTCGCCGACATGACCGAGCAGCTGTCCGAAGCGCGCTCGCTCGTGCAGCGCAGTCTGGCGCAGCGCGAGGCGGCGCGCACCAACCTGCAGACCATCCTCGACAACCTGACCACCGGCGTGATCGTGTTCGACCGCGAAGGCCGCATCGACACCGTGAACCCCGGCGCCACGCGCATCCTGAAGGTGCCGGTCACGGCCTACCGGGGCCGGCCGCTGTCCGACGTGCCGGGCCTGGGCGACTTCGCCAGCGCCGTGCAGCAGCGCTTCGAACTGCACCGCGCCAGTCCCGAAGCCGGCGAGCGCGACCACTGGCAAGACGCGTTCGAGCTGCAGGCCACCAACGTCAGCGGCCGCGAGCTCGACCGCGTGACGCTGCTCGTGCGCGGCGCCGCCATGCCGCACGACGCGCGCCTGATGGTGTTCGACGACATCACCGAGGTCGTCTCGGCGCAGCGCGCCGAAGCCTGGGCCGAGGTCGCGCGCCGCCTTGCGCACGAAATCAAGAACCCGCTGACGCCCATCCAGCTGTCGGCCGAACGCCTGCAGCACAAGCTCGAAGCCAAGCTCGAAGGCAGCGACCAGGCCATGCTCGCGCGCGCGGTCGGCACCATCGTCACGCAGGTGCAGGCGATGAAGACACTGGTCAACGAGTTCCGCGACTACGCGCGCCTGCCAGCCGCCAAGCCGGTGCGGCTCGACCTCAACGCGGTGGTGGCCGAGGTGCTGGCGCTCTATGCGCACGAGCACGAGGCCGGGCGCCTGCACAACGAGCCGGGCCAGGGGCTGCCGGCCATCGTCGGCGACCCGAGCCAGATCCGCCAGGTCATCCACAACCTCGTGCAGAACGCGCTGCAGGCGATCGCCGGCCAGGCCAACGGCGAGGTCACGCTGCGCACCGGTGTCGCACGCAACGAGCAGGGCGACATCCGCGCGGTGCGGCTGCAGGTCATCGACAACGGGCCGGGCTTTTCAGACAAGGTGCTCAAGCGCGCCTTCGAGCCCTACGTGACCACCAAGAGCAAGGGCACGGGCCTGGGCCTCGCGGTGGTCAAGAAGATCGCCGACGAGCACGGCGCGCGCGTACGCATTGCGAACCTCCCCGACCCAGGTGGCGAGGGCGTAAGCGGCGCGCAAGTTTCGCTATCATTTTCAAGATTCGCGCCGGCCGACGGCGCGCCCGCCGTCGTGGGACCCGTCGGGGGATCGGAATCCACCGAAACACGGACGCATTGAGGGTTCATGGCCACCATTCTTGTAGTTGACGACGAACTGGGCATCCGCGCCCTGCTGTCCGAAATCCTGACCGACGAAGGCCACAGCGTGGAGCTGGCCGAAAACGCCGCCCAGGCCCGCGCCTTGCGCGAACGCGTGCGCCCCGACCTCGTGTTGCTCGACATCTGGATGCCCGACGTGGACGGCATCACGCTGCTGAAGGAATGGAGCACCGGGCAGCAGCTCACGATGCCCGTGATCATGATGTCCGGCCACGGCACCATCGACACCGCCGTCGAAGCCACCAAGGTCGGCGCGATGGCCTTTCTCGAAAAACCCATCACCTTGCAAAAACTGCTGCGTGCCGTCGAACAAGGGCTCGCCAAGCCCAGCGCCCCGCCGGCCGCGCCGGCCAACGGCCTGTCGCGCAACGACCTGATGCCACACCACCTGGGGGGGTCCGAAGGCGGCCTCAGCAGCCTGATGATCCCCAGCACGCCGATGCAGATCGGCCCGCAGGCCGAACAGAGCTTCGGCCTCGACCGCCCGCTGCGCGAAGCACGCGACGCGTTCGAGAAGAGCTACTTCGAATTCCACCTCGCCAAAGAGAACGGCAGCATGACGCGCGTGGCCGAGAAGACCGGCCTCGAACGCACGCACCTGTACCGCAAGCTCAAGCAGCTCGGGGTCGATTTGTCGCGCAACAAGCGCGGTAGCCTCTGACGCTTCCGAGGCCCGCCAAACCGCTGCTATACTCGCGGGCTCGTTTTCGAGATTTGGCCAAGTAGCTCAGTTGGTAGAGCAGCGGATTGAAAATCCGCGTGTCGGTGGTTCGATTCCGCCCTTGGCCACCAAACACCCTGCCCCTTGCACCACGCAAGCATGGCAAACCGAAGGGCCCCACGCGGGGCCCTTTGTTTTTTCCGACTCCCGTGCCCGCCGGCCCGCGCCGGTTTTTTGTGCCGCAGCGCTTCTATTTGGGGAACGCGGCCGGCATGGCGAAGTCATGATGGCAGTCCCGACCGGACCTGGCAGGTTGCGCCGGGCCGCTGCACCCACAACAACCGCCGGAGGAGCGCCTCGTGCCCCATGACGTCAGCCTGATCGCCACCATCGCTGCGGGCTTCGGTCTGTCGCTGATATTCGGCTTCGTGGCCGCACGGTTGAAGATGCCGCCGCTGGTGGGCTACCTGGTGGCGGGCATCGTGATCAGCCCGGCGACCCCCGGTTTCGCCGCCGACGTGGGCCTGGCGAGCCAGCTCGCCGAGATCGGCGTGATGCTGCTGATGTTCGGCGTGGGCCTGCATTTCTCGCTCGACGACTTGATGGCCGTGAAGCGCATCGCGGTGCCGGGGGCCATCGTGCAGATCCTCGCGGCGGTGCTGATGGGCATGGGCGTGGCCGCGATGTGGGGCTGGGACATCGGCGCCTCGCTGGTGTTCGGCCTGTGCCTGTCGGTGGCCAGCACGGTGGTGCTGCTGCGGGCGCTCGAAGCCAAGGGCTTGCTCAAATCGATCAACGGGCAGATCGCGGTGGGCTGGCTGGTCGTCGAAGACCTGGTGATGGTGCTGGTGCTCGTGCTGCTGCCGGCACTGGCCGGTGTGCTCTCGTCGCTGGGCGGCGCCACGCCGGTCGAAGCCGGGCCGGATGCGGCCGATATCTGGCGCACCGTGGGCGTCACGCTGGCGAAGGTCGGCGCCTTCATCGTGCTGATGCTGGTGGTCGGGCGGCGCGTGCTGCCCAAGCTCTTGTGGTGGGTGGCGCGCACGGGTTCGCAAGAGCTGTTCACGCTGAGCGTGGTGGCGGTGGCCGTGGGCGTGGCCTTCGGCGCGGCGAAGCTGTTCGACGTGTCGTTCGCGCTGGGGGCATTTTTCGCCGGGATGATGATGCGCGAGTCGGAGTTCAGCCACCGCGCGGCCGACGAATCGCTGCCGCTGCGCGACGCCTTCGCGGTGCTGTTCTTCGTGTCGGTGGGCATGCTGTTCGACCCGTCGGTGATCTGGACGCAGCCGGTCAAGTTGCTGGCGGTGGTGGCGATCATCATGGTCGGCAAGACGCTCGCGGCGGTGGGGCTGGTGCTGCTGTTCCGCTACCCGCTCAACACGGCGCTGACAGTGGGCGCGAGCCTGGCGCAGATCGGCGAGTTCTCGTTCATCCTCGCGGGCCTGGGTGTGGCGCTCAAGCTGATGCCGGTCGAAGCGCAAAGCCTGGTGCTGGCCGGGGCGCTGATCTCGATCGCGGCCAACTCGGCCGTCTTTGCGGCCATCGAGCCTTTGCAGCGCTGGATCCGCAACCGCTCGGCCATCGCCCGCCGGCTCGACCAGCGCGACGACCCGCTGGCGCAACTGCCCGACACCACCGACCCCTCGCTGCTGACCGGCCATGTGGTGCTGGTCGGATATGGCCGCGTGGGCAAGCGCATCGCGCAGTCGCTGCGCGACGGCCAGGTGCCCTTCGTGGTGGCCGACGAGAACCGCGAGGCCATCGACGCCTTGCGCCAGCAGGGACAGGCGGCCGTGTCGGGCGATGCGGCAACGCCCGAGGTGCTGATCCAGGCGCACATCGCACGGGCACGCATGCTGGTGATCGCCATTCCCGACACGGTGAACGTGCGCAAGATGGTCGAGATCGGCAAGACGCTGAACCCCACGCTGTCGGTGGTGCTGCGCACGCACAACGAGGAAGAGGCCGATCTGCTGGCTCAGGAAAGCCTGGGGACGGTCTTTTTGGGTGAGAACGAACTGGCGCGTGGCATGGCCACGCATGTGCTCACGCAGATGGGTACGAAGCCCTGAGGCGGTCGGTCACGCGCGTGGGTCGTTCGCGCGTCGGCCATCAACCCTTCGCCACTGCAGGCCCTCGCGTCGGCGCATCACACCTTCGACGGCTTGGCGCTGGGCTTCACGGCCGGCGGCGCGTCGGGTGACAGCGCCTTCTGGCGCAGGCGTTTCAGCTCGCGCAGCATGTCCTTGTCGCCGCTGCCGGGCTTGCGGCGCGCTTCTTCGGCGGCCCGGCCGGCCTCCGCCTCCGACCGCGCGAGCGTCTGGCGCCCTTCCAGCAGGCTTTGCCGGGTGCGGATGAGGTTGGCGACTTCCTCGACCGCATCGAGGCTGGTGTCGGCGTCGGTCTTGGGCAGCGCCACCACGCGCTTGTCCTTCATGCGCATGTTGATGCGGCAGACGCGGTTGTTCTTGAAGTGGCGCAGCGTGATGAAGCCGGGCGCGTCGGCCTCGGTCACCGCCACATCGCGGATGTTCTCGATGGCGACCTGGTGCACCGTCTGCCCCAGCCCGCGCTGGAACCACACGAAGCCTGCGCTGACGGTCACGCGCTCCCAGCGGGCGAGATCGAGCCCCAGCGCGCCCAACAGCATCAGCGCAAAAAGCCCCAGCGCCCAGCCCGCCGACCACGCGAGGCCGACCCACAGCAGCAGGCCGGACGCGAGCACCAGGCCCACCACCTCGAGCATCTGCCGCTGCGCGGTGCCGTAGACCTGGCGCTGGTACCCACCGGCTTCGGGCTCACCGCTCGCCAGCGGCGACACGCTGGCAGCGATTGCCTTGGCCCCGCGGCCCAGGCCCACGTGCAGCGCGACGGCGATCGCCAGCGCGAAAGGCAGCATCAGCACCGCCGAAACCACCGAAAAGCCATCGCCGGGGGCGGCCTGGGCCACGGCCGGGCAGGCCATCGCAGCCAGCGCTGCGGTCTGAAGCAAGGGATTGGGGCGACGTGACATCACGGCGCGACAGTAACGCGAGGGCCCAGCGGCGAAAAGAGGGACCACCCACGGCCGTGTAAGGAATCGAACGAGCGGCGGCTCCACCGCGCCGAACGGTCGCCGCACGCGGGCCTACGCGTCGCGCGCTGGCGTCGAATCTTTACGAGTTGTTGCCGGCGGGGCCGGGGGACGCGTTCAAAGCGTCGAGCTGGGCCGGCGTGCCGACGTTTTCCCAGGCGCCGGGGTAGACCTCGGCGCTGATGCGCCGATGCCGCATGCCCTCGAAGAGCAGCGGGCCGAGTGCGGCCTTGGTGCCGGGCGCGACGCCCTGGCACAAGGACGCGCGGCACAGCGCGAGGTTGGCGTAGGTCCAGGTGCGGCCATCGGGGCCGGCGGCAGGCAGGCCGAAGCCTTGTGCGTCAAGGCCGAAATCGCCCTTCGGGTGAAACGGCGGGTTCGGCACCAGCCACAGGTGCGCGTCGAGCGCGCGTTGGTCCGCGAAACGCTGCGCCTGGGTGGCGTCGAAGCGAAAGCCGGGCGCGAAGATGTCGCCCGAGACGACCCAGAACGCGTCGCGCTCGTCGTCCACCAGCAGCGGCAGCGCGGTGGCGATGCCACCAGCGGTTTCGAGCGCGCCGCCGTGGTCGCGACCTTCCATCGAGTAGCGGATCGACAGGCCGAAGCGCGAACCATCGCCCAGCGCGGCCGGGTACTGGTCTTCGAGCCAGGCGGTGTTGACGACGACCTCGCGCACGCCGTCGCGCGCGAGCGCTTCGAGGTGCCATTCGATCAGCGCCTTGCCACGCACCTTCAGCAGCGGCTTGGGCGTGTGGTCGGTCAAGGGCCGCATGCGTTCGCCGCGGCCGGCGGCCAGCACGATGGCTTTCAGGGGTCTGGGTGTGGGCGTGGTCATTCGGGCAGGCCCCGGTTCAAGGCGTGGCGTTGGACGCGGCCGGGCGCGAAGGCCGCGAGCAGCGTGTCGAGCAGGTGGTGGGCCCGCGCGGAGTTGTCGTCGCCGAAATTGCAGACGTAGACGTCGAGCGTCACGCCCGCCAGCTCGGGCCAGGTGTGCACGGCGAGGTGCGATTCGGCCAGCAGCACCACGCCGGTCACGCCGCCCGCGGCCTCGTTCGCCGACGGGAAGCGGTGGAACAGCTCGCCCACCGGGTGCAGGCCGGCCGAGGCCACGGCGGCCAGGCACAGCTGGCGCAGCGCCGCCGGGTCGGTCATTGCGACGCATTCCACGGCGCAGGCACTCAAGTCGGCGGTGAGGTGCAGGCCCTTCATGGCGGCGATTATCCGGGCCGTAAAATCGCGGGTTCCGCCTGATCCCACCCCTGCCTTCCGACCCCCAGGAGCCCCCCGGATGACCGCCCTCGCCCAAGACACTTCCCTGATGGCGAACGCCATTCGAGCCCTGGCGATGGACGCCGTGCAACAGGCCAACAGCGGCCACCCCGGCGCACCGATGGGCATGGCCGAGATGGCCGCCGCGCTGTGGGGCCGCCACCTGCGCCACAACCCCGGCAACCCGCAGTGGGTCAACCGCGACCGCTTCGTGCTGTCGAATGGCCACGGCTCGATGCTGATCTACGCATTGCTGCACCTGAGCGGCTACGACCTGCCGATGAGCGAGCTGCGCAACTTCCGCCAGCTGCACAGCAAGACGCCGGGCCACCCCGAGGTCGGCATCACCCCGGGCGTCGAGACCACCACCGGCCCGCTCGGCCAGGGCGTCACCAACGCGGTCGGCTTCGCGCTGGCCGAGAAGCTGCTGGCCAAGGAGTTCAACCGCGACGGCCATGCGATCGTTGACCACTTCACCTATGTCTTCCTGGGCGACGGCTGCCTGATGGAAGGCATCAGCCACGAGGCCGTGGCCCTGGCCGGCGCCTGGCGCTTGAACAAGCTCATCGCGCTGTACGACGACAACGGCATCTCGATCGACGGCCAGGTCGCGCCCTGGTTCATCGACGACACGCCCAAGCGCTTCGAGGCCTGCGGCTGGAACGTCATCCGCAACGTGGACGGCCACGACGCCGAGGCCGTGGACCGCGCGCTCATCGAAGCCAAGAAGAGCGCCACCAAGCCCACGCTGATCTGCTGCAAGACCGCCATCGGCAAGGGCTCGCCCAACCGCGCCGGCACCGCCAAGGCGCACGGCGAGGCGCTGGGCGCCGAAGAGATCAAGCTCACGCGCGACGCGCTGGGCTGGGCGCACGAACCCTTCGTCATTCCCGAAGCGGCCTACGAGCAGTGGGACGCGCGCGTCGATGGCCTGAAGGCCGAGACCGAGTGGGTCAACGCCTTCGAGGCCTACGGCAAGGCGCACCCCGAACTCGCGCTCGAACTGATCCGCCGCATGAACGGCGAGCTGCCGAAGGGCTTCGCGCAGACCGTGGTCGATGCCGCCGTGGCCGCCCACGCCAAGGCCGAAACGGTGGCCAGCCGCAAGGCCAGCCAGATCGCGCTCGAAGCCTTCACCAAGGCCCTGCCCGAACTGCTGGGCGGCAGCGCCGACCTGACCGGCTCGAACCTCACCAACACCAGCAGCACGCCCGCGCTGCGCTTCGACGCCAGCGGCGCCTCGAATGGCGGCCGCCACATCAACTACGGTGTGCGCGAGTTCGGCATGGCCGCCATCATGAACGGCGTGGCACTGCACGGCGGCTTCATCCCCTACGGCGGCACCTTCCTGACCTTCAGCGACTACAGCCGCAACGCAATCCGCATGGCCGCGCTGATGAAGCAGCGCGTGATCCACGTGTTCACGCACGACAGCATCGGCCTGGGCGAAGACGGCCCGACGCACCAGTCGATCGAGCACGCGGCCTCGCTGCGGCTGATCCCGGGCCTCGACGTCTGGCGTCCGGGCGACACCGCCGAAACCGTGATCGCCTGGGCCGCCGCGCTGCAGAACAAGGACCGCCCGACCGCACTGCTGCTGTCGCGCCAGAACCTGGCCTACGCGCCCAAGAGCGGGCTCGACGACATCGCCAAGGGCGCCTACGTGCTGGCCGAGCCGAGCGAAGTGGGCCTCAAGAAGAAGGCGCAGGCGGTGATCATCGCCACCGGCTCTGAAGTGCAACTGGCGCTGCACGCGCAGGCACAGCTGGCCGCCGCCGGCATCGCGGTGCGCGTGGTCAGCATGCCCAGCACCACGACCTTCGACCGACAGAGCGTCGCCTACAAGAGCACCGTGCTGCCCGAGAAGCTGCCGCGCATCGCCGTCGAGATGGGCTCGACCGACGGCTGGTGGAAGTACGGCGTGTCGGCCGTCGTCGGCATCGACACCTACGGCGAATCGGCCCCGGCCGGCGTGCTGTTCAAGCACTTCGGCTTCACCGCCGAGAACGTGGCAGACACGGTCAAGGTGGTGCTGGGCAAGACGCGGTAACCAGGTTCACGAAGGGTGCCCATCGGCACCCTTCTTCGTTTTCGACTTTCCTCAAACTTCTCCAGGAGAAATCACATGGCGATCAAGATCGGTATCAATGGCTTCGGCCGCATCGGCCGCATGGTGTTCCGTGCCGCGATCCAGAACTTCAACGACGTCGAGATCGTCGGCATCAACGACCTGCTCGAACCCGACTATCTCGCGTACATGCTGCAGTACGACTCGGTGCACGGCCGCTTCAAGGGCGAGGTTTCGGTGGACGGCAACACGCTGGTCGTCAACGGCAAGAAGATCCGCCTGACCGCCGAGCGCGACCCGGCGAACCTGAAGTGGAACGAAGTCGGCGCCGACATCGTGGTTGAATCGACCGGCCTCTTCCTCGACAAGGCCGGTGCCGAGAAGCACCTCGCCGCCGGCGCCAAGAAGGTCATCATGTCGGCCCCGTCGAAGGACGACACGCCGATGTTCGTGTACGGCGTGAACCACGCTTCGTACAAGGGCGAGGCCATCATCTCGAACGCCTCGTGCACCACCAACTGCCTGGCCCCGCTGGCCAAGGTGCTGAACGACAAGTGGGGCATCAAGCGCGGCCTGATGACCACCGTGCACGCCGCCACCGCGACGCAAAAGACCGTGGACGGCCCGTCGAACAAGGACTGGCGCGGCGGCCGCGGCATCCTCGAGAACATCATCCCGTCGAGCACCGGTGCCGCCAAGGCCGTGGGCGTGGTGATCCCCGAGCTGAACAAGAAGCTCACGGGCATGTCGTTCCGCGTGCCGACCTCGGACGTGTCGGTCGTGGACCTGACCGTCGAGCTGAACAAGGAAGCCTCGTACAAGGACATCTGCGCCGAGTTCAAGGCGCAAAGCGAAGGCGCGCTGAAGGGCGTGCTGGGCTACACCGAAGACAAGGTCGTCGCGACCGACTTCCGTGGCGACCCGCGCACCTCGATCTTCGACGCCGAAGCCGGCATCGCGCTGGACAGCACCTTCGTCAAGCTCGTGTCCTGGTACGACAACGAGTGGGGCTACTCGAACAAGGTGCTCGAGATGGTTCGCGTCATCGCCAAGTGAGCCTGAGGCGTTGACCCCTTCGGGTCACGCCGCCCGATTGCGACAGAGCCCCCGCGTGGGGCTCTTCGCTTTCGATGCCCCTGCGACCTTCCCCCTGCCGACCGTGCTGATTTGGTCAGACGGCGTGCCTGCCCCGCCTGCCTACACTGCGTCGTTGATGTGTTGCCACCCTGTGTTCTTGCCCCTTTCGCCGCTTGGCGCGCCGCTGCCGAGGGCTCGCAGATGCTGAAGCTGCGCCTGCGTGTGGCGGCCTGGGGCATGGCAGCGCTGGCGGGCCTGGCGCTGGCAGGGCCGGGACCGGCTTCGGCGGTTTCACCGGCAGACACCGGCGGGCCCGCGGCGCTCGGCCTGATCGTCAAACTGAAAGACAGCGCCGCCGGTCCCCTGGCGCTGGGCTCGGGCCCGACACCAGGCTCACAGAAAACCATGGACGGCGACCCGGCCCAGCGCCTGGGCCGCGTGCTCTCCGACCTGCGCATCACGCCGCGCGCCGTGCGGGCCAACGGGCGTGCGGCCCAGCACCTCGATTTCGGGCGCGTGCTGCCGGGCGACGAAGCCGAGCGCCTGGCGCAGCAGCTGCGCGCGCGGCCTGAGGTCGAGTGGGTGGTGCCGAATGTGCGAGAGCAACGGCTCCAGCTCATCGCCCCCAACGACCCGAAGTTCCTGCCGGACGGCCAGACCCAGGGCCAGTGGTGGCTGTACCCGGTCGGCGGGGCCAGCAGCATCGGCGGCCCCAGTAACGACGTGCGCGACCGCCGCCGCGGGGTGCCCGGCCTGCAAACGGCCTGGGTGCTGAACCGCGGCCTTGCGAACGCGCCGGTGATCGCGGTGCTCGATACCGGCATCACCGACCACCCCGAGCTGAACAGCCGCGTGCTGCCCGGCCACGACTTCGTCACCGAAGCCGAACACGCGGCCGATGGCGACGGGCGCGACAGCGACCCGTCCGACCCGGGCGACTCGCTCAGCACCACCGAGGTCAACACCCCGCGTTTTCGCAGCTGCAGTGCGAGCAACAGCTCCTGGCACGGCACCGTGATCGCCGGCATGTTGGCCGCGCAGACCGACAACCTGATCGGCGTGGCCGGCGTGCAATGGGAGGGCCGCGTGCTGCCGGTGCGCGTGGCGGGCAAGTGCGGTGCGGCGGTGGGCGACATCGTCGATGGCATGCGCTGGGCCGCGGGGCTGCCGGTCGTCGGCGCGCCGGTGAACCCGAACCCGGCACGCATCCTCAACATCAGCTTCGGCGGCAGCGCCCCCTGCAACGCCGCCTACCAGGACACCATCAACGAACTCACCGCGCTGGGTGTGGTGGTCGTCGCTGCCGCCGGCAACGAACACGGCGGTGTGTCGCGCCCGGCCAGTTGCACCGGCGTGGTCGGCGTGGCCGCGCTCAACCGAGACGGCTTCAAGTCCACGTACTCGAACTTCGGGCCGCAGCTGGTCATTGCCACCGTGGGCGGCGACCCGGTGAACGGCGGTGCATGGGGCGCCTTCGGCCCGATGGACAGCCTGTCGCTGGCCGACGAAGGCCTGCTGACGCTGTCAAACACCGGCACACAGGGCCCGGACCAACCCAGCTATGCGCACGTCTCGGGCACCAGCTTCAGCGTGCCGCTCGTGGCCGGCGTGATGGGGCTGATGCTGAGCGTGGACCCGCAGCTCAGCGCCGAGCAATTGCAAGCGGGCCTGCGCGCCAGCGCCCGGCCGCATGTCACCTCGACCCTGATGGCCGCGTGTTCGAACGACAACCCTGGCCGCTGCCTGTGTACCACCACGACCTGCGGGGTGGGCATCCTCGACGCCTCTGAAGCGCTGCGCTACGCGGCCGGTCCCAGCAGCTACCAGGCGCCGAACTGGCCGGTGGTGTCGATCGACAGCGACGAGCTCGCCGCCGCCGTGGCCGCCGGCCCCGACCTGCCGGCCAACGTGCCGGCGGCAGCGCCGGTGCCGACTGGCGGTGGTGGCGGGGCGATGGGAGTGGTGTGGCTGCTCTTGCTGGCGCTGGCGATCTTGCTGATCAAGCGCAACGGCCAGCGTCGCTGACCCGCCGGCGACGCGGCAAATGCCGCGGCTGGCGATGTCAGCGCGGGCCAGCCAGCGGCCCGCAGGCCACGAAGGTCTTGCCGAGCAAGGCGTCGTCGCGCAGGCCGGCCAGCACGCCCTGGGTGGGCGGGTCGGCGCGCTCGACGCGCAAAAGCAGCTCGGTGCGTGCCGGCGCCAGCTCGGTCACGCGGGCGGTGCGCACCCCACGCTGGGTGAATTCGGCGAGGGCTTTCTCGGCAGCGGCCGCGTCGGCAAAACGCCCCAGCGACACCCCCGGCGCCAAGTCGGCCGGGGTCGTGACCTCTTCGTGCGGCACCTTCAGGCGGTTCAACTCGTCGAGCTTGCGCAGCAGCGCCTCGCGGTTGGCAAAGCGGCCCATGTAGACCGTCCACACCGGCGGCACGTCGCGGTTGGCGACCTCCCAGCCGCCGGCCGGCAAGGCGGCCTGCACCACCGCCTGGGCGGCGGGGATTTGCGCGGCCGTGTAGGGACCGATTTCGAGGCACAGCGCCGGGTCGGCCAGCGGGGCGGCGGCCTGCGGCGGCAGGATGCGCACGGCCTCGGGGCTGACCTGCCGCGCCAGGCGCTCGGGTTCGCGGTCACCCATCGACGACACGCCGATCACCGCGTCAAGCCAGCCCTGCGTCCAGGCATAGAAGCCCAGGTTGGCCAGCAGCAGCACCAGCACCAGCAAACGCATCATCGGGTCTTGGCTCCAGGGCGGTGCGTCATCGGGCAGGGGTCGTCACGCGCGCGCGCGTCAGAGCACGCCGGGGGCCGTGTCGGGCAGGCTGTTTTCGAGCCTCACGCTGACCTCGCCGCTGCTGACCTCACGCAAGCCCTCGCGCGTTTCGACGCGCAGGGCCCCGTTGCCCGACACGCCGCGCGCGATGCCTTCTTTCACATCGGCCTGCGTGGTGACGACCGCGTGGCCAGCCAGCAGGTCACGCCGGGCGAAGTCGTCCGCGAAGGGCGCGAAGCCCTCGCGGTTGAATCGCAGCAGGGCCTGCACCAAGGGCGCGGCCACAGCGCGCAGCACGGCCGGCGCGCTGGCCTGGGGGTCGATCTCTTGCAGGCACGCGTAGCCGCTGCGCAGGTCGTTGGCGGGCAAGGGCAAAGGCTGCACGTTCAGGCCGATGCCGATCACGGCCAGGCGCTGCGCACCGGCGCTCACGGTTTCGATCAGCACGCCGCCCAGCTTTCGGCCGCGGGCCGGGTTGGCCTCGTCCGCATCGACCAGCCACAGGTCGTTGGGCCACTTGAGGCCGATGTGCAAACCGCCCGGGCGCCCCGGCGGGTCGAGGGCCTCGGCCAGCGCGACGCCCACCGCGAGCGACAGGCCCGACCAGTCGGGCGGATCGAGCGGCAGCGACAGCGAGAACGTCAGCGAGGCCCCGGGCGCGGCCTTCCAGGCGCGACCCATGCGACCGCGACCGCCGGTCTGGTGTTCGGCCACCAGCAAACAGGGCATCACGTCGGCCGCGCGGCGGCCGAAGGCGGCACTCTCGACGCTGGGGCGCACCTGCACCAACTGGCCGTGCGAGCCGACGCTGACGCGCGCGCGTTCGAGCAGCGCGGTGTTGGTCGAGGGGCTGCGCGCGACGACCTCGACGCTGATGCCCGGCAGCAAAGGTTCGAGTTGTTCCCACAGGGACTCGGCCCCCCAGGGCATCGGCGTTGGCGTCGTCATGTGATGCGGTCGTTCAACGGCGGATTCGAAGGTGCAGAAATGTCAGCGGCGGCGCTTGGGCGCGAGCATCGTGCCGCGACAGGTCTTCGCGCCGCAATAGCAGGCGAACTCTTTTTTGAGTTGCGGGGTGTAACGTTCGTCGATCACGAGGCCGTAGTCGTAGAAGAGTTCTTCGCCCGGCTTGATGGGTCGCAGCGCCTTCACGAACACGCGTCCGCCGATCTCGTCGGCTTCGCAGTTGGGTGCGCACGAGTGGTTGATCCAGCGCGCCGCGTTGCCCTGGCGCGCACCGTCGATGACGTGGTCATCGTCGAGGTGGAAGTAGAACGTGTGGTTCGGCTGGCTCGGGTCGTGCGGGTGGCGGCGCAGCGCCTCTTTCCACGTGATGACCTCGCCGAGGTACTCGATGATGTGCTCGTCCTTGGCCAGGGGTTGCAGCGCGAACACCCCCTTGCCGTGGATGCCCGAACGCCGGACCTGGATGCGACGGCCTTTCGCGGCCTCGGCTGGAGGGGCGGCCGGCTTCTTGGCGGCGCGGGTCGGGGTCTTGGCCGCCTTGGCTTGCGTCATCGGTTTCTTTGGGTACATTGAATTCATGGGTGCGCGCGTGCGTACGTGCATGCACAGGCGTGCGCGCGAGAAGCCCGGATTGTAGAGAGGCACAGGCAACCGCCTGGGTCCAGCCAACCAAAAGAACCATGAGCAAGTCACTGATCATTGCCGAGAAGCCTTCCGTCGCACAGGACATCGTGCGCGCGCTGACGCCGGTGGCCGGCAAGTTCGACAAGCACGACGAGTACTTCGAGGGCGAGCACCACATCGTCACCTCGGCCGTCGGCCACCTGCTGGAAATCAAGGCGCCCGAGGAGTTCGACGTCAAACGCGGCAAGTGGAGCTTTGCGAACCTGCCCGTCATCCCGCCGCACTTCGACCTCAACCCGATCGACAAGAGCAAGTCGCGGCTCAATGCCATCGTCAAGCTCGTCAAGCGCAAGGACGTCACCGAACTCATCAACGCCTGTGACGCGGGCCGCGAGGGCGAGTTGATCTTTCGGCTGATCCAGCAGCACAGCAAGAGCAAGCACCCGGTCAAGCGGCTGTGGTTGCAGAGCATGACGCCGCAGGCCATCCGCGACGGCTTTGCCAACCTGCGCAGCGACGAAGAGCTGCAGGGCCTGGCCGAAGCGGCGCGCAGCCGCAGCGAGGCCGACTGGCTGGTGGGCATCAACGGCACGCGGGCGATGACCGCCTTCAACTCGCGCGACGGCGGCTTCTTTCTCACCACCGTGGGCCGCGTGCAGACGCCCACGCTGAGCATCGTCGTCGAGCGCGAAGAAAAGATCCGCAAGCACGTCGCACGCGAGTACTGGGAGGTCAAGGCGACCTTCGCCGCGCAGGCCGGCGAGTACGACGGCAAGTGGTTCGACCCCAAGTGGAAGAAGAACCCCGACGACGTCGAACTGCGCGCCGACCGACTGTGGACCGCCGCCGAGGCGCAGGCGATCGCCGACGCCGTGCGCGGCCAGCCGGCGCACGTGACCGAAGAGTCGAAGCCCAGCTCGCAGAGCAGCCCGCAGCTGTACGACCTGACCTCGTTGCAGCGCGAGGCCAACTCGCGCTTCGGCTTTTCGGCCAAGACCACGCTGTCGATCGCGCAGGCGCTGTATGAAAAGCACAAGGTGCTGACCTACCCGCGGACCGACAGCAAGGCGCTGCCCGAGGACTACATCCCCGTCGTGAAAAACACGATGGAGATGATCGCCGCCGAAGACCTGCCCGGCCCGCTGAAGCCGCTGGCGCAGCACGCCGCGAAGGCCATCAAAGAAGGCTACGTCAAGCCCAACAAGCGCATCTTCGACAACGCGAAGGTGTCGGACCACTTCGCCATCATCCCGACGCTGCAGCCGCCCAAGAGCCTGACCGAGGTCGAGGCCAAGCTGTACGACATGGTGGTCAAGCGCTTCCTCGCGGTCTTCTACCCGCCGGCCGAGTTCATGGTCACGACGCGCATCTCGACCGTCACCGTTGAAGGCAAGGGCCACAGCTTCCAGACCAATGGCAAGGTGATGGTCAAGCCGGGCTGGCTGGCCGTGTACGGCCGCGAGGCGCAGGAAGACGACGCCAACCTGGTGGCCGTCGCGAAAGACGAGGTCGTGCGCACCGAGAGCGTCGACGTGAACGCCAGCAAGACGCGCCCGCCGGCGCGCTTCACCGAAGCGACGCTGCTGAGCGCGATGGAGGGCGCCGGCAAGCTGATCGACGACGACGAGCTGCGCGAGGCCATGCAAGAGAAGGGTCTCGGCACGCCGGCCACGCGCGCGGCCATCATCGAAGGCCTGATCCTTGAGAAGTACCTCTTGCGCGAAGGCCGCGAGATGGTGCCCACCGCCAAAGCCTTCCAGCTCGCCACGCTGCTGCGCGGCCTGGGCGTCGAAGACCTCACCAAGCCCGAACTCACCGGCAACTGGGAATTCCAGCTCGCCGAGATGGAAAAGGGCCGCCTGAGCCGCGAGAAGTTCATGGCCGAGATCGCCGCGATGACGCAGCGCATCGTCGCCAAGGCCAAGGAATACGACCGCGACACCATCCCCGGTGACTACGCCACGCTCAAGACCCCGTGCCCCAACTGCGGCGGCGTGGTCAAAGAGAACTACCGCCGCTTCACCTGCGTCGGCAAGGACGCGAACGCCAGCGGCGAAGGCGCGGGCTGCGGCTTTTCGATGGCCAAGATCCCCGGCGGGCGCAGCTTCGAGTTGCACGAGGTCGAAGAGTTTTTGGCGAACAAGAAGATCGGACCGCTGGAGGGCTTCCGCTCCAAGGCGGGCTGGCCCTTCACCGCCGAGCTGAAGCTGAGCTTCGACGACGAGATCAAGAACTGGAAGCTCGAGTTCGACTTCGGCGAAGACGCCAAGAAAGAAGGCGAATCGGGCGAGCCGGTCGATTTCTCGGGGCAGGAAGCGCTCGGCAAGTGCCCCAAGTGCCAGGGCAACGTCTTCGAGCACGGCAGTTCGTACGTCTGCGAACACGCGGTGGGCGCGCCCATCACCTGCGACTTCAAGAGCGGCAAGATCATCCTGCAGCAACCCGTGGCCCGCGAAGAGATGACCAAGCTGCTGGCGACTGGCAAGACCTCGCTGCTCGAGGGCTTCGTGTCGAACAAGACGCGGCGCAAGTTCAAGGCCTTCCTCGCCTTCGACAAGAAGGAAGGCAAGGTGTCGTTCGAGTTCGAGCCCCGCGCGGCCAAGAAGGTGCCGGCGAAGAAAGCAGCCGCCAAGAAGACCGCCTGACTTCACGCGGCGCCTCACGGCGTCTATCTCACAATGCCAATGAAGAGGCCCCTCTGACATGGCCAAGACCGTACCCGCAACCCCGAGCATGATGCGCGTGCCCATTGCCGGCGGCACGGGCACCGTGCCCGCATGGGCCCGCCCCGACCTGTTGGTCAGCGCCCCAGGCGGCATCGCCGCGACGACGCCCGCTCACTGCGTCTGGACCGCCGGCAAGACCACCGCCCTCACGGCCGGGCAAGACATCGACTGCGCCAGCCAGCGCCATACCGCGGTGGCGGTTAAAGGCGGCCTGAGCTTCTTCAGCTACGGCAAGGCGTCGAACCCCCACAAGCCCAACGGCGAGACCGGCCTGCAAATGCACGCGGCCAGCGGCAACGTCAGCGTTCAGGCGCAAGCCAACACGCTCAACCTCACGGCCGACAAGTCAGTCGAAGTCAGCAGCGTGACCGGCGCGATCACGATGGGCGCGCCGAGCCACATCCTGCTGGCGGCTGGCGGCGGGGCGCTGCGAATCACCCGAGGCGCGATCACGCTCACGACCAGTGGGCCGGCGACTTTCAAGGCGGCGATGAAGGAGCTGGCAGCAGGGGAGAGTGCGCAGGTACCACCGCTCTCATTCACCACGCAGTCGTTTCCGCCGCACTTTCTTCGGTTCGTGGCTCGCGGCATCGACGGCCAGCCCTTGGTGAACAAGCCCTATGTGATGCTGATGCCGGATGGGACGATGAAGAGCGGCGTGACCGACTCGGAAGGGAAGACCGAGCGGGTAGAGACCGACGGCCCCATGAAGGTCGATGTCTTCATCGAGGATGCAGACCATGAAGGCTTCCATCTGACGCAAGAAGCCACAACCTAAGAAGATCGAAGAGAGCTTTCCGCATGGCGACTGGTCAGTTTGCACTTTACTACCTGGACGGCCAGGTCGAAGTTCCCTGCCGTGGGGTTCACTACCAAATCGAGGCACCAGGAAGCAGCATCGTGGCTTCTGGGACAACCGATGCGCGAGGGCTCACCAAGACATTCACCTCAGTCACCCAGGCGGGCACGTATCGGCTACAGGTGCGCGAATCGCTTCAAGGGGGGTGGAGTCGTCCCGACCTGCATGAAACGCAAGACAACGAGCCGCACATTGAACTGGCAGACGCCACGGACAAGACATCCAAGATCAAGCGACTTCGCGTCATGCCGTTCTTTCGCGTGAAGTTCTTTGCGCACACCAGCGGGCGGCCGGTCTCCGCCGCTCCGTTCAAGGCACTTGTGCTGGATGCCCATGGCCGCCAAGCCACAGCACGCGAACTGCTGAAAGCGACCCCGATCTCGGGGCGCACCTCATCAGGTGGCGACACCGGCATTCATTTCTGCGCGTCGAGCGTCTCATTTCAGTTCGAAGTGCCCGGCACGTCCGTGAAAGTCAATTCACCGCAGTGGGCACCCTTGGTGAAAGGGCAAGACCGCGACACGTACGAACTGCGGCTGAAGACCGTCGGGGCTGTGACCGCCCCATTCGAGTTGCATCAAGCCAAGCTGGCGGGCAAGACCAGCCTGCCCATCATCGTCTCGCCCGGAGACAACGAACTCCTCGTGGTACCCCAGAGCAGCTTCGATGAATTCGAGCAAATCAGCGGGCAACTCGAAAAGATCTTTGCGGCGGCACACCTGGCAAAGCTCGATTTGAGCCGCGCCCTGGAGTCTCAAGAAAAGGCCCAGATCGAACGCGCCGAAAAGGCGCTGGGTTTGGCGCAGGACAAGGTGAAGTCGGAACTGAACAACCGTTTCTCACAGGCGGCCGATCTCAAGGAGGTCGTCACCTATGAAACCTATGCGAAAGAAGGCGGTGGCAAGCCCTCGATGGGCCTGCGTCGGCGCTACATCAAGACCGACGACTACCTGAAGCAGAAGAGCCAACGGATCAACAAGACCGAATACAAGATCAATGTCAAAGCCGCCGGGCCCGCAGGCACCAAGGCCAACCTGTCGGCCAGCCCGGAGAAACTGGACGTCAACGCGCTGAAGGATTCGTTCAAGAAGATCGCCGAAGAACTCAAGAGTCCCAGCGTCAAAAGTGCCACCGAGTGGAAGACCGGCCCAGGCGTGTTGGACGTGATCGAGATCGCTGGCAACCAGTACGCGGACTGTCTGCTCAAGAGCGAGACCTACGAGGTCGATGCGCAGGCCCAGTGGCTGAGGCTGGTCGGTGGGGCGGGGGCCGGCGCCGAACTCGACTGGAAGAAAAAGAAGGCCCAGTTGCAAGGCAACCTGCAAGGCAAGTTCGTGTTGTGCGAAGGGCGTGTAGGCATCACATGGGCTGCCCCATCGCTCAAGGGCTGGGTGATGAGCCTGGGTGGCGAAGACCTCGGGTCCGTGCGGTTTGTGATCGAGGCCTCGCTGTACGGGTTTGCGGGCGTCAAGGCCATCGCCACGGGTGCTGTGGGCATCACGCTCGAAGACGGCAAGCAGATCGCGAAAGCGATCACGCCGAATCGGGCCGATACGCTGAGCAGTGCATTCGATGTCAAGCGCGGTCTGCCGAAATTCGAGCCAGCGGCGGAGTTCGAGGAAGCCCCGAAAGACATGACCGGGGTCGGGCTCAAGCTGGACGCGTTCGCCGGAGCCGAGGCCGGCATCACCTTCGGCGGCAAGGTGCAGTGGCTACCGCCCAAGGAGCCGGAGTTCGTGAGCTTCGCCGAACTCTCCACCGACGTGGCCGGCAGCATCGGCGCGGGCTTCAAGGGGCAGTTCGAGGTGTACCTGCGTGACGGCAAATTTCGGATCAAGGCGGCGGCGCGACTGTGCTGGGGCGTGGGCCTGAAGGGTGCGGTGGAGTTCACCGTGCAGCCCGACAAGATGGTTCACTTCCTGCAGTGGGTTTTCTATCAACTGCTGCATGCGGGGTTCAAGCAGTTGGTTTATTTCAATCAGGTGGCGTTTGAAGCCCTGTCGAAACTGGTGATGGTGTGCTTGGTCGATGGATCGCCGGCCGAGCAAATGTGGGTGGAGTGGGCAAAGGGGATTGATCGATTCTTTGATGGGGCGTTGTCTTCATTGAACGACGCTCAGGCGCGGAACACATTGGTCAACAACATCAACCGCAAACCCGACTGGCTGGTGTATGCCACGCCCGAGACCCGGGGCATGCTTCTCTACGAGATCACGCGGCATGGCAGGCCCAGCCACGCACGGGACACGCCCAGTCTGTCGCTCGGGAATGTTCTCGATCCGGATGCTCAGTTGCACTACCTGCCTTCGCACAAGGCGGCCATCTGCAACATCCTGGCGGGGGTAGAAACCTCCAGCGGATGGCACAACGTGATGCAGCACATGACACGGCAAGGCACCAAAAGCTCTCGCCCGGCGGGGAAGAACGAGGGCGACGTGCTCCGCTTCCTGAACAACGGCATCTCGCTGGCAGAGTTGCCATCGGTCTTCAGCAAGGTCAATGCCGACATCCAGGCCAGAGAACGATCGACACAAGACTTGCCGGGGGCGGCATTCGCGGCGACCGGCAACTCCTATCTGGACACGTTCCTGAAGATGCGGGGCCTGTTGCTCAAGAAATTTCCACCGGGGTACCGCGTGGCGGCGCTGGACTCTCTGGAATTTCGCAGCCTGGCCTTGTTCGATGGGAGAGCGCACCCCCTCTTCGCGCAGATCGAGACGGCGGGCCTGGGTCAGGCAATGGCCGGAGACCCGGGCGCGTCCGTCACCTGAACCAGGTGGGTTACTTGGCGGGCACGGGTCTGGGACTGTTGACCACGCAGCGAGCCGCCGTGTCATAAGTCCGGTTGGCCGATGCGTCAGGTTCTCTGGTGAACGGATTGATCTTTGGGGGGTCAGGTTGCCGCTTGTGCCGAGTGATGGAAAGTCCGTCCCCTGCTGAAAGGCCCCGACCGTCTCTATTCCGAAAGCTGCGAAGAACCTTCTCGGTTCCCGTTTCCGGGCCCTTGGGGTCCATCTCAGGAGATACGGCGTAGTAGTTCTCGGCATACCAGTCGAGGGTCCACTCGAAGCCGTCGGTCATCATGTCGTAGAGGCCCAGCGGCGTGGGCGGGAATTGCCCGAGCGGCATGGATGGCGCGCCGTGAAGGCCGTGCTTCTCGGCAAACGCGTCGCGCTGGTCAAACTCCCACACGTTGCGAGGCTCTTCCATCTTGCCGTTGTCGGTGGCGAAGAGGAAAAACTGTCCGCGAGCCCGCGCGGCGTATTCCCACTGGGCTTCGGTGGGCAGATCCATCGGGAGGTTCAATTGCTGGCCCAGCCATTGGCAGTACTCGCGGGCCTGGTGCCAGTTCAGGCCCGCAGCGACGTCAGGCAGGCGGTACCGGCGCGTGAGGTCGTCTTGCCCTGCTTTCTGCTTGCCCGTGGCCTGCGCATACACATCGTGGTCGGCATAGGTGGTCTTGTAGGCGCTCATCGAAAAACTGTCGAGCGTGACCTTGTGGAGCGGTTTGTTGTCTTTCGAGAAGCTGTAGTAGAGCTTCTCGGGTGAGTGCACCGGGCCGAAATCACCCATCTGGAAACTGCCCCCCTCGACGAAGCGCAGGTTGCGCAAGGTCTTGTCCAGCAGGGCTTGGACCTCGGGGCTGTGGGCTGGGTTCGCGCGCGACGGGGGGGCTGCTTGGGGCGCCTCGTCCCTGGCCTGAGATGTGCACGCGACGGTGAGCAGGGCAAGGAGCGACGCGCTCAGGGTCTGGCCGACAGCGTTTCGCATGGTCGAATTGCAGAGTCGTCTTCAAACAGCGGGCCGGGTCAGGCGATGGCCGGAGACCCGGGCGCGTCCGTCACCTGAACCGGGTGGGTCACTTGGCGGGCACGGGTCTGGGACTGTTGACCACGCAGCGAGCCGCCGTGTCGTAGGTCATGTTGGCAGTCGGGTCGGGCTGAAACCTCCAGTTGAGTTTGGGTGGATCGGGTTGTCGTTTGTGCCGGGTGATGGACTGCCCGTCGCCATGCCCCATGTGTGATCCACTGCTGCTGCGATAGCTGCGCAGCACCTTCTCGGTTCCCGTTTCAGGGCCCTTGGGGTTCATCTCAGGAGATACGGCGTAGTAGTTCTCGGCATACCAGTCGAGGGTCCACTCGAAGCCGTCGGTCATCATGTCGTAGAGGCCCAGCGGCGTGGGCGGGAATTGCCCGAGCGGCATGGATGGCGCGCCGTGAAGGCCGTGCTTCTCGGCAAACGCGTCGCGCTGGTCAAACTCCCACACGTTGCGAGGCTCTTCCATCTTGCCGTTGTCGGTGGCGAAGAGGAAAAACTGTCCGCGAGCCCGCGCGGCGTATTCCCACTGGGCTTCGGTGGGCAGATCCATCGGGAGGTTCAATTGCTGGCCCAGCCATTGGCAGTACTCGCGGGCCTGGTGCCAGTTCAGGCCCGCAGCGACGTCAGGCAGGCGGTACCGGCGCGTGAGGTCGTCTTGCCCTGCTTTCTGCTTGCCCGTGGCCTGCGCATACACATCGTGGTCGGCATAGGTGGTCTTGTAGGCGCTCATCGAAAAACTGTCGAGCGTGACCTTGTGGAGCGGTTTGTTGTCTTTCGAGAAGCTGTAGTAGAGCTTCTCGGGTGAGTGCACCGGGCCGAAATCACCCATCTGGAAACTGCCCCCCTCGACGAAGCGCAGGTTGCGCAAGGTCTTGTCCAGCAGGGCTTGGACCTCGGGGCTGTGGGCTGGGTTCGCGCGCGACGGGGGGGCTGCTTGGGGCGCCTCGTCCCTGGCCTGAGATGTGCACGCGACGGTGAGCAGGGCAAGGAGCGACGCGCTCAGGGTCTGGCCGACAGCGTTTCGCATGGTCGAATTGCAGAGTCGTTTTGAGGTGGCCTATGGTAGGTGCCGGAGCCCGCCACGTGACGGGCGTGGGGGCTGTTGTGGTCGGGTTCAAATTCCCAGGCCACGCGCGGCCGCCAAGAAGGCCGCCTCACCGCCCCCTCACCTGGGTGCGACATCGATGCAACGCCGGGGCGGGGGCCCCGGTGGGCCCACGGCAGAATCTCGCCGCTTCGCGCGAGGCGGCGCGCGGGGGCATCACAACGCAATCCCAATCTTCAGAAACAACGGGGAGGACCCTGACATGAAAAAACACCTGATGGCGGCCGTGGCGGCTGCCCTGTCTCTGGGCGCCGGCGCGGCCCAGGCCGTCGAAGTGCGGCCCTTGCTGACCTTCGGCCTGACCGGTGGCGGCGACACGCTGGGCGAGCTGATCTATGAAGACGGCTCCAGCGCCAAGGTGTCGAGCGGCGCGTTGTTCGCCTTCGGCGGCGGCCTCGAATTCGGCTTCGGCGGCCCGCTCAGCCTGCAACTGAACGCGACCTACCACTTCGACAAGGTCAACGCGTCGAACATGAGCGTGACCTTCGGCCGCATCCCGATCGAGTTGCTGGGCCACTACCGCGTCAGCGACGACGTGCGCATCGGCGGCGGCCTGCGTTACAGCACCGGCACGAAGCTGAGCGTGTCGGGCAACGGCGGTGGCACGGTGGACTTCAAGCCATCCACCGGTTTCGTGCTTGAAGGCGAGTACCTGCAGCCCAACAGCAACTGGGGCGCCAAGCTGCGCGTCGTGTCTGAAGAGTTCAAGCTCAAGAACTTCAACGGCCCGGCCATCGACGGCACGCACATCGGCGGCTACCTCACGTACTACTTCCGCTGAGCCCCGCGCACGCTGCTGACCCGCAGCGTCGCCGAACCGCTGGCCCGCACCGCGCGCCAGCGGTTTTTCTTTGTGCGCCCCTTCAGCGCCCGCCCAGCGCCGCGCGCGTCAGCTCTTCGATGCGCTGGCTGATGCCCGAGAGCACGTTGGCGACCACGGCGAACTCCTTGCCCTCGTGGCCGGCGCGCGCGGCCACGATGCGCGCATTCATGCTGACCATGCGCGCCTCTTGGGCGATGCGCTGGATCTCTTCCATCAGTGCGGCTTGCTTGGCCCGCTGCTGCACGGCGTGGCGGCGCGCCTGGGTCTCGTAGCACAGCGTCAGTGTGTTCAGCTGCCCCAGCAGCGGCGTGGCCCGTTCGACCAGCGCCGGCAGTCCCGCCTGCTGCACCTGCCCCGAGCGAATGGCGCGCAGCGCGTGCTGCACCATCGCGATGAATTCGTGCACCGGCCCGTCCACCCCGCGCGGGCCGAAGAAAGCGGCCTGCAGCTCTTCGGTGAACGGCGCCGGCAGGCCATTGCCGCCGAGCGACAAGGCCAGGTGGCTGTCGCGGAACAGCGCGAGCGCCTGGTCGGCGGTGGGCAGGGCGCTCGCATCGCCCTGCGCGGCCAGCGTGGTGAAGAGCACGACGCGCTGCGAGAGCATGCGCTGCCGGCCCGCCGTGTTGATGAGCGCGCTGTAGGTCTCGTCGGCCTGTTCGGCCGGCGGGGCCTGGACGGGCATGAGCATCGCGGACCTCCAAGACTAAACGTCACCGGGGTCTTGCAAGCGCTGTGCCGGCCGCCACGCACGTGACGCCCACCGCGCATCCCGTCACGGATACTTCGCGCCCATGTTTGCCTTGATTGCCCTGAAGCTCGCCGCGCTGGTGCTCGTGATCGCCATCGGCTATGCCGCCGGCCGCCTGCGTTGGCTGGGCGACGCGCAGGCCGCGCGCGTCATCAACAACGCGGCCTTCTACATCTTCGTGCCGGCGCTGCTGTTTCGCACCACCTCGCGCATCGACTTCTCGCTGATGCCCTGGCGCACGCTGGCGGTGTTTTTCGGGCCGGTGGCCGCGGTGCTGGTGCTGCTGTACGCGTGGCAGAAACACCGCAACCGCACGCGGCGGCTGCCGGTGGCCGCGCCCGGCGTGCGCGCGCTGGCGGCGACCTTCGGCAACACGGTGCAGATGGGCATCCCGATGGCCGCGGCGATGTTCGGCGAGCCGGGCCTGGCCATCCACGTGGCGATCGTCAGCCTGCACGCGCTGACGCTGCTGACGCTGACCACGGGCTTCGTCGAGATGGACCTCGCCCGCGACCACGCGCGCCAGGCGCAGACCGAAGCCCACCTCGGCCGCATGCTGTGGACGACGGCGCGGCACACGATCATCCACCCGGTGGTGCTGCCCATCCTGCTCGGCCTCGCGTGGAACGCGCTCGGGCTGCCCGTCCCGCAGGTGGCCGACGAACTGCTCGTGTTGCTGGGGCAGGCGGTGGTGCCGCTGTGCCTGCTGCTGATCGGGCTGTCGCTCGCGCAGTACGGCTTCGCGGCCTCGGCCAAGGGCGCGGTGCTGATCTCGGTGATCAAGCTGCTGGTGCTGCCCACGCTGGTGTTCGCGGTCGGACACGGGCTGCTGGGCCTGCACGGGCTGCCGCTGGCCGTGGTGGTGATGGCCGCCGCGCTGCCGGTGGGCAACAACCCGCTGATCTTTGCGCAGCGTTATGGCGCGCAAGAGGGCGAAACCACCTCGGCCATCGTCGTCTCGACGCTCGGCTTCGCGCTCACCGCGCCGCTGTGGCTGCTGGCGCTGCGGCACTTCGCGCCCTGAGGCGCGGGGGGGCCGGGCGCCACGCGCGGGGCCGACATCTAGGACAATCCGCCCCCATGAGCACGCAAGACCTCCAGGCCCTGATCGCGCAGATGGGTGTGGCCGCCCGGGCCGCCGCCACGCGCATGGCCGCCGCCCCCACCGCCGCCAAAAACACCGCCCTGCTGGCCCTGGCCCGCCGCCTGCGCAGCGACCCCGGCGCGCTGCAAGCCGCCAACGCGCAGGACATCGCCGCCGCCACGGCCGCCGGCCTCGCCGCGCCGATGGTCGATCGCCTGCGCCTGACCGACAAGGTGCTGGCCACCGTCGCCGAAGGCTGCGAGCAGATCGCCGCGATGCCCGACCCCATCGGCGAGATCACCAACCTGCGCCGCCGCCCCACCGGCATCAGCGTCGGCCAGATGCGCGTGCCGCTGGGCGTGTTCGGCATGATCTACGAGAGCCGGCCCAACGTGACCATCGAGGCCGCGTCGCTGGCCATCAAGAGCGGCAACGCGTGCATCCTGCGGGGCGGCTCCGAGGCCATCCACTCGAACCTCGCGCTGTGGCAACTGGTGCGCGCCGCGCTCGACGAAGCCGGCCTGCCGGCCGATGCCGTGCAGCTGGTGCCCACCACCGACCGCGCAGCCGTGGGCTTCTTGATCAGCTCGCCCGAGGCGGTGGACGTGATCATTCCGCGCGGGGGCAAGGGGCTGATCGAGCGCATCAGCGCCGAGGCCAAGGTGCCGGTCATCAAGCACCTCGACGGCAACTGCCACACCTACGTCGATGCCAGCGCCCAGATGGACCTGGCGCTGCGCGTCACCGACAACGCCAAGACGCAGAAGTACAGCCCCTGCAACGCGACCGAGTCGCTGCTGGTGCATGAGGCGATCGCGCCGGCCTTCTTGCCGAAGATCGGCGCCATCTTTGCCGCCAAGGGCGTCGAGATGCGAGGCGACGCGGCCTCGCTGGCCCTCTTGCGCGACGTGCCCGGCGCGCAGCTCGCCACCGCCACCGAGCAGGACTGGTCGGAGGAATACCTCGCGCCCATCATCAGCGTGAAGATCGTCGCCAGCGTCGATGACGCCATCGCGCACATCAACCGCTACAGCTCGCACCACACCGACGCCATCCTGACCGAGAGCCATTCGAACGCGATGCGCTTCTTGCGCGAGGTCGATTCGGCCAGCGTGATGGTCAACGCCAGCACGCGCTTCGCCGACGGCTTCGAGTACGGCCTGGGCGCCGAAATCGGCATCAGCACCGACAAGTTCCATGCGCGTGGGCCGGTCGGCCTCGAAGGGCTCACGTCGATGAAGTGGGTGGTGCTGGGTCAAGGCGAAGTGCGCGGCTGAACATGACACCCCGAGATTCAACCGCGCTGCGGGCCGAGCGCCGGGCCGCTCCCAAGCCGGCCCGCATCCCCTTGGGGGATCGGCCGATGTATTCATCGGCCGAGGGGCTGTCATGAGCAAGCCGCGCATGTTCCATGGCGGTTCCCGGGCCCTGCAAGACGAGTTCGAGACGCGACCGCTGGCCGACCGCGTGGTCGAGTTCCTGGCGCGCGACCACTTCAACGACGACGACCGCGCCTTCATCGAGACGCGGCCGATGTTCTTTTTGGCCACGGCCGACGACCAGGGCCGGCCCGAGTGCTCGTTCAAGGGCGGCGCGCCCGGCTTCGTGCGCGTCATCGACGACCACACGCTGGCCTTCCCGAGCTACGACGGCAACGGCATGTTCATGAGCCTGGGCAACGTGCGCGTGAACCCGTCGGTGGGCCTGCTGTTCATCGACTTCGTCGAGCGGCCGCGCCGCCTGCGCGTCAACGGCCGTGCGACGGTCGATGCCCACGACCCGCTGCTGGGCAGTTTTCCGGGTGCGCAGCTGATCGTGCGCGTGCGCGCCGAGGCGGTGTTTCCGAACTGCTCGCGCTACCTGCCGCGCATGGCCGAGGTCGAGCCGTCGAAGTACATCCCGTGCGAAGGCGTCGAGCCGCCCGATCCCAAGTGGAAGCAGATGCCGGAGTTCCAGGACGTGCTGCCGCCGGCCCGCAAGCCACAGAGCCCATGAAAGACCCGCGCCGCGCGCTGGTTCTCTTTTCGGGTGGGCAGGACTCCACCACCTGCCTCGCCTGGGCGCTGGAGCGCTTCGCCCACGTCGAGACCCTCGGCTTCGACTACGGCCAGCGCCACGCCATCGAGCTGCAGTGCCGGCTCACGGTGCTCGCCGAACTGCGCCGGCAGTTCCCGCAGTGGACGCAGCGCCTGGGCGACGACCACGTGCTCGACCTCGCGCTCTTGGGTCAGGTGTCCGACACCGCGCTCACCAGCGAGCGTGCGATCGAGATGTCGCAGAGCGGCCTGCCCAACACCTTCGTGCCGGCGCGCAACCTGATCTTCCTGAGCTTTGCCTCGGCCGTGGCCTACCGGCGCGGGCTGAACGTGCTGGTCGGCGGCATGTGCGAGACCGACTTTTCGGGCTACCCCGACTGCCGCGACAACACGATGAAGGCCATGCAGGTGGCGCTGAGCCTGGGGCTCGACGCGCCGATGGCCATCGAGACCCCGCTGATGTGGCTCGACAAGGCCCAAACCTGGGCTCTGGGCGACACGCTGGGTGGTGCGCCCTTCACCGAGCTGGTGGTCGAGCACACGCACACCTGCTACCTGGGCGAGCGCACGACGCGCCACGCCTGGGGCCACGGCTGCGGCCACTGCCCGGCCTGCGCGCTGCGTGCCCAGGGCCATGCACGCTGGCGTGCTGCGCCGTCCGTCGTGCCGCCCACCCCCGGCTGAGGGCGCTGGCGCTCACCAGGCCGACGCGGTGCCCCGGTCGGCTTCGGCCCGCAGCGCAGCGAGTCGCGCCGGCCCCAGGCGGGCAATCGTCAGGCTGACCTGTGCGGCGGCTTCTCGCAGCGTGGATTGCTCGGGGCGCGACCACGTGCGCGGCTGCACCGTTTCTTCGAGGCAAACCACGCCGAAGGGCGCGCCGTTGATCTGGAAGGCGGTGTCGAGCATCGAGCACACGCCATGGGCGTCGAAGTAGGTGCGCAGCTCGGCAAGATGCGGTTCGGCGCGCACGTCCGGCGCCATGAAGGTGCCGCGTGCGAGCAGCTCGCCGATGTAGACGCGGAAGTCGGCTTCGGCCAGTTCGGTGCCCGGGGTGCTGAACCCGTCGGCGCGCGTGTGCAGGCCCACGCAGCGCAGGCGGCGCACGGCGTCGTCACCGACGAAGCGCCACAGGCTCGCGCGCGAGCAATCGAAGTGGTCGAGAAAGGCGCGGCACAGGCCGGCACCGTAGTCCACCAGATTGATGTCGCCACTGCTGAGCTGCCCGCCGAGGTCGCGCACCGAGTCGAGCAAGACCTGCTTGCGCGCGGCATTCATGTCGCGGCCTCCACGGGCTGCGGTGACACCCCTTGCACCGCCCGGCGTTCGCGTGGCGCCAGGGCCATCGCGTAGCTGAGCTTGCCGTTGCGCTTGACGGCGTAGAGCGCCTGGTCGGCGGCTTCTTCGATCTCGCGGCGGCTGTGGCCGTGCAGCGGGTAGCAGGCCAGCCCGATGCTGACGCCCACGCGTGCCTCGCGGCCGTCGTCGAGCCGCACCGGCAGCGCGAGCGACTGCACCAGCGCGGCGGCCACCTGCGTGGCCAGCGGGTCGGCCGGGCCGGTGTGCGGCAGCACGACGACGAACTCGTCGCCGCCGATGCGCCCGACCAGGTCGGACGCGCGGCGCACCACGCGCCTCATGCGGTCGGCGCAGTGGCGCAGCACCTCGTCGCCGGCGCTGTGGCCGAGGGTGTCGTTGACCTGCTTGAAGCCGTCGAGGTCGATGAACAGCAGCGTGGCGCTCTCGGCGCCGGCCTGCGACTCGGCCAGGATGCGGTCGATGCCGTCGTCGCTGGCCATGCGGTTCTTCAGGCCGGTGAGCACGTCGTGTTCGGCCTGGTGGCGCACCTGGCGCTCGGCCTGCTTGCGGTCGGTGATGTCGTACATCACGCCTTCCACAAGCAGGGGCTGTGCCGCCGTGGGACTGCCGGCGTCGGTCTGCACCGAGATCAGGCAGTGCACCCAGCGCGGCGCGCCGTCGCGAACGCGCAGGCGCAGGTCGCCCGACAGGGTTTCGCGGCGCGCAGCGGCCTGGCGGATCATCTCGCGCACGTGCTCGGGGTCGTCGAAGGCGGCCAGCAGGAAGTCGTCGCCGCGCAGCTGCTGCATGTCGCCGAGCGGCAGGCCCATCACCTTCAGCAGCGTGGGGTTGCCGTTGATGAGGCGGCCGTCGGCGTCGAGCAGGAAGATGCCTGCGCTGGTCGAATCGAATATCTGGCGGTATTGCGCCTCCATGCGCTCGACGTCGAGGCGCAGGTGGCGCTCGCGCTCCAGCGTCAGGGCGTTGGCCTGCAGCAGCGCGTTGGCTCCAGCGATGAGCACGCCGATCTCGTCGTCGCTGTGCTGGCGCGGCACGCTCAGGCGCTCTTCAGCGCCCGGCCGGATCGAACGCAGCTTGCTCGCCAGCCGCACGATGGGCCGCGAGACGAAGCGCGTGGCGGTGAAGTACAGCGCTCCGGCGCCCAGCACCACCTGCAGCACGAGCAGGCCGACGAGCGCCCAGGTCTGCTGGCGGCCCTGGGCGGCGATCTCGCCGAGGTCGGGCTGGATCACCAGCCGCGCGGTCACCTCGCCGCGGTTGAAGGGCGACATCAGCGTGTGGATCACCGCCTGCTCGTCGCCGGCCCGCGCGGTCTGGCGCCCGCTGCGCACCAGGGTGCGGCCCTGCGGGTCGTCGATGCGCACGGCGGCGATGAGCCGGTGGCCGGCCAGCCCGTCGATGACCTCGCGCATCAGCACGTTGTCGGCGGCAAAGGCACCGATGGCCGCGGTTTTTTCGACGGCAGCCACGAGGTCCACGATGGTCTGGCGGCCGGCGGCCTCTTGGCGCTGATAGCCGATCCAGTACGACAGGCTGCCGGCCACGGCCGAGAACACGGCCGCGCTCGCCAGCATCACCAGCAGAAAGCGAACCTGGAGGCCACGGATCTTCATGGCAGGGCGGCGCGACGCTCGGCCGTTCAGCGCGGGTCGCGGTCCCGCAGCACCAGCACCACGGTCAGCGATTTGTCGGTCGGCGGCTGCGTCAGGTAGCCGATGGCGCCGGGCGAGCGCTTGAGCGCCTCGACCATGGCCGCCTCGGTGTCGGTGATGCGCGGCGGCTGGGTCTGTCCGCTGAACATGAGCCGCGCCCAGTAGCTGTTGACCTGGGGCATGTCCATGCCGGTCAGCAGCCGGTAGAAGTCAGCGCGCGCGACGCTGTTGCGCGCGTGGTCGTAGGGCTGCGCGCTCAGGCCGCCGGTGAACTGGCGGCTGCGGCCCATGAAGAGGTCGAGCGCTTCGTTGTGCTTGAGCGACCCGACGGGGTTGCTGGCGTTGACGACGATGTAGATGTCGGCCGCGCGGGCCGGCGACAGCGACGGCAGCATCGACAGCACGGCCACCGTGGCGACGGCGAGGCGGCGAAGCAAGGTGTACTGCTTCATGCTCAGAACACCGTGTCCACGACGACCGACAGCACGTTCGCGCGCCGGCCCTCGAAGTTGTTGCCTCCCCATAGCGCACCGCCGCTTGGCGCGACCTTGAAGCGGTCGAGTTGCACCTTGAGCGCGGCCTGGTCGTGGAAGTCCCAGCGCAGGCCGGCCCCGACCGAGCGCTGCTCGACGCGCGCGATGTTGGCCAGGTCGGCCGCCGTGTTGCCGGCGAACTGCAGGCGCGCCGCGACCACCGGCCCGATGAAGGGGTTGGCCGCGAGGGTGCTTTGCCATTGCGGGCGCGCGGTGGCGTCCTTGCGGGGCAGGGCGCGGCCACCGGTGCCGAAGAACGTGACCGAGCCAGTGCGGTAGGCCAGGCTGCCGGTGAGGTGGCGGCTGTTCGGCCCGCCCACGCTGCGCGAGAACTCGCTCTGGGCGTGCCACGGGCCCTCGCGGTACTGCAGGCTGAGCGCCGTGTAGTGAGAAGCCTCGTCGCGGCTGGCGGGAATGGCCTGCCGCAGGCTGGCCGCTTCGGCGCGGATTGCTGCCGGAATCACCGGCGAGCTCTGAATGCCGGCTAGGGCGGCAAACAGCGGGGTGACCGAGGCGCCGCTGTCGAAGCTGTAGGTCAGGCGCAGGTGGCTGAGCTTGGCGCTCAGCCCACCCGCTTCGGCGGCAAGCGAAGCGCCGAACATGTCGCGCCCATGAAAGACGATCGGCTCGCCCGTGGTCGAGGGCACGTTCAGGCTGGCTTGCCCGGCCAGCACCTTGAAGCGCCAGCGCCGCTCGCCCTGCTCGCCCGACTGCCAGGTGTGCTGGTAGTCGAGGCCGTCGATGGCCTGCAGCGAGGTCCAGCCGTAGAACTCCATGTTCGGCCGCACCCAGGGGTAGGCGAAGCCGACGCTCGAATACTGCGATTCGAGGTAGGTGTCGGTGCTGACGCGGCCGAAGCGCCAGGTGCTGCGATCGGACGGCCGCCACGACACGAAGGCCCATTCGAGGCGCTGCTCGTGGGGGGCGGCGTTGGCGATGGGCTTGAGCACGCCTTGCACGATGGCCTCCCACTGGTCGGACAGCGTGAAGTGCGCCTGCAGGCCCACTCGCGAATCGACCGAGCGGCTCACGCTGCCGGGGCCGCTGCTGCGCTGGAGCACATCGCGCCGGAAGGCCCAGGGGCCGGCCATGTCGCTGTAGACGACGCCGGCCGTGGCAAAGCCGCTCAGGCGCAGCGCGGTGGTCTCGCGGTCGTTGGGGGACAGGCCATCGAGGTCTGGGAACGGGGACTGCGCATGCGACGTCGCAGCGCTGCCCAGGGCCAGGCCGAGGGCGAGCGCGACAGCGGCGGGGCGGAAAAGGGCGTGGAAGCCTGGCATGCAAAGGGAGAGTGAGGGCCCGCCAGCGAAAACAGGCAGGCAGCGCCATTCTTGCGGGGGGCCACAGACCCTATCGGCCAAAGTGCCACCCAATTGAGGTTTTGTTTGCAGTCGCTGGGGTAAGTGCGGACATCCGGCACACCCGGGTGTCGCGGCGGCGCCTCACCGGGCCGTCGCGCGCTCGGCGGCCGCTGTCGTAGAGTGCGCGGCATTCCAAGACATCACTGGCCGGAGGGGCCCGCCATGAACACCACCCAGATCGTGAGCTGGATCGTCGTCGCCGTCGTCGTCTTCTGGGCGGTCGGCGCCTACAACCGCCTGGTGAGGCTGCGCAACGGCATCGCCAACGCCTTCGGGCAGATCGACGTGCAGCTCAAGCGGCGCTACGACCTGATCCCCAACCTGGTCGAGGTGGCGCGCAAGTACCTCACGCACGAACGCGACACGCTCGAAGCGGTGATCGCCGCGCGCAACCAGGCCCAGTCGGCCGCCGACCGTGCCCGCACCCGGCCCACCGCGGCCGGCGCCGTCACCAGCCTGTCGATGGCCGAAGAGGTGCTGGGCTCGGCCATGGGCCGGCTCATGGCCGTGGTCGAGCAGTACCCCGAGCTGAAGGCCGACCAGAGCCTGCGCGAGCTGTCGGAAGAGATCACCGCGACCGAGAACAAGATCGCCTTCGCACGCCAGCTCTTCAACGACGCGACGCTCGACTACAACAACGCGTCGCAAGAATTCCCGACGCGCATCCTCTCGGCGCTGTTCGGCTTCCGCGAGGCGGCGATGCTGCAATCGACCACCAGCGACGCCGAACGCGCGCCGGTTCGCGTGCAGCTCTGACCCGGAAGCCGTGCGCTTCCGACACCACCAGGACGACGCCCGCAGCGCGACCCACCGGCTGCTGCTGCTGTTCGCGCTGCTGCTGGCCGGCCTGGTGCTGGCCGTCAACGCGCTGATGTACGCGTTGTGGTGGGCGCTGCTGTCGTGGATCTTTCCGCTGCCGGCGCTCTTCTTCGAGACCAACACGGCGTTGGTGCTGCTGTTCGTGCTGGGCGGCTGCGCGGTCGAGACGGTGCGGCTGCGCCTGGGCGGCGGCGAACACGTCGCGCACTGGGCCGGTGGGCGCGAGGTGGGCGAGCCGCGCGACTTGCGCGAGCGACGCCTGCTCAATGTCACCGAAGAGATGTCGATCGCCAGCGGCCTGCCGCGCCCGCGCCTGTATGTGCTCGACCGCGAGGACGCCATCAACGCCTTCGCCAGCGGGTGGGGTGCCGATGAGGCGGTGATCGCCGTCACGCGCGGCGCGCTCGAACGGCTGACGCGCGACGAGCTGCAAGGCCTGGTGGCGCACGAGTTCGGCCACATCCAGCAAGAAGACCTGAAGCTGCACATGGTGCTGCTGGCGCTGGTGTGGGGCCTGTCGCTGGTACACGGCTTCGGCGCCGCCAAGATGGCCGCCGATGAGAACGGTCAGCGTTCGGCCAGCGGCGTGTTGGTCGGCGCCGTGTTCGTCGCGGTGGGCAGCCTGGGCTGGCTGGCGGGGCGTGTGCTGCAGGCGGCCGTCTCGCGCCAGCGTGAACTGCTGGCCGACGCCTGCGCGGTGCAGTTCACCCGCAGTCGCGACGGCCTGGGCGGCACGCTGCGCAAGGTGTGGCAGCAGGCGCTGCGCGACGAAGACCGCCTGCGCGGCGTGCCGGTGGCCATGCTCTCGGCCATGCTGCTGCAGGCGCCCGAGCACTGGATGGCGAGCCACCCGCCCTTGCCGCAGCGCCTGCGCCGGCTGTACGGCCACGCGGTCGAGCCGTTGGCCGCGCCCGTGCTGAAAGACGATCCCTCGCAGCCCGAGCCCGCCCTGCGGCCGCGCGGCCCGGTGGCTGCCGCCCCCACGCCGCCCTCGCCGTTCGACGCGCCGCTGGCCTATGCTGCGCCGATGAACGCCGCGCTGCCCGCCTCGCCCGCGCCCCCGTCGCCCGCCGCGACGGGGGCGTCGGCCGCCGTGCCAAGCCCGCGCCCGACCCAGAGCGCGGACGAACGCGAAGCGCTGGGCCGGCTGTCGCGCCTGAACGGTCAGGGCGAGTTGCGCGCGGCCATCCTCGCGCTCTTGCTGACGCCCGGCAGCCGCCGCGAACGCCGCGCCTGGCGCGACGAGACCCGCGGGCTGGCGAGCGCCGAGGCCATCGGTGCCGACGTGGACCTGCTCGGCCCGGCGGCCCGGCTGCCCTGGCTGGAAACCTTGCTCGACCGCGCCGCACGGGCGCCCATCGGCGATCGGCAGGCACTCGTGGAGGCCGCGCGCCGCGTGATGTCGGCCGACGGCCAGGTGCGCGCCATCGACCGCCTGGTGTGGGTGGCCATGCGCCGGCGGCTGGCGCCGCCGCTGCGCGTACCGCCTGCCACCGACGCGCACAACGACGTGGCGCAGCTGCCCGCGGCCACGCGCGCGCACATCGTGCGGCTCACCGCGTTTCTGTCGCGCGTGGTGCCCAACGGCGAGGTCGAGGCCGGCGAGGCCTGGCACCGCGCCGTCGTCAGCGCCTGGACCACCCCGCCCGCGCCCTGCGAGCCGCCCGACGCCGATGGCCTGGTGCACGCGCTGGCCGAGGTGCAGACACTGCCGTGGATGCTGCGGCCCGTGCTGATGCGCGCCTGGCTCGACGCGGCGCTCGCGGCCAGCCCGCTCGGCCGCCTGGACGACACCGCCGCCGACGCGCTGCGGCTGGTCGGCTTTCTGCTCGACTCGCCCTTGCCGCCGGAGCTGGCGCGGCAGTACATCGATCCCCCGGCCCCCTGAATCCGGGCCCACGACAACCGCTGAAGGAGAACCCGCCCATGCACAAACTGCTCGTCTGCGTCGCCCTCACGGCGGTGCTGCTGCCGGCCCAGGCGCAAGACGCCAAGGCCCTGAACGCCCGCGCGCTCGCGGCCACCTGCGCCAACTGCCATGGCAGCGAAGGTCGCGCAGTGGACAACAGCGCCATCCCCGGCCTGGCCGGCATGCCGGCGGCCTACCTTGTCGCGCAGATGAAGGCCTTCAAGGACGGCTCGCGCCCGGCCACCGTGATGCACCAGCTTACCAAGGGCTACAGCGACGAACAGATCGAACAACTCGCGGCGTACTTCGCCACGCTGCCACGCTGAAAGGGGCCTGACGATGACGACGAACTTCAATCGACGCCAGTTGCTGCAGACCGGCATGGCCTTGTCTGCCCTGGGCCTGGGCGCCTGCGCCACGGGCGGTGCGCCCAGCAAGGCGCGTGTGCTGGTGGTGGGCGGCGGCTACGGCGGCGCGACCGCTGCCAAGTACGTGCGCATGTTTTCGCAGCAGCAGATCGGCGTGGTGCTGGTCGAGCCGCAAGCAAGCTTTGTGTCGTGTCCGATGTCCAACCTCGTGATCGGCGGCAGCCGCTCGATGGCCGAGATCACGCGCCCCTACGACACGCTGCAAAGCAAGCACGGCGTGCAGGTCGTGCGCGACACGGTCAGCACCATCGACACCGCCAAGAAGACCGCCACGCTGGCGTCGGGCACGACCATCGCCTACGACAAGCTGGTGCTGTCGCCCGGTATCGAGCTGATGTTCGACAGCGTCGAAGGCCTGCGGGCGGCCAACGCCAGCGGCGGCATCCTGCAAGCCTGGAAGGCCGGCCCCGAGACGGCCGCCTTGCGCCGCCAGCTCGAAGCCATGCCCGACGGCGGCACCTACGCCATCGTCGTGCCCGAAGCGCCGTACCGCTGCCCGCCCGGGCCGTACGAGCGCGCCAGCCAGGTCGCGCACTACTTCAAGCAGGCCAAGCCGCGCTCGAAGGTGCTGGTGCTCGACGCCAACCCCGACATCACCTCGAAGGGCGCGCTGTTTCGCAAGGCGTGGACCACGCTGTACCCGGGCATGGTCGAGTTCCGCGGCACGCACAAGGCGATGGCCGTCGATGCGAATACCAACACCGTGAAGTTCGAGGTGCAAGACGACGTGCGCGCCGACGTGCTCAACCTGCTGCCGCCGATGCGCGCCGGCCGCATCGCGGTGGACGCCGGCCTCGCCTCGGTGAAAGATGCGCAGGGCAACGCGCGCTGGTGCGGCGTGAATTACCTGAACTTCGAATCGACCGCCGCGAAAGACGTGCACGTCATCGGCGACGCGATGCAGCTCGCCCCGGGCATGCCCAAGAGCGGCCACATGGCCAACAGCCAGGCCAAGGCCTGCGCCGCGGCCATCGTCGCCGAGCTGAACGGCTGGCCCGTCAACGCCGCGCCCATGCTCACCAACACCTGCTACAGCTTCGTCAACGACCAGCTGGTGGTGCACGTGGCGAGCGTGCACAGCTACGTCGCCGCCGACAAGACCTACAAGCCGGTGCCCGGATCGGGCGGCCTGTCGTCCGAGGCCAACGCGCTCGAAGGCAGCTACGCCTGGAACTGGGCGCGCACGATCTGGGCTGACGCGCTGGCGTGATCGCGTCCGACAGCGGGGCGCGCCGGCGACGCCTCGCGCCCTGAGGGCGGTGCGGGCACACTGGGTCGATTTTCCAGCCCCCAGGAGCCCGCGCCTTGACGCCATCGCCCGCCAGCGACACCCCACGCTCCGACCCCACCGCGCCGCCCGGCCCGGCGACCGCACTCGGCGCGCCGCTGCCCGCGCCCGACGAAAGCGGCCGCGTGCAATTGCACATGCCGGTGAACGTGCGCAGCATCTCGCTGGCCGTGCTGGCCCTGTTGGCCAGCATCTACACGCTGCACTGGGCGCGTGCGGTGTTCATTCCGCTCCTGCTGGGCGTGGTGCTGGCCTACGCGCTGTGGCCACTGGTGGACCGACTGGAGCGCTGGCGGCTGCCGCGCGCCCTGGGCGCCGCCGTCGTGCTGCTGGCCATCCTTGGCGGCATCGGGGCCACGGGCTGGAGCCTGGCCGACGACGCCAACCAGCTGATGGAGACCTTGCCCGAGGCCGCCACCAAGCTGCGCAAGTCGCTCACCTCGCCGCGCAACCGACCCGCCGGCCCGATCGACCAGGTGCAGAAGGCTGCGGCACAACTCGAACAGGCCGCCGCCGACACCGCCGCCACACCCCCACCGCGCGGCGTGATGCGCGTGCAGATCGAACCACCGCGCTTCAACATCAAGGACTACTTCTGGAGCGGTACGCTCGGCCTGGCCGCGATGCTCGGGCAAACGACGGTGGTCGTCTTCCTCGTCTACTTTCTGCTGGTCTCGGGCACGACCTTCCGGCGCAAGATCGTCAAGATCGCCGGGCATTCGCTGCGCGACAAGAAAATCACCGTGCAGGCGCTCGACGAGATCAACCAGCAGATCCAGACCTACCTGCTGGTCAACCTGTTCACCAGCGCGCTGGTGGGGCTGGCGACCTGGCTGGCGTTCTGGGCCATCGGGCTAGAACAGGCGGCCGTGTGGGGCGTGGTGGCAGGGGTGCTGAACCTGATCCCTTATCTGGGCTCGCTGGCGGTGACGGCCCTGTCCATGCTGGTGGCGTTTTTGCAGTTCGGCACGCTGGAGATGGCCTTCGTCGTCGGCGGCGTCTCGCTCGCCATCAACACCGTCGAGGGCCAACTGCTCACCCCCTGGCTGACCAGCCGCGCCGGCCGCATGAACCCGGTCGCCGTGTTCATCGGGGTGCTGGCCTTTGGCTGGCTGTGGGGCGTGTGGGGCATGCTGCTGGGCGTGCCCATCCTCATGGTCATCAAGACCGTCTGCGAGCGGGTGGACGACCTCAAGCCGGTGGGCGAATTGCTGGGGGATTGAACGCAGTCGCTGGGTGTTGTTCAGCACTGCAACAAAGGGGGTGGCGGCAAATCGCACGGGGACTCAGAATCGCCAACTGCCCGATTTTCACCGGGCGTGCGAAATCTGCAGATGGAAGTCCTCACACCCCGTTTGTGCCTTCGCCAATGGCGCGAATCCGACCTGGCCCCGTTCGCCGCACTGAACGCCGACCCGCGCGTGATGGCGTTCTTTCCGTCCGTCGTCAGCGCCGACGACAGCGCCGACATGGCCGCGCGCTGCCGCGACGAAATCGAGGCGCGGGGCTGGGGCTTCTGGGCCGTCGAACGACGCGACACCCAGCAGTTCATCGGCTTCGTCGGGCTGCAAGAACCCCTGGTCGAGATGCCCTTCGAGCCCGCCATCGAGGTGGGCTGGTGCCTGGCGCATGCGCACTGGGGCCGGGGTTATGCCACCGAGGCGGCGGCCCACGCGCTGAGCGTCGCCTTCGACTGGCTGAACCTCGACGCCGTGGTGTCGTTCACCACCGTGGGCAACGAACGTTCGGTGGCGGTGATGCGTCGCCTGGGCATGCAGCGTGTACTCGACCGCTTCGAGCACCCCGCGCTGCCCGACGACAGCCCGTTGCGCCCGCACAGCCTGTACCGCATCGAGCGCGAGCGCTGGCCGCAGCACGCCGAGCGGCTGAGCCAGGGTGCGGCCGTCATGCTGGCCTGAGCGACCGGGCCTTCAGTTCTGGCACATCACCGAGGCGGTGGCGACGAGTTCGTCGAACAGCGCCGCCGACACCGCACCCGACACCGCATACGGGTCGAGCACCGCCGTCTCTGAATACTTCAGCAGCAGTGCCGGGTTGAGCCGCGACAGGTTCACCTGCCCCATCGACCAGCCGGCGAAGCGGCGCTCGCCGACCTCTTCGAAGTTGAGCAGCACCACGTCGCGGTGGCGCGGGTCCTGCGCGATGCGGTTGTAGAGCGTGCTCACCTGCGTGCGCCCGCCTTCGAGCAGTTGCAGGTAGATGCCGTCCGAGAAACACAGCACGCCGGTGACGCCCACCGTCGCGTTGTGCACGCGCGATTTCTTCAGGATGGCGTGCAGCGTGTCGGCCTCGGACATGCCCCCGGCAAAGGCGTTGGCGCGGCTGGCGTACATCAATCGAACGAGCATGGTGCGTACCTCTTTCAGGGTTCGGGCGCGGGCGCGTCAGTTCTTCTTGCTGAGCAGCGAGAGAAATTCGCGGCGCAGGTTGGCGTCTTTCAAGAAGGCGCCGCGCATCACGCTGTTGGTCATCATCGCGTCGCTGTCTTTCACGCCGCGCCAGTGCATGCAGAAGTGGTCGGCCTCCATCACGATGGCCAGGCCGTCGGGCTTGACGCGGTTCTGCAGCTCGTTGGCGAGCATGGTGACCGCTTCTTCCTGGATCTGCGGGCGCGACATGATCCAGTCGCAGATGCGCGCGTACTTGCTCAGGCCGATCAGGTTCGAGTGTTCGTTCGGCAGGATGCCGATCCACACCCGGCCGAGGATGGGGCACAGGTGGTGCGAACAGGCGCTGCGCACCGTCACCGGGCCGACGATCATCAGCTCGTTCAAACGCTCGACGTTCGGGAACTCGGTGACCGAGGGCATCGGCACGTAGCGGCCGCGAAACACCTCGTGCAGGAACATCTTCGCCACGCGCTTGGCGGTGTCTTGCGTGTTGTGGTCGCTCTCGGTGTCGATCACCAGCGACTTCAGCACCTCGTGCATCTTCTGCGCGACTTCGTCTTGCAGCTCGGCCAACTCGCCCTCTTTGATGAAGGCCGAGATGTTGTCGTTGGCGTGGTGGCGGCAGTCGGCGCCGACCAGCCGGTAGCGGATGCGGTCGGAAGCGGGCAGCGCGGCGAGGTCGTCCTCGGGGGTGTCTGGGGACATGGGCGGTCCTGGCAATCGGGTCGGCGGATTGTGCGGTGTCGGGGCACAGCGTGCAGGCTCAACCGCCCGCGCCCGGCTGGGCCTGCGGCGCGGGCGAGCTGTGCCGGCCCCGGCGGAGCTGGCGGCCGGTCCACTGCACGAGGTCGTCGATGTAGGTGAAGAGCACCGGAATGACCAGCAGGCTCAGGAAGGTCGAGGTGATCAGCCCGCCGATCACGACGATGGCCATCGGTGCGCGGAAGCTCGGGTCCACGCCGATGCCCAGGGCGATGGGCAGCATGCCGGCGCCCATGGCGATGGTGGTCATCACGATCGGGCGGGCGCGCTTGTGGCAGGCGTCGAGCAATGCGTCCCAGCGCGTCATGCCATGCTCGCGGCGGGCCATGATCGCGTACTCGACCAGCAGGATCGAGTTCTTCGTGGCGATGCCCATCAGCATGATCAAGCCGATCATCGACGGCATCGACAAGGCCGTCTGCGTGAGAAAGAGCGCGAGGAACGCACCCGGGATCGACAGCACCAGCGCCGCGAGGATGGTCACCGGCTGCACGAAGTCCTTGAACAGCAGCACCAGCACGATGTAGATGCAGGCCACGCCGGTCAGCATCGCCAGGCCGAAGCTCGCGAACAGCTCGGCCATCGCCTCGGCATCGCCGACGGTCGTCTGGATCACGCCTGGCGGCAGCGTGCGCAGGCTGGGCAGCGCGAGTGCGCGTTTCTCGATTTCGCCCAGCGGCTGCTGGTTCAGCTCGATCTCGAAGTTGATGTTGCGCAGTCGGTCGTAGCGGTCGATCTCGGCCGGCCCGCTTTCGATGCTGAGGTCGGCCACGTTGCCCAAAGGCACCGGCCCACGCGCGCCCGGCACGGCCAGGCGCGACAGCAGGTCGAGGTCGCTGCGCGCTTCGCTGGCGAGCTTCACGACCACCGGCACCTGGCGTTGCGACAGGTTGAGCTTGGCCAAGCCCTGGTCGTAGTCGCCAGCGGTGGCGATGCGCAGCGTTTCGGCAATGGCCGCCGAGGTGACGCCCAGGTCGGCTGCGCGTGCGAAGTCGGGCCGCACGATCAGCTCGGGGCGCACCAGGCTCGACGTGGACGTGACGTTGCCGATGCCCGGCAGCGTGCGCAGCTCGCGCTCGACGGTGCGTGCGTGCTCGGACAGCACCCGGCCATCTTCGCCCGCGAGCACGAGGATGTATTTTTCGGACGAGCCGCCGAAGCCCACCTTCACGCGCGCGCCGGGCAGCACCGCGAGGCGCTCGCGCAGCTGCGATTCGACGGCCTGCTTGCTCAAGCCGCCGCGCTCGCTGCGGTGCGTGAGGTTGAGGCTCAACGTCGCCTTGGTCACGTCGGCCGCGCCGGCCGGTGCGAACGGGTCCGCGCCAGTCAGGCCGCCGCCGATGGCGGTGTAGACGAGCTTCACGTGCGGGTGGTCTTCGATCAGCGCGCGCGCTTTCTCGGCTGCAGCGAAGGTCTGCTTGAAGGTGCTGCCCGGCGGCAGGTTGACCGTGACCTGCGTCTGCGACAGGTCGTCGGGCGGTATGAACCCCGTCGGCAAGAACGGCACCAGCATGAACGAGCCGACCAGGAACGCCAGCGCCCCCAGGCTGGTGAGCACGCGGTGCCGCAGGCAGGCCTGGGCCCAGCGCATGTAGATGACGATCCAGCGGCCCTCTTTGTGCTCGTGTTTCGGCGGCTTGAGCATGTAGGCCGCCATCATCGGCGTGAGCATGCGCGCGACCACCAGCGAGAAGAACACCGCGATCGCCGCCGTCCAGCCGAACTGCACGAAGAACTTGCCCGGCACGCCACTCATGAAAGCCGTCGGCAAGAACACCGCGATCAGCGTGAAGGTGGTCGCGATCACCGCCAGCCCGATCTCGTCGGCCGCTTCCATCGCGGCCTGGAACGGCGTCTTGCCCATGCGCAGGTGGCGCATGATGTTTTCGATCTCGACGATGGCGTCGTCCACGAGGATGCCCACCACCAGCGACAGGCTCAAGAGCGTCACCGCATTCAGCGTGAAGCCGAACAGCGCCATCGCACCGAAGGTCGGGATCATCGACAGCGGCAGCGCCACCGCCGCGACGAAGGTCGAGCGCCAGTCGCGCAGGAAGAACCACACCACGATGACGGCGAGGATGGCGCCTTCGTACAGCAGCATCATCGAGCCCTGGTAGCTCTCGGCCACCGGCTCGACGAAGTTGAAGGCCTCGGTGACCGTGATGCCGGGGTGCTCGGCGCGCAACTGTTCGAGCCGCGCACGCACGCCATCGGCCACATCGATCTCGCCGGCGCCGCGCGTGCGGGTGATCTCGAAGCCGACCACGGGCCTGCCGTTCAAGAGCGCCGCCGAGCGCTGTTCGGCCACGGTGTCGGCCACGCGCGCGACCTGGTCGAGGCGGATGCGCCGGCCGTCGCTCAGTGCGATCTCCATGCGCGCCAGCTCTTCGGCCGATTGCACGGTGGCGATGGTGCGCACCGACTGCTCGGCGCCACCCACGTCGGTGCGGCCGCCCGAGGCCTCTTGCTGGATCATCTTGAGCTGCCGCGAGATGTCGGCCGCCGTGGCGTTGAGCGCCTGCAGGCGCGCCGGGTCGATTTCGATGCGCACCTCGCGCGTCGCGCCGCCCACGCGCGAGACCTTGCCCACGCCACGCACGCCGAGCAGCGCCTTGGTGACGGTGTTGTCCACGAACCAGCTCAGCGCTTCGTCGTCCATGCGCTCGGCCGCCACCGTGTAGGTGAGGATGGGCGTGCCCGACAGCTCGACCTTCGAGATGATGGGGTCCCGCAGATCGGTCGGCAGGTCGGAACGCACCCGCGCCACCGCGTCGCGCACGTCGTCGAGCGCCTCTTGCGTGGTCTTCTCCAGCCGGAACTCGACCGTGATGGTCGCCGTGCCGTCCTGCACCTTGGTGTAGATGTGCTTGACGCTTTGCAGGCTGGCGACCGAGTTCTCGATCTTGCGCGCGACCTCGGTTTCGAGCTGCGCGGGCGACGCGCCGGGCAAGGCCGCCACCACGGTGACGGTGGGCAGCTCGATGTCGGGAAAGTTCTGCACCTTCATCGACTTGAAGCTCATCAGGCCCACGACCGTGAGCATGATGAACAGCAGCACCGAGGGAATCGGGTTGCGGATGGACCAGGACGAGACGTTCAACATGAAGGAACCTTCGGGTTCGTGTCGGGCGCGTGAAGGGCGCAGGGCGCGGGGTCGTGCGCGCCGGTTCAGGGCTTGGGCTGCGAGGCCGCCCGCTTCGGCGCCGAGGCGCCGTTCTCGACCACGCGCACGGTGTCGCCGTCCCCGAGGAAGCCACCGCCTTCGGCCACCACCTGCGCCTCGGGCGCCAGGCCTTCGACGATCTCGATGCGTTCGCCCACGCGCCGGCCGACCTTCACCTTGGTCTGCTGGATCTTGCCGTTGGCGCCGATCACCAGGGCGTAGTGAAAGCCGTCGCGCAGCAGCACCGCGCTTTGCGGCAGCGTGTGGCCCTGCGTCTCGCCGATGCGGATCTCGCCACGCGCGAACATGCCCGCCTTGGCCTCGCGCGGTGCACCCAGGTCCACGTAGACCAGGCCGTTGCGGGTTTGCGGGTCCACGGTCGGTGCGGTCATGCGCACCTTGCCGGCGATGGGCTGGCCGCCCGGTGCCATCACCTGCACCAACAGCCCAGGCTTGATGCGCACCAGATCGACCGAGGGCACCTCGGCGCGCCATTCGAGCCGGCCCTGGCGGATCAGCCGGAACAGCTCCTGCCCCGCCGGCACCACCGCCCCCACCGTGGCGCTGCGCGCCGAGATCACGCCGTCGTCGGGCGCCAGCACCCGCGCTTGCGCCAAGCGCAGTTCGCCCGCGCGGGCGGCGGCGCGCTGCGCGTCGAGCCTTGCCTTCGCGGTGCGCTCAGCGGTGAGGTACTGGTTGATCTGCTGCGCGCTCAAGGCGCCGGTGGTCTGCAGGTCGCGCGCGCGCTGCGCGTCGGCCGCGGCGGCGGCGAGTTGGGCCTCGGCCTCGGCGACGCTCGCGCGCACCTGGGCGACTTCGGCCTGCACGGTGGCCGGTGCGAAGCTCGCCAGCACCTGCCCGCGCTTGACCACGTCGCCCACATTGACCCGCACCTCGGCCAGGCGCAGGCCGTTGACCTCGGCACCGACGATGGCCTCTTGCCACGCGGCGATGCTGCCGTTGGCGCTGAGGGCCTGCGGCAAGGTCGCGGTCTGCAGGCGCGTGGCCGTCACGCTCAAGGCGGGACGCGCGCCTGACGCGCTGGTGGCCGGTGCGTCGGCGGCTGCTGCTTCGGCGGGCGGCTGTTTGTCGTCGCCACAGGCCACGAGCAGGCCACCGCAGAGCAGAGCGGCGAAGGCCATCGACAAGGGCAGGCGAAGCGGGGCGAGCGGCAGGGGGGACAGGCGGTTCATCGGGTCGTCAGCATCAAAAGGGGTTCGGGCGAAGGGGCGGGGCCATCGACCGTCAGGTCACAGGCCAGTCGGGGCCGACACATCGGGGGCGGCACCGGCCTGGGGTGCGGTGGCGGGGTCGGTGGCCGACCAGCCGCCGCCGAGCGCGCGGTACAGCGCTACCCAGGCCGCCACGCGCTCGCGCTGCACGTCGATGAGCGCGTTCTGGGCCAGCACAGCGGTGCGGCGGGCGTCTTCGAGTTCGAACAGGCTGGCGAGCCCGCCCCGGTAGCGCGACTCGCTGGCGCGGAACGAGGCCTCGAAGCCATCGGCCGCGGTGCGCAGGTCGCCCAGCCGGGCCTCGCTGGCCTGCAGGCGCACCAGCGCCTCTTCGACCTCGCGCACGGCGTTGCGCAAGCGGGCGCGGTAGTTCGCGCTGGCCTCATCGTAGCGGGCGCGCGCCGCCTCGACGTTGGCGCGGCGCGTGCCGCCGTCGAAGAGGGGCAAGGTGACGGCCAGCGGCCCGAGCGTCCAGGTGTTGCCCTGAAAGGTGCCCGCGCCCGTCTCGACGCGCGTGCGGCCCACCGTGCCGGCGAGCGTGATGCGCGGCAGCCGTGCGGCCTGCGCCTGCGACACGTCGGCGCTCGCGGCGACCAGTTCGCGGCCCGCGACGAAGAGGTCGGGCCGCTGCGTCAGCAGGTCGGCCGGCAGGCTCTTGACGCCGATGCTCGCCGGCGCCGGCAACTGGCCGGTGCCACGGGCGAGCTGGCTGCGCAGGCCGGGCTCGTCGATGCCGGTCAGCGCGACCAAGGCCTTCACCGCGATGTCGCATTGCGCCCGCACCGCCACCAGCTGCTGGCTCGCCTGGGCGACACTTGCGCGCGCCAGAGCCGCGTTCGCCGGCGCCTGAAAGCCGGCACGGCTGGCGAGTTCGGTCAGGCGCGACGTCTCGCCACGCGAGCGGGCGTCGGTCTCGGCCTGGGCCAGCTGGGCTTCGCAGACGCGCAGCGCGAGGTAGGCGTTGGCGGTCTCGGCGGCAATGGACACCCGAGCGTCATGCCACAGGGCTTGCGCGCCTTCGTAGCGGGCCTGCGCCGCGTCTCGGCCGGCGCGGGCGGCGCCGAAGAGGTCGATCTCCCACGAGGCCTGCAGGCCGGCGTTCGCCTGCGTGCCCAGCGGCAGGCTCAGGTCTTGCCGGCCCCGCACCACGCTGGCCTGGGCATTGAGCTGGGGCGACAGCGCCCCGCCGGCGGCCGCCACGCCGGCGCGTGCCTGGGCGATGCGCGCGCCCGCAGCGGCCACGCTTGGGCTCAGGCGCTGGGCCTCGTCGATCAGTTGGGCGAGCAGCGGGTCGTCGAATTGACCCCACCACGCGCGCAAGTCGCCCACCTGGCCGTTGTGCGGCAGCGGGGCCTGCCACTGCGCGGCAGGGGCGGCGTCGGTCACGGCCTGGCCCGGCTGTGGCGCGTGAGCGCAAGCGCCCAAGACAAAAGCCAGCGTTGCGAGGGCAACGCCGGCTCCAAAATTGCGCCCTTCGGCAGCGCGGTGAAACGGTGTTCGCATGGTTCTTCTGTTGTTGCCGTTGGCGACCCGGGCAAACCGGCATGATGCCTCGGCACGCCGAGCCTTGCCACGTCCGGGGCCACCCTCGCCCGCCATGCTGAACGGCGACCCTGACACCGCAGTGTCAGCAGTCTGCCCCTCCTCCCTTTCGTCCCCCGTTCGTTGTCCCTCCTGGCTTGTCTCCTCCGCGGGTCTGGCCGTGTCGGCGCGTCAATGCAGCGGCAGGTGCTGCTGGGTCGGCACGCGCAGCGGCGGCCTCGGGCGGGCGGCCTGGCGGCGCATCAGGGTCGCGTGCGGCACGTAGCCGCGCGATTCGAGCGCCCAGCCGTCGGTGGCCTGCTCATCGCCCAGCGGTTGCACCCGCAGGGTGCCGAGCTTCTTGGCGCTGGCGCGCGTGACCAGCGCCTCGCACTGCACGGCGCTGAGCTGGCTGACGAAGGCCCTCCAACGCTGCAGCGCGAGCGGGCTGCGCCAGGCGTCTTCGATGGCCCAGCGCGCGGCCTGCGGCGTGGTGCCCTTGCCGGCTTCGAGCACACGCGGCAGCAGCGCATGCACGAAGGTCTGGAAGGCGCGCTTCAGCTCGCGGCCCGGCAGCAGGTCTTCGAGGCGCGTCAGGCGGTGGCTCCAGCCCGGCACCAGCAGTTGCTGGCTGATGAAGGCCTGCAGGGCCTGCGCGGGGTTGAACAGGCGCAGCCGGTTCGGCGGCAGCACGCGCATCGGGATGCGGCAGGCCTCGTCGTGCGGCAGCGGCTCGACGAAGCTGCACAGCACGGCCACACGCGACCACTGCTCGGCGGTCAGGCCGCTCATGCCGTCGGCGCCCTCGGCTTCGATGCGCTGCGCGAAGGTCAGCGCCGCGCGGTAGCCGTAGGCCGCCTTGGCGTGGTTGGCCTTGCTGCTCATCATCGCCAGGTTGCCGGCGGCGTAGGCGGCGTCGCTGCGCACGCGGTCCACCGAGGCGGCATTCGCGCCGGTGCCCACGGGCGCCAGCTCGACGCGGGTGATGGGGCAGTGCGCCACGTCGATCTGCTGCAGGAAGTGCGGCGTGACCTGCACCAGTTCGAGCGAGCGGCCCCGCAGCCAGGCGTGCAGGCGCAGTTGCAGCCAGCGCTGCACGTAGGCGGTGGGCTCCAGCGTGCGGTCGCCGAAGGTGGCCTGGCCGGCCAGCAGGCCCGAGCGCAGCGGCGAGGGCTCTTGAGCGTAGGGGGCCGGGGGCTGCAGGCGGTGGTGGGCGTAGTCCCAGCCCAGTTCGAAGCCGATCTGCTCGTGCAGGGTGACCGTGGGGGCCCCGAAGAGGTCGGGCGTCGAGGCGGTGTGCGATGCGGTCGTCATGGTGGCTACTCCTGGCTTTCCCTGTGGGTGTGTGTGACAGCGTGGAAAGCAGTTTGTCGCCCCACAGGCTCATGGCGTGAGCCACTGAGCGCCGTGGCGGCCTGGCGACATGCGGGTATCCTCCGCCGGCTGGCTCATTTGGTGAGCCACTGAACCCGGGCAATTCGCCACCATGGACCGCACCGAACGCTTCTACAAGATCGAACGCCTGCTGCGCAGCCGGGGCTGCGTGAGCTTCGAGGCGCTGCTCGAGGAGCTGGCGGTCTCGCGCGCCACGCTCAAGCGTGACCTGCAGTACCTGCGCGACCGGCTCAGCGCGCCCATCGTCTACGACCGTTTCGACAACGGCTACCGCTTCGAGCAATCGGCTCAGGGCGATGCGCACGAACTGCCGGGCATGTGGTTCAGCGAGAAAGAGATCCACGCGCTGCTGACGATGCACCAGCTCTTGAGCGGGCTCGACGACGACGGCGTGCTGTCGCGCCACCTGCAACCGATGATGGACAAGCTGCAAGGCCTGCTCGGCGTGGACGAGACCGAGGCACGCGAGCTGATGCGGCGCGTCAAGGTGATCGGCACCGCGCGCCGCCGCGCCCCGAGCCGCCACTTCGAGTTGCTCGGCAGCGCCCTCGTGCAGCGCCAGCGCGTGTGGCTGCGCTACTTCAAGCGCAGCGACCGCAGCGAGAGCGAACGCGAGGTCTCGCCGCAGCGGCTGGTGAACTACCGCAACACCTGGTACCTCGACGCGTGGTGCCATGCGAGCGAGGGGCTGCGCCGCTTCGCGCTCGACGCCGTGCGCGAGGCACGCGCGCTCGACACCAAGGCGCGCAACGTCGCGATCAAAGACCTCGAAACGGCACTCGATGCCGGCTATGGCATTTACGGCGGGCCCGGCACGCAGGTGAAATGGGCCACGCTGGTCTTCCAGGCCGACGCCGCGCAGTGGGTCGAGCGCGAAGAGTGGCACCCGCACCAGAAGGCCCGCTGGCTGAGCGACGGCCGCTACGAGCTGCAGGTGCCCTACAGCGACCCGACCGAGCTCACGATGGACATCCTGCGCCACGGCGACAGCGTGACCGTCGCCGGCGACAAGGCCTTCGCGGCGCAGATCGCCGAGCGCCTGCGCCGGGCGGCGGCGCAATACGGCTGAATCGCGCGCGGCGTGCCACGAAGTTCACGTTTTCACGCCCCAACGGGGGTGAACGCCCGTGGGCGGAGAGCCGCATGCGTGGGCAACAATCGCCGCGACACGCCGCCCGCCAGATGGCTGCGGTCCCCGACGAGGGAGTGCCATGTCCACCCGATCGCTGCCCAACACCCACGCCCTGCCACGCCCCCACGCCGGGCTGGCATGCGGCGTGGCGGTCGCGCTGTTGTCGATGGGCCTGGCCAGTTGCGCGAAGCACGCGCCTGAAGCGCTGTCGGTGGTGGCGAGCTTTGAGGCCCCCGCCGCTGAGCTGAAAGGCATGACCGAGCTGGCGACCCGGCGCGCCACCTCGTTCCCGGCGGCCTGGTTTGTCGGCCCGGTGGACGTGAAGCCCGAAGGCGGTCTGCACACCGTGCGCTGGACGCTCGACGGCGAGGTTTCATCCAGTGGCCCGGTCGAAATCCACATGATGGCCGATATGGGCCCGGAAGGCCGCTTCGACCGCATCATCGATTGCAAGGTGCAGGCGCCGCACGCGGCGGCCGGCAGCGCCCGCTACACCTGCAGCAGCGCGGCCTTCCACACCGAGGTGCACAAGCAGCTGTTCTTTCTGCCCGCCATCCACACCCTGGTCGGCTTCACGCCGACCCGCCTGCAGATGGAGGTCGTGACGGTGCGGGTCGAGATCACCGCCCGCGACTGGTGGATCGCGCTGCCCCTGTTCGCGGTCGCCTCGCTGCTCTTGTGGTGGCGCCCCTTCAAGCGCGACGCGTGATGACCCCCACCCCTGACGCACAACCCGACAAGCGGCTCGCCGAGTGGATCGAGCAACGCACGCAGCGCTGGCACGAAGACCGCACCGAAGCGCTGTTCAAGGCCAACCCCTTGCAGCAACTGACCGCCGCGATGCGTCAGTTGCTCGACACGCTCGATCGCTGCGACTTCAGCAGCATGTTGCAGCCGCTGGGCTGGTGGCGCCGGCTCACCGGCGAGCGCGTCTTGAACGAGGTGCGCTTTCGGGTGGCCGACCGCGAAATCGCGCAACTGATGGCCACCGCGCAGGCTTGTGCCGACCGGCAGCTCGACTGGCACGCGCAGTGGCAGGCCGTGGCCCGCGAGCATGGTGAATTCGTGCGCGGCCTGAGCGAGCGCATCCGCATCGAGCAGCGCCTGCTGCAAGACGCCCCCCCCGACGAGCGCGAGGCGCGTGCCCTGCAGCTGCAGAACGCGCAGCTGGTGCTCAGCTCGGCCCAGCTCACCGCCCAACAGTTCAAGCTGCTCCAGGCCAAGCACGACACGGCGCTGGCGCGCTTCGAAGACATCAAGCTCAAGCTGATCCCGCTGTGGCTGGACCAGCTCACCGCGGTGATCCACGGGCGCGCGCTGAAGGCCGCGCACCTGCGCGCCGCGATGAAGACCTACGACGCGATCAGCCAGCGGCTGCGCAGCGATCTCCCACCGGCACAGACAGAGGAACTGACATGACTTCGTCCCCTTCCGATTCACGTTCGGATGCACCGTCGGCGGGCCACGCGCTCGCCGTGATCCCGGCGGCCGAGTTGCAGGCCCTGGGCCTGGCCCCCGAAGACCTGCCGCAGGTGACCGAGCTGACGCGAAGCCTCGACCTCGACGACCCGGCCACGCTGTTTGCCTTTGGCGGCGCGGCCACCGACGCGGCCGCCGCCTCGGCCGATGCGCTGCTGGCGCAGGCGCGCAGCTCGGACCTCGACGCCTCGGGCAAGGTGCTCACCCAGGTGCTGGCGGCCGCGCGCTCGGTCAATGTGCAGGGCCTGGAAAAGCGCTCGCGCATCCCGCTGATCGGCGGCCTGATCGACAAGTTCACGCTCGCCAAAGACAAGCTGGTGGACGAGTTCTCGAGCGCCAGCCAGCAGATCGACGGCCTCACGCACGAGATCGGCACGCTGCAGGACACGCTCACCACCCGGCTCGGTTCACTCGACCAGATGTACCAAGAGGTCGCCGCCGAATACAAATCGCTCGGCGCGCACATCGCCGCTGGCGAGTGGTGCCTGAAGCAGGCCACGGCGCAAGCGTCGGCACCGAGCGCCAACCCGCTCGAAGCCGAACGGCGCGCCTCGCGCCAAGAGGCGCTGATGGTGCTTGAGAAGCGCATCGCCGACCTGCGGGTGATGCAGCAGTACGCGCTGCAGACGCTGCCGGCGATCCGCCTGATCCAGGCCAACAACCGCCTGCAGATCGACAAGTTCAAGACCATCCGGCAGCTGACCATCCCGACCTGGAAGCGCCAGTTCATGCTGGCGCTGTCGCTCAACGAACAGCGCAACGCCGGCGAGCTGGGCCAGCGCATCGACGAGGCGACCAACGCCATGCTCAAGCGCAACGCCGAGCTGCTGCACACCAACTCGGTCGAGGCGGCGAAGTCGAACCAGCGCCTGGTGATCGACGTCGAGACCCTGCAGCAGGTGCAAGACACGCTGCTGAAGACCGTGCAAGACGTCTTGCAGGTGCAGCACGAAGGCGTGCAGGCGCGCCAGCAAGTGGCCGGGCAGATCGGCCAGATGCGCACGCAGCTGCAAAAGCTCGCCAACACCTCGCGCTGACCCCGCCTGCGAATGAGCGACGAGGAAGACCGCTTCGACGTGGACCGCGCGCTCGGCCGCCTGGCCCAGCGCGTCAGGTGGCTGCGCTGGGGGGCGCTTGCCGGGCTGGCCTTGTGCGTCGGCCTGGGCTGGTCGGCCGCTGGGCACGTGGGCCTGCTGTGGAGCGACCCGCTGCACCCGGTGGTCACCGCCATCGACATCCCCCCGCCGGCCTTGCACGCGAGCGGCACCATGACGCGCGGCCTCAGCCCCACCGAGCGCTCGCTGTCGTTTCTGGCGCTGCTCATGGGCCTGGTGACGGCCATCGCCTGGGTGCGAGCCGACGGCCTGCGGCGCCAGGTGGTCTTGAGCGCCGGCGGCGCGATGCTGTGCCTGGTGGCCTTGGCGCAATGGACCACCTCGGGCGAGCAGCTCGCCAACCGCGACATCGAGCGCCTCGCCCGGGCCGGGGCCTACCAGGAGTTGTGGGACCGCGCGAAGGCCCGGCCCCGCATGCCCTACGCCGACTACATCGGCGCGCAGGCCTTGCTGATGGCCGGCGACCACGAGCGGCTGCGCTCGGAATACGGCGACTGGCTCCGGCGCTGGAGCGAACAGGGCGCGCGCGCCGGCTACTTCGGCAACCAGAAGCTGCCACGCGGCGTGCCCGCCTGGGAGGGCAGCCACGCGTCACCGCGCGTGATGCGGGCGCTCGAGATCGCCGCCTTCGGCAAAGAGGTCACGCCCTTCGCGCGGCCCTACCTGCGCAACGCGCTGGCGCAGCTGGCCCACGCGCGCAAGCGGCTCTACTGGCAGGTGCCGGTGCTGCTGCTGAGCGTCATCGCGTGGCTGGGCGTGGTCGGCACCTGGCGGCGCGCACGGCGCAACCTGCGGCTGGCCGAAGAGTGGGTGGTGCGCTTCGACTACTACCAGGCCGTGGCGGCACCGCCTCCGCTGCACGGGGTGGCGTCGCTCAGAGGCTGAGAGTTTTTCGGGCGTGACCGAGCAGCGCGTCCAAAGGCACCCGGTTTAGGCGCAAAGCACAGCCATAGCTCGGGCTATGGCGAGCATTTGCAACGACAAACGGGGGCGTTTGGGCGTGATGAGCGGGCATGAACGAAAGACTCTCAGCCTCTCAGGCCCGCCGCTGCAGCGGGTTCGCCATGAAGAAGCGCAGCATCTCGCGCGACGCATCGGGCCCTTGCGCATCGGCATAGCTGCCCTGCGCGCTACCGCCTGACCAGGCGTGGCCGGCGCCGTGCACCTCCCAGTGCTCGGCGAGCACGCGGCCTTGGGCGTCGCGATAGCGCGTGTGTGTGTAGCGCCGCCCGTTGGCGGACTGGCCGGCGTCGACTTCGGGCGTGGCCGCCTCGGCCCGCGCCTTCATCACGTCGCCGATGACCTGCTGGCCGTTGAGCGGGCTCACCGTCGTGTCGCGGTCACCGTGGAAGACGATGGTCGGCGCCATGCCGTCCGCGCGGCCGTGCAGCGCACGGGCCGGCGACGGGCCGCCCTTCATCGCCTGGAAGGCCGTCATCACGTCGTGCGCCGCGCCTTGGGGCAGGCCCGAGTGCACACCGGCGGCGGCATAGAGGTCGGGGTATTCGCTGGCGAGGATGGCCGCCATCGCGCCACCCGCCGACAGGCCGGCCACATAGACGCGGCCCGGATCGACCGGGTGCTCGCCCATCACGTGGCGCGTCATGCCCGCCAGCAGCGCTGGCTCGCCGCGGCCGCGCTGCTGGTCGCCAGGCTGGAACCAGTTCCAGCACTTGGACGAGTTCGACCGCGGGGCCTGGGCCGGGTACAGCACCAGAAAGCCGTGCTCTTGCGCGAGTTCGTTCATGCGCGTTCCGCGCGCGAAGTCATCGGGATCTTGCGTGCAGCCGTGCAGCATCACCACCAGCGGCCGCGGTGCAGGGCTGGCGAGGGCCGGCACGAAGAGCTTGTACTGGCGCGAGCCGGCGGCCTCGCTGTAGCTGCCGGCAAGAAAGCGGCTGGCGTCGGCCTTGGGGGCAGCGGCCGGCGCGTTGGCCGCCGCGGTGGGCGGCGCCGGCGCGGGCGGCACTTCGCGCACGAAGCCATCGAACACGTCGGCCCGAGGCGGCGGCGCTGGCGCGGGGGTGTCCGGCGCCATCAGGCCAGCCTGGCGCAGCGCACGCTGGATCACTGCCGTGGCATCGGCGAGCCGACCCTGGTGGGTCAGGTCGCCGGCGCGGCGCAGCCACTTGGCAAGCAGCGGAGGGGTGTGGAGCTTCATGGGATGGGCTTTCATTGGGGGCGCAGCCGCGGCATCAGCGCGGCCTTGACGGCCGGGCTGGCCTGCAGGGCGCCCAGCACGGTGAGGGATTCGATGGTCGCGAGCGCCAGTTCGGGCGTCACGTCATCGGCGATGTGGGCCAGCCCCAGCACGCGCACCTGCAGCCGCTGGCCCGCGCGCTGCGCGGCTTCGAGTTCGCTGCGCGTGATCTGCTGCAAGCCCAGCGTGAGCGTCTTGCGCAGCACCGTCTGGCGCACTGCCTCGCCGTGCTGCAGCAGCTGCTGGCGGATGGCGTGGCGAATGAAATCGGCGCGGTTGGAATAGAAACCTTCGTTGACCAGCAGGTCGATCTGACCCAGGTCCACGAAGTTGAGGTTGACGGTGACCTTCTCGGTGTCGGGCGCACCACGGTCGAGGCGGGTGAGGGATTTGGCTGGCATGAATGCATGCTAGCACCATCCACTTGGATGTTACTGCATTGCAGCAATGCAATGCGGGGTGTGGGGGCATTCCCGCCGCCTCTGGCAGTCACTTGGGCCGGGGTCGGCGCAGGTCGGGGGCGTGCAGGCGGCCGGCGCGCAGCTCGCCCACGGCCCAGGCCACGCAGCGTGCGACGTTGCGCACCTCGCCTTCGAAGGCGGTGTCGCGGTCGAGGGACTCGTGGCTGTTTTCGTAGGGCTCGTAGTAGCCGACGAAGCGGTCCAACCGCGCTTGCGCGCCAGCGTCGATGAAGCCCATCCAATCGAGCCAGTCGCACAGGGCGCGGCGCATTCCTTCGATGCCGGCCACGTCGCCATGCACAGCCACGCCGTAGGTGCGGCCTGCCAGGTGCTGCGGGTAGTCCCAGCCGCCGGCTTCGAGGGCCTTGGCGAGCGCGGGCTTCTTGCCTTGCGTCGTGGTCGGGTCGGGGTTGCCGCCGTCGGCGCAGACCAGGCGGTCGATCATCAGCTTCAGGGGGCTGGGGCTCTGGTACCAGTACACCGGCGTGAGGATCACCACGCCGTGCGCCGACACCCAGCGCTCGTAGATCTCGCTCATCCAGTCGTTGGTCTGGCCGGTGGCGTGGTTGGGGTAGCAGCTGCACGGCCAGTGGCACAGCGGCATCGCGGTCGAGACGCATCCCTTGCAAGGGTGGATGTGCCGGTCGTAGTCGGACGTGAGCCAGCTCAGGTCGAGCACGTCGACTTCCATGCCGCCGCGCTGCAGTTCGTCGCGCGCCCACTGCGTCATGCGCCAGGTCTTCGAGATCTCGCCCGGGCACGTGCCGTCGTTGCGCGCCGACGCGCACACCAGCAGCACGCGTGACGGCGTGGCGGCATCGGCCCAGCGCACCTGCGCGGCCTTCAGGCGTTCGGCAGTCGCCCGCCACTCGTCGCTGAGCGCGTAGTCCGGGTCGGCATACCCCGGCCCGGCCGGGGCCGTGAAAGGCGCCTTGCGCCCCTCGTGGTAGGCCTGCCATGCGATGTCTTCGATGCGCGCCAGCGCCTCGGCCTCGGCCGCGAAGGCCGGGTCCACGAAGCGGTTGCGGAAGCGCTCGCCGAAGCGCTGGCGGTCGAGGGGTTCGGGGGCTTGGCCCAGGCGCACATCGGTCATGCGCCATGCTGGATCGGGCCCGGAGGCTCAGCTGTCGGACAGCGCCGCGTCGCGTTGTGGTGCGCTGTCTTGCCGCGCCTGCCGGGCCGCGGCGGCGACTACGATCACGCCTTCTCGTTCAACCGGAGCCCCGCATGAAAGCCACCTGGAACGGCGCCGTGATCGCCGAGAGCGACGACACGGTGGTGGTCGAAGGCAACCACTACTTTCCCGAGTCGAGCCTCAAGCGCGAGTTCGTGACCTTCAGCAACCACCGCACCAGCTGCCCCTGGAAGGGCCAGGCCTACTACTACAGCCTGCTCGTCAACGGCGAGATGAACCCCGACGCGGCCTGGTACTACCCCGAGCCCAGCGACGCCGCCAAAGAGATCAAGGGCCGTGTCGCGTTCTGGAAGGGCGTGCGGGTCGAGTGACCGTCACAGCATCTCTTCGGGGGCGAAGGGGCCGAGCAGCTTCAAGCCCGTCTTGAGCCACCACTTGGCCTCGGGTTCACTCGTGGTGTCGATGGCTTCGGCGCCGCTGCCATGGGTCCAGTGCAGGCGGCCGTCGCCATCGAGTGCGAGGCGATAGCTGGTCGCGCTGACTTCTTCGTACAGGCGCACGAGCTGCTGGGCGATGACCTGGCTGTGCATCACCACGCCCATCTCGGAGTTGAGCTTCTCGGACCGCGGGTCCATGTTCAAGGAGCCGACCAGCGCGGTGCGCCGGTCCACCACGATGAGCTTGGCGTGCAGCGATGCGCTCGACGAGCCGAACGAGCCCACGCGGCTGCGCGGTGCATCGACCTCGCGGCGCAACTCGTGCAACTCGGCGCCCGTGCGCAGCAGTGCTTCGCGGTACCGCGCATAGCCAATGTGCACGACCGGTGCGTCGGTGGTGGCCAGCGAATTCGTCAACACGCGCAGCTTGACCCCCCTGGCCGCCAACTCGCGCGCCATCAGCAACCCGCGTTCACCCGGCACGAAGTAAGGCGACACCAGCACCACCTCTTCACGCGCCGAGCGCATGAGGCTTTCGACGTCGTCGGCGATGGTCTCGTGGCGCGACGGGTCGCCCTCGCTCTCGATCTTCGAGGGCTTGTCGGCCAGCACCCGCGCCGGCGCCCACACCAGCGGCAGGCGGCCCTGGGCCAGCGCCTGCGCGAAGCTGCTGCGGGCGGTGGCGACCTCGCGGCCCGGCGCGTCGAGGCCGGTCGCGCCGACCGCCGAAGCCGGCGGAGCCGAGGCCACCGCGACGAGCGGGTCGCTCGCAGCCGCAGCGTTTGAGGCGGACGCCGCCTCGGGGGGCGGCATGGCCACCACCGCGGCCACCGGGTAGGCAAGCGGCTGGTTCCAGAACGCGTCGAAGGTGGCCGACAGGCGACGCACGGCCGGGCCCGCGACGAGCACGTCCAGGTCGAGAAAGTTGGTCTTCGGGTCTTGCAGGAAGTACGTGTCGCCGAGGTTGCGGCCGCCCGTGATGGCCACGGCGTTGTCGGCCACGAACATCTTGTTGTGCATGCGCTGGTTGATGCGCGAGATGTCGGTCAGAGAGGCCAGCACGCGGCTCAGGGTGCTGAAGCGCCCGGCCGGGAACGGGTTGTAGAGCCGCACCTCGATGTTGCGGTGCTGCGTCAGCCGCAGCAGGCCTTCGTCCTGGCCGGCGGTGTTGAGGTCATCGACCAGCAGGCGCACGCGCACACCGCGGTCGGCGGCGGCGCGCACGCGCTTCAGGATGCCGCGCGACGAGTCGTCGCTGCGGATCAGGTAGTACTGCAAGTCGAGGCTACGCTCGGCCCGGTCGGCCAGTTGCGTGAGCAACGCGTAGGCCTCTTCGCCCGAGGCGACGACATGAAAGCCCGAGACCTGGCCAGCCGGCGCATGCGCGGCCACCAGACGCCCGAGCGGCGTGCCCTGCGCCTGCGCTTCGGGCAGCGCCTTCACCGGCGTGTGGGCGACCGGCGGCGGCAAGCTGGCACACCCCCCCAAGCCCGCCAGCCCCCACCACGCGGCGGCGATGGCGAAGGCGCGCCCGAGCCACGGCCACACAAGGGGCGGGGGGCCCGCAGAGGGGGCCAGGTCCGCAGGCGTGGCAACGGTCGACGGCATGGGCTTGGGCGAGAGTCCAACACCCGGTGTCGGAAGCACCAGACGCGGGAGAGTTCCGGCCCCCGCGGCGGTCGCGGCCCGCTCCTACGGCCGCACCGGGTGTCGTCCGGCGCCAGGCCGGGAGGGTCAGCCCGCTGCCTGGGACAGGGCGGCGATCAGGCGGTCGACGTCGTCGAGTGAATGCGCCGCCGACAGCGTGATGCGCAGGCGCGCGGTGCCCTCCGGCACGCTCGGCGGACGGATCGCGGGCACCCAGATGCCCTGGGCGCGCAGGGCGTCGGTGAGCGCGAGCGCAGCGCCGTTGTCGCCGACGATCACCGGCTGGATCGCCGTGCTCGACTCGCAGTGCCGCCAGGGCAGCGGGGCCAGGCCTTCGCGCAGCCGCGCGACGAGCGCGGCCAGGTGCGTGCGCCGCCAGCCTTCGTCGGCCATCACGCGCACGCTGGCGCGCAGCGCCTCGGCAACCATCGGCGGCGCACCCGTCGCAAAGATGTAGCTGCGTGCGCGCTGCATCAGCCACTCGACGACCTCGTCCTCGCCGGCCACGAAGGCACCGCCCACGCCCGCCGCCTTGCCCAGCGTGGCCATGTAGACGAGACGCGGCGAACGCAGCCCCAGGTGCACCGCCGTGCCCTCGCCGCGCGGCCCCAGCACGCCGAAACCGTGCGCGTCATCGACCATGAGCCACGCGTCGTGGCGTTCGCACAGCGCGAGCAGCTCGCGCAGCGGCGCGATGTCGCCATCCATGCTGAACACCGCGTCGGTCAGCACCAGCTTGCGCTTGGCCGTCGAGGCCGCCAGCAGCGGGGCCAAGGCCGCCGCGTCGTTGTGCGGGTAGATGTGCACCTGCGCGCCGGACAGCCGCGAGCCATCGATCAGGCTCGCGTGGTTGAGCGCATCCGAAAAGATCGCGTCGCCCTTGCCCGCCAGCGCGCCCACCAGGCCCACGTTGGCGAGAAAGCCCGCGACGAAGTACAGCGCGCGCGGCAGGCCGACGAAGGCGGCGAGCTCGCGCTCCAGCAACTCGTGCGCGGTGCTGTGCCCGCACACCAGCGGCGACGCGCTCGCGCTCACGCCGTAGCGCGCCGCAGCCTGCTGCGCCGCTTCGATCAGCACCGGGTGCTGCGCGAGGCCGAGGTAGTCGTTGCTGCAGAAAGCCAGCAGTGGCACGCCATCGACCACGAGGCGCGGCCCGTCGATGGCCTCGACCACGCGGCGCGTGCGGCGCAACTGGGCCGCGTCGAGGGCGGCGAGGCGGTCAGGGATGTCGCCGAGCGGCGGCGTGTGCGAAGAAAGGTCGTTCATCGAAGGCCCGGTCGATGGGCAAGGGGGCGGGCCTCAGCCCGGCAACCACTGCCCGTAGGGTTGTGCATAGTCGTCGAAGCGCCCCGACGACACCTGGGCGAAGAGGGCCGCGTAGCCGCTGGTGAGCCCGGTCAGGCACACGCTGTTGGACGTCCAGCCCGCAGTGCCCAGCGGCTCGCCGGTGACCGCGGCTGCGCCGAGGCGCGCCCAGGTGGGCGCGCGGCCCGCGGCCGAGCGTTCGAGCCACGCGATGGCGAAGCCCCCTCCGCTGGCCACCAGCTGCGGCGTGGCGATGTCGGCATTGCGCGTGACCGCTTGCACCGTGGGCACGTTCGATGCGCTGCCATCGTGCAATGCGGCGAACTGTTCGTGCCGGGTGTACTGGCCACTGGGCGTGTTGCGCCATGTCAGCGCATAGCCCTTGGTGCCGCCGACCACGGTGAGCAAACTGGGCTCGGGCACCTCGGCGAGCGCCGGCGGGTTCAGCGTCCACTGGCCCGCCTGGAAGGCGCTGACCCGCAAGGTGGGGTGCAGGCCGACACTCACACCGCCGACGATCGAGGGGCTTTGCAGCCACACGAGCAGGTACCCGGTGCCGTTGCTGGCCAGGCGCTGGCTGCCGGTCACCACCCGGCTGCTGTCGAAGTTGATGGGCGCGGTGTCGGACCAGCCACCGCCCGCGGCCGCGACGCGCGCGAGCACGCACCGGTTCGGGCTGGTGCTGGCATTGGGCGCGGGGCGGTCTTCGGACCAGGCCAGCGCGAAGCCCGCGCCGTTCGACGCCAGTTGCGGGGCCTGCGCGGTGGCGCTCGACGACAACGCCTCGGCCGGGCGCCAGCCACCGGCATCGCACCGGCTGGCGTGCACCTCGCCGACGAACTCGGCGCCCTGCGTGCGCCGCTGCAACCAGGCGGCCGCGAAACCGGTCGCGCTGGCTGCCACCTGGGGTTCGGCGTCTTGCAGCATCTCGGCCACCGCCTGTAACGCGGCCGGGCCGGACCAGCCCGTCGCGCCGAAGCGCTGCGCCACCACACGGCCCGCATAGCCGGTGGGGGTGCGCACGTTGTATTGCCAGACCACCGCATAGCCGAGGCCCCCGGCCGCGAGCTGCGGCCCGCGCAGGCCAGAGATTTCGGCGCCGGCGTCGAGCGGGTCGATGAGCTGCGCGCCGAGCCATTGCCCGCGCTGGTACACGTCGGCGTGGAGGCGCCAGCCCAGGGCCGCCTCGGCATAGGCGAACCAGGTCAGCACGAAGCCGTCGCCATCGGTCGCCGCGTCCACGCGCGAGCCGACGGACTCGGCCACCAGGCGCGGGCTCGACCAGGCGCCGGTGCGGCTGTCGCCGATGGCCGCGTACAGGTTGCCCGAACGCATCCAGACCGCCAGCACTTGGCCGTGGTCGTTGGACCGCAGCTGCAGCACACGCGCGTTGCCGCTGGCGGCGTCGCCGATGCGCACCGGCTCGGCCGGCAGGGGCGGGCTGGGCGGTATGACCGCGTCGCCGCTCTCGTCGCCCACTGACTTCGGCGTGGACGAGTCACCCCCACCCCCGCCGCATCCCGACAAAACCACGCCCATGCCGAGGGCCAGCGCCCTGCGCGTTCGATCCATGAAAACTCCCCTGTTGTGTTGTGTCTTGTTCGATGTGTGCTGTGCCGGCCTCACACCCGCCACGCCACGCGGGCGTCGGCGGGCTGCGCCATCCACGGCACCTCGGCCCACAGTGGCGCACGCAGGTGCTCGCGCAGGTAGGCGATGTTGTCGTCGGCCGAGGCCATTTGCGGGTCGATGCGGTTGGCGACCCAGCCGGCCAGCGTGAGCCCGCGCGCGGCAATCGCCTCTTGCGTGAGCAGCGCGTGGTTGAGGCAGCCCAGGCGCAGGCCGACCACCAGCACGACGGGCAGGCCGAGGGCCTGCGCGAGGTCGGCGCCGGTCTGCGACTCGTTGAGCGGCACGTGGAAGCCGCCCGCGCCTTCGACCACCACGGCGTCGCACAGCGCCGCCAGCTGGCGGTAGCGCTGCACGACCACCTCGACCTCGATGCGCTGGCCGGCGGCACGCGCCGCGAGGTGCGGCGACATCGGCAGCGGCAGGCAGTACGGGTTGACGAGTTCGCGCGGGGCGTCGAAGGTGGCGGCGGCCCGCAGCGCGACCACGTCTTCGTTGTCGTCGTCGCCGTGCGGCATCGGCTGCGTGCCGGCGGCCACCGGCTTCATGCCGGCCACGCGTGCATGCGCCAGGCCGAGGTGGCGCACGAGCGCGCTGCTGACGAGGGTCTTGCCGACTTCGGTGTCGGTGCCGGTGACGAAGTAGCCGAGGGTCATGCGAAAGAGTCGGCGGGGCCGGGGGTCGGTGACAGCACGTGATCGCCCTCGGCCAGGGTTTCGTCGAGCGCCTGCAAGGCCCCCGACGCGAGGTGGGCGCTTTCGGCCGCGTCGATCACATACGGCGGCATGAAGTACAGCGTCGAACCGATGGGGCGCAGCAGCAGGCCATGGCGCAGCGCCGCGGCGTGGTAACGCGCCGCGAACTTGGCATCGGCCGTGTCCACATCGAAGGCCCACAGCATGCCGAGCTGGCGCGTGCGCTTCACACGCGGGTGCTGCGCCAGCGGTTCGCACAGCGCGGTGAGCCGCGCGGCGGTGGCGCGGTTGCGGGCCATCCAGTCGTCTTGCGCGAAGACGTCGAGCGTGGCCAGCGCCGCGCGGCACGCGAGCGCGTTGCCGGTGTACGAGTGCGAATGCAGAAAGCCGCGCGCGGTGGCGTCGTCGTAGAAGGCCTCGTAGACGGTGTCGGTGGTGAGCACGCACGACAAGGCCAGCATGCCGCCGGTCAGTCCCTTCGACAAGCACAGGAAGTCAGGCGTGATGCCCGCCTGCTGGTGCGCGAACAGGCTGCCGGTGCGCCCGAAGCCGACCGCGATCTCGTCGCAGACCAGGTGCACCTCGTAGCGCTCGCACAGCGCGCGCGCCTGGCGCAGGTACTCGGGGTCGTGCATCACCAAGCCGGCGGCGCATTGCACCAGCGGTTCGACGATCAGCGCAGCGGTTTCTTCGTGGTGCGCTTCGAGGTACTGCTGCAAGGCCTGCGCGCAGTGCCGCGCATGGTCGGCGGGCGACACGCCCGGCGTGGCGCCACGGGCATCGGGGCTGGGCACGGTGGCGCTCAGGCGCACGAGCGGGCCGTAGGCTTCGCGGAAGAGCGGGATGTCCGTCACCGACAGGGCGCCCGCGGTCTCGCCGTGGTAGCCGCCGGCCAGGCCGATGAAACGCGACTTGTTCGGGCGGCCGACGTTGCGCCAGTAGTGCGCGCTCATCTTCAGCGCGATCTCGGTGGCCGAGGCGCCGTCGCTCGCATAGAAGGCGTGGCCGAGGCCGGTGAGCGCGGCCAATCGCTCAGACAGTTCAACCACCGGTTCGTGCGTGCAGCCGGCGAGCATGACGTGCGAGAGCCGGTCGAGCTGGTCTTTCATCGCCGCCACGAGGTGCGGGTGGCCATGGCCGAAGAGGTTGACCCACCACGAGCTGATGCCGTCAAGCGTGCGACGGCCGTCAGGGCCGATCAGCCACACGCCCTGCGCACGCGCCACTTCGAGCGGCGGCTGCGCCTCGTGCTGCTTCATCTGCGTGCAGGGGTGCCAGACGCTGCGCAGGCTGCGCGCGGCCAGGGGGCTCATGCGCTCAGGCCCCGACGCGCGGCACCATGCCGTCGCGGAAGGCTTCGAAGATCAGCATCAGCGGCGCCTCGGCCGTCACCACGCGGTAGCTGCGGCTGGCGGCGTCGTCGCGGCAGCCGACGTGGCGCCACAGCGCGTCTTGCGTGGCCGCATCGACCGGCACCGCCTCGCGCTGCACGAACAGGCGGGCGAGCAGGTGCCCGACCGGGGCGATGCCTTCGTCGAGCCGCTCGACGAACCACGGCGGCACCACGTCGAGCCGGGTGTACGAGAGGTTGTCCATCATCACGCGGCCATCGGCCACGAGGCTGGTGACGCGTTCGAGCCAGGCGCTGCCGCCGAGCTGCTGGCGCACGGCGGCGGGCACGTCCTGCGTGCGTTGCTGGTGGTGCACGAGCACGTCGATGGGGTGGTTGACCAGGGCCTCGCACACGCGGGTGGTCGAGCCGTCGAGGGCCAGCAGCAGGCGCCGCAGGGGCGCGTGGCGCGCGTCGGCCGGAAAGGGGTGTCGCTCTACACTCATGAGCCCAAGGTCTTGTCGGTGTGTGAGGTGAATCCCGGGATCGTACCTGCCGCCCGCCCGCCCCTTCGGGTTGACCCGAAGCCCCGGATCGAAGCCCCTGTCCGACCCCCAAGTGCGATGCCCCCGGCCGAGTTGAGCACCCTGCACCGCCGCCGCCTGCGCGAGATCTGGCGCTCGGCCGGCTGGCCTGTCCAAGACCTGATCGAGATCGACCTGCTCGCGGCCGGCCTGCTCGAACGCGTGCGCCAGCCCTCGGGCCACGAAACCCTGCGTGTCACCGATGCTGGCGTCGCCCTGCTGGCCGACACCTTGCAGAAGAACCGCGCACGGCGCGACCCGCACGAAGCCCTGGTCGAACGCGTGGCGCGCGAGATGACACGTGCCGGCCGCATCGCGTGGCGCGGCCTCAACCTGCGCGCCCGGGTGGACGAGGGCTGGGTGATGGCAATGCCCGATGTCTTCTCGATCCGCCACACCACGGTCGAGGCCTACCTCGAACCCATCGTGCACGAGGTCAAGGTGCAGCGCAGCGACCTGCTCGCCGACCTGCGGCGCACGGCCAAGCGGGCCGCCTACCTCGACCTCAGCAGCGAGTGCTGGTACGTCATCAAGGCCGGCATCGCCCAGCCCGACGAGCTGCCGCCCGAGTGCGGCGTGCTGGTCGCCGACGGGCTGGCGCTCGACGTCGCCCGCCCCGCGCCCAAGCGCGCGATGAAGCTGCCCTTCGGCGTGTGGATGGCGCTCGCCCGCGCGACACCGGTGGATGGCTGCGAAGCGCACGAGGCGCAGGGCTGGCTGGGTGACGAATTGGGCGACGCGCCGCCGCCGCCGCCGCCGCCGCCGCCTTGATCATCCGCAACACGTGACGCAACTTGGGGATGGCGCGCCCAGCCCCGCTGCCTAGACTCGTCCGATGCCGGCGACCCTGACGCCAGCGCAAAAAGAGGGGAAGGCGATGGTCGAGCCTGCGATCACCTTGGACGCCGACATGGCCGTGGGCGAGGTGCTCACGCGCCTGGCGCTGCACGGGCACTGGCTCGACCCGCACGCGCCGTGCGCGCAGGCCCGCATCGACTCGCTGGCCACGCGGCTGAAGATTCCCTTCGACGACGCCGCGCAGCGCCTCGCACGCAGTCCGCGCGGGGTGTACGCCGCCATTCGCCGGCAGTGGGGCGACCGCATCCTCTGGTACGGCATCCCCTTGCAGGCGGTGCTCGACCGCTGCGGCCACGCGCCCCTGGCCATGCCGCTGATCGACGCGATGCAGCTGCACGAGTCCGACAGCGACCCGACGCTCACACCCGCCGAGGCCTCGCGCGAAGGGGCGCCCCCGGGCGTGGTGCTCGACGGCGAGGTGCCGCTGGGCGTGGTGGCCCCGGTGCCGCGCATGGCCAACGGCGGCGGTCGCCCCCACCCACCGATCCAGGCGCCCGAGACCGAGGCGCCGCAGACCGCGCCCACCGAGCCGATCGAGGCGCCGGGGGGCTTCAAGAACGGCCACAGCGGCCCCAAGCGCAGCGGTGGCTTCGGCCGCGTTCTCGACTCCCTGCGTGACATGCTGGACCTCGACGGCGGCCACGCCAAACCCCGCACCGGTCGCCTGCCCCCGCAACGCCCCACGGCCACCGGCAGTGCCCCGGATGACACCGCCGGCAGCGCGCCCGACAGCGCCCCCGAGGCCCCCCCGCCCGTGCAGGCCTGGCCGCGCATCGACGCGCCCGCCTTCGTGCAGGCCGAGCAGGCCTTCGACGTGCTGGTCGGCTTCGCACGCGAACAGCAGGCCGGCGTGACGGGTGGCGCGGTGCAACTGCCACGCGCACCGAATCGAGAGCACCTCGACCTGCAGATCGAACTCATCGCCCACGGGCTTGACGCGCCCCAGGGCTGGAACCGCCCGCTGCGCGTCGCGCTGGCCGACCCGGCGGCGGCACAGGTGAGCTTTCGGCTCATCGGCCGGGCACCGGCAGGCGGGCGCGACATGACGCTGAGCACGCTCGAAGTGCGCTACGTGCTCGACGGCAGCGTGTGCGGCCTGGCCTCGCGCCCCTTGGTCATCACCGCGGGCGCCGCGCAGGCGAGCGACCGCACCTGGGGCCAGGCCTGGGCCACGCAGCCGGCGCAGGCCTCGGCGGTCGATCTGCGCCCCGACGCGCAGGCGCCCGACCTCACGGTCGAAATCCTCAAGCCCGACCGCAACCCCGCCGCCGGCCACTACGTGTGCAAGCTGTACTCACCGCACCCGCTCACGGCCGACACCGGCCCGCACGAGATGGACCTCGGGCAAGAGGCCAAGACCTTCGCCAAGCAGCTGGTCGATGAGGTGCGGCAGTTCAGCGCCAACGAGCTGATCGACACCGTGCTCGAAGCCGCCGGCCGCGCCGTGTCCGAGCGGCTGCCGGCGGCGCTGTTCGAGGCGCTGGCCGAAGTCGCCGCGCGCTGCGCCCCGGCCGTGCCCACGGTGCTGGTCGTCAGCGCCGAGCCCTTCGTGCCCTGGGAACTGGCCTGGCTCGACAACCCGCTCGACGCAGGCCGGCCGTCCTACCTGGGCGCGCAGGCGCTGGTCGGCCGCTGGCTGCGCGAGGGCGGTGCGGCCTCGCCGCCCCGGCCCGGTGCCACGCCCGTGGCCGCGCGCCCGCCGACCCAGCCGCTGTCGGCCATCGCCGTCTCGCACATGGCCGTGATGGCCGGGCTCTACAAGGCCGAGTCGGGCCTACGCAAGCTGCCCAAGGCCGAAGACGAAGCGCGGCAGCTCGTGGCCGCCCACCAGGCGCAAGCGCTGTCGGCCACGCCGAAAGACGTGGCCCAGCTCATCCACGCCAAGCTCACCCGGCCGGTGCAGGCCGTGCACGTCGCCGGCCATGGCGACTTCGACCCGACCCAGCCCGACAGCGGCACGCTCTTTCTCGAAGACGGCTCGCCGCTGCGCTCGAACCTGTTTCGTGCGGCCGACTACGGCGGCGCGCAGCAGCCGCTGATCTTCCTGAACGCCTGCATGGTCGGCGTCGGTGGCGAGCTGCTGGGCGACATGGGCGGCTTTCCCGGCAACTGCCTGCGCGGCGGCTTCGGCGGCGTGCTCGGCGCGCTGTGGGAGATCGACGACAGCGTGGCCCACGACATCGCACTCGAGTTCTGGCGCCGCGCCCTGCCGGCGGCACCCGCCGCACCCGAGCCGGTGGCCGCCATCCTGCGCGACCTGCGCGCCAAGTACGCCTCCGCCGGCGCCGACGCACTGCCGGTGCACACCTACCTCGCCTACGTCTTCTACGGCCACCCGCGGCTCACGCTCGCGCGGGCCGCCTGAGCGCGTGACGTGACCGCTTCACCCCTTCAAGGAGTCCCCCGATGACCACCCTCACCGGCACCTCGCAAGCCGTCAGCCTCGGCGGCGGCTACGCGCTGCGCACCCCCGGGCTCAAAGGCGACGCCCAGCTGCGCCAGGGCGGCGCCGGCCCCACGCGCTCGGCCGCGCACGGCATGGACGGCGGGCTCGACGCGCTCGACGCGGCCCTGGCCGCGGCACAAGTCACCGAAGTGCGCCAGATCGAGCTGAGCCTGCAGCCCGCCGGCCCGGCCGCCGGCGCCGGGGCCGCGCTGCGCAGCAGCCACGGCGAGCCGGCCCTCGAACTCGAAGTGCCCGACCTGGGCCCCGAGGTCGGGCAACTGGTGCTGTCGATCGACGCCGCTGGCGCGCTGCGCTGGCACCTGCCCGAGCCCGCACGCGCCGGGGCTGCGGCCGGCGCCACGCGCGGCGGGGGCGGCACGCTGCGCTTCGTCATCCCCGCCTTGCCCTCGCCTGCGCTGGCCGCGCCCAGCGGCACGCACCGCAGCGTGCTCGGCAGCATCGCCCGGCGCCTGCTCAAGGTGCTGGTCTACCCGATCACCGACCCGGTCATCGGCGCGGTCGGCGAGTTCTTCGCCGGCTGGTGGGAGTCGAAGAAGCGCCCCTACGGCCTGCGCAGCTTCACGCCGCAGAACTTTCGCAGCATCGACGTGCCGCCGCTCACGCCGGCCGAGCTGCAGGCCCTGCGCGACGGCGGGCCGGCGCTGCTGTTCATCCACGGCACCTTCAGCACCGCGCACGCGGCCTTCGCCGGCCTGCGCGACGACACCTTCGAGCAACTGCACCAGCGCTACGGCGGGCGCGTGTTCGCGTTCAACCACCCCTCGCTGTCGGAAGACCCGAAGCAGAACGTGCAATGGCTGCTCGACCACCTGCCGGCCGACACCGGCACGCCGTGGCCGATCGACATCGTGTGCCACAGCCGCGGCGGCCTGGTGGCGCGCACGCTGTCCGAGCGGCCCTCGCCCTTCGGACTCGACACGCAGCGCCTGAAGGTGCGGCGCATCGTGCTGGCCGGCGTGCCCAACGCCGGCACGCTGCTGGCCCAGCCCGCGCACATGGTGCACATGGTCGATCGCCTCACCACCGCGCTCACGCTCGTCCCCGAAGGCCCGGTGGCCGAAACGCTCGAAGCGCTGGTCACCGCGCTGAAGGTCATCGGCCACGCCACCTTGAAAGGCCTCGACGGTCTGCGCAGCATGGACCCGCAAGGCGCCTTCATCGGCACGCTCAACGTCACCGTGGACCCGACGCCCGACTACTACGCCGTCACCGCCGACTACGAACCCCTCGACGCCGGCCTGCGCGGCCTGGCCTGGGGCGCCGCCGACTCGGCGCTCGACGTGATCTTCCAGGACGCCGGCAACGACCTCGTCGTGCCCACCGAAGGCGTGTACGCACTCAACGGCGGCACCGGCTTCCCGGTGCCCGACGAGCGCCTGCTCGCCCTGAAGCCGAGCGACGGCGTGATGCACACCACCCTGTTCAGCCACTCGGCGGTGAATCGCAAGCTGCTGGCGTGGTTGCCGGGGTGAGCCCTCCGGCCGGGCTCGGGCACCATGCCGGCTTTCGCGTTCTCTGTCCGCCCGACCGATGCCCATGCCCATTCTTCAGCTGCACGCCCTCGACCAGCCGACACTGAGCACGCCCGAAGAGGCCAACCGCCTGCTCGCCGCCGGCCGTGACGACCAGGGCGCCGCCAGCCCGCGCATCGAGGCCTTCCTGGCCGATGTGCTCGCCAAGCACCCCGATCGCTCGCAGACCGGCGAAGCCGGTGGCGACGACATCCCCCTGTGGCCCCAGGGCGTGCCCTCGTTGCGAGGCGCCGGGCCGGTGCTGACGCTCGCGCTCCAGGGCGAGCTCGTGGGGTCGAAGCTGATGGGCTGGTTGCGGCGCACGGCGAGCCGGCACCGGCTGCACCTGTTCGACGAAGACCGCCAGGCGCTCTACCTCGCCAACGGGGTCGAAGTCGGCGCGGCGGCCGAGCCCACGGCCAGCACCGCGCACGGTACGGCGGGCCTGCGCTACGACGGCCTCTACGCTTGCCAGCCGCCGTCACAGCACTACCTGATCTGCTTGCGCTTCTTGCCGGACGGCCGGATGTCACTCGCGAACCTGTCGGGCCAGGTGGACACCGACACGGCCTTCGTGCAGCTCGACCCGTCGCGCCGCGACGTGACCGTCGGCAAATACACGGTCCAGGGTGACCGGCTGAAGGGCCGCTGGCCCACCGGCATGGGCTCGTACAAGTTCGAGGCCGAGCGCCAGGGTGACCAGATCTCGCTCAGCTGCATGCCCGCCGCCCACTACCACTGGCCCGAGCCGCTGCACTACCGGTTCAGGCCGGGGGCGCCGGCATCCGCACGACACGCCGACACGCCAAGCCCATGACACCGAAAGATGCACACGAGCTGCGGGCGCTGATCGACGCGCAGCCCATCGCCGCACTCGCCACCTTGCACCGCGGCGAGCCGGCCGTGTCGATGGTGCCGTTTGCGCGGGTACCGCACAGCACGCACTTCGTCGTGCACGTGAGCGCGCTGGCCACGCACACGCACGACATGCAGGCGCACCCCACGGTCGCGTTGCTCGTGACGGCGCCCTTGCGCGGGGGCACGTCGCCGCTCGCGCTGCCGCGCGTCAGCGTGCAGGGCCAAGCCCGGGTGTGCGAGCCCGGCTCGACGGGCTACGACGCCGCGCGCGCGGCCTATGTCGCCAGGCTGCCCGACAGCGAAGAACTGTTCAGCTTCGGCGACTTCGCGCTCGTCGTCATCGAGGCCCGCTCGCTGCGCTACGTGGCCGGCTTCGGCCGCGCGATGTCGGTGATGGCCGAAGCGCTGCCCGCGCTGTGGGGCGACGCGCCGGCAGATTGACGGCCCTTTCCACGGTGAGCGAAGCTGGGTACAACGCGCGAACCACCCCCGCGCGGAGCACCCCATGGGCACCGACACACGCTTCCAGACCTTCGCCGAGTTCTACCCCTTCTACCTGGGTGAGCACACGCACCGCGTGTCGCGCCGGCTGCATGTGGTGGGCACGAGCATTGCGCTCGTGCTGCTGCTCGCGGCCCTGGCGACGCAGACGTGGTGGCTGATCCTGGTGGCCTTGCTGCAGGGCTATGCCTTCGCCTGGGTCGGCCACTTCTTCTTCGAGCACAACCGGCCGGCGACCTTTCGATACCCATGGTTCAGCCTCCTCGGCGACTGGCGCCTGTGGTGGGACACAGTGACCGGGAAGCGCGCGTTTTAGGCATCTGTCACCCCAGCCGCAGCCGACGCACGCATGAAGATGATCCTCACCCCGGCCCAGACGCCCGGCGGCTACCTCGCGTGCCTCGGTGGCTGGCAGCGGTCTTACGCCGAAGCCCTGCGCGAGGCCGTGCGGGCGACGGAGCCGGCCCTCGACGAGCGTTTGAAGTGGGGCCACCTCGTCTACTTCTTGGGCGGCCCGGTGCTGTTGATTCGCGCCGAGCCGCAGCGGGTGCTGTTCGGCTTCTGGCGAGGGCAGCGCCTGCGGGCCATCGAGCCCCGGCTTCGGCCGGGTGGCAATTACGAGATGGCGACCCTGCAGCTGTTGCGCGACACGCCGCTCGACCGCGACACGGTGGTTCGTCTGGTCGAAGCCGCCTGCGCGCTCAACCGGTCGATCGGCGACCCTACGGCGGGGTGATGTGGGTGGGGCAGCCCGGTGCTTATGCCATCGCCCCGGCCCCATTGGCGTGACGCAAGCCGCGCACCGCGCGACGGCGTCGGTCCCCACGCTTCACGGCGGGAGCCGTCGCGCCGATAACCCGAGGGCGAAGCCTCCCCTGCCCTCCGGGCCACCCCACGCCATGCCAAAGTCCACCGCCTTGCCTCGCCCCACATCGCCCCGCCGCTCGCCCTGGCAATGGGTGCGGGCCTTCTTCTCGCACCAGCTGCGCCTGCGGTCCGGCCCTGGCGGCTTGAGCTTCGTGCTCGAAGCGAAAGTGCCCGAAGCGAAGGCAGCACCAGTGCCCGAGAAGACAGCTCCCAGCGCGGACATGCGCCGCGACCTGAGTCGCCTGCTCGACGCCGTGCCCAACAGCCGCGCGGTCTTGCGCCACCTGGCCGCCATCGAGAAGGGCCTGCGCAAAGACGCCGAAGGCCTGTTTCTCTTCGACGTGGACCTCTCCCAGCTGCAGGTGGCGCTGAGCCAGCTCGCCAGCCTGCGTGCGGGCACGCCACCGCCGGGGCTGGCCGCGCTGGGCACGCGGCTGATGGACGCCATCGCCGAGCAAGAGAAACGCGCGCAACAGGCCAACGGCACGCCGGTGGTGTCGTCGTTCCTGGTCGATGAGCAAGAGGTCGAGGTGGCCGAGGTCGAGGTCAGCCGTTTCGAGCAGATGTTCGAGGCGGCGCCGGGCAACGCGCCGACGAAGGCCTGAGGGCCCCGCGACGGCTCACTCGGCCTTCGGCTCGCTCCACCCGCCGCCCAGCGCGCGGATCAGTCGCACCGTGCTGTTGGCCCACTCGCCGCGCAACCGAGCCGATTGCCGCTGGATCGCCAGCAGCCCGCGCTGCGTGTCGATGAACTGCAGGTAGCTGTCTTCGCCGGCGCGGTAGCGGATGTTCGCGAGCGCGCTCGCCCGCTGCGCCGAGGCCACGGCGGCGTCGAGCTGCACGACCTGCTCGCGCACGGCGCGCAGCTGCGCCAGCTGGTCTTCGACGTCGGCGAAGGCACCGAGCACGGTCTGCCGGTAGTCGGCCACCGCGCCGTCGAGCGCCGCTTCGGCCCGTGTGACGGCAGCGGCGTTGCGCCCGCCGTCGATGATCGGCAGCGACATCACGAGGCTCGCCAGCCACTGGCGGCTGCTCCACTTGAACAGGTCGTCGATGTCGCCGGACGCATGGCCCGCGTTGGCCGTGAGCGTCAGCGCCGGGAACAGCGCCGCACGCACGCTGCCGACGCGTGCCGTCGCCGCTTGCAGGTTGAGCTGCGCGGCGGCCACGTCGGGGCGGCGCTCCAGCAGCGCCGAGGGCAGGCCGGGTGGCACGGCGGGCACGTTCGCGGTATCGGCCAGCGGCGCGGCGGCGAAGCTGAACTGCGACGGCGTCTGCCCCAGCAGCAAGGCCAGCGTGTGCTCGAAGCGCGCGCGCTGGCCGCGCAAGGCGGCCGACTCGGCCTGCACGGTGGCGAGGTCGGTGCGCGAGCGCGCGAGGTCGATCTCGGCCACGTCGCCCGTCTTGAATCGCTTCTCGATGAGGCCGGTGTTCTCGCCACGCAGCTTGACCGTGGCGTCGAGCTGCGCGATCTCGGCGTCGAGCGCGCGCAGCGCGAAGTAGGTCTGCGCCACGTCGGCCTGCAAGGCGAGCAGCACCGAGCGGTAGCTGGCTTCGGCCGACTTCGCATCGGCCTCGGCGGCGGTCACGCCATTGCCGACGCGGCTGAACAGGTCGATCTCGTAGCTCGCGCCCAGGCCCACCTGGTACAGCGTGCCAGGCGACGTCGGCGAGCCGGCCGGCAGGCCCAGCGCCGCAGCGGGCTGGCGTTGGCGCGTGGCCCCGGCGCTGAGGCCGAGTTGCGGCCAGCGCTCGGCCTGCGCACCGCGCACCGAGGCGCGTGCGGCCTTCACCCGCGCGGCGGCGGCGGCGAGCGTGGGGCTGGCTTGCGCGGCCTGTGCTTCGAGCGCGTTCAACTGCGCGTCGTTGAAGGCCTCCCACCACGCGCCGCGTGCGGCGGCTTCGGCGGGCAGGGCGGCCTTCCAGCGCGTGCCGTCGGCATCGGCCTGCACCTGCTTGTAGGTGGTGGGGATGCTGATCTCGGGCTCGGGCACCTTGGGGGCGAGCGAGCAGGCCGACAGCGACGCCGCGGCGATCAGCGTCAGGGCAAAGCGGTTCATGGTTGTCTTTCTCATGCCTCGGCTCCTGCCACCGGGCGGGCAGGCGACACGCCGCGGCGCGCTTCGAGCTTCACCGCCAGCGTGCGCAGCAGCACGTAGAACACGGGCGTCAGGAACAGCCCGAACAAGGTCACGCCCAGCATGCCGGCGAACACGGCCACGCCCATCGCGTGGCGCATCTCGGAGCCGGCGCCCGACGAGAACACCAGCGGCAGCACGCCCATGATGAAAGCGATCGACGTCATCAGGATCGGCCGCAGGCGCAGGTGACAGGCTTCGAGCGCGGCTTCGACGATGCCCTTGCCTTGGTGTTCGAGGTCACGCGCGAACTCGACGATCAGGATCGCGTTCTTCGACGCCAGCCCCACGAGCACGAACAAGGCGATCTGCGTGAAGATGTTGTTGTCACCCTTGGTGAGCCACACGCCCAGCAGCGCACACAAGATCGACGCCGGCACGATGAGGATCACCGCCAGCGGCAGCGTCCAGCTCTCGTACTGCGCAGCGAGCACCAGAAACACGAGCAGCACGCACAGCGGGAAGACCACGACCATCGTGTTGCCGGCCAGGATCTCTTGGTACGTCAGGTCGGTCCACTCGAAGCCGATGCCGCGCGGCAACGTCTCGTTGGCGAGCTTTTCCATGATGGCCTGCGCCTGGCCCGACGACACGCCGGGCGCGGGGCCGCCGTTGAAGTCGGCCGCCATGAACGAGTTGTAGCGCTCGACGCGGTCGGGGCCGTAGGTGTTGCTCACGTTGACCAGCGAGCCCAGCGGCACCATCTCGCCCGCACCGCTGCGCACCTTGAACTGGCCAATGGCCGACGCATCGGCGCGGAAGGGCGCGTCGGCCTGCGCAATGACCTGGTAGGTGCGGCCGAACTTGTTGAAGTCGTTGACGTACAGCGAGCCGAGGTTGATCTGCATCGTGTCGAAGATGCTCGCCAGCGGCACGCCCATCTGCTTGGCCTTGGTGCGGTCGACGTCGGCCTTCAACTGCGGCACGTTGACCTGGTAGCCCGAGAACACGCCCGCCAGCTGCGGCGTCTGCCAGGCCTTCATCTGCAAGGCCTGAACGGCCTGGTACAGCGCGTCTTGCCCGAGGTTGGCGCGGTCTTCGATGTAGAGCTTGAAGCCGCCGGTGGCACCGAGGCCATCGACCGCCGGGGGCGGGAAGACCATGATGAACGCGTCTTGAATGGCACCAAGCTTCTGGTTCACCTCGGCCGCGATGGCGTCGCTGCTGCGGCCCTTGCGGTCTTTGAAGTCATCGAGCGTGTAGAACACGATGCCCGAGTTGGGCGCGTTCATGAAGCCATGGATCGACAGGCCCGGGAACGCCACCGACTCTTTCACGCCCGGCACCGATTGCGCGATGTCGGACATGCGGCGGATCACCGCGTCGGTGCGGTCCAGCGAGGCCGCGTCGGGCAGCTGCGCGAAGCCGACGAGGTATTGCTTGTCTTGCGCCGGCACGAAGCCCGCCGGCACGACGCGGAACATGGCCACCGCCGCCACCAGGATCAGCAGGTACACGCCCATGGTCGCGCCCTTGTGGCGCAGCACGCCGCGCACGCCACCGGTGTAGCCGTGCGAGGCGCGGTCGAAGAAGCGGTTGAAGCGCTTGAAGAAGCCGCCGAGCGCCCAGTCCATGCCGCGCGAGAGGCGGTCTTTCGGCGCGTCGTGCGGGCGCAGCAACGCAGCGGCCAAGGCGGGCGACAGGGTCAGCGAGTTGAAGGCCGAGATCACGGTCGAGATCGCAATCGTCAGCGCGAACTGCCGGTAGAACTGGCCGGTCAGGCCCGACACGAAGGCGATGGGCACGAACACCGCGCACAGCACCAGCGCGATGGCGATGATGGGCCCCGAGACCTCTTTCATCGCCTGGATGGTCGCGTCGCGCGGGCTCAGGCCGTTGGCGATGTTGCGCTCGACGTTCTCGACCACCACGATGGCGTCATCGACCACGATGCCGATGGCCAGCACCAGGCCGAAAAGGCTCAGCGTGTTGATCGAGAAGCCGAAGCCCAGCAGCACGGCGAAGGTGCCGACCACCGACACCGGCACCGCCAGCAGCGGGATCAGCGACGCGCGCCAGGTCTGCAAGAACACGATGACCACCAGCACGACCAGGGCCACCGCTTCGAGCAGCGTCTTGATGACGGCCTCGATCGAGTCTTCGACGAACTGCGTCGGGTCGTAGACGATCTCGTAGCGCAGGTCTTCGGGAAAGTCTTTCTGCAGCGTGTCCATCAGCGCACGCACGTCGCTCGACAGCTGCAAGGCGTTCGACGCGGGCGCCTGGAAGATGCCCATCGCCACCGCCGGCTTGTTGTTGAGCAGCGAGCGCAACGAGTACTGCGACGCGCCGAGTTCGATGCGCGCCACGTCGCGCAGCCGCGTGACGCCGCCGCTGCTGGCCATGCCGTTGCCGTTCGAGCCCGTCTTGACGACGATGTCGCCGAACTCTTCTTCGGTGGTCAGCCGGCCTTGTGCGTTGACGGACAGCTGAAAGGGCGCGTCTTTGTTGGGCGAGGCGCCGACCACGCCGGCCGCGACCTGCACGTTCTGCTCGCGGATGGCGTTGACGACGTCGGGCGCGGTCAGGCCGCGCGCGGCGACCTTTTGCGGGTCGAGCCACACGCGCATCGAGTAGTCGCCCGCACCGAACACCTGCACCTGGCCCATGCCGGGGATGCGCGAGAGGCGGTCCTTGATGTTGAGCACCGCGTAGTTGCTGAGGTAGACCTCGTCGTAGCGCGAGTTCGGCGACACGAGGTGAACCACCATCGTGATGTTGGGCGAGCTCTTGACCGTGACGACGCCGATCTGGCGCACCTCTTCGGGCAGGCGCGCCAGCGCGCGCTGCACGCGGTTCTGCACCTGCGTTTCGGCTTGCTCGACGTTGGTGCCGACCTTGAAGGTGACGGTGAGGTTCATGCCGCCGTCGCCCGTGGCCTGCGACGACATGTAGAGCATGTTCTCGACGCCGTTGATGGCCTCTTCGAGCGGCGCGGCGACCGTCTGCGCGATGGTCGTCGGGTTCGCACCGGGGAAGCGCGTGCTGACGACGACCGAGGGCGGCACCACCGACGGGTACTCGGAAATCGGCAGCCGGAAGATCGCGATCAGCCCGGCGAGAAAGATGAGGATGGACAGCACGGCCGCGAAGATGGGCCGGTTCACGAAGAAGCGGGAGAAGCGCATGGGAATGTCCTGGTGTCTTGTTCGCGTGTCTCGCAACCCGTTCGCCCTGCGACGGTCTTCCGACCGTCCTGAGGGATCGAAGCGCGGGCCACTCAATGGGTGGCGGGGCTTCGAGGCCCCCGCCCGAACCGGTGCAGGGGTTCGGGCGATGGGGGGGGCGAGGCGTTGCGGTCGGTCTTATTGCTTGGGCTTGTCCGCCCCCGGCGCCGAAGCCGTCGGGTTGGCCATCGCCACCACCTCCGGCGTCACCGGGGCCCCGGGCCGCACGCGCTGCAGGCCGTTGACGACGATGCGTTCACCCGGCTTGAGGCCGCTGCGCGCGATGCGCAGGCCTTCGACCACCGGGCCGAGTTGCACCACGCGGTATTCGGCGGTGTTGTCGGCGCCGATCACGTAGACGTACTTGCGGTCCTGGTCGGTGCCGATGGCCGCGTCGTGGATCAGCACGGCCGGCGTGTTCGTCTGCGAAGCGGTGCCGACCTGCACGCGGGCAAACAGGCCGGGTGTCAGCAGGCCCTTGTCGTTGTTGACCACCGCGCGCATGCGCAGCGTGCCCGAGGCCGGGTCGATGCGGTTGTCCACGAAGTCGAGCCGGCCTTCGTGCGGAAAGCCGCTCTCGTTCGCCAGGCCTGCACGCACCTTCACCGCCGACGCATTGCCGCGGGCGGCGCTGCCGAGCGCCAGGTAGGTGGCCTCGTCGCCATCGAAGCTCACGTACACCGGGCTCACCGAGACCAGGGTGGTCAGCACCACGCTGCTGTCCACCAAGTTGCCGGTGGTGACCTCGGCCTTGCCGATGCGCCCGGCGAAGGGCGCACGCACGGTCGAATGCTCGAGGTTCAGGCGGGCCACGCGCAGGGCCGCGTCGTCGGCGCGGGCGTTGGCATCGAGCTGGCGGGCGCTGGCCGCGCGCTCGTCGTAGTCGCGCTGCGCGATGGCGTTGTCGGCCAGCAGGCGCTTGGACCGCTCCAGCTCGGTGGCGGCCAGGTCGGCGCGCGCCCGCGACGAGGCGGCGGCGGCTTCGAGCTTGGCAACCTCGGCGCGGTAGCTGCGCGGGTCGATCACGAACAGCACGTCGCCCTTGTTCACCATCGAGCCGGGCTTGAAGCGGATGTCGTCGATCACCCCGCCCACCCGGGCGCGGATCTGCGCCGACTCGACTGCCTCGATGCGGCCCGAGAACTCGCGCTGCTCGACCACCTCGCGCGCCTCGACCGGCGCCACGCTGACCGGCGGCGCGGGCGGCGGCCCCCCAGCCGGGGAGTCGGCCGCCATCGCCTCGCCGCCGCGCGAGCAGCCGGCAAGCGTCAAGACGAGGGCCGATGCCAGCGCAAGGGCAGTCATCGAAAAGATCAAGGGCACGGCGCGCTGGGACATGGCGGGACTTTCGAAACGGAGAGGGGAAATGCGGCGCAACGCCAAAAGGGCTGAGGGCCCATGTTGCGACGCAGCAGGACTTTATTTGCTTGCCCCAAGCGTATAAAGTGGCCACTCGGGGATTGACTGTTCAGGAATCGGAACAATGGACACCATCAAAGCCATGCAAGCCTTCGTCGGCGTGGTCGATACAGGCGGCTTCACCAGCGCCGCGACGCTGCTCCACATGCCCAAGGCCACGTTGTCAGCGGCCATCGCCGAGCTGGAGTCGCACCTGAAGGTGCGGCTGCTGCACCGCACGACGCGGCGTGTCAGCGTCACCACCGAAGGGGCCGCGTACTACGAGCGCTGCGTGCGCATCCTCGAAGATTTGCGTGACGCTGAAGAGTCGTTCTCGTCGCGCCAGGCCAACCCGCGCGGGCGGCTGCGGGTGGACGTGAGCACGGCGGTCGCCAGCCGGCTGCTGATGCCCGCGCTGCACAACTTCTTTCAGCGCTACCCCGACATCGAACTCGAACTCGGCTGCAGCGACCGGCCGCTCAACCTCTTGAGCGAAGGCGTGGACTGCGCGCTGCGCGCCGGCGAAGTCAGTGACCAGAGCACCGTGGTGCGGCGCGTGGGCACCATGCAGCTCGTGACCTGCGCGACGCCGGGCTACCTGGCGCAGCACGGCTGGCCCGAACACCCGGACGACCTCAAGCACCACACCTGCCTCAACTACTTCTCGCCGCGCGGCGGCGAGACTTACGAGTGGGAGTTCTCGCGCGGCGGCGAACGCATCCTGCTGCCGGTGTCGAGCCGGCTGACGCTCAACGACTCGAACGCATACGTCGATGCCTGCCTGGCCGGCCTGGGCGTGGGCCGGCTGCCGACCTACATGTTCCAGCAGTACCCGAAGTGCGGCGCGCTCGAACTGGTGATGTGCGACTGGCTGTCCGACCCGATCCCCTTCCACGTGGTGTACCCGTCGAACCGGCACCTGTCGTCGAAGGTGCGGGTGTTCGTGGACTGGGTGGCCGAGATCCTCGAACACCACACGGGCCTGCAGATGTGCGGCTGCCCCGAGCAGCAGCGCGCCGAGGCCGAGCGAAGCCGCCTGGCGGAACCGGCCGCCGAAGCCCTGGGCTGAGCCCGGGGGCGTGGCCGACGGGTCAATCCTTCGAGCGGAAGATGCTTTCGAGCGCGCTGTCGATGACCACGCCGCACACGCTGTAGACCAGGGAGCCCAGCAGCGCCGCGCCAAAGCCGGTGACCGACAGCCCCTTCAGCAGCTCGGCGGCAAAGAAGAACATCAGCGCGTTGATCACGAAGAGAAAGAGCCCGAGCGTCAGCACCGTCACCGGCAGCGTCAGCAGCACCAGCAGGGGCCGCAGCAAGGCGTTCAACAGGCCCAGCACCAGGGCCGCGATCATCGCGGCGGTGAAGCTGTTCACGGCGACACCGGGGATCACATGCGCCACCAACAAGAGGGCGGCGGCCAACAACAACCAGCGGACAAGGATCTTCATGGAGGCGGAGCATAGCCCGGGGGGGTGCGCTCGATCCACCGCGGCGCGGGGCGCATCCCTTCGATGCACATTGCTCATCCCGCAGGCGGGCTGGAGCCGGCATGCTGGCAACCCCGACCCGAGGAGCCACCATGCTGCAACTGCGTCCCAACTGCGAATGCTGCGACACCGACCTGCCACCCGACTCGACGGCGGCACGCATCTGCTCGTTCGAGTGCACCTTCTGCGCCCCGTGCGCTGAAGGCACCCTCGGCGGCCTGTGCCCCAACTGCGGCGGCGAACTGCTGCCCCGCCCTCGCCGGCCCGCCGCCAAGCTCGCGCGCAACCCCGCTTCGACCGAGCGGGTGCTCAAGCCCACGGGGTGCACACGCGTTGCATGACACGGTCGACCCCACGAAGTGGCGCGCTTCGATGCGTTCAACGAGCTTGGAGGCGAGGGGCGCAACCCCATCCGCATTCACAAAACGCGAAGCGCCCGACTGAGCGCTTGGGGCCCCATGGAGGCGTCGAGGCGCACAGGGCTTGAAGGGCTCAGGTGGTCAACCAGGCGGGCGTTGCAGCACGAGGTACAGCCCGTCGATGGACTCACGCTGGTCTTCGCGGATCGGTGCACGCAGCAGGCGCAGGCGCTCGAAGCCGTGCGCATGGGCGAGGCCGAGCAGGTAGGGCTCGGTGTGGGCGTAACGCAGGCTGGGCTGCAGCACACAGCCGGCGCTGCCGTCGGGCGCGCGCTCTGCCGAGAACGCGAAGACGCCGCCCGGCCGCAGCACGCGTGCGACGCCTTCGAACAACGCCTGCAACTCGCCGACGTAGATGAATACATCGGCGGCGACGACCAGGTCGCAGTGCCCCGTCGGCAGCCCGCGCAGGTGCTCGGTGATGTCGGCGTGCGCCAGCGCGTCGTAGACCCCGAGCGTGCGCGCTTGCACCAGCATCTGCTTCGACAGATCGACGCCGCTCAGCTGCGTGGCACGCGCTTTCAGCCACGGGCCGCACAGGCCGGTACCGCAGCCGAGGTCGAGCGCCGCATCGAAGCACCGTGCGCCGACCGCGACGCTCACTTCAGCGGCCAGCAGCTCGGGGGCGCGATAGCCCAAAGCCCGCAGGTGCGTGTCGAACTCACCGGCATAGGCATCGAACAGCGCTTCGACGTACGCCCGGGGCGCGTGGGCCGAGGCCTCGCCGCGCACGGCGGCGAGGCAGTGGCGGTGCAGCGCATCGTCGAGCCCGTGCGCGATGGCCTGTTCGTAGGCGTGCGCCGCTTCGTCCAAGCGGTGCAGCTCGCGCAGCAGGCCGCCGCGCCGGCTCCAGGCCGGGGCATGGGTGGCATCGAGCGCGAGGGCCCGGTCGTGGCTCGCCAGGGCGTCGTCGTTGCGCCCCAGTTGCTCGAGCGACTCGCCGCGCAAGACCCACGCTTCGGCGAGCGTGGGGCGCAGCGATATCAGGCGCTCGAAGCCTGCGAGCGCGTCGCCATGCCGGCCGAGCAGGGTGAGGGCTTGCGCGCGGTGCAGCCACGCATCGGCGTTGTCGGGCTCGGTGGCGAGCACCGCCTCGGCGGCTTGCAGCGCGGCCTCGGGCCGGTGCAGGCGCAGGCGTGCGGCGGCCAGGTTCACGAGCGTCGAGACCCGCCCCGGCAGCCGCTGCAACGACTCGGCGAAGCAGCGTTCGGCGGCTTCGAAGCGCTGCGCCTGGTAGTGCGCGAGCCCCTCGATGAACTGCGCTTTTGCCTGCTCGAATTCGGGACCTGTTGCAGTGGCGTTCATTCAAGACCTTTTCGGCGGCGAGGTTGGCGGACGAAACCCGGCGAGGCGGCGACACACTCGTGACCCCGCGACGGCGCGCATTGTCTGCGCCACGCCGCTCGACCCGAACGCTGGGAGGCTCGTCGCAGAACGAGACGCACATGCAAGCACTCCACATCCTTCACCTCGAGGACGACGTGCTCGATGCCGACCTCGTGCACCGCGAAGTCGCCCGCTTCGAAGCCGCCCGCCTCGAAACCGAACCCACCTGGCGCAACGCCACGTCGGCCACCGAGTTCTTCGAGGCCCTCGACCACCAGCACTTCGACGCCATCGTGTCGGACAACCAGGTGCCGGGCATCGATGGCCTCGAAGCGCTCAAGCGGGTGCGCGAGCGTCGGCCCGACATGCCATTCATCTTCGTCAGCGGCAACCCCGACCCGCGCTGGGCCGAACACTGCCTCGAAGCCGGCGCCACCGACTATGTGCCCAAGCACCAGCTGTGGCGCCTGCCGAGCGCGCTCAAGCGCCTGAGCGAAGCGCGCGAGAACGAACGGCTGCGCGCCCTCGCGCGGGGCCACACGATCCTGATCGACATCGTCAAAGATCTCTCGCTGGCGCGCAGCAGGGAGGCCATTGTCGAGGTCGTGCGCCGTGGCGCGCGCCAGCTGAACCTGGCCGATGGCGCGACGGTGGTGTTGCGCGATGGCGGCTTTTGCCACTACGTCGATGAGGACGCCATCGGGCCGCTGTGGAAAGGCAAGCGCTTCCCGCTGCAGGCGTGCATCAGCGGTTGGGCCATGCTCAACGGACGCGAGGTGGTGATTCCCGACATCTATGAGGATGCGCGGATCCCGCACGAGGCCTACCGGCCGACCTTCGTGAAGAGCCTGGTGATGGCGCCAATCCGCGCCGGCTCGGCCATCGGTGCCATCGGCAACTACTGGGCCACGCCGCACGTGGCGACGCCCGACGAGGTGTCGCTGATCCAGGCGCTGGCCGACAGCACCTCGCTCGCATTCGAGAATGTCGCGCTGCTCGAAAGCCTGGAGCAGCGCGTGATGCAGCGCACCGCCGAGCTCGAAGAGGCCAACCGCGAACTGGAAGCGTTTTCGTACTCGGTCTCGCACGACCTGCGCGCGCCGCTGCGCGCAGTGCAGGGCTACAGCGACCTGCTGCTCGACGGCGTGGACCCGCCGCTGCACGGCCAGGCGCTCGACTTCCTGCGCAACGTGCGCATCTCGGCGCAGCGCATGAACACGCTCATCGAAGACATGCTGACGCTGTCGAAGGTGACCCGCGCCGACGTGCACCTTGACCGCGTGCCGCTCGGCCTGATGGCGCGCGACATCGTGCGTGCGCTGCGCACGGGCGCCCCCGAACGGCAGGTCGAGGTCGAGGTCGACACCGGGCTCGTGGTGCGCGGCGACGCTGGCCTGTTGCGCCTGGCGCTCGACAACCTGCTGTCCAACGCGTGGAAGTTCACCGGCAAGACCGAGCAGGCCCGCATCACCCTCACTGGGCAGGCGGCGGCCGATGGCCGGGTGGTCTGCTGCCTGCGCGACAACGGGGCGGGCTTCGACATGACCTACGCCCAGCAGCTCTTCCAGCCGTTTCGACGCATGCACCGCGAGGCCGACTTCCCCGGCACCGGCGTGGGCCTGGCCATCGTGCGGCGCGTGATGAACAAGCACGGCGGCGAGGTATGGGCCGAGGCCGTCAAGGGCCAGGGCGCGGCGTTCTTCTTCAGCCTGCCGGCGGTGGACGAAGCACCCGCCCCCTCGGAGTCGCGCGACACCGCCTGAGCGGCTCCGGCCGGTCAGGCCGGACGCTGTGCCGCGAAGGCCGTGAACCAGGCCACCGCCTCGGCGTTGGCCATCGCGTCGAGCTTGAACACCTGCTCGGCCGGCGTGCCCAGCAGCAGCTTCTTCACGGGCAACTCCATCTTCTTGCCCGACAGCGTGCGGGGGATGGCGCTGACCTGGAAGATCTCGTTCGGCACGTGGCGCGACGACAGCGCGGCCTTGATCGCCTGGCGGATGCGCGCCGTCAGCGCGTCGTCGAGGGTCAGCCCCTCGCGCAGCACCACGAAGAGCGGCATGTAGCTCTCGCGGCCGAGCATTTCGAGGTCCACCACCAGGCTGTCGATCACCTCGGGCAGCGCCTCGACCGCGCGGTACAGCTCGGCCGTGCCCATGCGGATGCCGTGGCGGTTGATGGTCGCGTCGCTGCGCCCATGGATGACCGCCCCGCCGCGCGCCGTGATGACGACCCAGTCGCCATGCCGCCACACGCCGGGGTACATGTCGAAGTAGCTCTCGCGGTAACGCTGGTCATGGAGGTCATTCCAGAAGCGAAGCGGCATGGACGGCAGCGGGCGCGTGCACACCAGTTCGCCCAGCGCATCGACGAGCGGCTGGCCGTGTTCGTCCCAGCTCTCGACCGCCGCGCCCAGGCAGCGGCACTGCATCTCGCCTTCGGTGACGGGCAGCGTGGGCAGGCCGGCGATGAAGGCGCCGGCGAAATCGGTGCCGCCCGAGATGACGTCCATCCACACCGGCGAGCCATCGGCCTGGCGCGGCAGGTGATCGGTGACCCAGCGCTGCGCCTCGACGGCCAGCGGCGAACCCGTCGCGCCCACCGCGCGGATGCGCGAGAGGTCGGCCGAGGCCATCGGCGCGCACCCCGCCTTCAGGCAGCCGGCGAAGAAGGCCGAGCCGGCGCCGAAGAAGCTCGCGCGGGCCTGCGACGCGAAGCGCCACAGCGTGTCCCAGTCGGCCGCCCCCGCCGGGCCGCTGGGGCTGCCGTCGTACAGGCACACGGTGGTGCCGTTCAGCAGGCCGCCGACCTGGCAGTTCCACATGATCCAGCCGGTGGCGCTGTACCAGTGGAAGCGGTCGCCAGTCTCGGCGCTCGGGCCGAGGTCGAGGTGGAAGCGCGTGAGCTTCAGCGCCTCGATCACCACGCCGCCATGTCCGTGCACGATGGGTTTGGGCAGGCCGGTGGTGCCGCTGCTGTAGACGATCCACAGCGGGTGGTCGAAAGGCACGGGCACGGGGTGCAACGGCACGTCGTCGGCGAGGAGGGCCTCGAAGTCGTGCCACGTGGGGGGCGATGAGGCCCCGGCCAACGCGCCCTCGCCCCCGCCGCCCCACAGCACCACATCGGTCAGCGACGGCAGCTTCGCCACCACCTCGCGCAGCACGTCGATGCGCGCGTGCGCCACCCCGCCGTGGCGGTACCCGGCGCAGGCGATCAGCACCTTGGGCTCGATCTGCGCGAAGCGGTCGAGCACCGCCATCGGCCCCATGTCGGGCGAGCAGACCGACCAGATCGCACCCAGGCTGGCCACGGCGAGAAAGGCCACCACCGTCTCGGGCCGGTTCGGCAAGAAGGCGCCCACGCGGTCGCCGCGCTGCACGCCCATGGCCGCCAGCTGCGCGGCCAGCGAGGCGACCTGGCGTTGCAGCTCGGGCCAGCTCAGTTCACGCAGCTCGCCTTGCGCGTGCAAGGCCTCATCTTGAAAGACGAGGGCCGGGTGGCCGGCCGCGTGCGCCGCCTCGGCGTGGCGAAACACCTGCTGCACGTAGTTGAGCGTGGCGCCGGGAAACCACCGCGCCCCGGGCATGCGGCCATCGGCCAGCACGGTGTCGTACGGGGTGGGGGACGCGATCTCGAAGTAGTCCCACAGCGAGCCCCAGAAGGCGTCGAGGTCGCCCACCGACCAGCGCCACAGCGCGTCGTAGCCGGCGGTCGTGTGCGCGTCGAAGCGCAGGCCCCGGGTCGTTTCGAGCCAGCGCAGGTAGCGGTCGATCTGGGCTTCGCGCGTCGTGCTCATGGGCACCTCGGGTCAGCGCGGGCGCCGGCTTTCGTCGATGTCGATGTACTGCCAGTGGGTCTGCCAGAACAGCGGCCGCTTGAAGCCCAGCACCCAGGGGTGGGTCATGTCGGTAATGATGGTGTGCACGTGGTACTTGTAGGGCGCATAGGCCACGGCGATGCGCTTGGCTTCGTCGAACAGGGCCAGGCGCTCGGGTCCGTCGGGCAGGGTCTGCATGCGCTCGTAGATCTCGTCGAAGCGCTTGTGCTTGAAGCGCGCCAGGTTGCCGCCGCCGGCCTCGGGGCCGTACAGGCGGCCCAGCGCGCCCTGGCCGTCGGGCGCGGCGGCCGAGCTGCCCAGCGCCCACATCATCAGCTTGCCGGCGCGCGCAGCCTTCAACTGCTCGGGCCAGGTGGCGAGCGAAAAGCGCGAGCGCAGGCGCAACGCGTCCATGTTGCGCTTGAACAGCTCGTTGAATTGGCGCGACAGCGGGTCGGTCTGCGAAGCCAGCACCAGTTCGAGCGGCTGGCCGTTGGGCTGGTCGCGCCAGCCGTCGCCGTTTTTGTCGGTGTAGCCGAAGAGGTCGAGCAACGCCTGCGCGCGGCCCACGTCGTAGCTGCCGTTCTCGGACTTGAACGCGGGGTCGTAGCCCGTGGTGCCGGGCACGATCGGCGACTGCGCCGGGATGGCCTGCCCGCGCCGCACCAGGCGGATCTCGCGCTCGATGTCGGTGCCCAGGTTGATGGCGCGGCGCAGCGCGACCTTCTCGGGCGTGTAGCCGCCGACCAGCGGATCGTCCATGTTGAAGTAGGTCATCGTGACGACCGAGGCCGCCGTGCGGTGCCCCTCGATGCCCTGCTTGGCGAGGTTGGGCGCGACCTGCCCCTTCGGCATGGCGAGGTTGATGAACTCGGGCGGCACGCGCTCGATGAGGTCCGACTGACCGTTGAGGAACGACAGCCAGCGCGGCTGCGACTCGTTGATGATCGACACCTCGACGCGGTCGATCATCGGCAGCCGCCGGCCCTTGAAGCGCGCGAGCAGGGCCTGGGCCTGCATGTCGTCAGCGGCGGGCTCGCCGTCGTACAGCACCTCGCGGTAGCTGGGGTTCTTCTCCAGCACGATCAGCGAGCTGCGGCGCCACTGCTTCAGCACGAAGGGGCCGGTGCCCACCGGGTGGGCGCTGATCTGGTCGCCGTAAGCCTGCACGACCTCGCGCGCCACGGCGCCGAAGGTGCCCGAGGCCAGCCCTTCGATGAAACGCGGCCGCGGCTGCGCCATCTTGAACTGCACCGTGTAGCGGTCGAGTGCGCGCACGCCGTCGATGGGGGTGTCGTAGTCGAAGGGCTTCTTCTGCTTCAGCGCCTTGGCACGCAGCTCGTTCAGCCCCGCGTACGCCTCTTGTTCGAGTCCGGGCCAGGCCGGGCTCTTGAGCGCCGGATCGGCAAAGCGCTTGAGGGCGAAGACGTAGTCCTCGGCGACGAGTTCGCGCTTCTTGCCCCGGAAGGCCGGGTCGTCGGCGAAGTGGATGCCGGGGCGCAGCTTCACCGTCCACACGCGAAAGTCGGCGCTGTGCTCGGGCATGCCGGCCGCCGTGAGCGGCTTGATCTTGGCCGGCCGCGCGAGGTGGTCGTACTGGTACAGCGGCTCGAAGATGTGCGCGTTGATGATGGCCGAGTAGAGGTCGCTCACCTGGGCCGGGTCGAAGCCGGTCTCGGCCGCGTTGAAGGCGTAGCGCAGCACCTTCGGTGTGGCTGTCGGCGCCGGGGCCTCGGCGGGCGCCGCCACCACGCCGCCGCCCAGCGCCAGGACCACCGCGCCCAGCCAGACTTGCCATTGCCACTTGATCATCGACGCGCGTCTCCTTGGGTGGCGCAAAGTCTACGCGCGGGGCTTCAGCGCTTTCGCGGCAGGTTCATCACGCACTGGCTAGACTGCCCCCCTTCGTCGTGCCAGGGAGCCGCCATGAGCGTGGAGATCGACTACTACTTCACCCCCCAGTCGCCGTGGACCTACCTCGGCCACCAGCGCTTCTGGGACATCGCACGCGCCGCCGGGGCCCGCATCAACGTGCTGCCGGTCGATCTGGGCGGCAAGGTGTTCCCGAGTTCCGGCGGATTGCCGCTCAACAAACGCGCGCCGCAGCGCCAGGCCTACCGGCTGCTGGAGATGAAGCGCTTCAGCGAGCACCTGGGCCTGCCAATCAAGTTGCAGCCCAAGTACTTTCCGGTGGCCAGCAACGACGACGCGGCGCAACTCATCATCGCCATCGACATGAAAGACGGCACCGAGGCCGCGATGGCCTTTGCCGGCGCCCTGATGAAGGCCGTGTGGGTGGACGACCTCAACATCTCGGACGCCGAGGTGCTGCGCGGCCTGCTGAAGTCACAGGGCCTGCCCGAGGCACGCCTCGACGACGCCCACACGCAGGCGGTCCACGAGCGCTACGAAGCCGACTCCGAACGCGCCATCGCCTCGGGCGTGTTCGGCGCGCCGAGCTACGTGATCGACGGCGAGATCTTCTGGGGCCAGGACCGGCTCGATTTCGTCGAGCGTCGCCTGCAGCGCGCCGCGGCCGCCGGCTGAGCCCGGCCGCGACCCACAAAGAAAGGGCCCCGAGGGGCCCTTTCTTCAGCGCACGCGACGCAGCGGCGTCACATCTTGGCCGGCGCCTTCGCCTGCTTCACACAGGCGTCCTTGGCGTCGCCCGCCAGGGTGTCGCACTTCTCGACGTTGGTCTTCGCGTCGGCCTTGGCCTTGTCATGCGAGGCCTTGTTGACCGCCTGGGTGGACTCGCGTTCGGCCTTGGCATCGGCCTTCACCTTGGCCAGCACGGCCTTGGCTTCCTTCACGCAGACGTCCTTCTCGTTGCCGCCCTTGTCGTCGCAGCGTTCCTTGGCGAGTTCGTACTCGGCCTCGGCGATGTCAGTGCGCGCGTCGTAGCGGGCCTTGGGCGTGTTCTTGTAGCTGGCCTCGGCGGTCGACTCGGCCTTCTTGCGCTCGACCTTGGCTTCGGCCTGGCAGATGTCCTTGGCATTGCCGGCCAGCGTGTCGCACTGCTTCTTGGCGGCCTCGTAGGTGGCCTTGGCCGAGTCCTTCGCAGACTCGTAGGCCGCCTTGTTGCCGTCGGCAGCCTGCACACCGGCGGCCATCACGAAGGCGCCACAAACGGCGATCAAGGCGCGAGTGATCGCGGCGGGTTGGAAGCGTTGGTTCGTCATGGTCTTTTCTCCTCAGAGTGAACGGAACCCGAACCCCAGCCGTGCGGCCAGGGCCTTGTTCGGGACGCTGGCAAGACTACGTACACCCCCGCGCCGGGTATGCCGGACAAGCCGGCCAGAAGCTGTCGGACGGACCCTACAGTGGGCGTCGTCCCGGTGTTGTTGTTGCACCAGCGACCGGGGTGCCTTCGCGTTTTCACCGCACCGGCATGACATGTTCGTGTTTCACAATCGGCCGGTTCCCCCACTCCGCGCTCTCATGCAGCCAGCAGCCCCGTCGCCCACCGATGAATCCCGCCGCTGGCTGATCCCGCACCCGCTGGGACTGCACGAAGACACCGACCCCTCTCACCTCGAAGCCCTGCGCGACCTCGCCGCGAGCGCCGCCCAGGCCTGCGACTGCCCCGGCGCGCGAGTCAGCCTGTGCGAAGCCCAGCAGAGCCGGGTGCTGGCCAGCCATGGCCACGCCGCCCTGGCGCTCGACACCGCCGCCTTTTGCATCCAAGCGCTGCGCCATGCGGCCACGCATGAGCAGACCTTCGAGGTGTCCGATGCAGCCGACGACCCGCGCTTCGCCCAGACCCCGGCGGTACGGGGGCCGCGTGGGCTGCGCTTCTATGCCGCCGCACCGCTGATGCTCGACGGCCAACCCGTGGGCACGCTGGCCGTCATCGACCACGAGCCCCGCGCGCTGCATGCGCAGCACCACGAGGTGCTGCTGCGCCTGGCCCGCGTGGCCAGCGGCGTACTGCGCGAGCGCCAACGGCTGCGTGTGGTCCACGCCGAACGCGAACGCCTGCTGGACCTGGCCCGCTCGTCGGGCGACTGGATGTGGGAGACCGATGCCGCGCTGCGCTACACCTGGGTGTCGGGCCGCTTCGAATCCATCACCGGCTTCGAGGCGACCCAGGTGCGCGGCCAACCCATCGCCGACGCGCCGTTGCTCGACGAACTGGGCCACCCGCTCAAGAGCGGCGAGACGCTGCACACACTGCTGCACCGCCACCAGCCCATCGCCCGCATCGTCACGGCCGAGACCACCCCGCACGGCGTGCTGCAGATCTCGCGCAGCGCCGTGCCGGTGTTCGACGCCAAAGGCGGCTTCGCCGGCTACCGAGGCACCGCGCGCGACGTGTCGCTGCACATGGCCGCCGAGCGCGAGACCCATGCGCAGGTCGAACTGCTGCGCAAGCTGTCGGCTCAGGTGCCGGGCTGCATCTTCCAGCTGCGGCTGATGCCCGACTTCACCGCGCGCTACCTCTACGCGAGCGATGCGGCGCGCGAGCTGTACGACGCCGAGCCGCCGCGCGACGGCGACGGGGGCGACGCGCAAGCCGCCTGCCGCGTGCTGCACCCCGATGAAGAAGAAAGCTTTCTGCGCAGCCTGCACGAGGCCGGCCGGCGCCTGCAGCCCTGGTACCGGGAGTACCGGGTGATCCGCCACGGTGCGGTGCGGTGGCACGAGGTGCGCGCCGTGCCCGAGCCTCACCCCGAGGGCGGCACGCTGTGGCACGGCTTCACCGCCGACGTGACCCAGCGCAAAGAGATCGAGATCGCCCTGCGCCGCAGCGAAGAGCGCTGGAGCCTCGCGGCCGAAGCCGCCGGCATCGGCATTGCCCACATCGCGTGGCCGGGCGGCGTGCTGAGCTTCGACGCCCGCGCCTGCGCTGCGCACGGCCTGGCGCACCCGCACGGCGCGCTCACAGTGCCCGACTGGCTGCGCCTGATGCCCGGCCCCGACCGCGAGCGCGTCGACGCGACCTTGCAGCATGCCGTGGCCACCGGCAGTTCGTTCGACCTGCGCTACCGCGTGCAGCGCGAGGACGGCAGCCTGCCCACGCTCGAAATCTCGGCCCGCTGCACCTTCGACGCCCAGCGCCAGGCCACCGGCATCGTCGGCACCTGCCGTGACGTGACCCAGCAGGTTGCTCTCGAACAGCTGCGTGCCGAGAAAGAAGCGGCCGAACGCGCCAACCGCGCCAAGAGCGAATTCCTCTCGCGCGTGAGCCACGAGCTGCGCACGCCGCTCAACGGCATCCTCGGCTTCGCGCAGCTGATGGCGCTCGACCGCGACCAGCCGCTGGGCGCCGAACAGTCGATGCGGCTCGACAACGTGCTGCGCGCCGGGCGCCACCTGCTCGACCTCATCAACGACGTGCTCAACCTCGCGCGCATCGAGCATCAAGACTTCACGCTCAAGCGCGTGCCGGTCGATCTGGCGGCCGCCGTCGACGCGGTGGTCGGTCTGCTGCAGCCACAGGCGCTGGCCACCGGCGTGCGGCTGATCGCCCCGGTGCTGGCGCCGACTTGGGCCGAGGCCGACGCCCGGGCGGTCGAGCAGGTGCTGCTGAACCTGCTGTCGAACGCCATCAAGTACAACCGCCCGCACGGCGCCGTGCGCATCTCGGTGGGCCAGGGCGCGGGGCGGGTCTCGGTGTCGATCAAGGACGAAGGCGAGGGCTTCACGCCCGAGCAGCAGTCTCTGCTGTTCCAGCCCTTCCACCGGTTCGGCGCCGAGAAGCGCCGCGTCGAAGGCAGCGGCCTGGGCCTCGTGATCGCGCGCGAACTGGCGATGGCCATGCACGGTGAGCTGCAAGTCTGCAGCCAGGCCGGTGCGGGTTCGACCTTCACGCTGTGCCTGCCGCCCGGCCCCCCGGGGGCGCCCCTCGTGGCAGCGGGGGCCTCGGCCAACACGCCGCCGGTCAGCACCAGCCCTCCTCCCGCGGCGCAGCGCGAGGTGCTCTACATCGAAGACGAGCCGCTCAACGTGCTGCTGATGCAAGAGGTCTTCAAGGCGCGCCCGCAGTGGCGCCTGCGTGTGGCGGTCAACGGCCGCGAAGGTCTGGCGATGGCGCGCGAGCGCCCGCACGACCTGTTGCTGATCGACATGAACCTGCCCGACATGAACGGCCTGCAGCTGATCCGCGAGTTGCGCGCCGACGCCGGGCTGGCGCGCCAGCGCTGCGTGGCCCTGTCGGCCGACGCGATGCAGTCGCAGATCGACGCCGCGCTCGCCGCCGGCTACGACGGCTACTGGACCAAGCCGATCCACATCGGCCGCATCCTCGAAGGCCTCGGGCAGGTGCTGCCGCAGTAGCGGCGGGCGGGCCGGCTCAGGCCGACGCGACGCTTGCCTGCAGCGCGTTCAGCACGCGCGCCGGCGCGACCTCGGTCAGGCAGCGGTAGTGCCCGTAGCGGCACGTGCGCTCGAAGCAGGGCATGCAGTCGAGCTTCAACTCGTCTTTCAGCCACAGCACCTGCGCGCGCGGGTTCTGCGGCGGCGTGTGCTCGGGGCTGGTCGAGCCGAACACCGCGACCTGCGGCAGCCCGAAGGCCGCCGCCACGTGCATCAGCCCCGAGTCGTTGCTGACCACGCCGCGCGAACCGGCGATCAGCGCCATCGCGTCGAGCAGACTCGTCTTGCCGGCCAGCACGCGGCAGGCGCCCGGCGCGGCCGCTGCGATCTCGTCGCACAGCGCAGCCTCTTTGCCCGAGCCGAGCAAGACCACCGGCAGCCCGTGCGCCGCGTGCAGCGCGCGCGCGAGTTCGGCGTAGTGGCTCGCGGGCCAGCACTTGGCCGGGCCGTATTCGGCCCCGGGGGCGAACACCCAGTAGCCGGCAGCGACGAGACCCACCTTGGCGCAGGCCGCCTGCACGGTGGCCGCATCGAAGCTCAGTTTCGGGCGGTCTTGCGGGGCGTGCAGGTCGCTCACCCCGCCGGCCAGCGCGCGGTAGAAGGCCACCATCGGCGGACGCCCCTCGGGGCTCTTCAGGCGCTCGTTGAGCAGCAGGAAGCGGCCTTCGCCGTGGTAGCCCACGCGGCGCGGGATGCGCGCCAGAAACGGGATCAACGCCGATTTGATGGAGTTCGGCAGCACGTAGGCCGCATCGAAGCGGCCACGCAGCGCGCGTGCGGCCTGCTTGCGCGCCGCCCAGTCGAGGCGGCCGTGCGCGAACGGCCATTCGATCACCTCGCGCACCTGCGGCATCGCGCGGTACACCGGCGCCACCCAGGGCAGCGCCGCCACCGCGAGCTGTTCGCCGCGCGCGGCCAGCGCCGCCAGCAGCGGCTCGGACATCACCGCGTCGCCGATCCATTGCGGCGCAATGATGAGGGCCCCTCGGCCGACGGGTACGTCGGCCGATCCCCCGAGGCGATTCGGGCCGGCTTGGGAGCGGCCCGGCGCTCGGCCCGACGTGGCCTCAGTGCCCGCCACGCACCACTTCGCCGGCCTTCAGCGCATAGACCGTGCCGCAGTACGGGCACTTGCCTTCGCCGGTGGCCGCCACGTCGATGAAGACCCGCGGGTGGTTGCTCCACAGCGGCATCTTCGGGTTGGGGCAGTGCACGACGCCGGGGCCTTGCAGCTCCTTGGCCAGCACTTCGACGGTGGACCCGGTGGACTTGGCTTCGCTCATGGCTGCGTCCTCGCTCGAATCAGACCTTGGTCAGCCACTCGGCGTACTTCGGGTTGCGACCGTTCACGATGTCGAAGAAGGCCGACTGGATCTTCTCGGTGATCGGGCCGCGCGAGCCCTGGCCGAGCTCGATGCGGTCGAGTTCGCGGATCGGCGTCACTTCGGCGGCCGTGCCGGTGAAGAAGGCCTCGTCGCAGATGTAGACCTCGTCGCGCGTGATGCGCTTTTCCTTCAGCTCCAGGCCGAGATCCTTGCAGATCGCGAAGATGGTGTTGCGGGTGATGCCGTTCAGCGCACCGGCCGACAGGTCGGGCGTGTAGACCACACCGTTCTTGATCACAAAGATGTTCTCGCCCGCGCCTTCGCTCACGAAACCGGCCGCGTCGAGCAGCAGCGCCTCGTCGTAGCCGTCGTCGGTGGCTTCCATGTTGGCGAGGATGGAGTTGCTGTAGTTGCTCACCGCCTTGGCCTGCGTCATCGTGATGTTGACGTGGTGGCGCGTGTAGCTGCTGGTCTTGACGCGGATGCCGCGCTTCAGGCCCTCTTCGCCGAGGTAGGCGCCCCAGGCCCAGGCCGCGACCATCAGGTGGATCTTGTTTCCCTTGGGGCTGACGCCGAGCTTGGTGTCGCCGATCCAGGTCAGCGGGCGCAGGTAGCAGCTCTCGAGCTTGTTCTCACGCACCACGGCGCGTTGCGCTTCCATCACCTCGTCGAACGAGAAGGGGATCTTCATGCGCAAAATCTTCGCGCTGTTGAAGAGCCGCTCGGTGTGCTCGCGCAGGCGGAAGATCGCCGTGCCGTTGACCGTGTTGTAGGCCCGAACGCCCTCGAAGGCCCCGCAGCCGTAGTGCAGGGTGTGGGTGAGCACATGGATCTTGGCGTCGCGCCAATCGACCAGTTGGCCGTCCATCCAGATTTTTCCGTCGCGATCGGCCATCGACATGGCAAGTTCCTCAGTGTGTTCGGGAGAAAGGTCCGGATTCTACGAGCGCGGGGGTGGCACCCCCTCGGTTCCAGGGGGGGCGAGCACTGTCGCTGTCCGAGGGGAATCCCTATAGTCACCGGGCGTTACCCGTTCCGCGCTCCACAGGAACGGCTCCCTCTCGAGGTGTCCCATGCTGAAGCCCCTGCGCGCTCTTGCCACCGCCACCGCGTTGGTCCTTGCTTCCGCTGCGTCGTTCGCGCTGACGGTTGACAACATCACCTACACGCTGCGTGATTCTTTGGTGTCGTCCAGCGGCTCGACCGAGACGCACAGCCTGACGCTCGACATCGCCAACAACTCGACCGACGGCCGCACCGCTGTCACGTCGTTCGCGTTCAACATGCCGACCGGTTTCGTGTCGGCCACGCTGCCGGGCTGGGTCACCCACTCCGGCGGTCTGAACTCCAACGGTTGCAACGGCCGCGGCAACTTCTTCTGCTTCTCGGGCTATGCAGCCGCGGCGCCGACGATGTCGTTCACCTTCAGCCTGACGGCAGCGGCCGGTGCCTTCGCCAACTACGCCCCCGACTTCAAGATCGACTGGATCGGCAGCCGTCGCAATTACGACCTTGTGTCGCAGATCCTGCCGGTGACCGCGGTGCCCGAACCCGAAACCTACGCGCTGATGCTGGCCGGCCTCGGCCTGATCGGTGCCGTGGCCCGGCGCCGTCGCCAGCAAGCCTGAACGGCCCGTTCTTTTTTTGCCTGCGATGACGCCCGCGCCAGCGGGCGTTTTTCATGGTGCATCCACCGACCCAGGGGCAGGGGACGACACCGCATCGCCGGGCCGCTGCAGTGCCCACGCGCTGAGCTTGCCGCCGACGAAGGTGAGGGCGAGCGACGCGCCGTAACCGTCTTTCCAGCTCCACACCTCGGGCGATTCGGACCGCTTCTCGCCCAGGCTGCGCGTCAGCGTCATCACCTGCACCATCGTCATGCCGGGGCGCAGCTTCGCGTTCAGCATCACGGCGCTGCCGATGTGGCCGATGGGCCGGTGGCTGGCGTTGCGCATCACGCGCATCACGCGGTTGAAATGCAGCAGCAGCCAGAAGACGATGAGCGTGCCGGCCAGGGCCAGGCCGTTGAGGCCGTAGCTCTGCCAGCCGACGAAGAGCGCGGCAATGGCCAGCGCCCAGGCGATGAATGCGTTCATGCGCGCGATGGTAGGCGGCGTGGCCGCCCGGCCCCCGCGCGTGTCCCGCGTCAGTACGTCGGCACGATTTCGTAGATGGCGGTCGTGCCGCTGGTTTCGTGCCCCACCACCAGCAGCGGCCTGCCGTTCGGCGATTGCGCCGCCGGGATGAACGTCAGCCCTTCGGGGCCGCGGTCGCCGTTGGCACCGTCGCGGCTGTTGAGGTAGGTCACGTAGCTCGGTGCCGAGGGCGTCGTGACGTCGTAGACCATCACGCCGCCGACGCGCTCCAGGCCGATGAAGGCGAAGGTCTTCGCGCCCAGGCGGCCCAGCACCACGCCTTCGGGCTCGGGGCCCTTGCTCGCGCTGCGGCCGTCGGCGGTGTTGTTGTCGTTGCTGGCGTTGAAGGCGGCGTTGCCGAGCGCCGTGGTGCGCTGCTCGAACTGGTCGCCCGAGTCGTAGACACGCGCGCCGTCGGCCGTCCAGATCGAGAACGAGCGCCCGCCGAATGCGTACAACGCCGTGCACTGACCTGCCGCGTTCTTGCCGTCGCTGCCGCCGTTGGGGCTGCTGGTGATGCGCAGGCGGCCGAGGTTCGAGTCGAGGATCAGGTTGGCCGGGTCGGCGAACACCGCCGGGTCGAGCCCGTTGCTGCAGTGGGCGCGCACGCGGGTCTCTTCGTTGAAGCCGGGCCAGTCGGCGCGGGCATCGCCCTCGTTGGCAGTGACGAGGTAGGTGCTGCCGCCGATGCGGTAGCTGGCGATGGCGTCGGGCAGGTACAGGCCGCGCACCGGCTGCGGCGTGATGCGGATGACCGGCGTGCCGCTGTTGGTGTTGCTGCCACCGTCTTCGTCGCTGGCGTCGAGGCCGAAGCCGGCGAGGCTGTGGTCCTTGGTGCCGAGTGCGCGGATCGCGGTGACCGTCGCGCTGGCCACATCGACGGTGGCGATGGCGTTGTTCTCCTGCAGCGTGACGTAGGCGGTGCGGCCGTCGTCGCTGACGGTGACGTACTCGGGCTCGATGTCCTGCGCGGCGCTGGCGTTGGGGCCGAAGAGGCGCACGCCCTGGTTGCGCAACGCGGCCTCTTGGCCGTTGAAGGCGCGGAAGTCGGCGGTCTGCACAGTCGGTGTGCCGCCGCGGTTGACGGTGATGATGCTGATGGAGCCTTCCGGGTCCACCGAATCGACGAAGCCGTAGCTGTTGGGCTCGCCTTCGTTGGCGACGATCAGCTTCAGCCCGTCGGGCGTGAAGCTCAGCATGTCGGGCAGGGCGCCCACAGTCACCTGGCCGAGCAGGGCCAGCGTGTTGGCGTCGAAGAAGGCGACGCGGCCGGGGCTCGTCTTCGGGTTGGCTTCGATGGCCAGCGCGACCAGGCCGTTGTGCGTGGCCACGCTGTTGACACCTCCGAGGCCGGCGCCCACGGTGGCGACGTTGATCGTGCTGATGAGCGTGGGCGTGCCTGGGGTCGCGAGGTTGAGCACGTCCACCGTGCCGTTGGCACCGTTGACCACGAAAAGCCGGCGCGAGGACGCGTCGTAGGCCGTGATCTCGGCCGCACCGGCGGCGCCACCGTTGTAGCCGCCGATCTTCTGCAGCGTCAGCGTGGTGGGCGTGCGTTCGGTGCTGACGGGTTCGTCATCGCCTCCGCCACAGGCAGCCAGCACGGCCACGGCCAGGGCGGCGCCAGCCCACAGGGCGCGGCGCGGCGTGCGAGAAATGAAGGACGAGGCAGACGGCATCACGGGGCTCCAGAACATCCAGGCGAAAACCCGGCAGTCTGGAAGCCGCCGATGAAAGCGGCGTGACGGAACGGTGACTGGCGCGTGTCAGCCGCCGACGGCCTGCGTTCAGCGGGGACGCCGCGGGTGCAGGTGCACGGGCTGCCCGCCCCCCGCGCGCGGTGTGGGCACTGCGCTCTTGCAGCCCTTGCAGCCGCCGCACCCGGCCTCGGTGTCGGCCGCACGGCGCAGGGCGCGTGCGATGACACCGGGCCAGGGGGCTGCCGCGAGGCGCAAGGCCACCGAGCGCCGCCACGTCGGGGGCAGCAGCGCCCACACCGCGTACAACGTACAGAACAACACGACCACGCCGACCAGAACGTCTTGCATCGCAGGCTCCAGGCTGGGCGTGACAGGCCAGGCTCAGGCGCTGAGCCAGAGCGTCACGCGGTAGGTGACGAAGGCGGCCACGTAGGCCAGGCCGAACAGGTAGGCCGCCATCAACAGCGGGTAGCGCCACGAGTTGGTCTCGCGCTTGACCACCGCGAGCGTGGCCAGGCACTGCGGCGCGAACACAAACCACGCGATCAGCGCGTAGGCGGTGGCGAGCGACCAGGTCTGCGCGACCACCGTGGTCAGCGCCTCGCCGACCTGGTCTTCGCTGCCCGAGAGCGCGTACACCGTGCCGAGTGCGCCCACGGCCACTTCGCGCGCCGCCATGCCGGGCACCAGCGCAATCGAGATCTGCCAGTTGAAACCGATGGGCTCGAACACCGTCTGCAGCGCGCGGCCCAGCTGGCCGGCGAAGCTGTATTCGATGGCCGATCCGGTGGCGCCGGCCGGGGCCTCGGGGTAGCTGGCCAGGAACCACAGCAGCACGGTCAGCGCGAAGATGATCGTGCCCACGCGGCGCAGGAAGATGCGCGCCCGCTCCCACAGGCCGAGAGCGAGGTTGCGCAGGCTGGGCCAGCGGTAGGGCGGCAGCTCCAGCATCAGCGGCTGGTAGCTGGATTTGCTCCACACACGTTTCATCACCCAGGCCACGGCCATCGCCGACAGCACGCCGGCAACGTACAGGCCGAAGAGCGTCAGCCCCTGCAGGTTGAACACGCCGACCGCGCGCCCCGGCACGAAGGCGGCGATCAGCAGCGCATACACCGGCAGCCGCGCCGAGCAGGTCATCAGCGGCGCGATCATGATGGTCGCCAAGCGGTCGCGCCAGTTGGGAATGGTGCGCGCCGCCATGATCCCGGGGATGGCGCAGGCGAAGCTGGAGAGCAGCGGAATGAACGCCCGCCCCGACAGCCCGACCTTGCCCATCACCGTGTCGAGCAGGAAGGCCGCCCGCGGCAGGTAGCCCGAGTCTTCGAGCACCAGGATGAAGAAGAACAGGATCAGGATCTGCGGCAGGAACACCAGCACGCCGCCCGCTCCCGCCACCACGCCATCGACCAGCAGGCTGCGCAGCGGGCCCTCGGCCATGCGGGCGTTGACCTGCTCGCCGAGCCAGCCGACGCTGGCCTCGATGGCGTCCATCGGCACGCTGGCCCAGGCGAACACGGCCTGGAAGATCAGGAACAGCAGCGTCGCCAGCAGCGCGAGGCCCCACACCGGGTGCATCACCACCGAGTCGATGCGGTGGTTGAAGCGCTTGAACTGCATGGCCCCGGGCGCCGCCAGCGCGAGGATGCGCCGCACCTCTTTCTGCGCCTCGGCGGCCGACAGCGGCTCGCTCGATGCGACCGGCGTCGGCCACTGGGCCTGGCGTTCGAGCTGCGCCACCAGCGCCGCGTGGCCCTGGCCTTGCACGGCCACGGTCTCGACCACCGGCAGGCCGAGTTCGGCCGAGAGCCGGGCCACGTCGATCGCGAGGCCGCGCTTGCGGGCCACGTCGGCCATGTTGAGCGACAGCACCATCGGCCGGCCGAGGCGCTTGAGTTCGAGCACCAGGCGCAGGTTCATCGGCAGGTTGGTCGCATCGACCACCGCCACCAGCGCGTCGGGCACCGGCTCGTCGGCGCGCTGGCCCATCACGACCGCGCGCGTGACCTCTTCGTCGGGCGTGCTGGGCGTCAGGCTGTAGGTGCCGGGCAGGTCGATCACCGAGACCTGCCGGCCATCTTTCAAGTGCGCCGTGCCGACCTTGCGCTCGACCGTCACGCCGGCGTAGTTGGCGACCTTCTGGCGCGCCCCGGTGAGCAGGTTGAACAAGGCGGTCTTGCCGCAGTTCGGGTTGCCGACCAGCGCAACACGCAGCGGCGCGGCGGCATGCGCGGTGTCCATGGGGATCGCGCTCATGCCGCGGCCCCGGCCAGCACCACCTCGACGCACTGCGCCTCGACGCGCCGCAGCGCGAACAGCGTCTCGCCGATCTGCACGGCGATGGGCTCGCGTCCGCCCGGGCCGCGCCGCAGCACCTGCACCGGCTCGCCCGGCAGAAAGCCCAGTTCGCCCAGGCGGCGCAGCATCTGCGCGTCGGCGTCGGGGCCGACGGCACACACGGCCTGCACGGTGCCCTGGGCACCGGCAGGAAGGTCACTGAGGCGGGAAGCGGTCATGGCGTTCGGCGAGACAGGCGGGCGAGCGACAGCGCGCGCACGCGATGCCAAGCGAGAGTCAATGAGAATGATAATAACTCTTATTTGTAAAGCAACCGCGCCTCGCCGACCCGGCCGACCGCACCCTCTGAGGGGTGAGGCTCGCGATTCCCCTCTGAGCCGCACCTACACTGCGCGCCCTCTGGAGGGAGTCCCATGACAACGACAAGCAAGACCGGCGGCGCGCGCGCGCTCGCCTTGGCCCTGGCGCTGGGCACGGTGGCTGCGGCCCGCGCCCATGAAGCCGATTGGCTTTACTTCCCGATGTACGAGCGCGACACGGCCCACGCCGTCGATCTGCGGGCGCTCAAGTTCCGCCCCGACGGGCTGCTGGCCGCCGGCTCACGTTACCCGCGCCACTCGTACGACGCGTGGACGAAAGAGCAGAACGAGCGCGGCTGGTACGAACACGAATCGCGGGTGATCGACTGCGAGACCGGCCTCTGGGTCTCGACCGGCGAGGCGCTGCTCGACCAGGACGGCACCGTCATCGCCTCTCGCCAGACCCCCGCCGCCGAGCGCCGCAAGTGGCTGCTCGAACGGCTGCGCAGCGAGACCAAGTGGCCCAGCAACAGCGAGGTCTTCATGAGCTGCGCGGCGGCCTCGAAGCCCGGCTTTCTGGCCCAGCGCCAGCGCGCCGCGAAACAAGCCGTGCCGCTGATCAGCTACGAGCCCGTCACCGAGCAGTTCATGGGCGACAGCACCGCGCTCGTCGCCGCGGGCAAGCAGGTGTTCGACCTCAGCGCGTACGCGAAGCGCGCGCCGGCGAATCCCACCGCCTTGTTCGACGACCTGGCGCGGCAGTACGGCGCGTGGCGCCGCACGCTGGACGGGGCCTACCGCGCGCCCGCCAAGCAAAACGCCGCGTGGCTCGCACGGGTGCAGAAGGCCGCCAATGCGCGCTTCGAGGCCACGGGCGGACTGCCTGGCACGGTGCGCGTGCTGGGCGGCAGTGCGATCGAGTTTCAGATCGATGCCGAACTCGGCTGGGGCGCCGAAGCCCCGCCTCAAGCACCGACGGCGCGCCGCGCCACCGACATCGTGCGGACCGACTGCGAAAGCGGCATCACCGTGCCGATTTCGCGTGTGTGGCGCGACGACCAGAACAAGCCCCTGTGGACGCAGCCGTTTTCGACGCAGGCCGCGCTGGAGCGCACGGCCGCCGCGCGTCGCGCCAACGAGGGTGACGCACTGCCGGTGTGGCCGCTGGGCACCGGCCCGGTCGATGGCGACGTGAGCTTCGGGATGTGCCGCCTGGTGGCGAGCGCCGCGCTGCACGGCACGACCGCCCCCGCGAGCGAACCCACCCACGAAGACGCGGGCTACGGCGGCTTCGGCGCGCTCGGCTTCACCGACCCGACCCTCGCCGCCCACGCCACACCCGAAGCCATGCTGCTGGCCGTGCGTGCCGCCGCCCGCGCCCAGCGCGCCCGTTTCAACTACGCCCACGTGAGCGCCCGTCCATGAACCTGCGTGTCTCTTCTTTCAAGCCGTGGCTGGCGGCGCTGTCGCTCGCCGGCCTGGCGATGGCCCCGGCGCACGCCGACCGCGTGTGCCCGCTGCCGGGCGACAGCCGCTCGGCCATCCAGGAGCTGTGTTCGTTCCATGACGGCCTGGCGCGTGTGCGCATCGGCCACCAGTGGGGCTTCGTCAACCTGCAAGGGCAAGTCGCCATCGCGCCGCAGTTCGAGGCGGTCGAGAACTTCAGCGACGGTCTCGCGCGCATCGAGAAAGACAAGCGATACGGCTTCATCGACAAGACCGGCCGCGTGGTGATCGAGCCCCGGCTCGAACATGCCGAAGCCTTCGCCTCGGGCCTGGCGCTGGCGTGGCAGGACGACAAGCGCGGCTTCATCGACAAGACCGGGCGCTGGGTGGTGCCGCCGGTGCACGAAGACGCGCGCTCGTTCAAGGGCCCGACCGGCGCGGTGCGTGGCGCCGACGGCGTGTGGTCGCTGATCGACACGCGCGGCCAGGTCGTCAAGCGCCTGCCGGTGGACATCGCCCTGGGCTACCAGCACCAGGTCGATGGGCCCTGGCGCGTCGAACGCAAGCCCGCGCCGCACCTGCGCCACCTCGATGGCCGCATCACGCCGCTGCGCGACGGGGTGCAGGCCCTGCACTTGGCCGAAGGGCTGATGCCGGCCAGCCAACTGGCGAGGCGCGGTGATGCCCGCGTGTGGCTCTACGGCCTGCAAGACCAGCAGGGGCGCTGGGTGCTGCCGCCGACCTTCCGCGAGCTGAGCGCCGTGCAGAACGGGCTCGTCGTGGCCAAGCCTGACGTGCCCACCGCCGGGCACGAGGTACCCGACCTGCACGGCCTCGTCAACCTGCGCGGCGAGTGGGTCGTGCCGGCGCGCTACAAGCGCATCGAACGCAAGGCCTCGGTCTACGAAGCCTGGCGCAGCGACCAGGGGGTCGATGTGTACGGCCGCCAGGGGCAGCGGCTGCTCGAAGTGGCCTGCGACGACTGGCGGCCGCACCACGCCGGTGGGTCGAACCACCCGCGATGGGTGCTGGTGAGCGGCTGTGGCAAGAGCTGGCTGGTGCTCGACGGCGAGCGCACCGTGCCCGTGGGGTGGTCGGGCCGCGGCGTCGAGTTGACGTCCACCGCCGACCACGCCCTGCTGCAAACCAAGGCCGACGAGCAGGCCGACCCACCGCGTCCGGCGGCCTTCCAGCTGCTCGACACCAAGGGCCGCGTGGTGCTGGCCAGCGACGACGCCCGCGTGGCTGGCCGCTTCGACGAGGCATACCTGGTCGAGGGCCGGGGTGCGCTGGCGCGCCAGACGCCACACCTGCTGCCGCTGGCCGTGCTGACGAAAGACTACGAGTCCATCGGCATCGTCACGCGCGACCTGAAGGTGATGAGCGACCCGGCCTGGACCTTCCACGGCGACTCGCTCGACTTCCGCTACGGCTACAGCGACGACAAGTCCTTCGAAGGCCCCCTGCCGATGGCCACCAAAGACGGTTGGGGCGCCATCGACGGCCAGGGCCGCTGGGTGGTCCAGCCAAGCTACCGGCGCCTGGGCCTCTTCCAAAACGGACTGAGCCTGGCCGTCACGACGCGCAAGACCCGCTTGCTCGACCGCGAAGGCCGCCAGCACGCGCTGCCCGACGACGCCGACCACTTCAGCGTCGTCGCACCCTTCGTCGTGCTCGGACGCGACGACGACACCGACGCCCCTGTGCACTTTGACGTGCGCAGCGGCAAGGTCACCCGCTGGACGCTGCCCAAGGGCGTGCGCACCGGCGCCATGGGCGGCATGCTGCTCGCAGCGTGGCACGACGAGCGCTGGGGTCTGCTCGACGCACGCGGCGAGTGGGTCGTCGCACCCACGTACGACGACGAGCCCAAGCCGGTGTTCGACGCCGACGACCGGCGGCACCTCGGTTGGGTGACCGGGCGCCGGGTCCAGACGGCGACCGGCACCGACACGCTGCACGGCTGGCTCTCGCCCGAGGGCCGCGAGCTGGTGCGTCCGATCTACGACAGCCTGCGCTACGCCCCTTACAGCGGGCTCCTCGAAGTGCGCCGCTGGCCCGAAGGCTCGGGCGTGATCGCCCCCGACGGCCGCGTCGTCATCGCGGCAGTGCACGAGCGCCTCGATGCGCGCGACGACGGCTGGTACGAAGCGCACCCGCAGGCGCAGCACGGCTTGCTCGATGCGCGCGGCGAATGGCTGATGGAGCCCCAGTACGGCGAACTGGGCGACCTCGAAACCCACCCGTACGCGCTGCGCTGGCGCGACGGCCAGCACGAAGCAGTGGACCGGCGGGGCCGCGTCTCCAGCGCATCGCAGCCCCTGAGCCTGCCCGACGACCCCGCCGAGGCCTGGTTCGCCGAAGAAACGGGGCCGTACGACGCGCGCCGCACGGTCTTCCGCGGCTTCGACTTCAAGGTGCGGGTACAGGTACCCGGCACGCTGGTCACGCATGACGGCCGGTTCTCGGAAGGGGTGGTCGCCTTCCAACCGGCGGAAAGAACCGAGCGGTCGCAGGTGGGCCTGATCGACACGCGTGGCCAGGTGCTGGGCCCGTACCCGTATGCGTCCATCGGTGCCATGTCCAACGGCCTGGCCGCCGTGACCGCGCTCGAACCTGCGCCGGCCGGCACCCGGGCACGGCGGATTCCCGGCCGCGAGGACGAGAACCTCGTCGCTCGCCTGGGCTTCATCGACCGCCAGGGCAAGCTCGCCATCGCGCCGCGCTTCGAGGCCGCGCAGGCGTTCTCGGAAGGCCGCGCCGTGGTGCTGACCCGCGGCAACCTCGGCCTGATCGACACGCAAGGCCGCCTTGTGCTGCACAGCGCCTGGATGTGCGGGCGCGACCCGGTGCTGCTCGACGGCAAGGCGCAGATCGTCTGGCCCGAGGCCGCGCGCCACAAGCGAAAGTGCTGAAGCCGGCCGGCGGCTGAGCGGGGCAGCGCCGACCCGACGGCACATGCCCCTATCCCGGCAAGGTCGGGGAGTCACCGAGCCGCGGGCGGGTTCACGCGCCCTAAACTGCGCGCCCACCGTGGGGCCCGGCGCCCCACGCCGCTGTGGGGTTTGCTCGCTTTTCGGGACATGCGCACGATGACCATCCGTTCACTGACCGCCGGCCTGCTGGGCCTCGCCGTGCTGGGCCTCGCCCCTTTCGCCCAAGCCACCGAAGAAGCCGGTTGCACCCTGCCCGGCGCCACCGCACCGACCGCCGTGCAGGCGCTGTGCACCTTCCGCGAAGGCATGGCGCGGGTGCGCATCGGCGGTGTGTGGGGTTTGATCGACGCCGAAGGCCGCTTGGCGGTCAAGCCGCAGTTCGACGACCTCGACGACTTCAGCGAAGGCCTCGCGCTGGCCCGCCGCGGCCGCGAGTGGGGCTTCATCGACAACAAAGGGCAGTGGGTGATCCCGCCGCAGTTCGCGCTGGCCGGGCCGTTCTCGTTCAAGCGCGCACGCATCACGGTCGATGGCAAGGCGGGCTACATCGACGAGACCGGCAAGGTCGTCATCGCGCCGAGCTTTGCCGAGGGCGGGCCTTTCCGCGCCGGGGTCGCGCTGGTGCGAGAGATCGACGGCGCGCAAGCCGTCATCGACGACAGCGGCAAGGTGCTGAAGCGCTTCGGGCGCGACGTGCGCGTGCTGCCGCCCAACGACTTCGGTCTCTTCGTCGGCGAGCAGGGCGCGCTGCGCGGGCTGATCCGCCCCGACGGCGAATGGGCCATCGCCCCCACCGCCGAGCCGCTGCCCGGCGACAAGGGCAAGCCCTACATCGTGCTGGGCGAGGGCGCGAACCGCCGCGCGATCGACATCCGCGGGCGCGTCTCGACGCCTGAGAAGCCGATCGGCCTGATGGAAGACTGGCCCAACTGGTGGTGGCCGCGCATCGAAAACGCCGGCACGCCGCAGCAGGTCAACGTCTTCCAGAGCTTCGACTTCAAGGACCGCGTGCGCGTGCCCGGGCGCGTGCTGCCGAACCAGACCTTCATGGACGGCGTGCTCGTCGTCGAGCCGATGACGCCCGTGCCCGGCAAGCCCTTCGGCCTGTACAACCACCAGGGCAAGCTGCTGGGCATGTACCCCTACGACCTGATCCGGCCGATGAAAGAAGGCTTTGCCGTGGTCGGCCGCAAAACGCCGGCGCCCAAGGGCGGCGAACCGCAATGGCGCTACGGCGCGCTCGACATGGACGGCCGCCTGACCGTGCCGGTGCGCTTCGAGGCCATGGGCGACTTCGCCGAAGAACGCGCCGTGGTGCGCAGCGGCGGCCAGTACGGCCTGACCGACATCCAGGGCAAGCTGCTCGCACACAGCGCCTTCACCTGCGACGGCGACGCGGTGCTGCTCGACGCGAAGAAGCGCGTGGTGTGGCCCGACGGCGCGCGCAAGAAGAAGCTCTGCCCGGCGAAGTGATTCGCCGGCGCGATGCGCCAACCCGCCGCGCACGGCGGGCCTGACCCCAGCGGGGCGCCCACGGGCGCCCCGCGTCGCTTCCGCGTGTCACGGCCAAGGTTTGATCTGGCGCACAACCCGCACAAAAACCATTAATGAGAATCGTTCTCGTTTGTGTTAGAGTTGTTCACCACCGGTCGAGCGGGCCCGCCCCGCGCCGGATCACTGCCTTGCCATGTCCACCGCACCCCGCCCCCTGCCCACCCCCGCCGCGCCGGCGTGGCGAGCCGGCGCGCGGCCTTCGCGCCAGGATGGCTTGACGCCCGGCCAGTTGCGCGGCGTGGTGATCGGCATCGCGCTGGCGCACGTGGCCGGCGCCTGGGCCTTGATGCAGGTGCCGCAGGTGCGCGACGCGGTCGTGCAGGCCGCGCCGATCTTCGTGAACTTCATCGCGCCGCCCGCGCCCGAAACGCCGCCGGCGCCTGTGCCGCCACCGCCACCCGTCGAGGTGCCGCAGCCCAAGCGGGCGCCGCCGACCGAAACCCTGGTGACCGCGGCGCCCACCCCCGCGCCGGCCCCCTTCGTGGCCGAGCCCCCGCCGCCGCCCTTGCCCACGCCAGCCCCGCCGTCGCCGCCCCCGGTGGCCGACGCACCGCCGACCCCCCCGGCCCCTCCGCCCGCGCCGAAGACCATCCCGGCCTCGGCGGTGCAGTACCTGGTCGCGCCCGAGCTGGAATACCCGCGCACCTCGAAGCGCCTGGGCGAGACCGGCCGCGTGATGGTGCGGGCCTACATCGACGAAGCCGGCGCCGTGCGCGACGCGCAGGTGCACAAGTCCTCGGGCTTTTCACGCCTCGACGACGAAGGCGTGCGTGCCGTCAAGCGCGCGCGCTTCAAGCCCTACATCGAGAACGGCCGGGCCACGGCCGGCTGGGCCTTCATCCCGCTGACTTTCGAACTGGAGAACTGACGTGAACGAACCCTCAGCCCTGGGCTTCGGCCACTTCATCGCGCAAAGCGACGCCGTCGGCAAGACGCTGCTGGTGGCGCTGCTGCTGATGTCGGCCATCTCTTGGATCATCATCGTCGTCAAGGGCCTCACGCTGATGGCCCGCAAGCGCCGCAGCGAGAAGTTCCTGAACTTCTTCTGGAACGCCAGTTCGCTCGACGCGGTGGCCTTCGAGGTCGGCGCGCACGACGCGCGCGACCCGTTCTCGCACCTGACCAGCCATGCGCTGCATGCGCAGGCGCACCACGCGAAGTACGGCGCGGCCAAGCTCGAAGAAGCGGGCAGCTCGGCCGAGTTCGTCACGCGCACCATCAAGAAGGTGCTCGACGAAGAAACCACGCGGCTCGAAAACGGCCTGGCGATGCTGGCCACGGTGGGCGCGACGGCCCCGTTCGTCGGCCTGTTCGGCACGGTCTGGGGCGTGTACCACGCACTCGTCGCCATCGGCATGAGCGGCGCCGGCACGCTCGACAAGGTGGCCGGCCCGGTGGGCGAGGCGCTGATCATGACGGGCCTGGGCCTGGCGGTCGCGATTCCCGCGGTCATGGGCTACAACTGGCTGACGCGCTCGAACCGCGTCATCTTGTCGAAGCTCGACGCCTTCGCCTACGAGCTGCACACCTTCGTGTCGATGGGCCAGCCGCTGGCCTCGCCGGCGCCCGCGCCGGTGGTGCACGAACTGCCGGGCCAGCGCGCCCGCGCCGCCTGAGCGAGGTCTCGCCATGGCCTTCGCAAGCTTCGACAACAAGAACGCCGGCGCGCCGATGGCGGAGATCAACATGGTCCCGCTGATCGACGTGATGCTGGTGCTGCTGGTGATCTTCATCGTGACCGCGCCGCTGCTCACGCAGGCCGTCAAGCTCGACCTGCCCAAGGCCAGTGCGCAGGCCAACGCGGCGGTGGCCGAGAAGATCGAGTTCGCCATCGACGCCAGCGGCACGCGTTACTGGAACGGCGAGGTGGTCAACCGCGCCGAGGCGCAAAAGCGCTTCCAGGCCGAGGGCGGCAAGCAGCCCCAGCCCGAAGTGCACCTGCGCGCCGACCAGGCGGTGGCCTACCGCCACGTGGCCGAGACGCTGGCCGACGCGTCGAAGGCCGGGCTGTCGAAAGTCGGCTTCGTCAGCGAACCGGAGACGCCGTAATGACTGCCTCTGCCACCGCCTCTTTCGACGGCACCGAGCGGCCCCGTGCAGGCGACGACGCCAGCGCGCCGCGCGAGCCGAACCGAACCGCCACGCCCGGCGCCGTGGCCCGCATCTCCAGCGACCAGCTGCTGGGCGGCGCGACCGAGGTGCACATCGAGCACCGCGGCTCGATCTACCGCCTGAAGCAGACCTCGCTGGGCAAGCTCATCCTCACCAAGTAAGCCGGCCCCAGAGGCCATCCGCACCGCCAGCCCGACCGCGCCAGCCCGTGCTTCATCCGCAAGGAGGACACCATGCTGCGATCTCCGACTGTGCGTGCCCCGCGAGGTGGCCATGTGTAGCCCCGACGCTTCGTGCGCCGCGGGCTCCCACGACACCCCACGTAGTTCGCGCCGCCAGCGCCTGTGGGAACTGCCGCACCACGCCCACTGCCCGCTGATCGGCGTGTGTCTGCCGCTCGACACGCTGCGGCGCATCGTGGGCAAGCTGTTGCAGGGCGAACCGGTGGCCGACGACTACGAGCTGCACGTCGGCGTGGTCGGCCAGTGCACGGCACGCAACCCCTTGTCCGACGCCTTGCAGCGCGAGCTCGACCGCCGCTTCGCGTTGACGCTGCGGCGCTTCTCGCTCGCCAAGCACCGCGATGCGGTCCAGGCCCTGTGGCGCGAGGCCGTGCAGGCCGGCGACGTGGCCGGCGCGCTGTGGGCCACGCTGACGCACGCGCGTTGCGACGAGGCGCTGTGCGAAGACGTGTGCCGCGACATCCACATGATCCAGCACCAGGCCGGCGCCATGCAGCGGGCCGACCTGCAACGGCTCGACACGCTGGCGCAGCGTGAACGCGAGCTGGTGCGTGAGCTGGCGCTGAGCCAGCAACGCGCGGTGCAGCAACAGGCCGAGCGCGCCACTGAACAAGAGCGCCACGCGGCCCAGACGCTGCGGCTGCGCGCCGAAGCCATCCGCCAAGACACGCTGCTGGCCGCGTTGCGCGGCGAGCTGGCGCAGCTGCGCGAGGCGCTGCCCGAGCTGCAAGCGCGCCAGCACCTGTCGCAGCGCGTGGGCGAGCTGAGTGCCCGCAACCGCGCGCTCGAACTCGAACTCGCCGACCTCAAGCGCCAGTGCGCGCAGCAAGAGCGGGCCTTGCTGGCGGCCCAGACGCCCAAAGCCAACCCCGCGGCATCACCGACACCGGCCGAGCCGACGCCCGTGCCGCTGGCCGAACGCAGCGTGCTGTGCGTGGGCGGGCGGCTGGGCAGCATCCCGATCTACCGCGAGCTGGTCGAACGCCACGGCGGGCGCTTCACGCACCACGACGGCGGCATCGAGGACAACACCCACCGGCTCGACGCGAGCCTGGCTGCGGCCGACCTGGTGATCTGCCAGACCGGCTGCCTGAGCCACAACGCCTACTGGCTGGTCAAGGACCACTGCAAACGCACCGGCAAGCGCTGCGTCTACCTCGACAAACCCAGCGTCGCCGGCTTCGTGCGCGGCCTCGCTCAACTGCCGGTGGCCGAAGCCGCCCCGGCCGCCGGCGAGGCACCGCTCATCAAGTCTTGAACACCGAGACGGCGCCGACCAGGCGCTCGGCGCGCTCTTGCAGGCTGCGGGCGGACTGGTTGGCCACGTGCATCAGCGCGGCGTTCTGCTGCGTGTTGCGGTCCATGTCGGCCACGGCCTCGCTGACCTGCGCGACGCCCGCGCTCTGTTGCGCGCTGGCGGTGCTGATCTCGGCGACCAGCGTCGAGACGCTGCGGATCGAGCGCACCACCTCCTGCATCGTGGCGCCGGCCTGATCCACCTGCGCGGCGCCCTGGTCGATGCGCTCGACGCTGGCCGAGATGAGGGTCTTGATGGCCTTGGCCGCTTCGGCCGAGCGCTGCGCGAGCGAGCGCACTTCCGAGGCCACGACCGCGAAGCCGCGCCCCTGCTCGCCGGCGCGGGCAGCTTCGACCGCCGCGTTCAGCGCGAGGATGTTGGTCTGGAAGGCGATGCCGTCGATGACGCCGATGATCTCGGCGATCTGCTTCGACGAGTCGTTGATGCCCTTCATCGTGCCCACGACCTGGGCCACCACGTCGCCGCCGCGCGTGGCCACGTCCGAGGCCTGCTGCGCCAGCTGGTTGGCTTCGCGCGCGTTGTCGGCGTTCTGCCGCACGGTGCTGCTCAGCTGCTCCATCGAGGCCGCGGTCTGCTGCAGCGACGAGGCCTGCTGCTCGGTGCGCGAGCTCATGTCCGAATTGCCCTGCGCGATGTGCGTGCCGGCGGCGGCCACCTCGTGCGCGTTGTCGCGCACCTGGGCCACGGTGCCGGCCAGGCTCGCCTGCATGTCGCGCAGCGCCTCTTGCAGCGCCGACAGCGGGCCCGGTTCGACGTCGATGCGCGAGCGCAGGTCGCCATGGGCGATCGACTTGGCCAGCGCCGTCGAACGCGACAGCGGGCCGGTCAGCATGCGCACGATCCAGCGCGACAAGCCGGCCGCACCGACCAGGGCCAGAACGGCCACGGTCAGCACCACCCAGCCGATCCACGCGGCCTGTTCGCCCAGCGCGGCGCTGGTCGCGTCGGCGGCCGTGGCCTGCAGGCGGATCTGTTCTTCCACCGCGCGCACGAGTTCGGCGCCCACCGGTGTCATCTGCTGGCTGCGCAAGGCCTTCGCCTCGTCGGCCTGGCCGCCCAGGTGCAGCGCGAACCACTTGGGCCGCACCTCGGTGTAGCGCTGGAAGGCCTCGCGCGTCTTCACCAGCGCGGCCTGCTCGTCGGCGGCCAGGCGCGTGGCGGCATAGGCGTCGAGCGCGGCCCAGACCTTCTGGTAACGCGCAGCCTCGGCGTCGGCGATCTTGCGGGCCGCCTCGGGGGTGGCGGTGAGTGCCTGGGCGGTGGCGTAGCGCAGTTCCCACAGCACGTGGTTGGCCTCGCCCAGCGCCGCGGTGGCCCGCGTGCTGCCGTACAGCTCACGGTAGTCGCTGCGGCTTTTCCAGACCTGCAGGCCAGCCACCACGCCCACGGCGGCGATCAACGCCATGAGCACACCAAATGCGGCCAGCAGCCGCGAATTCAGGGTCGTTTTCATTCCTCACCTTTTTGAATCAACCACTGGGTGGATTCCCCAGGTCGTCGGCATATCGGCCGCCTGGCACGCGGGTTGAGGAACAAATACCGCCCTGCAGGGTGTCGACGAGGCGATCGGCAGCGGCTGCCCGACCGGTGGCGCGGCCGACGGCACGCGAAGCGTTATGGTTGCCGCTGACGCCACCCGACGCAGCGCGCGCCCCGACCATGAGACTTCGCCCCCCACGCGGCTTCACCCTGATCGAAATGATGGTGGTGGTGGCGATCATCGCCATCCTCGCGATGGCGGCGATGCCGTCCTTCCACGAGCGCATCGCGCGCGCGCAGGTCGCCGAGGCGCTGCCACTGGCCGACTTCGCCAAGCAGCCGGTGCAGGTGGCCTGGGCGGCGAGCCAGCCGATGCCGGCCGACAACGCGGCCGCGGGGTTGCCGGCGTCGAACCTCATCGTCAGCGAGTTCGTGCAGTCGGTCGAGCTGCACAACGGCGCCTTGCACGTCACCTTCGGCAACAACGCCAACGGCGCCCTGCGCGGCAAGGTCGTGAGCCTGCGCCCTGCCGTCGTCGAAAGCGCGCGCATCGTGCCCATCAGCTGGGTCTGCGGCCAGGCCAGCCCACCGGCGCAGATGACCGCACAGGGCGACAACCGCACCGACCTGCCGGCGCGCTACCTGCCACAGCGCTGCCGGGCGCGGTAGCCGCCGTGCGCATCACCGACCTCGCCGATGGCAAGGAGCACCTGCCCGGCCGTGGCCGAATGGCAGCAGGCCGCGGCGCGGTCCACGGGGCGAAATGTGCAAGCCCTGTGAAAGTTGCGCCCGCCCCTTCTTGCGATTGAGAGTAATTCGCATTTGCGAGTAAACTCGCCGCTCTGCGCCGCCCGGGCGCTGGAACGGCATGGACACCTCGACCCCTCCCCACACACGCCGCGCGGCGTGGCTCAAGACGCTGCACCAGTGGCACTGGATCAGTTCGGCGCTGTGCCTGCTGGGCATGCTGCTGTTCAGCGTCACGGGCATCACGCTGAACCATGCGTCTCAGATCGAGGCGCAGCCGCGGGTCACGACGCGCGAAGCCAGCCTGCCGGCCGACGCCCTGGCCGCCTTGCGCACCGCACCTGAAGACGGCACCGGAGTGGTACCGGGCGCGCTGCGCGAGTGGGCGGCGTCGGCGTGGTCGCTCGACCTGTCGGCGCGCGAGGCCGAGTGGTCACCCGAAGAGATGTACGTGCCGCTGCCGCGCCCTGGCGGCGACGCCTGGCTGCGCATCGACCGCGAGAGCGGCCGCGCCGAGTACGAGCGCACCGACCGCGGCTGGGTTTCGTACTTCAACGACCTGCACAAGGGCCGGCACACGGGCACGGCCTGGGGCTGGTTCATCGACCTCTTCGCCGCCGCGACGCTGGTGTTCTCGATCACCGGCCTGTTCATCCTGAAGCTGCACGCCGCCAACCGACCCAGCACCTGGCCGGTGGTCGGGCTGGGGGTGATCGCCCCGGTGCTGTTGGCGCTGCTGTTCATCCATTGACCCTGATTGACGTTTTGAGGATTCGCCCATGACCGCTTCTTCGACCTCTTCACTGCGCCGCACCGCGGCGTGGGCGACCGTGCTGGGCCTGCCCGCACTGCCGGCGCTGGCCGCCGACGTGACGCTGAAGATCGACATCCCGCGCCTGCCGGTGGCCGAGTACCACCGCCCTTACGTCGCGGTGTGGCTGGAACGCGCGAACGAACCGAGCGCCGCCGCGCAAGTGGCCGTCTGGTACGACCTGAAGAAGAAGGACAACGGCGGCACCAAGTGGCTGAAAGACATGCGCACCTGGTGGCGCAAGGGCGGGCGCGACCTCAGCGTGCCGGCCGACGGCGTGAGCGGCGCGACGCGCGCGCCGGGCGAAGCGGTGCTGCAGCTGGGCTCGCACAAGGCGCTGGCCAAGCTGCCCGCTGGCGAGTACCAGCTGGTGGTCGAAGCCGCGCGCGAAAACGGCGGCCGCGAGGTGCTGCGCCTGCCGCTGCAATGGCCGGTCAAGGCCGCGCAGACCGCCAAGGCGCAGGGCGAAGGCGAACTGGGCACGGTGCAGCTCAGCGTCAAGCCCTGAAGCGACGCCTGTCACGACCCCCTCCACGACATCCACGAGAAGGACTCGCCATGAACCGCTCCCCCCTCGCGCTGACGCTGCTGGCCACGCTGGCCTTCGGTCTGCCCACCGTCGCTTCGGCGCACCGCACCTGGATCCTGCCGGCGGCGACCGTGGTCGAAGGCAAGGACCCGTCGGTCACCATCGACGCGGCGGTGTCCGAAGACCTGTTCGAGTACGACACCAACGCGCTGCAGATCGACACGCTGCGCATCACGGCCCCCGATGGCGCCACGCTCGCGCCCGAATCGCGCCACCAGGGCAAGCGCCGCACCAGCTTCGAAGTGAAGCTGCCGCAGGCCGGCACCTACCGCATCGCCGGCACGGCCGAGACGGTGATGGCCTCGTGGAAGGTCGGCGGCGAGACCAAGCGCTGGCGCGGCAAGCCCGAAGAGCAGTCGAAGAACGTGCCCGGCGACGCCGCCGACCTGCAGGTGTCGCGCACCTTCAGCCGCGTCGAGACCTTCGTGAGCCAAGGCGAGCCCGGTGCCACGGTGCCCGGCATCAGTGGCACCGGCCTGGAGCTGCAGCCGCTGACCACGCCGACCGACATCAGCACCGGCGACGTGTCGAAGTTCCGCCTGCTGCTCGACGGCCAGCCCGCCGCGAACGTGGACGTGACGCTGGTGCGTGCCGGCCACCGCTACCGCTACAAGATGGGCGAGATCGCACTCAAGACCGATGCCAAGGGCGAGTTCAGCGTGAGCTGGGTCGAGGCCGGCCGCTACTGGCTGGGCGCCTCGACCGGTGGCCGCCCGGGCATGGGCGGCGGCGAATCGCCCGCCCCGGCCGCCACGGGCGCGCCGCAACGGCGGGCGTCGTACTCGGCCACGCTCGAAGTGCTGCCGCAGTGACGGCACGCGCCGGGGCACTGACGCTTTGGTCATGAACGCGCGGTGTTGAGCGTGTCGAACGCTGCGACCCCGAGCCCCGAGCGGCGGTTGCTCATCTCGCCGCACATCGACCCCGCGCCGCCGGCGCTCGGGGCGGTGCTGCACACGCTGCAAGGCGAAACCATGGGCACCACCTGGTCGGTGGTGCTCAGCGCCCATCGCCACACGCCGCTGCGGCCTTTGCAGCAGGGCATCCAGCAGCAGCTCGACGACGTGGTCGCGCAGATGAGCAGCTGGGACGCCGGCTCCGACCTGGGCCGCTTCAACCGCGCGGCCCCCGGCCGCTGGCAGGTGCTGCCGCGCGCGTTTTGCGACGTGCTGGGGCTCGCGCTGCAGGTCGCGCGGGCCAGCGACGGGGCCTACGACCCGACGGCGGGCGCGCTGGTCAACCTGTGGGGCTTCGGGCCGGCGCCCCGCATGGGCACCGCACCGCCCTCGTCTGAACGCATCGAGGCGGCCCGCGCGCAAGGCGGCTGGACGCGCTTGCCCTTCGAGGCCGCCCAGCGCCGCGCGCTGCAGCCTGGCGGGCTCGAACTCGACCTCTCGGCCATCGCCAAGGGCTTCGGGGTGGACCAGGTCGCGCGCTGGCTGCTGGCACATGGCCGCGACAGTTTTCTGGTCGAAGTGGGCGGCGAGTTGCGCGGCCACGGCCTCAAGCCCGACGCGCAGCCCTGGTGGGTCGCGCTCGAAGCGCCCGAAGCTCAGGCTCCGGGCCTCGCCGACACCTGGGTCGCCCTGCATGGCGCGGCAATCGCCACCTCGGGCGACTACCGCCGCTTCTTCGAGCACGGCGGCCAGCGTTACTCGCACACGCTCGACCCGCGCTCAGGCCGGCCCATCACGCACGGCCTGGCCTCGGTGAGCGTGCTGCACGGCGAGGCCATGGCGGCCGATGCGTGGTCCACCGCACTCAACGTGCTGGGCGTGGACGCCGGCCTCGCGCTGGCCGAACGCCAGGCGCTCGCGGCGCGCTTCGTCGTGCGCACGCCCGCCGGCTTCGTCGAACACACCAGCCGCGCCTGGCAGGCCTGGCTGCAATGAGCCGCCCCGCATGAACCCCGCGATCGAGTTGCGCTTGTGGGCCGCCAGCGGCGTGGTGTTCATGTACCTGGCGATGTGCTTCGCCATCGTGTGGCGCGAGCGCACGCGACGCGAACGCGCATCGCGCGAGGCGGCGTCGTTCGCGCCGGCCGCCGCGGGCGTGGCGCCCTGGCTCGTGGCCTACGCCAGCCAGACCGGCACCGCCGAACACATCGCCTGGCAGACCGCACGCGCGCTGCACACCGCCGGTGTGCCGGCGCGGCTGGTGGCGCTGTCGGCCCTCAGCGCCGACATGCTGCGCGAGGCGTCGCACGCGCTCTTCATCGTCAGCACCTATGGCGAAGGCGACCCACCCGACGCCGCCGCCGCCTTCGCGCGCCGCGTGATGGGCGCCGAGGGCGAGGCCGCGCCCGAGCTGTCGGCGCTGCGCCATGCGGTGCTCGCGCTCGGCGACCGCAGCTACGGGCACTTCTGCGGCTTCGGCCGCCGGCTCGATGCGTGGCTGCAAGCGCGCGGCGCCTTGCCGATGTTCGAGCGCATCGACGTGCATGCCGGCGACCCGGCCGCACTGCGCACCTGGCAGCAGCAACTCGGCCACCACGGCGGCACGAGTGACCTCGACGACTGGCGCGCACCGGCCTATGCGCCGTGGCGGCTGGTCGCGCGCGAGCACCTCAACCCGGGCAGCGCGGGCGGGCCGACCTTCCACCTCGAACTCGAACCTGCCGATGGCAGCCTCGCGAACCCGCCCGCGTGGCAGGCCGGCGACCTCGCGCAAATCCGCCTGCCCGACGACCCTGAGCACCCGCGCGAGTACTCGATCGCCTCGCTGCCGTCCGAGGGCCGCCTGCACCTGCTGGTGCGACAGCAGCGGCGCGCCGATGGCACGCTGGGCCTGGCCTCGGGCTGGCTGACCGAGCGCGCGGCGCTGGGCGACACGCTGGAGCTGCGCCTGCGCGAGCACCGCAACTTCCGCATCGGCGACAACGGCCAACGCCCGCTGGTGCTGATCGGCAACGGCACCGGCCTGGCCGGCCTGCGCGCGCACCTGAAGGCGCGCGCCGCCCAGGCACAGCCGACGCGCAACTGGTTGATCTTCGGCGAGCGCCACGCAGCGCACGACGCCTACCACCGCGACGAGATCGCGGCCTGGAAGGCGCAGGGCGTGCTCGAGCGCGCCGACCTCGTCTACTCGCGCGATGGCGGGCCCGACCGCTACGTGCAAGACCGCCTGCGCGGCGCTGCTGAAGCGCTGCACCAGTGGCTGCGCGACGGCGCCGCCCTCTATGTGTGCGGCAGCCTCGACGGCATGGCCGCCGGCGTCGAAGCCGCGCTGGTCGAGATCGCCGGGCAAGACACGGTGGACGCCCTCATCGCCGAAGGCCGCTACCGGCGCGACGTGTACTGATTCAGGTCTCGGCCCACTCGCGCAAGAGGTTGTGGTAGTGGCCGGTGAGGGTCAGCACCTCGGTGTTGTCGCCCAGTTGGGCGCGCAGTTTCTGGATGGTCTGGTCGAGCTCGAACAGCATCGCGCGGCGCGGGGCTTCGCGCACCAGGCTCTGCACCCAGAAGAACGAACACACGCGCGCGCCGCGCGTCACCGGCGTCACCTGGTGCAGGCTGGTCGAGGGGTAGAGGATCAAGTCCCCCGCCGGCAGCTTGACCTCGTGCGCGCCGTAGGTGTCCACCACGGTCAGCTCGCCGCCGTCGTAGTCCTCGGGGTCGGTGAGAAAGAGCGTGCACGACACGTCGGTGCGCAGGCGCAGCGCGGTGCCGGGCAGGGCGCGCACCGAGCCATCGACGTGCAGGCCGTAGTGCTCGCCGCCTTCGTAGCGGTTGAACAGCGGCGGCACCGTGCGCATGGGCAGCGCGGCCGAGAAGAACAGCGGGTGGTTGGCCAGCGCCTTCAAGATGACGTCGCCCAGCTCGCGGCCCACCGGCGAGGTCTCGGGCAGCTGGCGGTTCTGCTTGACCTGCGCGCCTTGCAGGCCGACGGTCTCGCGGCCATCGACCCAGTCGGTGGCGTCGAGGCGGCGGCGGATGTCCTGCACCTGCGCACGGGTCAACACGTTGGGGACATGCAGCAGCATGGCGAACCCTTCCTCACAAGAAAAAAGAGCCTCTTCACCACGAAGAGGCTCCAAAGTGTCGCATCGCCCGCCGTGCCGGCCGGGCGGCAACTCGCTCAGCGGGTGAGAGTTTTTCGGGCATGCCCGAGCAGCGCGTCCAATGGCGCCCGGTTTAGGCGCAAAGCACAGCCATGGCTCGGGCGATGGCGAACATTTGCAACGACAAGCGGGGGCGTTTGGGCGTGATGAGCGGGCATGAACGAAAGACTCTTAGCCTCTCAGAACTTGAAGTTGGCCGTGACCAGCGCGTTGCGCTTCTCGCCCGGCTTGTAGCGTGAGCCGCCGTTGTTGACGAGCGCGAGGTATTCCTCGTCGAGCACGTTGTTCAGGTTGAACTGCACCGACACGTTCTTCGACACGTCGTACGACAGCATCGCGTCGGCCACCCAGTACGAGGGCATGCCCGGCAGGTTGCTCGTGACCACGTTGCTCGAACGCACGGCCGTGTCCACATAGCGTGCGCCGCCGCCGATGGTCAGGCCCATGGGCAGCTTGTAGGTCGCCCACGAGGTGAAGGTGAGCTTGGGCGAGAACACGATCAGCCCGGTGTTGCCCGGCGTGCCCTGGATGATCTGCGGGTCCATGTAGGCGAGGCCGGCGCTGAGGTTCAGCGCGGGCGTCACCTGGCCGACGGCACCCAGCTCGACGCCATCGACGCGGCGCTTGCCGACCTGCGCGTAGGTGGCGGGCGAGCCGCCGTCGCTGACGAGCTCGTTCTTGTTCTCGCTGCGGTAGGCCGCGGCCGTCAGCGCCAGCTTGCCGCCGAGCAGGTCCCACTTGGTGCCGACCTCGATGTTGCTGCCCTCTTGCGGCTTCAGGTCGGTGCGGTTGGCGCTGTTGGCCTGGCCGCTCAGCGCGAAGTTGCCGCCGCCCGGGGGCAGGTACGAGTTCGACACCGCCGCGTAGATGCTGCCGGTGGGCGCCGGCTTGAAGACGGCGCCGAGCTTCCAGCTGAGCAGGTCGTCGCTCATCGACAGCGGCGCGTTCTGCACCAGCGTTTCGGCCACGGTGGCCGTCTGCGCGGTGAAGGTCGAGCCGTTGGTCTCGGTGTGGAAGCGCTCCCAGCGCAGGCCGCCGTTGAGCAACCACTGCTCGTTGAGCTTGAGCGTGTCGAAGGCATACAGCGCCGCGCTCAGCGTGCTGCCGCGCGTGTAGGCGCCCTTGTCGGGCGGCGTGAGGAACACATCGCCCGTGCTCGGGTTGTAGAGGTTGGCCGACGGCTGGCGGATCGACGTGGGCAGCGTGGTGTTGCTCAGCGTCTGCGGCGTGCGCGTGGCCTGGCGTTCATAGATGAACTCGATGCCACTCGAGAGCGAGTGCTTGATGCCCGCGGCCTCGAACTCGGCGCTCAGGTTCGTCTGGTTGGTCAGGATCTCGTTGTTCTGGTGCTTGCCCTGGCGCGAACGGGCCACCGTCCAGGTGGACGGGTCGCCGGTCGCCGTGACGGCGTTGACGCCCGTCACCAGCAGGTCTTGTTCGGTGCGGCCCAGGCGCGTGGTGTTGCGCAGCGTCACGCCGGGCTTGAGGTCGTGCTCGATGCGCGCGGTGAACATGTCGAGCGTGACGTTGTCGAAGTCGTTCAGCGAGCCGTAGTAGTTCGATGAATCGACCGGCGCGGCGTTGGTGCCCAGGTAGCCCGGCAGGCCGATGGTCGGCACGCCGCCGTCGGGGCGGTTGCGCTGCTCGACGTGCAGGTAGTTGAAGGTCGTGCGCGTGGGCGTGCCCAGGCCGAGCGACAGCGAGGGCGCAAAGCCCCAGCGCTTGGCCTTGACCTCGTCGCGGCCCGGCACGCCGTAGTCCTGCGCCATCACGTTCAGGCGGATCGCCGCACCGGGCAGGCCCAGGTCGAGCGGCCGGTTCAGGTCGGCCGTGGCGCGCATGCGCTTGGCCGTGCCCAGCGTCACGCTGGCGTTGTTGAAGCTGTCTTTCGTGGCTTGCTTGGTCGCCAGGTTGACGTAGCCCGACGAAGCGCCGCGGCCGTTGTCGCTGCCGGCCGGGCCTTTGACCACTTCGACGGCGTCGATGTTGAAGGTGTCGCGGCTGATGGTGGCGAGGTCGCGGATGCCGTCCACGAAGATCGAACCCGAGGTGTCGAAGCCGCGCATGAAGATTGAGTCACCGGTCTGCGAGTTACCGTTCTCGCCCATCTGCAGCGTGATGCCCGGCGTGTTGCGCAGCGCCTCGCTCAGCGAGGTCGTGCCCTGCTGCTGCAGCACTTCTTTCTTGATGACCGTGATGGTCTGCGGCGTGTCCACCAGCGGCTGCGTGAACTTCGGGCTCGACACCGTATCGGCCTTGTAGTCAGTCTCGGTGGCCGTCTTGGCCTTGACCTTCACCTCGGGCAGCGTCTCGGCCTGCGGAGCGGCGGGCTTGGCCGGCTCGGCGGTTTGTGCCAGGGCCGCCAGCGGCAGCGCCAGCGCGGCGACCGCCAGGGCGGCGGCGCTCGGGGTCAGCGACGAAGTGGGGGCGAGCGCGTGCTTGCGGCTCTTGATGTAGGCCATCGGGGGCTCCAAAGTCAGTGTCGAATCCGGTGGCTGGCTTCTGTCGTGGCGCCACCGGGTTCGGCGCGATGGAGATCAGATGGCTGGCTGCATGGGGGCGACGGCCCCTCCAGGCCGCGCAGTGGCTAGAATGATAATGATTCTCATTATTGAATGTCAAGCCAGCGCTCGGTCCGGCAGCGCGCCAGGGGCGACGCAAGGCGCGCCGCGAAGACCATCAACCGGTGCGCGCCTTGCGCGGTGCGGCCGGCTGCTCGGCCGGCTCGACGACCGGCAAGGCCACCGTGAAGCTGCTGCCGACCCCAGGCGCGCTGCTCACCTGGATGTGGCCATCCATCAACTCGACGAGGCGCTTCGTGAGCGACAGGCCGAGGCCGGTGCCCGTGACGAGCGTGCGCTCGGCGCCGAGCCGGTCGAAGGGCATGAACAGGCGCTTGAGCTGCTCGGGCGACAGGCCGACGCCGGTGTCTTCGACGCGCACCTCGACCATCGCGCCCTGGCGCTGCGCGGACAGCGTGACGACACCGCCGCGCGGCGTGTACTTGATGGCGTTCGACAGCAGGTTGTCCGCGATCTGGCCCAGGCGCAGCGCATCGCCGCGCACCCACAGCGAGCCGCTGGGCAGCCGCTCGTTCAGCGTCACGCCCGACGAGGCCGCCAGCACGCGCACGGGCCGCAGCGCCATCTGCAGCACCGGCACCAGATCGACCTCGGTGTCGAGCACCGGCAGGCGCCCCGCTTCGGCGGCGGCCAGGTCGAGCATCTCGTCCACGATGGCCAGCATGTGCTCGCCACTCGACACGATGATCTCGGCCCACTGGTGGTGTTTCGCGCTCAGCGACGCATCGCCCATGAAGATCTGCGCGAAGCCGAGGATGCCGTTCAGCGGCGTGCGCAACTCGTGGCTCACGCGCGAAAGCAGCGCGGTCTTGTTGCGATTGGCCGCTTCGACGGCCTGCAGTTCGAGGCGGGCCTCTTCCACGCTGTGCCGCCAGGTGGTTTCGTGCACCACGCCGTGCAGCCGCGTGATCGCGCCGCTGGCGTCGCGCAGCACATCGCAGCGCGCTTCGAACCAGCCGTAGCTGCCGTCGACGCGGCGGTACTCGATGTCGAGCGTGCACGGCTCGCCGCTTTGCCGCACCCGCTTCACTGCCGCCCGCAGGCGCGCCCAGCTGGTCGGCTCGTAGAGCTGCTCGTGTTGTCCGATGGCGGGCGGCGGCTGGCTCGGGTCGAGCCCGAAGAAGTGGTACAGCGCCTCGGACCAACGCAGCTCGTGCGTGGTGACGTCCCACTCCCAGCTGCCGACCTGGCCGAGGCGCTGCGCTTCGCGCAAGGCAGCCTCGCTCTCGCGCAGGCGTTCGAGCACCCGTTCGCGCTCGGCCATTTCGCTGCGCAGCCGCTCTTCGGTGCGCTTCAGTCGCGTGACCTCGGTGACGTGCGCCACGAAGCCGCACACCTCGCCATCGACGATGTCGGGCACGTAGTTGGCCAGGCTGTGGCGCTGCACGCCATCGGGCCCCGGGACGACGCGCTCGAACAGCTGCTCTTTACCGGCGAGTGCGCCGCGGATGTAGGCCTCGTTCAAGGCGAAGAGTTCAGGGCCGAGCAGGTCCTGGATGCGCATGCCCACGAGCGCGTCGGCCTTCACACCGAACCAGCGCTCGTACGCGTGGTTGGCGAAGCGGCAGCGCAGGTCTTTGTCCCAATAGGCCAGCATGGCCGGCACGGCATCGACGATGCGTTGCAGCAGGGCGCTGGGGTCGTCGCTGGGGGCACTGGTCATGGCAGGAGAGCAACGAGGGCCTCGCAAGCGCAACCCGGAAGGTTGCATTCGGCCCATCGTAGCGACCCGACATGCCGCGTGGGGCCCCGCGCCTTGAGTTTGATCAAGCGTGCGAGCAGATCGCCCCATGCCGGTGCAGCGGGACCACCGCCGGCAACTTGGGCTTGCCCGTCGTGTCAGCGCGCGGGTGCGGCCGCCGGGGCCGGCGCCTGCCAGCCGCCCCCGAGCGCCTTGTAGAGATCGACCGCCGCCGCCAGCCGCGCGAGCCGCGCCTGCGCCAGCGCGTCTTGCGCACTGAAGAGCGTGCGCTGGGCATCGAGCACGGTCGAGAGGTCGTCGGCACCTTCGCGGAAGCGCAGCTCCGACAAGCGCAAGGCGCGCTGCGCTTCGTCGCGGATGGCCGCCTGCGCCAGCTCTTGCGACTGCGCACGGCCGCCGTTGCCGAGCGCGTCTTCGACCTCTTTCAGCGCGGTGTACGCGGCCAGTCGGTAGCGCTCGACGAGCTGGCGCTGGGCCGACTCGCCGATGCGCACCGTGTTGCGCTGCCGGCCCGCGTCGAACAGGCTTTGCACGACCGAGGCCGTGAGCCCGAGCGACGAGACCGGGTTCGACAGCGACAGCAGCGCCGTGCTCGCCAACCCGGCCGAGCCCGACAGCGAGATGCGCGGCAGCAGCGCCGCGCGTGCGGCCGCGATGTCGGCATCGGCCGCCGCGAGCTGGGCCTCGGCGCTGGCGAGGTCGGGCCGGCGCGTCAGCAGTTCGGCCGGCAGGCCGGGCGCGACCTCGGGCAGGCGCAGGCCATCGAGGCTCGCGGTCTGCACGACCAGGCCCTGCGGCGGGCGGCCCAGCAGCAGCGCCAGCGCCGTCAGCGTCTGCCGCTCTTGCACTTCGAGCGGGGTGATGGCCGCGCGTTGCGCGAGCACGGTGCTGCGCTGGCGGCTCACGTCGAGCGCCGAGGCCACGCCGTTGCGGTAGCGCGCTTCGGCGATCGACAGCACGCGCTCGGCGATGGCGAGGTTGTCGCGCGCCGTCACCAGCCGCATGCGCAGGACCAGCACCTGGAAGTACGCATTGGCCACGCCGCTGCCGAGCGACAACTGGGCCGCGTCGCGGTCGAAGCGCGTGGCGCCGCGGCTGGCCTCGGCCCCGCGCACGCCGGCCGCGAGCCGCCCCCACAGGTCGATCTCGTAGCTCGCGCTCAGGCCGACGCTGGTCGAGCGGCTGCTGCTGGCCTCGCTGCCGGCGCTGTCGCTGCGGCGGCCCCCGGTGCTGCCGCTCAGGTCGAGCGACGGGAAGAGCGAGCCGCCCGCGTTGCGCACCGCCAGCTCGGCCTGCGTGACGCGCTCGGCGGCGATGCGCAGCTCGGGGTTGCCGGCCTGCGCTTCGGTGATCAACGCGGCGAGTTCGTCCGAGCCGAAGCTGCGCCACCAGTCGGGCGACACGGCCGTGCCTTGCGGCGCACCGGCCTCGGTCCATTGCGCCGGCAGCGGCAGCTCGGGGCGTGAGGACGGCGGCGCGGTGGTCGCGCAGGCCGCGAGCGCGGCCGCCAGCGCGGCCGCGAGCACGCGGCGCACATATATAGAAGGTCGGGGTTGCAACATGGGCAGGGGATCAATCGGCCGCGAGGGCCACGACGGGGTCGAGCTGGGCGGCCTTCTTGGCCGGCAGCCAGCCGAAGACGAGGCCGGTGGCGAACGCACAGCCGAAGGCCAGCAGCACCGGGGGCAGCGAAAACTTCACCGGCGTGCCGAAGCCGGCGATGAGCGCGGCGGTGGCGAGCCCGCCCACCACACCGATGGCGCCACCGAGTGCCGACACCACCACGGCCTCGATCAGGAACTGCATCTTGATGTTGGCCTCGCGCGCGCCAGTGGCCATGCGGATGCCGATCTCGCGGGTGCGCTCGGTGACCGACACCAGCATGATGTTCATCACCCCGATGCCGCCGACCAGCAGCGAGATCGCCGCGATCGAGCCGAGCAGCAGCGTCATCGTGTTCTGCGTCTCTTCGGTGGTCTCGATGATCGAGGCCATGTTGCGGATCTGGAAATCGACCACGCCGTGGCGTTCGAGCAGCAGCTGTTCGACCTTGCCCTGCGTCTCGTCGATGCGGCCCACGTCTTCGACCGCCACCGTCACGTTGCGCAGGAAGCGCTGGCCCGACAGGCGCAGGCTGCTGGTCGCATAGGGCACGAAGACGATGTCGTCCTGGTCGCTGCCCATCGGCGAGGCGCCGCGCTCGCCCATCACGCCGACCACCTGGAACAGCAGGTTGTTGACCAGCACGTACTCGCCGAGCGGGCTGCGCCCATCGGGAAAGAGCGCCTTGGCCACCGTCTTGCCGAGCACCGCGACGGTCGCGTTGTTGGCCTCGTCTTCGTCGCTGAAGAACGCACCCTCGGCCAGCGGCCACTGGCGCGCCTGCGGAAACTTCGACGAGGTGCCGTTGATCTGCGTGCTGACGTCGGCGTCGCCATAGCGCAGCGTGGCGTTGCTGGTCTGCTCGGGCACGGCGGCCAGCACATTGGGCACCTCGTCGTCGATGGCCTTCACATCGGCCACGACGAGCGTTGAGGTGGCACTGAAGCCGCGCTGGTTGGGTGCGCCTGGGCGCACCAGCAAGAGGTTCGAGCCCATCGCGCTGATGCGGTCCACCACGGCCTGCTTGGCGCCGTCGCCGATGGCCAGCATGGCGATCACCGAGCCGACGCCGATCACGATGCCCAGCAGCGTGAGTGCGGCGCGAAACATGTTGGCGCGCAGCGAGCGCCAGGCCATGCGGCCGGCTTCGACCATGTCGGTCAGCGGCGAAGGTTCGCTCGCCACGGCGGGCGCCTGGAAGGTCGGGCGCCCGGCATCGACCGGCGGCGGGCCGGGGTCGGCGATGACGCGGCCGTCCTTGATCTCGATGAGGCGATGCGCGTGGGCGGCGACTTCTTTCTCGTGCGTGATCAGCAGCACGGTGTGACCGCGCGCGGACAGCTCGGCCAGCAGCTTCATCACCTCGTCGCCGGTCTTGCTGTCGAGTGCGCCGGTGGGCTCGTCGGCGAGGATGATGCGCCCGCCGTTCATCAGCGCACGCGCGATCGACACGCGCTGCTGCTGGCCGCCCGACAGCTGGTTGGGCCGGTGATGCAGGCGTTCACCGAGGCCCAGTTCGCCCAGCAGCTCGCGCGCCCGCGCATGGCGTTCTTCAGCGGCCAGGCCGGTGTACATGGCCGGCACCTCGACGTTGCCGGCCGCGCTCGCGCCCGGGATCAGGTGGTAGGCCTGGAAGACGAAGCCGAAGTCGTCGCGCCGCAGCACCGCGAGTTCGTCGCGCGAGAAGTTCGACACGTCGCGGCCGCGAAAGCGGTAGCTGCCGCCGGTCGGCCGGTCGAGGCAGCCGAGGATGTTCATCAGCGTGGACTTGCCCGAGCCCGAGCTGCCCATGATCGCGACGAACTCGCCTTCGTAGATCTGCAGGTCGATGCCGTGCAGCACCTGCGTGGCGAGGTCGCCGTTGAAGTAGGTCTTGGTGACGCCGCGCAGGTCGATCAGCGGCACGTCGCCGGGCCCACGGCCGGGCCCGCCGCGTGGCGAGGCCGCGTCGAGCACCGCAGGGTCCGCGCCGGTGAGGTGAGGGTCGCTGTGCATCAACGGCCTCCGCGTCCGCCCGCGCCGGCACCACCCGCACCTGCACCACCCAGGCCGCCCGGCGCACCGCCGAAGCCGGGCGGCGCACCGGCGTTGCTGGCGCCGCGCGAGCCGCTGGCCGCCGGCGGGGCCTTGGCGCCGGCGATCACCTGCTCGCCTTCTTTCAGGCCGGCCAGCACCTGCACCTGCACGCGGTTGGTGATGCCCAGTTCGACCGCACGTTCTTCGACCTGGCCGTGGGCGTCGATCACCTTGACCGTGCCCTTGCGCGGGCCACGCGCCGCGGGTGTGGCGGCGAACCCGGCCGACACCGGCGCGCGCGAAGCGGCGTCGCTCGCGGCCGTCGCCCCGCGCGCCGGGGCGTCGCTGCCTGCGGCCTCGCGTTCGGCACGGCGGCGCTCGCGGCGCGGGGACGAGGCCGCACCATCGGCCACCGCCGCCACGCCCGAGGCAACCACCGAGGGCGCCGCGCCGCCGGCGTCTTCGTGCCCGCGCCGCGCGCCCCCGCCCATCGGTGCGCGCTGCACGGCGGCCACGGGTACCAGCAGCACGTCGTCGGCCTGCGCGGCAACGAAGAAGACCTGCGCGGTCATGTTCGACATCAGCTGCTGGTTCGCATTCGGCACGTCGAACAGTGCGTTGTAGAGCACCACGTTGTTGGTCACCGTCGGCGTGGGCTCGACCTTGCGCAGCTTGCCGTACCAGCGGCGGCCCTGGCTGCCGAGCGTGGTGAAGTAGACCTCCATGCCCTGGCGCAGCTTGCTCACGTCGGCCTCGGACACCTGCGTCTGCACCGTCATCGTCGAGAGGTCGGCAATGCGCAGCACCACCGGGGCCGACTGGTTGGCGTTGAGCGTCTGGCCCTGGCGCGCGGTGACGGTGACGACGGTGCCGCCCATCGGCGCGTAGATGCGGGCGTAGTTGAGGTTGGCCTCGTCGGCGCGCAGCGTCGATTGCGTCTGCTCGATCTGTGCGCGCACGGCGTCGAGCTGCGCGCGCGCCGAGCGCAGGGCCGCCTCGGCCTGCTGCACCTGCTCAGCGGTGGTGGCGTCTTCGGCGGCGAGGTTCTTCTGGCGCTGGTATTGAATCTGCGCGAGCGCGAGCTGCGCCTCGCGGTCTTTCAGCGTGGCCTGCTGGTTGCGCAGGCCGGCGCGGCGCGCTTCGACGTTGGCGGTGAGCACGGTGGGGTCGATCTCGGCCAGCAGGTCGCCCTGCTTGACCAGCGAGCCCACCTCGACGTGCAGCTTCTTCAGCTGCCCCGAGACCTGCGCGCCCACGTCCACGTAGTCGCGCGGCTGCACGGTGCCGGTGGCGGTCACCAGGTCTTGGATGTCACCGCGCTGCACGCTGGCGATGTTGAATTGCTGGCGGGCGTTCTTCGCGCCGTTGTTGCGCTGCCAACCCCAGAAGCCAGCGCCGGCCAGTGCGAGCACCAGCACGCCCATGGTGTAGCGGTTGAACACACGGCGGCGCCAGGCGGCGCGGGCAGGGGTGGGCGAGGCGGTCATCGGTGAAGTCGAGGTCAGAGCGTTGGTGGGCAGTGTGGCCACCAAAAGCCGCAGCACTGAGGAAGAACCGAGGAAGTCTGGTTTACAAACAGAAACCCGTGGCGTGCAGGCCTGTTCAAGCCCGCGTGCACAGTGCTTGCCCAGTTCGCGCCCAGACTTGCCGCCCATGACGCCCGCCTCTTCTTCGCCCTCGCGCCCGGTGGCCCGTCGCGGCCTCGCGCGTTTCGACACGCTGCGCATCAAGCTCTTCGCGGCGATTGCCGGGGCGAACGCGCTGCTCGCGCTGACGGCCTTCATCGTCTTCAGCTGGAGCTTCGACCAGGGCCTGGTCGAGTACCTGAACCGCGCCGACGAAGCACGCCTGCAGCCGCTGGTCGTGCGCCTGGGCGAGGTCTACCGGCGCGACGGTGCGTGGCGCTTCAGTGGTGAAGAACGCCGCAAGTTCTACGACCTCACGCGCGAGGTGATGGGCGCGCCGCGCCCGCCGATCCGGCGCCCCGACGAGGTCGGCCCGAGCGCGCCGGTGGTGGCGCGCGCCGCCTCGACGCCTCAGGCCGCACCGCCGCCGTCGAGCGACCTGCTGCTGACCATCGACCCCCGCTTGATGCTGTTCGATGCCGAGCGTCACCTGGTCGTCGGCCGCGCCGAGATGGTGCCCGAGGCGGTGTTGAAGCCCATCACGCTCGACGGCACGGTGGTCGGGCACCTGGGGTATGTGCCGCGGCTGAAGATCGTCGAGTCGCTCGAAAAACTGTTCGCCGCGCAGCAGAACCGCAAGTTCGCCGCCATCGCGGTGGTGATGCTGCTGGCCGGCCTGGTGATCGCTGCCCTGCTGGCCGATTGGCTGTCGCGGCGCATCCGCCGGCTGGCACAGGGCGCGCACGCGCTGATCCAGGGCCGCTACGACGAGCGCATCGAACCGCAAGGCCACGACGAGCTGGCGCAGCTGGCGCAAGACTTCAACCAGCTCGCACAAACGCTCGACGCCGCACGCCGCGCGCGCCAGCAGTGGATCGCCGACATCGCCCACGAACTGCGCACGCCGCTCGCGGTGCTGCGCGCCGAGATCGAAGCGCTGCAAGACGGCGTGCGCCCGCTCACGCAAGGCAGCGTGGGCTCGCTCGCGCAAGAGGTGGCGCAGCTCGCGCGGCTGGTCGAAGACCTGCGCGTGCTGTCGCTGTCCGACCTGGGCGCGCTCACGTACCAGAAAGAGGCGCTCGACCTCGCCGAGCTGATCGACGACGGCCTCGCGGTGCACGCGAGCGCGCTGCACACCAAGGGCCTCACGCTGCGCACCACGCTGGCCGAACACCTGCGCATCGACGGCGACGCGACGCGGCTCGCGCAGGTCTTCGCCAACCTGCTGCAAAACACGCTGCGCTACACCGACGCGCCGGGCACGCTCGAAGTCACGCTCACACGCGACGGCCCGCGCGCGGTGCTCGACTGGCGCGACTCGTCGCCCGGTGTGCCCGAGGCCGAACTGCCACGCCTGACCGAGCGGCTGTACCGCGTCGATGGTTCGCGCAGCCGCGCGGGCGGCGGCTCGGGGCTGGGCCTCGCGATCGTGCAGGCCATCGTCGAAGCGCATGGCGGCACGCTGCAGGCCGGGGCCAGCGCGCTCGGCGGGCTGGCGTGGCGCATCACCTTCCCGCTGATTGAGACCGAGGCGCCCCATGCCTGAACGCATCCTCATCGTCGAAGACGAAGACAAGATCGCCGACATCCTGCGCGACTACCTCGTGCAGCACGGCTTCGAGACGCACCGCCTGATGCGCGGCGACGAGGTCGAGCCGTGGATGCAGGCGCACGGCGCCGACCTCGTGCTGCTCGACCTGATGCTGCCGGGCAAGAGCGGCCTCGACGTGTGCAAAGCGCTGCGTGCACCCGGGCCGAACCAAACGCGTGCAGCCATCGTGATGGTCACCGCTCGCGTCGAAGAGATCGACCGCCTGCTCGGCCTCGAGCTCGGCGCCGACGACTACATCTGCAAACCCTTCAGCCCGCGCGAGGTGGTGGCGCGCGTGAAGGCCGTGCTGCGCCGCACGCTCGGTGGTGCAGCCGGCACCGACAGCGGCCTGCTGCTCGACGACGCGGGCTGGCGCGCCACGCTCGACGGCCGCGACCTCGGGCTCACCGCGGTCGAGTTCCAGTTGCTCAAGGTGCTGGCCGCGCAACCGGGGCGCATCTTCACGCGCGACCAGCTGATGGATGCGATGTACCGCGACGAGCGCGTGGTGTCGGATCGCACGGTGGACAGCCACGTGAAGAAGCTGCGCAAGAAGGTCGCCGAAGCCGCGCCGCAACGCGAACTCATCCACTCGGTTTACGGCGTGGGCTACAAGTTCGAGCCCTCGGGGCCGCATGAATGATGCGATGCGACGACAAAACGCCGCTGCAAGCCGCGCGAATGCACGATTTACCTGGGAAAACGGCTTCTCACTGCTGAACTCTCGCTGTAGGATTCGCCTCGCACGCGGTTCATGGAGAACAGAAGGCTCATGCGGTCTTCACCCAACCCGGGCACATCAACAACATCTTGATGGAGAGATTCGACATGGCAACTGCGAAACCCCCGACCCGTAAGACGCCCCCCGCCAAAAAGGCGGCAGCAAAGAAGGCGCCTGCGGCGAAGAAGACGGCTCCGGCAAAGAAGGCCGCGCCCGCGAAGAAGGTCGCTGCGAAGAAGGCAGCGCCCGCCAAGAAGGCGGCGGCGAAGAAGGCTCCGGCCAAGAAGCGCACCCCCAACGCGGCCTTCCTGAAGCCCTTGACCCCCAGCGCCCAACTCGCAGCGATCATCGGCAACTCGCCGCTGCCCCGCACCGAGGTCACGAAGAAGGTCTGGGAATACATCAAGAAGCACAACCTGCAAGACAGCGTGAAGCGCACGCTGATCAACGCAGACGCCAAGCTCAAGGAAGTCGTCAAGCAAGCGCAAGTCTCGATGTTCGAGCTGACCAAGCTGGTCAACAGCCACTTGAAGTGACCAGAGCCCTCGGGCTCTTTTAAAAAGGCCGGTGCCCTGCACCGGCCTTTTTGTTTGCGGCATTGCTTGTACGTGCTGGTTGCGAGTGCCGGTTGTGCGCGTCGGCTGTGTGTGTCGTCCGTGCGCTCGCCGCTGGCGGATGCACCGGCGAGCAAGGGCGCCCCAGCGCACGGCCCACGCGTCGCTCAGAGCGTGAGCTTGCCAACGTAAAGAATCGGCCCCGTCGGTGCGCCGGTCGGCGAGCCCCCCGGCGGCTCCAGGCTGACGGCCAGCGCCGCGGTGTTGTCGAGCACGCGGCCCTTCTTCACCACGGTCGCACCTTGTGCCGAGATCAAGCCCAGCGAGCGCGGGGCGCCCTCGGGCGGTACGGCCCAGAGTTCGAGCGTGCGGTCGGCCTGCACGCTGACGGGTGTGAGCGGCTTCGTCACCACGGCACGGCCATCGCCGCTGATGCTGGCGACGAAGGTTGCGGGCACGACCGCACCGCCCGGCACGGGCGAGGTCGCGTTGAGCACCACCACCACCGGCGCTTGTGCGGCCGGCGGCACGGCGAGCAACACGCCCAGCGTCAGCGCCGCCACCGTCGCCACACCGGCGAGGCTGCGCCACATCGCGAGCTGCGTCCACCACGGCGACTTGGTCGGCGCCGGTGCCGCTGCGCCACCGAGGCGGGCTTCGATGCGCTGCCACAGCTGCGGCGACGGCTGCACCGGTGCGATGGTGGTGGTCAGCGGCATCAGGCGCGACTCCCAGCCCCGCACCGCCGCACGCAGCGCCGGGTGGGCGGGCAGCAGCGATTCGAAGCGACGGCGCGCGCGGCCGCGCAGCGTGCCGGCCACGTAGTCGGCGGCCAACCGGTCGGCGAGTGCGGGGCGGCTGTAGTCCATCAGCTTTCGGTGCGCACGTCACGTGCGACCGCCGCTTCGAGGCAGGACTTGAGCGACAGCAAGGCACGACGCACCCACGACTTCACGGTGCCCAGCGGCTGGCGCATTTGCTCGGCGACTTCGGCGTGGCTGAGGCCGTCGTAGAACGCGAGCGCGACGCTCTGGCGCTGCGATGCGCTCAAGCCCTGCATGCAGTGCGCGAGGGCGCGCGCATCCGAGGCCCGGCTCAAAAGCGCCAGGGGCCCGGGGGCGTCGTCGGCCACGTCGTCGTACACGTTGCGTTCCTCGTTGTCGTCAGAGATGAGGGTGGCGGGCTGGGTTTGCGGTTCGGTCTGCTTGCGGCGCAGGCTGTCGATGGCGCGGTTTCGCGCGATGCTGGTCAGCCAGGTGAGCGGTTGGCTCTGCGCCGCGTCGAAGGTCTTCGCGGCACGCCACACGTTCACATACACCTCTTGCAGCACGTCTTCGGCCTGCGCCCGGTCCCGGTTGATACGCAGCACCACGCCCAGCAGATGCGCGCTGGTGCGCTGGTAGAGCTGGGCAAAGGCGGCGCGATCGCCAATTCCTGCACGGGCCAGCAGGCGCGCGAGGTCGCGGCTCTTGTCGCTCCAGTCATCGACGGGCAGTGTCATGGGCGTGTGGCAGGCTCGTCCGTGAGGCGGTTCACGGCTCGCGCGATTCTAGGTTTCATGCGGCTTCGCGCTGCATCCCACGATTGCGATGCAACCCCGTTCGTACAATGGCCACCTCCTCCGGGCCCCACCCATGACACGCAATCAAGAATTCATCCTGACCCTGTCGTGCCGCGACGCGAAGGGCATCGTCTATGCGGTGTCGGGGCTGCTGTACCAGGCCGGCTGCAACATCCTCGACTCGCAACAGTTCGGTGACCTGCCCGGCGAAGGCAACGAATCGGCGACGGGTCTCTTCTTCATGCGGGTGCACTTCGAAGCCCCGCCTCACTTGGCGAAGACCGAGACGCTCGAAACCCTGTTCAAGAGCGTGAAAGACCAGTTCGGCCTCGACGCGCGCTTTCACAGCGTGGCGCGCCGGCCGCGCCTGCTGCTGATGGTGAGCCAGCACGGCCACTGCCTGAACGACCTGCTGTACCGCTGGCAATCGGGCCACCTGAACGTGGACATCCCGGCCATCGTGTCGAACCACCCGACCTTCGCCGGGCTGGCCGAACGCTACGGCATCCCCTTCCACCACCTGCCGCTGGCGGCCGGTGCGGGGGCCGAGGCCAAGCGCGCGCAAGAGCAGCAGGTCGAGGCGCTGATCACCGAGCACCACATCGACCTCGTCGTGCTCGCGCGCTACATGCAGATCCTGAGCCCGGCGTTCTGCGCGTTTCTCAAGGGCCGCGCGATCAACATCCACCACAGCTTCCTGCCGAGCTTCAAGGGCGCGAAGCCGTACTTCCAGGCGCACGACCGCGGCGTGAAGCTGATCGGCGCGACCGCGCACTACGTGACCGCCGACCTCGACGAAGGCCCGATCATCGAGCAAGACGTCGCCCGCGTGGACCACTCGCTCAGCGCGCAAGACATGACCGCCGTCGGCCGCGACGTGGAGTGCATGGTGCTGGCACGCGCCGTGCGATGGCACGTTGAGCACCGCGTGCTGCTCAACGGCCACAAGACGGTCGCCTTTCTCTGAGCCGACGATCCCTGAACCGACGAGACCCACATGGCACGACCCAAGCCCCCCGCCGCTGCGCTGATGGCCTCGCCCGATGACATCGAGCAGCAGTTCTACGAAGCGATGCAACGTGGCGACATCGACAAGCTGATGGCCGTGTGGTCCGACGACGACGAGATCACCTGCGTGCACCCCGAAGGCCCGCGCGTGGTGGGGCCGATGGCCATCCGCGCGAGCTTCGAGTCCATGTTCGGCAGCGGCGGCGTCGATGCGCAGCCCGAGAAGGTGCGCCGGCTCGAAACGCAGACCAGCGCCGTGCACAGCGTGCTGGAGCGCATCCGCGTGACCAACGACGAAGGCACGCAGGTGGGCTACGTGATCGCCACCAACGTCTACCTCAAGACGGCGCAGGGCTGGCGCATGGTGACGCACCACGCGAGCCGGGCGATGTCGCACGAGCTGCCCGACATGGGCGAGATGCCGTCGGTGCTGCACTGACCGAGCAAACATGCCGAGGGCGGGACAGGCGGGACCATGAACGAGTATTCGGCGCCGAACTGGCTGATGGGCCGGGGCGTACTGGGCGGCAACCTGCAGACGATCTGGCCGGCGCTGTTTTCGCGCCGCTTCCAGGGGCCCGCGCCGGTGTACCGCCGCGAGCGCTGGACCACCCCCGACCACGACTTCATCGACCTCGACTGGCAGGTCGAGATGGGCCACGCCGAAGCGCTGGTGCGGCCGCTGCTGGTGCTGTTTCACGGGCTCGAAGGCTCGTCGCGCAGCCACTACGCCGAGGCCTTCGCCAACTGGTCGCGTGAGAACGGCTGGCACTTCGTCGTGCCGCACTTCCGCGGCTGCTCGGGTGAGCTGAACCTCGCGCCGCGCGCCTACCACTCGGGCGATTTCGAAGAGATCGGCTGGGTGCTCGACCGCCTGCGCCAGCAGCACGTCGGTCCCATCGTCGCGATCGGCGTCTCGCTCGGCGGCAACGCGCTGCTGCGCTGGGCCGAAGAAGCTGGCGAGACCGCCACCCGCACCGTGAGCGCGGTGGCGGCGGTGTCGTCGCCGGTCGATCTGGCCGCCGGCGGCGAGTGCATCGGCCAAGGCTTCAATCGCCTGATCTACACGCGCATGTTCTTGCGCACCATGGTGCCCAAGGCCGAGGCCAAACTGCGCCAGCATCCCGGTCTTTTCGATGCGAGCACACTGCGCAACGTGCGCACCCTGTACGACTTCGACAACGTCTTCACTGCGCCGCTGCATGGCTTCAAGAACACCGAAGACTACTGGGCGCGCGGTTCGGCCAAGCCGCACCTGCACCGCATCCGCGTGCCGGCGCTGGTGCTCAACGCGCGCAACGACCCCTTCGTGCCAGCGCACAGCCTGCCTCGCGCGGGCGAAGTCGGCGACTTCGTCACGCTGTGGCAACCCGACCACGGCGGTCACGTCGGCTTTCCCCGTGGGCGCTGGCCCGGCCATGTGCTGACGCTGCCCGAGCGGGTGATGGCCTGGGCCGCCCCCCACACCGCAGGAGCCTGAATGGACGACCTCGTCAAAGCCGCACTGAAGAAGTGGCCCAACGTGCCCGACTGCTGCGGCTGGCTCGCACTCGACGCACGCGGCGACTGGTACATGCGCGACGACCGCACGCAGGCGGCCGGCCCCTTCCCGCGTGTCAAGGGCAGCCGCATTGAGCACGACAAGCTGCGCGAGTTCATCGCGCGCAACTACGAGCGCGACGACGCCGGCTGCTGGTTCTTCCAGAACGGGCCGCAGCGCGTCTACGTCGAACTCGAAGCTGCCCCATGGGTGTGGCGGCTCGATGCGATCGAGGGCAGCGCCCCGCGCGTGCGCTCGCACACCGGCGTCGCCGCGCAGGTCGAATCGGCCTGGCTCGATGAATCGGGCCGGCTCTTTCTCGCCACCGACCAGGGCCTGGGCATCGTGCACACGCTCGACATGCACAGCGCCGCCGACGCCATCGAGCAGGGCCTCTGGTCGCCGCAAGACGTGCGCTTCGCCGACCTGAGCGAGCGCTTCGGTCACCAGCTCAGCCCGCAGGCGGTGAAGGCCCCGGCCGCCACCGCGCATTGAGCACGGCGCCGGCCGACGCACCGGCTCAGGAACCGTAGAACACGTAGTCGGCCGCGTACGCCACCTGCTGGCGGCGCCCCTTGGCCGAGGCATCACAGGCCATCGCCGGCGCCACGCCGCCCTGCGTGTTGAGCCGCTGGATGAAGCTCACGCCCTGCATCGCGCCCATGCCCATCGCCGGCTCGGCCTTCACCAGCTGCAGCGGGATGTTGCCCGTGCCGCCCGGGGCGACCGCCACCTGCTTGCCCACCACCTTCGAGCCATCGTTCGACTCCCAGGTCGGGCCGGCGTAGTACTTGCCGACCACCTGCTTGCCGCTGCCATACAGCGTGGCGACCGGCGCGACGAACACCCACTCGTAGGCGCCGACCATGTCTTTCTTCTCGCGGCATTCGTACGTGATCTCGCCGGTGGCGGTGGTGCTCATGCGCCACTTCTGGCCGGCCGGCACACGCACCGCCTCGGGCAGCGTGGCGTTGTCCACCGCCGCCATCGGCGCGGGCGACGAAGCGCAAGCCGCCAGCACGACAGCGGTGGCGCTCAACAGCAGAACGTTCTTCATGGGGATCTCCTGGGTCGGTGAGGATGAGAAAACAGCCGCTCGCCTCGGCGAGCCAGACAGTCCGACCCCATACGCAGCCCCTGGTCGATCGGATGCAAGCGCGCCCACCCCACATCGGATCGCCCAAAAGAAAACCGGCCCTCGGGCCGGCTTTGTCGTGGCGCGCGGAGCGCCAGCGGCGCAGGGCTTACTTCGAGGCGTTGACCATGTAGGTCACGACGGCCTTGATGTCGGCATCGGACGCCGAAGCTCCACCGCGCGGGGGCATCGCGCCCTTGCCCTTGATCGCCGAGGCGGTCAGCGCATCCACGCCTTGCGACACGCGCGGGGCCCAGGCGGCCTTGTCGCCGGTCTTCGGCGCACCCGCCACGCCAGCGCCATGGCACACGGCACAGGCTTGGGCGTACAGCGCGGGCGATGCATCGGCCTTGGCGGGCGCTGCGGCCGGCGTGGCGTTGGCGGCAGCCACGGCCGCAGCCGCGGCGACGGCGGCGCTGTCGTCCACCTTCGGGGCGGCGTCGGCCGCGGGTGCGGCAGCGGCCGGGGCCTTGGGCTCGGGGAAGTTCGCGCCGCTCTTGTTGGCCATGTGGGCCACGGCACGGGCGATTTCGAAGTCGCTGAAATCACCGCCGCCTTGCGGGCCCATCGCGCCCTTGCCCTTCAGGGCGCTGGTCAGCAGCGCGTCGAAACCCTGGCCGATGCGGGCGGCCCAGGCCGCCGTGTCACCGAGCTTCGGGGCACCGGCCGCGCCGCTGCCGTGGCAGGCCGCGCACTGCGCGGCATAGACCTGGTCACCGGCCTTCAGCGAGGCCACGTCCGAGGCGTCTTTCACCTCGACGCTGGCCACCGGCTGGATGCGACGCGAGATGGTTTCTTCTTCCATGCCCGAGCTGCCCGCCCCGGTCTTGCTGCCCGAGGCCACGTAGGTCACCAGCAGGATGATGCCGATGATGGGCACGATGAAGGCGAAGAGGACCGCAACGACGAGTTGCTTCGGGGTCTTGATGGGCCCTTCGTGCGGGGCGTCGTGGGCGTCGGTGTGGTTGGCTTCAGTCATGAATTCCTCGGCGGCGGGAAACGGGGTGACGCAGAGCGCAAAAGCTCCGGATTATAGGGTGGGGGCCCTGCCAACCCGAGTCCGCCGACGGTGCGCTGATAGAATCGCGGCCTTCGCGCCCGTAGCTCAATGGATAGAGTACTGCCCTCCGAAGGCAGGGGTTGCTGGTTCGATCCCAGCCGGGCGCGCCAAGGCGGCCCTCGCCCGATCGGCCCGACGCTGACAAGTTAAGCAAATAACGGCGGTTGTGCCCCGTTTTGCTTGATGTCGGGATCCGCATTGAATCGGTTTAGAGCGCGCTGGTTCTCAGGAAGCTGCTTGAGCAGCTCTGGCCAGGCCGGCCTCACATCCGAGTAGCCCAGGCGCTCTCGCAGCCGGCGAGCGCTGCACTCCAGCATTCCTCGATATTCGTTGCTGGTTGCTGAGAGCCTCGGAGGGACAGCAACGCGGCAATCGTTAAGCTGGATACGTAGTACCGCCAGCGCTAGCGCACGTAGCTGTGCCGGATACCACTTGGAGCCGGTGAGTTCTGACGCTGCGCGCAGCGAGGGCGTAAGCCCTGCTTCGGCAAGAGTGGCCACTACGTTCTCCGCCTCCTCCACGGCCTGTTTCCGGCGTTCGGTGTCAGCTGCGCTTCGCTTGGCCATCGTTTGGCTGCGCAGTTGGAGGTAGAGGTCCCGGTGCCGGGCGACCGTGGAGATATCGACCCCGGCCTCCTGAGCGACCTCAGAGGCGTTTTCTCCGTCGCTGACAGCGGCGTGGAGCCGCAACCGCAGTGCGTGATGGTCGACCCAACGGGTCCGTTTGCTCTTCCGCAAAGGGCTCCGATCGACTGCTGACTCATCGTTCGAGACCTTGGCGTCCAAGATCGCCTCCGGTTCGTCACTGCCTCCGTCGGTCCGCTTCAGCTTCCCGCGGAGCAGCTCTGTCAGATCAAATCGTTCCACCAGTGCGATGTCGAGCAACTGACCAAGGGATGTTTTGGCGTTGGGTTTGCGAAGCCAGTGGCTCATCTGTGATTTCGTCATATTCACCCGCTTCGCAAGTGCGCTTTGCCCGTCTCCTTCTGCACAGTAGTGAGTGAGCTGATCTTTCATGTGTGCATTGGTTGTCGTCGCCAGCGTTGGCAGCTCACCAACAAGTCGACGAATCTGACCTGAAATCCAGAGCTGCGTCTTGGTGGGAGGCGAACATTCAGGAGCCCTGTGGCAAGCGTGCGCGACGGAACCGCATGTCGAGCAGACGCCGGATCGCTTAGGAATCAGCAGCCGTCGGTGTGCGGCCTGTTGATGACACTTCGGCACCACGAGGAACGTCTTGTGCGTGGGGCAACACTTCGCGGCTGCGATCCGCCACCAGAGCCGCTCGTAGGGCAACCTTTCACCTTCCGCATCCTCGGCCAAACACGGCAAGCAGACGCGTGGTTCGGCAGCAATGAGCCCAATGCCACACACGAAGGGCCCCAACGCTGCGAGAGTGGAGCCCTGTAGCGTCTGAACCCCGGTGGCAGCTTGCAGCAAGTTTGCCCAACGCTTCGCGACGTTCGATACGCCCACCAGGTCTGCTCCTTGACAGGTGTCCCAGTACTTCCCTGACGAGTGGCCGAGCTGATGCCAAGCAGGCAGTTCAGCCAACCGGTCACCCAGTGCCCGAGGCGCCATGCAGTGCTCGCCTGCAAGACTTAGCATGTAGCCGTACAGGCTCTCCACATCAGCCGTGCCGACGCCCCGCGGCTCAAGCGGGTACAAGGCGGGCGGCGTGTACTTTCGACTTCTTATTCGCAGAAGACCGGCGTCATGCATGCGCAGCAGCTCCGGCGGGTTGACGAGGATGAGCCACATTGGCTGGTATCAGTGACTGGAATAGATCTCCGTACTCCCGCTGCAATCTCGACTCACCGTAGCAGCCATTCTTCAGATCCTGCTGCCCAGACTCCAACTCCTCCCGCAACTTTTTGAGTGCCTTCTCGCTCTTCCCGGCTTTAGCCAGCATTTGCGGAGTAAACACTTCTGACGGCGCGTGCAACTGCTGTGCGGCAAGACGAAGCAACAGCATCTTGAGAAGGCCAATAGAGCCCAAACAGGTGTCCATGAGCTGCCACCAGAAAGGCAGCAGATTGGGGACATCCTTGCAGGGCCAGACCTCCAGACTCCTCTTCAGGGCGGAGTAGAACTCGTACGCATCCGTGCTGGGCCCTGAGCCAACCGGGGCAGAGGGAATTGGCTGAGCTTGCCTCGTGCCGCCCTTCGCGTCCGGCCGGACGTAAGGCTGGAAGTGGACGATCTCTGTACGGCGAACGACCTGCCCATAGCGCTCGAGCAGATCGGCGACCGGATATGCCCCGATCAGCACAAGCTTCAGACCGGGTATGTCCGCGATGTTCTTGAGCGTATCCATGATGGCGTCGTACATGCTGAATCGAAGCAAGTGCAGTGCTTCGTCAATGATCAGGACCCGGACGCCGCGCTGACGCACCATCGTCTCTACCCCTTCGCGCAGTTCCGCGACAGTGGCACGACCCCATGAAGCGGTCAGCCACCCATCCTTCAGAGTTGCCGCGCGCATAGACGGAGGAGCCGATACGCCACCCGCGCGAAGGATGCGTTGGTAGAGCACCCGCCATGAAAGCGACTTCTCCCCGTTTGCGGGAGCTTCCACATAGAGAACGGGTGTGTGCCCCGCTTCAATCTCCTTCTCGAAGCGGTCGTCTTGTTGCGTGCAAATCGCCGAGGCGACTGTGGTTTTGCCCACTCCTGAAAAGCCTAAGAGGGCCACGATGCTCACCTGGTTGTCGTCTTGCAGAAGCTCGTATACGTCGTCTACCACTCTCATCAGTTCGCGATGCGAAACTCGCATCAAGTGAAACCATCGAAGCCTCATGTGTGCCGGAAGTTGGAGGACGTGCTCCCGGGTCAGCATGCTGAGTTGCTCATCCTCCGGCGTCAGTTGAATCCGCGTTGCCTGCTGGACGACCTCGTCTGTAGCTGCGACTGTCAGCGTGCGCGCCATTACATGAATCCTTTCAGCACTCGGGCCTTCGGAGCTTCTGCTTGGCCTCCGGCTTCGGCGGGGGCGGCGACGAAGCCAGCAGCGGCCTCGTTGGCCGCCTGAGCCTTAGCAAAGAGTTGCATGGTTTGATCCAACCCCAGTGCCGGCGTCGCAGACTGGCGCTCGGGCAGCATGAATGGCTTGCGATCGAAGGCCAGTGGCTCGTCGCCGTTCAGCTCGGATTCATCAGGAAGGATGGCGCCGAGCAGGTCGTTGGCCGAGAGGACGCCCTTGGTTTCCATCTGCTGAATGGCGAGGCGTGGATCGAAGTCTTCGGGGGCAAAGGATCTCGGCGACCCGTCTTCTGTCTTTCCGGCAAGGCGAGCTTTCCGCGCAGAAGTCCCTGCGGCCTTGAGCTTCGCTCGCGAAGCGATCTGCACCTCTCGAGCCGTGCGGCCGTCCAAGTTGCGCGAGTTGGTCCCCACGGCGGCGTACCACCTTCCTTTGACTTCCACATAGACGACGCGCGCCAGGAACGGCTCGATGCGAACACGTACCTTTGCCCCTTTGCTGAGGCCGCGCAGTTTGGAGTGCCGGTACCACATGTTGTCGACCCACACGCCGCGCCGATGACACACTGAATGTTCAACGCGCTTTGCGAATGGGCTCGTCGCGAGGAGCAGGTTCTCGTCGTACCGGATGAACACATGTTCTCTGTTTCCGGCGACAGCAGTGCGCTGGCTCTCATACTCTGCAGGTGACACGCCCAGTACAGGATGGACCCGCGTCTCGCGCGTGACGAACAGGTAGGACTCGATCAGGCCGTACGCGCTGGCCAGCGAGTGCTCGGCATGGTTGAAGCCATTGACCGACTTCGTGACAAGTCGGGGATCTTTCAGCTGAATGGTGTTGCCCGTCATTTGCGACAGAACCTCCTTTTCGATCGCGCCTTGCAAGCTCTCGATAGGAGCTCCTCCGCGCGGCTGTCCGGGCGGTCTGAAGCGCAGGTGAATGCCGTAGAGCTGGCAGAAGCTCTGCAGTCCCTTGCCGCGAAACTCTTTGGCGTTGTCAAGTGAGAGAGTTTTGGGAAGCCGCTTGTTGCGTCTGACGTAGTCACGAAGGACGAGCAGCACCGTCGTGGTCGACGGTGGGTCGTAGGTCATGATCAAAGCTCGTGCTTGTGTTGTGCAGCCGTCCTGTGCCACTGAAATCCAGGGCTTGTGAAGGGGTGTGCGTGACCCATCGCCACTGATCGTTGCGAGATTCAGGTTGGTGTGGTCGATGTAGCAGACCTCATGAGGTATGGCGCCATGCACGGGGTATGCGTCGTGAGCCGTCGACACGATTGCAGCGCGTTGATACGCCACTCGCTTACCGTGTCGCGCACGATCGTCCTTCAGTTGATCGACCCGCCGACAGAAGGTCGTGAACGACACACGGCGCACCTTTGGCTTGTCGCTCTCGTTTAGATCGGCCTCATTGCAGAGCTCGCCGTATCGAACGAAGGCGGCCGTCTTGGTACTGGCTTCCGCCCTGTTGTACTTCTCCTCGACGGCGCGTTTGACCATCTCTTCGTCCCGTTCGTTGTAGCGGGGCTCTCGATTCCCCCTGCTCGGTGTTTCGTCGACGAGTGCGAGTAGCTGCGGCAGCTGGCCAGTGATGCCCCTGGTGAGATTGGCGAAGCGACTCAGGCTGCGTTGTGAGTAGTGCGTCGTGTCATTCGTTTGCAAAGCATTGAGGCGGCGCAGGGCGTCGGCCAACTGTTTCTCAGAACAGTTCGCCAGCTCGCGAGGACCCTCACCAGGCATGCACCCGTCGACCTTCAGGTTGGTTTTGGCATGCATGCTCTTCAGCATGTCAAGGTCGAAGGTACGGAAGCAACCGAGCTCGTCTCGAAGTTGAACGTCTCGTTCCCCGCAGAGGACCACGTGGTACACCTTTCCGCCGAACTCGAGCCGGGCACCTGTGCGCAGGAACATGGACCCTGGGATGGGTTCGATCGGCGCGAGGTCCTTCAGCTCTTGAATTCTGTAGACCGCTCGAACTTCCGGGCTTGCGTACAGGGACAAGCTTTCGTATTGATCGATGCGATCCGTTCGCCAGTCGACGTATGCGTGTCGGTGGGCGATCGCATAGAGCAGTTGGTCGGCAGTGAATCCGGCCTTGAGAGCGTCGATGTATGAAACGCGCTTGGCCTCTTTAAGGCGGTTATTGAGCCGCGTCAGAACGTCGGCATCCACCTCAGGCGCACCTTCAAGGAGGAAGTCCTCGAGGAACCGCAAGTTATTCACATACACACTGTCGATCTGGCGGTTGGCAATCACCTCGAATTCGATGCCGAGTTCCGCGAAGTGCTCTTCCGCTGCCCGGTAGTGCCATTGATCGCTTTCCATGTCGAGCCAGAACTGGTGTGGGTTCTCCAGATGCCGCTTGTAGAGCACTGCTTCGTCCCGCACTTCGATGCCGACGAGTCGGCCTCGCCTTACGACCAAGAAGTCCAGGTAGTAGCCCGTGACCCCGACACGATTGCCTTCTGCATCTTTGAGGCTCAACGTTTCTTTAGGCGCTTGGCAGAGCCAAAGAACAACGTCGTCGTCCTCTTCGAGCAGCACCGCCTGCGGAAACTCTCCGCTTCGGCTTTCCAGTTCAAGCACGCGAGCGTTCTTCCTGCTCATAAACTTGAACATGGCGTTCCCACGGCGGTTGCTCACTGGCCGGCTTGGTGCGTTTGCGATTGCATTGCGAACGAAGACCTGTCCTGCCGTTGGTGTGCGCAGTTCAACGAACAGGTTTTCGACGTGTGCCTCTTGCGTTTGGTTAGGCTTCCACTTTTCACGATCCGTCATCTAGGACCTCCCTTAGGTCATCGGCTTGAAGTCGAACGAACGCCTCCCGCTTCGCATTAGGCGTGCGTTTACATCGAACAGCAGTTCAATAAACTGAATGTGGTTTACATGCTTGGCTGTGACTTTGTTCTCACTACCCTGTGTCGATGAGCGCTGATCGACCGAAAGTGCCGGTTATCGAGGCCCAGACAGGCAAGGATTCGGAACCGTTTGCAGATGAGGCAAAGAGGATCCTGAAAGCTGAAATGGTCCGGCGAGGGTTCACCTTTAAGCGTCTGGCGGCAGTCCTGGCCTCGGTCGAAGACGGTCCCACTGAATCCGTACAGACGCTCATCAACAAGGTGAACCGTGGTCGGTTTTCGTTCGCGTTTTTCATCCGGGTCTCGCGTGCGATGGGAATGACTTCCGTCGACATTGCGCCATTGAAGTCAGCGGCCCCAGCACCGGAGGCATCCGCAGATGCGTAAGACGCCAGGGCTTACGGAACTCGCTTGCCAGAAGGGTAGAAAACCTGTGTTTGGGAGGTTCCGCGTTATTAATAACGAAAGCGACCAGGTTAGGAATGCACCTTGAAAGGGACGCCCGTAGCTAGGGGTGATGGGCTTTCGGAAAGCACATCCAAGTCTGCGAAGCAGCGAAAGCAGGACTTCGACGAGCGCCACCTCAATCGCGGGCTGGCAGACCCGACGCGCCCGGAACGCTGGGCGGTGATGCTCTATCTCACGTCCGAAGCGAAAGCGGCCTTAGCTGGACTGCGAGCGGCCAACAAGCGCTCTGGCGTAGGGGCGACTACGAACTCCGCAATCGTCGAAGACTGGTTGGTGCTCGGCGGCGGTCAACGCAGCGATAGCACTTCAACTGCGGCTGCCGACGCGCCGAAGCCTTTCAGGGAGCCACGTGCGAAGTCTCTGCTCGAGGCTGAGGCGTTAATGGCGGAGATTCAGAAGTCGCTAGTGCAAGAGGCGAAAAGCAGCGCCCTTTGCAACGAAGCACTCTGGGACCTCCATGACCGCGACAAGTTTGCGTGGGCAATGCAGTCAGCACAGGAGTTGACCAGTTTGATCAGCAGCGGAGTCGAGCAACACGTGGTTCGTCGCTGTCTGCACGACATGCTTGACGACTATGTCGCCGACCTGCTGGACGCAGCCGAAGAAGATGCGGATGCGGAAGAAGAAAAGGGTCGGGCCAGCTGGGGAGCGAAGTTCGATCGCTTGAGGAGACTTTTGGGTCTGAGTCGCCCGCTCTATTGATGGGGGCGCCTTCTCGGGCAGCGATAGAACAAGCGGAAAAGGCGCTTCGAGCGAAGGTGCGATTGGGGAAGCTCGGGATTCAACAAATCCCTGCGAGCTTTCATGGCACCCTTCATCGTTCCACCCTTCGCGACAACCCTTTCCGTCATTAACGCGTGGTGCCTGCGGGAGCGTCGATTGACGGCGCTGTCCGCCAACGAGTCAATCGAGGCGCCGAGCCAGCATCGCCATTTGTTTGGTTGGGGCGCGGATCAACTGAGCGAACGGTTCTTCGGCGGCCGCATCACAGCGGACGCCCTGCTCGACGAGCACAGCCAACTTCCGCTGTTCTCGTCCATGCTCACGCAAGAGGACGCGCTCACCATGCGAAACAGGCAGCGGTCGAATACGACGCTCGCCTTTCATTGCCTCAACCAGTTTGCCCAGCGCGACGTGATCGAGTCCCCGGCGTTGCGACGCTGCCCGATGTGCGTTGATTCGGACTTGAAGAAGTACGGCATTGCCCATTGGAGACTGCACCATCAATGGCCTTTTGCACGCCATTGCGCGGAGCATCGCGTGCCGTTGCAGGCAGCTTGCGCATCGTGCGGCAGCTGTCAAAAGCCCCAGTTGCTAATCTGGCAAACCGCCTCCGACGAATGCCTATATTGCGGAAGCAGATGCAAGGGTTTCACGGACCTGCTGGATACGGCGCCGTTGACCGGACACCCGCACGCATACTGGTCACTATTGGACCTGTCGTTCCGCGCTCTCAAGCAGGAAGCCCCGGAGTTAAGGCCTCATGTCATCCAGCAAAAGCTCACAGCGCTTGCGTCGCGCGGCATCACGAGACAAGACCTACACGCCCTCACATTGAGGCGCTGGAAAAGCAGATCTCAAAAGGAACTCTGCGTTCGGTTGGGCGTAGACATCGATGCCCGGGCCTGCGCTTACAAGAGCTCTGAGGGCTATGTCCCCCTGATGGCGCGACTTGCGTTGCTGAGTAGCGCACTAGATGCCTAGCCGCTCGATGTGCTCAAGTCTGCAGATGCGGCAATTCGACTCTGCGCGCGCTGGAGCGAGCGACAGACCCTCGCGCTCGCAAAAGAGGAGCGTTAGGAGCGGAGTTCCCGGTCTCCTGCGCCAACTCACAGAACTCAATGAGCGCATCTCCGGCCCCCCCTTGACTCTGCACCTACTACAGGGTTTTAAATGGCGGCATGGAGATCAGTTCAACGCCATAGGCTCGAGACTGCTCGTCGCCTCCAATGGACCGAGCTTTGCGGTCCAGCAGTCATCGTCGAAAGGATTCTTGTCATGAGCCGTTTTGGAAGCCAAATTCGTCCGCACGTCGACAAGGAGCTGGCTGCAGCCGATGCCGCCGGCGGACCGGACAGCGCCTTCCGTCATCTTGAGCGTGCCCACGTGCTCGGTCAGGCCTCGACCGTGCAGCATGTGCGGGTACATGTGAGGATGCTGCTGTGGGCACTGCGCAACCGCGTAGCTCGCGAGGTTTGTGGCCAGCTGGTGCGGGTCATTGGCGCAGCAACGAAGACCGCCATCGGCTGGGTGCCCACAGGCAACACCGGCGGAAGCAACATAAGCCCGTTCAAGTCGCTCCCCAATCCCTCGGACATGGCACTGATCCTCAATCGAGTGAAAGGACCCTGACACGTCTACCTACCCGGACTCGATGGCGCCGCTCTTTTGCGATACGGGGACGCGTTCCACGAACGTCTACTCCGCCGCGCATTGCGCCTTCCAAGTGCCACTCGCGCTCAGCTACCTGTAGAGCCAAGTCGGGTGAGGCTCGCCTCGGAACGGTCAGCTCCTATGGGTCGGGGTCTAGCGCGATTGTGTGAGGCGGTCGGCTACTGCTTCCAACCCTTGCGCAGACAAGTCATCAACATCGACTGACTCAGGGTTGTTGGATGCCTGGAGAAGACGGCCTTGAGAACGCAGATAGAGCGGGTCATAGTGGTATGCCATGAGATCCGCAAAGAGGTCTGGCAGGTTGCCTTCGCGAGCCATTGCCTGCCACTGCGTAAGGCGTTCTTTTGACACCACCGTGCTCAGGGTTCCAAGCTTGCCGGCGAGGCCCTCACGGTCCTGCCCCAACCATGCGTACTCCTCGAGCAAATGAGCCAGCCGGGCTTCGGGCGTGGCCCGCACTTCAAGAACTCGGCTCGCGCGCATGCGATGAAGCAAGGGGTCCGGCAAGGCGATGCGGCCGATCCGACGGCTCTCATCCTCGACCCAAACCGGTCGCGACATGTCGAAGCCTGCGAGGCGTTGCGCAAGCGCTGTCTCGAACGCCTTCTGCGTCGGTTGAGGCCGGCCAGGCACCTCGCCCAGCACGGAGCCTCGATGCGCTGCCAGATCCTCCAGGTCCAGGACCTGCTCGCCGACACGCTGAAGCGCCGAGAGCAGCTTCGTCTTGGCACTGCCAGTCGGTCCGCACAGCAGCCGAATCTGCAACTGGGGAGCACGCTCGGCGATCACGCTGATCACATGCGCACGCCAACTCTTGTAGCCGCCTTGCAGTTGTTGCGCGTCCCAGCCGACAAGCCGTAGCCACGTCACGAAGCTACCGCTGCGCATACCGCCTCGCCAGCAGTACACGAGGGGACGCCAATCTCGCGGCTTCTCGCGAAAACGCGCGTCCAGGTGGGCGGCGATATTTCGCGCGACCATCGCGCCACCTAGTTTCCTTGCCTCGAAGGCCGAGGTCTGGACGTAGGTGGTGCCGACAATGCGTCGCTCTTCGTCATCGAGCACGGGGCAATTGATCGCGCCGGGGACGTGGTCCGCGGCGTATTCGGCAGGCGAGCGCGCATCGATCAGTTCAGAGAAAGCGCCCAGGTCGGCAACGGTGGTGGGCTTGAAGCTCATGGACTGTGGTGGGCCGTGGCGGTCGGGTTTTGATTCAAACTTCAGGGATGACCCAACCGACGATTCGCCTGACTGAGTTCTCTCACGGGGGTGGCTGCGGCTGCAAGATCGCGCCGGGCGTGCTCGCTGAAATCCTGTCGAGGGCCCCTCAAGGGCTCATCCCGACCGCGCTGATGGTTGGCACTGAAACGGCCGATGACGCCGCCGTCTACCAGCTCAACGAGCACCAGGCACTGGTGGCCACCACCGACTTCTTCACGCCGATTGTCGATGACCCGCGCGACTTCGGCCGTATCGCTGCGACGAACGCGATCTCGGACGTCTACGCCATGGGCGGCACGCCGATCATGGCGCTGGCCTTGGTTGGCATGCCGCTGGACAAACTGCCACTCGACGTCATCGGCCAGATCCTCGAAGGGGGTGCCAGCATCTGCCGTGAAGCGGGCATTCCGATCGCAGGTGGGCACTCGATCGACGTGCTCGAGCCCATCTACGGCCTGGTGGTTCTGGGCCTTGTGCATCCGTCACGTGTTCGGCGGAACAGGGACGCGCAGGCAGGTGATGCCATCGTTCTCGGCAAGCCGCTCGGCGTAGGGGTGCTGTCGGCGGCGCTGAAGAAGCGGCAACTCGACGCGTCCGGGTACGAGGACATGTTGCGTCACACGACGCAACTCAACCGCGTGGGTGTCTCACTGGGCGCCCTCGAAGGCGTGCACGCAATGACCGACGTGACCGGCTTCGGCCTCCTAGGCCACCTGCTGGAGATCGCTCGGGGCTCGTCCCTGGCGGCTGCCATCGACATGCAGCAGATACCCCTCATTTCATCGGCCGCCGGGCTCGCGCGGGCTGGTCTCGCCACGGGTGCTTCTGCTCGCAACTGGGCGAGCTACTCGTCGGACGTTGTGCTTCACGAAACGCTGCAGGACTGGCAGCGTGTGCTGCTCACCGATCCTCAGACAAGTGGCGGCTTGCTCGTGACATGCGCCGGAGAGAGCGTCAGCGAGGTACTGTCTACCTTTCGATCGCAGGGGTTCTCCGGGGCCGCCGTGATCGGAAGGATAGAGGCCGGCACGCCCTCAGTCCGGGTGAGCCGCTGAGCTTCGCGTTCAGGTCACGTCCGACGCTCCGTCGTCAAGCGCCATCCGACGCAGCTTCCAGTCGATCACGCCTTCACTGAGCCGCTGGGCGTTGAAGCCCTTCGACTGAAGCAGGTCGACGGCGGCATACGCCAGCAGACAGTAGCGACCACGGCAATAGGCGACCACCGGTCTGTCCGCTGGCAACTCGTTGACGCGCTTTTCTAGCTGCATCAACGGCACGTTGTGTGCGCTCGGCAGATGACCACTGGCGAATTCGCCCGGGGGACGCACATCGAGCACATAGATCTCGCCCGCGCGGGCTCGTCTCATCAGCTCGTCGAGCTGGATCGCCTCGAATTCAGCGGCATGTGATCGAAAGCGCTCCAGCACCTCATCCACCTCCGACAGGTGCTTATGCGATAGAGCCTGCAACCGCAACACCAAGTCGGAAACGTCCGGATCGGTCAGGCGGTAGTGAACGAAGTTCCCGTCCTTCCGCGTCGTCACGAGCTTCGCTTGTTTCAGTACCTGCAAGTGGCGTGACATGTTCTGCAGCGATTGGCCGAGCATGTCGGCAAGTGCCTCGACGCTGTACTCCTTCTGAGCAAGCAGATCCAGGACCTCCAGTCTCACGCCACTGGCAAGCGCCTTGGCCACTCGGGCGAACTGTTCGAACAGTTCGGTCTTGCACTCACGCATTGACACCGCAGAAATTTCCGGCATGATCCTAATCAACGGATTAATTGATTAATTGTTCACCATATCACAGGGGTGATGGTAACGCTTAGTTGCAATTTCTGCTGAGGAGCTGGTTGGGGCGGCGGCGCATCACACGACATGTGCCGACCTGAAGTCGGCTCGCCGGGCACCCGGTGCCCATTCCAAATCGTCCAGGGGAGAGAAGCATGGTGGCAGTCAGTCAGACGCCAGGGGTGTCGCTGCGCGCGGTCGGAAAGTCGTGGGGTGCGAAATCGACTCTACGAAACATCAACCTCGATCTGCGTCCCAGCGATCGGGTCGCGTTGATCGGGCCCAGCGGCGGTGGCAAGTCGACGTTGATTCGGATCATGGCCGGAGCCCTTCGCGCCACGGAGGGCAGCGTGCAGGTCGACGGCTGCAACCTGGAGAAATTGTCCTGGCGCGCATTGCAGGGTTATCGGTCGGGATGCCGGATCGTTGAGCAGCAAAGCTTGCTCGTGCCTCAGGCCACGGTACACCACAACGTGGTGTCGGGGCTCCTCTCCCATTGGCCCTGGTACCAGGCGCTGCGCGCAAGCCTGATGACAGTCGAGAAGGACCGCGTCCGCGACATGCTCGAGCAGTTGGGGATCGCCAACTTCCAGTGGACGCGGGCCGGCGATTTGAGCGGGGGCCAAATGCAGCGCGTTGCGATCGCACGCGCGCTGATTGCGAATCCGCAGATTCTGCTGGCGGACGAACCGACCGCGTCACTCGACCCCAATACCGCGCGCTCGGTCACCCAGCAGATCGTCGACATGGCCAAGCGCCGCAACGTCTCCCTGGTGTTTTGCACTCACTGGTTCGACATCGTCCGCAACGACTGCACACGCGTCGTGGGCCTCCGCGATGGCCAAGTCGTCTTCGATCTGGAGCCGGCCGATGTGAGCGCGGCCATGCTGCAACGCCTGTACGAGGGAAGCGATGAACGCCATTGACCGCCGCGGCGAATATCGCCGCTTCGGACTGTGGGGCGGCATCGCGTTGCTCACAGCGATCGCAATCGAGTACGTCGGTGCCGACGCGAGCAAGCTGGCGGATGCTGACGGCCTGAGCAATGCCTTGGCAATCCTTTCGGGGTTTGCCAACCCGGATCTGTCGTCCGACTTCCTGCTGCGCATCGGCCAACTCTCGTTGGAGAGCCTGTTCATCGGGATCATGGGCACGGTGTTGGCGGTCGTGATCGGCGCTGCCCTGGCGTTCGGCACGATCCGCGTTCCTGACCTGCCGCAGCCGCCGCGCCGTGCGCCGCCGGCGATTCGCTACGCGTTCGAGATTGGACGCCTGCTTGGTCGATGGGTGCTGGCCTTCTTCCGGTCGATACCCGAGATCGTTTGGGCCTACATCTTCGTGCGGGTCTTCGGCCTTGGAGCGATTCCCGCCATCCTCGCCATCGGCCTGACCGTGGGCGGCTCGATTGGCAAGCTGTACTCGGAGCTCGCCGAGTCTGTGGACCCGCGCACCGTGCTTGCCATGCGTGCCTCAGGCGCGGGGCGGACGGCCATCCTGCTTTTCTCGGTCATTCCGCAGGTCGCGCGCCAGTGGATTGCATACGCGCTGTTCCGATTGGAATGCAACATCCGCAGCGGCACGATCCTGGGCGTGGTGGGTGCCGGTGGCCTGGGCAGCGAAATCGCGCTGGCGATCCGCTACTTTCAGTACGACAAGCTCGCCACTGCGTTGCTGGCGGTGCTGGCTTTTGTCATCGCGCTCGAACTGCTGAGCGCTTGGCTCCGCCGCTCGCCCGGGTGGTACACGTTCGTCGCTGCAGGCCTCGGAACAGCTGCCTCCATCGGGTTCCTTGACCTGCCGTGGTCGGACTTGGTCAATCCGGCCGGCGCCATCATGGTGGCCGAGAGCGCTCCGGTGCAGTGGGACTTCATCCGCAACGCGGCAAGCCAGGTGGTCGACACGCTGGCGATGGCCTGGATTGCGACGGTGCTGTCCGCGGTGGTCGCCTTCCTTCTGGCGCCTCTCTCGGCGACCGCGCTGACCACTGGCAGCTATTTGCCGGACCCCGTGCGCATCAGCGGTCTGAGCGGGCTCTTTCTGCGAGCTGCGCAAGGCTTCAGCCGAGCCTTCCTGCAGGTGACACGGGCGATGCCCGAGCTCACGCTTGCGCTGGTCTTCGTCGTATGGGTCGGCGCTGGACCGCTCGCTGGCATCTTGGCCATTGCAGTCCACAACGCGGGGGTGCTCGGCCGTCTGTATTCGGACGTGCTTGAAGAGGTTGAAGGAGGCCCACCCGCTGCATTGCAGGCCATGGCCGCAGGGCGCCTGGGCACCTTCCTGTTCGGCGTGCTACCTCAGGTGCGCGCCCGCCTGGCGGCTTTCACGCTGTACCGGTTCGAGGTCAACGTTCGCGCCACGGCAATGGTCGGTTTCGTCGGCGCAGGCGGCATCGGCGACGCGCTAAACACGGCCATCAGCCTGTTCCATCTGCAGGACCTCATGCTGTTGCTCGTCACGATGGTGGTGCTCGTGACTGTGGTCGACACCGTGGGCGACCGCATCCGCGGCGCAATTCTGAGGTCGGACCACGGACAGACGAATCAGTCGTCCTCCAAGTCGCTGTCCGAAGCGGCCATCGAGGAAGTCGCAGTTCCGCCGGTGACGATTCCCATGCAGTTCGGCACTCAGTTGTTCGGCATCGAGCGGATCGTCGAGGCGAGCCGAGAGCGGCTGGTGGTGCAAACCGCCGAACTTGTCCCCGAAGGACAGTGCTTCCGTCTCACCGCACAGGGGCGTTCCGCCGGCATCCGTCCGGATGCCCGTGCGGTGATTGCCCGGCGTGTCGCCGAGCTCGGCACAAGCCACTACGTCTACGAACTGACGCCGTGCGATTCCGGCGAGGACGCCTCGCAGTGGATTCACGACGGCGATGCCCGCGACTGGCTGCTCGAAAGCGAGCCCATGCCGCTGGACGCCCTACCTCAACCCCATTGATCTTCAACTGTCCAGGAGAGAACCATGATTTCCAAGTTCAAGTGTTTGCTGGCCGCGTGTCTTGCCGCCGTGAGCCTGTCGTCGTTCGGCCAGAACGTGATCCGCTTGTCGGGCATTCCCGATGAGAACCCCACAGAACTCCAGCGCAAGTTCCAGCCACTGCTGGAGCACCTGGAGAAGCACCTGGGGGTCAAGGTGCAGTACGTGCCGGTCGTGGACTACGGCGCAGCCGTTTCGGCGTTGTCGGCCGGCAAGATCGACTTCGCCTGGCTCGGCGGCTTCACCTTCGTGCAAGCCCGGGTGCTGGCGGGCGCTCAGCCCGTGGTGATGCGCGACATCGACCGCGAGTTCAAGAGCGTCTTCATTGCCAGCGCTGCGTCGGGCATTACCAAGCCCGAAGAGATGAAGGGCAAGACCTTTTCGTTCGGCTCCAAGAGCTCGACTTCTGGGCACCTGTTCCCCCGCCACTTCCTGAAGACCTCTTTCAACATCGATCCCGAGAAAGACTTTGCCGGCCAGCCCATCTACAGCGGTGCGCATGACGCGACGGCCAAGATGGTCGAGTCCGGCAAGGTTCAAGGCGGCGCACTGAATATCGAGGTCTGGAACCGCATGGTCGACCAGGAGAAGGTCGACGTCTCCAAGGTCAAGGTGGTCTGGACCACGCCGCCGTATGTTGACTATGTCTGGGCCGCACGCAAGGACCTGCCTCCTGCCGTCGTTCAGAAGTTCGCCAACGCCTTCCTCACGCTCGACGCATCGAAAGCGCTCGACAACAAGGTGCTCGACATCCAGGGCGCGAAGAAGTTCGTGCGGGCCGACCCCAAAGATTTCGACGTGATCGAACAAGTGGCGCGCTCGACGGGCCTGCTCAAGTAAGAGAGAGGAACGGTCATGAGCGCATCCCGCACCATCGAGCTGCATTACCACGTCGCCATTCCCGAGCCACGGGACGAAGGCGACCCCATCCACATCTGGATGCCGTTGCCGGCATCGACGTCGCATCAGGAAGTGCTCGACCTGGTGTCCGACTCGACCATGCAGACCGAGGTTCGTTTCGATCCGGTATTCGGCAACCCCATCCTGCATGCGGTGTCCTCGGGACAAGGCGGCGGGCCGGCCCATGTCGCATATCGGGCGGTCGTTGAGCGGCGAGAGTGGAAGGTCGATCTCGAGCAGTCGCGCCGCGCGCTGGCTGTGCTCGATCCTCACTTGCTCCAAGCGCAACTGGCCGAGACGAGAAAGATCCGTTTCCTGCCAGACATCGTGTCAGCGGCCAAGGAAATCCAGGTTGGCCGTAAAGACATATTGGACGTTGCGCGCGCCGCCTATGACCACGTGCTCGCGACGATGACTTACGACAAGTCGGGTGAAGGCTGGGGCGCGGGGGACACCGAGTGGGCTTGTTCCATGGGTCGCGGCAACTGCACCGACTTCCACACGCTCTTCCTGGCGATCTTGCGGTGCTGCGGCATTGCCTGCGAGTTCGAGATCGGCGCGGCGTTCCCTGCAGACATGGATGGTGGAGACATCACGCACTTCAAGTGCGGCTACCACTGTTGGACGCGCTTCCTTGTTCCCGGCCTCGGCTGGGTGCCGGCAGACGTCTCCGAAGCTTCCCGCCACCCTGAGAAGCGCGACTACTTCTTCGGCGCGATTGACGAAGACCGCGTGATGCTCAGCCGCGGCCGTGACATCCAGATGGTCCCCGACAGCAAGGGTGGCCTTGAGAACTTCTTTACTGAGCCCCGCGTGGAGCGGGTCTCCGGCAGCAGCGTGATCTACGAGAAGAAACTCGAGTTCTCAAGCTTGCCTGATCGCGCCTCTGCAACAGGAAACGCATGAGCAAGATTGTCATTCTCGGCGCCGGCATCGGCGGCATCGCGGCGGCCAACGAACTCGTCAAGCTGGGCAAGGGCAAGCACGAGGTGCTGCTCATCGATCAGACCGACCAGTACGAGTTCTCGCCGTCATACCTGTGGGTGTTGTCTGGCAAGCGGAAGCTGCCCGAGATCACCGTGCCGATCGCACGAGTGCGACGCAAGGGCATCGAGTTCTTGAAGGCGAAGGTCTTGAGCATCGATCCCTCGACGCTCACCGTCAAAACAGACGCTGGCCAAGTGCATGCCGACCGCCTGTTGATCGCGCTGGGCGCTTCCACGCACATGAATGGGCTGGAAAGCGTCGCCGCTGTCGGGCACAACATATTCAGCGCGGAAGGAGCCGCCGCGATCGACCGGCTGGGCACGAAGCCCGCTGGCAAGCGGATCGCCGTCCTGGTTTGCTCGATGCCGTTCAAGTGCCCGGCGTCTCCGTATGAGGCGGCCATGCTTTGGCAGTCGCGCGTGAAGCGGGGCGGCTCCGGCACCCAGGTGTCAATCTACACGCCCGAACCAGGTCCGATGCCCGTGGCCGGCGAGAAGGTGTCAGGCCAGATGGTCGAGATGCTCAAGCACAAGGGCATTGCCTATCACCCGAAGCACACGATCAAGGGGCTGGACGCCAAAGGCCGGCTGGACTTCGGAGACTCAACTGCCGAGTTCGACCATCTTGCGTATGTGCCCAAGCACAGCGTCCCGCAACTGCTCGTCGACGCCGGCATGGCAGCGGCCGGCGCCTGGCTGCCGGTGGATCGCAACACGATGAAGACGAAGTACCCCGGCGTCTACGCCGTGGGCGACTGTGTCGGTATTCCACTGGCAAACGGGAAGGCGCTGCCGAAAGCGGGCGTCTTTGCTCACGGGCAAGCAGAGGCTGCGGCCCGAAACATCCTGGCGGAGCTCGAGGGTCGAGAGGCGACACACCGTTATGAGGGTCACGGACAGTGCTTCGTCGAGATGGGTGGCTTCATGGCCGGCCGCGGTGCGGGCAACTTCTACGCCGAACCGAACCCCGACGTGCGCCTGGCCATGCCGGGCCCTTGGAATCACGTCGGCAAGGTTCTCTTCGAGAAGTTCTGGCTCAACAAAATGTATTGAGGACCGGCAGCGATGAGTGCCATTTCCAGCGAGTACCTGCCAATGCAACGCACCGGACGCCTGACCAGCCTGGGGATCGAACGCCCCTGGCTGACGATCGTCGTGTGCGTGCTGATTGCGATGCTGTTCGGTGCGGCCTTCCCCTGGGCGAAGATCGACACCAACCCGAAGAACATGCTGCCCCCGGACGCACCTGTGCGCGTCTGGAACGATCAGGTCGACCAACGGTTTGGGTTGCATGAGGACACGATCGTCGTTGCCCTGCGCCCCTCCAATGGTGTGCTTGACCCAGACAGCTTGGCCAAGTTGCGCAAGTTGAGCGCCCAAGTGGTTGCCCTGCCAGGTGTGGTCAAAGGCGACGTCACGTCCCTCTTCACGGTGGACAACGTCACAGCCGATGGTGATTCCATGCGCATTGCGCCGCTGCTGGCGGATGCCCCAGCGGATGCCGCGGCAATCAAAAGCCTGCGCCAACAGTTGTTCGAGAGCACGCTGTTTGTCGATCGCTTGATCTCGCGCGACGAGAAGACCACCGCGATCTACGTGCCGCTGCAGAAGAACACGGACGGCGCTCAGCTCGCCAACGACATCCGTCGCGCAGCGCTCAGCAACTTCGGTCCGGATGAAGTATTCATCACGGGCGACCCGGTGGCCCGTGACCTGTTTGGCGCCGAGATGTTCAAGCTGATGGGCATCTTTGCGCCCATCGCAGGTGCGCTGATGATGGCGCTGATGTATTGGATGTTCCGCAGCTGGTGGCTTGCGGGCGTGATGATGTTGACGGCCATGGTCAGCATCATGGTGTCAATGGGGGCGGGCATTGCGCTCGGCTTCCCGGTTCACATCATGAGCTCGATGGCGCCGGTGTTCCTGATGGCCATTGCCACGGACAGCATCCACATCTTCAACGAGTTTTTCCAGCGCTATCGCTCGGGCATGAACCGCGCCGAAGTGGTACGGCAAACCATCGATGCGGTGGCACGTCCAGTGCGCTACACCGCGCTCGCTACGGCATTGGGGTTCGCCGTCCTGCTGTTCATGACGGTCATCCCCGTCAAGGTGTTCGGCGGCATCATCGTGCTCGGCACGATCGTCTTGCGCCTGCTGAGCTTCTACCTGGTCCCAGCCTGCTTGATGCTGGTCCCGCTTCCAAGCGAGCAGCCGAAGAATGATCCGCTGTCTCGCCTGACAGCGTGGCTTGCGGCTTGGGCTGTGCCTCGCTCTGGGCTCATCGTCATCGGCGCGATGGTCTTGGTCGCTTTCAGCGCCACCGGGATGTCCCGCTTGATCGTCGACAACAACATGTTGCGCTGGTTCAAGGAGAGCAGCGAGGTGCGTCAAGCTGACGCGCTCTTTAGCCGAGAGATGGGCGGCGCAATGCCTGCCAGCCTCGTCGTGGACTCGGGTCGTCCGGATGGCATCAAAGATCCTGAGCTGCTCAAAGCGATCGAGGCGCTGCAGGCCGATCTGTTGAAGCAGGAGTTGGTCGGCACCAGCCTCTCCCTGGTCGACTACCTCAAGCGCATCAACCGGGTCCTCAACGGCAACGCCGCAGAAGCGGAAGTGCTTCCGCGCGATGCTGACACGGTCGGGCAGTACCTGCTGGCGTTCTCGATGGGATCGCGGCCCAGCGACCTCAACCGCGTGGTGGACTACGAATACCAGCGTGCCAATGTGCTGCTGCAACTCCGCAGCGGAGACGCGCAGGCGATGAAGCGGCTGGAAGATCGTGTCGACACCTTTGCCCGCGAGCACAAGCTCGGCTTGAAGGTCCAAGCGGCGGGGCCAGCGCATTTCAACCTGGTGTGGAACCAGGAAGTGCTCAAGGACATGGTGCTCGGTTTCGCGATTGCCCTGGCCGTGGTGTTCGCCGTCCTGGCTCTTGACTTCCGCTCGCTCAAATGGGCACTCGTCGCTTACGTGCCGCTCCTCGTCACTGTCATGGCGATCTTTGGCGCGCTCGGCTGGGCAGGCAAGTCGGTGGACATGCCCGTCGCCGTGCTGGCGTGCCTGTCACTGGGCATGGCAGTCGACTTTGCCATCCACTTCGTCAGTCGCTACCGGCAGGCGGCCACTAAGGCGGCCATCGGGCGGGCCCTCACGGATGACGAGCGCGTCGCCGCGCTCAAGTGGGTGGTCGAGTGGCCTGGCAAGGGAATCGTTCGCAACGCCTTGATGTTTGCTGTGGCGTTCTCGGTGATGTTGGCAGCTCCGCTGACGCCCTACGTGACCGTCGGTGCATTCATCGTTTCCATGATGACGCTCAGCGCATTGGCGTCACTGACGCTGCTGCCCGCCCTCATCAAAACCTTCCGACTCTGAACCGGAGCACCTCCAATGATTCGAAAGCTCGCGTGGACGATGGCCTTCCTGGCCACCGGAGTTCATGCACAGACCGCGCCCTCGGCGGAACAGATCGTTCAAAAGCAACTGGCAGCCTTCTACCAATCGGGCAAGGACTTCCAGGGCAAGGTGACCATGCGTCTGATCAACGCTCAGGGCTCCCAACGGGAACGCGCCATGAACATGTGGCGCGTCAATGCAGGTACGGCTGGCGACCAGCGTTACCTCATCACCTTCGACGCCCCCGCAGACGTGCGAGGCATGGGCTTCCTTGTCTGGAAGTACGCCAAGAAGGAAGACGACCGCTGGCTGTACATCCCGGCTCTGAAGGCCGTCAAGCGTGTGGCAGCCGACGACAAGCGCTCATCCTTCGTTGGCTCCGACTTCACCTACGAAGACATCTCAGGCCGTGACCTCGAGGAAGAACAGCATTCGCTGGTCCGCCAGGAAACCGCAGGTGACCGGCCCACTTACGTGGTCGAGAGCCGCCCCAAGGCCGCGGCGAGCTATGCCCGGCGCTTGACGTGGGTGGACCGCGAGCGCTGGCTGCCGCTCAAGGAGGAGTACTACGACTCCGAGGGCAAGCTGCAACGCACGTTCAAGGCTGAAAAGGTCGAAGAGATCGGCGGTTACTGGACGGTGACGACGCGCACGATGACGAACGCGCAGACCGGCCACCGTACCGAGGTGGCGTTCAAGTCGATCCGCTACGACGCAGGCCTGCCGGACGACGTCTTCAGTGAACGCAGCCTCCGCAATCCGCCGACGCTGGCTCCATGACTCTCGGCCGAGTCCTCTTCGCCGCAGCGGTGACGGCTGTCTCCGTTCCTGCACAAGCCGATCTCACCGGGTTCGTGCAGCTGCGGCACGCCCAACGGGCCAAAGCTGCGACCGCGTGTGCTCCGTCAATGCCGTGCAGCAGCATGGTGAACGAGGTGAGCGGCGAACTGTTGCATGAGCGCCGGTTCGGCAGTCGAGCCAGCACCACGTTGCGGGTCGAAGGCTGGCGCGACGCGGCGATTGGCAAGGATCGGATTCAACTGCGCGAAGCATTCGCAGACCTCGCACCGTCTGACCGCGTGAGCCTCAAACTCGGTCGGCAGGTGGTGACCTGGGGCGTGAGTGACTATCTCTACGTCAACGACATCTTCCCCAAGAACTACGACTCGTTCTTCACCGGCGGCGGCATCGACCGCATGAAGCAACCCGTTGACGCGGCTAAGGTCTCTTGGCGGCTTGGCGGCGGTGATCTGGAGGCAGTCCTTTCACGGTCACGAGGCGACACGCCTCCCCGCGGTGACCGCTTCCTCGCCTCCGCCATGTCTGCAGCAGCGCTCGACAAAGACGACGCCGACGACCGGGCGGACGTTGCCTCGCGGTGGTCGGGACATTCGAGTGGTGTGGACTGGGCGGCTTATGCCGGGCGGTACTCGAGCCGCGAACGGCGATACCTGGCGACGCCTGCTGGACTGCAATTCGAGCGCCCCTTGACGTCGCACCTCGGAGCAAGCCTGACCGGAAATGCGGCGAACGGCCTGGCGTGGGCCGAAGTTGCCCTGCGTGATGCGCAAGAGGTCACAGGTAGCTCGGTGAGCCGCTACTTCTACGGGTCGGCCGTCAAGGTGCTTGGAGGCTACTCGCGCGAGCTGCTTCAAGACATGACCGCGTCTATTCAATTGCAGCTGGAAGCCCCGCTCTCGCGGAGTGATTACCTCGCTTCGCTGGCACCCGGCGTTCGGCCCACGCGGCGCACCGCCGCCATGGTCCACCTGCGGATCCAAGGCCAGTGGGCGCAGCAGACCGTCCGCGGTGGCGCACAAGTTTTCGGGGGAGATGAAGGCGACTCGCACTTCAACCCCTTCGTGAGTTGGAGCCCAGCCGATGGCTGGGCCATCGAGGGAGGGGCCAACGTATTTAACGGCAGGTCCGATACCCGTTTCGGCATGCTCAGGGACGACTCCAACGTCTACGTCCTCGGGCGCTATTCATTCTGATCAGAGGAAAACCATGAAGCACCTGTTCATCTTCAATGACGCTCCCTACGGCAGCGAGCGTACGTACAACGGCCTTCGCCTGGCGGGCGCTGTGGCCAAGCGCGAAGGCGAAGAAGTCCGCATCTTCCTGATGGGCGACAGCGCGCTGTGCGCCAAGGGCGCGCAAAAGGTCCCGGCCGGCTACTACAAGGTCGAAGACATGCTGGGCATGGTCACCCGCCGCAATGGCGAGGTCGGCGTTTGCGGCACCTGCATGGATGCACGCGGCATGGCCGAGGTTGAACTCACCGATGGCACGCATCGCGGCACGATGGATGAGCTGACCACCTGGACCCTGTGGGCCGACAAAGTCATCGTTTTCTGATCGACTGACAACAACAGGGAGCAGGTGTGGACACGAAACAAGACACGTCGCCGCCCAAGTGGGGCATGGCGATCGATCTCGAGCGCTGTATCGGTTGCCACGCCTGTTCCGTGGCTTGCAAGGTCGAGAACTCGGTCTCTCTCGGCAACTTTCGAACCAAGGTCTATTACTACGACCACAAGGGGAAAAACGCCGTCGGACGACCTGCGCTCAAGCGGGCCTTCCTGCCCACACTTTGTATGCAATGCGAAGACGCTCCTTGCATCAAGGCGTGCCCCACTACCTCGATCTCGCGCGGCGCTGACGGAGTTGTTCGCATCGACGCCTCGACGTGCGACAAGTCGGGCGACTGCATCTCAGCCTGTCCCTACGGCGCGATTCACATCGACCCGGTGGCGGAAGTCGCGGATAAGTGCGACTGGTGCAGTCACCGCCTTGAGGTCGGCATGGACCCAGCCTGTGTTGAGGTCTGTCCCGCCGAGGTTTTCGCGTTCGGCGACTTGAACGATCCCAACAGCAAGGTCAGGCAAATGCAGGCCAAGCACGGCGCTGAGCTGTCCGTGCTGAAGCCCCAGGAGGGGACGAAGCCGAGCGTGAAGTACCGCGGCCTCGGCAAGGTGGTGCCACGCGAGATGGAAAAGAAGTTGCCCAAGGGACGTAATCACGATCCCTTCACGTACGAGGTCGATACGTGGTCGCAGCTGACATCCGACTACGGCACCGGCAAGAAGAAGGCCTGACGGAGGACGCCATGCAACGCAGACAGTTCGTCAAGTCAGGCATGGGTGCGCTCGCCACGCTCGCCGTGGGTGAGACCATCCTTTTGTCGCCACAGCCGGCCGCAGCCTCCACCGCTGAACTTGAGCCGCTGAGCTACAAGCTCAATGCCGCGGGCAATCCGCGCAAGCAAAGAACCGACTACCGCACAGCCAAGCGGGTCAAGAGCGTGTGCCTCAACTGCTCGACCGTGTGCGGCATTGAAGGCTTCGTCGTCGACAACAAGGTAGTGAAGATCCGCGGCAATCCGCTCGACCCGAACATGGGCAACTTCATGACCTGTGCCAAGGGTCAGAGCGGGCCGACCATCAACTCGTACCCCGAGCGCTTGCTCTACCCGCTCAAGCGAGTCGGCGCACGGGGTGAGGGTCTCTGGAAGCGCATCACCTGGGACGAGGCGCACGAGGAGATCGCGGCACGCATTCGCAAGTGCATCGATGCGGGTCATCCTGAATGGGTAGCGATCCACCAGGGGCGCTCAAGATACGAGTCGGAGTTCAACCGGTTCCTGAACGCCATCGGCTCCCCGGTCCTGCTCAACCATCGCTCCATCTGTTCATCGAACAAGCGCGCTGCCAACTACGTCAGCCTTGGCGATACCGACTGGGAATCGATCGACGCAGAACGCTGCCGGTACTTCTTGAACTTCGGCTCGAACTTCTACGAGGCGCACCAAGGCGGACTCCACTTCGTCAAACGAGTCGTGAAGGCGCGTTTCGACCATGGTGCGAAGCTGGTGACGTTCGACGTGCGCATGTCGAACACGGCTGGGCGCAGCGACGAGTGGTTCAAGCCGTTTCCCGGCACCGAAGGTGCAATAGCCCTCGCCATGGGTCACGTGATCCTGCGCGACAACCTGCACGACAGGCAGTTCATGGCCGATCTCGTTCAGCCGGGTGAATCTCGGATCCGGGAATGGCTATCGACCTGTACGCCGAAGTGGGCAGAGCAACTGAGTGGCGTATCGGCCAAAGATATCGAGCGCTTGGCCAGGGAATTCGCTAAGGCAGCACCGACGGCTGCTGCCTTTACCAATCGGGGCACCGGCGCGCACTACAACGGCTTCAACGCCGAGCGCGCGGTTGTCATGCTGAATGCCCTGGTGGGCTCTGTCGGCCGCCCGGGCGGCTACTGCTATGGGCTAGAGGAAAAGCTCTCGCCGCAGCGTTACCCGCAGCCGCAGCCGGTTCCCTCGGCCCCGAAGATTCGCACTGACCTGGAAGACCCGCCCGAGTGGCCGCTGGCCAACCGCTGGCAGAAGATGAAGGTCAGTCAGATCGTCTATGACTATCTCGAACAAGGGCGCGCGAAGCTGGAGGTCTACCTCAGCTACACCATCGTCTCGCCCATGACCTGGCCCGAAGGTCGCTCGAAGACTGTCGACGTACTCAAGAACGAGGCGCTGATTCCGTTTCACGCCTGCTCGGACATCATTTACTCCGAGATGGCGCACTACGCCGACATGATCCTTCCGGACGCCACGTACCTCGAGCGCTGGGGCTTGGACATTCGCAACAACCTCGAGCTGCAGCACTACGTGACGCTGCGGCAACCGATGGTCACGCCTCCGGGCGAAGCAAAGAGCTTCCCAGACTCTTTGATCGAGATCGGCAAGCGCCTCGGGCCCAACCAGGCCAAGTTCTTCGCCTACGGCTCGCACGAAGATTTCGTGCGCCACCAGTGCTCGCTGCTCCCGAAGCTTGGGCCGGACGGCAAAACGTTCGCGTCGGGCTTCGACTACATCAAGCACTACGGCGTCTACGTCGACACCTCAAAGCCGAAGGCGTACGAGGTGTACCGCCGCAAGTTAAGCGCTGAGCAAGTGGCAGGGTCGCGCGTGGATGAAAAATCTGGCGTGATCTTGAAGCCCGATGCAGCCGGTAAGGACCGCGCGATCGGTGTCATGGTCATGGGTGAGGCGCTTCGAGGCTTTGCCACGCCGTCGCGCAAGTTCGAGGTTTATGCACCCGAAGTAGAGAAGGTCGCAGGCGGCCTCGGGATGCATGACGACGGCATGCCGTCGTTCGCCCAGGTGCCCTGGCATGTGGGACTTGGCAAGGACCGCTTCATCCTGACAACGTTCAAGTGGAACGTGCACACGCAAGGGCGCACGGCTTCGCAGAAGTACCTGTCCGAGATCGTTCACGACAACCCGATGTGGATCCACCCGGAGACAGCGCGACTTGTGGGCGTTCGAAGCGGAGAGTGGGTCGAGCTCACAACCTATCGGCCCAAGTCCGGCCCGCAGGGCGACAAGGCGTTCCGAGGCTCAGACACGGAACAGCGAGTCGGGAGCGCCAAGGTCCGCGTCTTCGTGACCGAGGCGATTCATCCGCGAGTCGTCGCCGTCTCCAACTCTCTGGGCTGGGAGTTCGGCGGCCGGGCCACTCAAGGCCGCCGTGCGCCGCGCGATCAAGCGCTTGCCGAACTAGGCCAGGCGCAAACCGCGAAGGGGATGGGCGACGCCGCTCAGTTCGACGATCTCGCGCATGGCCTCTGGTGGGACAAGCGGCTGGGCGGGCGCGGCAACGGGGTCAACATCAACGCCATCCTCCCCATCAATCCGTCACCGTTGGTCGGTATGCAGTCCTGGTACGACACGGTGTGCAGCATCAAGAAATCAAGCGTCGCAGCATGACCAACTTCACCCACCCCTGGCTTTCCAAAGCTCTTCCCACCGCACTTGCGCTTGCTTTAAGCGCTGCACCAGTGCTTGCCGGCCCTCCGCAGATCGCTCCTGAGAAGGCAATCAAGGCACGGCAATCGGCTTACTACCTGATGGGTCAGCAGATGGCCCGTATCAACGCAACCATCAAGGGGGACTGGCCGATGGACAAGCCAGGCCTGCAACTGAGTGCCGAGACGCTGGAGGTACTGAGCCGCATCGTTGGTGAGAACTTCCCCGCTGGAACGGACAAGGGAACGAAGGCCAAGCCGGAAATCTGGAAGGACAGCGCCCGCTTCAAACAGCTTGGTGATGCCTCCATCGTGGAGGTGGGCAAGCTGAAGGCGGCCGTGGCAACAGGGGACACGAGTGCCTTGAAGGCCGCATACGGCGCTGCGAGCAAGTCCTGCAAGGACTGCCACGACGCCTTCAAGGTTCAATGAGCTAGGAACGAAATCAGATGCACGCGCAGGTACTCATTCTGGGATCCGGTCCCGCTGGCTATACCGCCGCTGTCTATGCCGCACGAGCCAACCTCAAGCCGGTGCTTGTGACTGGCATCGCGCAAGGTGGGCAGTTGATGACGACCACCGAAGTCGACAACTGGCCAGCCGATGTCGATGGCGTCCAAGGGCCAGAACTGATGCAGCGTTTCGAGCGGCATGCACTTCGCTTCGGAACTCAGCTTGTCCACGACCACATCCACACCGTCGATCTGTCGAAGAAGCCGTTTTCACTTCAAGGCGACTCGGGCACCTACACCTGTGATGCCCTCATCGTGGCAACAGGCGCCTCAGCGAAGTACCTGGGCCTTCCTTCGGAAGAGGAATACAAGGGACGTGGCGTCAGCGCATGCGCCACATGCGATGGATTCTTCTACCGCCAGCAGGAAGTGGCGGTCGTCGGTGGTGGCAACACGGCGGTCGAAGAAGCTTTGTACCTCTCGAACATCGCGAGCAAGGTGCACCTTGTGCACCGTCGCGACAAGTTCCGTGCGGAGCCCATCATGCTCGACAAGCTCATGGAGAAGGTCTTGAGCGGCCACATCCGGCTGCACCTCCATCAGACGGTCCAGGAGATCGTCGGCGACGCGCAGCGGGGAGTTACGGCTCTGCGACTCGCGAACGCGCTGGACGGGTCACAGGTCGACGTCCCCGTCAGCGGATGCTTCATTGCCATCGGCCACCATCCGAACACTGACCTCTTCAAGGGGCAACTCGAGATGCGTAACGGGTATTTGCTGACCCGCTCAGGCTCGGAAGGCTTTGCCACGATGACCACCATTCCAGGAGTGTTTGCGGCCGGGGACGTGCAGGATCACGTCTATCGTCAGGCGATCACCAGCGCCGGCACCGGCTGCATGGCGGCCCTGGACGCGCAACGTTATCTGGAACAGCAATGATCTACCTCGACTACAACGCCACGACGAGCATTCATCCCGATGTGCGCGTCGCGATCAACAGGTACCTAGAGGAGTTCGGCAACCCGTCTTCGTCGCATGTGAAAGGGGTTGCGGCCAAAGCCGCAGTGTTGACGGCCCGTGAAGCCGTCGCTCAAGCGGTTGGGGCGACTTCGGACGAAATCGTTTTCACGGGCAGTGCTACGGAGTCCAACAACCTGGCCATTCTTGGCGCCTGCCGCGCAGCCGCGCCCGAGCGGCGCCGACTAGTGATCAGCGCAGTTGAACACCCGGCGGTCGCTGAGCCGGCCCATGAGCTGGCACGGCAAGGTTGGGAGCTATCCGTTGCTCCTGTTGATCACGAGGGGCGCGTAGATCTGGCTGCGCTCGAAGAGCTTCTCAAGGGCCCTCCCGTCGCCTTGGTCAGCGTGATGCTTGCCAACAATGAGATCGGGACCATCCAGCCGATCGCCGAAGTCGCCGCACTGGCGAAACAGCATGGCGCGCTGGTGCATGTCGACGCTGCACAGGCCATCGGGAAGATGGAGGTCAACGTCGACAGCCTGGGTGCTGACCTGCTAACGATTGCAGGCCACAAGATGTATGCCCCGAAGGGCATCGGCGCCCTCTACGTCAGGAAGGGAACTCCGCTGTCGCCCCTCGTGTTCGGTGCGTCGCAGGAAAAGGGGCTGCGGCCTGGCACAGAGAACGTGCCCTATATCGCTGGCTTGGGCGTGGCTGCGCGTCTGGTGTCTCAGTCTCCGGACGCTTGGCATCGGATGGCCGATCTGCGGGACCGACTGCAAGCGCAACTGATTCGAAAGATCCCTGGGCTGACCGTCAATGGATCCCAGCGGCATCGTCTACCGAACACCCTGCATGTGTCTCTGCCGAACGGCACTGCCCGAGGCGTGATTGCGCTGTTGGTCGACGAACTGGCCATGTCGGCTGGCGCAGCCTGCCACTCGGATCATGATGAGCAGCCTTCCGGCGTGATGCAGGCCATTGGTGCGACCGCCCAACAGGCGCGTGGAGCGATCCGACTCAGCCTCGGCTACGACACAACGGTAGACGAAATTGACCAAGCTGTGCAGCTGCTTGGCTGGGCATACGAGCGTCACCTTGGCGATCGGCAACGCGAGTCGGCATGAGCGCCATCTATCCGCGCTCTTCCTCGGCAATCCCGGCTTCCCGCACTCGTCCGGGCGTCAAGGTATGGGATCTTCCGACGCGCCTGTTCCATTGGCTGCTGGTGATCTGCGTCACTACCTCCATCGTCACAGCGCAGTTGGGCGGTAACTGGATGGAATGGCATGCCCGCGCTGGCATCGCCACGCTGTCGCTGCTGGCCTTCCGCCTTCTGTGGGGTGTTGTGGGACCACGCTATGCGCGCTTCGCGTCTTTCATCTACGGTCCCCGTACGCTCCTGCGCCATCTCGCCGGGCGCGGAGATGGCGACCATCGCTATGTTGGTCACAGTCCAAGCGGCTCGCTGTCTGTGTTTGCACTTCTGGGGCTGATCGGCCTTCAGGCGGTTGGCGGGCTGTTCAGCTCAGACTTCATGGGCGTCGACGGTCCCTTGGTCTCGCGGATCGACGAGGAGACAGCGACGCTCATCACCTCTTTGCATGTGAATGCGCAGTGGTTCATCTATGGACTGCTTGCGTTGCACATCCTGGCCATCGCGTACTACCGAGTCATTAGAAAGATCGATCTCGTGACGCCGATGATCACGGGGTTCAAACGAGGCGTGTCGGCTCCGCACGCGAGCGACTCGCTCGCCTTGCGAATCGTCGGCATCGCTGCACTGGCGGCCTGCGCTGTACTCAGCTTCTGGTGGCTGGCTTGACCCGGCCGCACGTAGGCGGGAGCGCGCGATGAGCATGAGCGCCGGCGACTTCAAACGGAATGTGCTGCTCCTGGCCGCAATGCAGGCGCTGTTCCAGACCACCTCGGTGTTGATGGTCACTGTCGGGGGGCTGATCGGGTTTCGACTGGCCCCGGACAAAGGTTTGGCCACCCTGCCAATCGCGATCACCATGGTGGGCGCTGCGCTCATGATGGTGCCGGCCTCCTTGCTGATGCAGCGGATCGGGCGTCGCCGCGGCTTTGCCATAGGGACTTCTCTCGGCGTGCTGTCAGCGGCGATCGCTGCCGTGGCCGTCAGCGTAGAAAGCTTCGGGCTGTTTCTGCTCGCCAACTTCTTGGTGGGCACCTACCAGGGGTTTTCTCAGTACTACCGCTTTGCAGCCGGTGAGGTGTCGGAGGCGGCGTACCGGTCAAAGGCGATTTCTTGGGTGGTATCAGGGGGCGTGGTTGCGGCCATTGCCGGTCCAAACATCGCACGCTTCACGGGCACTGCGGGAAGCATCCCCTTCTTCTGGTCTTTCATCTGTCTTCTGGCGCTGAGCTTGCTGGCTCTTGCGTTGAGCACCCGGCTCACACTCCCCCTACCGAGCGCCGGAGCTCAAGCCAAGGCGGCGCGGTCTACGCGTGAGATCGTCCGGCAGCCTGCCTTCCTCACCGCGCTCTTGGGATCAGCCGTTGGCTATGGGGTGATGGTGATGGTGATGACCGCCACCCCTTTGGCCATGCAAATCTGCGGTCACGGGATCGGCCTGACGACCACCGTCATCCAGTGGCACGTTCTCGGCATGTTCGTGCCGTCGTTCTTCACGGGGCACTTGATCGCGCGGGTTGGTGTGCTGCCGGTCATGGCAACCGGCGCGCTCCTTCTGGCAGGCCACGTGTTCATCGCCCTGTCTGGAGTGGAGTACCTGCATTTCCTGTCCGGACTGATCTTGCTAGGCGTCGGGTGGAACTTCCTGTTCATTGGCGGGACGTCGCTGCTGGCCGATTCCACTGAGCCGAGCGATCGGGCGCGAGCTCAAGCCATTCATGACTTCCTTGTGTTTGGCGTGATCACCGCCGCCTCGTTCTCCGCCGGCAAGCTGCTGAACGTGAGTGGGTGGGAGGCGGTGAACCTCCTAGCGCTTCCCTTCTTGCTTGCCGTGGTCTGTGCGGTCGGGGCGCTCGCGTGGTACCGCCGGTCGAGGCCGGTGGTGGGCACCGCTTGAGCTCTCATGGAGATTGAATGAACCGCTACCGTCTCTTGTTCTTCATTGCGGCCGCGATCGGCTTCACTGCCCACTCCGGCGTGGCGTGGTCTTCGGAAGACGCCGGTGCCTTGGCAGTCCGCACTTTGGCTGCCACGTGCGCGAACTGCCACGGCACGGATGGGCGCCCGCCCCAAGGTTCTGTGATGCCTGCTTTGGCTGGATTGCCGGCTGCAAGGTTCTTGGCACGAATGAGCGAGTTCAAGGCGGGAGCAGGCGGGTCAACCGTGATGCCGAGCATTGCCAAAGGATTTGACGAGCGTCAGATCGAGCAGCTGGCTAAGTACTTCTCACAACAGACCCTCCACATGGAGAGCGCCCGATGATCAGCCGTCGAACGTTGCTGCAGGCCTCGGGGGCTGCAGGCACTCTGGGTATGGTCGGCTGTGCCGCCGTCGGCAGTGGCGCGGGTAGTCCGAAGGTCGTAGTCATCGGTGGCGGCTTCGGGGGTGCCACGGCGGCCAGATACGTCAGGCTGCTTTCTGGCGGCGCGGTCGCCGTGACGATGGTTGAACCGAACCCGACCTTCGTCAGCTGCCCGATGAGCAACCTCGTGTTGAGCGGTACGCGCACGATGGACGAACTGACACACTCGTATTCAACGCTTGAAAGCACCGGCGTGCAGTGGATGCGTGACAGGGCGGTATACGTTGACATCCTGCAGCGGAAGGTCCGCCTTGCTTCGGATCGGACGCTGTCCTATGACAAGTTGATCGTGAGCCCAGGCATCGACATGATGACCTCGCAGGTTGAGGGATTGCCACAGGCAATCTCGGCAGGTCAGGTGGTTCATGCCTGGAAGGCCGGACCGGACACCCTACTGCTGCGTCGTCAGCTTGAGGCGTTGCCTGACGGCGGCGTTGTCGCCATCACCGTGCCGGAAATGCCGTTTCGCTGCCCGCCGGGGCCGTACGAGCGCGCAAGTCTTATTGCGCACTACCTGCTGCAGGCCAAGCCGCGCTCGAAGGTGCTCATCCTCGACGCCAATCCTGACATCGTCGTCAAGGGGACGCTGTTCAGGAAGGCTTGGTCAGACCTGTATGGCGGGCGGGTCGAGCACAGAGCGCGGCACCGGTTGCTTTCAGTCGATGGCAAGTCCGGGGTTCTCCGCTTTGATGGGCAGCCTGAGGTTCGCGCGGACGTCTTGAACGTGATTCCTTCCATGCGGGCCGCATCGTTTGCCGAAGATGTCGGTCTCAATGCGGGTGGACGGTGGTGCCCTGTGCGTTACGTCGATTTCGCCTCAACGGTCGTGACGGATGCTCACGTGATCGGAGACGCCATCGTCTCTCCGCCGGGAATGCCGAAGAGCGGTCACCTGGCGAACAACCAGGGCAAGGTGGTTGCAGCCTCCGTGGTGGCTGAGCTGACCGGCAAGCAGCAGATCGCTGAGCCGGTTTTGCTGAACGCCTGCTACAGCTTGGTTGCACCGACACTGGCGGCGCACGTGGCCAACACCTATCGGTACAGCCAAGTTGACAAGGCCTACAAGGGCGTCCTTCCAGGCCCTGGCGCGATCTCGCCTGCGGTCAATGAGCTGGAGGGTGCGTACGCTTGGGAGTGGGCTCGATCCACATGGGCCGATACCCTGGGAGGTCACGTGCGTGCGCCAGGCCGAGGATGACAGATCGAAGTGCCCAAGCTCATCCTGCTATTCAACGAGGCCAGCAGACGCACCGGCGGGGTGTCCTCGGCAGCGTCCGAAGGCATGAGCAATCCGAAGATCCCGTTGGGCGCCCTGGGCCTGCGTGAGGCGGATACTTGACCGGCGCCATTGCGTTGGGGCCGCTCTTGCTGCCCCTGACGCCGCTGCTCGTGATGGTGTCGGCCGTCGTCGCTTTGGCGCTGGGCAAGCGCCTGTCGGGGGCATCGAAGGCGGTTGATCTCACCCTGTGGTGGGCCCTTGCGATTGGCCTGGCAGCAGCCCGGCTCGCCTTCGTCTACGAATACCGCTCGCTCTACTTCGGCGCGCCAATGTCAATTCTCGACATTCGTGACGGCGGTTGGAACCCGACTGCCGGCCTGCTAGCCGCCTGGGCCTACGGACTGTTCCGAGGGCGCGCCGCGCCGGCCATGCGGCGACCATTGCGCTGGGCTTTGGCCGCCGGCACTACTGTCTACCTGTCGGGCGCCATCGCTCTGGCGGTCGGGGCGCGGCCAGGCCCGCCATTGCCGGCGGTCGCATTCGCCTCGATGGATGGCGCAGATGTCCGGCTCGACAGCTTTCGAGGCAAACCGGTAGTGGTCAACCTGTGGGCCACATGGTGCCCGCCTTGCGTGCGAGAGATGCCGGTATTGCTTGACGCCCAGCGCCGACGCGCAGACGTTCACTTCGTGTTCTTAAACCAGGGCGAGGAGCCAGGGCGTGTGCAACGCTGGCTGCATCGCAGCGGGTTGCACCTGCGCAATGTTTTGTTGGACCCACGCCGCCAAGCCGGTGCACTGTTTCATCAGAAGGGCTATCCGACCACGCTGTTCTTTGATGCCCGCGGCGAACTCGTCGCAACCCGCATTGGCGAACTATCTGCCGCCACGTTGGAGCAGAAACTGCAAGGTTTGTCTGCGTCCCCCTAGCGACGCTTGCGGCCTGTCGGAATGGAGCCTTCCCGGCTTGGGGCGACGCAATCGGGGACGGGTACTGTGGTGTGGAGTTGCTGGGACTGCGCAGCGCCCTTCGTGGGAAGCGCTCGAAAACGGCCACCGACGACCCGACCGATCGTGATCTTGCCGTCGACGGATTCGCGCACGAACTTCGTTGGGTCGCTGGGAAGTACCGAGTATGCGTAGATGTGGGCGCTGGGACCTGCATCTCCGAAGACTGAGCGCCTGCTGAGCCCGGGCTTGCTAAGAGCCTTTCCCAACCTTGCAGCCAACTCTTGCGGCGTCGGGTCGACCGGATGGCACAGAGCGGACTTTGATCGTGACTTCATGGCGCCTCCTTCACGTAGCCGGCCACCGTGGATCTACGCTCAGTTCGCTGTGGACCGTGGATGTTCTAACTTTACAGGTCAGTCGTTCGCGATTTTCGTCAGAGCCTCACGAATTCGCGCGGGCTTCTCCGGTTCGAACGAGCACTTCTTGTCAGGGACGCATCGAATGTCATGGTTCCATGCGTAGCTGACCTTCGATCCGGCGCGGTAGGGCACAACCGTGACCGCGACGGACTGGCGGTCGTTTAAGTCCTGAATGCTGATGGTCCACTTTCGAGCCATCGAGTTGCCTGCTGCATACGAATCGGTCTCGTGAGCCGGACTCAGTGATTTGCGTTGGAAGCTTGCAAGGACCGCTGGGGCACTGAACGGAACATCGAGCTCACCTGTCTCTCTGCGTGAGAACACCAGCGGGGTTCGTGTGCAAAGAGCAGCTAGGTCTGCTGCGACCAGCTGCGGCGATATCAACGGCGACAAGCTCAAGCCGCCAAGGTGGACAGACTCGACCTGGATTGCTTCGGGACAAGCAACTTGGAGGACCAGATCTTCACCGGCGCGCGACGTTGTCAGCTGAAAGCGTGCACGCTGTGTGTGGCGGTGTTGTGGACTTCCGTAGTTCTGGTAGAGGACGTCGACAGTGTTGGCGCCCGGCCGAACGCTTACGCCTTTGTGGCTGCCCCCGGTGTCGGAAGCAGGCCTGTACATGCTTGTTCGTAGAAGCGCATCTGCGTACCGCCCAGCCGCACCGTTCCGGTTCAGTTCATCGGCAAGCTGTCCAGGGAGGATGTAGCGCACCGTCTTGCCCTGCTCGAGCGGGACTGTTGATGTGTTGTGCTGTGTGGCGCAAGCGACCACAAACAGCGCCACGATCGTCGTCGTGATCAGTCTCATCTAAGAAATCTCCCATTGGCGGTACGGCTTCCGTTCGCGCGGCGGTTGTCTGCCGATGCATCTCTCCGCGATTTCGGCAGACGAAGGGTGGCCGACAGATTCTTTGTTGTCTGTAGACACGTGTCTTTAGTGTACATGCGTCGAAAACTTCGCCTCGATGCGCCCGAGCCGAAATCAACCACTCATCGAATCTCTCGGGGTGGAGATCAAAGCTCGTCGTGTGGCGCTCGGGCTTAGCCAGGAAGATCTGGCGGGTCGATGTCAGTTGGACCGGCCCTACATCACGCTCATGGAAGCTGGTCGCAAGCAGCCAACCATCAGCGTGCTCTTCCTCATCGCAAAGGCCCTCGAGATGTCGTTTGGCGATTTCGCTGCGGCCGTGGAGACGAGGTACGCCAAGCAAGCTGGGATCGGCGGGGGGAAGAAGGCCCGGATGCCAATGTCGACATAGGTCCAGCGCTTTCTGCGAGCAAGGCCTTAAAAGGTCTCAAGCGTCATCATCGACCGCCCGTCGCGATGCCTTGCCTGGCTGTGTTGTTATCACTAACCGGTCGACAGAGGACATCAAGGCGTAGATCCCTTGTGCTGTTGTCGGCAGTGCAAGGAAAGGTCGTCGGCTAGCCGCGGATCCGTCACGAACGCTTCCTGGAACAGGCCTAGACCTGTTGTCGCAAAGGGAGCCAGTGCGGGCAACTCGCTTGCCGTGGCCGGCCAGCGCAGGCCGGTGGCGTGTGGCAAGTCCAGGTACTCCTGCGCGAAAGAGGGCACGTAAAAGCGCAGCGGCCGGCCGGTGGCGACGCTGATATGGATCGCGATTTCCAACCCTTTTGGATCGATGTCGCCGAAGTGCAACCACTGCCAACTGGGCAGGCTCAGCAGCAGTTCGACGGCGACCTCGACGTTCCATCCGGGTGATTCAACAAACAGACAGCCCGGCGGAACTGGCGGGTCGATGTACGCGCCCCGGTTCTCTATCGAGATCACAGTGCCCGTTGAGTCTGCCAGCTGCCAGCCGATTCGCCGCAGCCACTGCCGCTCCGAGATCATCACTTCGCCGTCAAGGCGTGTGTGGGCAGCCAGGTCGCGAACCTGCTCAGGCCACCGCAGCCCAAGCAACGCGTTGCAACGAACGCGCATGACCCAATCCTTCGTCAATTGCCCGGGCGGGGCCAGCTTAGCGGACCGCTTCGGCCCCAGCCCGGTGGCTGCCATCCAGTTCCGCCGGTTAAGCAACGCGAAGTGTGCTGGTGGCTGCTGCAGGCGCGGGATACAGGCGATCGCCGTGGCATCGTATGGATCCAAACCTAGGCCACGTAGTCGTCGGGCCTCTTCTTCCCAATCCGGTAGCAACTCCGCGAGCCGCGTGCGCAACGCCTCTAGTGCCTGCGGCTTGGCAAGCCACTCGTCGCGGCGCGTCGACGGCTGCAGCCAACCGGCCGATCGGAACCGCTGCACGAGTAGGTGGTTGCGACTGCCTTCTTTCGCGCGGCCTTGTTCGAGCAATCGCAGCAGCAGCGCTGCTTCAAGCGCCCTTGACATCCTCGCGCCCCTCGACCTTCGCTCGCCGCATTACCACTCGCTCCACCGGGTCGTACTCTCTTCGCAGCGTGTACAGCGCACAGGGATATGCCGGTTCCAGTTCAATTGCGGTGACCAGCATCTGAAAACCTTCGCGGCGGCACATCTCGACCATCACCTTATGGCCGTCGCGGTCCAGCCGATGCACCTCATCGGTGATGAAGATTGGGGTGAACTGCTCCAACGGGACCGGCCCCATCTGGTGCAGCGAGCGGGCGAGGATGAGCGTGGCCGCAAGGCCGCCGCCGATCGCCTCCCCACCCGACAGGTTGCTGGCCGGCTCCCACTTCGTCGCGCGGCGACGCAGCACTTGCAACCGGAGTTCCATGTAGCTCCGGTAGTCCATCAGCGCAGTTCCGTCTAACTTGACGTCGTAGACCTGACGAAACAGCCTTTCGAGCAACAGGTGAACGGGCTCCTCTGTTTCATCGATCAGCAGCGAAAGCTGCGAGGACACCCGCTCTAGTGCGGACAGCAGTTCCTCTCGCGGCTTCGCGTCGAAGCGAAGGCCAACAACATTGCCGAACTCGATCGTGTCACCAAGGCGGTTGAGTTCCTCAATGCGCACCATCTGACGCCGCACGTCAACCAACACTGAGCGGTAAAGCACGGATGCCTCGCCCTGCAGATCCTCCTCGTGACGCTGCAACTGCCGCTGCAGCTCGTCGCGGGAGTGCTGCATCTGCTCCAGAAGTTCTTGGTCTGCATCATCGGCCACTTCGATCGGCAAGCGATCGCGCAGCACGCGGATCAACACCGGCCAAAGCGAAGCGCAGGCAACCGGATCGTCTGCAGCCACAGCAGAGACGACTCCGGACGCCGCTTCACCTTCTTGGCGGAGCAGGTCCGCGATGGCTGCTTGCCGCGCGGCCTGCTCCGAACCGAAACGCGCGCTCTGCGGCTCCCCCCACTCCCGCGCTTGTGCCGCCGCACTCAGCTCTTCAAACGCCGACGCGAGCGTAGCCTGCACATCTGCATAGACCGTGGACAAGCTCGCCAACGTAGCGCCCTCCCGTTGCAGCTGCTTTCGCACGTCCACCAACTGGTTGGCTGCGGAGTCGCGGCGGCGCTCGGTCTCGACGCGTTGCAGGCCGAGTGCACTGAGCTGCTCGGCCAGCCGGTTGGTTTCATCTTCGTAGTACTCGGACAAAGCCACTAGTTCGGCCTGGGCCTCGCGTGCATTCTTCTCGGCCGAAAGCTGCGCTTCAAGGGCATCGTCGCGCTGCTTCACAAGGCGGTCCCGTCCTTGTACATCGGCGAGAAACGCGCAGATCTCATCGCGGTTCTCGGCGGCACGCTGAGACTGTTGGCTGAGGCGACGCACCCCCTCTTGCGCCTCGGTGAGCAGGCGTTGCGGCTGCTCCTTCGCGCTTTCCAACTGTGCCCGGCGCTGCTCCCGCGCCGCTTGGCCGAGAACCGCCCGTCGGCGCTGCGACGTGGCGACGAAGCCGCTAGCCAACGGCGAGACCAACCAGTCGCCTACGTGATGCACGGATTCGGGTTGCGGCATTTCGGGGCACAGCCAGAAGGTGTCGGGCAGGTCCGCGTCGTCCCGCAGGCTCGCAAGCCCCTCCAACGTCGCGCCCACCACCCCTTCAGTCAGACCTGCGAGCGCCATCTCTGTCGCGCGCGCATCCTCTAAGGACAGGCTGCTGGCCGCTTCCGACAGCGCAATGCCACCTAACTTCTCTGCCAAGCGCGCAGAGCTGGAAGGCGCAACATTTGAGAGCGATTCGATGATCATGTCCAAGTCGGAAAGCTCGAGCCGTGTCTTCGCGGCCAGATCGTGTTGGGCGGCAGCGTCCGCCGCAAGCGCGGCCATTAGGTCGTCGTAAGTGTCCGGTCGGTGCTCGTGCCCCTTGGTCAGGGTGTCCCACACCCTCTGGCCGGCATCGAAAGTCTTCAGCGCATCTTCCCGCTTCGTCACAGTCCCGTTGCGCTGGGTGACTAAGGTCTGGGCCGCGGTCGCCGCGGCCTGCGCGGCCGCGAATCGCCGTTGACGCTCCGTGCGCAGTTGCTGCTGCTGCGACTTCACGAGGGCTTCGGTCCCGGCAAGCTCCTTGAGGGCGGGTTCCGCCGCCGCGATGGTCTCAATAAGTGAGGTCGCCAACTGCTGCAACCGCGCCTGCTCTGCGGCCGATCTCTCTTGCTGCCGCTGTGCGCTCCAGATCGCCGCACAGACCAGCTCTTTACCCTTTTCATACACAAGCTTGAGCAGCGCGAGGTGCCGCTGGGCTTCGGCGAGCGCGCGCTTTGTCCGACTGAGTTGCGCGGCGCACTGCTGCAGGCGACCTAAGGCTTCCGGCACACGGGAGGCCTCGGGCAGCAGGTAGTCTTTCAATCGGCTGGTGACATCTGCCGACAGTCCGCCGCGAAAAGTCGAATCGATCAGCTTGGCATACAGGGTGCGATCGGATAACTCGGCGAGCGTAGTCGGCAGGATCCCCACGTCATAGAGCAGCTCGCCATATTCAGAGACCGTGCGGCAAATGCGCAAGTCAACGCTTCGCCGGGCCAGGACCGCACGCAGGTCATGAAGATCCGGAAACCATTCGTCCGAGCCCTCTATCGAGCGCAGATAGTCCTGCAATGAAGTGTTCCCGTCTGCATTGAGGATGTGCCAGCCGGTAAGCGAGACGCCGGACTCCACCGCTGCCACGTGGATGCCGGCCACCACCCGCGAGCCGTCACGGCTGGTGATGTCGAGCGCGACGTACGCATACGAGGAGGCCATGCGCACCGCCAGGGGATCGACCGCGGCTTGCGTCGGGTCGTTCACGCTGGACAGTGGCCGCACGGACATGGTCTTGCGGTCGGGAAGCAGCGCATAGGCCAAGCACAAGGCCACGGTGGTCTTGCCCGCCCCGCTGCCACCAGTCAGCCCCGCGAACACTTCGTCGTCGAAGCGGATCTCTTCGTACTCGATTCCAAGCCACCCGACGAGTGCGACCTTATTCAGTTTCGGCTTCATCCTCGTCCTCCGCTTCTTCTTGGTCGTTGTCGACATCCAGCACGATCCCGCGGCCCTGGAGCGCCAACCGGCCCAACTCGTCCGGGTCATTGCCATGACGGGCCAGCTCGGCAAAGCGCAGGATCGATTCAAGCGGCGTCAGTGCGTCGCCCTTGATGCGAACGAAACGAAAGCGCGCGAGTTGCCGCAGCGACTTGAGGATTTGCTCGTGCGCTCGCGAAGTCGCCACGGTCTTTCCATGGCGGGGCGCGTAGATGCGAAGCAACTGCGCCTGCGGCAGCGACGACTCCAGTTCTTGGACCAACTGCTGCACCGACAGTACGCCGGCCGAGCGGGTGATCTCGGGATCTCGCGACTTGCTGCACACGAACTGCCCTAGGTGCATGGTGCTCGGGGGCAGTCGCCGTGTGGGCAGAAGCCCATCCTGGACCTGAAGGAAAAAGAATCCATCAGCGTGGTGAACGAGCGAGACCTGATAGCTCGCATAGAAGCGCTGCAGTTCCTCCAGTTGGAGGCTGAGGTACTCGTATTCAGCGAAGTCGGATCGGTTGACTTGGCCGCCGCTGCGCAACAGCACGTCGATAGGCGCGAACCTCGGATCCAGCGTGTTCATCGCGTCACCACCCTCAGCTCCTCCAATTTGAAGCCGTTAAAAGCCGCTTCGGCACGTTCCCGCTGGTCTACGTGGCCTTCTTTAACGAGCAGATCCATCAGGCGCGGCAGGTAGCGCAGGACGCTCACTGACTCACGTCCAGTGAGCTCCATCGTTTCCCGAAGCACCTCGCTCCAGTTCGCCTCTCCGCGCGCCAGGTGCTCGCGCGCGATTTGCAGCAGCAGGGCGGGGAATTCGTCCAACTCCAGCGTCTGCATCACCGGGGCGTAGTCCATACGCGGCCGCGTCAAGCGCTTGCGTTGGCTCCCAACGTCATCGGACTCGTTGCGCAACCGGTGGCAGGGCTCAGCTGCGGACAGCTGCAGCGTCCAGGTGGGCATCTCGGCGAGCGCGCGCTTTAGATGTGCGGTCACTCTCCGCTCGCGATCCACCCGGATCACCGTTCGCATCAGCTGGTGCACCGAGTGGAAGTGACGCATCCAGTCCTCGCTGCGCTGTGCCGCCCATTCCATGACCGACAACAGCCGGCGCTCGATCTCGCTGCACACCCCGTGGACCGAAGTCATCGCGGCTTCGCGTTGTCGCAGGTCCGCCACCATGTTCAGTGCGGTGGTCCCGTATGAGGTGGTCGCCTCATGCAGGTCCCGGATGGTTCGCTGCACGTCTCGCAACTGCTCTTCACAGCGTCCCAACGCTACATCGCTGCCATCGGCGAGCAACCCGGGTATGAGGTCTCGCAGACGCGTATGTTCGCGGTCAAGCCGGGTTTGGTGGCGGTGAATGCCATGCAGCAATTCGGAGACGACGCTGCGCGCAGGTACTTCCACCTTCTCACGCCACAACTCTTCATCGCCGTCTGTGGGCAACGCGTGCAGCAGCCCCTCCAACTGCGTATTGAACGCACGCAGCAGGGCCACCAGTGGCGCGCCGGAAAATCGAGTGCGATCGCGCTCCCACGACACCCATGCGTGCCCGACGGTGGTCAGCTGATACTGAGCGTCGTCCGGGTGCCCGATCTGGTTCAGGTCGACGCGCATCATGCAGTCGCCCTCCACCAGACGCTTCAGTGAGCCAGTCAGGCGGGCGCGCGCTTTGTCGTTGTCTAGAGCCTCCAGCCGGTCCAGGCGGATCGATAGCGTGAGCAACTCGCGCACGGTGAGGCAGAACGCATCGGCGCGACGGCCAAGTTCGTCAGCCGTCAGCAGCATGAGTGCGAGGTCGCGCGCTTCCAGCTGCACCGACCGCTCCTGCGCCAGTAGGTCATGTGCTAGCTGCATTACCTCCGGCGCGTCCATGACTTACAGAGCCCTCAGATGGGCTGGGTTCAGCTTGTACTGGTACGACGTGCCCACCCGCGCACCGCGCGCTAGAAGTCCGCAGCGCAGGAGGTGGTGCACCGCCCTCACCGCGGTCACTCGGGTCAGTCCGGCTCGCTCTGCCAGCTCCGTGAGCGAAACCACCTGGACTTCATTGCCCAACTGCTGCGCGAGCAACCACAGCAGCCGGTGTTCGGCCGCTGAAAGTTCGCCACGGGCGAGAATCGCCAGACATTGCGGTGTCAGGAGCAGCGGGAACAGACTTTGCACCAAGGTAGTAAACTGAATGATACTAGTATAAAGAAAGCTACTATCCCGCCGCTTCCCTCTAGCGCCGCCAAGGATGCCTGCGGGAAAGTGGGTGGGCGACCGGGGTGTGGCTCCTCCTTCTTATCATCAATGATAAGCAGAGCCTTAGAGAAGGCAAGCGCTTGACCAACACTTTCAATCGCCTGAGCGATCGTTTGCGGCAGTTGGAATCGGTTCTCCTTTGGGAAGGCCAACTGGACAACTCGCGCGTTCGCCACCTATTCGACATCCAGGCTGTGCAGGCTAGCCGCCTGTTGCGAGAGTTCGCCGACACGCATCCGCACGGCGTGCGCCGTGACACCTCGCGCTCGGCGTATATAGCCACCGGGCGCTTTAGGCCGCGCTATGCGCAAGGGGATTTGCAGGAATATCTGTCGCTGCACGATTCGTCGTCCCCGATACGGGCAGTGGTCGAAGACAGCCGTCTGGAGCTGACGCTTCCGGACCCCGCAGTGTTTTCTCAACTGATGCGTGCCTGCGTCGACCGTACGCCGGTCACCATCCTGTACCGCTCTATGTCAACGCCGCAGGGGCGTCTGCGCTTGGTGTATCCGCACGTGGTGGTACGCGCCGGTCGCCGTTGGCACATGCGTGCATGGTGCTTCGAGCGAGAGGCGTTTAGGGATTTCGCGATTACGCGGGTCGGTTCCGTACGTCCTGCGCCAGAAGCGCCCTCAATGCCACCGCAAGAAGACCGCGCCTGGACCACATTGGCTACGGTGGTTCTCGTGGCGCACCCGGCGCTGCCAAGGTCGCAGGCCGAATTGATCGAGCATGAGCACTTCGGTGGGCGCTCTTCCCGCACGCTTCAACTGCGAAGTTGCCTGGTCGACTACACGCTGCAGGATTTGCAAGTCGCGGTTGACGTCCGCCGCCATCGGCCGCCTGAGTACCAACTTGCCGTGGGCAACGTAGTTGACATCGAACCCCATCTGTTCGCGTCGGCGCCCAACTGAAATCAAGGTGGCTCTTTCATGGCGCGGGTCACGAGTCCTGAGCGCCAACCCGCAGGCGTGAAGGAGAACGTGACCCGTTGACTGTGGCTAAGCCTCAGCCGGCGCTGGAGGTGCCTTCTTCAATCCGTCGTGGACGTTTGCATTGGCAAGCAAAGTCCAATACTCGTTCGCGAGGAAAGAGAACGTCACCTTGGCCCGAGCTCGGGATAAGGGGGCTGGAGAGACAAGCGCGCGCTTGTGGTTTCTGGAACCGTCGCGATACTTTTCGCGCTTGACTTTGTCGTCTCCAAGCCCGTCATCCATGTGTGCGACATGCGACGCGGGGAGACCCGAGTCCCCTTTGACTGGATCTGCACGCTCATCGACTGGAGGGGTGGGGCGCAGAACCAGCGCTATGAATGGGGCGCCAGCGAACCTTCGCGTGAAAGCCATGGGATCAAAATCTCCCAGACCCAACGCCCATGATTCGTACGCGCCGTCAGGCGAAATCCAGCGCAGTCCGACCTGTCGTGTATCGCACTCGGGTTCCTGTTCGAGCACACCGACATCGACGCAGCGCCACCTCGCATGCCGGCTCAAGGAGCAAGCAATGTTTGCCGCATGCTGCGCATCACCGCGACCTGGGAACAGCAATTGGATTGCATCCGCGCCGGCCTCGGCAGCCTCATCAATGACCGCGGTCACGACATCGGGATCAAATTCGCCTTCAACGACGGCATTGATCCATTTCGTCTTGTCGACGTCCTTCGCCAACACGATTGCGAACATGCACGCAACCTGGCCCTGTGTGTACCACTCAAAGACCAACCGCCCCCAAAGATCACTGGGTACTTGGCGGACAGTCTCGACACTCGTGGCCAAGTTGCTGTCGACAGCCCACTGGGCCAAGTCGTCAAACGTAGAAAACTTGCGTAGCCCTCCAATTTCCGACGACTTCTTATTGGACTTGGCTGGATATATTTCTTTTCCCAATCCTTCCCCCCTTTCGATCTTTATTTCATCCAGGAATCAAAGTCCTCGCCGGGCTTGAGATCGATCTTCGGGAAGGGCTCTGGCAGTTCTGCCTCGGTCTCAACCTTGCGAACTTTCGACAGAGTCACGCGGGTACCTCCGACGCTAAAAACCTTCACAGGCTCTTGACCAGTAAATAGTTGCTGCGTCGCGCTTCTGGCCTGCTCGTAGGCTGATGGTCTGTTTTGGTTCATAAGTTCGCTCCCGTTAAATATCGAATGTTGCTCGGCGAATAGTCGCGCCTCGAATGTCGAAGAGCTCCTGCCCCAGCCAGCGATGCTCTGCCTCTGTGACAACACCGGCCTTCGCCCGAGCTGCGACTACGTGAGGAAGTCCAGAGAGAACCTTCGGAAAAACTCTGCAGTAAGACTTTGGCACACCGGCTAAGCGTGCCAAATGCCTGAACTCGACGCACTTGCCGTTCGGCACACGATTCATCACGCTAAACAGCCGATCCTTCCAGTGCTCAGAAATCGGCCGGATCGTCGACTCCGCAAAAGCGACCTCGTCACCTACGCGGATCTCCCCTCCACGAACTATTCGCGCCAAGATGCCTCGTCTCCCGTCGATAGCTCGAACGAGTCCTGAACGCCGAACTTCCAAGTGACCACAAGCCTCACACTGAAACGTCAACCAAAGGACCACATCGTGCCCAATCTTCAAGAGGCCCGACGAGCGCAATCCCTTGGTTGAGAAGTTGACGAGCAAATTCTCTCGCAAGGTGTATGGACTCAAGGACATCTCCCTGTAGACGTCTTCACCTGCGATCAGTACCTGTCGTGGTGACAAGGCATTGGCATGCTTGTCGCCTTCAAGCCCTATGTCTTGTAGCGCACGAGCCTGAAGCACCTGTACCGGCTCACTTGATTTGACTGGTCGTATGCGCAAGGCACGCACTTCACCAAGCGAACGCCACGCTTCCACGACATCGATCCCCGCCGTGGAACTCACCAGTGAATCATCCATGTCGGATGTGTGTCGCTCCATCATGACTATCCCGGGTACCTCGCGCAGAAAGTACGACGTCCGCAGGCAAAAAGCTTGCCATTCTCCCTTACAAACAGCCATCCCAAGTCTGGAGATCAGAAGAAGCCGCAAGCGCAGGACCGAACTCTGAGACGAGCCTGATGTATGCGCACGCTACTACCGCCTCGGGTACGAGCACGGGGGACGAGGCCGTTAGGTGTGGAATATGTACCTCCTTGGGCCCATTGACATCATCGTCGCATCTGACGATGATGGGCGCATGCGATATCCCGGCGGCAAGGGCAAGTGCTATCAGCGCATCATTAACCTGATGCCTGCGCATTCGACATACATCGAATCGCATCTAGGCGGCGGTGCGGTCATGCGTCACAAAAAACCTGCCGAGATCAACATCGGCGTTGATCGAGACGGCGAGGTTGTCGAGCGGTGGCGAGACTTTCCCGGACTCTGCGAACTGGTCGTCGCTGATGCCACCGAGTTCTTGAAGTCGTTCGCGTACCGAGGTGGGGAACTGGTGTACGCCGACCCGCCCTACCTCAAGTCGACGCGCCGCAGCGCCAACAAGCTCTACCGGCATGATCTGGAAGAGGCCGATCATGTTCGGCTCTTGGACGTACTCAAGGGACTGCCATGCATGGTGATGGTCTCTGGCTACCCCAGCCCCCTGTACGACAGCGCGTTAGCCGGGTGGCGCAGGGTCTCGTTCATGGCCAAGACGCACGTCGATCTCCGGGAGGAATGCGTCTGGATGAACTTTGAGACGCCAAACCAACTTCACGATGGTGCCCATCTGGGCTCAACCTTCCGGGAGCGCCAGTCGGTGAGACGTCGTCATCAGCGCTGGATTGAACGCCTCGACCGCATGCCGGCAACCGAACGCGGACACCTCCTCGCTCTGATTCGCGACCGCTATGAATCTGAGGTGACGTCCGCATGAGCCAGACCGCTGGGATCTTTTGTGGACACGTCACCGTGCAGGTGGAGCTACCTGACGCCGCTTCCGAGGTCATGCCGGGTGTGCCTTGGGGGGCGGTGGAGGCCTTTCCAACGCCCGCGTATTGGGCTTACCAGGTGTTGGCTCGCCGGGTGATCGGCAAGACGATCCGTCATCGGTTGGGAAACAACCTGCGAGAAGAGGTGGCTGCATGTCTGCTCGGCGGTCACGGCATTCCAGCAGAAGTCGGCTTGGCGGCCTTTGTGCGATTACGGGATAGCGGCGCATTGAACGAGGCCGTCAGCGAGAACGAACTCAAGAAGCTGCTCTCTGAGCCCTTGCAGCTTGGCGGACGCAGCATTCGCTATCGCTTCGCCGCTCAAAAGGCGAGGTACCTTCACGAGGCCATGCGACGTCTTGCGGCGGAGAGTGCCCCCGTGGCGTCAGGACGACAACTGCGGGACTGGCTGACGGACTTGCCAGGAGTTGGTCTCAAGACTGCTTCTTGGATTGCTCGCAACACCCTGGATGCCGACGACATTGCGATCTTGGATATCCACATTCTTCGTGCAGGGGCGCTAGCAGGATTCTTCGATCGCAGCTTGACAGTCGAGCGGCACTACCGCGCACTCGAAGAGCGGTTCATTGAGTTCAGTCAATGCCTGCAGGTCCGTGCTTCCGAACTCGACTCAGTGATCTGGATGGAGATGAAAATGTCGCCGGCGACAGTGAGTCGGTTGCTGGACGGCACTCGCAGCGGCATCATGACCGCCGTCAGCCGCTCAAGTCAGGCTGTCAGGCTGACCAATAAACGCCGCGCCGACGCCGACCAATCCTTGCTGTTCAAGTAGGCGGCCGACCCAAGGCTCGCCGGTAACGCCGAGCGGACAAAAGGCGAGTGACACTGCATGCGCAGCGAAGGCCATCGTCGCCAGCAGCGCACCGGCGTCGCGCCATACCAAGCTGGCGGCATGCTGGTACTTCGACCCTGTGCGGCCCACCTCGGCTGCGAGCAAGACCAACGTAGCGCTTGGTGCCGTGATTAGCTGCTGCATGCTCGCATGAGCATCTCGCGGATCCATCGTGCTGCGAAATGCCAGCAGTGCGTGATGGAATGCGTCATAGCGGTACCAACTTGATTCGTTCGGCCAGGCCAGAACGACATGGATTGGATGGATGGCGCCAGCCGAAGGGGCAGGGCGGCGCGTCAATTCAAAACCTAAGCTGCTGGCTTGGCGTTGTTGTACTTTGCAACTTAGTTCAAACCAGCCCGCCAGCCGAGCAGGCGAAACCGCGTGGAAACGACGAGTCGTCCTGCGGGATTGGAACAGGTCGGCGACAGCCGGGTCGCAGTCTGGCGCCGAACTGCTCAACGCTTGCCTTGAGCACGGAGGCCACTTGATCGGTTCATGTGCCTCAGCGGTGCCGCGCGGCACCGGCTGGCCGAGGTCAGGCCAATCCACCACCCACCTCGCGCAGGACCTCAAAGTACTTGTTGCAGCCTCTGCAGTGTCCGCAGGCCACATTGGCTTTGTGACAACTGTGCGCCCATGCGAGGAACCAAGGGGGCACGCCGCTTCTTTGGACGAGCGCGGCTGTGCTCAACTTGATCGCTGGAGCTTCGACAACAAGCCCGCCTTCTTGCATTGCTACGAGCCGGCTGATCGCATCGACAAACTCCGGTGTGCCATCGGCATGAGACCCATCCGATTCGACCGCGCCGATCAAAAGCCGCTGAACACCAAGGCTGATGGCTTTCATCAGCGCGAAGGTGACCAGCATTTGGTTCCTGTAAGGCCACCAGTCGCTCGCGGGTGCGTACTCATTCGCTACGACACCGGCCATGTCCCCAGAGCCGAGGGGACGGCAGTCGATGCTGATGACGTGATGCTCGATGCCCAAGTTGCTACAGATCGCTGCGGACGCTTCGCGCTCCGCTTGAGCAGGTAGTTGGCCATAGTCGATGGTAATTGCGACGTCAGGGCGTAACCACCAGGCCAAACACAAGGAGTCCATCCCGCCGGACAGCAATAGAGCGGTTTTCATAGCTCGCAAGCGGTCCAGGATGCGTTGTAGATCGCGCTAACAAAGTCGGTGTGGAACTGGCAGCCGGAACCCAGCATCATTTTCTTGTTGCCGTCTGATTCGTTCTCGCAATAGACAACGACAGGCTTGCCGATGGCGCGGGCATAGCCCAGTTCATACATGGTTCCAGGGTCCATACCGACACCGAGAGCGAACACGAGATCAGCGTTCTCGATTGCCTCAAGATCCTTTGAGGCAATGTCCTGAGCAGAGCCATGGCCCACGTCATGGAACGGCGAAAACACTTGCAAACCCATCGCGGTCAAAGCTTTGCGAGCCTCCTCCACAAGCCAGAGTTGGGACAGGTTGAAGAACGGGCCCGCAAGGTAGGCCGTCGGCCTTCGTCCGCTTATGTACCGCTGACTCGGCCGGATAGGCAACATTGCAAATGCGTCAACCTCGGCATGAGTGGCGAATCCGGCTGTAGAGCAATAGTAAGCAGTGGCGCGCGACGCCAGGTCGGCGCTCTCCGCTGCCGGGCGGCCTTCGCTGATCCACCGATAGGCAAAGTGCGCGACAAAGTTGTCACCAGAGCCGATCTTCCACACGTTGGCGGAGCGATAGGCCGGCACAACAGACTCTTGATCAACATCCAGAACGAAGGCGCCCAGAGGCCCTTGCTTGATGACGACGACGGCGGCTTCCCCGTCGGCGATCAATGCTTTGGCCATCTCGCGAGCGGAGGCGCTGCGCAGTCCGGTCATGAGCATTGCTTCATGCCGGTTCAAGATCACTGCGAGCCGTCGGGCCGTGGAGCCGTTCCGTGTGAAGGGAAGTGGGCCTATCGCATTCTGTGGGTCGTAGACGACGGTGTCGCCGTGCACGATGGCATCTGCCTCCAGCATGCCAAACCGGACAATGTTCTCAGCGCGAACCTCTAGCGCGTCGTGCTGCAGGGAGGGAGCAGAGATTTCCGGTGTGGCGAGACCGTGGACGTACGCGAAACTGACGGCGACTGACGATTCGCGTGGGGCGATCTCAAATCCATTCAAGGCCGCTTGTGCCGCCATAGACTCCCTCGCGAGATGATCCATGTAGGCGTGCAATCGGACGTTCGCACCCATTGATGCCATGGCAACGGCGGCCCGCCCGGCCGATCCGTAGATCTCGCGCCAAGAAGGCCGCATGCACCACTCACGATAGACGCCGCCCACTACATGAATGAGCGGCGCAGTGCTCGAAGCTGGGGTCGTCATGCGCCGATGGCGCTCACGCGGACTTTCACTTGCGCGCCGTTGATCTCCCTCACCGTGGCGCCGTATTGCGTACCGCCCTCGATGCATTCCCGAAGGCGCTGCACATCCGGCGACGCGAGCCCGCCGGCAACCTGGCCTCGATGCATTACGACAACTATCGTCCCGGCTCCCGACTGTAGTGCGACGTCGAGGACGTCGCCAACGGCAATGGCCGCGATAACAGCTGCTTTTGGCGAACTCAGCTGCGTGTCAATGACGAGGTTCTCGCATGTGGTGGGCGTTTCCCACGAACCACCACCACCACCACCACCTGACGATCCGGACATCTTGTTTTCTCCCTCAATGTAGGCGCCATGCTACCGAGCACCGCCAAGCATGTATAGGTGGTTAGCCAGAGCCAAGCGGCCTCATCTGCAAGTCAAGATGCAACCCTCCCTTTTCACCCTCAAGTGGGGGGCACCCCGGCAGGGTGAAGACATACCTTCCCCAGGGCGGCAACATTTCCGGCACCGAAAACTAGAGGGGGACTTAAATGCGGGAATGGGATGAGCGCGCCGCGGAGATACTGAAGCGGATGGCACCGCTTGTCAGCGATGAATTGGCCACGGATCTGGCGGCCGGCCTTCGACAGGCGCTGCCCGATGCAACACCGGCGGGCGCTGCGATTGAGTTCCTTTCGCGTATGCCCCCTCAATGGGGGCGTCCGGCTGAGGTGATCGTGTGCTGAGCCCTCAGCCACTCGTGACAGCTTCAGACTGGGTGCTGCGACTCTGCCTCCTCGGTTGAGCGACGGTTCCGGCCACAAGCGGTCTCACATTGGTCGGCAGCTCCGATGACCGCTCCTCACTCGTGACCGGCCGGCCAACGAGTCTTACGGGCGCGGTCGCGGACGAAGGACCGCTGTCACTGCCAAAAGCGGGCGAACGACATGCAGCGGCCTAGCTGGCAACCATGCCCCCGGAACCGGCCGTTGGGCGTCGCAGCGCTGCCGAGTAGGCGCCTCTGGCCTGTTCCGGTCCCCAAAGTGGCCGGTTCGAACGCGCAAGACGTCTTGTTCAAGGCCGCGGCCAGGTTGGACTTGCCGCGGCAAGGAAGCTGCAAAGGCCGCCTACCGCTCCCTCGGCCAGTGTCTTTTAGACCCTCCTTAGAGACAAAATCACCGAGAACATCTGGGAGGCCCCGTGGGTAAGAAGTCCAGGGAGAAGCGCGAGCGTCGGTTTGCTAAGCACGCAGAAGATCCCGGTTTCCTGCTGCGCCAACCGACGAGCCTGCACGACCAGCCTGGCAGGCTCAAGGAGGTGGAGAAGACTTTTCTTGCCCAGGTCCAGAAGATCCGCGCCCTTATAGGCAGCTACGTTCCCGCCGACGTGGCGAATGCGATCGGCGTGTCCGAACTTTGGCCGGCAAATGCGGGCTGCCACTTCAAGCACGCGTTCGCTTGGTGCATCTTCCTAGATATGCCTCTTCAGGGGCGTGGCAACCGACGAATCGAGACCTACGCGGACTTCAGGGCGTTTGCGAGCGCGCTGTACGCCGAATGGCCACACTTTCCCACTCTCGAGGACTTCTCCCCCGAGGCTGACTGGGGGCAAACGAAAGTCCGCCTGGGCGGTCGATTCGTTCCCATCTTCTACGGCAGTAGCATCGAACGGGTCCCCGACTTCATTGAGGCGTTCCGCATCAGCTACGCGGATGAGCCTGTTGCGCTGGCCCAGATGGACTTGGTCATCGCTCTGCAGGCGTTGATCATCGAAGCCATCCCTCACCTCGCGCATGCACCTGCCGCCAACGCAGAGGGCGGCCAGGTAGAACTGCCGCCGGAAGAGTTTTGGGCCGCGTGTTGCAAGGTCCTCCAGAACGTCGGTCAAAAAAGCATTGAATGGCGCCAAGCAGCAGGAGCGGACCTGGATGCGGAACTTGGGAGCTACAAGGCACCGTTGACCTGGGCAGAGTTTGGCAATGCCGCCTTCACTGGAGAGGCTGCGCCGTTCTTGGGCGTCAACGTAGCCGGCACGTGGTATCCAGTCGCCGTGAGGAGCGGGCCAGGAGTGGTAGTCGACCACTGGGCCAACAAGAACAGGAAGGCCTCGGGTGTCACGCCGCAAGTGCATCTGACGCTCGGCCGGTTCGCCTCTGAGCGCTTTGACAACACCCTGCCAAGACCGGTGATGCTGGTGACCGGCGGCGAGGTGTGCGCCGAGTTGACCATCAGCTGCGTGATCTCGGCGAAAACCGGCGTCTACCTGATCTGCGCCTGCCGCCACGATCTGCTGGATGAACAAGCAGCCGCGGCCAGTCGAGTCTTGGGGAAGGTCAAGCGGGGAGGAACGGCTCGCTTCAAGCTGGTTCGGGGCCCAGAGGTCCTGCTCTCGAAGGACGGCGTGAGCGGCCCATCCGCAGACGAGCTACACATCATCCTAGTGCCGACCTTGGAGGGAACTTCACCGGGGATGCTCAACCTCCCGCGGAAACCGCTGCGGCTGTTGCCGCTAGCGGACTTCATCACCATCTTCGATAGCCTGAGCAACCTCGACGACTTGGAACGTTACTGGGCCTTCTGCGATGGGCAGAGTTCCGCCCTGAATCCCTTCTCGCGCGGGCCTGCTGACCTCTTCGCCTCGTTCCGCGACACCGATGCGGTCCTGGTCGACGGGGCGATCGAGCCCACCATGATCAGCCTTGATCCGAGCTGGGGCACCTCATGGCGTTTCAAGGAGCTTGCTGATTTCTGGTCACGAGCACCTCGCGTCTTCCCCGACCGCAGATCAACCTGGCGCCTGGGCGAGGGGACTGAGGGTGTCATTGAGATGACTTCGCGTGGTCGCAAGGCCCTCGCCTACTCCACTCACATCGCGTGTTGCACTGTTCAAGCCTTGCTGGAAATAAAGCATGACCTCGACTTAGAAGACGGACGCATGGTCGACCTCTTCGTCCAGATCCTTGCAGATTGCTCCTTCAGATGCCGCGAACTACTGGCTATCGCGCCGCTCTTCCAGCTGGAGCATGTCCTGTTCGTTTGCGGGCGCAGTCCTTCCAGTACCGTTGTTGGCGCCGATGAAGCGGACTCAAACGCGCTCAAGGCAAGTCCCGTCGTCACCTCCGCGGAAGGAAGCTTGGGTAGAGCTGCGATTGTTCACATCGACGTTGATGTTCGTGCAGTGCTGGCAGGGCTGACCGACGCGACCGACGGAAGTTTCGAGGTGCAGTGCCTCGCGGAGACGATCCGCAAGAGCCACGATGCTCTTGGCCTGGAGCTGCCGCAAGGGCTGGAGGAAGCTGTTCTTTCAACGGCGGGGGAGCTTGCACGCTACACGCTCCGGGTTGCGACTCGACGTGTGGACGTTCCTGACCATCCATCGTTGGTCATGCCACGGATGTCGGACTACAAGCTGGCCCGAAAACAGCTCGCTGAGGTGATCAGGGATCTGGGACTGGCGCCTGGTCGATATGCGCTTGCGGAGGCCAAGGAGAAAATTGACTTGGCCAGCGCCCAGTTCAGGCGTCGCATCGAGGAACGTCTCGCCCAGCTCGACCGCCAACAGTTGCTCCGAGCATGCATCGAACAGCACGATGCGCTTCTGGCCACCGAGCGAGGACGGATTGAGCGTGCCCGTCAGAGCCTCTCCCACGAGGTCGACTACGACCGGGTTGACGCCGTTGAGGAGGCGCGCAAGAAGTACGGCACCATCGCTCGCCACTACCGATATCTCTTGGAAAAGACCGTCAGCAGCCAGGCATCTGGACGCGTGGACGTCACCCCCGATGTGCTGCGCGAGTTGGTGGGCAAGGTTGACTGGCTCATGTCGCTCGCGAGTGCCAGCGACGTACTTCACAACGGCGTCGATGTTGCAGGCGTCGTCATCAACGACTCCTTCATCCCGGAGGTCTTCTACTCCGACGGCCCCAAAGACCGGGAGATGCGGTTCGCGCGTGAGTACGCCAAGACTCGCTTGGGACTGGGCGAGAACCGCAAGGACGTGGTAGAGGGTGAGTCAGAGGCCCTCTTGGAATCGCCCGATTTCAACGAGGCCTTTGAGACTGACCTTGGATTCACCCTGTCGGACCTGTTCACTTCAATATCCGTGCTCGCTCAAGCACAGCGCCACGGTTTTTCCGGGGAGCTAGCGCTTTCGTACGGTGCCAGTGCAGACCAGTTGGCTGCGAAGCTTGATTCCGAGGTCAGAGACCTTGGACGAGAGAAAGCAGACCGCATCGTTGCCTTCCTTACGCTCTCAGAAACCGGGCTGTTGCGGCTCGCCGGACGCGAAGTCCAGGAGGTGGAAGTTCCCTACTGGGAGCACAGCAAGCGCGTTCACCGCTACGCCATACGCCCCCTGGTGCAGGTCGGTGATGAGCTGCGCTGGGGAGCTGAGGCCGCGAGTCGCTGCATGTACAACTGGATGTCGTCGGTGCGCGATGGATATCTGCCGGCCGAGTTCGGCTGGCCGCACATCGAACCCGCCGTTCGACAGGTGAAAGCCGGGATAGAGAAGCGGCTCGAGTACCGCGGCGAGGAGGTCTTCCGCCGGCATACCCCTTACGTCGCGCGAGGCATCGACTTCTACAGGAAGTTCCGAGCAGAAGGCTTCGACGATGTCGGCGACTTTGACGTCCTTGGGTACTGGCCTGAGCACAACCTGCTGGTCGCCGTAGAGTGCAAGTACAACCAGCCGGCATACACGATGAAGGATGGTCGCCGAATGCGCGACAAGATCTTCGGCCGCAAAGAAGACGACAAGGGACAGATTGGAAAAGTTCTCCGCAGAGGGGCGTTCTTGCAGCGGCACAGAAGTCGGATGCTGGAGCTGCTGGAATGGCCAAGGCCCACCAACGTTCCAGAGCGCTATGTTGAGCTCTACGTGAGTCGGGACATCTACTATTGGATGGTTCACACGCCCTACCCGGTGCCGACCCATTTCGTGACGATATCGACTTTGGATTCGTGGCTGAAGACCGAACTTTTCGCGGCTGCCGGCCTTCCATAGGCCTGTTCGTCCTTGATACGCGATCACCGTTAGGCGCAGGAAGTTGCGCTACAAATCCAACACAGGAACTCGGAGGCGGTTGCGAATGGCTAGGAGACTCAACATTGCAGCACTGAAGGCCATTGCACATGCTCCTGCCTCGGATGCGACCAAATGGCTTGTAAGCGCGGAAGACTCAGTCGAATTCCTGAAGCAGAACGCTCAGAGCGACGAAATCGTGATCTACGCTGGCGGTCCTGCTGTGCTCATTCACGCCGTGCTCGCACATGTTCAGCAGGTCACACCGGCAGATCAACAGGACTTGATGAACCGGTTTGTCAGTACCGATGAGGCCTGGGCGATCCAGAAGAGCTACGGCGGTGGAGAAGGTCACCGCGTATATCTGGAGCCGCCGCTAGGGTCGAGCAAGTCCCTCGCAGGTGGCGAGAAGCTGGTCTACCAACGCAGCTTTCATGGTGTGGACAAGGGCGAGCGGGCGGTGGAATTGAGCCAAAAACTCGTGCATGCCCTGGATTTGCACTTCGTGGCAGAGCGGAACGCCTACTGCCGGCTGGATTCACGAGGCGATATTGAAGATGTCATCCGCATCCTCCGCGCGGACATTGCTTCGAGCGGCGAGAAGCTGGTGGCGGTCACCATACTCACAGAAGACCTTGCCAGATACATGGCGCTCGGTGGCTTTGCACTGGTCTTTTTCTTTGACTTCACCCGCTTCAGTCCCGCATTCGGCGGCTGGGGCGACCACGAGCGCATCGATCGTAGGGCTCCGGACTTGTTCTACCACGGCGGTGGCATCCACAACGCCAGCTACGTGAACGGGCGCATGATCGTTCGCCCGACGATCACCGTGCAGGACTTGATTGCGGAGTGGGAGGCGGAGTCCAGTCCCAACAGAAAGAGGGACTACGCCACCTTCAAGATCTTCGATCGCAAGAACAACCGCGAGGTCGAAACCTCCTGTGCACCGGAGTTCCTTTCCAACTACTTTGAGAAGTCCAACCTGCCCTGGGAGATATCGCCTGCGTTCTTTCGTGCCGACGTCTTGCACCGGTTCAAGGCGGACCCTGAGAAGTACAGCCTTAACGACCGTTCGATCACATGCCGCAATGCCTGGCACCTGAAGAGCTATGACATCAACGAGGCTGGCCAAGTGCACGCCTACATCGGTGACCTGGCACGTCTTCCGATTGAGGAGCAGCGCTATTGGCAGTCCTTCAACGAATGGCCGAACGGGTCGATATCAAAAAGAGCATATGAGAGCGACATTCTTGGTGAGTTCAGCTCGGAATACGACCCCCTCAGCCGCTTAAAGTACAAGATCAGGAAGCTGAACACCACGCCTCCTGATTGGTGGCAGCCGCGCTCTGAAGGGCATATGGATGCTGTTCGGCATCCAGCTACGGACTCGGTCCTTGAGTGGGCCAACGAGATCATGGCCTTCGACCAGATGCTCGTCGAAGGTTTCCAGGTCAAACCCCTGCGTAAGCTGCTCGAGTCCAATGGGCGAAAGGCAGAGGCAAGCTGGGCCTCCCTGCGCGTGGTCGCGGAACTTGCTGTGGTGTCCGGAAAGACCGTAGACGAGGCCAAAGCTCTGCTCACACCGTTGAGTAGGCTGCATGCACTGAGAAGCATCCTCAAAGCCCACAGCTCAGTCGAAGAGAAGGACAAGGAAGAGAGACAAGCGCGGGCTGCGCATGGAACATTGCGAGCGCATTTCAAGGATCTCGCCGCTCAATGCGACCGTAGCTTTGACGAAATCATGCGCATTCTTGGAATCGCTGATTTGAATCCTTAGGCCGCAGACGGTGATGTAGGTGTCGGCAATCCACGCGGAGACCTTGAGACGGACGCCTTAGACGATTGCGGCCGATGGCTGGCAGGCGGCCTTCGCGGCTTTCTTGGCGCGGCCAGATCCAACAGCGACTGCGCTGTCGTTGAGGCGCTAGGCGAGAAGAGCCAAGTGGTCGCCGCCGGCCAGACCGTTCTGCGTCTGGAAAGAGGACGGCGCCCTTGAGGCGCCGATCAGCTTGCCGCAAATTATCCGCCCGCGTAAACACTGTACGGTGCCTACGCTATGCGGCCGTGCCGAGAGCAACAAGCCACCCACCGCATGGGATGATTTCCACGACGCGATCCGATCGGAACTGAGGCACATGATGGGCCCAAAAGCCGAAGAAGCACAACCAGCGAAGCTCTTCGACCTACTGGAGACGGAAGGGGTCAATGAATCCGAGCGCATCCTTACTGCTCTGTGCAGGAAGACGTTTCTGCGCCTCTGGTCCCAGACGAACGTCTACACCGACGACGGTTTCAAGAACAGCAAGGGTGCCACGAAAGAGCTATGCGATGCGCTCGTCGTCTTCGGGAAAGATGTCATCTTGTTCTCGGACAAACACATCCTCTTGAACGAGGCCAAGGGGCTCAAAGTAGCCTGGCCGCGCTGGTACAAGAAGGCGGTGTTGGAGTCGTGCCGGCAACTCCATGGTGCAAAGCTCTGGCTTGAGCGTTTCCCGCAGCGCGCCTTTTTGGACGCGAAGTGCACTAGACCGTTGCCGGTCCCCGTCCCCGCCAAGGACGTTACCTTCCATCTGGTGGCCGTGACCCGAGGCAGCCGTGACTCCGCGCTTTCACACAACGGAGGGGCAGGCCGCGGGTCGTTCGCTGTGAACAACGCGGTGAAGGGAGATGCCCACAACGAGCTTCCTTTCGTCGTCGGCATACCACAGCCAGAGAAACACTTCGTCCACGTCTTCGACGAGGTGTCTATTGAGCTGGTGCTAAGCGAGCTCGACACCGTCGTCGATTTTCTGGACTACCTGAGGAAGAGACAGGCGTTGCTTGGCACGTCCGGCATCATGGTCAGCGCCACCGGCGAGGAGGAACTGCTGGCGGCGTACTTGCGGACAACGGATGCCGATGGCCAGGAGCACTTGTTCTTCGACGTCAGCGACGGCGAATCGCCCCCGGGCGCCATCGTCTTCGACGCTGGTTCCTATGATGCCCTCACTGAGAACATCGGCTACCAGCGGAAACAGCGAGTAGACCGCATCAGCTACGGCTGGGATCGGCTAATCGACGGATTTATCGACTACGGTGACCCGACGCTCTTAAGGCCGTACCTCGTGCAAACCAACGCCGAGACTGAGCATGGGTTGCGCCTCATGGCCGCGGAGTCGCGCTACCGTCGAAGGCAACTGGCCATATCCCTCTTCAACGCCCTCGACCGAGTCGAGCCTGGCATGCGCCTTGGCAGGGTCGTGTATGGGGGCATTGCCGGCGAGACCGTCTTCGTCTTCGTGATTGTGCCCAAGCGGTCGACGGAAACCTACGATGAGTACCGCACCTATCGCCGCGGCGTCCTCCACGCCTATGTGAGAACCGCCAAATTGAAAGCCCCCCTCGGAACCGTCTTCGTAGGCATTGCTCTAGACAATCCGCGCAAGGACTACGAGGGTGGTGCAGAGGACCTGATGGTCTACTCGCAGGAGTCTTGGAGCGCAGCTGACCTCGCGCAACTCGAGCGAATGCGCGTCGATTTGGGATTGTGGAAAGGCAAAGGTGAGCAGTGGAGTCTTCGCCAGGACGAGTTCCCTGGCGACGATCAGAGGGTCGCGCTTAGCCGGGTGGTGGACAAACCGGCGTCGGATCGGAAGCGCGACGCAGGCAAGAGGCGGAAGGCCGAGAAGCGGCATCGCAAGGCTCAGGACGCCGCGAAGCGGCCCAACCGCAAGAAGAAGTAGGCTACGCAGCCCTTCGCCTAGCGCATGCTTTCCAGCAGTGCCCCGAGCAGTGCGACCCCGCCTTATGGCTCCTGGAGGTTGCCTGCTTGGCCTCCACAACGGGCACGTTGTGTTTGCTCAGTGGTTGTTCCGGGACTGCCTACCGGTTCAGGGCGGGAGATTTGCATTTGCTACGGAAGTGCCGGGTCGACAGCGCAAGTTCGATCCTTCGAGCAGCAGATGTTCCATTGCGTGTTGATGCGGCGTGGTCCGGGCTGACAAGCGGACGACTGCTGCGCTCTCGACACCAGTCATTGGTGTTGCCACGACTTCAGAAGAGCCGATGACGGCTTCATGCCACGCACCGTGTACCCGGCTGAAAGCCGCTAGTAACGGCATTCGCTGCATAGCGGCCGCTCCCATGGTGCAGAGACGCACTAGTGCGGAAGTGAGCCGGCCCCTTACCACCCCTGGTACCTGCGCCACTCCCGCTCTGCGTCCGGAGGTGTAGGATCGTCTACAAGTGGTAGGAGCAGAGCATGAAGGTGCACAGCGCACGTTCGACCGCGAAGCTGACCTCGGACTGTTCGCAGACTTCCGGGTGCGGCCAGGTGAACGTCTTCGGAGACAAAAGGCGTGGGTCGTCCGACTGCTTCTATCACGAGACTTCCGGCGCGTTTGGAAGCTCTGAGTTCACGGCCCACGATGCAGTGATGAAGGGCCTGTCAGGCAGGGCGCTGACTGAAACCATCTCAAGAACAGCCAGGGGCACTCTCTCCGTCGGCGCCATCCTGAAGGTCCTTGGCATAAGCGCGCACACCGCCCACCGTATTCGATCGAACCCGGACAAGCCAATCGCCGTACGTACGGCAGACGCTGTCTATCGGGTCGAGTCCACGCGCGCAATGGCGGAACAGGTGCTTGGCAGTGCGGAGGCCGCCAGCGAGTGGCTGAACAGTGAGTCGATCGGGTTGGGGTTTAGAAGGCCGGTCGAGCTGCTGAGCACTTCGCCCGGTTGCGAATCCGTCAAGATCCTCTTGCAACGGATGAGGTACGGGGTCTACGCGTAACTCCGATTGCGTGGGGTCAGCAGTCGATGCTTGGGACGAACATGCACTCGGTGAGACGCACACCCGCGCCACAGTTGGTGCCAGAAGGCTTCGCCGAAAGCTGGCCATCCCGAGTTGACGGCATTTGGCCGATTTATTGGCGGTTTCTGTACGGCCTGCGTGAACGAGCGCCGCTTTCAGGATTCGTGGCTTGCGCAACTTGACAGGCGTCTCACAGGAGAGCCGTGATAAGCGCGGTTAAGCGCAAGCTTTTGCGCTCATGGACGCATTTTTCGCCAGCAAATGGTTGATGGCCGGCGGGTGGCAGACGCGAGAGCGGACAAGGATCGCCAAGTATTGCTTCATTCCGGCCGTGTTTTTGCTGAACTATTCAGACGCCTTCTCCGTGACCCCCGCTGCAGCGGCCCTCGTCCACGGTCCCCGGCACCAACCTCCTCGATCACCCCTCGCTGTGCGCGCCACGCGGCACGCGCAGCGTCGCGCCTGCACCGGGGCGCAGCGGCTCGCGCGCGCCGCGCCCCAGGCAGTTGCCCAGGTCAGCGCACCTTGCCGGCCTTCCACGCGTTGAGCAGCGTGTCGTACGCGATGGTCTCGCCCTTGGGCTTTTCGTTGGCGAGCTTGGCCCACGGGGCGCCCTTGTCGCTGAGGTACTTCTTCGGGTCTTCTTTCTTGTTGAGCTTGGGCGCGCAGCGGGCCATGCCGGCGCGTTCGAGCCGCGCCATCACCTGGTCCATTTCTTCGGCCAGGGTGTCCATCGCGGCCTGCGGCGTTTTTTCGCCGGTGACGGCCACGGCCACGTTCTTCCACCACAGTTGCGCGAGCTTGGGGTAGTCGGGCACGTTGGTGCCGGTCGGCGTCCAGGCCACGCGCGCGGGCGAGCGGTAGAACTCGACCAGGCCGCCCAGCTTGGGCGCGAGGTCGGTCATGGCCTTGCTCTGAATGTCGCTCTCGCGGATGGGCGTGAGGCCCACGATGGTCTTCTTCAGCGACGTGGTCTTGGCGGTCACGAACTGCGCGTACAGCCACGCGGCGGCGGTTTTGTTCTCGTCGTGCTTGTCGAAAAAGGTCCACGAGCCGACGTCCTGGTAGCCGTTCTGCATGCCCTGCTTCCAGTACGGGCCGTTGGGGCCGGGGGCCATGCGCCACTTGGGCGTGCCGTCGTCGTTGACCACGGGCAGGCCCTTCTTGGTCATGTCGGCGGTGAAGGCCGTGTACCAGAAGATCTGCTGCGCGATCTGGCCTTGTGCGGGCACGGGGCCGGCCTCGCCAAAGGTCATGCCGGTGGCCTCTTTCGGCGCGTACTTCTTCATCCAGTCGACGTACTTGGTGAGTGCATAGACCGCAGCCGGCGAGTTGGTGGCACCACCGCGCGAGACGCTCGCACCCTGTGGTGTGCAGCCATCGGCCGACGCACGGATGCCCCATTCGTCGACCGGCTTGCCATTGGGGATGCCGATGTCGGCGGTGCCGGCCATCGACAGCCACGCGTCGGTGAAGCGCCAGCCGAGCGACGGGTCTTTCTTGCCATAGTCCATGTGACCGTAGATGGGCTTGCCGTCGATGGTCTTCACGTCATTGGTGAAGAAGTCGGCGATGTCTTCGTAGGCGCTCCAGTTCAGCGGCACGCCGAGGTCGTAGCCGTACTTGGCCTTGAACTTCTGCTTGAGGTCGGCCCGTGCGAACAGATCGGCGCGGAACCAGTACAGGTTGGCGAACTGCTGGTCGGGCAGCTGGTAGAGCTTCTTGTCGGGGCCGGTCGTGAAGCTGGTGCCGATGAAGTCTTTCAAGTCGAGGCCGGGGTTGGTGTACTCCTTGCCCTTGCCGGCCATGTAGTCGGTCAGGTTCATGACCTTGCCGTAGCGGTAGTGCGTGCCGATCAGGTCAGAGTCGCTGATCCACCCGTCGTAGATCGACTTGCCCGACTGCATCGAGGTCTGCAGTTTCTCGACCACGTCGCCTTCCTGGATGAGGTCGTGCTTGACCTGGATGCCGGTGATCTCGCTGAAGGCTTTGGCCAGCGTCTTCGATTCGTACTCGTGCGTGGTGATGGTCTCGGACACCACCGAGATCGACTTCACCCCCTTGGCCTGCAGCTTCTTGGCCGCTTCGATGAACCACTTCATCTCGGCCATCTGCTGATCCTTCGTCAGCGTCGAGGGTTGGAACTCGCTGTCGATCCACTTCTTGGCTTCGGCTTCACCGGCCCAGGCGCTGTGGCCGATCGTCAAGGCGGCAGCGGCGAAAGCCACGGCATTCAAGCGCAATTTCATAGTGATCTCCTCAGTGGCTTCCCGTCTCGCAGGTCAGGGCGCATCGGCTGGGAAGGAGGGCCGCTGCGTCGGTCGATTCGGTTTCGGTCGCTGAGAGCTCAGCCCTTGCGCATGACGAGGGTCAGCAGCGCGGCAGAGACGGCGGTGGCGATCCACACCGAGGGCTCTTCGGCCAGACCGAACCACTCGACCATCTTTTCGCTGAAGGCCACGAACGCGAGGTGCACGTAGGCGGCGAGCAAAAGGCCGATGAAGAGCCGGTCGCCGCGCGTCGTGGCCATGGGCAGCCAGCCCTTGCGCTCGGTGGTGGGTTGCTTGATCTCCCACACCGTCATCGCGATGAGCATCCCCACGATGGCGGTGAAGAAGATCGCCACCGGCTGGGTCCAGGCCATCCACTCGAACATGCTGACTCCTTCGCTCACACGCGCCCCATCGCGAAGCCCTTGGCGATGTAGTGCCGCACGAACCAGATGACGATGGCGCCCGGCACGATGGTCAGCACGCCCGCTGCCGCCAGCACGCCCCAGTCCATGCCCGAGGCGCTGACCGTGCGCGTCATCACCGCGACGATGGGCTTGGCATCGACGCTCGTGAGCGTGCGCGCCATCAGCAGCTCGACCCAGCTGAACATGAAGCAGAAGAAGGCCGCGACGCCGACGCCGGCTTTCACCAGCGGCAGGAAGATCGTCAGGAAGAAACGCGGGAACGAGTAACCGTCGATGTAGGCCGTCTCGTCGATCTCGCGCGGGATGCCGCTCATGAAGCCTTCAAGAATCCACACCGCCAGCGGCACGTTGAACAGCAGGTGCGCGAGCGCGACCGCGATGTGCGTGTCCATCAACCCGAGCGTCGTGTAGAGCTGGAAGAACGGCAGCAGAAAGACCGCCGGCGGCGTCATGCGGTTGGTGAGCAGCCAGAAGAAGACGTGCTTGTCACCGAGGAAGCGATAGCGGCTGAACGCATACGCCGCCGGCAGTGCGACCAGCAGCGACACCACGGTGTTGATGCCAACGTAGATCAACGAGTTGATGTAGCCCGAGTACCAGCTCTCGTCGGTGAAGATGGTTTTGTAGTGGTCGAGCGTGAAGGTCTGCGGCCACAGGCTGAAGCTGGAGAGGATCTCGACGTTCGTCTTGAACGACATGTTGACCATCCAGTAGACCGGGAGGATGGCGAACAGCAGGTACAGCGCGAGGAAGACGCTGCGCTTCTTGAAGCGGCGGTCATCCATGGCCGGCCTCCGGCCTCGACTGCGTGCCCACGCGCTGCATCCAGTTGTAGAGGATGAAACACAGCAGCAGGATGATCAGGAAGTAGATCAACGAGAAGGCCGCCGCCGGGCCGAGGTCGAACTGGCCGACCGCCTTCTGCGTGAGGTACTGGCTCAGGAACGTGGTGGCGTTGCCGGGCCCGCCACCAGTCAACACGAAGGGCTCGGTGTAGATCATGAAGCTGTCCATGAAGCGCAGCAGCACGGCGATCATCAGCACGCCGCGCAGCTTGGGCAGCTGGATGTAGCGGAACACGGCGAACTTGCTCGCGCCGTCGATGCGCGCGGCCTGGTAGTACGCGTCGGGAATGGCGCGCAGGCCGGCGAAGCACAGCAGCGCGACGAGCGGCGTCCAGTGCCACACGTCCATCAGCAGCACGGTGAGCCACGCATCGGTGGCGTTGCCCGTGTAGCTGTAGTCGATGCCGAGCGTCGCGAGCGTGTGGCCGAAGAGGCCGATGTCGGCGCGGCCGTAGATCTGCCAGATGGTGCCGACCACGTTCCATGGAATCAGCAGCGAGATCGCGACCGTCACCAGCACCGCCGACGAACGCCAGCCCTGCGCGGGCATCGACAGCGCGAGCAGGATGCCGAGCGGGATCTCGACCAACAGGACGGCGAGCGAGAAGCCGATCTGCCGCAGCAACGCGCCGTGCAGTTCTTCGTCGCGCATCACGAGCTTGAACCACTCGGTGCCGACGAACACGCGGCGCTCGGGCGAGATGATGTCTTGCACCGAGTAGTTCACCACCGTCATCAGCGGCAGCACGGCCGAGAAGGCCACGCAGAGCACGACGGGCAGGATGAGCAGCCAGGCTTTCTGGTTGACGGGTTTCATGCCACCAGCTCCTCGTTGCGGTAGTAGCAGGTGTGCGGGCCGCGCACCGCGAGCCACACGCTGTCGCCCACGGCGGGCGGTGCGAGCTGCGGCGACAACCTCGCGCGCACCACGCTCGCGCCCACCTGCGCCGTCAGCAGCCAATACGTGCCCACGTCTTGCCGTTGCGTGACCGTGCCCTGCACGGCGCCCTCGGCCTGCGCACCGGCGAGCACCACGTACTCGGGCCGCACGCCGAGCTGGGTGGCGCCTTCGGGCGCGCCGGGCACGATGCCGGCCGGCAGGAAGTTCATGCCCGGCGAGCCGATGAAGTGGCCGACGAAGGTGTGCGCGGGCCGCTCGAACAGCTCGCCCGCCGTGCCCCGCTGCACCACGCGGCCGCGCGTCATCACGACCACCTGGTCGGCAAAGGTCAGCGCCTCGACCTGGTCGTGCGTCACGTAGATGAGCGTGAGCTTCAGCTCGTGGTGGATCTGCTTGAGCTTGCGGCGCAGCTGCCACTTGAGGTGCGGGTCGATCACGGTGAGCGGTTCGTCGAACAGCACGGCTGACACGTCTTCGCGCACCAGGCCACGGCCGAGCGAGATCTTCTGCTTCGCGTCGGCGCTCAGGCCGGCGGCGCGCTGGTTGAGCTGGTTGCTCATCTCGAGCATCTCGGCGATCTGGCCGACACGGTGGCGGATGCGCTCGGCCGGCACGCCGCGATTGCGCAGCGGGAAGGCCAGGTTCTCGGCCACGGTCATCGTGTCGTAGACGACCGGGAACTGGAACACCTGCGCGATGTTGCGCTGCTGCGGCGTTTGCGCGGTCACGTCCACGCCGTCGAAGCGCACGCTGCCTTGCGAGGGCACGAGCAGGCCCGAGACGATGTTGAGCAGCGTGGTCTTGCCACAGCCCGAGGGGCCGAGCAAGGCGTAGGCGCCACCGTCTTCGAACGTCATCTTCAAGGGCAGCAGCGCGTAGTCTTCATCGCGCTGCGGGTTCGCGCGGTACGCGTGGGCGAGGTCGAGGTCGATGCGTGCCATGTCAGTCGCCCTCCGGCGCGGCAAGCAGTTCGCCGTTGAAGTCGAACACGTAGACGTCCGCCGGGTCGAGGTACAGCGTCAGCGGCGCGCCGAGGTCGAACACGTGCACGCCGGTGAGCTGGGCCACGAGTTCGCCGTTGGCGGTGGCCACGTGCACGAAGGTGTCGGAACCCGAGATTTCGGCCAGCTCCACACGGCCGGCGAACGCGAGGTCGCCCTCGCGTGCCTGCACGCGCAAGACGTTGGCGCGGATGCCCACCGTGAGCGTCGCGCCGCAGCCCGGCGGCAGCTGCGGCTTGTGGATGTAGACATCGGGCGGCATGCGCACACCCTCGGTGGCGAACTCGCTGGTGACCAGGTTCATCGGCGGGTCGCTGAACGCTCGCGCGACGCGCATCGACTTCGGCCGGCGGAACACCTCGGCCGTGGGCCCGTACTGCAGCAGCTCGCCGGCATCGAGCACGGCCGTGTAGCCGCCCAGCAGTAGCGCCTCGTGCGGCTCGGTGGTGGCATAGACGACGGTCGAGCGGCCGGCGCTGAACAGCTGCGTCAATTCGTCGCGCAGTTCTTCGCGCAGCTTGTAGTCGAGGTTCACCAGGGGTTCGTCGAGCAGCATCAGCGGGGCGTCTTTCGCCAACGCTCTCGCCAATGCCACGCGCTGCTGCTGGCCGCCCGACAGCTCGGCGGGCAGGCGCTGCAGGAAGGGCTCGATGTGCAGGCGCTCGGCCAGCCCGTTGACGCGCGTGGCGATGTCTTTCTCGCCGCGCAGCTTGAGCGGCGAGGCGATGTTGTCGAACACGCTCATCGACGGGTAGTTGATGAACTGCTGGTAGACCATCGCGACGTTGCGCTGGCGCACCGGCACGCGCGTCACGTCGCGGCCATCGACCTGCACGCGGCCTTGCGTGGGCGCGTCGAGCCCGGCCATCACGCGCATGAGGCTGGTCTTGCCGGCCTGCGTGGCACCCAGCAGCACGGTGATGGTGTTGGGCACGAGCGTGAGGTCGAGCGGGTAGAGGTGCGTCTCGGCGCCCACCTGTTGGCCGACGGCGTGCAGGCTCAGTTCCATGCGGGGGTCTCTCTCGTCGCGGGCACGGCTTGCCAATGCGCCTCGCACCAGCGCGCGACGGCTGCGCGCTGCGCGGGCGTGTAGTGCAGGCCCAGCTTGCTGCGGCGCCACAGCACATCGTCGGCGCGCGTGGCCCATTCGTGGCGGTGCAGGTAGTGCAGCTCGGCCTCGAACAGGCCGGGCGCAACCTCGTTGCCGAGGGCGCCGTCGAGCACCCGTGCGACGCGGGCGCCGTAGGCCCGCGCCAAGCGGTGCAGCAGCGCTTCGGGCACGCCGGGGTGGCGCAGGCACAGGGCCTGCACGAAGCGGGCGAAGTCGGTGTCAGGGCGTTGCGGCGGGCCGATCACGGCCTGCAGGTCGCCACCGGGCAGGTGGGCGCCGCGCGTCCAAGCGCCGCGCGGCGGGTTCAACACGACGGCGAGGCGGTCGCTGGCCTCTTCGGCGAGCTTGCGGAAGGTGGTGATCTTGCCGCCCCACACCGACAGCAGCGGCGCCGCGGCGGTGTCGAGTTCGAGCGAGTAGTCGCGCGTCACGGCGGCGGGGTCGCCCGATTCGTCGTCGAGCAACGGGCGCACGCCGGAATACGTCCACACCACGTCGTCCGGCTGCACGGGCTGGCGCAGGTAGCGGCTGGCCTGCGCGCAGAGGTAGGCGATCTCGCCAGCGTCGATGCGCGCGTCGCCGATGGCGCCGTGGTGCTCGACATCGGTGGTGCCGATCAGCGTGAAATCACGCTCGTAGGGGATCAAAAAGATGATGCGCTTGTCGGGGTTTTGCAGGATGTAGGCGTGGTCGTGCGCGAACACGCGCGGCACGACGATGTGGCTGCCCTTCACGAGCCGCAACGCCTTGGCCCGCGGTGCGTGCGCGTGTTCGCCGAGGAACTGCGCCGTCCACGGCCCGGCCGCGTTGACCAGCGCCCGCGCCTGCACCTGCTGCATGGCGCCGCTTTCGTGCTGCAGCGTGGCCGTCCAGTGCGATGCCGTGCGGCGCGCGTCGGTGCAGCGCCAGCGCGTGAGCACCGTGGCGCCGTGCTCGGCCGCATCGACCGCGTTGAGCACGACGAGCCGCGCGTCATCGACCCAGCCGTCCGAATAGACGAAGCCGCGCGTGAACCGCGGCTGCAGCGGCTCGCCCAGTGCGTGATGGCGCAGGTCGATGCCGTGCGAGCCGGCCAGCACCTCGCGGCGGGCCAGGTGGTCGTACAGAAAGAGGCCGAGGCGGATCATCCACGCCGGGCGCATGGCCGCGTCGTGCGGCATCACGAAGCGCAGCGGCCACATGATGTGCGGGGCGCTCTTGAGCAGCACCTCGCGCTCGGCCAGCGCCTTGCGCACCAGCGCGAACTCGTAGTACTCGAGGTAGCGCAAGCCGCCGTGGATCAGCTTGGTCGAGGCCGACGAGGTGTGCGCGGCAAGGTCGTCTTTCTCGCACAGCAGCACCGAGAGGCCGCGCCCGGCCAGGTCGCGCGCGATGCCGGCGCCGTTGATGCCGCCGCCCACCACGAGCACATCGACGGCACGGGGCGCGGGCGCCGCGGCCGGGCCGGCCGGCGGGGTGGGCAGGGAGGACACGTCCAACGCGGATGACTCCTGGCGGCGATCCCTAGGCCCCGGCGGCTTTTCGCACGGCGGTTCGGGAATGTTCGTTTTGGTTCGAAGCTTTTCTTTTTATGCGCAAAACGAAAACGGCGCAAGCGGGGCATCCCGCTGCGTGCGTGGTCCGTGTTTCGCTAGCCTTCGCGGCGCAACCGTCCCGCCCCCGATGACCCCCAACCCCCGACAAGCCCAGCTGCTCGATGCGCTGCGCAGCCAAGGCTCGATCAGCATCGAAGCGCTGGCCGAGCGCTTCGGCGTGACCCTGCAGACCGTGCGGCGCGACGTGGCGCTGCTGTCCGACGCCGGCCTGGTGGCGCGCTTTCACGGCGGCGTGCGCCTGCCGGGCTCGACCACCGAGAACATCGCCTACCGCCAGCGCCAGCAGCTCAACGAAGCGGCCAAGCAGCGCATCGCGCGCGCGGTGGCGAAGGCGGTGCCTTCGGGCTGCTCGTTGATCCTCAACATCGGCACCACGGTCGAGGCGATTGCCCGCGAGCTGCTGCGCCACCAGGGGCTGCGCGTCATCACCAACAACCTGAACGTGGCCGCCATCCTGGCCGACAACCCCGAGTGCGAGGTGATCGTCGCTGGCGGCGTGGTGCGCTCGCGCGACCGCGGCATCGTCGGCGAGGTGACGGTCGATTTCTTCCGGCAGTTCAAGGTGGACATCGCCCTCATCGGCATCTCGGGCATCGAGGCCGATGGCACGCTGCGCGACTTCGACTACCGCGAGGTGAAGGTGGCGCGGGCCATCATCGAACACTCGCGGCAGGTGTGGGTCGCCGCCGACCACAGCAAGTTCAACCGGCCTGCGATGGTGCAGCTGGCGCGCCTGGGCGAAGTGGACATGCTCTTCACCGACCAGACGCCGCCCGAGCCCTTTCCGCACATGCTGAGCGAGGCCGGTGTGCAGTGCCATGTCACGACTGGATGAATTGATCGCATGAGACACCCTGTGCCAACGTCGAAGCGGGCCGAGCGTCGGGCCGCCCCCCAGCCGGCCCGCATCCCCCTGGGGGCTCGGCGGATGTCTTCATCGGGCGAGGGGCTGGCATGACCTACCTGCTCGCCCTCGACCAGGGCACCTCCAGCTCGCGCAGCATCGTGTTCGACCGCGACGGCCACATCGTCGAGATGGCGCAGCGCGAGTTTCGCCAGAGCTATCCGCAGCCGGGCTGGGTCGAGCACGACCCGAAAGAGATCTGGGACAGCCAGCTCGCCACCGCACGCGAAGCGCTGGCCCGCGCCAACCTGCGCGCGCAAGACATCGCCGCCGTCGGCATCACCAACCAGCGCGAGACCACCGTGCTGTGGCACCGCCAGACCGGCGAGCCCGTGTACCCGGCCATCGTGTGGCAAGACCGCCGCGCCGAGCCGATGTGCGCCGAGCTGCGCGCACGCGGGCTGGGCGACACCGTCCGCGACAAGACCGGCCTCGTCATCGACGCCTACTTCTCGGCCACCAAGCTGCAATGGCTGCTGACGAACGTGCCCGGCGCACGCGCGCAGGCCGAGCGCGGCGAGCTGGCCTTCGGCACCGTGGACAGCTGGCTGATGTGGCACCTGACCGGCGGCCAGGTGCACGCCACCGACGTCAGCAACGCCGCGCGCACGATGCTGTGGAACGTGCGCGAGAACCGCTGGGACGACGAGCTGCTGCGCGCGCTCGACATCCCGCCCCCGCTGCTGCCGCAGGTGCACGCGTCGAGCCACGTCTTCGGCCACACCCGCGCCGACCTGCTGGGCGCGGCGCTGCCCATCGGCGGCGTGGCGGGCGACCAGCAAAGCGCGCTCTTCGGCCAGGCCTGCTTCAAGGCCGGCCTCGCCAAGAACACCTACGGCACCGGCTGCTTCATGCTGATGCATACCGGCGAACGCTTCCTCACCTCGTCGAACGGGCTGATCACCACCAGCGCCGCGCAGTGCGGCAGCCTCGCGCGGCCCGAGTACGCGCTCGAAGGCAGCGTCTTCATCGGCGGCGCCGTGGTGCAGTGGCTGCGCGACGGGCTGCATGCCATCCGCGCCAGCAGCGAGGTGCAGCGCCTCGCCGAAAGCGTGCCCGACGCGGGCGGCGTGATGTTCGTGCCGGCCTTCACCGGCCTCGGCGCGCCCTACTGGCAGCCCGAAGCGCGCGGCGCCATCGTCGGCCTGTCACGCGGCACCACGGTCGCGCACATCGCGCGTGCGGCACTCGAGAGCATCGCCTTCCAGAGCGCGGCGCTGCTGCTGGCGATGATCCGCGACGCGGTCGCCGCCGGTGGTACGCCCGTGGCCGAACTGCGCGTCGATGGCGGCGCCTGCGTCAACGACTTGCTGATGCAGTTCCAGGCCGACGTGCTGGGCATCCCGGTCGTGCGCCCGCGCGTGATCGAGACCACCGCGCTCGGCGCCGCCTACCTCGCCGGCCTGTCGTGCGGCGTCTATGCCGGGCAGGACGAGCTGGCCGCGCAGTGGCAGGTCGAGCGGCGCTTTCACCCGACGCTGCCGCGCGAGCGCGCCCACGACCTGATGCTGCGCTGGGAGCACGCGGTGAAGCAGGCGGCGCTGCCCGGGCCCTGAGCGACACCTGCGCGCGCTGCGTGTGGCCGGGCGCTCAGCCGGCGGCCAGACGCGCCCGCACCTCCATCAGCGCGAAGCCCAGGAGGTTTTCGCCCGGCCAGCGCGCCGGGTCGTGCGCGTCCGCATGGTCGGCGGCCAGGCCGATGCCCCAGATGCTGTCCACCGGGCTGGCTTCCACGATCACCGAGGTGCCGGTGTTCAGCAAGAACTCGCGCAGCGCGGCGTGCTGGCCGAACTTGCCCAGGTTGGCCGCGACGACGATGTCGAAGCGCTGCTCGCGCCAGAGCGCCTCGTCGAAGCCGGCGATCTGGCGGCCGAGCTTCTTGGCGTCGGCCGGTTTGTGGGCTTGCAGGATGCGTTGCCGCACGGCCGCATCGCCGAACAAGCGCGCCTTCTCGGCCATCATGAAATGCTCGGCCGTGCGGTAGCTCATGCCGTCGAGCGTGAACGGCGCTTCCCACCATTGGCTGAAGCAGCTCTTGCTGACGCGGCCATCGGGCGCGGGGCGGTGGCCCCAGAAGAAGACATAGGTCGGGCGGGTGCCGCTCGCAAGCGCGGCAATCAGTTCAGGCACCTTGCGCACGCAATCAACAGTGGGTCTCATCGGTGTTCTCAGGTCGGCTGGCGAGCGGTGACGTACACCTGTTCCAACGGTGTCAGCAGTTCACGTGACGTGTCCGTGGCATGGCCTCGTTGCCCGGCGACGAAGGGGGTCATGTCGATCAGTTCGAGCAGCTCGTCCCGGGCCATGCGGCGCAGCATCGGGCCCCGCAATCCGAGCTGGATCGCCCGACGTTGCGTCTTGGCCCCGCTGGGCAGGTGGTCGGGATCCCATTGCAGGCGAACGTCCGAGGCGGCCACCGCGCGCTGCCACGCTTCGCGCGTCGGGTGACGCGTCGGGTCGAACGAGGACGCGACGGCCGCGTGCAGCAGTTCATCGAAGAAGGCTCGACGCAGGCGAAGTGCCAGCACCACCTCCTGCCCAGGCTTCGTGCCCCAGCCCGAGCGGTACATCATCCACAGGAAGTTCGGCTTGATCCAACTCATGCGCTCAAAGCTGAAGCCGGGCCCTCCGAAGTGCCCGTTCTGCAGCGCATACGCGCCGATGCTCGGTCGGTAGGCCTGGTACACGATGACCGAGGCCTCGTCGTGCTGCGCCAGGATGTGTTCGCCCCCTTGTGGCCAGCGCGCTTGCTGCTCGAAGAATGGGGCCACCGGCAGCGGATGCTTGCCCGGGTGACCGGAATGCAGGTACTCGTTCATGTTTCGTTTCTCTTGCGATGTTCTGTGGAAATCATCATCGCGGGCGACATTCAATCGTCAGACCACCAGTTGCCCCCGCGTCGATGCGATGGTGATGCGGGCCTCGACCCCCGCACCGAAGCGCAGGTGGTCCGCCTCCATGCCGTCCGAAAAGATGACGCCTTGCTCGGGCATGCGCGAGCGCAGCGTCAACGGGCGGCGGGCGCTGACCTCGCCGAAGACCAGTTCGGTCTTCGAGGCCTTCGACGGAAAGGGCTCGCGCACCGCGAAGCTCAGCCTGTCGGCGTCCCAGGCGGTCGCGTGGTGGGGCGCCTCGCCAGCGGCCCCGCCTTGCAGCGCCTGCGCGATGCCCAGCGAGCCGGTCACGACGCTCTTGATCCACGCCGTCGAGCCCAGGCCGGTGGCGACAATCACGCCCGACGACGACTGCAGCTCGCGCCGCCCGCACGACTCGATCTCGTACAGCGCCGAGGTGTGCGTGCGTGCGCCGATGAACAGGTCGTTCACGGCCCGCAAACGCTGCCCGTCGGACAGGCGCGCCTCGGCCATCGTCACCGCGCGCGTGGCCCGCTTGTCGCGCGCCACCGCCGCCAGCACGCCAGCCAGCGCGGGAGGTTCAAAGGGCAGCAGCACGCCATCCCAGCGCGCGGGCTCGGGGTTCAGGCCGACCAGCGGCTGGCCTTCGAGGTACTTCATCGTGTTGGCGACCAGGCCGTCCTGGCCCAGCGCGACCACGATGTCGTCGGCGGCGAAGATGAAGTTCGGCAGGTAGCCCCGGTCCACGATCTGGTAGCGGCCCCAGGTCTGCAAGGCGTTCACCACCACATCGAGGCTGCGCGCATAGGCCGCGTTCTCGGTGACGTAGTCGCCGAAGTCGGCGCCCAGGCGCTCCAGATAGAAGCGCGCCTGCGCCAGGGTGTGGTGACGCGCGACCAGCTCTTCGAGCCGGGTGCGGCGCGTCACCAGCACCACCTTGCGTTGCGGTGCGCTCATCACGCCGCCTTGCCCGCTCGGGCGGTGGGCGCCAGCAGCGATTGCAGCAGCTCGGGCGACATGTTGAGCTGGCCGATGCGCTCGGCCTTCTCGGCGATGCCCCCGAAGGCCTGCGCGATCAGCTGACCCGGCTGCATGCCCACGGCGGCCAGCGCCTGCACGGTGCGCGGATCGGCCTTGTCGAGCGCCTGCATAAGGGCGCCCACGCGGTGGGCTTCGGCCTCGGCGAGCGTGCGGCTGTTGAGCGCCTGGCCCTCGACGAGCTGCTGGCGCTGCGCTTCGAGCGACACGTCGGCGGCCATCTGCTCGTCGCGCAGCGTGTTTTCTTTGCGCATCAGCACGGCCTTGGCCTCCATCTGCGTCTCGCGGATCTCGCGCTTCTTGTGCTCGACGGCGATCTCGGTGTCCAGCTCGTTCTGGCGGATCGCGCGTTCTTTCTCGACCGCCGACATGCGGCGCGTGTACACCGCGTCGTCGGCCGCCTTGAGGTTGGACTCACGCGCCTCGGCTTCGAGGGCCCGCGCGATGTCGGGCGTGGGCTTGACCGCGATGATCGACACGCCCAGCACCTCGAGCCCCAGCGCCTGGATCTCGGCCTGCGCCGCGAGTTGCCGCTCGGCCGCCCGCGCGATGATCGCCGACGAGCACAGCGCCTTCTTCAGGTCGAGCGCCTGCACGGCCTGCTGCACGATCACCTCGACCTGCATCGCCACGCGGTCACCGAGCCGCACCGGGTCTTCCGACACGTAGGACTTGCCATCGCTGGCGAGCGAGAAGTCCATCAAGGCCGCCACGCGCGACGGGTGGCCCACGCGGTAGGTGACCTGGCCTTGCACGGTGACGCTCTGGAAGTCGGCGGTGACCAGTTCGAGCATGAAGGGGCGGTCTTGGCTCGCCACCGGCACGGCGACCAGCGTGGTCGTGGGACCGAAGTAGTAGAACGACTGGCCCACGCCTTCGCGCACGAGCTTGCCGCCCTTGAACTGCATCAGGTGGGTGGTGGGTTGCGATTTGATGAAGCGAATGCCGAACATGGGGTCCTCCGTGAGCCTTTGTGGTGGGTTGCGTGAATCGGCCGGTTCGCCGGATTCATAAGTTGTACAGTGCAACTCACATAAGTTGGACAATACAACTCATTCACGCCGCACGCAAGCCCCGATTCGCTTCGACCTCACACCGGCCACCCACCGCCCCCCAACACCGAACCCCACCCATGAACACACGCCCTGCACGCAACACCCCGGTGCGCACGCCGTCGCGCGCCGCGACAAAGCCGAGCTTTCCGCTGCCGTACACGACGGTGGACGTGGTCATCTTCACGGTGATCGACGACGCGCTGCGGGTGCTGCTGGTGCAACGGCCCGGGGCGAGCGACGACCCCTTTCCGGGCGCGTGGGCGCTGCCGGGCGGCTTCGTGGACATCGAGCGCGACGCCGACCTCGAAGCCTGCGCACGCCGCAAGCTGGTCGAAAAGACCGGCGTCGTGAGCCCCTACCTCGAACAGCTCGGCAGCTGGGGCGGCATCCAGCGCGACCCGCGCGGCTGGTCGGCCACGCACGTGTACTTCGCACTGATCGCGGCGCACGAACTCACGCTCGCCAAAGGCGCGAACGCAGCCGACGTGGGCTGGTTCGACGTCGAGACCGTGTTGCGCAAACCGAAGCTCGCGTTCGACCACGGCGACATCTTGCGCACCGCCGTCGAGCGCCTGCGCAGCAAGGTCGAATACACCTCGCTGCCGGCCTTTCTGCTCGACGAGCCCTTCACGCTGCCGCAACTGCAACGCGCCTACGAAGTGGTGCTGGGCCGCCCGGTGGACAAGAGCGGCTTTCGCACCCGCATGCTGGCCGCGCAGTTTCTCGACGAGGCCGGCCACGTCGAAGGCGACTCGAACCGCCCCGCGATGGGCTACCGCCTGCGCGACCGCTCAGCGCCGGTGGTCTTTCCGCGCACCTTCAGCCCGCGAGGGGGGCACGCATGAGCCTCACCCCGCAAGACCGCGCACTCGGCGCCTTGCTCGGCCTGGCCTGCGGTGACGCCGTGGGCACCACGGTCGAGTTCTCACCGCGCGGCAGCTTCGCCCCCGTGACCGACATGGTCGGCGGTGGCCCCTTCGAGCTGCAGGCCGGGCAGTGGACCGACGACACCTCGATGGCCCTGTGCCTGGCCGAAAGCCTGTTGCAGCGACAGGGCTTCGACGCACGCGACCAGATGAACCGCTATGTGAACTGGTGGCAATGGGGCTACCTGAGCGCCACCGGCGACTGCTTCGACATCGGCATGACCGTGTCGAAGGCCTTGCAGCGCTACCTGGCCACGCAAGACCCGTTCGCCGGCGACACCGACCCGCGCAGCGCCGGCAACGGCTCGCTGATGCGGCTGGCGCCGGTGGTGCTGTTCTTCCACCCCGACACCCCGCAGGTGCTGGCGCAGGCACGGCGCAGTTCAGAGACCACACATGGCGCCCCCGAAGCCGTCGAGTGCTGCGAGCTGTTCGCCGAAATGCTGGACCGGGCCTTGCGCGGGCTGCCGAAGCCCGCCGTCGTGCAAACCGTGCTCGCCCAGCCCCGCGAGCCGAAGGTGCAGGCGCTGGCCCGCGGCGCCTACCGCGACAAACCCATCGACACGATTCGCGGCACGGGCTATTGCATCGACTCGCTCGAAGCCGCGCTGTGGTGTTTCATGCACGGCACGAGCTTCGAAGACACGGTGCTGATGGCCGCCAACCTGGGTGACGACGCCGACACCACCGCCGCCATCGCCGGCCAGTTGGCCGGGGCGTTCTACGGCCGCACGGGCATTCCGCTGCACTGGCTGGAGCGGCTCACGATGCGCGACGAGATCGAGCGCATGGCGATTGCGCTGCACGCGGCGGCAGCGGCCGCCTGAGCCTTACCGAGTTCATGCCGCCGGTGCCGGCTTCTCGGTCTGCACCGCCTGCAATCGCCCCACCAGGTGAACCAGCACGTCGGCCGACATCACGGCGGTGATGTGCATCGTGTGAAAAACCTGCCCGTCGACATCGACGATGGCGGCGCGTTCGGTCCATGCGTGGGTGCTGAAGTCGCCGATGCGGGCGATGGGGATCGTCTTGCCCTGCACACGCAGTTCGTCGCGCGTGAGTTCGAGCGTGTGGGTGGGGTGGCCCATGTCGCGCGAGGCGACGAAGCTCTTGGCCAGGGCCACTTTGTCCGAGAAGCAGCGAAAGCGCGCCGCGCCACCGCGCATCAACTCCGCGAAGAGCTTGTCGCCGCGCCGTGCCACGAGGCGTTCGCGCAGCGTACGGGTGAGTTGCGCGAGCCCGCTCGTTCGGCCACCGGCGCTGAACCACGGCGCACCTTGGGTGGTACGAAACGCGAGGCCGGGAAAGTAGAAGAGGTAGAGGTCTTCGATGTCGTCGTAGCGGGCGGTGTGCTCGCGGCCGCCTCGCACCGCGCGCACGCCGTGGTCGTGCAGATGGATCGTCGTCTGCGCGCGCATCGCCAGCCACAGCAACACAAGGATGAGCCCGGCCACACCGAGCGACACCGCGCCGGCGCCCTGCAGCAACGCCGGGTCGCCGCTGAAGTTGACCGTCTTGCCGACCTGCGTGACCAGCCACAGCACGAAGACCCCCGTGGCCGCGAAGACGGTGGCGAGCAGCACCCACACCGCGACCATCGCTCGGCTCTTGCTGTGCGTGCTGAGGCGGGGCCCCAAGGTGGATGACGTGCCGGACATGCGATGGACTCCTCGTGGTGCCTGGGTTCGATGGAGCCTTCGATGATCGGGGCAAAGCCAACCCGACACAGGGCCGTGTGGGTGACCGCTTGCAACGAGGTGCCGCCCTGCACGCGCGGCCGGGCAGCGTCGCCGCTCAGTGCCGCGCCGCACCCGCGTCGATGAAGGGCCGCGACTGCAAGACCACCACGCGGCCTTGCGCGTCGAGGGCCCATTCGATGTCCTGGTCGCGGCCGCCCAGCAAGGGCTTGAGCTGCCGGCCGGCACGCGCCAGCGCACGCAAGGCCGCGTCGCTCAGCACCTCGCTGCCGGCGGCGATGGCGGTTTCGGTCACGCCGCCTTGGGCATCGAGCTGCAAGGCGCTGTCGTCGGCCGAGCGGGTGAGGCGGCGCACCGCACCGCTGCGGCCATCGACCATCGACTGCTCGGCCACGGCGCGCCCTTCGACCACGCGCATGCCCAGGCCGCGCTTGGCCGACACGTAGACCGCGTCGCGGTGCGTGGCGTCGAAGGGGTCGCGCGTGATCATTACGCCCGAGGCGACCGAGTCGGTGGCGGTCTGCACCAGCACGGCCATGTAGACGTCGCCGTGTGCGATGCCCGCGTGCCGCCGCGCCTCGAAGGCCTCGAACTGGTAGACCGAGGCCCACACGGTCTGCACCGCGCGCACGAGGTCGTCGGCGCGCGTGACGTTGGGCACGGTGGCGAAGAGGCCTGCGCCGCTGAACTGGGGCAGGTCTTCGGAGTTCGACGAGCTGCGCACGAACACGCCGCGCTGCGCGAGCTGGGTGGACCAGGCTTGCGACCAGCCGCGTGCGGTGTCGGCATCGACCGGCAGCGCCGCCAGGTCGTCGCGCAAGGCCGCCAGCGCCTGGCGCCGCACCACGCGGCTGCGCTCGAAACCTTCGGTCTGCAGCGCGCGGCGGATGCGTGCCTGCACCTCGCCGCGCTGCATGAAGGCCGCGTAGTGCGCGTACGGAATGCAATAGCCCGCCGGCACCGGCGCCACGCCTGGCAGGCGGCCGCTGCGCACGTTGTGGGTGATCTCGCCGAGCGTCGCGGCCTTGCTGCCGCAGTGGCGGCTGTCGCTGCGGCGCAGGCCGGCCAGCGGGCGCAGCGTGCTCACGCGCAGGTCGGGCGCACGCACGGCCATGGGCTTCACGCGTGACGGCAGCGTCTTGGGGGCGGGCACGGCCTCGATCGCATGCGCTTCGGCGCCGACGCGCAGGCGCACCCACTGGCGGTCGAGCGGCGCGAGCGTGGTGAAGGCGTCTTTCACGTACGCGTTCGGGATGCCCCAGCCCTTGGCCAGCACGTTGACGTGCGACAGCACCGTGGACGGCCGCTCGGTCACCACCCCCGCCACCGGCGGCAGGGCCAGCGGCACCTCGCGCAGCACGACGATGTCGTAGGGCTCGATGTCGTCTTCGGTGTCCGACTCGACGTCGGCCATCAGCCGCAGCCGGCCCACGGCGAGGCCGGTGTTGAGCGGCAGGTAGCTGCGCTGGCCGAGGATCTCGCGCTCGGTCAACGTGGCGATGCCGGCCGCGCTGCCGATGCCCTCGTGCTGCGACGAGTTGGCCTTGAACACCAGCGGCTCGAAGAAGCTCGCCGACAGGCGCGCCTGCGCGGTGCGCAGCAGCTCGGGGGTGAGCTGGTCGCCTTCCCAGAACTCGTAGACCCAGCGCTTCAGCTCGGCGCGATGACCGATGGTGCCCAGCAGAAAACGCCGCGTCGGGCTGCGGTACTGGGACGCGAGCATGGCGCGGTCGAAGCTTTCGCCCGGGTGCTGCGCGCGGATGAAGGCCTCGTGCAAGGCGAAGCGGTGGGTGTTGATGTAGTGCACGGTGGGGCCCTTCGACGGGTCGCCGCGCAGGTCGATCAGGAAGATCGTGTGCACGATCTCGCGCGGCGTGCCCGGGGCCTGCACGCGCGCCACGCGGTCGAACTCAGCCCGGCTGCGGATGGCGTCGAGCGACGCACGCGGGCTGGGCGCCTGGCTGGCCGGTGCCAGCACCTCGCCCTTGCGTTGCGCGGCGAAGGGCGAGGGCTTGTCGGCAAGCTGCGCGTGGCCGGCGCCGGCGGCGGCGAGCCCGGCGCAGCACAGCGCGAAGTGTCGAAGGTGGCGCCGGGCGGTGGTGAGCATGTCGGGTGTCCTCGGGTGTCTCGGCGGGTCAGACGACACCGCGTGCCCGCAGGGCCGCGAGCTGTTCGGCCGTCACGCCGACCTCGCGCAGCACGGCCTCGGTGTCTTCGCCCAGCGTGGGCGCGCGGCGGGTGATGGCACCGGGCGTGGCGCTCAGTTTGGGCACGATGCCCGGCACCTCGACGCTCAGGCCGTCGGCGCTGGTCACGCGTTCGAGCATGCCGCGTGCGCGGTAGTGCGGGTCTTCGGCGATGTCGCGCGCGGTGTAGATGCGCCCGGCCGGCACCTGGGCCGCGTTCAGCGCGTCGAGCACCTCGGTGACCTGCCGCGTGGCCGTCCACGCGCCGATGGCGGCGTCGATCTCTTCGACCCGCGCCACGCGACCGGCATTGCCGGCGAGCGCAGGGTCGTCGGCCAGGTCGGCGCGGTCGATGGCCTTCATCAAGCGCTTGAAGATGCTGTCGCCGTTGCCCGCGACGAGCACCCAGCCGTCGGCACACGCATAGGCGTTGCTCGGCGCGATGCCGGGCAGCGCCGAGCCGGCCGGCGCACGCACGGTGCCGAAGGCGCTGTACTCGGGCAGCAGGCTTTCCATGCAGTTGAAGACGGCTTCGTACAGCGCCACGTCGATCACCTGCCCGCGGCCCTGCGGCGCCTCGGGCGACACCGTGGCCCGCCGGTGGTGCAGCGCCATCAGGATGCCGATCACCCCGTGCAGCGAGGCCAGCGTGTCGCCGATGCTCACGCCCACGCGCACCGGCACGCGGCCCGGTTCGGCGCTGAGGTGGCGCAGCCCGCCCATCGCCTCGGCCACGACGCCGAAGCCGGGGCGGTCTTTGTAGGGGCCGGTCTGGCCGTAGCCGCTGATGCGCAGCATCACGAGCTTGGGGTTGCTGCGGCTCAGTTCGTCGTAGCCGAAGCCCCAGGCCTCCATCACGCCGGGCTTGAAGTTCTCGACCAGCACGTCGGCTTCGTCGATGAGCTTGCGCACGATCTCGCGCGCCTCGGGCTGCTTGAGGTCGAGCGCCACGCTCTTCTTGTTGCGCGACTGCACCTGCCACCACACGCTGGTGCCGTTGTGCAGCAGGCGCCATTGGCGCAACGGGTCGCCGCCGTCGGGGGCTTCGATCTTGATGACCTCGGCGCCGAAATCGGCCAGGGTCTTGGCGGCAAAGGGGCCGGCGATGAGCTGGCCGAGTTCGACGACTTTCAATCCGGCCAGCGGGCCCATGGCGTGCTCCATCCGTGCGTGTGCGGGGTCAGGCGGCCTTCTGTTCGATCAGGTAGTTGGCACCGTCGTACTGGCCGAGCGTCTCGACCAGCCAGGGCATCAGCTCGACCATCTCGTCGTGCAGCGTGTACGGCGGGTTGAGGATGAACATGCCGCTGCCCGCGAGGCCGAAGCCTTGCGAGTCGGGCTCTTGTACGGTGAGGCGCACGTGCAGCCAGCCCTTGGGCGCGAGGCCTTGCAGGCGGCGCGGCAGCTCGGCCGCTTCGACCTTCTGCACCTGCGGGTACCAGACGCAGTACACGCCTTCGGCGAAGCGCTGCACCGCGTCGCGCAGCGAATGCACCACGCGGCCGTAGTCGCCGTGGCCTTCGTAGCTCGGGTCCATCAGCACCACGGCGCGGCGCGTCGAGGGCGGCACCTGGCCCTTCAGGCTGTCGAAGCCGTCGGTGTCGAACACCTGCGCGCCCTTGGCTTCGCCGAGGTAGGACGCGAGGATGCGGTGGTCGGTCGGGTGCTTCTCGAAGAAGCGCATCTGGTCGCCCGGGCGCAGCAGCAGGCTGGCGAACGCCGGCGAGCCGGGATACTGCGCGAGCTGGCCATCGGGGTTGAAGAGCTTCACGACCTCGACGTAGTCGGCCACCAGCTCGGGCAGGTCGTCGCGGCCCCACAGGCGGCCGATGCCCTCTTCGAACTCCATCTTCTTCTGCGCGTAGCGGCCTTCGAGCGAGTAGCCGCCCGCCCCGGCGTGCGTGTCGATCACGCGGTAGGGCTTGTCCTTCTGGTTCATGTAGCGCAGCACGCGCGTGTAGACGATGTGCTTGAGCACGTCGGCGTGGTTGCCCGCATGGAAGGCGTGTCGGTAGGCGAGCATGGTCAGTCTTTCGAAGAAGGGGGCACTGTATCGCCCTCGTGGGGCCCGTCGTGCGGGATCTCGCCGAAGCGGGCCACCAGCTCGTCGAGCAGGTGGCGCACGCGCAGCGGCATGTGGGGCTGCGCGGGCAGCAGCGCCTGCAGCGGGAAGCTCGGGCCGCGCCAGGCGGGCAGCAGTTCGACCAGCCGGCCGGCGCGCAGGTCGGCCAGCACGTCGAGCCGCGCCTTGAAGGCGATGCCGCGGCCCTGCACGGCCCATTCGCGCACCAGCCCGCCGTCGTCGGCGATGCGGCGGCCCTGGACCTTCACGCGCTGGGTCGCGCCGCCTTCGCCGCGCAGCGTCCACACCAGCTCGGGCTGGCCGCTGAGGTACAGCGGCAGGCACTCGTGGCGCAGCAGGTCTTGCGGGTGCGCGGGCGTGCCGTGCCGGGCGAGGTAGCCGGGCGAGGCCACCAGCACGCGGCGGGTGACGTGCAGCGGCCGCACGACCAGCGACGAGTCGGGCAGCACGCCGTAGCGCACCGCCAGGTCCACCCCTTCGCGCCGCAGGTCCTGGATGCCGTCCGACAGGTGCAGCGTCAGGCGCAGCCCGGGGTGGCGGGCGAGGAAGTCGTCGAGCAACGGGCTCAGCACCTCGCGGCCCAGATCCACCGGCGCGGCGAGGTGGATGTCGCCGGCCAGCCGCTGGCGCTGCGCGCCCAGCAGGGCACGGGCGTCGTCCAGCTCGCCGAGGGCGCGCCGGGCGTGTTCGCGCAGCAGCTCGCCCTCGGGCGTCAGGCGCATCGAGCGCGTCGAGCGCTCGACCAGGCGCACGCCCAGCGCGGCTTCGAGGCGCTTGAGCGAGGCGCTCGCGGCCGCCGGGGTCAGCTGCAACTGCCGGGCGGCGGCCGAGAGCGAGCCGGCCTCGGCCAGCCGCACGAAGAGCTGCAGCTGCGCGAGCTGCAGGTCCGCCGGCAGTTCGGCCGGGGGCAGGGGCAAAACAGCGGGGCCCATCTTCAAATGTTGATTGAAAGAGTTGATTGATTGACTGGAATTATCAATTCCCCGGCGAATACCTACAGTGCGGCCCTCACCACCCTTCCCGCGCCCCCGCCATGAAAGCCATCGCCTTCCAGCACCCCCTGCCCATCGAGCACGCCGAGGCCCTGTTCGACACCACGCTGCCCGAGCCCGTGCCCGGCCCGCGCGACCTGCGGGTGCGCGTGCAGGCCGTGTCGGTCAACCCGGTGGACACCAAAGTGCGCCAGCGCAACACGCCCCCGGCCGGCCAGCCGCAGGTGCTGGGCTTCGACGCGGCCGGCGTGGTCGAGTCGGTGGGTGCGCAGGTCACGCTGTTCAAGCCGGGCGACCGCGTCTACTACGCCGGCGACATCACGCGCCCCGGCAGCAACGCCGAGCTGCAGCTGGTGGATGAACGCATCGTCGGCCGCATGCCGGCCTCGCTCGACTTCGCGCAGGCGGCCGCCTTGCCGCTGACCGCCATCACCGCTTGGGAACTGCTGTTCGACCGGCTCGGCGTCACGCCCGACACCGAGGGCGCGCTGCTGGTCGTGGGCGCGGCCGGGGGCGTCGGCTCCATCCTCACGCAGCTGGCGCGCCAGCTGACGCAACTCACCATCGTCGGCACCGCCTCGCGGCCCGAGACGCAGGCCTGGGTGCGCGAACTCGGCGCGCACCACGTGATCGACCACAGCCAGCCGCTGGCGGCCGAGCTGCGCCGGATCGGCGTGCCGCAGGTCGGCTTCGTTGCCAGCCTCACGCACACCGACACGCACTACGTGCAGATCATCGAAGCGCTGGCCCCGCAGGGGCGCCTCGGCTTGATCGACGACCCGGCCACACCGCTTAACGTGATGACGCTCAAGCTCAAGTGCCTCTCGCTGCATTGGGAAATGATGTTCACCCGCTCGCGCTTCCAGACACCCGACATGCAGGCCCAGCACGTGCTGCTCAACCGCGTGGCCGACCTGGTGGATGCCGGCCGGGTGCGCACCACGCTCGCCGAGCACTTCGGCACGATCAACGCCGCCCACCTGAAGCGCGCCCACGCCTTCGTCGAGAGCGGCCAGGCCCGCGGCAAGGTGGTGCTCGAGGGCTTCTGAGCCGGCACCGGGCTGTCGGCCCGGCGACGGCAGGCCGGGCCGAGAGTGACTAGGATCGCCGACAGCTGCGCCCGGGCGCATCGCCTCATTCCCTTCACCCCCTTCTTCAGGTCCGCCATGCCCTCCTTGTTCGACCCCACCCACGTCGGCGACATCGCCGTCGCCAACCGCGTCGTGATGGCGCCGCTGACCCGCAACCGCGCCACCCACCGCCTGCCCAACGCCACCACCGTCGAGTACTACGCGCAGCGCGCCAGCGCCGGCCTGATCGTCAGCGAGGCCGCGCAGGTCTGCCCCGAAGGCCAGGGCTATGTGGACACGCCCGGCATCTACTCGCCCGAGCAGGTCGCGGCCTGGAAAAAGGTGACCGACGCCGTGCATGCCAAGGGCGGCAAGATCGTGATCCAGCTGTGGCACGTGGGCCGCATCTCGCACGTGTCGGTGCAGTTGAACGGCACGGCGCCGGTGTCGTCCACCAACCGGCCGGCCAAGAGCAAGGTCTTCAACGCCGACGGCTACGTCGATTGCTCGACGCCGCGCGCGCTGCGCACCGACGAGCTGCCCGGCGTGGTCGAGGCGTACCGGAAGGCCGCGCGCAATGCCATCGACGCGGGCTTCGACGGCGTCGAGGTGCACGGCGCCAACGGCTACCTGCTCGACCAGTTCTTGCGCGACAGCATCAACGACCGCACCGACGCCTACGGCGGCCCGAAAGAAAACCGCGCCCGCCTGCTGCTCGAAGTGATGAACGCCATCGTGGCCGAGATCGGCGCCGGCCGCACCGGGCTGCGCCTGAGCCCCGTCACCCCCGTCAACGACGCCGGGCAGGACAGCGATGCGCAAGGCCTGTTCAACTACGTCGTCGAGCAGCTGAACCCGCTGAAGCTGGCCTTCCTGCACGTCATCGAAGGCCAGACCGGCGGCCCGCGCGACATCGCGCCGTTCGACTACGCCGCGCTGCGCGAGCGCTACAAGGCCGGCCACGCGGCAGGCTCGTGGATGGTCAACAACAACTACAAGCGGCAGATGGCGATGGACGCCGTGGCCTCGGGCGAGGCCGATTTGGTCGCCTTCGGCCGGCCGTTCATCGGCAACCCCGACCTGGTCGAGCGCCTGAAGGTCGATGCGCCGCTGGCGCGCTTCAACGTCGAACGCCTGTACGGCGGGGGCCCCGACGGGTACACCGACTACCCGACGATGGACGCGCAGTCCGCCTGAGCCCGCATCGCGCAGCGGGCGCTCGCCCGCTTGCGCCTCAGACCTTGCGCGGGTCGATGCGAGACTTGAACAACTCCGTGATGCCCACCTCGCGGGGGCCCGGGATCACCTCGAAGCGCTGGCCGGCGGCCATGGTGCCGGCCACGCGCACCGCGAGGTAGAAGCCGCTCCAGGCGCTTTGCGCCATCAGCTTGGCCGCCTGGCTGAAGCCCATTGCGGCGTTGAACTTGAAGCAGGGGTAGCGCGGCTCGCTGACGGCGAGCTCGCAATCCGGGAAGCGCAGCACGTCGCCGATCCACACCTGCGATTCGAGCAAGCCCGACAGCGTGAGGTTCTCGCCGACCGATCCGAAGGGCAGGGCTTCGTCCCACAGCGCCACCTTGGCCTGCGCCCGCACGGTCTGCCAGAACGGGTAGTGCTCGCTTGGGTAGGCGTACACGGCCTTCGACAAGCCGCCATGCACCGTGAGGTCGGCCTGCTCGTCGCCCACGAGGCCCAGCGGCCGGACCTCCACCGGCCCTTCGACCGGCCGCTTGCCGATGCCCGTGCGCAGCTTGCGGCCGTTGATCTCGACTTCTTGCGCGAGCGCGCGGTTGACGCTGAGGACGGTGTGCGGCATGGCGCGCATCGTGCCATGCGCCGAGGGGCGATCAGCGCGCTGGGGCACTCCAGCCACGCACGCTGCCGGCGGCACGGCGCCCGCCCGGGCCCGACACCCACTGCACGAAGAGCTTGGCCGCCGGGTGCCGCGATCGGAACGAGCGCATCACGTGCACCTCGTCGGCCAGGCGCGGGTCGCCCTCGACGATCACCGCCAGCGGCTTGCCACCCTGCACCAGCCACACGCCTCGCTCGACCAGCGCATAACTCGCCGACGCCCGTGCCTGCGCCAGCACCGGCGAGCCGGCGCGCGCCGGGGTGTACCAGGGCGCGGCGGGCGCGACCTGGGCCACGCGCCACAGCGCCTGTTCGGCGAGGTGGCTGCCGCTGCCGTTGCCCGCGCTCAAAAACGGTGCCTTGGCCTGGGCGATCAGCGCGAGCGCGGTGGCGATGTCCTTGCCGCCCAAAGCGCCGGCCGGGTCGCGGGCCTTCTTGCCGGCGCCTTCGACCGGGCCGACCAAGACGAATTCGCCGACGGCGATGTGGCGGCGGTCGTGCGCCAGACCTTGCTTTTCGAGCGCCTTCTCAGGTTGGGGCGCGTTGGTCATCGAGGCGTCGAGCTCGCCTTGCTCCAGTGCGGCCAGCAAGGCCGTGCTGTGTCCGGGCACCAGCTTCACCGCCACGCCGGTGTCCCGGCCGAAGGCACGCTGCAACTGCACCGCCAGGCCCGAATCGACCAACGACTGTTCGACGCCGAGCCGCATCGGGTCGGTGAGCGACTGGCGCTGCTGGCCGAACGCGGCGAGTGGCAGACACAAAGGGGCGAGGGCGAGCAGGCGGCGTCGGTCGTTCATGGCGGGAATGTTAATTGCCACTCGCGTGGCGAGACACGGGCAGATGCCTCGGTTTTGTGCGCCCGTCCAACGGGCCCGAGACCTGGGGAAAACCTGTCCCCAATGGCATCAATTTTTCACACTTCAGCGAGGAAAGACGCGGTGTCGCATGGGACTATTCCAATTTTGCATGACCCCCTGTGCCTCGGTGGGTGACGGTGCCATGACAAACGGATCACAATCGTTTCCGCCTGCCCGTACACCTCCTCGCAGGCGCCCCCAAGGGCCGTCATCCACGGCCCGACGCCTGCACCGCGGCATGGGGCCAAGCCCTGACGCTCCCCGACGCCCCGCGCCTTCCGCCGGCTTGGAGCTTGGCCCGATTCCGCCATTTCTGACTTTCAAACCTTGGAGCCAACGATGAACCAACCCGTGATGGAAGGCGTACGCCTGAACGTCCCCGCGTATGTGAAGCACGCCCGCCTGGTGGCGTGGGTGGCCGAGATCGCCGCCCTCACCGAAGCCAAAGACGTGTACTGGTGCGACGGCAGCACCGCCGAGTACGACCGCCTGTGCGGCCAGCTCGTCGCCGCCGGCACCTTCAAGAAGCTCAACCCCGAGCTGCGCCCCAACAGCTACCTCGCCGTCACGAGCCCGAGCGACGTGGCGCGCGTCGAAGACCGCACCTTCATCTGCTCGGCCAAGAAAGAAGACGCCGGCCCCACCAACAACTGGATGGAACCGGCCGAGATGCGCAGCCTGCTGCAAACCGGCGACAAAGCCCTCTTCAAGGGCTGCATGAAGGGCCGCACCCTGTACGTCGTGCCGTTCAGCATGGGCCCGCTGGGCTCGCCGATCGCCCACATCGGCGTCGAGCTCTCTGACAGCCCGTACGTGGCCGTCAACATGAAGATCATGACCCGCATGGGCAAGGCCGTGCTCGACGTGCTCGGCGAAGACGGCCACTTCGTGCCCTGCGTGCACACCGTGGGCGCGCCGCTTGAAGCCGGCCAGAAAGACGTGGCCTGGCCGTGCAGCGAGACCAAGTACATCGTCCACTACCCCGAAACACAAGAAATCTGGTCGTACGGCTCGGGCTACGGCGGCAACGCGCTGCTGGGCAAGAAGTGCTTCGCGCTGCGCATTGCCTCGACCATGGGCCGCGACCAGGGCTGGCTCGCCGAGCACATGCTGATCCTGGGCGTCACCAGCCCGGCCGGCAAGAAGTACCACGTCGCGGCGGCCTTCCCCAGCGCCTGCGGCAAGACCAACTTCGCGATGCTGATCCCGCCGGCCGGCTTCGACGGCTGGAAGGTCACCACCATCGGTGACGACATCGCCTGGATCAAGCCCCAGGCCGACGGCTCGCTGCGCGCCATCAACCCCGAAGCCGGCTACTTCGGCGTGGCGCCGGGCACCAACACGCTGACCAACCCGAACTGCATGGCCAGCCTGAACCGCGACGTGATCTTCACGAACGTGGCGCTGACCGACGACGGCGACGTGTGGTGGGAGGGCATGGGCGACGCCCCGGCACACGCCATCGACTGGCAAGGCAAGGACTGGACGCCCCAGATCGCCAAGGAAACAGGCGCCAAGGCTGCCCACCCGAACGCCCGCTTCACCGTCGGCGCCGAAAACAACCCGGCGCTCGACCCCGAGTGGGACAACCCCGCCGGCGTGAAGATCGACGCGTTCATCTTCGGTGGCCGCCGCTCGACCACCGTGCCGCTCGTCACCGAAGCGCGCGACTGGAACGAAGGCGTCTACATGGCCGCCACGATGGGCTCGGAAACCACCGCCGCGGCCTTCGGCCAGCAAGGCGTGGTGCGCCGCGACCCGTTCGCCATGCTGCCCTTCATGGGCTACAACATGAGCGACTACTTCCAGCACTGGCTGAACCTGGGCGCCAAGCTGCAGGCCCAGGGCGCCACGCTGCCGAAGATCTACTGCGTCAACTGGTTCCGCAAGGGCGCCGACGGCAAGTTCATCTGGCCGGGCTACGGCGAGAACATGCGCGTGCTGAAGTGGATGCTCGACCGCGTCGAAGGCACGGGCCAAGGCACCGAGAACATGTTCGGCGTGACCCCGCGCTACGAAGACATCACCTGGACGGGCCTCGACTTCACCAAGGCCCAGTACGAGCAGGTCACCAGCATCGACAAGGCCGCCTGGCAAGCCGAGTTGGGTCTGCATGCCGAGTTGTTCACGCAGCTGGCTTACCACTTGCCGACCGAGCTGACCGCGACCAAGGCAAAGCTCGAGGCGCGCCTCGAAAAGCTCTGAGCCCTGCGCGCAGACGAACAAAAGCCCGCTGCAAGCGGGCTTTTTTCATGGGCGTGACCACGTTGGTGGTCGGCACGCAGCTCGTCGGTCACACGCCGCGAACGGCTTCGTCGTGGTCTGCGGCGGCGTACAGATCGGCGGCCAGGCGCGGATCCACATCGTCGTACTGGTGAGCAAGGGCTCGCACTTCGGCCGCATCATTGGTTGCATGCGGGGTCACGAGATCGCGCAGGGTTTGCACGACGGCCGCGCCCAACCGGCCAAACAGGTGTGCGCCGCGGGGGGCTTGCACAGGGCGGGGAACGTTCAGGTTCAGGGTGGTCATGAGTCTCTCCGGTAGGTCTTTGAACTTCTGAGGCAGCACTTGTGGTGCTGTTGGACGAAAGATAGGTGTTTCCCCGCAGTGACACCAATGACATCTCTGAATCCTCGTCATTCACTGTAGTGATATCTTGCGGCGCATGAATTTCAGCACCCTGGATCTCAACCTCTTGCGCGTGTTCGACGCCGTGATGGGCGAGCGCAACATCACCCGCGCCGCCGAGCGCTTGGCGCTAACCCAGCCGGCGGTGAGCAATGCCTTGAAGCGTCTGCGAGAAGCGGTGGGCGAGGACTTGCTCACTCGCACCGCTTATGGCGTCAAACCCACCGCCCGCGGCGAGGCCTTGTGGCCGGAGGTGCGCACCGCGCTGGGGCGTTTGCGCGAGGCGTTGGACCCCGGCGAGTACGACCCGCAGCACGACCCAGCGAACTTCCGTTTGGCGATGGCCGATGCCACCGCGGCCTTGCTGATGCCGGCGCTGATCGCTCGAATCGAACGTCAGCGTGCGCTCGCCAACCTGCGAGTGCTGCCGCTGACCACTCGCGACCCCCGGGCCCTGCTCGAACGCGGCGACGCCGACTTCGCGATCGGCTACTTTCCCGAAGCGGTGGCGACGCTGGCGGCGCCGGGCTCGCGTTCGTCGCTTCAGCACCAGCGCCTGTACGACACGCACTACGTGTGCGTGATGCGACGCGGCCACCCGCTGGCCAACGAAGAACTGACGCTCGACGCCTACTGCGGCGCACACCACCTGCTGGTGAGCTTTTCAGGCCGCCCGCACGGGGCAATGGATCAGGCGCTGTTTGCGCTGCGCCGCTCGCGGCGGGTGGTGCTGACGGTGAACCAGTTCTTCACGGCCGGCCGGGTGGTGGCGCAGACCGACCTGCTGGCCGCGCTGCCTGCCTCGTTCATCGAGGCCACGGGCTACAAGGACGAACTGATCGAGAAGCCCTTGCCGCTGGACCTGGGCGGCATCCACGTCGGGCTGATGTGGCACATGCGGCACGACCGCGAGAGCGCGCACCACTGGCTGCGCGCGCTGCTGGTCGAGGCGGCGCTCGAAACGCACGAGGTGTAAGCCCGGTCAGCGGGCGAGACGCACGCCGGCATCGCCGACAATCGCGACTCCCTTTCTGCCGAGCCCTGCCATGCCCACGCCCGCCATTGCGGCCGCCGCCCGCGACCTGACCGACGCCGAGTTCGCCGAACTCGACGAACTGCTGGCGGCCACGCCCGAGCCGCTGCAACCCGTCGATGCGGTGATGCTCGACGGCTACCTCTGCGGCGTGCTGGTGCAGCCGGTGCTGCTGCAGCCCGACGACTGGCTGCCCTACGTGTTCGACTTCGACGGCCACCCGCTGCCCAGCGACACGAAGCCCGACTGGCAGGCGCGCGCAACCGAGCTGGTGCTGCGTCGCCATGCCGCGCTGCACCGCGCAATGGAAGAGGACGGCTGGTTCGACCCGCTGGTGCTCGAATTCGACGAAGAGCACCCGCGCGAGCCGGTGCCCGAGGGCGAGGTCGATCCGCTGGCGGGGCTGAGCGAGGTTTCGCAATCGCTGATGCCCTGGGTGGCCGGCTTCCAGCACGCGACGATCAGCTTCCCCGAGCTGGCCGACATGCCCGACGACGCGGTGATGGCTGCGCTGGCCCGCTTGTACCGCCACCTGCCGGCCGAGACCGACGACGAGCGCGAGACCGTCGCCCTGCTCGACCGCGAGCACCCGCTGAAGTCGCTCGACGAGGCGATGGAAGACCTGGTCGTCACGGTCGCCGACCTCTACGACCTGACGCGCGACGCGCGCTACAAGGTCGAGACCGTGCGCCGCGAGACCCCGAAGCTCGGTCGCAACGACCCCTGCCATTGCGGCAGCGGCAAGAAGTTCAAGCAGTGCCACGGCAAGAACGCCTGACGAACCGACCCGCGAGGCCCGTCGCCTGATGCGTTTTCAGCTGCTGTCCGACCTGCACCTCGAAACCGAGGATTTCCGCCCCCGACCCGCCCCCGACGCCGAGCTGCTGGTGCTGGGCGGCGACATCGACGCCACCTGGGCCGGGCTCGAACACTTCAGGGACTGGCCCGTGCCGGTGCTGATGGTCGCCGGCAACCACGAGTTCGACGGGCGCGACATCGACGCCACCTGGCCGCTGCTGCGCGCGCGTTGCGCCGAGCTGGGCATCCGCCTGCTGGAGCGCGAGTCGCTCGTCCTCACCGACACGCAAGGCCAGCGCGTGCGCTTCGTCGCCACCGTGCGCTGGTGCGATTTCGACCTCTTCGGCGAAGCGCAGCGCGCCAAGGCCGAGCGTGCGGGCAGCTACTTCGTGCGCGTGCAACGCTCCACCCGCCACGGCCAGCCCTTCGATGCGGCGGCCGTGCGCGAAGAGGCCCTGGCCTGCCGTGCGTGGCTGGCCAACGAGCTGGCGCAGACCGGCGACTGGCACGCCACCGTCGCGCTGACGCACTTCGCGCCCAGCCTGCGCAGCGCCGACCCGCGCTACGGCGCGCAGATGGCCACGGCGAGTTTTTGCAACGCCGACGACGACCTGCTGCCCGGCGCGCAGCTGTGGGTGCACGGCCACCTGCACTGCCGGCACGACTACACCGTGGGCCACACGCGCGTGGTGTGCAACGCACGCGGCCATGGCAAACGCGGCGAGGCCGACGGCTACGAGGCGCAGCGGGTCTTCCAGCTCTGAAGCCCTCGACCGCGTGTGCAACACTGGCGCGAACAGCCCCAGCAATCTGCGGAGAACTGACGATGAAGATCCTGATGCCGGTGGACGGCAGCCCCTACACGGGCCGCTTGCTCGACTACGTGAAGACACATGCCGAGTGGCGTGGTGCCGAGCACCACTTCACGCTGATCCACGTGACCCCCGCGGTGCCCCCCCGTGCCGCTGCGGCGCTGGGCCGCGAGTTGCTCGACTCGTACTACGACGAAGAAGCCGAGAAGGTGTTCGAGCCGGTGCGGGCTTTCGTCCAAGAGACTGGCTTGCAGGCCGACTTCGTCAAGCGTGTTGGCCACGCCGCCGAATGCATCGTCAAGGCGTCGCAAGACCTCAAGGCCGACCTGATCATGATGGGCTCGCGCGGCCATGGCAGCTTCGGCAACCTGCTGCTGGGCTCGGTGACTTCGAAGGTGATGTCGGAATGCAGCACGCCGGTGCTGCTGGTGCGCTGACGGCCCGGGCGATCAGCCCGCCGCACGCGGCCCGCACAGGCCGCTGAAGCAGCTGCGCAGCAGCAACTCGACGATGCGCTCGTTGCTGTACTGCCCGCCGGCTTTCATGAGGCCCAGCACCGGGTCGCAGGCCCGGGCGAACAGCGTGTAGAGCACCACCTCAGGCGGCAGTTCGCGGTCGATGTCGCCAGCGGTCTGCGCGGCGACGATCCAGGCGCCGAGCTTGTCGCTCACCTCCACCAGCCGGTCCATGTAGATCGCGTTGGCCATCAGGGCGCCACGCAGGGTGGAGTTTTGCGCCGGCAGCGAGGGCATCTCGCCGGCAAGTTGCACTTCCATCGTCCAACGCGCGACCGACTTCAGCTGCTCGATGGCCGGCGTGTTGGGCGCGACGCCGTCGATGAAGGCCAGCGCCTTGTCGAGCACGCGGATCATCGCCGCAGCCGCCAGCTCTTCCTTCGAGACGAAGTGCTTGTAGAGGCTGGCCTTGGCGATGCCGACATCGGCGGCGACCTCGTCCACCGTCATGGCTTCGAAGCCTTTTTCAGCGAGCAAGCGGTTGACGGACGCGACGATCGCATCCTCGCGGGCACGCAACACCTGTTCTCGGAAAGACACTTTGGCCATGGCGCAAGTGTAAGCGCGCGGGGCCGTCACGTATACGAACGAGGGCGAATAAAAACCATCAAGTCCGCAATAAAAACCACACGGTTGACTATGTGAACTGATCAGTTCAAATTCCGTCCGCACCGTCACAACCCGTGACCTGCGGACGGCCTCCAGGCCGTCCCTCACCCACCCTTCGAGGAGAGAGACGTCATGACTGCTTGGTTGAAGTTCTTGCTGGCGACCGCCACGGTTGCCCTGGTCAGCGCCTGCGGCGGCGGCGACGACGAGCCGGTCGCGCCGGCAACACCCACGCCGAACATCGTGCAGGTCGCCCAGGCCAACGCCGAATTCGCCACCTTGGTCGAGGCGGTGGTCGCCGCCGACCTGGCCACCACGCTGTCGGGACCGGGTCCCTTCACGGTCTTCGCCCCCACCAACGCGGCCTTCGCGAACCTGCTGGCCGAGTTGGGTGTCACCAAGGCCCAGTTGCTCGCCAACCGCACCCTGCTGACCCAGGTGCTGACCTACCACGTGGTGCCGGGCCGCGTGCTGCGGGCCCAGGTGCCGGTGGGCACGCCCATCACCACCGTCGAGGGCGGCACCTTCACGGTCGGCGCCACGCTGGCCATCACCGACGAGCGGGGCCGCACGTCCAACATCGTCGCCACCGATGTGCTGGCGAGCAACGGCGTCGTGCATGTGATCGACCGCGTCATCTTGCCGAGTCCCTGAGCGTGGCTCGCGCGTCCCTTCCTTTTCTTTCTGTCTCACCCCACTTCAAGGAGTTTTCGATGACCTCGTTCAAGCAACTGCTGGCCGCTTCGGCCCTCTCGTTCGCCGCGCTCGGTGCCCAGGCCGCCGACATCGTGGACACCGCCGTCGCCGCCGGCAACTTCAAGACGCTGGCGACCGCACTGAAAGCGGCCGGCCTGGTGGACACGCTGAAGGGTCCTGGGCCGTTCACGGTGTTCGCGCCGACCGACGAGGCCTTCGCCAAGGTGCCCAAGGCCCAGCTCGACGCACTGCTGAAAGACAAGGCCAAGCTGACCGCCGTGCTGACCTACCACGTCGTGCCCGGCCAAGTGATGGCCAAGGACGTGAAGGCCGGCAAGGTGAAGACCGTGCAAGGCAGCGAACTGACGATCAGCACGCAAGGCGGCGTGTTGGTCGATCAGGCCAAGGTGGTGGCCACCGACATCGCCGCCAGCAACGGCGTGATCCACGTGATCGATTCGGTCGTGATGCCGAAGTGAGTGCGCCCCGGTGCGGCGCGCCGGCGGATCGGACTCAGGTCCGCGCCCGCCGGTGCCGCACCGCCGCCGGGATGAAGGCCGAGGTGGGCCGGCAGACGGTCTTGGCGCGTGGCGCGTCACACCCATCGACCGGGTCACCCTGGCTGTTCATGTAGAGCGGGGCGCCGAGCGTGCAATCGAGCCCGAAGGCGGTGCCCATGTCGGCGGGTTCGAGTTCGTGGCGGTGGTGTCGCACCGGTCGCCGCAGGCCCGCCGCGACCCACGCGAGCAGCCATGTCCATGCACCGGGTTTGTGGCCTGAGCTGTCCATGTCCTCACCTCGCTTCCACGTTGTTGGTGTTGGTTGGTTTTGATTTCGTGGGACACAGTGTGGTCTTGTGCAAGCCCGCGTGGACCAGGAAATTAGGAGGTGCTTGCGGCGCTGTTCACGCGCCACGCGATTGCGTGAGGGGTCGCCGAGAACCGCCAAGTCCGAGCCCGCCACGGGGTGGTTGCGAACAGTGAAAGACGTCACGCCGCAAGGGGAGTAACTTCCCTATGCCTCCAGCGAGGCCACAAGGAGCGCCGTGATGAAGATGCCCTCGATCAGCACCTGGACCTGGGCCGTCGCCCTGGCCGCTGTGGCATGCGCGGTGCTGCTCGCGCTGGGCGACGCCGGCCTGCCCGAGCCCGGTTGGCAGACGCTGCTCGACAGCGGCACGGCCACGACGCTCAGCCCTGCGAACGCGGCGCGGCCTGCGCGTTGACGGCCCTTGCGGTGCAGCATGAAAGCACCGCGGCGGCGCCCTCCAGTTCCCGCGCCAACGGCCGACATTCCAGAAGTAGACCGCTGCGAAAGGCGCCGATGAAAGTCGTCGTGATGGGGGCGGGCATCCTGGGCGTCACAAGCGCCTGGTACCTCGCCGAGCATGGCCATGAGGTGACGGTGATCGACCGCCAGCCCGGGGCCGCACTCGAAACAAGCTTCGCCAACGGCGCGCAGATCTCGGTGAGCTTCTGCGAGCCCTGGGCCAGCGTGCACGCGCCGTGGAAGGTCGCGCGCTGGGTGTGGCGCGACGATTCGCCGCTGCTCTTTCGCCCGCGGCTCGACCTCGACCAATGGCGCTGGGGCCTGGCCTTCCTGGCCCAGTGCCACGACAGCGCGTTCGAGCGCAACGTCGGGCAACTGGTCGCGCTGGGCCGCTACAGCCACACCGCGCTGAAGGCGCTGGTCGCGCAAACCGGCATCGCCTACGACCGGCTGGAGCGCGGCATCCTGCACTTCTTCACCTCGGCCGACGATTTCGCCTCGGGCGTGCGCGCCGCCGAGTTGATGCGCCGCCATGGCGTGGACCGCCGCGTGCTCACACCCGACGAGGTGCTGCAGATCGAACCGGCGCTCACGCACTTCGCACCGCAATTGACCGGTGGCATCTACACCGCGAGCGACGAGTCGGGCGACGCGCATGCCTTCACGCGGCAACTCGCCGAGCGCTGCGCGCAGCGCGGCGTGCGCTTTCTTTACGGGCACGCCATCGAGCGCATCGAGGCGCAGGCCGGCCGCGTGGTGGCGGTGCACACGACGACCGGGCCGCTCGGCGAAACACACCGCATCGGGGGCGAGGCCTTCGTCGCGGCGCTGGGTTCGTACACCGCGCCGCTGTTGCGCCCGCTGGGCGTGGCCTTGAACATCTACCCGGCCAAGGGCTACTCGGCCACGCTGCGGCTGAAGCGGCCCGAAGCCGCCAGCGTCGTCAGCATGATCGACGACGCCCGCAAGATCGCCATCAGCCGCCTGGGTGACCGCCTGCGCATCGCCGGCACGGCCGAACTGGCCGGCTACGACGCCTCGCTCGACACGCCCACCGCCCGCGTTCGCTGCGAGGCGCTGGTGCGGCGCTGCGAAGATCTCTTCCCCGGTGTGGCCGACACGCGCGAGCCGCAGTTCTGGGCCGGCCTGCGGCCCAGCACGCCCAACAACGTGCCCTGCATCGGCCGCACGGCGCTCGCCAACCTGTGGGTCAACGCGGGCCACGGCACGCTGGGCTGGACGCACGGCGCGGGCTCGGGCCGCGCGCTGGCCGAGCTGATGAGCGGCGTGCGCCCGGCGATCGACTTTCGTTTTCTCGGCGAGGCGCAGTTGCGGCTGCGCGGCCGCGTCGTGGCGGTCTGAGTCCGGCCCGTCAACACCCAGTCACCAGCCGCCTTGCCGAGCCACGTGCTTGTTGCCGTTGGCCTTGTAGCGGTCGATGGCGAACTGCAGCTCGCGGTATTCCTCGCAGGTCTTGGCGCAGGCCTTGCCGAGCGTGGCCAGGCGCTGTTCGGCCGTGGCCAGGTCCCCCTTCATCAGGTACAGCTCGCCCGAGTATTCGAGCGCGCCGCGGTGCGTGGGGTCGAGGCGCAGCGCTTCGTTGTAGGCGCGTTCGGCGGCCACGAGGTCGGGCGTCTTGGCCTTGCGCAGGCTGTAGCCCATCAGGTTGTGCCAGTCGGGGTTGCGCACGTCGTTGACGCGCTTGAGCTCGTCGATGGCCGCCGTCCATTGCAGCGACGCGATCTGCGCGCGGGCGGCGGCGAGCTTGTCGTTGGCCGCGGCGGGCGCGGGCGACGAGTCGGCCGCCATCGCGGCGTGGGCGGCCAGGGCCAGGGCGGTGACGGTCAGCAGGCGGGCGATCGAAGTCTTCATGTCGGTCCTCGGTGATCAAAGAAGCGGGGTGGGTGGGCAGGCCGCGCGGTGCGCGCCGTAGCGCGTCACCGGCCGTCCTGTGTCATCAGACGGGGCAGGCCGCCGTTTGGATGCAGTCCGCACGAAAAACCCGCGTGATGGCCGCGCCTCCGGGGGGTGCCGCACACGACTCCTAGAATCGCGCCCCTTTCGCCCTGGGCCCGCCATGTTCTGCGCCATCGACTTCGGTACTTCGAACTCTGCCATCGCCATTCCCGACGGCCAAGAGCGCATGCGCCTGGTCGCGCTCGAAGACGGTCAGGTGACGATGCCAACGGCGGTGTTCTACCTGGCCGAGGGCGACGAGTCGCAGGGGCCGCCACGGGAGTTCGGCCGCGCGGCGCAGGCGGCCTATGTCGATGGGCTCGAAGGCCGGCTGATGCGCTCGATGAAAAGCATCCTCGGCAGCCCGCTCGCCGAGCAGACCACCGACGTGGGCAACGGCCGGGGCGTGAAGTACCTCGACATGATCGCCGGCTACCTGCGCCACCTGAAGACGCAGGCCGAGGCGCAGGCGGGCGCGCCGATCCACCGGGCGGTGCTGGGCCGGCCGGTGTTCTTCGTCGATGACGACGCGGCGCGCGATGCGCAGGCGCAGGCCACGCTCGCCGCAGCCGCGCGGTCGGTCGGCTTCGAAGAGGTGCGCTTCCAGTACGAACCCATCGCCGCCGCCTTCGACTTCGAGCGCAGCGCCGAGCGCGAGCAACTGGTGCTGGTGGCCGACATCGGCGGCGGCACGTCCGACTTCTCGCTGGTGCGCGTCGGGCCCGATCGCATCGCGCGCGTCGAGCGCAAGGACGACCTGCTCGCCAGCCACGGCGTGCACATCGCCGGCACCGACTTCGACCGCCGCATCGAGCTCGCCAGCGTGCTGCGCGAGTTCGGCTACGGCGCGATGGGGCCGGCCTCGCCGGGCAGCGTGCCGCGCGAGGTGCCCAACGGCGTGTACTTCGACCTCGCCACCTGGCACCTGATCAACACCGTGTACGCGCCGCAGCGAGTGGCCGAGCTGCGCTCGATGAAGCGCTTCTACGGCAACCCGCGCCACCACGAGCGGCTGATGATCGTCGTGACCGAACGGCTCGGCCACGAGCTGGCTTCACGCGCCGAAGACGCGAAGATCCGCGTGGCGCAAGAAGGCGACGTGTGCATCGACCTGTCGCACGTCGAACGTGCCCTCTCGGTGCCCCTGAGCGAAGCGCAGGCGGTGCAGGCCATCGAGGCCGACATCGCCCGCATCGTCGAAGCCGCGCGCGAGACGGTGCGGCTGGCCGGCGTGGGTGCCGAGGCGGTGGACGCGCTGTATTTCACCGGTGGCTCGACCGGCCTGCGTGCCTTGTCGAACGCGCTGGCGGCGGCCTTTCCGGGCGCACTGCCAGTCCATGGCGACCGCTTCGCCAGCGTCGCGGTCGGGCTGGGGCTTTATGCGCAGCAGGTGTTCGGCGCGGCGCCCTGAGCGACGTCCGAGACCTTGCTGATCAGCGGCGCCGGGGCCCGCCGCCGTGCGTGGGGCGCGACGGGCGCGGCCCGCGGGCCGGCGCTGCGGCCGGCTTGCGCAGCGGCCGGCTCACGTCGGCCAGCAGCAGCGTCGCCTGCACCAAGCCTTCGACCGATTCGTCGAGGCTGGTCGGCGGCTCCAGCGATTCGATCTCTTCGAGCAGCGCGTCGGCGTCTTCGAGGTCGTCGGGGTCGAGGTGGCGGTACAGCAGCGCCAGCGGTTCGGTGAGGGCCTTTTCGTCCATCGCCATCAGGGCCGGAAACAGCTCCATCGCCGTCGCAAAGCCCGCCACCCAGGGGTAGACGGCTTCGCTGGCGGCGGGCGAACCCATCAGCGCCTCGTCATCGTCGGACGGGTCCGCGTCTTCGTCGTCGTCCGCCTCGAGTTCGAACACCCAGGGGTCGAACCACTGGCGTTCGGCGATGGCCTGGTTCAACTCGGCATGGCGGCGCAGCACCAGCGCGTGCAACTCGGCCGGGTTGAAGCGCGCCGGCAGAGCGCGGCCGTCGGCGTCGGTCACGGCCGGCAGCCAGCGTGCCGGCGGCACGAACGTGGGCTGCAGCAGCACGCCGCACAGAAAGCCGTCGAGCATGCTCACGTCCAGTGGCTCCAGCGGCGCCGGCACCGCATCGAGCAGGGCTTGCAGGCGTTCGACCTCTTGCTCGCTCAGCGGTTGGGACGCGGCGGCAGCGGGCCGGGGCGGGCTCGGCCGCGGCGGCGGCGCCGAGCGAGGAGGCGGGGAGGACGGCGGGCGACGGGGCGGCGATGACATGGCGGGATTGTGGCGCCGCGCCCGCGCGCCATGAAAACCGCGCGGCCGAGGTCAGCGGTCAACGGCGCGTTCTCAGCACATCCCCCAAAAGAGGGTGGGGGTGGGCGGGGGTCCGGCGCGCACCCCCTAGGTTCACAAGCCGCACCGCGCGAGGGCGCGCCACGCCTGTGTCAGCCCCGTGTAAGACGGTTCAAAGCGGCCCACCCAAGCCTCGCATCGGCTGTTTTTGGCTCCACCCAAGTGGGGATGGAGCGGGCCCTGTGGCCCTCCTACAGTGGGCCGGTGCTGTCATCACAGGGTTTGTTCCGCTCTACCAAGCGAACGAGTCCATCGCCCGGTGCACACGAATGTGGCTGCGAGCCCAGAAAAAGGGCGAGGACTGCAACGTTCCCAACGACGTCCTTTTCGAAGGACTTCCAGCCCGCCTCTCACGAGGCGGGCTTTTTTTTGTTCTTCGTTGGACGAGCACTCAGCCACTCAGCTCAAGACCATCTGCGTGCAACGAAACAGCGCCAGCTTCTTGCCCTGCGGACCGAAGACGGCGGCCGACCAGACCTGCGTCGAGCGGCCCAGGTGGTCGGCGAGGCCCTCGCAACGCAGCACGCCTTCGCGGGCCGTGCCGAAGAAGTTGCTCTTCAGCTCGACGGTGGTGAAGTTCTTCGCGCCTTCGGGCAGGTGCGCGATGGTGGCGAAGCCGGCGCAGGTGTCGGCCAGCAGCACCACGCTGGCGGCATGCAGAAAGCCGTTGGGCGCGAGCATCCAGGGTTGGATGGGCATCTCGGCGGCGATGCGGCCTTCCGCCAGCTCGGTGATGCGCAGGCCGAAGTGGCCGGGCAGATAGGCGTCGCTCTGGTCGAAGCTCTCGGGGGTGAATCCGGCACGCAGCATGGGGGTCTCCGAGGGACGGTGGGGGCAGCATAGACTGGCTGCACGCCGAACCCGCAGGAGACTCCGATGGCCGCACCCATGCCTTTCACCGATGCCGGCGAGGTCGGCCATTTCATCGGCGGCCGACGGGTCGCGGGCACCAGCGGGCGCCGCCAGCCGGTGTACCAACCAGCCACGGGCGCGGTGGCGCGCGAGGTGGCGCTGGCGAGCCTCGACGAGGTGAACGCCGCCGTGGCCGCCGCCCGGGCCGCGCAGCCGGCCTGGGGCGACACGCCGCCGATCCGCCGGGCGCGCATCCTCTTGCGCTTTCTCGAACTGATGAACCGCGAGCGCGATGCGCTGGCCGCGATCATCACGGCCGAGCATGGCAAGGTCTTCGACGACGCGCAGGGCGAGGTCAGCCGGGGCATCGACATCGTCGAGTTCGCCTGCGGGGTGCCGCAGTTGCTGAAGGGCGACTACACCGAGCAGGTCTCGACCGGCATCGACAACTGGACGATGCGCCAGCCGCTGGGCGTGGTGGCGGGCGTCACGCCGTTCAACTTTCCGTGCATGGTGCCGTGCTGGATGTTCCCGCTCGCCATCGCCACGGGCAACAGCTTCGTGCTGAAGCCGAGCGAGCGCGACCCGTCGGCCTCGCTCTTCATGGCCGCGCTGCTGAAAGAGGCCGGCCTGCCCGACGGCGTGTTCAACGTCGTGCAGGGCGACAAGCTGGCGGTCGAGGCCCTGCTGACGCACCCCGACGTGAAGGCGCTCAGCTTCGTCGGCTCGACGCCCATCGCGCAGCACCTCTACGAGACCGGCGCGAAGCACGGCAAGCGCGTGCAGGCATTGGGCGGCGCGAAGAACCACCTGGTCGTGATGCCCGACGCCGACCTGCCGCTGGCCGTCGATGCGCTGGTGGGCGCGGCCTATGGCTCGGCCGGCGAGCGCTGCATGGCGATCAGCGTCGCGGTGGCGGTGGGTGACGTGGGCGACCGCCTCGTGGCCGCGCTGGCCGAACGTGCCCGCACGCTGAAGGTGGGCGACGGCCTGAAGCCGGGCGTCGAGATGGGCCCGCTCGTCACGCGCGAGGCCCGCGAGCGCATCGCCGGCCTGATCGCCCAGGGGGTGGACGAAGGGGCCGACCTGGTGGTCGATGGCCGCAGCATCCACGTGCCCGGCCACGAAGGCGGCTTCTGGCTCGGCGGCACGCTGTTCGACCGCGTGACGCCGGCGATGCGCATCCACCGCGAAGAGATCTTCGGCCCCGTGCTGTGCGTGGTGCGCGTGCCCGATTTCGCCTCGGCCGTGCAGTTGATCAACGCGCACGAGTACGGCAACGGCGTCGCCTGCTTCACGCGCGACGGCCACACCGCGCGCGAGTTCGCGCGGCAGATCGAAGTGGGCATGGTCGGCATCAACGTGCCCATCCCGGTGCCGATGGCCTGGCACGGCTTCGGCGGCTGGAAGCGCAGCCTCTTCGGCGACTCGCATGCCTACGGCGAAGAAGGCGTGCGCTTCTACACGCGACAAAAGAGCGTGATGCAACGCTGGCCACAAGACGCGGCCGGGGCGGATTTTTCGATGCCCACCGCGCGCTGATTCGCAACCCATTCGCCCTTCATCCCGTTCATGACACCTTCTCTTCGACTCCGCGGGGCCGCGTTGGCCCTTGCGGCAGCCTGCGCACTCGCGCCGCTCGCTCAGGCCAACGACTCTGCTTTCGGTGATGACAACGGCAGCATCGTCTTGCAACGCCGCGACGACATCCGCATGGAAAAAGAAGTGCTCACCGTCAGCGAGGACGAGGTGACGGTCGAGTACGTCTTTCGCAACACCGGCTCACAGGACGTGACAGTGCCGGTCGCCTTTCCGATGCCGCCGATGTATTTCGGATCGATGGACCACAACGAACTCACCGGCTTCAAGCTCTGGGTGGACGGCCGGGCGATGCCGACCCAGCCGCGCTGGGTGGTGAAACTTCGCGACGGCAGCGACGTCACCGCGCGCTTGAAGAGTTGGGGCTGGACGCAAGCGCAGCTCGTGGATTTCTTCACCGACGAGACCCTGCCCAAAGGGCGCGCGCCGCTGCCGGCGAGTTGGTTCGACCCGGACGGCCAGCCACGTTTTGCGATGAACGAGGTCTACACCTGGGACCTGCGTTTCCCGGCGGGCCGACCGCTCGCGGTGCGACACACCTACAAACCCAGCCTGAGCACCGGCGTGCCGCAGCCCGTCGATCTGCTGGTGCAGGCCCACGGCAAAGACACCTGCATCGACGCCGGTGCGCGCGCCGGCATGCGCAAGCGCGAGGCCGAATACGGGGCGAGCTGGTCCCACCTGCGCTACGTGCTCACGACCGCCAACTGGCAAGGGCCGATCGGCGACTTCACGCTGCGCATCCGCAAGAAGGCCGCCAACGACCTGATCAGCCTGTGCCTCGACGGCGACCTGAAAAAAATCGACCCGCGCACCTTTGAGTACCGGCAGCAGGACTTTCGACCCCAGCGAGACCTGAGCGTGTTGTTCGTGCATGGCCGCGAGCCGTGAGCGGCCTGCGCCCGGTGGCTGCAAGACCGCTCCCTAGAATGCCCCGCATGAGTCTTCTTCATCGCAGCGCCGCCGTGGTGGCGCTTGGGTTGGGCCTGGGTGCCGGGGCACTCGCCCAGTCACAGACAGGGCCGGCCGCCCCACCGGCCGTGTCGCCCGCGGCATCGGCCGCCGCCGCCCCCCTCGCCCCCGTCTCGCTCTCGGCCCGCAAGGTCTACGAGCAGGCGCGCTCGCAGCTGGTGCAGATCCGAACCGTGCTCAAGGGGCAGGCGAGCCAGACCTCGGTGGGCTCGGGCTTCGTGGTCACGGCGCAGGGGCACATCGTCACCAACTTCCACGTGGTGAGCCAGGCGGCGCTGTCGCCCGAGCGGCACGACTTGGTCTACGTGACGGCCGATGGCAAAGAAGCGCCGGTGCAGATGCTGATGCTCGACGTGCAGCACGACTTGGCCCTACTCAAGGTGGTGGCGGGCGACCCGAAGCAGCCGCCCAAGGCCTTCGACGCGCTGCCCTTTCGCCCGCTCGGCCAGCCACTCGCGCAGGGTGAGCGCATGTACTCGCTGGGCAACCCGCTGGACGTGGGCTTCGCCGTCATCGAGGGCAACTACAACGGGCTGGTCGAACGCAGCTTCTACCCGCAGATCTTCTTTGCCGGCTCGCTGAGCGGCGGCATGAGCGGCGGACCCGCGCTCGACCAGGAAGGGCGCGTGATCGGCATCAACGTCGCGCGCCGGGTCGATGGCGAGCAGGTGAGCTTTCTGGTGCCGGCGTCGTTCGCGGTCGAGTTGCTGCAACGCGGCCGTGACGCCAAGCCCATCACCGGTTCGGCCTGGCCCATCGTCGCGCAGCAATTGCAGGCGCACCAGGCGGTGCTGACCGAACGCTTCATCGCGCAGGGCTGGAAAAGCGCCACGCACCCACGCTACAAGGTGCCGGTGCCGCCCGACCGCTTCATGCGCTGCTGGGGCAGCAGCGAGCCCTCGCGCACCGGTGGACTCGACTTCGAGCGCTCTGACTGCGTGATGGACACGCAGGTCTTCGTGGGCGACTACACCACCGGCTCGATCAGCGTGCGCCACGAGGCCTACGACGGCCGCAAGCTCGGCACGATGCGCTTCTCGGCGGTCTACTCGCAGAGCTTTCGCAACGAGCGCTTCCACCGCCTGGGCGGCCAGCACGAGACCAAGCCGCTGTGCCAGGAAGACTTCGTCAACGCTCAAGGCCTGCCGCTGCGCGCGGTGGTCTGCCTGCGCGCCTACAAGAAGCTGCCCAAGCTGTACGACGTGGCCGTGCTCGCGGCCACGCTCGACCAATCGACCGGCGGGGTGCAAGGCCGCTTCGATGCGCACGGCGTCAGCTACGAGAACGCGATGAAGCTCACGCGCCACTACCTGGAGGCCTACGCATGGGCACGCTAGCGCTGCTGGAGGTGCTCGACCGCGACGGCCACGTGCGGCACAGCGTCGGCGTGTCGCACTGGCCGCTGCGTGCCGGCCGCGCGCTCGACAACGAGCTGGTGCTCGACGACCCGCATGTCGCGGCCCACCACATCAGCGTGGCCGCCGATGACGAAGGCCAGATCTTCGTCACCGTGGGCGACACGGTCAACGGCGCCGAGGTCGGCCACCAGCGCCTCGCAGCCGCCGCGCGCGTGCCGGTGGGCGATACGCCGCTGGCCATCACCCTCGGCCGCACGGCGCTGCGCCTGCGCCTGGCGCAGCACGCGCTGCCACCCGAGCAGCCCCTGGCCGCGGCGCTGTCGCTGCCGCGCCAGCTGGGTTCGCTCGCGCTGATGGTGCTGGTGGCGGTGGCCCTGCTGGGCTTCGGCACCTACCTCGCCAGCGACCCGAGCGCCCTGGCCCGCGAACTGGCCAGCGCCGGCATCGCGGCGGTGGGCATCGGCCTCGCGTGGTGCGGCCTCTTGAGCGTGCTGTCGAAGGTCTTCACGCGCCAGGGCCACTTCGGCTGGCACCTGCGCGTGATGCTGTGCGCGGTGATCGCGTGGCAGTTGATCGACGCCGTCACCAGCGCGCTCGCATTCATGTTCTCGTGGCCGTGGATCAGCGACTTCAGCTTCCTCGGCACGCAGGCGGTGATCGGCGCGGCGCTGTACCACCACATGCTCGCCATCGAGCCGCGCCACCCGAAGCGCTGGCGCCTTGTCGGCGTGACGGCCGCGGTGGTCGGCATCGGCCTGTCGATGTGGTTCAACCACCAGGCCACCGGCCGCCTGGGCCGTGACCTGTACATGACGCACCTGCTGCCGCCGGCCTTCCGGCTCGTGACGCCGGTCGAGACCGGCGCCTTCGTCGATCGCCTGGGCAAGCTGCAAAGCACGCTGGACGAGAAAGCGCAGAAAGACGACGACTCGGACCCGGACGACGAAGCGCTGGAAGAGGTCGAGGCCGACTGATCGGCGCGGGGGGGCGAGCAACGAACGCCGGCGTGGCCTCAGCCACCCCCTCATTCGCTCAGCGCCGCTCGACCACCACCGGCACCAGCTTCAGCGCGTCGCGCACGCGGGCGACCACCTCGTTCGCCTCGTGCTTCGACGGGTAGGGGCCGGCCTGCAGGCGAAACAGCGCCGGCTCGCTGAACACCGCCAGCAGCGGCGACAGCCAGTCGAGTTCATCGGCCACGCGGCGCTGAAACTGCTCGGCCCCTTCACGCTCGCGAAAGGCCCCCAGCTGCACCCAGAAGCCCCGCGCGGCCTTCGTGTGGGCGCGGCCGGTTTCGGTCGCGGCAATGGCGGGCGTCGGGGCCGCTGCGGCGACCGTCGCCGAGTCGGGCGCGGGTGGCGCTGCGACCGACACCACGGGCTCGGCCACCGCCGCCGGCGATTCGGCCACGGGCTCGGCCGCACCGTCGCGCCGCCACGCCCCGCTGCGGATGTCGTCGTGCGTGATGCGCTCCACCTCGACCGGCGCCACACCGCGCAGCACACCGAGCTTCAGCGCGGCCGTGTAGCTGAGGTCGATGATGCGGCCGGCATGGAAGGGCCCGCGGTCGTTCACGCGCACGATCACCTCGCGGCCGTTGGCCGGGTTGCGCACCCGCGCGTAGCTCGGGATCGGCATCGTCTTGTGCGCTGCCGTCATCGCGTACATGTTGTAGACCTCGCCGCTGGCCGTGCGCCGGCCGTGGAACTTCTTGCCGTACCACGAGGCCAGGCCGCGTTCGGTCATCGGCTTGTCTTCACGCTCGGGCGTGTAGTCGCGGCCCAGCACCTCGTAGGGCTTGTTGGGCCCGCCCGGGCGGATCGGCTCGACCTTGGGCTGCGCGTCGGGCACCTTCGCCAAGTCGGCCGGTGGCCGGGCCTCGGGGCCGTCACGCTCGCTGCTGGGCGCCGGCCCGGACCGCACGGCCACGCTGCCCGGCGCCTTCTTCGGCGCGGACGAGCAAGCGGCCAGCACAAGCAGCACCGTAACCAGAGGCAGGCCACGCAAGGCGCGGGGTGTGCCGGGGCGGGCGAGGGTGGATGTGCGGGTCATCGTCGGTGTCCTTGTGGCGAATCGGGTTGTAGCGCATCGCCCGTTGCGCGAAGGGCGGCACGCAGTCAGCACGCGGGGCGCGCGCACGCGTGCGGCCCCTCTCCCGCGCGCAGGTCAGGCGTGCGATTCGAGCAGTACGAAATACAACACCTCGGTGCCATCGGTGCAGGCGAACCCACCTTCGTAGGTCTCTGAAGGCCTCAGCGCCCGGCACCTCACCCCAGCAGGCAGCGCGAGCCCTTTCGATCGGTTGTGCAAGGTGCGGTGAAACACCTCGGGCAGCCACGCACGCGCGGCGTTCGGCGTGGCGTAAGCATCCAGCCCGCTGGCGAAGTGGCTCGGCGAGATCGCACCCGGCGCGGCCCGGCCGACGACGACCACGCTCACATAGTCGATCGGCCACATCTCTTCGCGGCGTGCATGCCATTCGGGCGTGCCGAAGATTTCCCATCGCACGTCGGACAGTTCGAGGTCGGGGCTGAAGTACCGCATCAGCGCAAGCGGGTCGTGGTTGACGCCCGAGCGGGGCTTGCCGTCGGCGCGGGCGGCCGCACCGACGCCCATGGGGGCTGCGACCCAGAGGTACAGCAGCACACCGGCCGCGAGCACGCAGCCGCCGATCACCCAACGGGCGACGCCCGTTGCCCGGGTCATTCGAGCGTGACCTTCGCGCGGCGGATCACCTGGCCCCACTTCGCGGTTTCGCTGGCGATGAAGGCGTCGAACTCTTCCGGCGTGTTGCCGACGGGGATGGTGCCCATCGCCTCCAGCCGCGCCTTCACCTCGTCGAGCCGCACGATCTTGGCCACTTCGTCGGACACGCGCTTGACGATGTCGCGCGGCGTGCCGGCCGGGGCCAGCACGCCGGCCCAGGTGCTGCCGGTGAACTGCGTGAAGCCTTGTTCGATGAAGGTCGGCACCTCGGGTGCGGCGGCCAGGCGCTTGTCGCTCGCCACGCCGATGAGGCGCACACGGCCTGCCTTGCCGGGCTGGATGAGGCCCGAGGCCGCGTCGAAGAAGAGTTGAATCTGCCCACCGATCAGGTCGGTCAGCGCGGGGGCGGCGCCCCGGTAGGGGATGTGCAGCATGAAGGTGCCGGTCTGCGCCTTCAGCAACTCGGTGGTCAGGTGCGCGGCCGAGCCGTTGCCGCTGGAGCCGAAGGCCAGTTTGCCGGGGTTGCGCTTGGCGTACTCGATCAGCTCTTTGGCGGTCTTGAAGGGTGCGTCGTTGGGCACGGCCGCGATCAGCGGCGAGACGCCGATCAGCGACACCCCCACCAGGTCTTTCTTCGGGTCGTAAGGCAGCTTGGGGTACAGCGTGGTGTTGGCCGCGTAGGCCGCGATCACGACGCCGAAGCTGTGGCCGTCGGGCGCGGCCTTGGCCATCGCATCGACGCCGGTGATGCTGTTGCCGCCGGGCTTGTTTTCGATGACGACCGACTGGCCCAGCCGCTCTTGCAGCTTCTGGCCGATCAGGCGCGCGGTCACGTCGGTGAAGCCGCCGGGGGTGTAGGGCACGATCACGCGGATCGGTTTGCTCGGCCAGGCCTGCGCCTGCACGGCAGGGGCGGCGAGGCTGGCGGCGGCAGCCAGGTTGAAACGGCGTCGCGTCAGGGGGAAGCGGGTCATCGTCATCTCCATCGTCGAGGGTGAGTGCGCCGCGAGTGCGTCGTCAGCGCTTCTTGGGACCGGGCTTCTTCTGGCCCGGCTGGGGGTCGGCCTCGGCGAGGAAGCCGATGGATCGTTGCGGCGGCTCGGGCGGTGCCATCAGTTGCTGGATCACCTCGAACACCTGTTGCAGCTGCGCCCGCGTTTCGGTGCTCAACTGCTCGTGTTCGATGGCCAGCGCGCGGGTGATGCGCTCGATGTCGTCGAGACGTTTCGCCAATTGCGCGTGCGAGGCCGACAGCGCCCGCACCCGCACGAAGCTGCGCATGATCTCGATGTTGACGGCAATGGCGCGCGGGCTGCCGAGCACCGACGAGAGCATCGCCACGCCCTGCTCGGTGAAGGCATAGGGCGCGCTGCGGCGCCCGCCGCGGCCGGGGCGCACGCCGCCGTTTGAGATCACAGCCTGTGATGTCAAAGCGGCGAACTCGGCCGCGCTGAGCTGAAACATGAAGTCCGCCGGAAAGCGCTCGGCGTTGCGCTTGACCGCCTGCACCAGCACGCGGGTCTCGACGCCGTAGAGCCGCGCGAGCTCGGCGTCGAGCATCACCCGCTGCCCGCGCAGCGTGAGGATGCGGTGCTCGATGCCCGCAGGCAGTGCGGCGGCTTCTTCCATTCAGTCCATCACGCCTTCACGTACAGGTCGCGCAGCTCGCGCTTGAGCACCTTGCCGATCGGGCTGCGTGGCAGCTCGTCGATGAAGCGCAGGTCGGCCAGGCGCTGCGTCTTGCCGACCTGGCCGTTGACGAACTGCAGCAGCGTGTCGGCCGTGGCCTCGGCCTTCTTGACCACATAGGCCACCGGCGTTTCGCCCCATTGCTCGCTGGGCACGCCGACCACCGACGCGTCGGCCACGGCCGGGTGCTGGCGCAGCACGGCTTCCAGGTCGCTCGGGTAGATGTTGAAGCCGCCGCTGATGATCATGTCTTTCTTGCGGTCGAACAGCGTCAGGAAGCCATCGGCATCGAAACGCCCCACATCGCCGGTGCGGATGAAGCGCTTGCCATCGGGCGCGAACCACTCGGCCTCGCGCGTCTTCTGCGGCTGCTTGTGGTAACCGATCATCATGCCGGGCGAGTGGCCGACGACCTCGCCGGCCTCGCCTCGCGGCACCTCGACACCCGCGTCGTCGATGAGGCGGATGTCGTGCCCCTCGGCCGGTTGGCCCACGGTGTGCAGCTTGGTCGGGTGCAGGTGCGCGTCGAGGATGCAGGTGCCGCCGCCTTCGGTCATGCCATAGAACTCGACGAGCCCGCCGGGCCAGCGCTTGAGCACGTCGGCCTTCAGCGCCGCGCCGAAGGGCGCGCTGGTGCTGAACTTGATCTTGAAGCTCGACAGGTCGAACGTGTCGAACTCGGGCCGGGCCATCAGGCGCTGGTACTGCACCGGCACGAGCATGGTGTGCGTGACGCGGTGCTCCTGGGCGAGCTTGAGGTACTGCAGCGCGTCGAACTTGGGCATCAGCACGACGGTGCCACCCCAGGCCAGGCTCGGGAAGAAGACCACCAGCGTGGTGTTCGAGTACAGCGGCGTCGAGAGCAAGGTCACGCCGTCGGGGCCGCCGTAGTCGTACTTCGCGCCGCGTTTGACGTGCGACCAGCGCATGCCGTGGCCTTGCACGATGCCCTTGGGCTCGCCGGTCGTGCCCGACGAATAGATGATGTTGAAGGGCCAGCCGGGCTGCGGCGTGACGGCCTGCGGTTTCGCGCCGACCGGGGCGAGCCAGGCGTCGAGCGTGCGACCGACGTTCGCGTCGTTGTCGAGCGCGATGCGCGGCAGGCTGTCGGGCAGCTCGGGGCCCACCGTGTCGGCGGCCGAGGCGTCGGTGAACAGCAGCCGGGCGTCGGCGTCTTGCTGCATGCGCGCGAGGCTTTGCGGCGTCGAGCCGGGGGCGAGCGGGGCCACCACCACGCCGGCCCGCAGCGCGCCCATGAACACGGCGGCGTAGGGCACGGTCATGGTCGCGCAGATGGCGATGGCGTCACCGGGCTGGAAGCCATCGCGCTGCAGACTGGCGGCGATGCGGTCCATCAGCGCGTCGAGTTCGGCGTAGCTGAGGCGGTGGTTCGGGTCGATCAAGGCGGCGCGTTGCGGCTGCTGCTCGGCATGCAGGCGGATCAGGTCGGCGATGACACCGAAGTCGCGGTCGAAGTGTTCTTGCATGGGGTGGGCTTTGGAAGGAATCGAGGCGTCGGTCAGCGAAGGTGGTTGGGTGGGGTGTTGTCAACGCAAAGTCGCCAAGGACGCCACGGTTCGCAAAGAAGAGCAACCCCTTGGCGTTCTTTGCGTTCTTGGCGCCTTTGCGGTGATCTTGTAGCCATGTCCGCCCCAGGTGCCAAACACGCTACACCGTCGCCACCGGCGTGACCGGCGAGCCTACCGCGCCGGGCAGGCGCAGCGGTGGGGCGGTCAGCAGAAAGCGGTGGCGCCGGTTCGCGCGCAGCCAGGCGGCCAGGTCGCCCAGCCACCACAGCTCGCCCAGCGGCACGCCGAGCTTGAAGAGGCAGTGTTCGTGCAGCGGCAGCGCGGCGCGCGGTGCATCGCCATCGAGCACGCGCGCGGGGAAGGCCTCGACCGCGTAGTTGTCGGCGCACAGCGCGACGAGGCCGCTGTCGGTGATCCACTGCAGCAGGCGTTCGTCGCGGCCATCGAGCACGGCGCACGACTGGTTCAGCACCGCCATGTCGGGCTGGCGGTTCATGCCCAGCACGAGGCCCGCGAAGCCGGTGTGCAAGAGCAGCATGTCGCCGCGCTCGACCGCCACGCCGTCGGCGTCGAGGATGCGCATCAGCCGTTCGTAGCCGATCAGTTCGCGCGCATCGCCGACGTACGCGTGCAGGTCCACCAGCACGCCCCGGCCCTGGAGGGCTTTCGCGGCGAAGGTCTCGATGCCGAGCCTGAGCGCGTACGACTGGCCCTCGGCGCCGCACGGGCACGAGGCGAGCTTCAGGTCGCCGGGGCCGAGCACGTCGTCGTGCGCGCGATAGCCGTTGTAGTAGACCTTCTCGGGTTCGCCATCGCCGTCGGCGTCGAACCAGGCGCCGACGTGCGCGAAGCTGTCCCACTGGGTCGAGTACTGCAGGCTCAGCGTCACCTGGTCGTCGCAGACGACGTCGGTGTGGCGGGGATCGAACGCGCTCAGGGGCGTGTTCATCATCGGCTGGCCCCGGCTTTCGATGGGGCGCAGCGCAGGCGGCTGCCGGCGCCGGTCGAGCTTGGCCCCACCGGGATAGTCGAGCGGCAGGCTGAGGCAGAACGAGCGGCCTTCGTGCACCTCGGCCACGCCTTCGCGCACCTTCTGCGGCGTCAGCAGGTTCAGCCGGCCGAGCTGGTCGTCGGGGCCGAAGTCGCCCCAGGTCGAGCCCTCGGGGCGATGCGTCCAGCGGGGCGGCGACGCCATGCTCAGTAACCCAGGGCCCGGTCCACCGCGAGCGTGGGCACCTCGCCGCGCCGCGCCTGCCGCAGCGACTCGACGCACTGGCGCGCGACCACGTCGAACGAGGCCTGCGCGGCGATGTGCGGCGTGGCCACCACCTGCGGGTGCGACCAGACCCAGTTGTCGGGGCGGGGCGGCTCGCGCTCGAACACGTCGAGCGCGGCGCCGGCCAAGAAACCTTCATCGAGCAGCGCGCGCAAGTCGGGCTCGACCACGTGCTCACCCCGGCCCACGTTGATCACATAGGCGCCGGGCGGCAGGCTTTCGAGCGTGGCCCGGTTCAAGAGGCCGTGCGTTTCGGGCGTGAGCGGCAGCGTGCAGATGAGCACGTCGGTCTGCGCCAAAAAGCGCGACAGCTCTTGCGGACCGGCGAAGGTCTTCACCTGCGGATGCTCGCGGCGCGAACGCGTCCAGGCCGACACAGGGTAGCCCAGCGGCGCGAAGGCCCGCGCGATGGCCTGGCCGACCTCGCCGAAGCCGAGGATGCCCACGCGGCAATGCAGGGCCAGGCGCACCGGGTGGCGCTGCCACTCGGCGCGCGCCTGCTGCTGCGCGTAGACGCGCATGTCGCGCGTGTGGGCCAGCGTGCAGCCGACGACGTACTGCGCGATCTCGACGCTTTGCATCGGGTCCACCACGCGCGTGACGGGCAGTTGCGCCGGCAGGTCGGGCGCGCTCAGGAGCTTGTCCACGCCGGCGCCGGTCGAGCACAGCACGCGCAGCTTCGGGTACAGCGGCAGCACGCCGGGCTTCATGCGCCACGCGAGGATGGCCTCGACCGCGTTCGGGTCGGGCGCGTCGTGCTCGGTCCAGATCGGCAGGTCGGGGGCGGCGAGCCGCAGCGATTCGGCGAACGGCGCCGACGGCAGCGGGGACGACAGAACGAGGATCGCCATGCGGGTGCCTCGGCCGCCTCAGGCGTCGAAGCCCGGATTGTGCCGCTGCAGGCGGCGCAAGAGCCCCGGCCACACGAGGTTGGCGCCCAGGCCCTTGCTGACCTCGCGCGCCTGCTCACCCATGGTCGAGAGAATGCTTGGCGGCACCTTCGTCAGCGCCACACCACCGGCCTGCGCGAGGATCTGGATCTGGCACGCACGCTCGAGCGTGTACATGCCCTGGAAGGCCTCGGCCACCGTGCGCCCGCAGGTCAGCAGGCCGTGGTTGCGCAAGATGAGGTTGTTGGCCGTGCCGAGGTCGGCGCACAGGCGCGGCTTCTCGTCGTCGCGCAGGGCCACGCCTTCGTAATCGTGGTACGCGAGGCTCGTGAGCGGAAAGCCCGAGGTCTGCGACAGCGCCAGCAACCCGTCTTTCTGGGCCGACACCGCGACGCCATGCGGCGTGTGCGTGTGCAGCACGCAGTTCACCGTGGGCCGCGCCTCGTGGATGGCGCTGTGGATCACGAAACCCGCCGGGTTGACCGGGAAGGGCGAGTCCATCAAGGGCTTGCCGACGTGATCGACCTTGATCAGGCTCGACGCGGTGATCTCTTCGAAGAACAGGCCGTAGGGGTTGATCAGGAAGTGGTCTTCTTCACCCGGCACCCGCGCCGAGATGTGCGTGAAGACGAGGTCGTCCCAACCGAACAGCGCGACCAGCCGGTAGGCGGCGGCGAGGTCCACGCGCGCCTGCCACTCCTCGGGCGAGACCTGGTGGCGGATCGAGGGGATGTCGAGGGTGGCGGTGGGCATGGCGGTCTCCTGGGGATGCGCCCTTTGGCATCGCCTCGCTCCACACCCATTCGGGCTGAGGACTCGAAGCCCAGCCACCCAAGGCGCGGGCCCGTCGAGACCTCAGGGCGAACGGCCGCCGAGGCGAAGCCGCAGGGCGCCCAAAAACGAAAAGGGCGCGCCATTCTGGCGCGCCCTGGTCTTCACGCTGCCGCGAAGGTTACAGCGCAGCGATCAGCTCCGGCACGGCCGTGAAGAGGTCGGCCTCCAGGCTGTAGTCGGCGACGCTGAAGATCGGGGCTTCCGGGTCTTTGTTGATCGCGACGATGACCTTGCTGTCCTTCATGCCGGCCAAGTGCTGGATGGCTCCCGAGATGCCCACCGCCACGTACAGCTGCGGCGCAACGATCTTGCCGGTCTGGCCGACCTGCCAGTCGTTGGGCGCGTAGCCCGCGTCCACCGCGGCGCGGCTGGCGCCCAGCGCCGCAC
>NZ_JBWVZL010000004.1:0-586017 GCF_056676035.1 Piscinibacter sp. PDB5-1 | reverse complement strand
TCTCGTCGAAGGGGTTCATGCTCATCTTCACGTTCGCAATGTCCACGCCCGAGCCGTCGCTCTTCACACGAACCTTGACGTTGTAGTCCACCACGCGTTTGACGGGTACGAGAACTTTCATTGGGACTTCCCTATGGAGAGTTGGAAACGGAAACGGGGCCAGGCCGGGTCATTTCGGTGGCCTGGGTCGGCCCCGGATTCTCGATGCACGTGTGTGCAGATTCGACCCGCTGTTTGTGAAACAAACTTCTGCAGAGCGGAATATACAGAGGCCCGCCTTGGCGATCAAGACCCGGGTTTTGGGCCCTTTCACTTTGTGCGAGTGATGCTCGTCAAATCGAGGTTTTGCCTGGGTTGCCACCTAGGCGACACGCGCCGAAAGATGGTGCGCCGCAACAACTTGGAGAGGCACTCGGTGTTTACCCTCGTTTGTTCTGCCATGCAGCACAAATCTCTGGAAACGAGTTGACGCTAGTCGCTACCGCGGGGAATAGTGATTTCGTTCCGTCAGGCGGATCGACGGGCCCGATCAGGCCCTCGACCACCAGATTCAGTGATGCCCTCCCCTCGCATCTGCAGGGCGGGCCCTTATGGAGTCAACACCCCCATGCCCTTGTCCGTTTTTGCACTGGTGTCTGCGCGGATCTGCACGCGCATCCACACCGGCTTCTCCCTCTGCGGGACGGAGGTCTGAGCGATGGATCTCTTTCTTCAGCAAGTTCTCAACGGTCTCACGCTCGGGGGCATCTACAGCCTCGTGGCGCTGGGCCTGACGCTGGTCTACGGCATCCTGCACGTGCCGAACTTCGCGCACGGCGCCTTCTACATGGCGGGCGCCTTCGCGTCGTACCACCTGATGACGAAGTACGGCTTCAACTACTGGGTGGCCATGGCCGGCTCGGCACTGTTCGTCGCGGTGCTGTCGGCGGTGGCCGAGCGGCTGGTGTTCCACCCGCTGCGCCACCACCACGGCCTGCACCCGATGATCGCGGCGATCGGCATGCTGCTGTTCCTAGAAGCGGGCGCGCAGGCGATCTGGGGCGCTGACTTCCACCGCATGGAAACGCCCTACACCGGCATCATCGACCTGGGCGGCGTGACCGCCCCGGTGCAGCGCCTGATGATCATCGGCGCGGCATTCCTGCTGATGGTGCTGCTGCACCTCTTCCTGAAGAAGACGGTGATGGGCTCGACCATCATCGCGATGGCGCAGAACCGCGACGGCGCTTCGCTGGTGGGCATCGACGCGAACCGCGTGGCGATGCTGACGTTTGCGATCTCGGGCGTGCTGGCGGCCGTGGCCGCGACGCTCTACTCGCCGATCAACCTCGTGTACCCGGCGATGGGCAACCTGGTGATCACGAAGGCCTTCGTGATCATCATCCTCGGCGGCATGGGCAGCGTGCCCGGCGCCATCGTGGGCGGCTTGATCATCGGCTTCGCCGAGAGCTTCGGCGCGTTCTACATCTCGTCGGACTACAAGGACATCATCGCCTTCGTGCTGCTGGTGGTCATCTTGTCGATCCGTCCGCAAGGGCTGTTCACCAAGGGGGTTCGCTGACCATGGGCTTCCTCCAAGGAAAGATCGGCTGGGGGCTTCTGTTCGTCGCCGGCCTCGTGTTCCCGTTTCTCACGGGCAACGACTACCACCTCACGGTGATGTCGACCGCGTACATCTTCGCGCTGGCCACCATCGGCCTCAACCTCATCACCGGCTACACCGGGCAGTTCAACCTGGCGCACGCGGGCTTCATGGCCGTGGGGGCCTACACGGTGGGCATCCTGACGGTGGACTACCAGTGGCCGTTCTGGCTGGCGTTCGCGTGCTCGGGCCTGTTCGCCGTGGTGCTCGGGCTGCCGCTGGGCTTCGTGTCGCTGCGCCTGAAGGGCCACTACTTCTCGATCTTCACGCTGTGCGTGGGCTACATCATGTTCCTCGTGATCGAGAAGGCCGAGCCCATCACGCACGGCACGGTGGGCATCATCGGCATTCCGTCGCCGTCGCCGATCGGGCCGCTGACCTTCGAGACGCCGCGCGAGCTGTACTACCTCGTGTACTTCTTCCTCGTGGTGGGCGTGTTCTTCATGCACCGCATCGTCAGCTCGCTGCTGGGCCGCACTTTCATGGCGATCCGCAACAGCGACGAGCTGGCCGAGTCGCTGGGCATCAACCTGATGCGCAACAAGCTGATCGCGTTCTTGCTGTCGGTGTTCTATGCCGGCATCGCCGGTGGGCTGTACGCGGCCTTCGTGCGCTTCCTGGGGCCCGACCTGGCCGGCGTGCACCACACCTTCGACTTCACGATGTACATGCTGGTGGGCGGCCTGGGCACGATGTTCGGCCCGCTGCTCGGCTCGCTGGCCACGCCGTGGATCATGCAGATGCTGCAAGAGCTGCAGGAGTACCGCTTCATCGTCTTCGGCCCGCTGCTGATCGTGCTGGTGATCTTCGCGCCGCACGGCGTCGTCGGCAGCTTCCACGCCTGGCGCATGGGCGGCTCGCCCGCGCGCTTCCTGAGCCTGGTGCTGGCTTTCGCGCTGCTGCTCAGCTTCAAGCTGATCGGCTGGATCGGCATCGTGGTGCTGGGCATCGCCGGCATCGCAGGCATCGTCGCGCTGCACCGGCGCTGGTCGGCCGGGCACAAGGAGCAAGCGGCCGCGGCCGCCCAACTGGCCACCCAAGCCGCCGCCCCGGCTGCCCCCACCGCCACGGAGCCGCGCCATGCTTAAGATCGAAAACCTCAGCAAACGCTTCGGTGGCCTGGCCGCCGTCAACGACGTCACCACGACCATCGAGAAGGGCAAGATCAACGCGATCATCGGCCCCAACGGTGCCGGCAAGACGACCTTCTTCAACCTGATCAGCGGTGTGCACAAGCCCACCTCGGGCCGCATCCTGCTCGACGGGGTGGACGTGACGCACCTGCGCACCGACCAGGTCGCCCAGCTGGGCGTGTCGCGCACCTTCCAGACCACCGCGCTGTTCGACCAGGCGACCGTGCTCGACAACCTGATCGTCGGTCACCGCCTGCGCACGCGCTCGGGCCTGTTCGACGTGCTGGTGGGCACGCCGCGCCTGCGCAACGAAGAGAAGGTGTGCCGCGAGAAGGCACGCGACGCGCTCGACTTCGTGGGCCTGTCGCACGCCGCCAACCGGCTGGCCGGCGACATCTCGCAAGAAGAGCGCAAGCGCGTGGCCTTCGCGCTGGCGCTCTCGACCGACCCCAAGCTCGTGCTGCTCGACGAGCCCGCCGGCGGCGTGAACCCCGACGAGACGCTGGGCCTGGCGGACCTGATCCGCAAGATGGTCAAGAGCGGCCTGACCGTCGGCCTGATCGAACACAAGATGAACATGATCATGAGCCTGGCCGACAAGATCATGGTGCTGAACTACGGCGAGAAGATCGCCGAAGGCTCACCCGCCGAGATCCGCGCGAACGAAGCCGTGATCGACGCCTACCTCGGGAGCGAACATGCTGACGCTTGAGAACGTCACCCTCCACTACGGCAGCTTCCAGGCGCTCAACGGCGTCAACCTGCACGCCAAAGAAGGCGAACTGGTCGTGCTGCTCGGCGCCAACGGTGCCGGCAAGAGCTCGATCTTCCTGACCACCAGCGGCATCCACCGGGCCGACGGCGGCAGCATCAAGTTCCGCACCCAAGAACTGATCGGCATGCGGGCCGCGCAGATCGTCGAGACCGGCGTGGTGCAGTGCCCCGAGGGGCGCAAGCTCTTCCCGCAGATGTCGGTGCTCAAGAACCTGATGCTCGGCGCCTACGTGCACCGAGGCGACAAGGCCGGCAACAAGAAGCGGCTCGACGAGGTGCTGGGGCTCTTCCCGATCCTCGACCAGAAGAAGGACGACCCCGCCGGCTCGCTCTCGGGCGGCCAGCAGCAGATGGTGGCCATCGGCCGCGCGATGATGGGCCGGCCCAAGGTGCTGCTGCTCGACGAGCCCTCGCTGGGCCTCGCGCCGCTGGTCGTCAAGCAGGTGTTCGAGGTCATCCAGCGCATCAACAAGGAAGGCACCACGGTGCTGCTGGCCGAGCAGAACGCCTTCGCGGCACTGAAGATCGCCCACCGCGCCTACGTGATCGAAGGTGGGCGCATCGTGATGGAAGGCGACCGTGACAGCCTGATGCACAACGAAGCCGTCCGCAAGGCGTACATCGGCGCGTGATGCGCGCGGCGATGGCTGGTTCCCTCGTGTTTTCCCCATCAACGCCGGCACCGTGCCGGCGTTGAATCCAAGCGCTGCCCGCCGGCTTGCCAAGGCGCACGTTCTGTTCCACCCCTAGGAGAGAGAGATGAAGTTCAAGACCCAACTGAAGCAACTGTCGGCCGCCGCAGCCGTCGGCCTGGCTTTCGCGGCCGGCTCCGCCAGCGCACAAGACGTGGTGAAGATCGGCTACTCCGGCCCCTTGAGCGGCGGTGCCGCGCTGTACGGCAAGAACGTGCTCGACGGCATGACGCTTGCCGTCAACGAAATCAACACCGAAGGCCTGACGGTCGGTGGCAAGAAGTACAAGCTCGAAATCGTCGCCCTCGACGACAAGTACAACCCGTCTGAAACCGCGATCAACGCGCAGCGCCTGATTCAAGAGCACAAGGCCCCGGCGATCCTGGTGCCGCATTCGGGCGGCAGCTTCGCCCTGCAGACCACCAACGAAGCGCAGAAATACCTGCTGCTGTCGTACACCTCGGTGCCGCAAGTCACCGCGCGCGGCAACAAGCTCACGCTGCGCATCCCGCCCGAGTTCACCTCTTACGTGCCGGCCTTCGTGAAGCACGCGATGACCAAGTACGGCAAGAACATCGCGTTCGCCCACGGCGACCACGATTACGCCAAGGCCTGGACCGCCGCGTTTAAGCCCGCCTGGGAAGCCGCCGGCGGCAAGACCGTCATCGAGAACCCGATGTCGTACAACCGCGCCGCCGACTTCTACAGCGGCGTGAGCCGTGCGCTGGCCGCCAAGCCCGACGTGATGTTCGTCGGCGGTGCCTCCGAGCCGACCGGCCTCGTCATCAAGCAGGCGCGTGAACTCGGCTTCAAGGGCGGCTTCATCGTGATCGACCAGGCCAAGTTCGACGAGATCGGCCGCGTCACCGGCGGCTACGGCATGCTCGAAGGCTCGATCGGCGTGCTGCCGCTGGTCGAAGACGGCACCGAAGACGCGAAGAACTTCGTCAAGCGCTTCCAGGCGGCCTACCCGGGCCGCACGCCCAGCTCGGAGGTGTCGCTGAATTACACCGCCATCCACGCCACCGCCATCGCGATGAAGCTCGCCGGCAGCGTGACCGATGCGGCGGCGATCCGCGCCAACCTCGACAAGGCCATGAAGCAACTGCCCCCGGCCCGCAACCCGAACAGCCTGGACGGCGTCGATGAGCGCGGCGGCTCGCTGGCCGACACCCGCGTCGCCGTGATCGACGGCGGCAAGGTCAAGGAAATCAAGCTGAGCTCGCTGAAGTAAGCCCAGCGCGAACCCGACGGTTCGCGCGCCCTGCCGGGGCGCGCCGACCCGCGACGGGGGCCACACGGACAAGGGCCGGGATGCCGATGAGGCATCCCAGCCCTTTTGTTTTGGCAGGCGCCCGACGCTCATGCCGCACACCCCCAGCGCCCGAAGCCCTCTGACGGAGATCAACAAATGCTTACAAATTGCCGCTAAACGAATTTCAGAAGCACTGGATGTATTGGTTGTAGCGCGAGCCCGAGGGAGTGGGGTCGCCCCGAAAACCAAAACGCAACACCGGGTGACCTCCGCAGGAGGCTCCCACCATCCAGGACGGGAAAAAAATGGTAGCGATCGTCAGCGGCAACTCGCTTGGTTTGAGCCTGACTTCTCTGGCGACGCTCGGCCAGCGCGGGGTGACGGGAACGGCGGGGCAGGGTCGCAACGGCGAACTGGCCTACGTCAACGTCGCCAACGGCAACCTGGTGCTGCAAAGCCGCGACGACCTGCTGGTCAGCCGGGGTGTCGATGTCGGTTCGCTGCGCACCTACAACAGCCAGGGGTTGCTGACCGACGACAACGGCGACAACTGGTCGCACGGCATCTTCAACCAGCAGTTGCGGCTGACGGGCACCCTCAACGCCTCGGGCAGCACGCTGACGCGCACCGACCGCGACGGCGCGCAAGCCTCCTACACCTTCACCGCCACCGGCACGCAATACCGCTCGTTCGCCGGCAGCGGCGCGCTCGACACGATCGTCCACGACTCGGCCACCAACCAATATGTGTGGACCGACGGCTCGACCGGCATCGTAGAGCGCTACGACGGCACCACCGGCCGCCTCCTGTCCACGGTGGACACCAGCGGCAACACCATCAGCTACGGCTACGACGCGGGCGGCAAGCTGACCAGCATGGTCAGCGCCAGTGGCGAAACGACCTTCCTCGACTACGTCGGCAACAACCTCACGCAGGTGCGCACCGTCGTCACGGTGGGCACCGGCACGCAGACGCTGATCCGCACGCGTTACGCCTATGACGCGAGCAACCGGCTGTCCAGCGTCACGGTGGACCTCACCCCCGAAGACAACAACGTCGGCGACGGGCGCACCTACGTCACCACCTACACCTACGACGGCACCAGCACGCGCGTGGCGTCGATCACCCAGAGCGACGGCACCAGCCTGACCATCGGCTACGTGCTGGTCAGCGGCGCCTACCGTGTGGCCAGCGTGCGCGACGCACTCGGCCAGACGACCAGCTTCGCCTACAACACCTCGACGCGACGCACCACGGTCACCGACCCGCTGGGCCTGCGCACCCTGTACGACTACAACACCACCGGCCAGCTGATCCGCATCACCGCGCCGACCGTGGGCACGGTCGCGCAGGTCACCAACTTCACCTACAACTCCAACGGCGACCTGACCCGCGTGGTCGATCCCGAAGGTCGTGCGGTGGACATGAGCTACGACGCGCGTGGCAATCAGACCCTGCAGCGCGACGCGGCCGGTAACACCATCACGCGCACCTTCGACACGCGCAACCAGCTGCTGACCGAAACCGCCTACCTCGTGCCGGACCCCGATGGCTCTGGCACCGCGGCTGCCACCAGCCCTGTCACCTCGCGCTACATCTACGACGCGGGCAACAAGAACCAGCTGCGCTTCGAACTCAGCCCCGAGGGGCGCGTCACCGAGCACCAGTACGACAACTTCGGCAACCGCGTCGCCAGCATCCAGTACGCCGGCGCGGTCTACAACGTCAGCGCCCTGGCGGTGACCGCCCGGCCGACGCTGGCCCAGATGGTCACCTGGACCGGCACGCAAGACCGCACCAAGACCCAGCGCGTCGATGTCGTCTACGACTTCCGTGGCCAGGTGCAGCGCAGCACCACCTACAGCACCGTCGCCGCCAGCGGCGCGGGCGTGACCGGGGCGACCGCCAGCACCACCCAGTACATCTACGACCAGGCCGGCCAGTTGCGGGGTACCGTCAACCCGACCAACGGCGCGACCAACTTCACCTACGACGGCCTCGGCCGCCTGCTGGTCACGACCAACGCGCTCGGCCAGACCACGACCAACGCCTACGACGACCTCAACAACCGCAGCAGCGTCACGCTTGCCAACGGGCTCGTCACCACCAGCACCTTCGACCGCGCCGGCCGCCTGAGCTCGGTGCTGCAAAGCAGCGCCGCCAGCGCCAACCTGGGCGAAACGCGCTATTTCTACGACGCCGACAACCGCCTGCGCATGACGCAGGACGCCACCGGCGTGCGCAACTGGTTCGTGTACGACGAAGCGGGCCGCAAGGTCGCCGACATCGACGCCGACGGCTCGCTGATCGAGTACGTCTACAACCTCAACAACCAGGTCGTGCGAAGCATCCGCTACACGACGGCCACCGACATCGCCGCCCTGGTCGATGCCAACGGCAACCCGCGCAACGTCGTGCTCGCGAACGTGCGACCCGGCGGCGACCAGCTCAGCACCTGGAACCTCTACGACTACGCCAACCGACTGGCCAAAACCATCGACGCGCAGGGCTATGTCACCGAAACCCGCTACGACGGGGCCTCGCGCGTCATCGAGGTCATCCGCTGGGCCAACCCCGTGGGCGGCATCACCGCAAGCACGCTGCCGACCTCGGCCGAGGCCATGCCGGTCGCCGATTCGGGCGAGGACCGCCGCACGCGCAATTTCTATGGCGCCGACGGCCGCCTGCTGGGCAGCCTCGATGCCGAGGGCTACCTCAGCGAACTGAGCTATGACGCCGCGGGCCGCCTGACCACGACCGTTCGCTATGCCACCGCCTCGCCCGCTGGCCAATGGGCCACCGGCACGCTGACATCGCTGCGCCCGGCCACGTCGCCCAGCGACCAGCGCACCGTGACTCTGTACGACGCCAAGGGCCTTGTGCTCGGACAGGTCGATGCCGAGAACTACCTCACCGAGAACGTCTACGACGCAAGCGGCAACGTGACGCTGTCGGTGCGCTATGCCACCAAGCTCGCCACGAGCCCGGCCCCGGGCACGGCGCTGGCCAGCATCCGCCCCGCCGCCAGCCCGCTTGACCAGGCCATCAGCACCGTCTACGACGCCCTGAACCGCGCCGTGCAGGTGACGGACGCTGAAGGCACGGTGACGCAATTCGTCTACGACAACGTGGGCAACCTGGTGAGCACCGTCAAGGCCGCCGGCCAGGCCGAAGTGCGCACCCTGAGTGCCCGCTACGACCTGCAAGGCCGCCTGGTCGGTGAACTCAGCGCCGAAGGCTCGGCCCTGCTGAGCGGGGGCCTCACCCAGGCCCAGATCGACGCCATCTGGACCCAGCACGGGCTGACCCACACCTACGACGCCGCCGGCCGTCGCACCAGCACCACCGACCCCAACGGCCTCAAGACCGTCTTCTTCTACGACACCGACGGCCGCCTCGTCGTCACCGTCAACGCCCTGGGTGAAACCGAGGAGCGCGTCTACAACCCGCTGAACCAGCTCGCCATCACCACGCGCTTCGGCACGGCGATCGACCCGGTCGGATTGAACGGTGGCCTGGTGGATGACACGATCACCGGTCGGATCAACAGCGTGCGAAGTGACCGCGACAGCCACGCGCACTACATCTACACCGAACGCGGGCAACTGCTCACCTCCGTCGACGCCCTGGGCAACACCGTCTCGCACGGCTACAACGCCTTCGGCGAGCTCGTCCACACGGCCACGCACATCAGCGAAGGGCTGAACCGGATCGACACGGCCAGCTACGACCGCCGCGGCCTGCAAATTTATTCGATCGCCGACCTGGGCGGCGTCAATGCCACCACCCACGCCATCTACGATGCCTTCGGCCGCGTCACCGAAAGCATCGACGCCAACGGCAACGTTCGCCAGCAAAGCTACGACCGCCTCGGGCGCGTCGTGCAGACCCTGGACCCCACCAACGCCGCCCGCAGCAGCACCTGGGACGCGTTCGGTCGCGTGCTCACCCAGACCGACGCCCTCGGCCAGACCACCCAGTACGCGTACAACAACAACGCCCGCAGCGTCACCGTCACCACCCCTGAAGGCGTGAGCGTCACCTCCGTGCGCACCCGCCACGGCCAGACCCTCAGCGTCACCGACGGCCGAGGCGCCGTCACCAGCTACACCTACGACCGCAACGGCAACCTCAAGACCACCACCGCCCCCCAAGGCGTCACCACCAGCAACGACTACGACCGCGCCAACCGCCTCATCGAAACCACCGATGCGCGCGGCATCCGCACGGCCTTCACCTACGACGCGGCCAACCGGCTGTTCACCCGCCGTGTCGACCCGACCGGCCTGAACCTCACCACCACCTATGGCTACGACGCCAAAGGCCAGCAGATCAGCGTCACCGACCCGCGCGGCACCGTCACCAGCCTCAGCTACGACCTCAAGGGCCAGGTCCTGCGCCAGGTCATCGACCCCGCCGGCCTCAACCTCGTCACCAGCTTCACCTACGACGCCCGCGGCAAGACCCTGAGCGTCACCGACCCGCGCGGCACCGTCACCCAGTACAGCTACGACGCCCTCGGCCGCCGCATGGAAGAACGCGTCGATCCGAGCGGTCTCAACCTCACCCGCCGCTACACCTACGACGCCAAGGGCAACGCCGTCAGCAGCACCGACGGCAACGGCGCCGTCACCCGCTACACCTACGACAGCCGCGACCAGCTCGTCCTCACCCTCGACGCCGCTGGCGGCATCAGCAGCACCGACTACGACGCCGAAGGCCGCGTCAGCCGCACCACCCGCTACGCCCAGGCCGCCGACCCCTTCAGCGTCGCCAGCCTGCCGCTGGCCGCCACCACCGCCCAGGTGTACGCCCTCGTCGTCGCCAGCGCCGGGCGCGACGCCATCCAGGCCAACCGCTACGACCGCGACGGCCGCCTGCGCTTCACCGTGGACGGCACCGGCGCCGTCACCGAACTGCGCTACGACGCCAACGGCAACGTCACCGAACGCATCGGCTACGCCAACGTCATCAACCTGGCCGCCTGGAACGGCAGCACCGACCCCACGCCCACCCCCGACGCCGGCCGCGACCAACGCATCCGCACCGTCTACGACGCCCTCAACCGCGCCACCCACGTCGCCGACGCCCTGGGCGCCGTCACCAGCAACCAGTACGACGCCAACGGCAACATCGTCCGCCAGGTCCGCCACGCCACGCTCATCGCCGCCGGCGCCAGCGCCGACAGCGTGCCGCCGAGCGCCGACGACCGCGCCAGCGTCTTCGTCTACGACAACGCCAACCGCCTGACCGACAGCGTCGATGCGAGCGGGGCCGTCACCCGCAACACCTACGACGCCAACGGCAACGTCACCCGCCGCACCCAGTACGCCAACCTCCTGCCCCCGGGCAGTGCGCCCAGCCAGGTGCAGGCACACCCCTTCGCCGACCGCGTCACCAGCTTCAGCTACGACCGCGCCGGGCGCGTCACCTACACCGCCGACGCCGAGGGCTACGTCACCACCAGCGTCTACGACGACGCCGGCCGCGTGCTCAGCACCACCCGTCACGCCGTGCGCCCCGCCACGGCCGGGGCCTGGCCGGCCGCCAACGCCGCCGACCAGACCACCACCTTCACCTACGACGACGCCGGGCGCCTCACCGGCACCCGCGACGCCGAAGGCCAGACCGAGTCCTACACCTACAACGGCCGCGGCGACAAACTCACCTTCACCAACAAGAAGGGCGCCGTCTGGACCTACCACTACGACGCGGCCGGGCGGGTCACCCATGAGATCAGCCCGCACGTCGAAGTCGCCAGCGTCACCACCAACGGCTACGGCGACCTCGTCGCCGCCGGCACCATCGTCAGCGAGATCGTCACCCGCATGACCTACGACGGCCTGGGCAACCTGCTCAGCCGTTCGGAAGCCGACAACCTCGGCAGCGAAGGCCGCACCACAACCTACGCCTACGACGCCGCGGGCCGCCAGATCCGCGTCACCCACCCGCCGGTGGGCGTCTACAACGAAAGCACCGCCGCGCTGGCCACCAACGGCGCCAACGGCGGGGCCACCCGCGCCGAAGTCACCCAGGCGCTGAGCACCCAGACCTTCTACGACGCCTTCGGCAACGCCGTGGCCAACATCGACGTGGCCGGGCACGCCAGCTACAAGGCCTACGACCTGGCCAACCGCGTGCGCTTCGACGTCGATGCGATGGGCCACGTCACCGGCTACACCCGCAACGCCTTCGGCGACGCCACCCAGGTCATCCGCTACAGCGCAAGCACCACGCTGGCCAACACGGTGCCCACCAGCGCCGCCCAGGCGCCCACGGCTGCGTACATCCAGGCCGTCGTCGCCGGCGCCGCCGGCGACGGCACGCCCAACCGCGTCCTCGACACCACCTACGACCGCCTCGGCCGCGCCACCGAAGTGCGCGAGCCCACGGCCTACACCTACGACTCGGCCACCGGCGGCTACGCCGACGCCCAGAAGACCACCCGCAACACCTACAACGCCTTCGGCGAACTGGTGCTGGTGGCCAGCAACACCGCCAGCGGCTGGAACCGCACGACCAGCTACTACAACCGCCTCGGCCAGCGCACCGCCAGCGTCGATGCGCTGGGCTACCTGACCACCCAGGCCTACGACGCGCTGGGCAACGTCACCCGCATCACCGAGTTCGCCACCGCCGTGGCGCTGCCCACCGACACCAGCTGGCAGCTGATCGCGCCCGCGGGCCTGGGGCATGCCAACGACCGCACGGTCACCTACACCTACGACGGGCTGAACCGCAAGGCCAGCGAGACGCGCCTGAGCGTCGAGACCAGCACGGCCGCCGAAGCCCAGGCCGGCAGCAGCAGCCGCAAGGACCTGACCACCACCTACGGCTACGACGCCGTGGGCAACCTGACCCGCACGACCGACGCGCTGGGCGCCAGCACCTACAGCTACTACGACGCGCTGGGCCGTGTGACGGCCGTGGCCGCGCCGCTGCGCAGCAGCACGCCCAACGGCACCCCGCTGGCCCCGCTGAGCCTCTTCCGCCGCGACGCCTATGGCAACGTGGTGGCCAAGATCGACCTGGCCAACGGCGTGTCGAGTGCCGCCGAGGCCAAGGGCATCGTGGTGCTGGGCGACGGCTATGGCGGTCCGTTCGAGGGCAATGGCTACGGTGGTCCGATCCAGTTGCTCAACGGCTGGAACAGCCCGGTCACGGGCAACGGCTACGGCGGTCAGATCTTCGACTACCGCGACCGCGTCACCTACGCCGATTACGACGCGCACGGTCGCGTGGTCCAGCAGACGGACGCGGCCGGCAACAGCAGCTTCACGTCGTACAACGCCCGCGGCCAGGTGGCCAAGACCTGGCAAGGCGTGACCTCGGGCGCCGCGGTCCGTGACGAGTCCGGCCGGCTCGTCGCCAACAGCACCGTCTTCAAGGCCTTCCAGTACGACCGCCTCGGGCAGCTCACCCGCACGCTCGATCCGGGCGTGGCCACCACGCTGCGTGACGGCGTCAAGGCCACGGTGAACAACTCGCCGTACCTGGACGAGTCCGGCCTGATCGTGGGCGCAAGCCAGGTCTCGCTCGAATGGAGCACGCTGGTCGATCCGGCGGGCGGCACGGTGCGCGTGCAGCTCGACTACCAGACCGTCTCGACCCTGCGCCATACCGGCACCGACGAATCCAACAACCCGATCTACTCGGGCACCGCGAGCTTCGCGACTTCGCGCAACTTCGACAACAGCGCCGCGGCGACCGTCGGTGGCACCACGCTGTCGTGGACCGACGGCGAGGCGCTGGACTCGCTCACCTATGTGCGCGTGCTCCAGGACGTGGGCGGAACCTGGGTGGTCCGCTGGGAAGGCAGCGCGGCCCAGGCCACGGGCTCCGGCGTGAATGCGGTGGCTGCGAGCGCGGCCAGCCTCATCGACACCGCACAGGAATACAACGCCTTCGGCGAAGTGGTGCGCAAGGGCGTCAACGGCGGTCGCCAGGAGTACTTCGACTACGACGGCGCGGGCCGCCTGTGGCGCACGAACAGCGGCGACGGCGTGGACAAGATCTCGCTGTACGACGTGCAGGGCAACGTCACGGCCGAGATCCGCAGCTCGGGCCACGGCCATGACGACCGCAACCTGGCGCTGCTGAACAACGCCGCGCAAGCGGCGGGCCTCAGCTCCCTGCGCCGCACCGAGACCGTCTACGACGCGCTCGGCCGCGTGACCGAGCAGCGCCAGCCCGTGCGCACCACCCAGCAGGGTGGCGTGACGGTGCAGCAGCAGCTCAACACCGCGACCTTCACCTCGGCAGGCATCGCTCACGGCGAATCCGCGGCTCCGAGCTGGGCCGGCACGAACCAGATCAACCTGTCGTGGTCGTCGCTGGCTCACCTGGGCTCGGGCGACGTGCGCGTGACGGTCGAGTACCTCACCGCCTCGGTCGAGGTCACGCCCGCGCAGTACGACGAATCGGGCATGCTGATTCGCCCGGCCGCCTACTCGCCGGCCGAGTCGCGTTCGCGCACCGGCATCTTCACCGCCGAGCAAGGCGCCACGGGGGCGACCTTCTCCTGGCCCGACAGCGGCTCGGCGACGACGGCGATCGATGAGAGCGGCAACGTGCTCTACAACGCCGGCGGGGTGGGCAGCATCACGCGCCTCACGCTGTGGAAGAAGAACACCGACGGCGTCTGGCAGGTGGTGCACGACGGTGGCCTGGGCCTGGCCGGCAACGTCATCGACGTGGCCGCCCCGGCGAACGCCAGCACGCAGGTGGTTCTGCAGGTGCGCCCGGCGGGCAGCACCGGCGGCTGGACACCCGTGACCGGTGCGATCCACTTCGGCGATGCGCTGCGCTTCAACGCCGCCAGCGTCGGGTCGGGCAACTTCGAGTACCGCGTGCTGACCACGCCGCTCGGCCAGTCCGAGCAAGTCACGGCCACCGGCACCCTGTCGGTGACGACACCGCCGCTGGCGTCGATTGCGGTGCCCATCAGCTTCGGCGCGGCCGGCGCCGGCGTGCTGGCCTGGCAGGCGCAGCCGAGCAACATCACGCAAAGCGTGCGCTACCGCCTGGGCACCACGGGCGCCTGGAGCACCCTGAACGTCGCCCTCCGCGGCGAGGGTCTGGAAGGGGTGGACACCTCGGCCTTGGCGGCCGGCACCTACCAGTTCGAGCTGCTGTGGACGCGCTCGAACGAGAGCGCGCCGTACGCCCACGCGACCGGCAACTTCACCATCACGGCCGGCACGCCGCCGACCTACGTGCCAGCGGTGGGCTACCCCGCGGTCACCGGCATCGCGCTGACCCCGCCGGCAGGCCTGGCCGTTGTCACCAGCTACGACGAATCGGGCAACCCCATCGTCGGCGTTGACGAGGCCGGCAACCCGACCGGCTACACCACCATCCACGGCCTGTACTGGACGGCTGCCGCCGGCTCGCCGAGCTTCCAGTACCGCGTCGCGGGCAGCGGTTCGGCCTGGAGCAGCCTGGCCATCAACACGGTCGGCAACACGAGCTACGTCAGCCCGTCAGGGCTGGCTGCGGCGAGCTACGAGTTCCGCATCACCTACACCTCGGGCAGCAACACGCTGGCCCTGGGGTCGGGCAACCTGACGGTCAACCCGACCGGGGCCGGCCATTACGAGACTGTCACCGTCACGGTGATGGTCCCGGTGACGATCACGCCGCCGAACCCGGCCAACTACATCGTCGGCGCGACGCGCCCGGTGTACGGCGCTCCCATCGTGGTGGGCACCGACGAGAGCGGCCAGCCCATCCTCGCCGAGCACTACCGCTGGGAAGGCAACGTCGTTGTCGGCGTGCCGTACCAGCAGAGCCAGATCGTCGGCTACACGACCGAACAGGTGCCGGTGTACGGCAATGTGACGGTCACCCCGCCGAACCCGGCCAACTACATCACCGGCTATGGTCGCCCGACCTACGGTTCACCGGTGGTCGTGGGCACCGACGAAAGCGGCCAGCCGATCCTGGGGGCTCACTACGCGTGGTCGGGCAACGTCGTCGTCGGCGTGCCCTACACCGAGAACCAGGTCGTTCGCTACGACACCGTGCAGGTGCCGACCTACGGCAACGTCACGGTCAACCCGCCGAACCCGGCCAACTACATCACCGGCTACCGCCGCGCCGAATACGGCTCGCCGATCGTCGCGGGTTACGACGAAGCCGGCCAGCCGATCCTCGCCGCGCACTACACGTGGCAGGGCAATTACGTGGTGGGCACGGCCTACACCGAGAACCAGATCGTTCGCTACGACACCGTGCAGGTGCCGACCTACGGCAACGTGACGGTCAACCCGCCGCCGGCCTCGAACTACCTCACCGGCTACGGCCGCCCGACCTACGGGTGGCCGGTGGTCGTGGGCACGGACGAGAGCGGCCAGCCCATCCTGGGTGAGCACTACACCTGGTCGGGCAACGTCGTGGTCGGCGTCGCGTACACCGAGAACCAGATCGTCCGCTATGACACCGTGCAGGTGCCGACCTACGGCAACGTGACGGTCAACCCGCCGAACCCAGCCAACTACATCACCGGCTACCACCGCGCCGAATACGGCTCGCCGATCGTGACCGGCTACGACGGCAACGGCCAGCCCATCCTCGCCGCGCACTACCAGTGGCAAGGCAACTACGTGGTGGGGGTGCCGTACACCGAGAACCAGATCGTCCGCTACGACACCGTGCAGGTGCCGACCTACGGCAACGTGACGGTCAACCCGCCGGCCCCGTCGAACTACATCACGGGCTACCACCGCGCCGAGTACGCCTACCCGATCGTGACCGGCTACGACGGCAACGGCCAGCCGATCCTCGCCGCGCACTACGCGTGGTCGGGCAACTACGTGGTGGCGGTGCCGTACACGCAGACGCAGATCATTCGCTACGACACCGTGCAGGTGCCGGTGCAGGTGGCCGTGCAGGGCCCGCCGGTCATCACCGGCTACGACGAGTCGGGCAACCCGATCTACGCCCGCGATGAGTCGGGCAACATCATCTACACGGTCACCTACGTCACGCAGTACCAGACGCAGCAGGTGCCCGTGTATGGCGACGTGACCGTCACGCCGCCCAACCCGGCGCCGTACATGACGCGTGCGCCGCGCCCGATCTACGGCTCGCCCGTGGTCGTGGGCACCGACGAGAGCGGCAACCCGATCCTCGGCGCGCACTACGCCTGGCAGGGTGACGTGGTCGTCGGCGTGCCGTACACCGAAAGCCAGATCGTCGGCTACACCTCGCAGCAGGTGCCGGTCTATGGCCCGGTCACCGTGACCCCGCCGAACCCGGCGCCGCACATGACGCGTGCGCCGCGCCCGATCTACGGCTCGCCCGTGGTCGTGGGCACCGACGAAAGCGGCAACCCGATCCTCGGCGCGCACTACGCGTGGCAGGGTGACGTGGTCGTCGCCGTGCCGTACACCGAGAGCCAGATCGTCGGCTACACCTCGCAGCAGGTGCCGGTCTATGGCCCGGTCTCGGTGATGCCGCCCGATCCGGCCGGCTACATCACCTCGCCGGCACGCCCGATCTACAGCGCCCCGGTGTTCGTGGGCACCGATGCGAGCGGCAACCCGATCCTCGGCGCGCACTACGCGTGGCAAGGCAACGTGGTGGTGGCTGTGCCGTACACCGAAAGCCAGGTCGTCGGCTACACCTCGCAGCAGGTGCCGGTCTATGGCCCGGTCTCGGTGATGCCGCCCGATCCCGCGCCGTACATGACGCGTGCGCCGCGCCCGATCTACGGTTCGCCCGTGGTCGTGGGCACCGACGAGAGCGGCAACCCGATCCTCGGCGCGCACTACGCGTGGCAGGGTGACGTGGTCGTTGGCGTGCCGTACACCGAAAGCCAAATCGTCGGCTACACCTCGCAGCAGGTGCCGGTCTACGGCCCGGTCACGGTGACGCCGCCCGATCCGGCCGGCTTCATCACCGCACCGGCGCGCCCGATCTACGGCCACCCGGTGGTCGTGGGCACCGATGAAAGCGGCCAGCCGATCCTCGGCGCGCACTACCAGTGGCAGGGCAACGTCGTCGTCGGCGTGCCGTACACCGAAAGCCAGATCGTCGGCTACACCTCGCAGCAGGTGCCGGTCTACGGCAACGTGACGGTCACGCCGCCCGATGCCTCGGCCTACATCCTCAGCCCGAGCCGGCCGATCTATGGGCCGCCGGTGGTGGTGGGCACCGACGAAAGCGGCCAGCCGATCCTCGGCCAGGGCTACGAGTGGCAGGGCGACGTCATCGTGGCCGTGCCGTACACCACCATGCAGCCGCAACAGCAGCAGCAGCAAGTCTGGGTGCCCGGCACCGCGGCGCCTTCCACGGTCGGCATCACCACGCCGCCGTACACCCCGGGCTACACCATCGCGGGCACCCCGGCGCAGTACAGCGCCAGTGTCTCGACCGTGCCCAACAGCCACTCGATCAGCGGCGCACCGGCACTGTCCACGCTGGTTCATTCGTCGGGCGTCAACGGTGGCTCGTTCGCCAGCCGTCCGATCGTCTACCAGAAGACCGACCGCTGGGGCAACGTCACCGAGGTGAGCGACCCGCGCTACGCCGCGTGGACGACCACCTACCAGTACAACGCCAACAACCAGCTCGTGCGCGAGCAGAAGCCCGACGTCAACGGCGCGCAAACCGCCAACAGCCCGGTCACCCAGGTCTACTACGACGCCCGGGGCAACCAGGTGGCCGTGCGTGACGCCAACAACAACGTCAACAGCCAGCAGTACGACGCGGGGGGCAACCTCGTGGGCGAACTGCACGCCGACGGTGGGCTCATCACCCACTTCTACGACGGCTTCGGCGACAAGGTGCGCACGGTGGACGCCGAAGGCAACGCGGCCGCGGCCGGCTCGCAAGAGCGCGCCAACCGCACCACCGGCTACCAGTACGACCAGATGGGCCGGCTGCTGCGCACCGCGCACGGCATCGTCAACATCTGGAGCATCGACTCCGCGATGCAGGCCTCTTACGTGCAAGGTCAAGTCTTCGAATACAACACCTACGACCAGGCCGGGCGCAAGCTCAGCCAGACCAACGGGTCTACCGCCACCTCGGCCGGTGACGTCACCCGCTACGAGTACGACCTGGCCGGGCGCGTGATCGCCACCATCCAGCCGATGGGCGAGGGCTACACCACCCGCACGGTCTACGACGTGTTCGGCCGCAAGGTCGCCAGCATCGACCAGAACAACCTGGCCGCCACCTGGAGCTACGACTACTTCGGGCTGATCGCTTCGCGCACTGACATCGGCGGGGCACGCTACCGCTACACCTACGACAACGCACGCCAGCTGTTGAACACCTTCAACAGCCGCCACGGCACGGGCGCCCAGCTGACCAACACGTACAACGCGGCCGGTCAGGTCACGAGCATCACCGACCACTCGCTCGGTCAGGTCACCGAGTACGCCTACGACCTGTCGGGCCGCCATGTGCGCGAGAAGACCTCGCAGGCTGGTGTCGTCTACCAAGACAACACGATGGCCTACGACACCGTGGGCCGCCTGCGCCACGTGAGCGACGGGCGCATGAACATCGACATCGAGTACGACAAGATGGGCAACCGCACCCGCGTGCGCACCCACGTCGATGTGATGCAGGTGGGCAGCAGCTCGGCCGACACGGCCAAGGACACGGACCGCTACTTCACCTACGACAGCATGAACCGGCAGGTCGGCATCGACCTGAACGCTTCACTGCAGCTCGGCACCGACGGCCGGCTGGTCACCTACGACAAGAACGGCAACCGCATCAGCGACACGTTCCATGGCAACAAGGTGATCACGACCGACGGCACGCCGCCGCAGGTGCTGTACGTCGATGAAGGTGGCAACCCGGTCTACGACGGTGGCACCGCCACCACCTACGCCACGACGCAAGGGCAGGTCACCGAGACCTACGACTACGACATCCTGAACCGCCTGACCCGCGTGGTGCGCGACGGCGTGCAGGTCGATGCACGTGGCTACGACGCCTCGAGCCGCGTCATCCAGACCGGCCCGAACGGCGTGCTGCCCACCGGCTATGCCGCAGCACTGAACAGTGGCGAGTCGGCCAGCCAGAGCATCGGCCTGGAGACCCGCCGCAACCGATACGACGCCAACGGTCGCCTCGTGCACCAGACCGTGTTCAACAGCGACAACTCGCGCGTCAACAACGAGATCGACTACAGCTCGTACGACGCGGCCGGCAACCTCAAGACCTACACGCTGGCCGTCCACGGGGAGGATGCGTACAACAACACGTACCAGTACACCCACGCCCGCTTCGACGGCTACAAAGAGGCACGCATCGACGGGACGAGCAGCAAGTTCAACCCCGGCAGCACGATCAACACCTACGACGTCAATGGCAACCTCGTCCGCGTGGACGACACCACCAAGGACGGCAACGACCGCAACTTCGTCAACGACATCGCCGGACGTGCCCTGTACGTTAACCAAGGCGGCAACGTGCAGCGCCAGGTCGTGGTCAACGGCGAGGTGCTGGGCCGCTATGGCCTGGGCATCGACGAACTGAAGCCGCGCGACAACGACGGCAACCCATTGTTCGCACAGGTCGCCGACTTCAACTTCGGCTACCAGCCCATCACTGCCAACTACCCGACCGCCAGCGTCGGCAGCTACCAGGTGCAGGCGGGTGACACGCTGAAGAGCATTGCCCGCCAGTCCTACGGTGACGAGCGCCTGTGGTTCCGCATTGCCGACGTCAACGGCCTGAGCGGCGACCGCGACCTGCGTGTCGGCCAGACCGTCAGCATCCCGAGCACGGTGGGCTCGGTGCACAACAGCGCCGACACCTTCAAGCCGTACGACCCCAGCAAGATCACCGGCGACACCACGCCGAACTTGCCGATGCCCGAAGCCGACAAGGGCTGCGGTGGACTCGGCATGCTGCTGGTCATCGTCGTGGCCATCGTGGTCACGTACTTCACGGCAGGGGCTGCGGCAGGGTACTTCGGCGTGGCCATGGGCCAGCTCAGTGCGGCCAGCGTGGCCATCGGGGCTGCGGCTGCGGCGGTAGGGTCCATCGCCAGCCAGTTGGTCGGCATGGCCGTCGGCGTCCAAGAAAAGTTCAGCTGGAAGCAAGTGGGCTTGGCGGCCGTCGGTGGTGCGGTGACGGCGGGCCTGTCGGCGTACGCCGGACCGGGGGCTGAAATGCTGAAGAACGTCGTCGTCAAGGCGGCCGTGTCGAACGCATTGACCCAAGGCATCTCGGTAGCGACGGGCCTGCAAGACAAGTTCAGCTGGCGCAACGTGGCCGCGGCCGCCGTGGGCGCAGGCGTGGGTGGCATCGCTGCCCAGGCCCTGGACGGTGCGTTCACCGGGTTGGGAGAAGTCGGCGGCGCCCTGGCGCGGAACACCCTGCAAGGCTTTGCCTCGGGCACGGCGTCTGCGTTGGTGCGTGGCGGCAAGGTCAGTTTTAGTCAGATCGCCGCAGACGCCTTTGGCAATGCCATTGGTACCGAACTAGCTCCTTATGCTCAGGCAGCAGGCGAGCGTCTTGGCATGGACCTGCGCTACGGTGGGTTGGACGACCCCTTGGGCGCCCTGATGGCGGACAAGAGCGCGCAACATAACTTCGCACCGGTTGAGATCCGGAACATCGGAACGCAGTCTCCACCGCCAGTGTCTGGTGGGGAAACCAGTGAGTTGCCGCCTTCGCAGTCAGCCGAGGGAGACCCAGCAGCCACGGCAGTAGACGGCGAAAAACCCGCTGGGTCAACGACCAACAAACCGGCGAAACCACGCACCACGGCGGTGAAACAGTCGACCCCCGCGGACGCCAGTGCTGCGCCCGCGGCTTTGGGTAGCAATGGCGTGGTGATCATGGTGGATGGGGAGATCTTCGTTCTCGACCAGGATCCGCGAGTCAGCGCGATGAACCGGCTGCGTGCAGCAGCCGACGCGTTCCTCAAGGACCGCGCCACCACTGCGGCCTCCGCTGATCAGGCCTTCTATGACTCTGACGAATTGACGCAGTGGGCCATCCGATTCGGCGCGGTAGGCAACATCGGCGTGGAAACGCTCAAGGGAACGTGGCAGGCGATTAAGACAGTCGCTGGAGAGGCAGCCGAATACATCGGCAATGGCTTCGAGATGACGCCACGTCAGCGCGAGAAAGTTGCCGAACTCAAGCAAGCCGCCTCGAATGCCATCGACATGGCGCGGACGATTTACGACGATCCGAATGGCGCCGCCTTCATCAAGGATTTTGCAAGTCGGTACTACAACAGCTCCTCAACCGTTGGGCAAACCGAGATCCTCGCGCAGTTGCCGGTTGAGTTGCTGCTCGGCTTGGGTGCTCGCTCAGTAGGGACCAATGCTACAAAGTGGGCCGGCCGCGGCATCGAGGCTCTGAAGGAAACGGAGGCTGCTACTCGTTTGATGGGCGCCCTCGAGGACTTCGCGGTTGCTGCGAAGCTGACCAAGATATCGGTCACCGCCGATGCCATGCCTGTAAAGCCGGGAAGCTGGCTTTACCACCTCCTCGGGCCGCAGCTGACTGCTGTTCCGCGGTTGGAGAAGTACTTCATCTCCCTAGGAGTGAAGTTCGACCGCTTTGCCACGGTGACGCCCGACATGGCAGCGCGTGTGGCTAAACGCGATGCCGATGCGTTCCGCAATCCGCTAACAAACGTCGTCGGCTCATTGAAGGCTGCGGAGGCGGTTTATGGAAGCGCCGAGGTGGACCACATTGTTCCTCTGAAGAGATTGTTGAATAAGAACAACTTCCCGGGCGTTGAAAAACTTACTCGAGAGGAGCTTCGCCAACTCGTTCAGGGTGAAGGGGTGTTTGAGAAGAACCTCGAGTTCATGCCAAAATCCCTCAACGCTTCAAAGGGTGGCAATCAGTACTTCACAACATACAAAGGCGCCTCGCTGGATCCGGACTACGTCAAATATCAGACGCAGCGCGTTAATCAGCTTGAAGCAATGATTGCAAAACAAATCCGCACCACAACAAGAGGACGATAGGATGCTCAGCGCCCGTCATGTTGAGTATTTCTCCGACGGCTATCGGCTGTGCGACAGTTCAGCCGAGATCGGACAGGAGCGAATCGTTGAATCCGAAGTGGATGCTGCGTTTCTGGAACACTTCGATCAGGGTTATGCGGCGCTTCTAAAGCCGATCATGGAGGCTTTGCCATCAGCAGCCGCTGTTCTAGAGAGTGCCTATGTAGGGTGTAGTCTGCTTGTGGACGAAGGCATGCCCGGCTTGGTTCTTATATCTGCCGCAATTGAGTTGCAGGATTGTTTAATCATTGCTCCTGCAGCGCAGGACTGGATGGCCTCTGAATCTGTCTGGAGGCAAGACATCGCCTCGCTGCCCACGGGACTGCGATGCTTTTATGGGCACCTCAACGGTCTTCACACCTCAAAACAACCAGGATTGGCTGGGCCAACCGCGCATCACCGAAATTTGCCAGGATCAATATTCAAGTGGAGTAACTTGGAGGTCTACCGCGCCGACAAGAAGCTGTCACACAAGAAGCTCGAGAAGATATCAAAGGACTTGGGGAATCCGGAGTTGATCAGAGTGTGGATTCATTGCGACAGTAATGAGCTTCTGCTTCTGAATCAGAACGCAAATGATGGTCGAGTCTTCCATGTGAAGGGTCACGATTTCGATGAATATGCCGAGATAGAAAATCCACAAAAGACAATGGATCAGTACTGCGCCCACGTTTTCTCTGGCGGAAGTTCTCCTTTTGACTTTCGGACCTAAGTGTTGGGGCGATTGATTGTGTTGATTACTTTCGCCCTATTGTCCAATGTTTGCCCCGCCTGATCCGATTCAAATTCCTGTGCACAACTCTGGTGGATGGCGCTTTGACAACCATGTGGCTGCTGGGTTTGAACCCCACGCTCGCGTCAATATTCCCGCTTACGACCCCGTGGTCCAGTTATCAGTGCAAATCGCCCAAACGCGGTTTGCACTGACCACCCCCATCGTCGAAATCGGCTGCGCCACCGGCTTCACCCTGCGCGCGCTCGAACAGGCTGGTTTCACCGATCTCACCGGCATCGACAACTCGCAGAGCATGCTCGACCGCTGCGTCGTGCAGCATTCGCGGCTGATCTGCTCGGACGTCTTTCCGGTCGAACTCGGGCCGTTCAAGCTGGCGTTGCTGAACTGGACGCTGCACTTCGTGAAACCCGAGGCGCGGGCCGCTTATCTGGCCGATGTGTGCAAGGCCTTGGAGCCCGACGGCTTGCTGGTGCTGACCGAGAAGACGCGCCAGTCGGCGTTCGTCGAGAGCCTGTACCACGACTGGAAGGCCTCGCAGGGCATGAGCACCGAAGACATCGCCGCCAAGAAGGCGAGCCTGGTCGGGGTGCTGGAGCCGCTGCCTCACCGCTGGTACGTCGATACGCTCGAGGGCCTGGGCTTCACGACCGAGGTCATCTCGGCGCGGCTGGGTTTCGTCACCTACCTGGCATACCGGCCGGGCACGCTCTGACGCGCCGGCGCCGCGCGCTCACCGATACTCCCGCGACCTGCCTTCCTCTTCGCGCCCGACCGCGGCGCGAGACTTTCACGCTCTGGATCGACCATGGACTTGTTCACCGAAGACTCCCCGTTCTTTCAACTCGACAACCGCCGGTTGCGCCCGCTCAACCCGACGACGGTGCACCTGCTGAACCACAAGCACAACACCTTGCTGCCGGAAGACGTGGTTCGCGGGGCGACCGTGCTCGACCTGGGCAGCTGCCTCGGGGCGACGGGCCATTGGGTGACGCACTTCGGGGCCACGCGCTACGTGGGCGTCGAGCACCAGGCGGAATACGTGAAGACCTCGCGTGAGTTGCTGGCCGGGGTGGCGCCGGCCGAGATCGTGCAGGCGACGGCCGAAGAGTTCTTCTCGCGCTCGGACGAGCAGTTCGACGTGGTGTGCCTGTTGGGCGTGGCCCACGGGGTGTTCGACTCGCTGGGACTGATTCGCTCGGCGGCACGCCGGGCCAAGCGCTTCTTCTGCTTCGACGACCTGGGATGGGAAAGCCAGCACCCGCTGATTTCGGTGAGCCCGATGACGCAGATGCCGGTCGCGGGCAAGGCAGCGGGCACCTATGGCTTCGGCTGGTATTTCACGCCGCCGGCCATCGAGTTCATCATGAACTTTCTTGGCTTCCGCTCGGTGGCACCGCCGGTGTTCACGTCCGAGAACCGCTGGATCTCGCGCTACGTGCGCGTAGGCGAAGAGGGCATGGAAGCCTCGTACTCCACGGTGGTCAAGGACTGGCAGTCAAGCTCCGACCGCCTGCAGTGAGTGGCGACCGGGCGCGTTCACGCGCGCCCGGGCACCCAGCAAAAGGGCCGCAGATGCGGCCCTTTGTATTTCACGCCCCGGCAAGCACCTGCCGGGCGCCCCGTCACTTCGCCGCGAGGCCCAGCCGCTCGATCAGCGCCTTGTCTTTGCTGAAGATGGTGACGGCCCATTGCTTGTACTCGTCGCCGGTGCGGTACCACATGTCCTGGTTCAGCTGGGCAAGCACTTCGGCGTGCTTGGGGTCGTCCATGGCCTTCTTGAAGGCGTCGTGCAGGGTCTTCACGACGGCCGGGTCCATGCCCTTGGGGCCGACCAGGCCGTAGGGCGACGACGACACCACGCCGTAGCCCAGCTCTTTGGCGGTGGGGATGTTCGGCCAGCGCTTGGTGCGGTTTTCACCGAAGGTGACGAGCAGGCGCATCTGGCCGCCGTCGACGAACTTGTCCCAGCCGGTGGCGTCGCTGCCGGCCATCACGTGGCCGCCCAGCAGGGCCTGCATCAGGTCGGCGTTGCCCTTGAAGGGGATGTGGTTCAGTTCGACCTTGGCGGCGTCGGCCACTTCTTCCATCAGCAGGTGCGGCGAGGTGCCGATGCCGGTGGAGCCGTAGTCGATCTTGCCGGGCTGCTTGCGGGCGGCTTCGATGTAGTCCTTGAAGCCCTTGTACGGCGAGTCGCTCTTGACGACGAAGCCGAAGGTGTAGCCCGACACGCCCATGATGAAGGTGAAGTCGTTGATCGGGTGCCACTGCGTCTTCTGCATGTGCGGGTAGCGCAGCATGCCCATCGGGTACTGGGCGATGGTGTAGCCGTCGGGCTTGGCGGTGAGCGCCATGTTGCCGGGGCCGAGGGTGCCGCCGGCACCGGGCTTGTTCTCGACGTTGATCTGCTGGCCGAGGTGCTTGCTGGCGAGTTCGGCCAGGGCGCGGTGGTGGCGGTCGGTGGAGCCGCCGGCCGGCCACGGCACGATCAGCGTGATGGGGCGGCTGGGAAAGGCCTGGGCGACGGCGCTGCCAATGGGGGCGAGCGCGGCGGCGCCGACTGCGGCGGTGGCGATGAGCACCGAGCGGCGGTTCATGCGGACGCGCCGGGAGTGGGGGGTGGTCATGGTGTTGCTCCTACAGGTGCAGTGGGTGAGGGTCTGGGGGAAGAGCGGCGAAAGTCTGCGCCGCAATGGTTGCGCTGTTGTCCCGGGCTAACCCGCAGCGTCGTGGATCGGCACGGAGCCCCTCGTGAGGACTACCGCGCCTGGGCCTTGGCTTCTCGGTCTTGCAGTTCGCGCCACATCACCTTGCCGCTACCCGACTTGGGCAGTGACTCGACGATCTCGACCAGGCGCGGGCTCTTGTATGCGGCCATGTGGTCGTGCGACCAGGCCATGATTTCTTCGGGCGTGACCTTGCCGCGCTGCTCGTCGCGCAGCACCACGAAGGCCTTGACGGTTTCGCCGCGCTTGGCGTCTTGCACGCCGATCACGCAGGCTTCGAGGATGGCCGGGTGCCGGTACATCAGCGACTCGACCTCGGCCGGCCAGACCTTGTAGCCGCTCGCGTTGATCATGCGCTTCAAGCGATCGACCATGAAGAAGTAGCCGTCTTCATCGACCTGCGCGAGGTCGCCGGTGCGCAGGAAGCGCTTGCCGTCGAGGGTGACGAAGGCTTCGGCGGTGGCCTCGGGCTGGTTCCAGTAGCCCTGCATCACCTGCGGCGCGTGAACGACGATCTCGCCGATCTCGCCGACACCCAGCTCGCGCATCGTGGCGGGATCGACCACGCGTGCATCGACGTCGTAGACCGGGATGCCCAGGCACTGCGGCTTGGGCCGGTGCGGCGGGTTGATGTGCGTGGCGGCCATGGTCTCGCTCATGCCGTAGCCCTCGACGTAGTGCAGGCCGAGCAGTTCTTTCATCTGCGCGGCCACCGCCGCCGGCATGGCCGCGCCGCCGCCGCGGATGACCTGCAGGCTGCTCAGGTCGTAGTCGCCGATGCGCGGGTTCGACAAGAAGTCGACAACCATCGTCGAGATGGCCGCCCACGAGCTCACGCCATAGCGCTGGATGCATTGCGCGGCGGCCTCGCGGTCCCAGCGCGGCAGCAGCACAGTGGTCGCGCCGGTGTAGAGCGGTGCGTTCATGCTGCCCGCCATGCCGGTGACGTGAAAGAAAGGCAGCACGCCCAGGTACACGGTGTCTTGCGTGCGGCTGAACCACTGCGCCGCGCCGACCAGGGTGCTCATCACGCTGCGGTGCGTGTGCATGCAGCCCTTGGGGTGGCCGGTGGTGCCCGAGGTGTAGGGCATCACGCACAGGTCGTCGGGGCCGGCGGTCAGCGGGCCGGGCATCAGGCGCGCGGCGAGCATGTCTTCCCAGGCGACGAGGCCGGGCCCATCGAGCGGCTGGCGCGGCGCCGACACGAAGGGCGGCAGCGGCAGGTCGGTGGGGCGCTTGAGGTAGTCGCTGTAGGCCGCGACGACCAGGTGCTTCAGGCCCTCTTCACCACCCACCAGCGGCTGCATCTGCGGCAGCAGGTCTTGCGGCACGAAAGCCGTCGTGGCGCCAGCGTCTTTCACGTAGTGGCGCAGCTCCTCGGTCATGTTCATCGGGTTGACCGGCACGACCACCGCGTTGGCGCGCAGGATGCCGTAGTACGCCAGCACCCATTGCGGGCTGTTCTGCATGTACAGCAGCACGCGGTCGCCCGCCTTCACGCCGCATTCGCGCTGCAGGTAGCCGGCGATCCACTCGGCCTCTTGCTTGAACTCGGCGAAGCTGATTGGCGTGTCGTAGAAGACGATGAAGGGCTTGTTCGGGTAGCGCTGGGCCGAGACCTCGGCGTTGTAGAACACATTGGTCTCGGGCAGGCTCAGGTGCCGGGGCATGCCGGGTGGCCAGTGCGGGGCGTGTCGGTCGGACATGTGTGAAGCTCGGTCAGGCCCGGGGTGGGCTTGCAGGATGCGCCTGGGGCGCGTTCGGCGCAAGTGAGGGCACGGCGTTCGGCCGCGGCCCGAGCCCGCAAGACTGCGGTGCCTGCGCGGGCCTGTCCGCCGCCTCGGCGACACGGCACTCGAACACCCGTGCGAGTTCGGGCCCCAGATGGCAAAACGCCGCAGGCAAAGCTGCGGCGTTTTGCGGGGGCGAAGGAACCGGGGCCGATCAGCGGGTCAGGTGCTTGGCCAGTTCGTCCTTGGCGATCGCGTTGCGGTGGACTTCGTCCGGGCCGTCAGCGAAGCGCAGCGTGCGCGAGCTGGCGTAGGCCTTGGCGAGACCGAAGTCGTCGCTCACGGCGGCGCCGCCGTGCACCTGCATCGCCCAGTCGATGACCTGGCAGGCCATGTTCGGGGCCACGACCTTGATCATCGCGATCTCTTGCTTGGCGAACTTGTTGCCGACCTTGTCCATCTTGTAGGCAGCGTGCAGCACCAGAAAACGCGCCTGGTCGATCAGCATGCGGGCGTTGGCGATGCGCTCACGCGTCACGCCCTGGTCGGCCACCTTGCGGCCGAAGGCCACGCGGCTCAGCGCGCGCTTGCACATGTCTTCGAGGGCGCGCTCGGCGCGGCCGATCAAACGCATGCAGTGGTGGATGCGGCCCGGGCCGAGGCGGCCTTGGGCGATCTCGAAGCCACGGCCTTCGCCCAGCAGGATGTTGCTGGCCGGCACGCGCACGTTCTCGAAGCGCATCTCGGCGTGGCCGTGCGGCGCGTCGTCGTAGCCGAACACCGGCAGGTGGCGCAGCACCTTGACGCCCGGGGTGTCCATCGGCACCAGGATCATGGACTGCTGCTGGTGGCGGTTTTGATGGTTCGGGTCCGACTTGCCCATGAAGATCAGGACCTTGCAGCGCGGGTCGTTCGCGCCCGAGGTCCACCACTTCTTGCCGTTGATGACGTAGTGGTCACCATCGCGCTGGATGCTGGCTTCGATGTTGGTCGCATCCGACGAGGCAACGTCAGGTTCGGTCATCGCGAAGGCCGAGCGGATCTTGCCTTCGAGCAGCGGTTCGAGCCACAGCTTGTGGTGTTCCTCCGTGCCGTAGCGCACGATGGTTTCCATGTTGCCGGTGTCGGGCGCCGAGCAGTTGAAGGGCTCGGCACCGAGGTGCGAGCGGCCCATGATTTCGCACAAGGGCGCGTATTCGAGGTTGGTCAGGCCGGCGCCGTACTTCTCGACGCGCTTGCTGTGGCCACCGGCGCTCGGCGGCAGGAAGAGGTTCCACAAGCCGGCGGCCTTGGCCTTGTCTTTCAGTTCCTCGACGACCTTCGTCGCCTGCCAGGGGTTGCCCTGTGCGCGGAAAGCGTCCATCTCGTGCTCGAAGACTTCTTCGGCCGGGTAGACGTACTCATCCATGAACGCGGTGACGCGCTTTTGCAGGTCCTTGACCTTGTCGGTGTATTCGAAATCCATGGGGATCCTCGCTTTGTTTGTCTCTTGAGACGCGCGATTCTCGCGGTGCGTCCGGGGTTTGTCCGTCGCGTAGGGGTCAGCGCCTCAAAGCACGCCTCGACCCCGCGCTGCGTGGTTGACCTGCCTCAACCCCTGTTCAGAACTTGATCGTCTCGGCCAGCGCCCAGGCCTGCTCGGCCAGCGGCCGTGCGCGCTTGCCGGCGGCCACCGCTTCGGCGCTCGAAGCATTGCCCTGTTGGGCGCGCTTGGCAATGCCCTGCAAGATGCCCACGAGGCGGAACATGTTGAACACCATGTAGTAGTTCCATTCGGCCGGCGACGGGGTCTCGTCGAGGCTGCGTCCGGTGCGCTTCATGTAGAGCTTGACGTAGTCGCTCTCGCTCGGGATGCCCATCGACGCAATGTCGAGGCCGCCCAGGCCGCGCGACTGGTCGGCCGGCATGCGCCAGGTCATGCAGTGGTAGGCGAAGTCCACCAGCGGGTGGCCCAGCGTCGAAAGCTCCCAGTCGAGCACGGCGACGATGCGCGCCTCGGTCGGGTGGAACATCACGTTGTCGAGCCGGTAGTCGCCATGCACGATGCGCGCTTCGTCACCGGCCGGGATGTGTTGCGGCAGCCAGTCGATCAGGTTGTCGGCGGCGGGGATCGGGTCGATCTCGGCGGCCTTGTACTGCTTGGTCCAGCGGCCGACCTGGCGCTCGATGTAGTTGCCGGGCTTGCCGTAGTCGCCCAGGCCGATGGCGACCGGATCGACGCTGTGCAGCGCGGCGATCACGCGGTTCATCTCGTCGAAGATGGCGGCGCGTTCGCTGTTGCTGGCGCCGGGCACCTGCGGGTCCCACATCACGCGGCCTTCCACGCAGTCCATGATGTAGAACATGGTGCCAACCACGTCGAGGTCTTCGCACAGGGCGTAGGCCTTGGCGACCGGCACGTCGGTCTTGGCCAGTGCGCTGATGACCTTGAACTCGCGGTCCACCGCGTGGGCCGAGGGCAGCAGGTTGCCGGGCGGCTTGCGGCGCATCACGTAGCGCTTGCCCTTGCTGTCGGTCAGCATGAAGGTCGGGTTCGATTGCCCGCCCTTGAACTGCTCGACCGTCAGGTCGCCTGAAAAACCTTCGACATGCTGGCGCATGTAGTCGGTCAGGCGGCCCACGTCGAAAGCGTGCTGTGGCGCGACGGGGCGCGTGCCGACGAATTTGTCTGTGTCGCTCATGGTCTTCTGGTGCTCAACGGTGTGTGGGAGTCCTGCCCCTGCATGCATGGGCTGCCAGCTGCTCCGTTCGGAGCGGCGGGCAGGCCAGGTTCGGGGAATGGCTCGTGTGAGTCTTAGATGATGCTCGAACCGCCATCGACGGCCAAGGCCTGGCCGGTGATGTGGCGCGAGGCCTCGCTGGCAAAGAACACCACCGCGCCCTTGAGGTCTTCGTCACCGCCCAGGCGGCGCAGCGGGGTGCGCGCGATCACGCCGTCGCCGATCTTGTCGAGCAGGCCGTCGGTCATCTTGGTCGGGAAGAACCCCGGGCAGATCGCGTTGACGTTGATGCCGTGCTGGCCCCATTCAGAGGCCAGCGTGCGCGTCAGGTTGATCGCCGCGCCCTTGGACGTGTGGTACGCCACCATCGTCACGCCGGGGCCCGAGCCCTTCAGGCCGGCGATGGACGCGAGGTTGATGATCTTGCCGCTCTTGCGCGGGATCATGCTGCGCTTGGCCACTTCGCGCGACAGGAAGAAGGGCGCGTTCACGTTCAGGTTCATCACCTTGTTCCAGGCCTCGTCGGGGTAGTCCTCGGCGGGCGTGGCCCAGTTGGCGCCGGCGTTGTTCAAGAGGATGTCGATCTGGCCATAGGTCTCGAGCACCTTGGTCACGAGGCCGGGGATCTGGTCGAACTTCTGCAGGTCGTTGGGCACGGCCAGCACGTCTTTGATGCCCAGGCCTTCGAGGTGCGCCTTGGCCTCGGCCAGCTCGTCGGCCTTGCGGGCGGTGATGACGACCTTGCAGCCCATCTCGCCCAGGGCTTCGGCCATTTGCAGGCCCAGGCCCCGCGAGCCGCCGGTGATCAGCGCGACCTTGCCGTCGAGCTGGAAGAGGTTCTTGACGCTCATTTGAGGTTCTTTCGTAGACAGGTTCTTCAACGAAGCCGTGGTTCAGGGCCCGGTTTTCTTACCGCCAAGACGCCAAGAACGCAAAGGACGCCAAGGGATGAATCCCTTCTTTGCGTTCTTGGCGTCTTGGCGGTGAAAAGGCCTTCGATGCACTTCGGTCCCGCCAGAAGCGAGAAAGGGTGCGTGCGACCCAAGCCGCACGCACCCTTCATTCAACGGTAGATCAGACGACTTCGAACAGGCCGGCAGCACCCTGGCCGCCGCCGATGCACATCGTCACGACGACGAACTTGGCGCCGCGGCGCTTGCCTTCGATCAGCGCGTGGCCGGTCAAGCGCGAGCCGGTGACACCGTAGGGGTGGCCCACGGCGATGGCGCCGCCGTTGACGTTCAGGCGGTCATCGGGGATGCCCAGCTTGTCGCGGCAGTACAGCACCTGCACGGCGAAGGCTTCGTTCAGCTCCCACAGGCCGATGTCGTCAATCTTCAGGCCAGCTTGCTTCAGCAGCTTCGGAATGGCGAACACGGGGCCGATGCCCATTTCGTCGGGCTCGCAGCCCGCGACCGCGAAGCCGCGGAAGATGCCCATCGGCTTGATGCCGCGCTGCTCGGCCAGCTTGCCGTTCATCAGCACGCAGGCCGACGAGCCGTCGCTGAACTGGCTGGCATTGCCGGCGGTGATGACACCCCCCGGCATGGCCGAGCGGATCTTCGCCACGCCTTCGAGCGTGGTGTCGGCGCGGATGCCTTCGTCGGCCGAGATCGTGACTTCCTTGGTCGTCAGGCGGCCGGTGGCCTTGTCGACGACGCCCATGGTGGTCGTCATCGGCGCGATTTCGTCGGTGAACTTGCCGGCGAGCAGGCCCGCGTGGGCGCGCTGCTGGCTGCGCACGCCGTACTCGTCTTGCGCTTCCTTGCTGATCTTGTAGCGGCTGGCCACTTGCTCGGCGGTCTGCAGCATCGACCAGTAGATCTCGGGCTTGCGCTCGAGCATCGCGGGGTCGGCACGCATGTGGCGGTTGGTCTCGTTCTGCACGCACGAGATCGATTCAACGCCGCCGCCGATGGCGACTTGCACGCCGTCCACGATGATGCTGTGGGCGGCCATCGCGATGGCTTGCAGGCCCGACGAGCAGAAGCGGTTGATGGTCACGCCGGCGGCGGTGACGGGCAGGCCGGCGCGCAGCGCGGCCACGCGGGCGATGTTGCCGCCGGTGGTGCCTTCGGACAGCGAGCCGCCGAGGAACACGTCTTCCACTTCGGCCGGGTCGATGCCGGCGCGCTTGACGGCGTGCTCGATCGAGTGGGCGGCCAGCGTGGCACCGTAGGTCATGTTGAAGGCACCCTTCCAGCTCTTGGCGAGGCCGGTGCGGGCGGTCGAGACGATGACTGCGTCGGTCATGATGATTCCTTTAAGTCTTGTCGAGGCTGCAACGGCTTAGCTGAAGCTCTTGCCTTCTTCGGCCAGCTTCACCAGCAGCGGGGCCGGCGTCCAGAAGGCGGTGTCCGAGCCGGGTTCGGCCGCGAAACGCTTGAGGGCGCGAACCACATTGGGCAGGCCCACTTGGTCGGCGTAGAGCATCGGGCCGCCGCGGTGTGCGGGGAAGCCGTAGCCGTTCAGGTAGACGATGTCGATGTCCGACGCGCGCTGGGCGATGCCTTCTTCGAGGATGCGCGCACCCTCGTTGACCATCGCGAAGATGCAGCGCTCGACGATTTCCTCGTCCGTCACCTTGCGGGCGGTGATGCCGCGTTCCTTGCGGAAGTCCTCGATCATCTTGTCCACGACCGGGTCGGCGATGGGGTCGCGCTTGCCCGGCTCGTACTTGTAGAAGCCCGCGCCGGTCTTCTGGCCCAGGCGGCCGGCTTCGGCCAGGCGGTCGGCCACGATGGGCACGTAGGCCTCGGGGTTGGCTTCCTTGCGGCGCTTGCGGCCGGCGTAGCCGATGTCCAGACCGGCCAGGTCACCCATGCGGTAGATGCCCATGGCGAGGCCGAACTTTTCGAGCGCCTTGTCGATCTGCTGCGGCGAAGCCCCGGCGTTCAGCGCTTCGTTGGCGGCCATGCCGTAGCGGGCCACGATGCGGTTGCCGATGAAGCCGTCGCACACGCCGGCAACGACCGCGACCTTCTTGATCTTCTTGGCCAGTTGCACCGAGGTGGCCAGCACGTCCGGGGCGGTCTTGGCGCCGCGCACGATTTCCAGCAGGCGCATCACGTTGGCCGGGCTGAAGAAGTGCAGGCCGATGACGTCTTGCGGGCGCTTGGTGAAGGCGGCAATGGCGTTCAGGTCGAGCGCCGAGGTGTTCGAGGCCAGGATCGCGCCCGGCTTGCACACTTCGTCGAGCGTCTTGAAGACCTGTTCCTTGACTTCCATGCTCTCGAACACGGCCTCGATGACGAGGTCGGCGTCCTTGAAGCCGTCATAGGCCAGGGTCGGGGTCACGAGGGCCATGCGCTCGTCGAGCTGGGCTTGCGTCAGCTTGCCCTTGGCCATCGAGTTTTCGTAGTTCTTGCGGATGGTGCCGAGGCCGCGGTCCAGCGCCTCTTGCTTCATTTCGAGCAGCGTCACGGGGATGCCGACGTTGATGAAGTTCATCGTGATGCCCACACCCATGGTGCCGGCACCGATGACGCCGACCTTCTTGATGTCGCGGGTCTTGGTGTCTTCGGGGATGTCGGTGATCTTCGAGGCGGCACGCTCGGCCTGGAAGATGTGGCGCAGCGCGCGCGACTCCGGCGTCTGCATCAGGCCCAGGAACAGCTCGCGCTCGACCTTCAGGCCTTCGTCCATCGGCTTCAGCGACGCGGCGACCGCTTCGACGCACTTCAGCGGCGCGGGGAAGTGCTTCGACATGCCGCCCACCATGTTGCGGGCGAACTGCAGGTAGGCCTCGGCGTTGGGCTGCTTGACCTTCAGGTCGCGCACGCGCTTGAGCGGCAGGTTTTCCTTGACGACCTTGTCGGCGAAGGCCAGCGCGGCTTCGAGCACGTTGCCGTCGGTGACCGCGTCGAGCAGCGGGGTGCCTTCGAGCTTCTTGGCCGGCATCGGGTTGCCCGAGACGATCATGTTCAGGGCGGCGTCGAGGCCGATCAGGCGCGGCAGGCGCTGCGTGCCGCCGGCGCCCGGCAGGATGCCCAGCTTGACCTCAGGCAGGCCCAGCGACGCGTCGGCCTTGGCCACGCGGAAGTGGCAACCCAGCGCCAGTTCGAGACCACCGCCCAGCGCCACGCCGGCGATCGCGGCGACCACGGGCTTGGACGACTGCTCCACCGCCTTGATCACGCTGTTCAGGTTGGGCTCGAAGCCCGCCTTCGGCGTGCCGAACTCGCGCACATCGGCGCCACCCGAGAAAGCCCGGTCGGTGCCGGTGATCACGACCGCCTTGACGGCGTTGTCGGCCAGGGCCTGGTCGAGCGAGTCCACGATGCCCTTGCGCAGCGCGTAGCCGAGGCCGTTGACCGGCGGGTTGTTGAGCGTGATGACGGCCACGGACCCGTGGACCGCGTACTGGGTGGCGTTACTCATGAGCTGAGGTTCCCTATGAAGCGATGAGGAAGCGGCCGGGGCCGCATCGGCGAAAGGGCTGATTGTCAGCCACCGCCAGCCTTCATTTATCGTTCCGCAGTGCAGAACAATGTTTTGAATTGGCGGGTATCGTAATCCCAGTGCAAGGGCTTGTAAACACGGCCCCTCCCGCAGGCGCGGACCGCCTGCAGGCCCTGTCGCCTACGTGATAGGAGGCCGGCCACCGAGTCGCGAAGGTCACACTGCTGACGCCCCGGGCAATTTCCAATTCCCGCGCCGATGTTTTGCGGTGCAGAATATCGCCCATCCGCTCCCGGCCGGTCCGGCCGGAGTGTCTTTGTCTCTGACTTCCTCGACAGCCCGCAGCCCAGGAATCGCTTCCATGACCTCTTCGATCATCAACCGCCGCGACCTCGACTTCCACGTCTTCGAGGTGCTGAACGCCGAAGCGCTGACGACCCGCGCGCGTTACGCCGACCACAGCCGCGAGACCTTCTCGGCCGCGCTCGATGCCGCCCAGGCCATCGCCGAAGAGAAGTTCGCGCCGCACAACCGCGAGTCGGACGAAAACGAGCCGACCTTCGACGGCCAGAAGGTGCAGATGATCCCGGCGGTCGGCGAGGCCCTGAAGGCCTACTGCGAAGCCGGCTGGATGGCCCCGACCAAAGACTACGACCTCGGCGGCATGCAGCTGCCCGTGCTGCTGGCCCAGGCCGCGTCGTCGATCTTCAAGAGCGCCAATGGCCCGACGCTGTCGTACGTGGGTCTGACGCACGGCAACGCCAACGTCATCCAGCACTTCGGCACCGAACGCCAGAAGAAGAAGTACCTCGAAGCGCTGCTCAGCGGCCGCTTCTTCGGCACGATGGCGCTGACCGAGCCGCAAGCCGGCTCCAGCCTGTCCGACCTGACGACCAGCGCCACGCCCAACGGCGACGGCACCTACTCGATCAAGGGCAACAAGATCTTCATCTCGGGCGGCGACCACGAGCTGACCGAGAACATCGTCCACCTCGTGCTGGCCCGCCTGCCCGGCGCCCCGGCCGGCGTGAAGGGCATCTCGCTCTTCACGGTGCCGAAGTACCACGTCAACGACGACGGCTCGCTGGGCGCGCGCAACGACGTGGCGCTGGCCGGGCTGATCCACAAGATGGGCTGGCGCGGCACCACGTCGACGATGCTGTCCTTCGGCGAGAAGGGTCAGTGCATTGGTGAACTGGTCGGCGAAGAGCACAACGGCCTGGCCTGCATGTTCATGATGATGAACGAGGCGCGCATCGGCGTCGGCATGGGCGCGGTGATGTACGGCTACCGCGGCTACCTCGCGTCGCTGCAGTACGCGAAAGAGCGCCCGCAAGGCCGCAAGCCCGGCAGCAAGAACCCGCTCGACCCGCAGGTGCTGCTGATCGAGCACGCCGACATCCGCCGCATGCTGGTCGCGCAGAAGGCGTATGTCGAAGGCGCGTACGCGCTGGGCATGTACTCGGCGCTGCTGGTCGATGACCAGCGCACCGGCGAGTCGGCCACCACGCGCGAAGAAGCCGGCCTGCTGCTCGACCTGCTGACGCCCATCGTCAAGAGCTGGCCCTCGCAGTACTGCCTCGAAGCCAACAGCCTGGCGATCCAGATCCATGGCGGCTATGGCTACACGCGCGAGTACCCGGTCGAGCAGCTGTACCGCGACAACCGCCTGAACATGATCCACGAGGGCACACACGGCATCCAGGCGCTCGACCTGCTGGGCCGCAAGGTGGTGATGAAGAAGGGTGCGGCGCTCGCGCTGCTGACGCGCGAGATCGACAAGACCATCGCCGACGCCAGCGCCTCCGACACCCTGCGCCCGCACGCCGACGCGCTGCGCACCGCCTGGGCCGACGTGCAGAAGACCGTCGCGCAGATCGGCCCGATGCTGGCCGAAGACACCGACCGCGCGCTGGCCAATGCGAGCGTCTTCCTCGAAGCCTTCGGCCACACCGTCATCGCGTGGACCTGGCTGCGCCAGGCGCTGGTCGCGCAACGCGCGCTGCCGAACGCGGTCGGCGACGACGTCGATTTCTACAAGGGCAAGCTGCACACCTGCCAGTGGTTCTTCCGCTGGGAGCTGCCCAAGACCCGTGCTCAACACGAACTGCTGCGCAGCATGGACGACACCACCATGACCATGCCGGCCAGCTACTTCTGAGCGACTGACGCGCGAGACTGAGTTTCATGAGTCAGGACCCGTCCACCTCGCACGAGGCCCTCACCCCTGAGGAAGAGGCCGAAGTCGCCGCCGCCCAAGCCCCTGAGGGCTTCAAACACATGCGGCGCGGCGGCCCCTACTTCACCCACCTGGGGCCGCTGTTCTTCCGTCGTGACGAGAAGAACCTGGTGGTCATCGGGCTGCGGGTGTCCAAGAAGCACACCAACATGCTGGGCATCACCCATGGCGGCATGTTGGTCACCTTCGCGGACGGGGCCATGGGCATCAACCTGTCCATCTCGCGCAACCCGCCGCAGTCCATGGTGTCGGTGCACTTGTCGAGCGACTTCCTCGACTCGGCCCGCCCCGGCGACTGGCTCGAAGCCCACACCGACATCCGCAAGCACGGCTCGCGCATCTCGTTTGCCGACTGCGAGCTGCGTGTGGGCGAGAAAGTGATGCTGCGCTGTACCGGCGTGTTTGCCACGGTGGGCCGGCCCGGCCAGCCCTTGCCCAAAGACAACGACGGCTGAACGGCCTCGCTCACAAGCACCCGACGCGGGTGCTTTTTTGATGCGCCCCATGCAAAAGATCCACGTCCTCACCCGCAAAGAAGAGCTGGCCGGCGAGCGCCTCGACGGCAAGGTGCTGGTCGTGCTGGACGTGCTGTTCGCCACCACGACCATGGTCGCGGTGCTGAACGCGGGCTTGAAAGACGTGATCCCGATGCCCGATGGCGAGGCGGCCCTGGCCGAGGCCAAGCGACACGCACCCGGCAGTTGCCTGCTGGCCGGCGAGTTCATGGCCGAGACGCTGCCCGGCTTTCTGCACGCCACGCCGCACTCGCTGATGGCCGAAGACATCGCCGGTCGGTCGTTGATCTACGCCACCACCAACGGCACGCCGGCCTTGCTGAAAGCACGCGGCGGTGAGGCGGTGTTCGCGGCCGCGCTGGTGAACGGCCGCGCCGTGGTCGATCACGTCACGCGCGAACACCCCGACCGCACAGTGTTGCTGGTGTGCGCCGGTTCGGCCGGGCGCTTCAACCTCGAAGACTTCTTCGGCGCGGGCTACCTGGTGAGCCTGTTCAAGCAGTCACCCGGCGAACGCACGTACACCGATGCGGCGATGGCCGCCGGGCTGCTCTACGCGCAAGGCCGCTGCCCCGCTGGCGCCGAGCACCACCTGTGGCGCGCCCGCGTGGGCCGGCGCATGCTGAGCAAGGGGCTGGAGGCCGAGCTGGCCTATGCGGCGCAAGAAAGCGTCATCGACGCCGTGCCGCAACTCGTCGGGGACCGCCTCGTTCTGATCTGACCAGCGGCTTCGGCCCGAGCCTGCCGCCCGGGCCCGACGCGCAAGAACTTCAGTTCGAAAACGCCGCGATGCCCGTCTGCGCGCGCCCGAGGATCAGCGCGTGCACGTCGTGCGTGCCCTCGTAGGTGTTCACCACTTCGAGGTTGACCAGGTGGCGCGCCACACCGAACTCGTCGCTGATGCCGTTGCCGCCCATCATGTCGCGCGCCAGGCGGGCGATGTCGAGCGCCTTGCCGCACGAGTTGCGCTTCATGATCGAGGTGATCTCGACGGCGGCCTTGTTCTCGTCTTTCAGGCGGCCCAGGCGCAGGCAGCCTTGCAGGCCCATCGTGATCTCGGTCTGCATGTCGGCGAGCTTCTTCTGGATCAGCTGGTTGGCCGCGAGCGGGCGGCCGAACTGCTTGCGGTCGAGCACGTATTGGCGCGCGCGGTGCCAGCAGTCTTCGGCGGCGCCCAGCGCCCCCCAGGCGATGCCGTAGCGCGCGCTGTTGAGGCAGGTGAACGGACCCTTCAGGCCGCGCACCTCGGGGAAGGCGTTCTCTTCGGGGCAGAACACGTTGTCGAGCACGATCTCGCCGGTGATGCTGGCGCGCAGGCCGACCTTGCCGTGCACGGCCGGTGCGCTCAGGCCCTTCCAGCCCTTCTCGAGCACGAAGCCGCGGATCGCGCCTTCGTCGTCCTTCGCCCACACGACGAACACGTCGGCGATGGGGCTGTTGCTGATCCACATCTTGGCGCCGGTGAGGCTGTAGCCGCCGGCCACCTTCTTGGCGCGCGTGACCATGCTGCCGGGATCGGAGCCGTGGTCAGGTTCGGTCAGGCCGAAGCAGCCGATCCATTCGCCGCTGGCGAGCTTGGGCAGGTACTTCTGCTTGGTGGCCTCGTTGCCGAACTCGTTGATCGGCACCATCACCAGCGACGACTGCACGCTCATCATCGAGCGGTAGCCCGAATCGACCCGCTCGACCTCGCGCGCGATCAGGCCGTAGCAGACGTAGTTGAGCGCGGCACCGCCGTATTGCTCGGGGATGGTCGGGCCCAGCAGGCCCAGTTCACCCATCTCGCGAAAGATCGCCGGGTCGGTCTTCTCGTGGCGGAAGGCTTCGACCACCCGCGGGGCCAGCTTGTCCTGCGCGTAGGCGCGCGCGGCGTCTCGGATCTGCCGCTCGTCGCTGGTGAGCTGGTCGTCGAGCAGCAGGGGGTCGTCCCATTGGAAGGCAACGGTGCTTTGGGCCATGGTGGGTCTCCGGGGAGGGGTGAGCGGCGTGGTGTGTGTTCTGGATGTGGGTCGGGCTGGGGATCGAAGCCATTACCGACCTTCGACCTCCCAGCCCGACCTTGTCAAGCCAACGGATTGTGTGAGCGAAAAAATCCGCCCGCCGTCACCTACTGGACGCTGTCACGCCGCCGCTTGTTGCAGCGCATCGCGCTGGCTGATCTGCGCGAAGCGCTGCAGGTGCGTGTCGGTGTCGCCGAAGCTCAGCTCGACCGCCACCAGGCGCTTGAAGAAATGGCTGACGTTCAGCTCGTCGGTCATCCCCATGCCGCCGTGCAACTGTACCGACTGCTGGCTGATGAAGCGGCAGGCGTTGCCGATGGTGACCTTGGCGGCCGACAGCGTCTTGCGACGCGCGTCGTCGTCGGCGTTGGTACAGGCCATCGCGGCGAGGTAGGCCATCGAGCGCGACTGCTCCAGGTGCATCAGCATGTCGGCGGTGCGGTGCTGCAGCGCCTGGAAGCGGCCGATGGGCTGGCCGAACTGCTGGCGGGTCTTGAGGTATTCGATGGTCGCGTCCACCGTCGCCTGCATCGTGCCGACCGCTTCGGCGATCAGCGCGGCCAGGCCGATGTCGAGCGCCTTCTCGACCGCCGGCAGGCCCTGGCCTTCGGCGCCCAGGCGGGCCGAGGCAGGCAGCTTCACGTCTTGCAGCACGACTTCGGCGGCGCGGCGGCCATCGAGCGTGCCGTAGTCGCGCACGGTGAGGCCGGCGGCGGCGCGCGGCACGCGGTACAGGCTCACGCCGGCCAGGTCGCCAGCGGCGCCGCTGACGCGGGCCGACACGATCAGCTCGTCGGCTTGGGCCGCATGCAGCACGACCGCCTTGCGGCCGTTCAGCACCACATGGTCGCCAGCCACCTTCGCAGTGGTCTCGACCCACAGCGTTTCGCCTCGGGCGGCGGCTTCGCCGTGCGCGACGGCGACGATGCGCTCACCGGTGGCCATCGCACCCAGCAGCTGGTCTTTGGCGGCGACATCGCCGAAGTCGCGGATCAGCACGGTGGCGATCACGCCGCTGGCCAGCAGCGGCTCGGCCAGCATCGCCGCACCGGTCGCCTGCATGGCGAGCAAGGTTTCGATCGGGCCGTAGCCCAGGCCGCCCTGCTCTTCGGGGATGTTCATCGCCAGCACGCCCAGGTCGGCCAGGCCTTGCCATACCTCGCGGCTCCAACCTTCGTTGGTGGCGAGGATGTGGCGGCGCGTCTCGAAGCTGTAGTCGCCCTGCACAAAGCGGGTGACGGCGTCTTGCAGTTGCAACTGCTCTTCGCTGAAGCTGAAGTCCATGTTCGTTCCTTGCGTCGATCAAAGACCCAGCAGCTGCTGGGAAATGATGTTCTTTTGAATTTCGTTCGAGCCGCCGAAGATCGACAGCTTGCGCAGGTTGGCGTAGTGCGCGCCCAGCGAGCCGGCGTAGGCCGGGCCGACCGGGTCGGCCTGGTAGCCCGCGGCCAGCGCTTCCTTGATGAAGGGCAGGCCGTAGGGGCCCACGGCCTGCAGCAAGAGTTCGCTGATGGCCTGCTGGATCTCGGTGCCCTTGATCTTCAGGATGGACGCGGCGGGGCCGGGGGCCTTGTGCTCTTTTTCGTCCGACAGCACGCGCAGGTTGGTGATTTCGAGCGCCATCAGGTCGATTTCGAGCGCGGCGACCTTGGCCGAGAACAGCGGGTCTTCGAGCAGCGGGCGGCCGCGCTTCTGTTCGGTGGCAGCGACGCGCTTCAGGCGCGCCAGCTCGCGCTTGGCCATGCCGATGCCGGCGATGTTGCTGCGCTCGTGGCCCAGCAAGAACTTCGCGTAGGTCCAGCCCTTGTTCTCTTCGCCGATCAGGTTCTCGGCGGGCACCTTGACGTTCTCGAACCAGACCTCGTTGACTTCGTGCGCGCCGTCGAGCGTGATGATCGGGCGCACGGTGATGCCCGGCGTCTTCATGTCGATCAGCAAGAAGCTGATGCCCTTTTGCGCCTTGGCGGCCGGGTCGGTGCGCACGAGGCAGAAGATCCAGTCGGCGTACTGGCCGAGCGTGGTCCAGGTCTTCTGGCCGTTGACGATGTAGAAGTCACCTTCCTTGACGGCACGCGTCTTGAGCGAGGCGAGGTCGGAGCCCGAGCCGGGCTCCGAATACCCCTGGCACCACCACTCTTCGGCCGAGCTGATCTTGGGCAGGAAGCGGTCTTGCTGGGCCTTGTTGCCGAAGGCCATGATGACCGGCGCGACCATCTTGATGCCGAAGGGGATCAGGCGCGGCGCACCGGCGGCCGAGCACTCTTCATCAAAGATGTACTGCTGCACGGAGTTCCAGCCCGGGCCGCCGAATTCTTTGGCCCAACCGGGGCCGCCCCAGCCGCGTTCGTGCAGCGTGCGCTGCCACAGCACGTGGTCTTCGCGCGTGAGGTGCAGGCTGTTGCGCACCTTGTTGCGGATGTGCTCGGGCAGCTTGTCGCGCAGGAAGGCGCGCACTTCCTCGCGGAAGGCTTGTTCTTCGGGGGTGAAGGTCAGGTCCATGGTTCTTTCCTTGAATCTCGATCAGGCTTCTTCCGCCAGCAGGGACAGGCCGAGCAGCGCGCGGCGCTTGAGCCAGGGGCTCGCACGATAGCGTGGGTCGCCGTAGAAGCTTTCCATGCGTTCGAGGATGGTCAGCACGGTGCGCGCGCCGAGCTTGTCGCCCCAGGCGAGCGGCGGGAAGGGGTAGTTCAGGCCCAGCGACACGGCGCGGTCGATGTCGCCGGGCGTGGCGATGCGCTGCTGGGCGATGTCGGCGGCGATGTTGACGATGGTCGCCACCACGCGCTGGGCGACGAGGCCGGCGCTGTCGCGGATCACCGTGACCGGCTTGCCGTCGGCGGCAAAGAAGGCGTGCGCGGCGTCGCGCCATTCACGCGTGGTCGCGGGGTTGGTGCTCACGACGCGGCGCTTGCTCAGGTCGAACAGCGACTCGATGCCGACCGTGCGCGCCGGATCCACGCCCAGCCGCAGGGCGACGGTCGTGGTGTCTTCGCCGACCGGCGTGACGACGATGAGGCTGCTCGCGCCCGGCGTCACGCCGCTGTCGCGCGTGCCCAGGGCCTCGACCAGATCGACGATGGCCTGCGGCGCATCGGGCGCCACCCACACCTGCGACGGCTTCGCGACCTGCGGCACCGGCGCCTCGGCGATCACCTCTTTCTGGCCGCCTTCGTAGCGGTAGAAACCCCGGCCGACCTTGCGGCCGACGATGCCGGCGGCCAGCATCTGGCGCGTCAGCGGGTTGGGCCGGAAGCGCGGCTCTTCGTAGAACTGCTGGTAGATGGATTCCATCACCGGGTGCGACACGTCGAGCGCGGTCATGTCCATCAGCTCGAAGGGGCCCAGGCGGAAGCCGGCCAGGTCGCGCAGCACGGCGTCGGCCTCGGGGATCGAGCACACACCTTCGGACACCAGGCGCAGCGCCTCGGTGTTGTAGCCCCGGCCGGCGTGGTTGACGATGAAGCCCGGCGTGTCTTTCGCGCGCACGGCCGTGTGGCCCATGCGCCGGCCCAGGTCGAGCAGGCGGTCGGTGACGGCGCGGTCGGTCAAGAGGCCGTCGATGACCTCGACCACCTTCATCAGCGGCACCGGGTTGAAGAAGTGGAAGCCGGCAACGCGCCCCGGGTGCTTCAGCCCGGCGGCGATGGCCGTGACCGACAGCGACGAGGTGTTGGTGGCGAGGATCGCGTCCGGCCGCACCAGGGCTTCGAGTTCGGCGAACAGGCCCTGCTTGATCTTCAGGTCTTCGAGGATGGCTTCGACGACGAGGTCGCTGTCGGCCAGCTCTTTGAGGCTGCCGACGGCGCTAACGCGGGCGAGCGCCGCATCGACCACCTCGGGCTTGAGCTTGCCTTTCTCTTGCAAGCCGCGCAATGTTTGCGCCAACTTCGCAACGCCTTGTGCGGCGCCGCCTTCACGCGCGTCATGCACCTTGACCGTCAGCCCGGCCAGCGCTGCGATCTGCACGATGCCCATGCCCATCACGCCAGCGCCGACCAAACCCAGGCGCAGGGCGGGAGTTGCCTCACTCATTGACTCGTCTCCTGAACGCAGCCCTTTGACAAAGGCCTGCAATGCGGAACAATATTCTGCCTATAAAAACATCCGGCAAATTGTTCCTGGGTGCAGAACGGCTGTCAACTTGCGGTGTGTCCGCATGGGTCGCCCCCTCTGGATGCAGGATGATCCGCAGGCCGAGACAGCCCCGGGCGCGGGCGCCGGCCGGCCGGTGGGCACATTCGTTGTGCAGACTTGTGTTCCACTTTGAGCGACTTTAGGGAGAGTGCACGACATGGAGATCGACAACCCCAGCAAGCTTGCCCGGCGCACGAGCGGCGGCGAGCCTCGCCACAAGGAAGACCGTCATTTCGTGACGGCGCTGGCGCGCGGGCTGGAGGTGCTGGCCTGCTTCCGCTCGGGCGACAAGGCGCTGGGCAACCAAGAAATCGCCCAGCGCTGCCAGCTGCCCAAGTCCACCGTGTCGCGCCTGACCTCGACGCTGACCAAGCTCGGCTACCTGATCCAGGTCGAAGACAGCGGCAAGTACCGCCTGGGCACCGCGACGCTGTCGCTGGGCAGCGCGATGCTGGCCCGCCTGGACGTGCGCCAGATCGCCCGCCCCATGATGCAAGAGCTGGCCGACGCGACGCGCTCGACCGTGTCGCTCGGCACGCGTGACCGCTTCTCGATGATCTACATCGAAAACACCCGCAGCTCGGCCGCGCTGACGCTCAGCATGGACGTCGGCTCGCGCATCCCGGTCGCGCCCTCGGCCATCGGCCGGGCCTGGCTCGCGGCCATCTCGGAACGCGAGCGCCAGGACTTCATGGAGCGCGTGCAGGAGCTGGACGAGCTCGCCTGGCCCGACATCCGCGACGGCATCGAGCGCTCGCTGGAGGACTACCGCACGCTGGGCGTCACCTGCTCGTTCGGTGACTGGCAGAAAGACGTGAACGGCATCGCGCGCGCCTTCCAGCCCGGCAACGGGCTGCCGCCGATGGCCATCAACGTCGGCGGCCCGTCGTTCAACCTGTCGAAGGACTACCTCTTGAACGAGGTGCGGCCCAAGCTGATCGACATGGTCACGCGGCTCGAAGCCTCGCTGCTGCGCTGAGCGCGCGCGGCGTCCAAAACCCCACGAACAGCGCCCCTTGAAGGGCGCGGTGTGCATCCCTATGTCCCGGTACAGGCGCTGAAGACACGCGCCGCCGGGATGGCCCGGGCCGCGCTGGCGGCCCGCCTTCCCGTCCTCAGCCTGGAGACGAAAGGAGTGCCCACCATGTACGCCACCAACCCCAGCCGGCCGTCGGACTTCTTCGCCGGCCTCGATGAATTGCAACGCCAGTTCGACGAGCTGTTCTCGGGTCGCCCCGGGCCGTCGAGCATCCGGGCGAGCGGCCGCTCGGGCGGCTTTCCGGCCATCAACATGGGCGTGACGCCCGAGGCCGTCGAGGTCTATGCGTTCGCGCCCGGCATCGACGCCCGCGAACTCGAAGTCACCATCGACAAGGGCCTGCTCACCCTGGCCGGCCAGCGCAAGAACCCGCGCCCCGCCGAAGGCGACCCGAAGGTCAACGTGTACGCCCGCGAGCGCGGCACCGGCAACTTCCGCCGCGTCGTGAGCCTGCCCGACGACGTGGACCCCGACCGCGTCAGCGCGACCTACCGCGACGGCGTGCTGCGCGTGAGCATCCAGAAGCGCGAAGCCTCGAAGCCGCGTCGCATCGACGTGCAGTGACGGTCCGCATCCACCCCATGCATTCAGGAGATGACGCCATGAACAGCCCCAACGCCCTGACCCCCTCCAGCACCGGCACCACCGTCAACACCACCACCGCAGGTGCGCGCGCTGCGCAGGCGCACGAAGGCCCGGCCCTCGTGCCGCCGGTGGACGTGTTCGAAGACGAAGCCGGCATCACGCTGCTGGCCGACCTGCCCGGCGCCCGCAAGGAAGACCTGCAGGTGCGCGTCGATGGCGAGACGCTGACGCTCGACGCGCCGATCACCTTGGGCGACACCGCCCAGGTCGAGCCGGTGTACGTCGAGCTGCGCGCCCCGCGCTACCGCCGCAGCTTCACGCTCAGCCGCGAGCTCGACACGACCCGCATCGAAGCCCACCTGAAAGACGGCGTGCTGCAGCTGCGCGTGCCCAAGCTCGAAAAGGCGCGCCCACGCCGCATCGAGGTGCAGGCGGCCTGAGGCCATCGCTGCGCCTGCGAGCCACGCCCCGTCGAGCCCTCGGCGGGGCGTTTTCGTTGGCGCGGGGGGCCGCCGGCCCATGCCATAGTGCCCCGATGAGCAAGGACTTCGGCACCCTGGAAGACAGCAACGACTCGGGCCACCCGGGCTTCCATGCGCTGTCGGACCCGACGCGCCGCGTGCTCGTCGCCGGTGGGCTGTCGGCGCTGGCTGGCTTGATGCTGCCGGGCTGCGCGCGCACGAACATCGCCAGCGCGCCTCGCGCCATCACCCCGCGCCTGGGCTTCCAGCCGGTGCCGGTGGGCACGGCCGATGCGGTCGTGGTGCCCGAGGGCTACCGCGCGCAGGTACTGCTGCCCTGGGGCGAGCCGGTCGGTCTGTTGAACGACATGCCGGCGTGGCGGGCCGACGCCTCGAACAGCGCCGCCGAGCAGGCCGCGCAGCTGGGCATGCACCACGACGGCCTGCACTTCTTTGCCCTCGACGGCAGCGCGACGCACGGCCTCTTGGTGATGAACCACGAGTACACCGACGACGGCCTGCTGCACCCCGGTGGCGTGCAGCCGTGGACGGCCGAGAAGGTCGCCAAGTCGCAGGCGGCGCACGGCATCTCGGTGGTCGAGCTGCGGCTCGTGCAAGGCCAGTGGCGGGCGGTGCGGCCCAGCCCGTACGCCCGCCGCATCACCGCACGCACGCCCTGCCGCCTGGGCGGCCCCGCCGCCGGCCACGCGCTGCTGCGCACGGCGGCCGACCCGGCCGGCCGCACCGTGCTCGGCACGCTGAACAACTGCGCCGCCGGCATGACACCCTGGGGCACCTACCTCAGCGGCGAAGAGAACTTCGCTTTCTACTTCGACGGCGGCGAGGCGATCACGCCCCTGCAGCGCCGCTTCGGCCTGCGCAAGAACGGCTTCATGGGCTGGGCCCCGCACGACGCGCGCTTCGATGCGACGCGCCACCCGAACGAGTTCCACCGCTTCGGCTGGATCGTCGAACTCGACCCGATGGACCCGGGCGCCGCGCCCATCAAACGCACCGCGCTCGGCCGCGCCGCCCACGAAGGCGCCTGGGTGGCCGTCACGCAAAGCGGGCGCGCGGTCGTGTACTCGGGCGAAGACGCACGCTTCGAATACATCTACAAATTCGTCAGCCGCGACGCCATCGCCCCGGCCCGCCCGGGCGTGAGCGCGGCGCAGGCCAACCGCGAGTTGCTCGACCACGGCACGCTGTACGTCGCGCGTTTCGACGCCGACGGCACCGGCCGCTGGTTGCCGCTGGTGCACGGCCACGGCCCGCTGACGGCCGCCAACGGCCTGGCCGATGCGGCCGACGTGCTGGTGCACACACGCCGCGCGAGCGACCTGCTCGGCGCCACGCCGATGGACCGCCCCGAGTGGCTGGCCATCGACCCCGAGCGGCGCGAAGTCTTCTGCACCCTCACCAACAACAGCGCGCGCGGCGCGCCCGGCTGGCCCGGCGTGGACGCCGCCAACCCGCGTACGGCCAACACGCTCGGCCACATCATCCGCTGGCAGGAAGACGTCGATTTCGACGCCACGTCCTTCCGCTGGCAGCACCTGCTGCTGGCCGGCGGGCCGGCATCCAGCGGCGCCCCGGTCGATGCCTTCGGCTGCCCCGACGGCCTGACGCGCGACGCGCGCGGCGTGCTGTGGGTGCAGACCGATGCGCACGCCTCGCAGCTGGGCCGGGGCGAGTTCGCCGGCCTCGGCCACAACCAGATGCTGGCCTGCGACCCCGCCACCGGCGAGGTGCGGCGCTTTCTCACCGCGCCCGTGCACGCCGAGGTCACCGGCTGCGCCTTCACGCCCGACGGCACGACGATGTTCGTCAACATCCAGCACCCGGGAGAAACGCCGAGCGACATCAGCGACCCCGCCGAGCCGATGCGCTTTTCGTCGTGGCCCGACGGGGCCGGGCGCCCACGCTCGGCGACGGTGGCGATCCGGCGCGACGACGGCGGCGTGATCGGCGCCTGAGCGCACGGGGGTGCCGCGCACCGACAATCGCCACCCCATGCGCCTCGACCTCATCCGCCAACGCCTGCGTGACGCCGGCGCGCTGCCGCCGCACGAACAACGCGTGCTGCGCCTGTGGGCCCACGCCCTGCCGCAAGACCACGGGCGCAAGAAGCCCGAGCACTTCTTGCCGCAGTCGGTGCGCGACGCGCTGCCGGCGCTGATGGACGAGTTGGGCGCGCTCGCCCGCGTGCAGTCCGAACACCCGGCCGACGACGGCTCGGCCCGCCTTCTGATTGCGCTGCCAGACGGCATGACGGTCGAGAGCGTGCTCTTGCCGCGCGACGGCGTGTGCGTGTCCACGCAAGTGGGGTGCGCGGTGGGCTGCCGCTTCTGCATGACCGGGCGCGACGGCCTCTTGCGCCAGGTGACCAGCGGCGAGATCGTGGCCCAGGTGGTGCGCGCGCGTGAACGCCGCGCGGTGAAGAAGGTCGTCTTCATGGGCATGGGCGAACCGGCGCACAACCTCGAACACGTGATGGACGCGATCGAGCTGCTGGGCACGCAGGGCGGCATCGGCCACAAGCAACTCGTCTTCTCGACCGTGGGCGACCCGCGCGTGTTCGAGCGCCTGCCGCTCGGGCCGGTCAAGCCGGCGCTGGCCTTGTCGCTGCACACCACCGACGCCGCGCTGCGCGAACACCTGCTGCCGCGTGCGCCGCGCATGACGCCCGCCGAGTTGGTGGACGCTGGCGAGCGCTATGCACGCACCACCGGCTACCCGATCCAGTACCAGTGGACGCTGCTCGACGGCGTGAACGACACGCCGGACGAGATTGACGGCATCGTCGCGCTGCTGAAGGGCAAGTACGGCATCTTGAACATGATCCCGTACAACACCAACGAGGGCCTGGGCTACGCGCGGCCCGAGGCCGAACGCACGGCCGAGATCGCCCGCACGCTCAACCGCCGCGGCGTGCTGACGCGCCTGCGTCAGTCGGCCGGGCAAGACGTGGACGGCGGCTGCGGCCAACTGCGCGCCCGCAGTGCACAGCCGGCACGCGAAGTCGCCGTGCCGGTCGCGGCCATCGGCCGGCGCCGCTGAACCACCACCGCCCGGGCTGACGCGGTCGGTTCACAAAATTGCTCAACCAAGCGGTTGACAATTCGATGTGTTGCCCATAAATTCAACCACATGGTTGAACATTTGAACGACACGCTGGACGCGACCTTTCACGCGCTGGCCGACCCGACCCGCCGCGCGATGCTCGACACGCTCTCGGTGCGCCCGCATTCGGTGGGCGAGCTGGCAGCGCCCTTCGACATCTCGTTGGCCGCCGCGTCGAAGCACATCAAGGTGCTCGAACGCGCGGGCCTCGTGCAACGCCACATCGAAGGCCGCACGCACGTGTGCGCGCTCAACGCGCAGCCGCTGCACGCCGGCGTCGAGTGGTTGCGCCACTACGAACGCTTCTGGACCGAACGCCTCGACGCCCTCGAAGCCCTGCTCAAGGCCGAAGACGCCGCCGCCCAGCCACCCCCCACCCGCAACCCACGGAGAACCCCGCGATGAACACCTTCGACGATTTCGGGCAAATCACCGCCCCCGACACCCTGCGCATCGAGCGCCTGATGCCCGGCCCCATCGAGCGGCTGTGGGCCTACCTCACCGACAGCGACAAGCGCGCGCAATGGCTGTCGTCGGGTGAGATGGACCTGAGCCCCGGCGGTGCGGTCGAGCACCTGTTCCACAACAACCGGCTGACGCCGAACGACGGCGGCCCGCCGCCCGAGTTCGAAGCCCATGGCGGCCCGCAGCGCATGACCGGGCGCATCACCGCCTGCGAACCCCCGCACCGGCTGAGCTACCTGTGGAATGCCGCCTCGCCCGAGCCCTCGGAGGTGAGCTTCGAGCTGAGCCCGCGCGGCACCCAGGTGCTGCTGACGCTGACCCACCGCCGCCTGCCCAGCCGCAAGGACATGCTCAACGTGTCGGCCGGCTGGCACGCGCACCTGGCGGTGCTGCGCGCGCGGCTCGACGGCGTCGAACCCAAGGGCTTCTGGCCGAACATCGTGCGCCTGAAGGCGGCGTACGAGGCGCGCATTCCGCAGGGCGCGTGAGCCCCCGGCACGCGGCGGCAGGCGTCACGGCACCTTGTGCACGTCGCGGCACATCAGCATGTCGCTGATGCGCTCGGCCTTGTCGTCGTCGAAGCCGAGCTTCGTCACGCGATCCGCCGGGTTGGCCCAGGTACGAAAGAGCAGGTCCCACACCGGCAGGCCGTAGTTCTGTGCGTGGTGCTCATGCTGGTGATGCACCGTGTGCTGCTCGGGCCGCGTGAGCACATAGCCCAGCCAGCGCGGCGTGCGCAGGTCGCTGTGCAGCAGCAGGTCGAACGCACCGGTGAAGAAGAGCGCGAAGGCCGCCGCCAGCGGCGAGGCGCCGAGCACCAGGTAGCTCGAGAACGCGCTGATGAGCACGGCCGCGGCCGAGTCGAGCGGGTGCGCATAAAAGGCCGTCAGCGCCTCGACTCGGCGCGCGCTGTGGTGCAACTGGTGAAAGATGCGCCACAGCGTGTCGAAGCGGTGCGTCGCCCGGTGCCACCAGTAGAAGACGAAGCTCGTGAGCAGGAAGCTCGCCGCGCCCACGACCACATCGGGCACGTGCGCGCCCAGGTGGAAAAGCGCGTGGCGCTGCACGGTCTCGTCGGCCACGTGGCCGATGGCCAGCGTGGTGAGCACGGTGGCCGCGCCCAGCCCGGTCGAGAGCAGCAGCCAGCGCCGGTCGCAGCGGTTGCGCGAGGCCGGGCCGATGACCTCGCGCGTGAAGAGGCCGACGAACAGCAGCGCGAGGATGGGGTAGACGTACAGCTCCATGGCCTCGGGCGCTCACTCCAGCGAGGCCAGGAAGGGCTCTTTGCAGCCGCCGAGCTTGGCGTAGGTCTTGGTGATCTTCTTCGGGTAGACGCGGCGCCCGGCGATGGCGGCCACCACCAGCGTGGCCAGCGCGACCAGAAACAACACGATGGCCAGCGCCCCCTCGTCGGCCGCCAGCGTGAAGCCGGCGAACACCATCGCCGCGACACCCACTCCGAGCAGGCCCCCCACGCGCCGCTTGCGCGCTGTGGTGTGCTGCTCGCACAGGCCGGCCGACACCTCGAAGGACTTGCGCGCGAGCAGGGCGACGACCAGGTACAGCAAGATGTTCACGAGCACCAGCGCATAAAGCCACGGGCTGTGCCAGTAGACCTTCTTGGCCTTGACCGGCTGCAGCGCCGGGGCGTTGCAGACGATGCACCGAGGCGGCAGGTCGCTGCCCACGTGCACCACCACCGACTTGCCCTCGCGGGCGCACTGCGCTGCTTTCACCTCGGTGATGGCGGCCTTCGGTGGCGCGTACAGGTTGCGATCGTTCATTCGTTTCTCCTCCCTTGGGGGGTCGCGGTGATGGACCGGCTCACAGCGGCGCCAGCGGGCAGCGCATCTCGAAGCTGACGCCGCCGGGCACGTTGCGGGCGCTGATCGCGCCGCCCATCTTGGCCAGGTAGGTGCGCGCCACGAACAGGCCCTGGCCGCGCTGGCCTTCGGCCTCGCCAGCGGCTTGGTCCGACACGCCGTATTCGAAGATGCGTTCGATCAGCCCCTCGGCGATCGCCGGCCCCTGGTTGTGGATGCTGACGCAGGCCACGGGGCCCTCGACCGTGAGCCCGATGCGGATCGGCGTGCCGGCGATACGGTAGCGCTGGGCGTTGCGCAGGACGTGGGTCATCGCGTCTTCGAGCGAGTACTCGTCGGCGCGCACGCGCACGGGCGGCCCCTCGCGGTCGTCGAACAGCACCTGCTCGATGCCGGCATGCGGCGCGTTGTCGGCCACGTGGGCGAGAAACTCGCGCAGGTCCATCGCCTGCAGTTGCAGCGTGGTGGCCTCGAAGGCCTCGCTCGGCGAGGCCTGGCCGTAGAGCACGCGCACGGCCTGCTGCATGCGGCTGATGTAGCGGTGGCTCGGGTCGCCCGGGTCGGCGTGCAAAACCATCAGTGACTGCAGCGGCGACATGATCTCGTGGCCGACCGCGTGCCACTGGTCTTTTTCTTGTTCGGCGCGGATCTGCTCGCGGCGCACGTCGTCGTTCACGCGTTGCAGCAGGTCTTTGAGGCCTTGCGCGAGCACGCCCAGCTCGTCGCTGCCACGCAGGTCCGACAGGTCGAGGCTGGCCAGCCCGTCGCTGCCACGCACGCCCCCCGAGACCTGCGCCGCGCGCTTGGTGAGCAGCGTGATGCGGCGGATGATGCGCAGCTCGATGGCCAGCCAGGTGAGGATCACCGCCGCCAGCATGGCGCCGACGAAGCCACTCAGGCGCGTCGCCACCGCGGCGAGGTTGCGGTCGAGCAGGCGCGGGTCGCCGGTCAGCACGAGCTCGTGGCGGCCGATGGCGGTGGCAATGACCTCGCGCGCTTCGAGCTTCACGGGCTGGGCGTCGCGGTCCACCGGCAGGCGCTGGATCAGGCGCACCAGCCAGGGCGAGGTGCGCTCTTCGGCGTCGAGCGCGCCGCGCAGTTGCAGCGCGTCGCCGCGCACCGCGCCATCGGCGGCGAGCCGGCGCAGGCTCAGCGTTTCGCCCGGGCGCAGCAGCTCGCGCAGGTCGTTGAGGGCGAAGGCGCGCTGGGCGCCGGGGGTGTCGCTGTCGAAGAGCGGGGCGCCGTCGCCGGGCGGCAGCACGCGCACCTTCACGTCGATGGCGTCGAGGTCGGGCGGCGGCCACACCAGGCGCTTGTTGGCGAGGTCGATGCGGAAGATGTCGATCGGCAGTCGCACCGACATGAAGGCGCGCTGGGGGCACATCTGCGGGTCGGCGGCGGGCCCGGCGCTGGACTGAACACCGGGCTCCAGGCAGCGCCCGTCTTGCCACAGCCAGCCGCGAAAGTCGCGCACCTGCTTCGTGCCGTGGGTGATGGGCTGGTGCGCGTCGAAGCCGGTCAGGCGGCCCTGGCGGCCGGGGCCGCGCGCATCGGCGAGGTCTTCGTAGGGCGCGACCCACGCGTAGCGCTCGCCGCGCATTGCCACCTCGATGTGCACGCGGTGCGCGGTGCTGATGTCGAGGTTGCCCGGCGCGTGCGCGGCCAGCGGCCCCGTGACGAAGCTGCCGATCACGTAGATGAAGCCGCCCGCCACCGGGTTGTTGCCGACCGCGACACACAGGGTCGAGGTGTCGGGGTAGCGCAGCTCGCAGCCGGTCATCTCGACCGCCTGCTGGGCGCGCGTCTTGTCGTCGAAGCCGATGGCCGACAGCGGCAAGAGCCAGGGCCGCACCGGCGGCATCGGGCGGTCGGCGCTGGCGAGGTTGAGCAGCGCGAGCTGGCCGGTGGGGTGGCGCAATCGGGCGCTGATCTGCGCCTGCAATTGCTTCAGCGCTTCGAGCTCGTTGCGCTGGGCGCGCTGCTTTTCTTCGCGCAGCACGGTGACGGCCAGCGCCAGCGTGGCGAGCGCCAGCAGCGCGAAGGCCGCACGAAAGAAGAAGCGCAGCCGGATCGGCACACGCCGGCGCAGGTCGAAGAGCTTCATGCGGCCCAGCGGAAGCCGCGCATCGGCACGTTCTCGATGCCGTCGAACGTGGGTTCGATCTCGCGCAGCGCATCGCGGATGGTGCTGACGTGCTTGCGGATGTTGTCGCGGTTGCGCCCGCTCTTGACCACCTGGTAGAGGTCTTCGTAGCTCACGACCTCGCCGCGCTTCTGGTGCAGCACGGCGAGGATGCGCTGCGCCGTGAGCGGCAGGTTGACGCGTTGCCCGCGCCACATGGGCGCGGCCTGGCGCAGCGGGTCGAGCGACAGCTCGTTGGCCACCGGGGCCGGCGCGGCGGGGGCGGCGGCCTGCTGGGTGTCTTTGGCCGCACGCAGGATCTCAAGAAAGGTGTCGATGAAATCGGCCTCTTCGAAGGTGGTCTTCTGCAGGTAGTCCCACGCATCGAGGGCCTTCATGATGCTGCGGTAGATGGCCGCCGGCATCGCCGACACCACAAGCACCGGCGTGCCGCGCTGCTTGTTGATGGTGTTGATGAGGGCCACGCCCGCGTGGCGCTCGCGGCCGAGTTCGATGTCGAGCACGACCACGTCGTAGTGCTCGCGGGCCAGTGCCGCTTCGGCGTCGTCGCGCGTGAACCACTGGTGCACCACGATGCCGGGGCGGGCGGCTTCGATCCAGCCCTTGAGCTGGTTGCTCATGGGCAGGTCGTCTTCGATGACGGCGACGGTGGGCATGACTCTCGGTCCTTCTTCTCGGGGCTTCGACACCTCAGCCCGAACGGAACCCGAGCTGCGCGGGATTATGAAAGCCAGGCCTCGCCAGGCCGCGTGAAGATTTCTTCCGCCCCCCGCCGCGCACCTTCCGCCCGCGCGAACGAAGACGCCCCGCGGCTGCATTGAGCGCTCCGCCCTCGGTTCGAAGAATGGCTTTCCAGAGAGACACCCCTCTCGGCAACCCAAGGAGCGAGGACATGAGCAACCCCCTGAACACCCCCGACGACAGCACCCGCAGCCCGGCCTCGAAGGTCCACGCGACGACCGAGGCCATCCGCCAGGCCTTCGGCCGCGGCGCACAGGGCCTGGCCCACGGCACCGCCCGCCTGGGCCGCGCGCTGATCGACTCGCGCGCCGTGATCATCGGCGTGGGCATCGCGGCGATCAGCGCCTATGCGCTGGTGAAGCACCCGCCGATGGGCACCGTCCCGGCGGGCGAGGTGGGGGTGCGCACCAACCTCTTCACCGGCGGCATCGACGAGTTGCGCGACGGCACGGCCCTGGTGCTGCCCGCGGTGCACGAGTTGCGCATCTTCTCGCTGCGCGACCAGACCTACCGTCCGGCGGCCAAGGGCGAGGCCCCGTTCCAGTCGGTCGAGGGTTTGTCGTTCGGCGCCGACCTCGCCGTGCGCTACGCGCTCGACCCGGCGCGCATCTCGACGATGGCCCGCAAGCTGCCGGCCGACATCGGCGGCGAGGTGGTGCAGCCGGCGGTCCAGGGCGTGATCTACAAGGTGTTTGCGCGCTACACGGTGCGCGAGATCTTCTCCAGCAAGCGCGTCGAGATCCAGCAGGCCATCGAAGGTGAACTGCGCGGCAAGCTGGCCGCCGACGGCATCGTGCTGCGCAGCGTGCAGATGGGCCAGGTGCAGCTGCCCGACGAATACCGCGCCGGCATGGACAAGCTGCTCGCCGAAGAGCTGGAGACCGAGAAGATGCGCTACACGCTCGAACTGAAGGCCAAGCGCGTGAAAGAGACCGAGCTCGACGCGCAGGCCGAGAAGGTGCGCCGCGAGACCGCCGCCGCCGCGTCGGCCGCCGAGCAGGTGATCGCCGCGAAGGCGCAAGAAGAGGCGATGAAGCACGTGCTGCCCTTCAAGCAGAAGCAGATCGAGCAACGCCAGTTCGAGGCCGAGGCCGAGAAGCAGACCCGCGTGAAGATGGCCGAGGCGAACGCGCAGGCCCGCCGCATCGAAGCCAGCGGCGAAGCCGAGTCGCGCCAGAAGCTGGCCGACGCCGAGGCCTACCGGCTCGACCGCGTCGGCAAGATCGCCAGCGAGCAGATGGCCCGCGACGGCGCGCTCTTGAGCCGCCACCCGCTGCTGATCCAGAAGACCGTGGCCGACAAGCTGTCGGACAAGATCCAGGTGATCATCGCGCCCCCCGGCACGAACGGCAATTTCATCGCCGCCGGCCTGGTGGGCGGGGCGCCGGCCCCCGAAGCCGCCGCTGCACAGAACGCGTCGGAGGCCGAATAAATGTTCGCCACCGCCGCCGCCGCCGCCACGCTCACGCTGGCCATCGTGACCCAAGACCAGGCCGCGCTGCGCAACGCGCCGCGCGACTCGGCCGCCCAGCAGGCGGTGATGTGGCAGGGCGACGCGCTCGAAGTGCGCGGTGAGCGCATGGGCTATGTGCAGGTCTGGGACCACCGGCGCGAACGCGCCGGCTGGGTGAAGGCCACGTCGGTGCGCAAGACCACGCTCAAGCCCGACGAAGCCCCCGCACTGCTGTCGGTGCTGCGTTTCGTGCGCGACACGCCCGGCGCCGAAGCCCTGGGCATCGCCTACACCGCGGCCTATTTGAAGGCCGCGCCCGCGAGCGCCATCGACGCCGAACCCTTCGACGCGCTGGGCCAGATGGCCGAGCGCCTGGCGCGGCGGGCCACCGCACGGCAGGGCAAGGGCGCCGAAGTTGTGTCGGCGCACCTCGAGGTCGCCACGCACTACGGCGTCACCTTCAAGAGCTACGAGCACGAGGGCACGATGCGCCTGTGCTACGACGGCGAGGCCTTTCGCCGCGTGCTCGCCATGCCGGCCGCCAGCGCCGCACAAAAAGCCCAAGCCGCCCTCGCGCTGACGCGGCCCGACTGCACCGACCCGGCGCTGCCGCCCCTGCAGCGCCAGCAACTCGACGCCTGGCAGGCCGAGGTGCTGGACCGAATCGACGCGCCGGCCTTCGCCACGCTGAACGAGACCGACAAGAACCGCCTGCGCATGCGCCGCGCCGGGGTGTGGTCGTCGCTGGCCTTCCAGCGCGCGCGCAAGGGCGAGGCCGCGCAGCCCGCCGCGCAACGGGCACTCGACGAGCTGGCCGGCGTCAACAAGGCCGAGCTGAGTGACAGCGAGGCCCTCGACTACAGCGAAGCCGCGCTGCGCGTCGGCGCGAGCCGCTGGGCGGCCGAACCCGTGCGCACGGCCAGCGGCACCCAGCTGCGGCTGGTCGCGCAACCCGGCGAACCGGGCCAGACCTGCGTGCAGTTGCAAGACGGCCGCGCGCGCCCCGGTGCCGCACCGCTGGCGCAACGCTGCACCTGGGGAGTCGCGTGGATCGCCTCCGCGAGCTTCAGCCCCGACCAGCGCGCCGCCACGCTGGCCGTGCAGCCGCTCGAAGGCTGGCGCGAGCTGTGGGTGTTTCGCAAGACCGCCGATGGCTGGGCGCTCGACGTGCTGCCGCCGGCATCGACCGCGCCCGAACTCGGCTACCTCGAATTCGCCGGCTGGGTGCCGGGCACGAACAAACTGCTGCTGGCCCGCGAGCTGCGCGCCGACGGCCGCCTGCGCCGCAGCTTCGAGGTGATGACGCTCGACGCCCTGGCCATCGACAAGCAGGCCAGCACGCCCTCGCTGCTGGCGCTGTTCGGCAAGTGGCAAGACCCGGCGTGGAAGCGCGCGACGGTGAGCCTTCGCTGACAAACGTGTCTGAGGCGTCCGACGCCCCCGATGCGGTGGGGTGAGATGCCGGCGCCGGTGGCTAGACTGCGCGCCGAGAACGAGTCGAGATCGAGGGAGCAACAAGACATGAGCACCTGGCCCCGCACCCCCGCGAAGCTGGCCTGCGCCGTCGCCCTGGGCACCGCATTGGCCGCGCCGGCCGTGGCGCAACGCTTGCACCGCTGCACCAACGCGGCCGGCGTGCAGCACTGGTCCGACCGGCCTTGCCCCATCGATACCACCCCGGCGCTCGGCGTGCGCGGGGCAGCCCCCGCACCGCCGCCCACGCGGCCGTCACGCAGCTACAGCGACAGCTTGCCGCCGCCGCAGCCCCTGCCCGAGCATGCCAAGTACCTGAGCCCGGCCTGCGCCCAGATCATGGAAGCGATGCGCACCGGCCCCTCGCGCGGTGTGCGCTGGCCCGAGCTGAACCAGCTGCAGCTCGAGTACCAGCACAAGTGCCGCGACGACGACATGCAGGCCAACCAGCGCCTGGGCGAAGAGTGGCACGCGCGGCACGAGCAGAAACAGGCCGAGGCCCGGGCGCGCCAGCAAGAGCGGCAGATGGCCCAGGACGAGCGGGACCGGTGCCGCGAACTGCAACGCAACCTGGCCACACGCCGTCAGCGCATCGCCTCGATGACCGAGGGCGAAAAGGCCGACCTGCAGCGCTTCGAAGCCAGCTACGCCGCGCGCTGCGCAGCGGCCACACGCTGACGGCGCGCGTGCGCTGTGCTCAGCCCGTCGCCACCGGGCCGGCGGGGTAGCGAGCGAACACCGTGGCCAGCGCCTTCGCGTAGGCCGGCTCGATGTCGTCGTAGCAGCCGATGCTCATGCTGAGGTCTTCGAGCAGGCCGTTGTGCAGGCCATAGACCCAGCCGTGCACGGCGACTTGTTGCCCGCGGGCCCAGGCGTCTTGCACGATGGTGGTCTGGCAGGCGTTGAGCGCCTGCTCGACCACGTTCAGCTCGCACAGCGCATTGACGCGGTCGGCCAAGGGCAGGGTGTCGAGCCAAGCGCGGTGGCGGTTGCGCACGTCTTGCACGTGGCGGATCCAGTTGTCGGCCAAGCCGACGCGGCGGTCGTCGAGCGCCGCCGCCACGCCGCCGCAGCGCGAGTGGCCGACGACGATGATGTGCTTGACCTTCAGCACGTCGGTGGCGAACTGCATCACCGACAGGCAGTTGAGGTCGGAATGCACCACCACGTTGGCAACGTTGCGGTGCACGAACAGCTCGCCCGGCAGCAGATCGACCAGCTCGTTGGCCGGCACGCGGCTGTCGGCACAACCGATCCACAGGTACTGCGGCGCCTGCTGCTGGAGCAGGCCGGTGAAGAAGCCCGGGCGTTGCGCCTCCATCTTCTTCGCCCACTGGCGGTTGCTGGTCAACAGTTCCTGAAGGGGTCGGGTCATGCGGTCTCGATCAAGAAATGAGGGCGACGGAGTTTAGCGGCCGACGCCCGCCCGGCCGGCGATCACCTGTCACGCCGGGCGCTTGAGGTCGCGGAAGGCCGCGAACAGCCACGAGCGCATGCCCACCACCAGCGTGTAGGGGCGGCGCTGCTCGGGGGCGAGCTTCTGGTCGGCCAGGTGCTGCTGGGCGAAGTCCTGCCCCACGCGCTGCAGGCGTTCGACGAAGGTGGCGGCGAGGCTGGGGCTGATCTGGCCGTGCACCAGCATCAGCGTCTCGCCTTCGGCGTCGAAGCCGCCGCTGAAGTAGTCGTCGGCGACGTGCCCGCGGAAGAACTCCATCACCGGCCCGTGCGGCCGCCAGCGAAAGCCCTTGGCGATCTTGAGCCGGTAGCGGTTGAGCGGGCGCAGCTCGATGATGTCGAGGCGGTCGAGCTGCACCAGGTGCTTGACGACCTCGGCCTCGGTGAAGGTGTAGGTCGCGAGGATCTGCTCGCAGGTCCACTGACTCACGCAGCAGATGGCCACCAAGAGCAGCTTGCGGTCGGCAACGACGGCCTTTTCTTGCTCAAGCGTGAGTTCGCGGCGCAACGGCTGCGCGTCGGCGACCTTGCGGGCCAGCTCGGCGAAGTCGAGCTTGAGCACACGGCAGATGTCGTCGATGCGCGAGAGCGGCATGTCGCCCTTGGCAAACACGCGCTTGATGCTCGACTCGGCCATGCCCAGGGCCTCGCCCAGGTCGGCGTAGGTGATGCCGGCGGTCTTGAGTTCGGTCTTCAGGGCCTTGATGAGGTCGAGGGTGGTGCTCATGGGCGGCGATGCTAGCCGCCGGCGCCCGCCGGTATCGCGTGGCGATGCTTTTCAGGCTGTGCCATGCACCCGGTGAATCCACCGGTGGTGCTCGCCCGCGGCGCACCCACAATGCGCCCCGGCGCTGAAGCTTGGCGCCGCCACCAAAGCAACCGAAAGTGAGGAAGGGCAAATGAGCGAACGCATCGTCTATCGCCGCGACACGGGCGGCTGGATCGTCCAGGTCTGGGTTTCCTTCGGCCTGGCCCTGCTGGCCTGCGCGGCCGGCATCTGGCAACTGCCCAGCGAACAACTCGACCGCGCGTTCCTGGCCATCGGCTTCTTCTTCTGCCTGTTCGCGGCCTTCGCGGTCGCCAAGACGCAGCGCGACAACCGCGACGGCCAGGTGGACACCGGCGGCTGGATCGCCATCGTCTGGGTCGGCTTCGCGGCCGCCGTGTCGCTGACGGCCTGGGGCCTGTGGCGCATGACCATCCAGGACTGGCAGAAGTCGTACATGGTCGTGAGCTGGCTGTTCCTGATCTCATCGACCTTCACGATCGCCAAGACCATCCGCGACAAGCACGAGGCCGACGTGGTCGGTGGCGCCGCAGCCGCCCCCGACACCCAGCCGGGCCGCTGACCACCCCCGGGCCGTTCATCGGCCCCGCATGCCAAGAGCGCCCCGCGGGGCGCTCTTTTTCGTGGGGCGCGGGGTGGTGGTTCAGTCGCCGCGCTTGACCCGCAAGAACTCCCCCTGGCGCAACAAGGCCGCCGCCTGTCCCTCGACCAGCCGGGCTTCGCGCGGGGTCAGCTGGGCGGTGAGTTCTTCGAGCTGCTGCACCAGCAGTTGCTGCGCCGAGGCCCCGGCATCGGCCAGCGCCACCGCCCGCTGGGCCGCCGGCACCCGCAGGTAGGCCTCGACCGAATCGGGCAGGTAGCGCCGCATCAGCTCGGCAATGAAGAGCGCGTCGTCAGGGCGGAAGGGCGGCTCGACGGCCCCGCTTTGCAAGGGCCCGGCCATGCGCGCCAGCGTCGCCTGCAGGCGTTCGAGCACCGCCAGCGCCTCGGCCGGCAACTGCTCGGCGCAGCGCTGCAGGGTGGTGTCCAGGCGCGCTGCGGCCTCGGCATCCCAGGCGCTGGCGATCGGCCCCGCCGTGGGTGCGGGCCGCGTGCGCCAGGCCCAGACCCCGCTGCCCACGGCGAGTGCGGCCCCGGCCACGCCCAGCGGCCACAGCCCCTGCAACCAGCCGATGAAGAGCCCGATGCCGCCGAGCCCCAGGCCGACGGCCGCGCCAACCGACCCCGGAGCCGCGCGCGGGCGCCCGGCCGTGGCGCGACGCGAGAGGCCGGCGTCGAGCCGGTGACGTTGCAACAACTTGTGTCGGCGCTCGCGCAAGGCATCGGGCAGCGAGGGTTTGGCGAGCAGCGGTTTGCGCGCGGCAGGACGGCGGGAGATGGGCATGGCAGGCAGCGGCACAAGCGCAGCAGCAACAAGACCGGGCGATCTTAGGGACACATCGCCCCCGCCTGCCAACACAGCCTGCTGGGCCCGGCCGGCGGCGGCCAAGTGGCGTGTGGCGATACCCGCGGACGCACCCCGGCATGCCGCCCGATCGGGTGCTTGTGGTGAAACGAGGCGCTCGCAACACTCCCGCACCTGTTTTCATCGCGGTCATCGCACCGACACAGAACCCGCATGGTTCCCCTGCAGATCATCGCCACCGGCAAGGCCCTGCCGACACACCGCGTCACGTCCGACGCGCTGGACACCCGCCTGGGCCTGCCCGCCGGCACCGTCGAACGCAAGTCGGGCGTGCGCTGGCGGCACCATGCCGAGCCCGGCGAGAGCCAGTCGGCCCTGGCCGCGCAGGCCTTGCGCGACGCCTTGCAGCGCGGCGGCATCGCGGCCGCTTCGGTGGACCTGCTGATCGGCGCCTCGGGCGTGCCCGAGCAGGCCCTGCCCGGCACGGCGGCGCGGTTGCTGGCGCAAGGCGTTTTGCCCGCCGGCACTGCGACGATGGACGTCGGCGCCTCGTGCCTGAGCTTCGTGGCCGCGCTGCAGGTGGCGGGCGGCCTGCTGGCGGCCGGGGTGCACCGGCGCATCGCCATCGTCGCGTCGGACCTCGCCTCGCGCGGCATCGACTGGGCCGATGCCGAATCGGCCTACCTCTTCGGCGACGGCGCGGCGGCGGTGATCGTCGAGCGCTCCAACACTGGCACGACGGGCATCGCCGCGCAGCGGCTGGAGACCTACCCCGACGGCGTCGCCTTCTGCGAGATCCGCGCGGGCGGCACCCGCGCCACCCCGCGCGCCGGGGCCACGCCGGGCGACTTTCTGTTCCGCATGGATGGCAAGCGTGTGTTCAAGCTGGCCTCGGCGCGGCTCGAAGGCTTTCTGCAGCGCCTGCTCGACCCGGCGCGCCTGACGCTGTCGGACATCGACGTGCTGGTGCCGCACCAGGCCAGCCACCTGTCCATGAAGCACGCGGCGCAGCGGCTCAAGCTGCGCGAAGGCGCGCTGGTCGATATCTACGCGACGCATGGCAACCAGGTGGCGGCGTCCATCCCGACCGCGCTGCACGAGGCCTTGACGAGGGGTCGCATCCGCCCCGGCTCGCGCGTGCTGCTGCTGGGCAGCGCGGCGGGCCTCACGCTCGGCGGCATGGTGCTGCGCACATGAAGCGGGCCGAGCGCAGGGCCGCTCCCAAGCCGGCCCGCATCCCCCCGGGGGATCGAACGATGTATCCATCGGTCGAGGGGTCGTCATGAGCACCCTCGTGACCGGTGCGACCAGCGGGCTCGGGCGCAACGCGGTGGATGGCCTGCTTGCCGCCGGACAGCCGCTGCGCGCCACGGGTCGCAACACGGCCGTGGGCGCGGCGCTCACGCGGCAGGGCGTGCCCTTCGTCGCGGCCGACCTGGCCACGCTCGACGCCGCCCAAGCACGCGCCTTGCTCGATGGCGTCGAGACCGTGTGGCACTGCGCCGCGCTGTCGTCGCCCTGGGGGCGGCTGGCCGACTTCACCGCCGCCAACGTCGAGGCCACGGCACGGCTGGCCCGCTTCGCGGTGGCCCACGGGGTGCGGCGCTTCGTGCACGTGTCGACACCGTCGCTGTATTTCGACTTTCGCCACCGCTTCGACGTGACCGAAGAGCAGCTCGCCGCCCGGCCCTGCAACCACTATGTGCGCACCAAGTGGGTGGCCGAGCAGGTGATCCGCCAGATGGCGAAAGACCACCCGCGCACGGGCTTCGTGATCTTGCGGCCCAAGGCGCTGTTCGGCCCGCACGACCGCGTGCTGCTGCCGCGCATCTTGCAGATGATCGACGCGCGCGGCGGCGTGCTGCCGATGCCGCGCGGCGGCCAGGCGCGGCTCGACCTGACCTATGCGCCCAACGTGGTGCATGCAATGCAGCTTGCGTCCACCACCGAAGGCCTCGCCCCGGCGCGCGCCTTCAACATCACCAACCACGAGCCGATGCAGCTGCACACGGTGCTGACCCGCCTGCTGCGCGACGAGCTGAAGCGCGACTTCCGCATCCGCGCGCTGCCGCATGCGTTGCTCGATGTCGTCGCACGCGGGCTCGAAACGGTGAGCGCCTTGACGAAGCGCGAACCGATGCTGACCCGCTACAGCGTCGGCGCGATCCACTACGACATGACGCTCAGCAACGAACGCGCGCAGCGCGAGCTGGGCTATGCGCCGATCCACGACATGGCCGAGGGCATTCGCCGAACGGCCGACTGGCTGCGGGGGCCGCATGGCGCGCATCACGCCGTTTGAGGTGGGCCACTGCGTGCACCCGGCGTGCTCGGTGCAGCGCAACGCGGGCTTGGCGTCGTGCCGCTTCCCGGCGCGCGCCTACCTGATCGAAACGCAAGGCCAGCGCTGGCTGTGGGACACGGGCTACGCGAACCACTTCTTCGACCACACGCGCACGGGCCTGTTCGCCTGGTACCGGCGCGTGACGCCGGTGCACTTCGACAGCGCGCAGTCGCTGCGGGCGCAGCTGCAGGCGCGTGGCATCGGGTTGCGCGACCTGAACGGGCTGATCCTGTCGCACTTCCACGGCGACCACATGGCCGGGCTGCGTGACTTCGACGGCGTGCCGCTCGCGTGCAGCACCGAGGCATGGCGCGAGATCGGCCCGCTGCGGGGCATGGCCGCCCTGCGGCGCGCGTTCGTGCCGGGGTTGATGCCCGGGGATTTCGAATCGCGCGTCAGCTTCGTCGAACAGTGGCCATGCGTCGAGCTGCCCGCGCAGCTTGCGCCCTTCACCCACGGCCACGCGTTGCCGGGCAGCGCGGGCGAGGTGCTGGTGGTCGATCTGCCTGGGCATGCGGCCGGCCAGCTCGGCGCCTTCGTCGCCACCGACGAGGGCTGGGTGCTGCTCGCGTCCGACGCCGCGTGGACGCACGCCAACTACCGCGAGATGAAACGCCCGCTGCCCATCGCCTATGTGCTGATGCACGACGGCCGCGCCTACGACCGGACCTTGCGCCATCTGCAGGCGCTCGACCGCACGGGCGGCGCGCGCATCCACCTGACGCACGAAGGCGCGCTGTGATGCTGCCGCGCCTGCTGTGGCACTACTTGCGCACGAAGCGCCTGCGTTTCAACGACCGCGCGGCGCTCGAATCCCACCAGCAACGCGAGCTGCAACGCTTCGCCCGCGAGGTGCTGGCGCGCAGCCCGCACTTCCGCGCGTTCAGCCAGCTGCCGCGCGAGCAGTGGCCGGTGATGAACAAGGCGTTGATGATGGAACGCTTCGACACGATGAACACCGCCGGGCTGCGCCTGGCCGAGGTGCAGGCCTGCGCGATGGCCGCCGAGACCACCCGAGACTTCGCGCCCACGGTCGGGCGCTACAGCGTGGGCCTGTCGTCGGGCACCTCGGGTCGACGCGGCGTGTTCGTCGTCAGCCCCGAAGAGCGCGCGCAGTGGGCCGGCACGCTGCTCGCCAAATTGCTGCCCGGGGGCTTGTTCGCCGGCGAGCGCGTGGCCTTGCTGCTGCGGGCCAACAACAACCTCTACAAGACGGTGAAGAGCCCGTGGCTGGCCTTTCGCTTCTTCGACCTGTTCTCGCCTTTCGACGCGCTGGTCGATGCGCTGGCTGCGTATCGGCCCACCATCGTGGTCGCGCCCGCGCAGGTGTTGCGCGCGCTGGCCCTGGCGCAGCGCGAAGGCCGCATCGACCTGCGCGCCACCCGCGCGATCTCGGCCGCCGAGGTGCTGGAGCCGCAAGACCGGCAACTGCTGGCCGCCACCTTCGCCAGCGTCGGCGAGGTCTACCAGGCCACCGAGGGCTTTCTCGGCGCCACCTGCGAACACGGCACGCTGCACCTCAACGAAGAGTTCATCCACGTCGAACCCGAGTGGATCGACGACACCCGCTTCGTGCCCGTCATCACCGACTTCACGCGACGCACGCAGCCCGTGGTGCGTTACCGGCTCGACGACATCCTCGTGGCGCGGCGCACGCCGTGCCTCTGCGGCCGCGTCACGCTCGCCATCGACGCCATCGAAGGCCGTTGCGACGACCTGCTGCGACTGCCCGGCGCGCACGGCGGCACCGTGGACGTGTTCGCCGATGTGGTGGCGCGTGCGCTGGCGCAAAGCCTGCCGCCGCAGGCCGACTACCGGCTGGTGCAGACCGGCCCGGCGCGGCTGTCGCTGCACGTGGCCGAGTTGGCCGACGCACATGCGGCGCAGGTGCACCTGCACGAGGTCTTCGCGCGCCTGGGCGTGGCGGTGCAGGGCTTGCACTGGCGCATCGACACCCAGGTGCCCGCCACCGACTTCACCACCAAGCGGCGGCGCATCGTGCGCCGCTTCGAAGCCGTCACCGCGCCGGCCGAGGCGACCCCGGCATGACACGTACCGAGTTCATCACCCGCTGCCGCCACATGCTCTTCGGCTGGGGCTTCGTCGGGCTCATCTACAGCTTGGGCGCGGCCGGGCCGGCGCCGTCGCGCGTGCTGCACGAGACGGCGTTCGAGCGCCTGGTGCCGTTCGACCCGCTGGGCATCTGGGTCTACCTGTCGTTCTTCGCGCTGGTGGGCGGCACGTTTCTGACGCTGCCGCTGGTGCGGCTGCCGCGCTTCACGCGTTCCTTCCAGATCGCGGCGCTGGCCAGTGGCCTGGTCTTCTGGTTGTGGCCCACGCAGTTGGCCACGCCGCCGGTGATCGCAGGCGAGGGCCTCAGCGTCGAGGTGCTGCGCCTGCTCGACCGCTTCGACACCGGCCGCAACTGCCTGCCCTCGCTGCACGCGGCGCTGACCTGGCTGTGCGTGCGCGAATGGCTCGACGCCCGTCGCCCCTGGCGCACGGCCGGCGCCATCGGCTGGGGCGTGGCAATGCTGCATGCCATCCTGCAGACACGCCGGCACCTGTCGCTCGACATCGTGGCCGGCTGGGCGGTCGGCCTCGTCGCGGGCTGGCTGGCCGGCAAGATGCGTTCTGATGTGAACGAAGCAGACACGCCCGACGCCTGGCGAGTCGAAGAGGTGTCCCGATGACGATGAAGCTGTTCGCGCTGCCGCTGGCGGTGATGTTGTTGATGGTGCTGGCCGAGGCCTGGGTGCTGCGTCGCCAGGGCCGGCCCGTGTGCTGGCACGACACGGTGCTCAACCTCAACTCGGGCCATGTGCTGATGCTGCTGCTGCGCGGCGTCGAGGTCGCGGGTTACGCGTGGCTGCTGCAGCACGCAAGCCTGGGTTGGATCGCCGAGTGGCCCGTCGCGCTGCAATGGCTGTTCGCCTTCTTCGCGTGGGACTTCTGCTTTTACTGGTTGCACCGCCTGCACCACAAGCTGCCGATCCTGTGGGCCGTGCACGTGGTGCACCACGAGGGCGAGCACTTCAACCTGTCGCTGGGCATCCGCAACTCGTGGTTCTCGTCGCTGTCGTCGCTGCCCTTCTTCGCGGCGCTGGCGGTGCTGGGCCTGCCGCTGCACATCTTCGTGCTGGTCGGCGGCTTTCATTACGGCGTGCAGTTCTACAACCACAACGCGCTCGTGAAGCGCAGCGGCTGGCTCGACCGCTGGTTCGTCACACCGGCCCACCACCGTGTGCACCACGGCGTGCAGCCGGTCTACATCGATCGCAACTTCGGCGGCACGCTGCTCATCTGGGACCAGCTCTTCGGCAGCTTCCAGCGCGAGCTGCCGGATGAACCCGTGCGCTTCGGCGTGCACCGACCCACCGGCTCGCGCAACCCGCTGTGGGCCAACCTCGTGCCGGTGGCGCAGTGGCTGGGCCTGCGCGGCTGGACCGCGCCGCAACCCCGGCACGCGATGAGCGGCCTGTGGGTCGCGGCCGGCGGTGTGCTGCTGTATGCACTGGTCATCCAGCACCTGCAACTCGAAGACAGCCGCACCGCGCTCGCGCATGCGCTGTCGTTCGCGCTGATCTTCATGGGCACGCTGGCGCTCGGCCTGGCGTCTGACGGCCAGCCCCTCGGCCGCTGGGCCTGGGCCGCGCTGGGTGGCATCGCCATGCCGCTGTTCGCCTGGGGGCAGGGCCAGCAGCCCTGGGTGGACGCCGGCTTCGCGCTCGCATGGGCGGGGCATGCGGCCTGGGCCTGGCGGGCTTCGGCGCCCGCCGCCGCGTCGACTGGGGCGGTGGCATGAGCCTCGGTGCGGACGATCGCCGGCCGCGCTTTCGCGCCGCCAGCGGCACGCCGTTCTGGCGCGAACTGAAGACCGAAGTGGACGCCGAGTTGCGCGCCGGCGAGCACCCGCATCGGCACTTCGATCGGGCCAGCTGGCTCAAGGCCGCCGTGCTCGCGCTGGTGATGGCCACGGCCTACGCCGGGTTGCTGCACGCCAGCAGCGCCGTGGGCTTCGCGCTCGCGCACATCGCCTTTTTGTTCACCGCGATGGCCTTGGCAATGAACCTGCTGCACGACGCGGCGCACGGTGCCGTCAGCCGCTCGGCCGGCGCCAACCGCTTCTGGCGCCGGCTGGTGGCGCTGCCGGTGGGCATCGACTCCGACATCTGGACGGTGCGCCACGTGCACTACCACCACACCTATGCCAACGTCGATGGGCTCGACCTCGACACCGACCCCAACCCCTTTCTGCGGCAGACGCCGCACCAGCGCTGGTCGCCGCAGTACCGCTTCCAGCACCTGCACTGGCCGCTGGTGGCGGCGCTGTCGCTGCCCTACCTCGTCTGGTATTCGGACTTCATCGACCGCTTCGGCCGCACGCCGCTGAAGCACGACCGCGTGCTGCCGGGCCTCGGCGGGTGGACCTGGTTCTTCACCGCCAAGGCGCTGCATGTCGGCATCGCGCTCGCGCTGCCGGCCTGGGTGGCGTCGGGGCAGGGCATCGGCCTCGGCACCGTGCTGCTCACGTACCTGGCGGGGCAGATGCTCGCCTCGTGTGTGCTGGTCGCGCTGATCCTGGGCACGCACTGGTCGGGGGTCGAGTTCTTCCTGCCACCGGCCAATGGCCGCTTCACACACAGCTGGCAAGAGCACGCCTTTCGCACCACCTGCGACTGGACGGCACGCCTGCCCGGCCCGCTGCCGCGCTGGATCGGCCTGTGGCTCGGCGGCCTGAACTGGCACCTCACGCACCACCTCTTTCCGGGCCACGCCCACCGCCACTACCCGGCGATGGCGCCTGTGGTCGCCCACGTCGCGGCACGCCATGGGCTGCGGTATCGTGACCTCGGCTACGCCGAACTCTTCGCCCTGCAACAGCGCTTCTTGCGCGAGATGGGCCGAAAGCCCGTGGCCCCACCGAACGACGTCGCCCCGAGGAGCCCCGCTTGAGCGCGAATCACGAGCACCCGAACCAATTCGCCCTGCTGGGCCAGCGCCGCTTCGCGCCCTTCTTCTGGACGCAGTTCCTCGGCGCGGGCAACGACAACCTGTTCAAGTTCGCGCTCACGGTGATGGTGACCTACCAGCTGCAGCTGAACTGGTTGCCAGCGAGCATGGCCGGCCTCGTGATCGGCGCCCTGTTCATCCTGCCCTACCTGCTGTTCTCGGCCACCAGCGGGCAGCTTGCCGACAAGCACGACAAGGCGCAGCTGATGCGCTTCATCAAGTGGCTCGAAATCGCCATCATGGCGGTCGCGGCCTGGGGCTTCATGGCGCAGAACGTCGTCGTGCTGCTGGCCTGCGTCTTCCTGATGGGCCTGCACTCGACGCTGTTCGGCCCGGTGAAGTTCGCCTACATGCCGCAGCACCTGAGCGAGCGCGAGCTGACCGGCGGCAACGGCCTGGTCGAGATGGGCACCTTCGTGGCCATCCTGCTCGGCAGCCTGAGCGGCGGCCTCTTGATCGCCATGCCGCAGGTCGGGCCGCAGTACGTCGCCTGGGCCTGCCTCGCGCTGGCCGCGCTGGGCTGTGCGGTCGTGCACGCCGTGCCGGCCTCGCCCTCGACCGACCCCGGCCTGCGCATCAACTGGAACCCCTTCACCGAGACCTGGGCCAACCTGAAGCTCGCGCACGGCAACCTGGTGGTGTTCCGCTCGTTGCTGGGCATTTCGTGGATGTGGTTCTTCGGCTCGGTGTTCCTGTCGCAGTTCCCGTCGTTCGCCAAAGAGGTGCTGCACGGCAACGAGCAGGTGTCGTCGCTGCTGCTGGTGGTGTTCTCGGTGGGCATCGGCATCGGCTCGCTGCTGTGCGAGATGCTCTCGCGCCGGCACGTCGAGATCGGCCTCGTGCCGCTGGGCGCCATCGGCATGAGCGTGTTCGCCTTCGACCTGTACTTCGCCTCGCGTGGGCTGCCGCCCTCGGCCCCGATGACGCTCGGTGCCTTCATCGCCCAGCCGGCGCACTGGCGCGTGATGGCCGACTTGGCGCTGCTGTCGCTCTTCGCCGGCATCTACAGCGTGCCGATGTACGCGCTGATCCAGGTGCGCGCGGCAGCCAGCCACCGCGCACGCATCATCGCGGCCAACAACATCCTGAACGCACTGTTCATGATCGCCAGCTCGGTGATCGTCGGCCTCTTGCTGCAGGCGGGCTTCACGATTCCGCAGGTGTTTCTGGTGACCGCGCTGCTCAACGCCCTCGTGGCGACCTACATCTTTCTGCTGATGCCCGAGTACCTGCTGCGCTTCGTGGCCTTCATCGTCACGCGCTGCATCTACCGCTTCAAGGTGCGCGGCGACGAGCACATCCCGACCGAAGGCGCGGCCGTGCTCGTGTGCAACCACGTCAGCTTCGTCGATGCCGTGCTGCTGATGGCCGCGAGCCCGCGCCCCATCGCCTTCATCATGGACCACCGCATCTTCAAGATCCCGGTGCTGGGCACCTTGTTCAAGCTGGCCAAGGCCATCCCGATCGCGTCGCAGAAAGAAGACCCGGTCGTCTACGAGCAGGCCTTCGCCCGCGCCCGTCAGGTGCTCGAAGCCGGCGACCTGCTGTGCATTTTTCCCGAAGGCGCGATCACCCGCGACGGCACGCTGGGCGAGTTCAAGGGCGGGCTGATGAAGATCCTCGACACGCACCCGGTGCCGGTCATCCCGATGGCCCTGCAGAACCTCTGGGGCTCGTTCTTCTCACGCATCTCGGGCGCGGCAATGACGCGGCCTTTCCGCCGCGGCTTCTGGAGCCGCGTGGGGCTGCAGGTCGGTGAACCGGTGCCAGTCTCGCAGGTCACGCCCAGCAACCTGAGGGCCCGCGTGGCCGTTCTTCTTGAGGGCCAATGACGTGTGGGATGCACTCGTTCGACGCGGGCTTGCCCGCCAGGCAAGGCGGCAAGCCAGGTTAGATCATGCCCGCCGAGAGATGGTCAGAACCGGCTTGGTGAAGCAGTTGCTGGATTCAGTGCCCCGCGACGCTCGAATCCTGGAGATCGGCGGCGGCTTCAACCCTCGCTACCTCAAGGCTACGCATCCCAATACCTTTCACCTGGACCATGCCACCCAGGATGAACTCAAGGCCAAGTACGCCGCCGACAAGGCGGTTGCACACCTCATCGATCGCATACAACCCGTGGACTTCGTGTCCGACGGTCGCTCGATCGACACCTTGGTCCCTCCGTCTCTGCGCTTCGACCTCATCTTCGGCTCGCACGTGATCGAGCACCAGGTTGACCTGATCGAGCACCTGCAATCGGTGCACCGCTTGTTGGCCCCTGGGGGGCGTGTCGTTCACCTCATCCCCGACCTGAGGTATTGCTTTGACATGCTGCGCTTTCCAACGGTCACGGCCGATGTGCTGGCCGCGCACCACCGACCGGCAAAGGTGCATCAAGGCAGGCAGGTCTTCGACGCCTTGTCGCGCGAAGTGTCCGCGAACGTCGGGCGGCCTCTGGAAGACGCCGAGATTCACAGCGTTCGCTACAACCACGAGCTGTTCGACGCCTACCGGCGGATGCTCGCAGCCGAGATGCCCGGACATGCGTACGAGGACCTCCACGCCTGGACCTTCACGCCCGAATCGTTCCAGCTTCTGCTGCTGGAGCTGCGACAGCTCGGACTCATCCAACTGCGTCCGACGGAGGTGACGATCACCTACAGCAACGAGTTCATGGCTGTTCTCGAACCCTGTGCGCCCGTGTCCCCTGAAGAGCGCCCCGCCCTCGATGCCGAGCGCTTCCGGCTCGCCTGCTCATTGCGTTTGAAGGTCTGACAATGGGCGCGTGAAAACGCTGATCCTCGACAACCATGACTCCTTCTCGTTCAACCTCGCACAGACCATCGGTGAGGTGAACGGCGAGGAGCCGCTCGTCGTGCGCAACGACGAGATGGCGCTCGACGCGGTGTTGGCGCTGCCCTTCGACAACATCGTCATCTCGCCCGGGCCGGGGCACCCCGGGAGGCCCAAAGACTTCGGCATTTCGGCGGGGTTGATCGCGGCGGTGCGCGACCAGTCGCTCGACCGGCCCTTGCTCGGCGTGTGCCTGGGCTTCCAGGGCATCGCGCTGGCGCATGGCTTCGAGGTCGTCCACGCGCCCGAGCCGGTGCATGGCCGCAGCAGCCTCGTGCACCACGACGGCCAGGGGCTGTTCGTCGGGTTGCCGAACCCGCTGTCGGTCGTGCGCTACCACTCGCTGTGCGTGCGCGACCCGTTGCAGGCACCCTTGCAGGCCACGGCGCACACCGGCGATGGCGTGCTGATGGCGCTGGCCCATGCGCACCGGCCGCTGTGGGGCGTGCAGTTCCACCCCGAGTCGATCTGCACCGAACATGGCCCGGACCTGCTGCGCAACTACCGCGACCTGAGCCTGCGTGCGTTGCGCACGCGGGTGCCACGCGGCGTGGTGCCGGCCGCCATGCCGCCCCCGCAGCCGGTCGCGAGACGAGGCATTCGCTGGCGCAAGTGGCGCTCGGCGGTGAGCGCCGAGACGGCCTTCGTCGGCCTGCATCGCGATTCGCGCGCGGCGTTCTGGCTCGACAGCAGCCGGGTGATCGACGGCTTCTCACGTTTCTCGTTCATGGGCGAAGGCGCTTCGACGTTGGACTACCGCGTGGCGACGCGCACGCTCGGCACGCAGCACGCGGGGGGGCGCGAGGCCCAGGCGCTGAGCAGCGTCTTCGACGCGCTGCGCGAACGCCTGGCCGCCGGTCGGGTGGCGCCCGACCCCGACCTGCCCTTCGACTTTTGCGGCGGCCTGGTGGGCTACCTGGGGTACGAGCTGAAGGCCGAGAGCGGCGGTGCGTGCGTGCACACGGCCGAGCTGCCCGATGCGCAACTGCTGCAGGTCGAGCGCTTCGTCGCCTTCGACCACGCCACCGGCGAGGTCTACGCGCTGGCCCTGCCCGAGGGCGACGACGACACCGCCGCGCTCTCGTGGATCGACCAGACGCAGGCACGCATCGAGGCCTTGGGCTTGGCCGACACCAACACGAACACCGACGCGCCCGCGCGACCCGCCGGCCCCGCGCCGCACTTCACACCCGACATGCCGCGCGCGCGCTACCTCGACGCCATCGCGCAGTGCCAGCAGAAGATCCGCGACGGCGAAAGCTACGAGGTGTGCCTGACGAACCGCCTGCGCGCGCAGGCGCCGGTCGAACCCTTGCCGCTGTACCGCCTGCTGCGCCAGCGCAACCCGGCGCCCTATGCGGCCTACCTGCGCTTTGCAGATGCGGCCGTGCTGTGCAGCTCACCCGAGCGCTTCTTGACGCTCGACCGCGAGCGCCGGCTCGAAGCGCGGCCGATCAAGGGCACTGCGGCGCGCCACGCCGATCCGGCGCAAGACGCGGCCGCCGCCGAGGCCTTGCGCCAGAGCGAGAAGACACGCGCCGAGAACCTGATGATCGTGGACCTGCTGCGCAACGACCTGGGCCGGGTGTGCAGCACCGGCAGCGTGCGGGTGCCGCGCCTGATGGCCATCGAGAGCTACGCCACGGTGCACCAGATGGTCAGCACCATCGAGGGCCGCTTGCGGCCCGGGCTGTCGGCGGTCGATGCCCTTCAGGCGGCCTTTCCCGGCGGCTCGATGACCGGGGCGCCGAAAGAACGCACGATGGACATCATCGATGCGCTCGAAGGCAGCGCGCGCGGCGTCTACTCGGGCGCGATCGGCTACCTGTCGTTCAGCGGCGCGATGGATCTGAACGTGGTGATCCGCACGCTGGTCGTGCAGGGCGACCGCCTGAGCCTCGGCACCGGCGGCGCGATCGTGGCGCTGTCGAACGCCGAAGACGAGTACGACGAAACGGTGCTGAAGGGCGAGGTGCTGGTGCGCACGGTGGCCGAGTACCTCGGCGGCGACCCGCCCGCCCCGTGAGGGGTCCTGGCGGCTTCACCACCCTCGCTCAGTCGGCGCTGACGGTGCGGTCGGCCGCCCAGGCGCGCAGGGCGCTCACCGCTTCGGCGCGAGTCACCGACAGCGGCTTGGTGCGGCGCAACTCGGTGCCCACATGCGTGGCGTCGGGTTTGGCGTTCTGCGCGTGCGCTTCGTAGCGCGAGGCCACCACCGCCGCTTCGATCTCGGCGCCCGAGTAGCCGTCGCTCAACTCGGTCAGCGCCTTCAGTGCGCCGTCGTTGAAGGCCACGCCGTGGCGCTTGAGGTGGATGCGGAAGATCGCGTCGCGCACGGCGGCGGTGGGCAGATCGACGAAGAAGATTTCATCGAAGCGGCCCTTGCGCATCAGCTCGGGCGGCAGGGTCTCGATGTCGTTGGCCGTGGCCACCAGAAAGACGCTGGAGCGGCGTTCGGCCATCCATGTGAGCAGCGTGCCCAGCATGCGCTTGCCAGCGCCCGTGTCGCCGTCGCCGCTGCCGCTGGCGAGGCCTTTCTCGATCTCGTCCATCCACAGCACGCAGGGCTGCATGGCGTCGGCCACGCGCAGGGCTTCGCGCAGCTTGCGTTCGCTTTCGCCCTGGTACTTGTCGAAGAGGGCGCCGAAGTCCATGCGAAACAGCGGCACCTGCCACGAGGCGGCGATGGCCTTGGCGGCGAGGCTCTTGCCCGCGCCTTGCACGCCCAGCAGCAACGCACCGCGCGGTGCCGGCAGGCCCGAGGCCTCGGGCTGCAAAAAGGGCGCCCGCCGCGCGGCGAGCCAGCGCTTCAGGGCGGCCATGCCGGCGACTTCGTCCATCGCCGGCAGCTGCTGTTCGAACACCAGCAGCTCGGCCACGCCCAGCGACTCGTGCTTGGCCGCGAGCACGGCGGCCAGGTCGGTGGTGGTGATGCGGCCATCGCCCAGGCTGAGGCGCGCCAAGTGCCGCACGGCCGATTCGGGCAGGCCGACCATGTGGCGCAGCAGCGACTGCAGCGTGTCGCGGCAGCCGGCGATGTCGCGCCCCGACTGGTCGCGCACGCGGCCGAGTTCGGCGCTGAAGAGCTTCTTCACGCGCTCCAGCGTCATCGGCTCGACCTCGAAGCGGCTGGCAAAGGGCGACAGCTCGTTGGGCAGGGTCACGTCGTGCCCGACCAGCACCAGTTGGCGGCCCTGGCTCTCACACTTGAGCGCCAGCTCTTTGATCGCGCGGGTGATGACCGGGTTGCTGAGGTAGGGGTGCACGTCGAGCAAGAGCACGATGGCCGCCGCCTTGAGCTTGTCGATCTGCTGCAGCGCGTCGGGCAGCTCTTGGGTGTCGTTGGCGGCGGGGCCCTCGTCCTTGCTGCCGAAGTCGAGCAGGCTCAGGCGCAGGCCGTGCACGACCCGCAGGCCGCGGCTGACGGACCAGCTCCACACCTCGCGCTCGGTGCGCTTCGAGACTTCGGTGAAGAGCGCCATCACGCGCGCCTCTTCGTGCGTTTCGATCACGACGACCGGCGTGCGGGTGGCGAGCAGGTCGAGCAGGGTCTGGGTTTGTTCGGGCGTGGGCATGGGGGCGACGGTTGAAGTGCAGGGCTTCGACAGGCTCGGCCCGAACGGATGAAACGGTCTGGCAGGGGCACCGGTGCCGCTACGTGGACACCCCACGCGCGCGGTCGGCCTTGAATTGCGCGCGGAAGGCCTCGAAGCGGCCGGCGTCCAGCGCCTCGCGCACTTCCTTCATCAGGTTCAGGTAGTAGTGCAGGTTGTGGATGGTGGTGAGCATCGGCCCGAGCATTTCGCCGCAGCGGTCGAGGTGGTGCAGGTAGGCGCGGCTGAAGCCCCGGGCGCAGGCATGGCAGGTGCAGGTCTCGTCGATCGGTCGTTCGTCGGTTTTGTAGCGGCTGTTTCGCAAACGCAAATCACCGAAACGGGTGAACAGGTGGCCGTTGCGCGCGTTGCGGGTGGGCATCACGCAGTCGAACATGTCCACGCCGGCCGCGACGCCTTCGACCAGGTCTTCGGGCGTGCCCACGCCCATCAGGTAGCGCGGCTTGTGCGCGGGCAGGTGGTGCGGGGTGTGCGCCATGATGCGCAGCATCTCGTCCTTGGGCTCGCCGACGCTGACGCCGCCGACGGCGTAGCCGGGCAGGTCGAGCTCGACCAAGGCGTTCAGCGACTCTTCGCGCAGGTTCTCGAACATGCCGCCTTGCACGATGCCGAAGAGCGCGTTGGGGTTCTCGAGCCGCTGGTGCTCGGCGAGGCAACGCTTGGCCCAGCGCAGGCTGAGTTCCATCGACGTGCGGGCTTCGCGTTCGGTGGTGAGGTGGCCCTTGGTTTCGTAGGGCGTGCACTCGTCGAACTGCATCACGATGTCGCTGTTGAGCACGCGCTGGATCTGCATGCTCACCTCGGGCGTCAGGAAGAGCTTGTCGCCGTTGACGGGCGAGGCGAACTTCACGCCCTCTTCGCTGATCTTGCGCATCTCGCCCAGGCTCCACACCTGGAAGCCGCCGCTGTCGGTGAGGATGGGCTTGGTCCAGCCCTCGAAGCGGTGCAGGCCGCCGAACTGCTGCATCACGCTCAAACCCGGCCGCAGCCACAGGTGGAAGGTGTTGCCGAGGATGATCTGGGCACCCATGTCGTCGAGCGACGCCGGCATCACGCCCTTGACGGTGCCGTAGGTGCCCACGGGCATGAAGATGGGGGTTTCGACGACGCCGTGGTTGAGCGTCAGACGGCCGCGGCGCGCATGGCCTTCGGTCTTGAGCAGGTCGAACTGGAGCATGCGGCGATTGTCGCCGTGCGCACCGGGCCGCCACCGGGCTCAGCGCGGCGCCAGCGTGCCGGCCGTCACAGCGGCCACAGCGCGCTCACGCCCAGTTCGCGCGAGTGGGCCTGCGGGCCCAGGCGGTCGGCCCCCAGGCGCAGGTTCAGGCCCTTCCAGCCGAGCCCCAGGCTCAGGCGCTGTTCGTGGTGGTGCCAGGTGGCGCCGTAGCGCCAGTCGCCCGCGCGCTGCTGCACGGCGACAGCCGGCAGCACGCCGAAGTGAGGCAGCCATTGGCCGCGCAGTTCGAGCGTGGTGCCGGCCTGCGGCTGCCACTCGCCGGCGAGCGTCACGCGGGCGGGGGCGTGGCGGCTGCGGCCGGCCTGGCTGTTCTGGCCCTGGATCAGGGGCTGGTAGACCACGAAGCCGTCGGCGTCGTAGGTCTGGGTGTTGGTCGAGAGGGTCGAGGTGTTCTGCGGCAGGCCTTGCCAGCGCAGCCAGCCGAGGTCGCGCCAGGCGACGCGTGCGGCCAGGGCCTCGCCTTGCCAGCGCAACTGGCCGTCGAGCAAGAACGCCTGGCCGCGTGCCGCGAAGCTGCGCTGGTACGGGAAGCGCAGGCGCTCGTCGGCTTCGTACGAACGCAGGTCGAAGCGGTAGGCGTCGCTCGCGGCGAGGTACGACGCGTGGCCGTCGATCTGCCGCTCGCGCCAGTTTTGCAGCACCAGGGCTTGCGCGCCCAGGTCGAGCTGCCAGCCGGGGGCCGGGCCGAAGCGGTGTTGCCAAGCAAGGCCGCTGCCGGCGAAGGCCAGGTAGCGTCCGCTGACCGACCAGGTGCGGTCGCCGGCCGGGCGGCCCGCGGACTCGGCATCGGCCGCCAGCGCGATGGCGTCGCGGCTGGCGATCAGCGTGGCGCTCTGGCGCGTCAACAGGCTGAAGCGGTGCGCGCCGCGCGTGTGCGTCAGGCGCAGCTCGTGGTCCACGTACGCAAGGTTGCGTCGGTGGCGCGCCGCCAATGCCTGCGCAAAGTCGGCGGTGTCGAAACGCGACAGCGGCAGCGGGTCGCTGTGCTGAGCCGCGTCGAGCTGCAGTGACCACGCGGTGGGGGCGGCCGCGGTCGCGCGGCCGGCGGCCAGCACCAGGGCCACGGCAGCGAGCGCACGCAGGGCAGGGGCAAGGTTCATGGCAAAAAGATGCGGATCATGAATGGAAATGGCCTCGCCATCTGCATGGCGAGGCCACCGGTCGGTTCGGGGCCGTCAGCGACCCCGGTGCCTCACAGACCGAAGTCGAGCGACGCGGTCGAGCCGTCCACGTAGGTCATCAGCATGCTGTTGCTGCGGTTCAGGGTGCCGATCTCGGTGCCGTTGCTGGCCGTGCCCAGGCGCAGCGAGGCGGTGTTGCTGCCGTCGGTCAAGTGCATCGAAACGCCGGCGCCGACCAGTTCGAGCGACATCGTCGCCGCGCCGGTGGCGGGTTGGGTGGCGCTGATGTTCACCGTCTGCGTAGCCACGTTGTTGACCAGGGTGCGGTACTGCGCGGTCATCGTCGAGGGCGAGTCGGCGTCGCTCAGCATCGAGGTGCTCAGCGTGAGCGCCAGGGTCGGACGGCTCGGCGCGCTGACCGTGCCCGAGAACTGGAAGCCCAGCGTCCAGTCGTTCGTGGCCGATGTGGGCAGCGTGTTGTTGTACTGCGCGTAGCCGGTCGCGGTGACGGTGAAGGTGCCGCTCAGGAATTCGGTGGTCACACCGCCCTCGATGTTGCGAAACTGCCCCGCCAGCGTGATGTTGGTCGGCACGTGGTACGTGTTCGACGCATCCCACACGTTGTCGGCCAGCGTCAGGCGGCCCACGAAGGCAGCCGTCGGCGTGGCCCAGGTCAGGCGCAGGTCGGCGGTGGCGAGCTCGCCGCCGAAGTCCGACACGGCACGCGAGTCACCGCGCGGCACGACGGCATCGTCGGCGGTCAGTGAGACCGGGATCTCGGTCAGCGTGGCCTGCGTCAGCGTGAGCGTGCCGATGGGGCTGGTGCCGCCGACGGCATATGCCTCCAGCGTGCCGGTGACCGTGGCCGTCGAGTCACCACGCACGGCACCTGGCGTGCGGGTGCCGGTGAGGCTCACGGTGTGGCGCTCGTTGACGAGCGTGTTGCCACCGTCCTCGAAGGCGCCCGGCAGGTCGCCGGCGATGGTGAAGCCCACGACGCGCTCCTGGCTGTCGGCCTCGACCGACACGGTGCCCGCATAGGCGCTGGCCTGCAGCGAGGTGTTGGACTGCTGCGTGCACACACCGTTGACGCAGTTGTCGGTGGTTTGACGGGCGCGGCTCTGGTAGGTGAACGCCGTGGTGGACGTCGGGGTCAGCGTGAACCCATGGCGCCAGCGCGTGATGTTCGCGCTGCCGCCGAGGTTCTGGCGCACGACGTAGTAGATCGCCTGGCAGGTCACGTAATTGGCGTTCGACGGGGCCGTGGCGGGGGTCGTGCCGGCGCTGTCTTGCACCACGGTGCAGCCGACGGTGGTCATCGTCGGCACATTGCTCGCGTCGGCGTTGGCCACGAAGTCGGAGGCCGGGGCACGGCCACGCGTCGCGGTGCTCACGCGCCCGGCCACGTAGTCGCGGTACAGGTCGATGCCGGTCAGCAGCGCGCTCGAATCCTTGACCAGCAGCTCGACCGGCGCCTGCACGTCACGCATCGCGGCCTCGAACTTCTCGCCCTCGGCCTGCACGGCCGAGCTTTCGTTGCCGGTGCGGCCGAAGATCGAGACCCAGTCGCTGCGCAGGCTGTTGAAGAAGGTCTTGGCCGCGGCGATGGCGGTCTGCACGTTCGAGCCGATGTTCGACGGCGGCGGCGTGCCGGTGCCTTCGAGGTTGTCGGTGACGATGGCCACCGTGGTGGGCGGCAGGCTGTTGTCGGTGACGACCTCTTCGACCGCCGCGACCAGAGCGGCCGAGACGTCCACCCCGCCGGTCGTGCCAGGCTTGGTGGAGCTGAGGCTGGCGCTGTCGGCCAGCGTGTCGACCACGCACTTGGTGCGCTCGGCCAGGGTGGTCTGGGTGCAACCCAGCTCTGACTCGTTGGCCAGCTTCGACACCGCCGTCAGCATGGTGGCGAAGGTGAGCTGCTGCGTGTTGCTGCCCGCATCGGCAATGGTGGTGGGCGTCACCGTGGTCGGGTTGAAGCCCAGCAGCGCCGTCACGTTGACCACGGCCTGCGCGGCGTTGGCGGCGGTCACGCCGCCGGTGCCGCTTTCGGCGGCGGCGACGGCCAGTTCGCTGAAGGGGGTGACGCTGGCGCTGGTGGTCACGGTGCCCGCGGTTTGCGGCACGAACAGCGCGCGCATCGAGAAGTCGGGGGCGACCGGCGTTTCGCCGCTGATTTCGTCGACCTGCGTGGTGGCGGGCAGTTGGCCGGCCGGCTTCGGGCTCACGCGAATCACGTACGGCTGGCTCGCCGTGGCGGTGAAGCTCAGGCTGTAGGCGCCGTCGGCGTCGGTCGTGTCTTCGGCCAGCACGGTGCTCAGGTTGACGCTGCCGTCGCTGGCGATCGGGTGGGCGCGCACGATGGCGTTGCGCAGCGTGCCCTTGGCCGCCACGCCGCTCAGGGACACCGAGGCCGAGGTGTTGTCGCTCGGCGGCGGGCTGTCGCCACCTCCGCCTCCGCCGCAGGCGGTGACCAGACCGGCAGCCAGCATGCTGGCCAGAATTCTTGTGTGTTGCATGTGCTCTCTCCGTGAGTGGGCCGCCTGGGGGCCGAGGGACTCGAATATGGACAGAGCCCCCGTTGTGCGCATCAACCAAACGGCCGATGGCGCCGCACGAGGTGTGTGATTTCTCTCAGGCCGTGGGCCAGGGCCCGTCGATTGCCGCACGGATAATTGCGCTTTCGTCCCGTCGGCCGCCCCGGCCTTTGCCCCGCCTTCACGCCCGCATGCGCACCCTGCTCGTTGACGACCACGCGCTTTTTCGAGAAGGCCTGGCGATGCTCATCGCCCACAGCTTTCCGACCCTCGAACTGGTCCAGGCCGGCACGCTGGCCGAGGCCCTGGCGCAGGTGACCCCAGGGGCCGACCGGCCCGCCCCGCAACTCGTCTTGCTCGACCTGGCCTTGCCCGACAGCCAAGGGCTCAGTGGCCTCAGCCGCGTGCGCGACGCAGCGCCGGCCGCCACCGTGGTGGTGCTGTCGGCCGACGAATCGGCCGAGACCGTGCTCGCCGCGCTCGACGAAGGCGCGGCCGGGTTCATCCCGAAGACCGCGAACGCCAGCGCGCTGAAGTCGGCGCTGCAGGTGGTGATGGGCGGGGGCGTGTCGCTGCCCTCGACGGTGCTCGCCGGCAGCACGCCCCCGGTGCCGCCGCTGCCCCCCGCGCAGGCGGCCGACGCGCTGGGGCTGTCGCCGCGCCAGCTCGACGTGCTGGCCCTGTTGATCGAGGGCCGGCCCAACAAGCTGATCTGCCGCGAGCTGGACCTGTCGGAATCGACGGTGAAGACGCACCTCGCGGCGATCTTCCGCAAGCTCGACGTGAACACGCGCACGCAGGCGGTGGTGGCGGCGGCGCGGCTGGGCCTGCGCCTGCGGGTCACGGGGCGCGTGGCGGGCTGAGCCGCCCCCTCGCCCGAACGCTCACCTCACACCGGCAGCTCGCCCAGCGCGGTGCTGCGCAGCGCGAGGTCGATGGTCTCCAGCAGCGCCTCGGCGCGGAAGGGCTTGTGCAGCACCGGCACGCCCGAGCTTTGCAGCAAGGCCAGGTCGCCCGGCGAGGTGTCGCCGGTCACCACCATCGCGTGGACCGCGCCGCAGCGCTGGCGCACGAGTTCGATCACCAGCAGGCCGCTGCCGCCGGGCAGGCGCTGGTCGGTGATCAGCAGGTCGGCAAAGCGTGAGGCATGCGGCGCCGGCCGCGGGCTGCCAGGCAGCGGCAGCGCGGCCCGCAGCGCCGGCACGCCGTCGAGCGCCAGCACCTCGGCGCCCCAGGCGCGCAGCCGTTCGGCCAGCGAGTCGCGCATCGCCGGGTCGTCTTCGACCAGCACCAGCCGCTTGCCGGCCAGGGGCTGCTCGCGCACGGGCGGGGGCCGCACGCTGACCGCGGCGTCGGCCTCGCGCGGCGCGAGCAGGCTGAAGCAGCTGCCGCGCCCCACGCGCGATCGCAGTTGCAGCGGGTGCCCGAGCATCGCAGCCCCACGCTTGACGATCGACAGCCCCAGGCCCAGGCCGCGCGCACTTTCGCGGGCACGGTTGCCGAGCTGCACGAACTCCTCGAACACCAGGGCCTGGTTGTCTTCGGCGATGCCGATGCCGGTGTCCCACACCTGGATCAGCACCTCGGCGCCCCGCGAGCGCGCCGCGACCAGCACGCCGCCGCGCTCGGTGTAGCGCAGCGCGTTGCTGACCAGGTTGCGCAACATCTGGTCGAGCAGCACCGGGTCGGACCGCACCGCCAGCCGCGTCGGCCGAAAGCGCAGGCGCAACCCCAGGCGCGCCGCCTCTTCGCCCGCGTGCAGCGCGATGCCGTCGAACACGGTCTGCAGCAGCACGCGCTCGGTGCGCGCGCGCGCCGTGCCCGATTCGAGGCGCGACAGGTCGAGCAGGCCCTTCAGCAGGCCTTCCATCGAGGCCAGGGCTTCGTCCACGCGGTCGATCATCTTGCGCAGGGCGGGCTGCGTGATCTGCTCGCGCATCAGGCTGACCATCAGGCCGATGGCCGCCACCGGTTGGCGCAGGTCGTGGCTGGCGGCGGCCAGGAAGCGGGTCTTGGCGGTGTTGGCCGACTGCAGCGCGCGCGTGCGCTGCTGTACGCGGTGCTCGAGTTCGAGGTTGAGTCGCTCCACATCGCCGACCGCCCGCACGAAGCGGTTCATCTGCATGAGCCCGTAGACGCCGAAGGCCATCGGCATGGCGTAGGGCACCCAGAAGAAGTCGGTGACCGGCAGGTAGCCTTGCTGGAAGGCGTAGTCGTGCGCGCCCGACACCATCAGCAGCGCGAACCCGGCGACCAGCGCGATGTTGATCAGCGAGCGGTCCTTGCGCATCGCGCGCCAGATGCCCACCAGCGACGACACCCCGGTGACGAGCAAACAGGGGTAGACCACGGCGCGCATCAGGTTCAGCTCGCCGAACCACGCCGCGGCGGCGCCCGCCAGCGGCACGGCGATGGCGGCGGCCACGATGCTGCGGTCGAGCACATTGCGGCGGCGGTCGGTGTGCAGGCTGAGTGCAAACGCGGCGAAGAGCAGCACGGTCCACACCTGCGCGGCGAAGTAGAAGAAGTCGCCGAAGCCCACCGGCATCAGGCTGACCTTCATGAAGTAGCTGTAGTTGCGAAACGAGCCCAGCAAGGCCAGCACGCCGAACAGGCCCATGGCCCGCTCGCTCGGGCGGCGCCATCGCACCAGCAGCAAAAAGATCGCCAGCAGCGCCATGCCCATGTTGAGCGAGCGCGGCAGCTCGTCGGTCAGCAGCGCGAGGTGCAGGTCTTCGTCCGCCAGGATGGCCGTCGGGCCGAAGGACACCGGCGACAAGCCGCCCTGGATGCGGTGCGCGACCTCCAGCACCAGTTCGTTGTCACCCGGGCGCAGCATCAGCGGCGGCAGCGGGATGATCGCGCGCACCGGGTGGCGGTAGCCGCGCTCGAAGCTGTCTTCGATCAGCCGGCCGTTGAGAAACACCCGGCGCGACGAGCTGACCCGCGTGAGCGACACGCCCAGCGGCTGCTCGGGTGGGGTCGCATCGAGCCGAAAGTGGACCACGTAACGCGCCTCGCCGCGCGTGGGCAGGCCGCGTTGCGCCCAGGTGTCGGGCAGGGCCACCTGCTCTGGCGGGGCGTCGCGCCCGGGGTGCTGCACGGTGGCCTCGTGCAGCACGCGCAAGGCCTGCGCGTGCGCGCCCCCGCCGATGGCGAGCGCCAGCCAGGCTGCCAGCACCCCCAGGCACAGCCGGAGCCAGCCTGTGGGTCGAAGCCCGGGCACCTGGTGTTGCAACATGCCCGGCAGACTAACGGCCCGCAGGCCCGGCGGCGAGGGGGTGCGGGTCGGCCATTTGGCCGATCAGCGCGGCTGTCGCGCCAGCAACATGGCGTCGCCGTAGCTGAAGAAGCGGTAGCGCTGCGCGATGGCATGGCGGTACAGCGCCATCGCGTGCTCGTACCCGGCGAAGGCGCTCACCAGCATCAGCAAGGTGCTCTTGGGCAGGTGGAAGTTGGTGAGCAGCACATCCACCACCCGGAAACCGAAGCCTGGGGTGATGAAGATGTCGGTGTCGCGGCTGCCCGCGAGCAAGGTGCCGCCCCGCGCGGCCGATTCGAGCGCGCGCAGCGTCGTCGTGCCGACCGAGACCACGCGGCCGCCGCCGGCCTGCGTCGCAGCGATGGCATCGACGGTCGCCTGCGGCACCTCGAACCATTCGCTGTGCATGCGGTGCTCGGCCAGCGACTCGGTGCGCACCGGCTGGAAGGTGCCCGCGCCCACGTGCAGGGTGACGTTCGCCAGGCCGACACCGCGCGCTTTCAGCGCGGCCAGCAGCGGTTCGTCGAAGTGCAGCGCGGCGGTGGGCGCCGCAGCCGCGCCCGGGTTGGCGGCGAAGACGGTCTGGTAGCGGCGCTCGTCGTCGGCATCGTCGGCATGCGTGATGTAGGGCGGCAGCGGCACGTGGCCGTGGCGCTCGATCAGCGCGAAGGGCTCGGACGGGAAGCGCAGGTGGAAGAGCGAGTCTTCGGGGCCCCCGCGGCCGAGCATCTCGGCCTCGAAGTGGCTGCGGCCGTCGCCGCTGTCGAAGCGCAGACGCGCGCCGGCTTTCGGTGACTTGCTGGCACGCAGGTGGACCATGACCTCGTTCCGCGGCAGCACGCGTTCGACCAGCGCCTCGACCGCGCCACCCGAGGCCTTGCGGCCCAGCAGCCGGGCCTTGATGACCTGGGTGTCGTTGAAGACGAGCAGGTCGCCGGCGTGCAGCAGCCCGGGCAGATCTCGGAACCGGCGATCGACCGGATCGGGGCCGGTGCCGTCGAGCAGGCGCGAGCCGCTGCGCTCGGCGGTGGGGTGCTGGGCGATGAGTTCGGGCGGCAGCGCGAAGTCGAAATCGCTCAGCGAGAAGGTGCGGGGGGTGGGGGCAGACATGGCTCGCAGGCTTCACCGGCCTGGGTGCGTGGAGAGGGCGGCGATTGTTCCACGCGCCTGCGTGCGCTGGCGGCTCAGCGCGCGTCGGGCCGCAGCACCAGCACCGTGCGGTTGCGGTCTTCGACGATCCACAGCTGGCCCTGGGCGTCGAGCGCCAGGCCAGTCGGCGTGCCGTTGGGGCGCTGCTCGCCGCGGGCCGACCAGCCGCCGACCCACTCTTTCGGCTTGGCGCGTGGCTGGCCCTGCGCGTCGATCTCGAAGCCCACCACCCGCCGGCCGGTCGGCCGGTGGCCGTGCCACGCGACCAGCACCTGGCCCTTCAGGGGGCCGTGCGTCGCGTGCAGCATCGCCAGCGGCGCGGCATGTGCCGGCCACAGCGCGAGCGGGCGCATGGTCTTGCCGCAATCGAAGCGCTTCTCGTAGCCACGCGCCGCCGTGCGGTCGCCCACGCAGTAGGGCCAGCCGTGGTCGGCCCCGTCGCGCACGAGGTTGAACTCTTCGGCCGGCGCGTCGGCCTCGGGGTAGTCGATGGAGTTCTCGCCTTGCAGCAGGCCGACGCCCGGCACATGGGCCAGAGCCACCGAGTTGCGCAGGCCGCGCGCGAAGACGCGCATCGACTGCAGCGTGAGCCCCGGCCCGTCGAGCGTGGCCTCGTAGATCGCCGCGCGCGGCCGCTCGCCCTCGCGCTCGGGGCAGGGCAGGGGCTGCTGCTGGGCGTCATTGCGGCAGGCATCGGTGGCCGAGCCGACGTTGATGTAGAGCGTGTTGCCGTCGCCGAAGGCCAGCTCTTTGAGCGGGTGCGAGCCATCGTCGGGCAGGCCCGGAACCACGTCTTCGCGCTGGATGGCAGCACCGGGCACGGGCACCGGCGTGCGCCACACGGTGCCGGCCTCGCCGATGTAGATGCGCGCATCGGGCCCGCGCACCAGCGCGAGCGGCCGGTCGAGCTTGTCGGCCAGCGTGCGCATGGCGGGACGTTCGCCGGGCTTGCCGAGCGTCATCTCCAGCAGGCGGCCGCGCTTGGGCTCCCAGCTGCCCATGTCGATCAGCCAGAAGCGGCCGGGCGCCACTTCGAGCAGGCGGCGCGGCATGCGCAGGCCGTCGCGCTCGTCGGCCACCAGGCCCACGCACCAGCCCGCGGGCGTGGTGACGTCGATGCGCGGCCAGCCACCGCAGCGGCCTTCGGGGGTGTAGCCCTTGGCCAGGGCGAACAGGGGCAGGGCCAGGGCGGCGCAGGCCAGGAGACGTCGGAACATGCGGGCAGGGGGCAGTGGCGAGGCGGCAGAATCATTGCATGCCCGCCCCGGACGCCGCCCTCGACAACGCCCCCGCGCCCACCCGCGCGGCCAAGGCCAAGGGCAGCGAGAAGTCGGCCCCGCAGCGCGCGATGGACAAGCTGGGCCTGGTGCGCGACATCGACCTCGCGCTGCACCTGCCGCTGCGCTACGAAGACGAGACCCGGCTCACGCCGATCCGCGACCTGCGCGACGGCGACACGGCGCAGATCGAAGGCGTGGTGGACCAGTGCGAGGTGCAGTTCCGCCCGCGCCGCCAGCTCGTGGTGCGGCTGCACGACGCGAGCGGCGACCTGGTGCTGCGCTTCATCCACTTCTACCCGAACCACCAGAAGACGCTCGCCGCCGGCAACCGCGTGCGCGTGCGTGGCGAGGCACGCGGCGGTTTCTTCGGAATCGAGATGGTGCACCCGAGCTTCAAGGGTGTGACCGACGACACGCCGCTGGCCGCCGCGCTGACACCGGTCTACCCGGCCAGCGCCGCCTTGCCACAGGCCTACCTGCGCAAGGCCGTCGCTTCAGGCCTGCAGCGGGCCGATTTGAGCGAGGTGCTGCCGCCCGCGATGGTGCCGAGCGGCGTGCCCTCGCTGCGCGAGGCGCTGCGTTTTCTGCACCACCCGTCGCCCGAGGTGAGCCTGGCCACGCTGCAAGACCACAGCCACCCGGCCTGGCAGCGGCTCAAGTTCGAAGAACTGCTGGCGCAGCAGTTGTCGCAACTGCAGGCCAAGCGCGAGCGCGCCAAACAACGGGCCCCCGCCTTCGCGGTGCAGCCGCTCGGCCTGCACGAGCAGTTGCTGGCCGCGCTGCCGTTTGCGTTGACCGAGGCGCAGCGCCGCGTCGTCGAAGAGATCGCGCGCGACCTGCAGCGCGAGCTGCCGATGCACCGCCTGCTGCAAGGCGATGTGGGCTCGGGCAAGACGGTGGTGGCCGCGCTGTCGGCGGCGTTGGTGATGCACCACGGCTGGCAGTGCGCGCTGATGGCGCCGACCGAGATCCTCGCCGAGCAGCACTTTCGCAAGCTGGTGCAATGGCTCGAACCGCTGGGCATCCAGACCGCGTGGCTCACCGGCAGCCGCAAAGGCAAGGCGCGCACGCAGATGCTCGAACGCGTGGCCTCGGGCGAAGCGCGGCTGGTGGTGGGCACGCACGCGGTCATCCAGGGCGAGGTGCAGTTCGCCAAGCTGGGCCTCGCGGTGATCGACGAGCAGCACCGCTTCGGCGTGGCGCAGCGGCTGGCCTTGCGCGACAAACTTGTCGCGCATTCCCAGGACGGCGACAAGCTGCAGGCGCAATCGCTGGAGCCGCACCTCTTGATGATGAGCGCGACGCCCATCCCGCGCACGCTGGCGATGACGCTGTTCGCCGACCTCGACATCAGCACCATCGACGAGCTGCCGCCGGGCCGCACGCCCATCGTCACCAAGGTGTTCAGCGACGGCAAACGCGAGCACGTCATCCAGACGATTGCGCAAGAGGTCGCGCGCGGCCGGCAGGTGTACTGGGTGTGCCCGCTGATCGAAGAGAGCGAAGCCGTCGATTTGCAGAACGCCACCAGCGCGCACCAGCAGTTGAGCGAGGCCCTGCCCGGCGAGATGGTCGGCCTCTTGCACGGCCGCATGCCGGCGGCCGAGAAGGCGGCGGTGATGTCGCTCTTCAGCGAAGGGCAGATGAAGGTGCTGGTCAGCACCACCGTCATCGAGGTGGGCGTCGATGTGCCCAACGCCAGCCTGATGGTGATCGAACACGCCGAGCGCTTCGGCCTCAGCCAGTTGCACCAGTTGCGCGGCCGCGTCGGGCGCGGCTCGGTGGCCAGCGTGTGCGTGCTGCTCTACACCGGCCCCTTGTCGGACACCGGCAAGGCGCGCCTGAAGGCGATGGCCGAGACCACCGACGGCTTCGAGATCGCGCGCCGCGACCTCGAAATCCGCGGGCCGGGCGAGTTTCTGGGCTCGCGGCAATCGGGTGCGCCCTTGCTGCGCTTCGCCGACATGACGCTCGACGAGGCGATGGTGCACACCGCACGTCGCGCCGCCGAGGCTTTGCTCGACGCGCACCCGCAGGCGGCCGAGCGGCACGTCTCGCGTTGGCTGGGCACCAAGGCCGAGTTCCTGAAGGCCTGAGCCACGGGGCCGCTCAGGCCCTCGGCAAGACCCGAAGCGGCGCAGGGTCATCACCCCGAGACGCCGCTGCCACGGGGGCCAGGCGGGCGGCAGCGCACCGCGCCCACCCTCGCCCCGCCTGGTGGTCGTTCGCGACAGCGGCTCGTGAAATCAAGCACCTGCGTGCGTTCGGCCCCACCGGCATCGCCCCGCCGCGCACACGGGTGTTGCGCCGCGGCAAAAGACAAGCCCTAGCCAGCGTCTGTCGCTCGCCGTGAACAGGGCTGGGCCTCTCACCACGCGACTTGCATGATGAAACGCGAGCGGCCGGCCCACGACAAGTCCGGCCCTCCGGCGTTTTCACCCTCGTGCAAACGGTTCATTCAGTGGAGGACAACATGAAGATTCAAGGCAAACTTTTCTGGGCATGCCTGGGCAGTGCCCTGCTCGCGTTGCAGGCCCATGCAGCCACACCCACCCCATTCGCCGACAACAACGGCACGGTGGTGCCCCCCAGCCAGTACAGCGGGCCGCTGTTCAAGCTGAGCCACGACTACCCCACCAAGGCGCCGGTACCGGCCATGCCCTGGCGCCAGGCCATCAACAACGGGCGGATCACCACCGCCAACGCGAAGGCCTACGCCGAAGCGTTGAAGCAGGCCGTGGGGCCCGACATGCGCGTGCTGATCGAGGACTACGCCAACTGGGACGCCGCCAAGCGCGGTTGGTACAACGAGCCCTGGCTCGGCTACCTGCGCGAACCCATCCACGGCATGTACGTGGGCAGCCAGGAGCTGGACGCTTCGCTGTTCAAGCAAAGCGGCCTGACCCGCCCCATCACGACCTACGTGCTGACCTACTACGACAAGACCGCCGCGCCGACGCTCGCCAAGATCTGGGGCAAGACCGCGATGAAGCCGGCCGTCTCGCCCACGACGACGCAGTTCGCCGAAGGCGCGGTGGTCATCAAGGCCTCGTTCATCACCGCCGACGGCGCCGTGTGGCCCCCGATGCAGGGCGCGCTGACCTGGCCGCTGTACATCGGCGTGAACGCCACCACCAACCCGCCGCCCAACTACACGGCGAGCCCGCCGGTGCTGACGAACGCCTCGTTCATGCAGTTCGACATCATCGTGAAGGACAGCAAGTCGGCCCCCAAGACCGGCTGGGTGTTCACCACGCTGGTCTACGACCAGCGGCTGCCGCGTGGGACCCACGGCATCTGGGACCAGATGGTGGTGCTGGGCGCGCAGTGGGGCAACGACCCCCAGGCTGCCGACCCGGGCAACCCCAAGCCCAAGCTGATCGAGAACTGGAACAACCCCGACGCCCCCGCGTACGGCGACGAGACCCTGGGCTGGGGTGAACGCCTGTCGGGCCCGAACGACGGCGCGATGAACGACTTCGCCTACACCAGCGGCACGAACCCCCGTGCCAAGGTGGCGGCCAAGGAAGGCAGCGCGAGCCAGGCGGGGCAGCCGGTCTACGTCACCAACGGCAAGAACTCGTCGTGCATGAGCTGCCACAGCTCGGCGCAGTGGAACCTCAAGAACCCGAAGCTCGGCATGGACTCCTTCCTGCTGCCGCTGCTCACGCCGCGCCCGCAGCTGCCGGCCGGTTGCACCAACCCCAACGACCCCTGCGCGAACTTCCTGAACTCGCCGCCGCCGGGCTCGCCGCTGTGGATGAAGTGGTTCCAGAACCGCAAGGGCAACGTGCCGATGGACAAGGGCAGCGTCGCCGCCGACTTCGACATGGTGCTGACCTTCAAGTCGCTGCCGGCCTGGTACCAGGCCACGCAGAAGGCGGACCACCCGCTGCTGCAACTCGACCGCAACGGCCGGCAGTACCTCACGCCCATCCGCTGACCCCCACCCGCGCAGGCGCACCCCCGCACGGTGCCCCGGTTCGACCGGGGCCGCCGGGCGCGGGTGCCCACGCCCATATCCGTCGAAGTTGTCGAAGGACAGACCATGAGCTTCACCTACAAGCACTTCTACACCCAGCCCCCGGGTGCCGCGCCCGTGCCCACCGGCATTGCGCTGGGCTACCCGGTGCCCGGGCCGCAGACCACCGACGCCAACGGCATCGCCACGCATGCCTTCTTCGCCAGCCCCGCCGAGTGGGACCAGATCCGCCAGCAGGCCTACGACTTCATCGTCATCGGCACCGGCCCGACCGGCGTGGCCTTCGTCGAGCAGGCGCTGAAGAACAACCCGCACGCGAAGATCCTGGTGCTCGAGCGCGGCCGCTTCGTGCTGCCGGTGCACTACCAGATGCTGCCGATGGCCTTCCAGGCCGCCACCGGCTCGCCGCCCACCACCTACCCCTGGACGCGCACCACGCGCATGGCGACCACCGGGCTGGAGATGTTCCAGGCCGGCTACGTGCCCATCGTCGGCGGCCGCTCGGCCTACTGGAGCGCGTGGTCACCCGCGCCCACGCCCACGCTGATGCGCGACTGGCCGCAGGCGCTGGTGGACGTCACCCTGCAGCCCGGCTTCTGGGAGCGCGCCCGCGCCTTCTTGCGCGTGACCTCGATGGACCGCATCAACGACGGCGTCTACGGCAACATGCAAGAGCAGCTGGGCAGCCGGCTGCGCGACAACTTCAAGCGCTTCGTGCCCAGCGCCGAGAGTGCCTACCCGGCGCCCATCGCCGTGGCCAACCCGGGCTGGCAGACCGTCAAGTTCTACAAGTTCTCGACCGTGGGCACCCTGCTGGGCCTGCACAACGCGCAGAAGGCGCGGGCCGCCCAGGGGCAGGGCAGCCCGCTGCCCATCGTGGACCACTGCGTGGTCGAGCGCCTGGTGCACGACGAGCAGGGCACGGTCACCGCCCTCGTCACCAGCCGCGGCGACCTCGCGGTGGCCTCGGCGCGCATCGTGCTGGCGATGGGCACCATTCCGCCGGCCACGCTGCTGATGAACTCGTTCGGCGACCGCCTGCCCAACGCCGGGCAGCGCTACACCGGGCACTTCATGTCACACGTCACCGCCCGCGTGAAGCGCTCGGCCTTCAAGAACGTCGCCCCGCTGGAGCTGGGAGCCCTCTACCTCGACGGCAAAGACCCGCAAGGCCAGCAGTACCACGTGCAGGTCAGCGCCTTCGCCTCGACCAACCCGGCGCGCGACCAGGACACCATCGCGCACGAAGCGCCCGACGCCGCCGCGGTGGCCTCGATGCAGCAGCTGCAGGGCTCGGAAGAACACGTCGTGTTCGTCTGCGCGACGCTGGGCGAGGTGAGCGAGAAGAACCCCGACAACTGGATCCGCCTCAACGCGGGCCGCGACGACAGCTGCAACATCACGCTGCAGCTGGGTCTGAGCCCGGCCGACCAGCAGCTCTGGAACACCCTCGACGAGGCCACCTACCAGACCCTCGAGGCGCTGGTCAGCAGCGACGGCAGCACCCCGCCGCTCGAATACTGGGTCGAAGACACGAACGGCGCCGGCACCTGGGGCAGCGCTCGCCCGCCGCAAACGCAGAGCCGGCTGAACATCATCGTGCACGAGGCCTCGCCGCTGTGGATGGGCACCGACCCCGCGACCTCGGTCGTCGGCACCGACTACCGCCCGCACGGCGTGCACAACGTGTACGTCACCGGGGCGTCGATCTTCCCGACCTGTGGGTCGTGGAACCCGACGCTCACGATGTGCGGGCTGGCGCAAGACCTGGCCGACCGGCTGAGCTGAGCGCGCGGCATGTGACGTTGGTCGATTCGCAACCCGCAGCCTGCGCCCTAGATTGCGCGGGCTGGCAGGGTCGCCAGTTCCACTGGAGCCTTGCCCATGAACCTCATCCAACGCGTACAGGCCATCCTGCTCAAGCCCAAGGAGACCTGGCCCGCCATCGCCGGTGAAGCCACCTCCATCGGCGCCATCTACCGCGAGTACCTGGTGTTTCTCGCGGCCATTCCGGCGCTGGCGGGCTTCGTCGGCATGTCGCTCATCGGCATGGGCGGCTTCGGCCTGAGCCTGCGCATGCCCATCGTCAGCGGGCTGGTGCAGATGGTGCTGAACTACGCGCTGTCGCTGGCGATGGTCTACGTGATGTCGCTGGTGGTGAACGCGCTCGCACCCAGCTTCGGAGGCACCAAGGACCCGCTGGCGGCCTTCAAGCTCATCGCCTATGCGATGACGGCGGCGTTCGTCGGCGGCATCTTCAGCCTGGTGCCGATGCTCGGCATGCTGGGCCTGCTGGCGGCGCTGTATTCGATCTACCTGCTCTACACCGGCATCGGGCCCTTGATGAAATGTCCGCCCGACAAGGCCGGCGCCTACACCGCCGTGGTGGTGGTCTGCGGCATCGTCTTGGGCGTGGTGATGGCCGCGCTGATCGCCGCCCTCACGCCGGGCATGGGGATGTTCGGCGCCGGGCGCGCAGGCGGTGGCGACATGGTCATCAACACCCCCGACGGCGAGGTGCGCCTGGACACCTCGAAGATGGAAGCCATGGCGCGCCAGATGGAAGAAGCCGGCAAGCGCATGGAGCAGGCCCAGAAGTCGGGCGACACCGAAGCCGCCGGCAAGGCCCTGGGCGAGATGATGGGGGCGATGGCCGGCAGCGGCGGCGCGCCCCTGCCGCCCCAAGACCTGAAGGCCCTGCTGCCCGAGGCGCTGGGCACGCTGAAGCGTGAAGCCATCGAGGCGCAATCGAACAACGCGATGGGCCTGGGCGCCTCGACCGCCGAAGCGCGCTATGCCGAGGGCGAGCAACGCGTGAAGTTGTCGATCACCGACATGGGCGGCCTGGGCGGTCTGGGGGGCCTGGCCGCGCTGGCCTGGGCCAACGCCACGCTCGACCGCGAGACCGAAACCAAGATCGAGCGCGTCTACAAGCAAGGCGCGCGCACCGTGCGCGAAGAGCACCACAAGGACGGCAGCCGCAGCGAGTACACCGTGCTGCTGAAGAACGGCGTGGTGGTCGAGGCCGAGGGCCGGCGTGTCGATGCCGCCGCGCTCAAGGCCATCGTCGAAGGGCTCGACCTGGGCAAGCTCGAAGCGATGCAGCGGCCGGCCAAGTCCTGAGCGGCCCCCCGGCGCGCCCATCCATTCCCCTGCACCGTGACATTCCTCGCAATCGGGCGAGGCACGGGGTCTCGCCGATTCATCTGGTAACCATCTGGGGCTCAGCCCCCGGGTCACTTCGGCCGAACACCATCGAGTGCCCGCCCTGCCCATCGCGCCGGGGCCGGCGCTTCAACGTGGTCGCGCGAAAACACCAGGGGTGGGAAAAATGGGCATCAATCGTCGAGACGTGATCTTGGGGGGCTCGGCGTTGGCGCTGTCGGGGCCGCGTGCATGGGCCGCGACCAACGCCTCGGGCGTGCTGAAGTTCGGCCAGTCGGCCTCGCTCTCGGGCGGCCAGGCCAGCTACGGCAAGGACGTGCGCGACGGCATCCTCGCGGCCTTTGCTGCGGCGTCGGCCAAGGGCGTGAAGCTCGAACTCATCACGCTCGACGATGGCGGCGACAAAGAGCGCTGCAAGGCCAACACGCAGACGCTGATCGAGTCGGGCGTGCTGGGCCTGGTGGGCTACACCAGCGGCGCGGCGGCCGAGGCGGCGGCCGGGCTCATCGAAGAAAGCCGCACCGTGCTGCTGGGCGCGGCGAGCGGCAACATGGGCATCCGTGCCGACAAACTGCGCATGCAGTACCACGTGCGCGCCGGCTACGACCTCGAATACCAGCAGATGGTGCGCTACGTGAAAGACTTCGGCATGCGCCGGGTCGGCTACGTGTACCTGAAGGACACCTCCGCCGCCAACCTCGACGCGATGACCACCGCGCTCGACCGCGTGGGCGTGAAGCTCACCGAATCGGTGGGCCTGAGCCGCAACACGACCGATTTCTCGGCCACGGCCAAGACCATGCTCGACGCCAAGGTGGACTGCGTGCTGTTCACCACCAACGCCACCCCGGTCTCGGGCGTGGTCGAGAAGATGGCCGCGAGCGGCTACCTCGGCATGTACTTCTCGTCCTCGTTCGCCGGGCAGTCGCTGCTCGACGCGATGGCGCAGCGCAAGCAGAGCGTCGTGATGGCGCAGGTGGTGCCGCGCCCCAACGCGCTGGGCCTGCCGCTGATCTCGCGCTGCCACAAAGACATCGCCGCCCTGGGCGGCGGCCAGCGCGTGGGCTTCACCGCCATCGAGGGCTACATCACCGGCGTGATCGCCGCCGAAGCCGCGCGCCAGGCCCTGCGGGCCGGTGGCTCGCCGAGCAAGGCCCGCTTCCACGAAGCCCTGGCCGAGCTGCGCACCGACCTCGGCGGCTACCAGGTCGATTTCACCGGCGGCAAGACCCAGGGTTCACGCTTCGTGGATGTGGTCGCCATCGACCGCGCCGGCCGCGTGATCGGCTGAGCCCCTTCGCACCGCCATGCCGCGTCGGCGCGGCGGCCTTCTGCGTTGTCCAACGCACGTTCACTTGGGAGGAAAAATGAAACTGAAACATCGTCCGTGGATTTCCGCCGTCGCGACACTCGCGCTCGGCGCCAGCCTCGGCGCTCACGCGCAGGGCGGCGACACGCCGCAGAACCGCGAGCGCGTGCAGGCCTCGGCCGCGGCCCTGGCGGCCGAGCTGGCCCGGGCCTGCCCGCTCGCACCTGCCGACAGCACGAGCGCCTACAACACCTGCCGCCAAAGCCTCTACAAAGAAGATTCGGTGCTGCGCACCAAGCTGCCGGCCTTCGTGTTCTGGGGCCGCCAGCGCGACCCCAAGCTGTCGCTGAAGGAAACGGGCCTGACCCAGTTCGCCCCCGACGTGTTCAGCAACATGTATCTGTCGCTGTTCATGTTCAACGGCAAGCACACCGTGCGCTGGGTCGAGTCCGAAGGGCTGTACCAGGTGCGCCTGCAGACGGCCTTTCGCAACCGCATGGAGCCGGGACAGTTCCCGTACCCGTTCTGGCACGAAGCCGAGAAGTGGTCGATGTACGAGAACGCCCGCGAGGTCGTGCTGTATTGGGACGGCAAGGCCGACCGCATCCGCGTCGCGCAGTTCACCGTGCATTCCGACGTGACCCCGCTGCAAAGCGTGGAGCCGGTGGTGCACGCCAAGCACGATGGCCAGTGGCTGTGGACCGACGCGCAAGGTCGCACGCAGCCGATGGTCACCGTGTTTGACGGCCTCTTCGCGGTGAACAACCCCTACACCGCCCAAGTGGACAAGACCTACAAGGCACTTGCGCTGCGCCTGCGCGAAAGCCAGTGCAACGACTGCCACGTGCCCAACAACCCCGACAAGATGAAGCGCCTGGTGCTGCTGCAGACCCCGTCCCATGCCGCTGGTGAAGTGGGCCGGCTCATCAAGTCGGTGCGCGAAGACAAGATGCCGGTGGACAAGATCGGCGTCGAGCAACCGCTGGAAAGCGGGCCCAAGGCCGCGCTGCTGAAAGACGCCGAAGCCTTCCAGAGCGCCTACCTCGCCGCCAAGGCCTGGGACCAGCGCAACGCCCAGCGCTGAACGGCATCGCCCCGCGACGAGCCCGCCTTCGAGGCGGGCTTTTTTCTGGCCACGAAGCTTCCTGGAGCAGCCACGGAAGTCCGTTCGGGTGGACCCTGTCGAAACCCCGGCGTGGCCCTTCGATACCGCAGGGCGAACGGTGTCCGGTTCATGGTTCGCATCCGCAGCAGCAAAGACAAAGGCCCGAGCGGCAGTGCCGGTCGGGCCTTTGCGGTGAGAAGCGAACCGCGTGAGGCGTCGTGCCTCGCTCAGCCGACCAGGCGGCCGAAGCGGTCGATGGTGATGAGATCCACGTACTGCGAGCCCTGCTGCGAGCCCGAGAAGTCGATCTTGTAGCCCCCGAGGTCGGTGCGCAGACTGGCCAGCGCTTCCTTCATGCGGCCTTTGCCCATGCCGCCACGGCTCATCGCCGAACGCACGGCTTCGACGGCGGTGCGGCCGGCGATGTAGCCCTCGAGCGTGGTGATGCCCATCTTCGACTCGGCGCCGATCGCCGCCAGGTCTTGCGCGCAGCGGTTGACCACGCTCACGCGGGCGGCGCTGGGGCGCGGCACGACGGCGCTCATGATGCAGCTCTGCTTGCGCTCGATCAGGGTGTCGAGCAGGCTCTGGCCGCCGAACGACGACGCGTAGAACAGGCCCGGGTAACGCGAGGCCAGCATGCGGTCGATGATCGCGGCGGCCGGCGTGGCGTTGGTGGCGAACATCACGCAATCGAGCTTTGCGCCGAGCAGCGCATCGGCCACGCTGTCGAACGCCTTGTCGTTGCGGTCGATGGCAATGGCCTCCTTCGGGGCCACCGACAGGCGCGACAACGCCAGGTTCAGCGCGTCCATGTTGGCCTTGGAGGTGTCCTTCAAGTAGACGACGCCGACGCGGCTCATGCCGAAGTCTTTCGCGTAGCCGACCATGCGGGTGTATTCGAGGTCGTAGCCCGCGCGCACGTTGTAGACCGGCAGCGTCTTGCCCTGGCGGATGCCCATGTTGCCGCTGGCCGTGCCCACGAGCGGCACCTGGCTCTCTTGCACCATCGACATGCTGGCTTCGGCGCCGGCGCCGCTGGTCAGGCCGATGACGGCCGAGACGCCCGAGTCGATCAGCGTGCCCACGTTCTTGGCACAGCGGTCTTTGACGCCGCCGTCGTCCATGGTCAGCAGTTCGAAGCGCGGGCCGTTGCCGTTGTCGGCCCGAGAGGCCGCGGCGAACGCGGCGAGGATGCCGTCGCGCACGTTCTTGCCGTACTCGGCCTGGCCGCCCGTGAGCGAGGCCGACTGGCCGAACTTGATCACCGGCTGCGTGGCCGCACGGACCGACGGCGCCCAACCTGCACCAAGCCATGCGGCCGATGCGCCCAACATCAGATTTCTGCGGTTCATTGACATGTTTGAGCCTCCCAAAGCCTCAGGGCCGCAAAACGCGCCCTGCGAGAACGGTTCATCGGTCACCGCCGCGCCGGGCTTGAGTGCACTGCACAAAGAGATACACCTGTCGCGCCTGCTTGCGGGCGACCCCGCTGCACCGGGCTCCGGCACGCGACTTATTTCGCATCGTGGCGGGATTACCCCAGGGGGTAACGAATTGACACAAGTTTGTTACGAAAGACACACTGGCCTCACCCGTTAGCCGCGACTCACCGACCTTCTGGAGACCGCCATGTTTGCCACCGCCAAGACCCACTCCTTCGTGCGCCGCCTGACCACCGCCCTGGCCTTGGGCACGTTGGCCTGCGCAGCCCAGGCGGTCGAGATGCGCGGCTTCCGCGGCGTGGCCTGGGGCGACGCCGTCGAGAAGCTCGGCGACGTGAGCCTGGTGTCGCAGGCCGGCGCGGTGAGCTGTTACCAGCGCAGCAACGAGAACCTGCTGTTCGGCGACAGCCCCGTGAACCACATTCGCTTCTGTTTCAAGGAAGACAGGCTGTTCATGGTGTCGATCGAATCGGCCGGGCAGGCCCAGGCGCTGGCGCAGGAGTTCGCCCGCACCTACGGCAAGCCCTCGCAGCAGAAGGCCGGCCGCAGCGTGTGGGCCGCGCACCGTGGGCAGGCCCAGGCCGAGGTGATGGCGCAGCCCCCCACCGGCAGCGCCCTGCGCGTCTACAGCGCAGGCACCGACCGCAAGGTGGTCGATCAGACCGCCGCGATGATGGCCGCGGCGCAAGCGCCGCAAACCGTCGCCGCCTACTTGGCCAAGTAAGGGTCGTGGCAGGCCTTGCAGGCCTTCGCCACCCCCAGCAGCGCCGTCTTCACCTGGGCCGGGTCGCCCGTCCGGGCGGCGGCCTTCAGCTTGGCGCTCTCGCCCTGCATTGACTTGGTGAGTTCGCGGAACTTCGGCATCTCGCGCCAGACCTCGGGCTGCGCCTTGCTGCCGGTCTGATCACCGCCCGGCACAAAACCTTCGAAGGCCGCGCGCGCCATCAGGTCGATCACATCGGCGCTGAATTCGAGCGAGGCCTTGTCGCTCGGCGCATCGCCCTTGGTCGCGGCATTCAGCCGCGTCATGTGGGCGCCCATCACAGTGAACGCTGACTGCCGGTACCTCACGGCCTTGTCGGCAGGCACCGCCTGCGCCCACGCGCCGGCGCCGCCCACAGCCAGCGCCACGCCCAGACAGAGTCGCACGGTTGTTTTTCGATACATACAGGTCCTCCTTCACAGCCATCGGAATACCGATATCGAACCCACGAGGCTGGCGCTTGAGCGCCGATGTGAAACAAAAGGGGGCCACGATGCACACAACATTTGTCAGGGTTTGGGATTGGCCGCTGCGGCTGTTCCATTGGGGGCTGGTGGCCTGCGTGACGGGCTGCATCACGACCATCCACCTCGGCGGCGACTGGATGGAGTGGCACGCCCGCTTCGGCTACGGGGCGGCGGGGCTGCTGGCCTTCCGCCTGCTGTGGGGCTTCATCGGCTCGCGGCATTCGCGCTTCGCGAGCTTCATCTATTCGCCGCGCGAGACGCTGCGCTACGCCCAGGGCCGTTCGCGCACCCGCTACCTCGGCCACAACCCGCTGGGGGCGCTGTCGGTGTTCGCCATGCTGGCGGCGCTGGGCTTCCAGGCCTTCGGCGGGCTGTTCACCGGCGATGACATCCTGTTCGAAGCCCCGCTGGCGCACCTGGTGTCCAGCGACACGGTGTCGTGGATCACCGGCTTGCACAAGCGCAACCAGTGGCTGATCTACGGCTTTCTGGGCACGCACATCGCGGCGGTGATGTTCTACACGCTGGTCAAGCGCGAGAAGCTGATCCCGGCGATGCTGCACGGGCGCAAGCCGCGCTTCGCATCGCCGCCCGCCCCGAGTCGGCCGCGCGCGCGCCCGGGCCTGGGTGCGACCACGCAGGCGCCGATTTCGACGCTGCTCTGAGGGCGGGGCCCCGGCGGCCGATCAGCCGCCGAAGTGCATCTGGTATTTGGCGCCGTCCGAGAACTGGCAGGCCCCAGTGCCCATGGTCGGGCCGGTGATCAGGTATTCGCACTGGGCGTTGACGCCCTTGGCGCCGAAGGCATTGGCAATGCCCCTCCGGCCGCTGAAGCTGCGGTTGGCGGTGCCCAGCACTTCGTTGTGGATGCGGCCGAAGGCGGCGTAGCTCGCATCGACGCGGGTCGCTTCGCCCTGCAGCGCGTCGCCCAGGTAGTTGAGGCTGAAGCTGCCGCGCCCGGCGTTGTTGTCGGTGACGACGGCCATCAGGAGGCCGCCCTTGTTGGCCTGCGCATTGAGCGGGTACAGGCGCGCGCTGTAGACGGCGGCCTGGGCCGGGCCGGTCGGCGCCGGCGTGGCCACCGGGGCCGGGCGCGGCGCGGTGATGTCGTGGGCCGGCGGGGTGGACACGGGGTAGGCCTGGCCGGTGCGCGGGTCGATGGGCACCACGTAGCAGGCCGTCAGGCTGCCGGCCAGCGTGGCGGCGGCGATCAGGGTGAGGGTGCGTCGTTGCGATGTACTCATACGGTCCTTGCGGTTCACGGCACATGCCGCGGCGCGAAGGATGGGCAGCGCCCCCGCTCGACTCAAGCGCCACGCCGTGCGGTATCACCGCGCGATGCCGCACGGGGCATGACGCGGCACCGGTGCTGGGCTATTCTTCGCCGACCATGCCGCTGACCGAACTGCGCTACATCGTGGCTGTCGCCTGTGAAGGGCGGGAGAGGGGCCCCACCGCGGGTGGGGATCGCAGCCCGCAGCAGGCGGGGGGCGACGGCGATGCGCATGTCACCCGAGGGTCGGGGCCATGACGCTGACCGAATTGCGCTACATCGTCGCCGTCGCCTGTGAAGGGCGGAAGAGGGGCCCCACCACGGGTGGGGATCGCAGCCCGCAGCAGGCGGGGGGCGACGGCGACGCGCATGTCACCCGAGGGTCGGGGCCATGACGCTGACCGAACTGCGCTACATCGTCGCCGTCGCCAGAGAGAAGCACTTCGGCCGCGCCGCCGAGGCCTGCTTCGTCTCGCAGCCCACGCTGAGCGTCGCCATCAAGAAGCTCGAAGAAGAGCTGGACGTGAAGCTCTTCGAGCGCGGCGCCAACGAGGTGAGCGTCACCCCGCTGGGCGACGAGATCGTGCGCCAGGCGCAGGCCGTGATCGAACAGGCCGCCGCCATCAAAGAGATCGCCAAGCGCGGAAAAGACCCGGTCTCGGGCCCGCTCAAGCTGGGCATCATCTACACGATCGGGCCCTACCTGCTGCCCGACCTGGTGAAGCAGGCCATCGAGCGCGTGCCGCAGATGCCGCTGATGCTGCAAGAGAACTTCACCGCCAAGCTGCTCGACATGCTGCGCACCGGCGAGTTGGACGCAGCCATCATGGCCGAGCCCTTTCCCGACACCGGCCTGGCCGTGGCCCCGCTGTACGACGAGCCCTTCATGGTGGCCGTGCCGCACAGCCACCCGCTCGCCAAACGCAAGCAGATCAGCGCCGAAGAGCTGAAGAAGGAAACCATGCTGCTGCTGGGCACGGGGCACTGCTTCCGCGACCACGTGCTCGAGGTCTGCCCGGAGTACGCACGCTTTTCGAGCGACGCCGAAGGCATCCGCAAGAGCTTCGAGGGCTCGTCACTCGAAACCATCAAGTACATGGTCGCCTCGGGCATGGGCGTGACCGTGGTGCCGCAGTTGAGCGTGGCGCGCGACGCGCAGCCGCAGGTGAGCTACATCCCCTTCACCCCGCCGGTGCCCACGCGCCGCGTGGTCCTGGTGTGGCGCCGCACCTTCACCCGCTACGAGGCCATCGCGGCGCTGCGCAACGCGATCTACGCCTGCCCGCTGCCGGGCGTGACCCGGCTGTCCTGACCGAACCGGGCCCACACGATGGGTTCTGCGTTGCATCAACCCTGCGACCGGCTGCGGCGCAAGGGCCTCGCTAGACTGCGCTGATCACCGACCCACATCACCCTGCGGAGAAGACGCGATGGCGAAGAAAAGCAAAGAGTCCGGCAAAGACAGCGGCAAGGCCCCGACCCCGGCGACCGGTGGCGTGGGCATCCACATCGGCATCAGCGATGCCGACCGCGCGCGCATCGCGGGTGGGCTGAGCAAGCTGCTGGCCGACACCTTCACGCTGTACCTCACCACGCACAACTTCCACTGGAACGTCACCGGCCCGATGTTCAACACGCTGCACACCATGTTCATGGGGCAGTACACCGAACTGTGGAATGCGGTGGACCCGATCGCCGAACGCATCCGCTCGCTTGGGCACCCGGCCCCCGGCGGCTACGCGCAGTTCGGCGCGCTGGCGTCCATTCCCGACGCGCCCAAGGCCCCGCCCAAGGCGCTCGAGATGGTGCGCATCCTGGTCGAAGGCCACGAGGCCGTGGCGCGCACGGCGCGCAGCATCTTCCCGCTCGCCGATGCGGCCAGCGACGAGCCCACCGCCGACCTGCTGACCCAGCGCCTCACGGTTCACGAGCAGACCGCGTGGATGCTGCGCAGCCTGCTGGAGGACTGAGCCCGTGGCGCCGGCGGTCGTGCTGCCCACCGTGAAGGTGGCCATCGTCAGCTTCGACGGGTTCAACGAGCTCGACACCTTCATCGCGCTCGGCCTCATCAACCGCCTGCGCCCCGAAGGCTGGTCGGCCGAGATCGCCAGCCCCGCCGCGCGCCTGACTTCGATGAACGGCGTGACGGTCGAGACGCCGCAGCCGCTCGAATACGCCAACGAGGCCGACATCGTGCTCTTCGGCAGCGGCCTCTACACGCGCGCCATCGCCGAGAACAGCGCCGTGCTCGACCGCCTGCAGCTCGACCCGCTGCGCCAGTTCATCGGCGGCCAATGTTCGGGCGTGCTGCTGATGGCGCGCCTGGGCCTGCTGGCCGACCAACCCGCCTGCACCGACCTCACCAGCAAGCCCTGGGTGGTCGAAGCCGGCGTGCGCGTCACCGACACGGCCTTCCATGCACGCGGCTCCATCGCCACCGCCGGTGGCTGCCTCGCGTCGCAGTACCTCGCCACCTGGGCGATGCTCAAGCGCGGCGGGCCCGACCTCACCCGACAGGCCCTGCACTACGCCGCGCCGGTGGGCGAGAAAGAGGTCTATGTGCAGCGGTTGCTGGATGTGGTCATGCCATTCACCGCTTCGGCGGCATGAACCACCGAGCGCTCAGAAGGCACGAGTGAGCCCGTCGCGGCGGTGAGCGGTCAGGGCGCGTTCACACCTGCTCAAGTTTCAGCCGAGGCATCCGCCGGCAGGGGGCGCACGGTCAGACCCTCGCGCGTCAGGCCCGGCAACTCGGGCATGTGCAGCAGGCCATCCGCCCCGATGGCCCGCAAGGCCTGCGCCACACGCGCATGCTCGGGCCCTGTCAGGCGGCGCAGGTGGTCATTGACCCGCTGCCACATCCACAGGCTGTAGGGACGGACCACCCGCTCGCTGGTCACGCCTTCGAGCGTGAAGGCGTGCTTGCCCAGCGCGCGTGGCAAGGCCTCGCCCGGGTGCTCGACGCTCCAGGCGCGCACTTGCGCGGCCGTGTCGGCCAGCACCGGAATGAATTCGCGCGACCAGCGCTGCAGCACCGGCACCAAGGTGGCAGGGATCGCGTCGTCGGCGAGCAGTTCGCCAGACAGCGACTGCGGCGCGTGCTGCACCTGCTCGACCCAGCGCACCACGTGCGGTGCCAGGCGACGCATCAGCGCGCCGGCCGTCGGGTCGCGGTACTGGTGCGCGTAGAGCGGGCCGATCAGCCCGAAGTCGGCGAGGCACGGCCGCGCGCCCAGCAGGGCTGGTGAGACGGCGAAGTGCGCGTCCAGCTCACGCAGCAAGCCTTCGTACGACGCCTCGACCGCCGCGTGGGCGTGGGGCAGGGCGCCGAGCGCATCGGCCGCCTTCGCGAACGGCCCGGCAATCTGCTGGCCGATGGCCTGCTGCTCAGCGGGCGTCGCCTGCGGTGCATTGACCGCGCCGAACTGCGCCATCGCCCATTCGGCGTCGTGGTGCCAGCGGTAATGCATCGCGGGGATCAACAGCCATTCATCGGCCACACACTCGATCCACAGCGCGAGGAGCCGCTGCACGGGCGTGGCGGGGTAGACCGGCGGCGCGGGATGCTGCGCTTCCAGCGCGTCGATGATGTCGCTGCTGTCTTGCAAGAGCGCGCCCTCGGGCGTCTTGAGCACGGGGATGACCCGCACGCCCACGCCCGGCAGGATCACCGTCTTGTAGACATGCGCATCGGCCAGCACCTCGGCAAACGGCAGGCCCTTCCAGCGCAGGTACGCGCGCACCTTGGCGGTGTAGTAGCTGATCTCGGCGCCGTAGAGGGTGTAGGGCGTGGGCATGTCGGGGGCAGAATCGGTCGGACGAAAGACAGCGAAGCGCGCAGTATCGCGTCCTGACGGGCCCGCTCATCGGCGCCGGCCTTGGCGGGCTTCGTGTGCTCAGGCCGCAGGCCACGTGCCGCCCCGACCACCCTCTGGCCCGGCCGACCGTGGAACTCCGCCACCGGCCGTCTCTCTGAGCGCACAGCGATCTTGATGTCCCCTTCCCAACAGGAGCCGTTCATGCAATGCCCCGTGTGCCCCGAAACCACCCTGCTGATGAGCCACCGCCAGAGCGTTGAGATCGACTACTGCCCGAAGTGCCGGGGTGTCTGGCTCGATCGGGGCGAGCTCGACAAGCTGATCGAACTTGCCGGCACGCACGAATCCGCCTCGCGCGGCGAACCGGTGCGGCCGGCGCCCAGCTCTCACGCGCCGATCCCCGTCGCACGCCGCGACTTCGAGGATTCCGACTACGGCAAGCACCACCATGGCCACCGCCGCAAGTCGTGGCTGAGCGACCTGTTCGACTGACGCCGCCAAACACTCGCCTCGCACGCCAGCGTGCCGCGCCTCCCGGCCCGGTCACGCAGACGTCAACGAAGCGCTCACTGGTGCGGTGCCGGCACCGACCAGCGCTGCGTCACGTCGTTGGCGGCGTTGACGCTTTCCAGGTGCACGCCGAAGCCCCACAGCCGGGCGACGTGCTTGAGCACGTCGTGCGCGCTGTCGTGCAACGGGCGGCCGTTGTGCTGCGTGTGGCGCAGCGTGAGCGAACGGTCGCCGCGCAGGTTGACGTTCCAGACCTGGATGTTGGGCTCGCGGCTGCCGAGGTCGTATTGCCGCGACAAGGACTCGCGCACGCGCCGGTAGCCGCTTTCGTCGTGGATGGCGGCGACTTCGAGTTCTGACTCTTTCTCGTCGTCGACGATCGAGAAGAACCTGAACTCACGCATCAGCGTGGGCGACAGGTACTGGCCGATGAAGCTCTCGTCCTTGAAGTTGCGCATCGCGTGGTCGATGGTCTCCAGCCAGTCGCGGCCCGCGAGTTCAGGAAACCAGTGCCGGTCTTCGTCGGTCGGCTTCTCGCAGATGCGCTTGATGTCGGTGTACATCGCAAAGCCGAGCGCGTAGGGATTGATGCCGCTGTAGTGGCGGTCGGTGACGCGGGGCTGGTAGACGACGTTGGTGTGCGACTTCAACCACTCGATCATCATGCCGTCGGTGAGATGACCGTCGTCATACATCGTGTTGAGCAGCTTGTGGTGCCAGAACGTGGCCCAGCCTTCGTTCATCACCTGCGTCTGGCGCTGCGGGTAGAAGTACTGCGCCACCTTGCGCACGATGCGCACGACCTCGCGCTGCCAAGGTTCGAGCAACGGGGCGTTCTTCTCGATGAAATACAGCAGGTTCTCTTGCGGCTCTTCGGGAAAGCGGCGCGCGACCTGCTCTTCGGCGGCCTTCTCGGGCCGCGCGGGCAGCGTGCGCCACATGTCGTTGACCTGCTGCTGCGCGTAGGCTTCGCGGTCCTTGCGATCGGCGAGCTCTTGCGCGAGCGACTTGCGGCTGGGCCGGCGGTAGCGATCGACGCCGTGGTTCATCAGCGCATGGCAGCTGTCGAGCAGGGCTTCGACGGCGTCGAGCCCGTGGCGCTCTTCGCATTCGGTCACGTAGTTCTTCGCGTAGACGAGGTAGTCGATGATCGACGCCGCATCGGTCCACATGCGGAAGAGGTAGTTGCCCTTGAAGAAGCTGTTGTGGCCGTAGGCCGCGTGCGCGATCACCAGGGCCTGCATCGCCATCGTGTTCTCTTCCATCAGGTAGCTGATGCAAGGGTTCGAGTTGATGACGATCTCGTAGGCGAGGCCCATGTGGCCGCGCTTGTAGTTCTTCTCGGTGGCGATGAACTCTTTGCCGTAGCTCCAGTGGCGGTAGTTCACCGGCATGCCCACCGACGCATAGGCGTCCATCATCTGCTCGGCGGTGATGATCTCGAGCTGGTTCGGGTAGGTGTCGAGCCCGAAGCGTTCGGCCGTGCTGCGGATGACCTCGTGGTAGCGCTCGATCAGGTCGAACGACCAGTCGCTGGGCGCAGGCAGGGGCTCGGTGGCCTTGGGCGGGGTGACGATGTCGGCGGCGCGTTGGCGCGGTGCATCGGCCGCGGTCGAATCAGGGCGCGGGGGCGTCATGCCGCAGCTCCTTCTTTCTTGAACAAGTCTCTGAACACCGGGTAGATCTGCGAGGCTTCGGTCGCCTTGCGGATGGCGAACACCTTCGACTCGCCGGCGAGCGCGGTGTATTCGTCCCACAGGTTCTGCTCTTCTTCGGCCACCTGCACGTAGGCGAAGTAGCGGCACAGCGGCAGGATGTTGTTGGCCAGCAGCTCGCGGCAGCGGCCGCTGTCGTGGTGCCAGTTGTCGCCGTCGCTGGCCTGCGCGCCGTAGATGTTCCACTCGCTGGTCGGGTAGCGCGCGCGGGCGATCTCTTCCATCAGCACCAGGGCGCTCGACACCACGGTGCCGCCGGTCTCGGTGGAATGGAAGAAGTTCTGCTCATCGACTTCTTGTGCCTGCGTGTGGTGGCGGATGAACACGATGTCGATGCGCTCGTAGTGCCGCGTGAGAAAGAGGTACAGCAAGATGAAGAAGCGCTTGGCCAGGTCCTTGCGCGCCTCGTCCATCGAGCCCGACACGTCCATCAAGCAGAACATCACCGCCTTGGCGGTCGGCACCGGCACCTTCACGCGGCTGCGGTAGCGCAGGTCGATCGGGTCGAGGAAGGGGATGCGGCCGAGCCGCGCACGCAGGGCTTCGATCTCGCGTTCAAGCCCGGGGATTTCATGCGCGTGCGGGTTCGGCGCGGGGTGGCGCTTGATGGCGTCCAGGTGCTCTTCGAGCTGGCGCAGCTCGCGCCGCGACTCCGAGCCCAGCGCGATGCGCCGGCCGATGGCCCCGCGCATCGAGCGCACGACGTGCAGGTTGTTGGGCGTGCCGTCGCTGCTGTAGCCGGCGCGGTGCGTTTTGAACTCGGGCGTCTCGGCGAGTGTGGTGCGCGCGAGGTTGGGCAAGGCGAGGTCGTCGAAGAAGACCTGCATGAACTCTTCTTTGGTCAGGTGGAAGACGAAGTCGTCGTCGCCTTCACCTTGATCGCTGGCCTGGCCGCCACCGCCGCCACCCCCACCGCCTTGCGGCCGCTCGATGCGGTCGCCGCGCACGTATTCCTTGTTGCCAGGGTGGACCATCTCGCGCTTGCCGCCCTGGCCATGGCCGAACACGGGCTCGGCGATGTCGCGCTTGGGGATGTGGATGTCTTCACCCTGCGCGATGTCGCGGATGCCGCGCCCATCGACCGCGCGCTTCACCGCCTCGCGGATCTGCTCCTTGTGGCGGCGCAGGAAGCGCTCGCGGTTGCCGATGGACTTGTTCTTGCCCGCCAGCCGTCGATCGATGATCTGCTGAAACATGCAATGTCCTTGTTCACCGGGGACACGGGGAGTCATGCCCCGGGTTTCTTACCGCCAAGACGCGAAGGACGCAAAGGTCGCCAAGACAAGAACGGGGCTGCTTCCGGAGAGAAATCCTCATGCATTTCCTTGGCGGTCTTGGCGTCTGTGCGGTGAAGAAGACCTCACCCCGTCACGAGCTCTTGCGAACGCGCAGATACCACTCGCACAGCAGGCGCACCTGCTTGGGCGTGTAGCCCTTCTGCACCATGCGGGTCACGAAGTCCTCGTGCTTCTTCGCCTCGTCGGCGCTGGCCTTGGCGTTGAAGCTGATGACCGGCAGCAGCTCTTCGGTGTTCGAGAACATCTTCTTCTCGATCACGGTGCGCAGCTTCTCGTAGCTCGTCCACACCGGGTTGTTGCCGGCGTTGTTGGCGCGCGCACGCAGCACGAAGTTGACGATCTCGTTGCGGAAGTCCTTCGGGTTCGCAATGCCGGCGGGCTTCTCGATCTTCTCGAGCTCCGCGTTCAGCGACGCGCGGTCGAAGACCTCGCCGGTGTCGGTGTCGCGGTACTCGTGGTCCTGAATCCAATAGTCGGCGTACGTGACGTAGCGGTCGAAGATGTTCTGGCCGTACTCGCTGTAGCTCTCGAGGTACGCCGTCTGGATCTCTTTGCCGATGAATTCGGCATAGCGCGTCGCCAGGTGCTCCTTGATGAAGGCCAGGTACTTCTGCTCGGTCTCGGCCGGGAACTGCTCGCGCTCGATCTGCTGTTCGAGCACGTACATCAGGTGCACCGGGTTGGCGGCCACCTCGGTCGAGTCGAAGTTGAAGACTTTCGAGAGGATCTTGAACGCGAAGCGCGTCGAGATGCCACTCATGCCTTCATCGACCCCGGCGTAGTCGCGGTACTCGGCGAAGCTCTTGGCACGCGGGTCGGTGTCTTTCAGGTTCTCACCGTCGTACACCAGCATCTTCGAATAGAGCGACGAGTTCTCGGGCTCCTTCAGGCGCGTCAGCACCGCGAACTGGCTCATCATCTTCAGCGTGCCCGGGGCGCAGGTGGCCTGCGCCAGCGACGAGCCGCGCAGCAGCTTCTCGTAGATCTTGACCTCTTCGCTGACGCGCAGGCAGTACGGCACCTTCACGATGTAGATGCGGTCGAGGAAGGCCTCGTTGTTCTTGTTGTTGCGGAAGGTCTTCCACTCGCTCTCGTTGCTGTGCGCGAGCACCACGCCGTCGAAGGGGATGGCACCAAAGCCTTCGGTGCCCTTGTAGTTGCCCTCCTGCGTGGCCGTCAGCAGCGGGTGCAGCACCTTGATCGGCGCCTTGAACATTTCGACGAACTCGAGCAGGCCCTGGTTCGCGAGGCACAGGCCACCCGAGTAGCTGTAGGCGTCGGGGTCGTCTTGCGCATAGGTTTCGAGCTTGCGGATATCGACCTTGCCGACCAGCGAGCTGATGTCCTGGTTGTTCTCGTCGCCCGGCTCCGTCTTGGCGATGCCCACCTGCTTCAAGATCGACGGGAAGCGTTTGACGACCTTGAACTTTCGGATGTCGCCGCCGTACTCTTCGAGCCGCTTCACGGCCCAGGGCGACAGGATGCGCTGCAGGTAGCGGCGCGGGATGCCGTATTCCTTCTCGAGGATGGGCCCGTCTTCGACCGCATCGAACAGGCCCAGCGGCGACTCGTTCACCGGCGAGCCCTTGATCGCATAGAAGGGCACCTCTTGCATCAGCGACTTCAGTCGCTCGGCGATCGACGACTTGCCGCCGCCCACCGGGCCCAGCAGGTAGAGGATCTGCTTCTTTTCTTCGAGGCCTTGCGCGGCGTGGCGGAAGTACGAGACGACCTGCTCGATCGCGTCTTCCATGCCGTAGAACTCGGCGAAGGCGGGGTAGACCTTGATGACCTTGTTGGCGAACAGGCGTGACAGCCGCTGGTCGTTGCGCGTGTCGATGGTCTGGGGTTCGCCGATGGCCTTGAGCATGCGCTCAGCCGCGGTGGCATACGCGATCGGGTTGCGCTTGCACTCGGCGAGGTACTCCTCCAGCGAGAGTTCTTCTTCGCGCGTGCGCTCGAAACGAGCGGCGAAATGGCTGATCACATCCATGCTGATCTCCTGTGCAGGACGACGCTGTGAAGGGGCCACCTTCAACACCGTCTTGGGGAAGTTCTGATGAAGCCCGTTGGCGGGACGTCATCAGAGCTTTCCTTTGGTATCAGCTTATATGTCGAGCCTCAAGCTTCGTGCATCGTGGGGGTGATCATGCCCAGAGTAAACGCGTATTGGCCAGCTTGTTTCGTGGTTTGCTTCACGCCCACATGTCAGCAATATGTGTGCCTTCTGGCGCGAGATCAAGCACCTGCAGGCCATTGAATCAAGGAGCCGTGCACACGAAGCAAAGTTCCTTGCGCATCGTCACCCCGTGGCAACGCGCGCTGCGCTCATTGCGATGACAGGCCCAGCTTGTCGAGCAAGCCGTTGAGTTCGTCCAGCGAGCCAAAGGCGATGGCCACCTCGCCCTGTTCGCCACGCTTGGTGCGCTTCTTCACGCGGATCTCGACCTGCGCGGTCAGGGCGTCCGACAGCTGCTCTTCGATGCGCGCGAGGTCGCGCGGCTTTTCTTTCGGCACACGCAGCAGCGGCTGCTGGCGGCTCGACCCCATGCGCGTGGCCAGCTTCTCGGCTTCGCGCACGTTGAGCTTCTTGGCGACGATCTCGCCGGCCGCGAGGATCTGCTGGGCGCCGTCGAGCGAGAGCAGGGCGCGGGCATGGCCCATGTCGATGTCACCGGCCATCAGCAGTTGCTGCACCGGCTCGGCCAGGTGCAGCAAACGCAGCAGGTTGCTGGCGGCGCTGCGCGAGCGGCCCACGGCCTGCGCGGCCTGTTCGTGGGTGAGGTTGAACTCGTTGACGAGGCGCGAGATGCCTTGCGCCTCTTCGAGCGGGTTGAGGTCTTCGCGCTGGATGTTCTCGATCAGCGCCATCGCCGCGGCGGCTTCGTCGGGCACCTCTTTCACCAGCACCGGCACTTCGCTCAGACCCGCCAGCTTGGCGGCGCGCGAGCGGCGTTCGCCCGCGATGATCTCGTAGCGGCCCCCGCCCACCGGGCGCACGAGGATGGGCTGCATGATCCCCTGCGCCTTGATGCTCTCGGCCAGTTCGTACAAGGAGCCTTCGTCCATGCGCGTGCGCGGCTGGTACTTGCCGGGCTGCAGCACGTCGAGCTTCAGCGTGCGGGGCGCGCCATCGGCAGCGGCCGGGGCCGCAGGGGTGTCGCTGACTTTCGGGCCGAGCAATGCTTCGAGGCCCAGGCCGAGGCCCTTGGGTTTCTTCGTGACCATGGGGTGGGATTCTCGTTGATGCGCTGCGGCACGCCGCGCGCGCCCTTCAGCGCGCCACCAGCCCGTCGAGCAGTGCCCGGCCCTCGGGCCACGCGCCCAGGCCCGATTCGGCGTTGATGTGCCCGCGCGCGCCGATGGCGACCGACGCGCTGCCCCAATCGGCCGCGAAGCGCAGCGCGGATTCGGCCGAGCCGAAGGGGTCGTCCTGGCTGAAGACGACGAGGCTCGCGAAGGGCAGGCGCTCGCGCACCAGCGGCCGCCAGGTGTGCAGTTGCGGCGGGGCCTCGGGGCGGGCCAGGTCGGGTGGGGCGACGAGCAGGGCGGCGCGCACCCGGGCGGTGTTTTGCGAGTGGGCCGCCCACGCCGCCACGAGGTGGCAGCCCAGGCTGTGGGCGACCAGCACGGCAGGCGTCGGGTCGGCCAGCAGCGCCTCTTCGAGCCGGGTCATCCAGTCGCCGCGCTTGGGCCAATCCCAGTCGTCTTGCTCGACCCACTGGTCACCGTGCCGCCGTGTCCATTCGGTTTGCCAGTGGCCCAGGCTGGAGCCCTGCCAGCCGGGGAGGTGAAGGATGCGCGGGGTCGGGTTCGTCATGGCAAAGGCTTATCCTTGCGCCTCTTTTTTTGCGCAGGGGTGAGTCATGAAACATCGGGTGTTTGTGGACGGCCAGGAAGGCACGACCGGCCTGCGCATCAACGAGTACCTCGCCGGGCGCAGCGACGTCGAAGTGTTGCGCATCGACGCCGACAAGCGCAAGGACGCCACCGAGCGCGCCCGCCTGCTCAATGCCGCCGACGTGGCCTTCTTGTGCCTGCCTGATGCGGCCGCGAAAGAAGCCGTCGCCCTGGTCACCAACCCCAACACCTGCGTCATCGACGCCAGCACCGCGCACCGCACCGCCCCCGGCTGGGCTTTCGGCCTGCCCGAGTTGGCCCACGGCCAGCGCGCGGCCATCCAGACCAGCAAGCGCATCGCCAATCCGGGCTGCCACGCCACGGCCTTCATCCTCGCCGTGCGCCCGCTGGTGGACGCCGGCATCCTGCCCCGGCACGCCGCCATCAGCGCCCAGTCGATCACCGGCTACTCGGGCGGCGGCAAGAAGATGATCGAGCAGTACGAAGCCGGCGGCGACCCCAAGCTGCAGGCGCCACGCCCCTACGCGCTGGGCCTGGGCCACAAGCACCTGCCCGAGATGGCGGCGCACACGGGCCTCGCCCATGCGCCGCTCTTCATGCCGGTGGTGGGCCCGTTCTACAAGGGTTTGGCGGTGAGTGTGCCCTTGCACATCAGCCAATTGTCGGCCGGCGCCACGCCCGAGACCGTGCACCAGGCGCTGGTCAAGCACTACGCCGGTGAACGCTTCATCCGCGTCGCCCCGCTGCGCGACCCGGCCGTGCTGGAAGACGGCTTCTTCGACGTGCAGGCCGACAACGACACCAACCGCGTCACCCTGTTCGTCTTCGCCAGCGCGCTGCAAGTCCTGGTGATCGCGCGCCTGGACAACCTGGGCAAGGGCGCCAGCGGCGCGGCCGTGCAGTGCATGAACCTGCACCTCGGGGTGGACGAAGGCTTGGGCCTCTGAGGAAGCCGCGCCCCTTCCAGCAGGGGGCGCGCCGAAGGATCAGGCCGGCGCGACAGCCGCCGGCATCGCGGTTTGCGTCTTCGCCCGCTCGACCATCTCGGCCGCGAACTCGACGAAGGCCTGCGCGCCGCGCGAGGCCGGGTCGAACACCACGCCCGGCAGCCCGTAGCTCGGCGCCTCGGCCAGGCGCACGTTGCGCGGGATCACCGTGTTGAACACCTTGTCGCCGAAGTGCGCCTTGAGCTGCTCGCTGACCTGCTGCTGCAAGGTGATGCGCGGGTCGAACATCACCCGCAACAGGCCGATGATCTGCAGGTCGGAGTTGAGGTTGGCGTGCACCTGCTTGATGGTGTTCACCAGGTCGCTCAGGCCTTCGAGCGCGAAGTACTCGCACTGCATCGGCACCACCACGCCATGGGCGCTGCACAGGCCGTTGAGCGTCAGCAGGCTCAGGCTCGGCGGGCAATCGATCAGCACGAAGTCATAGTCGCCGGCCACGGTGGCGATGGCGGCCTTGAGGCGCTTGTCGCGGCGCTCCAGCTCGACCAGCTCGACCTCGGCACCGGCCAGCTCGCGGTTGGCGCCCAGCACGTCGTAGCCGACCTTCTCGCTGCGCTGGCGCGCCTCGGCGATAGTGGCCGATTCGAGCAGCACGTCGTAGACGCTGAGTTCGAGCGCGCGCTTGTCCACGCCCGAGCCCATGGTGGCATTGCCCTGCGGGTCGAGGTCCACCACCAGCACGCGTTGACCGATCTGCGCCAGCCCGGCGGCGAGGTTCACGGTGGTCGTCGTCTTGCCGACCCCGCCTTTTTGATTGGCGATGCAGAAGATGCGCGTCATGGGGTGGTGTGTGCGGTGAAAGAAGAGGGGTTCAGCTGCTGCTGCCGAGGCGGATGCCAAAGCCAACCAGGCACAGGCCCGCCAGCTTCTGCAACCCGCGCGCCAGCCGGCGGTGCGCCTTTAGCTGCTCGGTGACGGCGTGGGCAAAGGCGCACAGGGTCAGGCAGTACAGGGCGGTCAGCCCGGCGATGGTCAGCGCCATCGCCCCGAAGGTCAGGGCACCGCGGTGCGTGTCGGGGTTGATGAAGAGCGGGAAGAAGGCCATGTAGAACACGATGGCCTTGGGGTTCAGCAGCGTGATGAAGAACGCCTGCCGCGCGTAGCGGCGCGGCTCGATGTGGATGACCGGCGGTGCGCCGTCTTTGGCGAACAGCAGCTTCAGGCCGATCCACACCAGGTACAGCGCCCCGGCGGATTGCACCACCTGGAAGGCCACCGGGTGGGCGAGCAGCAGCGCCGACACCCCGCCGACGGCCAGCCACAGCAGGGCCTGGTCCCCCACGATCAGCCCGGCGGTCGCCGCCGCACCGGCCCGCAGGCCCGCCTTTGGCGGTGGAGGTCAGCAGCGCCAGGGTGCCCGGCCCCGGCAGCGCCAGAAACACCAGCACGGCGGCGCAGAAGGAGCCGTAGTCCGAGATGCCCAACAGGGTCATCGGGCCGACCCTTCGCGGGGCTGCATCCAGACCAGGCAACGCTCGGCGTCGAGGCCGGGCACGGCGAGTTGTTCCACGTGAAACACCGACACGTCGGGCGGTAGGGTGGCCGCCTCGTCGTCGGGGCGCTTGCCCTTCATCGCCATCCACACGCCCCCCGGCTTGAGCAGCGGGCGGGTGAGGGTGACGAAGTCCCTCAGCGACGCGAAGGCGCGCGAGGTGATCAGATCGAAGGGCGGCAGCTTGAGCGATTCGACCCGGGCGTGCTCGGCGCCGAGCTGGCGCAGGCCGAGTTCACCGGCCACCTGGCGGATAAAACTGGCCTTCTTGCCGACCGTGTCCACACACACCACGGTGAGAGCGGGCAGGGTGATGGCGAGCACCACGCCAGGCAGGCCGGCACCGCTGCCGACATCCAACACCCGGACGGCGGCCCCGGCGGGAAGCGTCGCCAGGTGCCTCGACAGCGCCGGCACCACGGCCAGGCTGTCGAGCAGGTGGTGGGTCAGCATCTCGGCCGGGTCGCGCACGGCCGTGAGGTTGTAGACCTTGTTCCACTTGAGGATCAGCGCCTGGTAGGCGAGCAAGGCGTCAAGTTGCGCCTCGCTGAGCGACACGCCCAGCGCCTGCGCCCCCCGGGCGAGCTCGTCACGCGGCTCCGTCATGAGCGCGGCCCCACCCTCAGGCCGCGACATCGGTCGATCCGCCGGCGGTGCTGAGGTCGTTGGCCGCGAAGCCCTTGAAGCGACCCTTCTTCAGGTGAATCAGCAGCAGCGAGATCGCCGCCGGCGTCACGCCCGAAATGCGCGACGCCTGGCCCAGGGTTTCGGGCCGCTGGGCACTGAGCTTTTGCCGCACCTCGAAGCTAAGGGCCGCCACCTGGCTGTAGTCCAGCTCGGCCGGCAGGCGCAGGCCTTCGTAGTGGGCGGCCCGCTGCACCTCGTCGATCTGCTTGTCGATGTAGCCGGCGTACTTGATGCTGATCTCGACCTGCTCGACCACCGCCTCGGCCATCGACGCGCCCAGCTCCGCCGCCAATGTTTCACGTGAAACACCGGCCTCGGGTTTGGCGATGGCCGCGACCTCGGCGACGGCGTCGAAGTGCACGCCCGGGCGGCGCATCAGGTCGGCGAGGTTGTATTCGCGTTCGAGTGCCTTGCCGACCAGCCGCTCGGCGTCGGCGGCCGGCAGGGTGTGCGGCGTGACCCAGGTCAGCTTGAGTCGCTCTGTTTCACGTGAAACAGCATCGCGCTTGCGGCAGAACGCCGCCCAGCGCGCATCGTCGATCAAGCCCATCTCGCGGCCGATTTCGGTCAGGCGCAGGTCGGCGTTGTCTTCACGCAGCTGCAGGCGGAACTCAGCTCGGCTGGTGAACATGCGGTAGGGCTCGGTCACGCCCTTGGTGATGAGGTCATCGACCAGCACGCCCAGGTAGGCCTGGTCGCGGCGCGGCGTCCAGGCGTCTTGGCCTCGCACCTGCAGCGCCGCGTTGATGCCGGCGAACAACCCCTGGGCCGCCGCTTCTTCGTAGCCGGTCGTGCCGTTGATCTGCCCGGCGAAGAACAGACCCTGGATCGCCTTCGTCTCGAACGAGGCCTTCAGCGCGCGCGGGTCGAAGTAGTCGTACTCGATGGCGTAACCGGGGCGCAGGATGTGGGCGTTTTCCAGCCCGCGCATCGAGCGCACGGCGGCCAGCTGCACGTCGAAGGGCAGGCTGGTGCTGATGCCGTTCGGGTAAAACTCGTGCGTCGTCAGGCCCTCGGGCTCCAGGAAGATCTGGTGCGCGTCCTTGTCGGCGAAGCGGTTGACCTTGTCTTCGATGCTCGGGCAGTAACGCGGGCCAACACCGCCGATGACGCCGGTGAACATCGGGCTGCGGTCGAAGCCGCTGCGGATGATCTCGTGCGTGTTCGCGTTGGTGTGGGTGATCCAGCACGGCACCTGGCGCGGGTGCTGGGCGGCGTCGCCCATGAAGCTGAACACCGGCACCGGATCCAGGTCACCCGGCTGCTCGACCAGCTGCGAGAAGTCGATGCTGCGCCCGTCGATGCGCGGCGGCGTACCGGTCTTCAGCCGGCCCTGCGGCAGCTTCAGCTCTTTCAGCCGCGCCGACAGCGTGACCGCCGGCGGGTCACCCGCGCGGCCGCCGGCGTGGTTTTGCAGGCCGACGTGGATCTTGCCGTCGAGGAAGGTGCCAGCCGTCAGCACCACCGCGCGCGCGCGGAAGCGGATGCCGACCTGGGTGACCGCCCCGACCACGCGCTCACCTTCGACCATCAGGTCATCGACCGCCTGCTGGAAGAGGGTGAGGTTCGGCTGGTTTTCGAGCCGATGGCGGATCGCCGCCTTGTAGAGGATGCGGTCGGCCTGCGCCCGCGTCGCCCGCACGGCCGGGCCCTTGCTGCTGTTGAGGATGCGGAACTGGATGCCCGACTCGTCGGTGGCGGCGGCCATCGCACCGCCCAGCGCATCGACCTCTTTAACCAGGTGGCCTTTGCCGATGCCGCCGATCGACGGGTTGCAGCTCATCTGGCCCAGGGTCTCGATGTTGTGCGTCAGCAGCAGCGTGTCGCAGCCCATGCGCGCGGCCGCGAGCGCGGCCTCGGTGCCGGCATGGCCGCCGCCGACGACGATCACGTCGAACTCATGGGGGTACAACATCGGGGGCTCCGGGGGTGGAGTCGCGCGCCGGAGTCGGGGCCGGTGGCGCCGAAAAAGGGGCGCGCGCAACGGGTGAACAGGGGCGTGAATTTTAGGCTGGCACCCCGCCTGGCGTCACCCCGAAAGCCGCGTGAATGGGCGCTTCGCGCGGCTTTCGTTGTCCAATCGCGCGATGAACGACGCGACCCCGACGATGAACTGCCGCCCCGGCTGCGGCGCCTGCTGCATCGCGCCTTCGATCTCGTCACCGATCCCCGGCATGCCGATGATCGGCGGGGTGTCGAAACGCGCCGGCGAGCGCTGCGTGCAACTCGACGACGCACTGCGCTGCAAGATCTTCGGCCACCCCGACCGGCCCGCCGTGTGCAGCTCGCTGCAGGCCTCGCCCGACATGTGCGGCGACTCGCGCGAGCAGGCGATGCGCTGGCTCGGTCACCTGGAGCGCGAAACCGCGCCGCCCGCAGGTGACGCCGACCCCCTCAACGCGCCGCGTCGCTGACCGCAAGCGGCGGCTGCGCCGCCGCCTTGGCCCAGCCCGCCCGCCAGCCTTGCACACGCGGGTGGTCCCAGTACTTGTCGAAGAAGTAGTGCGCCACCGTGTTGACCAGTGGCTCGACGAAGGTGATCGCCCCGGCAATGGCCACGTCGCCGGTGAGCGCGTAGCTCACGCCGAACGCGATGCCCAAGTGCATGACTCCGAAGGTGGCGGACTTGCTCATGGTGGCGGCTCCAAACAAGAATGATTCTTGTTGATGATTGTGAGCAAGCCGACCCGTTTGAGCCAATCAATCGACTAGATTGCAGCGATAGGGTTTCGGCAAAACCCTGGCGCCGCCCACCGCCTCAGGCCGCAGCGGGCGTGCCGACGCTGCGCAGGTCTTGCGCGACACGCCCTTCGGCGAGCACCACCACGCGGCTGGCCGAGGCGATGGTCTCGGGGCGGTGCGCGACGATCACGCGGGTCAGCGACAGGCCCTTGATCGCCTGGTTCACCAATCGTTCGCGGTCCACGTCGAGCGCGCTGGTGGCTTCGTCGAGGAAGAGGATCTTCGGCCGCTTGTAGAGCGCACGCGCCAGCAACAGCCGCTGCTTCTGCCCCCCCGAGATGCTGGTGCCCATGTCGCCGATCAGCGTGTGGTAGCTCATCGGCATCGCCTCGACCTCGTCGTGCACCGACGCGAGCCGCGCGCATTCTTCGACCCAGGCGAGGTCGGGGCTCGCATCGAAGAAAGCGATGTTGTCGATGATCGAGCCGGCAAAGAGCTGGTCGTCTTGCATCACGGTGCCGATCATGTCGCGCCACGCCTGCAGGCCGAGTTGCGACAGCGGCACGCCGCCGATGCGCACCTCCCCCGCCTGCGGCGCGTGGATGCCGAGCATGATCTTCAAGAGCGTGGTCTTGCCACAGCCCGAGGGGCCGACGACGGCGACCGACTCGCCCGGCTCGATGGTGAGGCTGAGCTGGTCGAGCACCGGGGCCTCAGCGTCTGAGTAGCGAAAGCCGATGCCGTTGAGCTCAAGCCGCGCTTCGACGCTGCGCTCGCGCGCCGGACGCTCTTGCGGCTCGGGCGTGGTGAGCACGATGTCGGCGAGACGCTCGCCTTGCAGCTTGAGCATCTTCAGCTCGACGCCCTTGTCGATCAGGCCGCTCACACGCTGGGCGAACTGTTCTTTGTAGGCCAGAAAGGCGAACAGCATGCCGACCGAGAACTGCTGGTCCATCACCAGCAGGGCGCCGACCCACACGACAGCGATGCGTTCGAGCCCGAACACCAGCTTGTGCGCCACGCCGAACATCAGTTCGAGCTTGCGCGTGGCGATGGTCGCGTTCATCGCATCGACCACGCGGTTCATGTACTGCGCCTGGCGGTCGTGCTGGCGGTTGAAGAGCTTGATCGACTGCACGCCGCGCAGCGATTCGAGAAAGTGCGTCGAACGCTTGGCGTCGTGCACGATGGACTCTTCGGTCGCGTCGCGCAGCGGTTTGAAGAACAGCCAGCGCAAGCCCGCATAAACCGCCACGCAACCGAGCGCGATGGCCGTCAGCGTGCCGCTGTAGACCCACATCATCGCCAGCGTCAGCACCACCAGCAGGCCATCGAGCACCGCTTCGATGAAGCTGGTGGTCAGCGTCTGCTGGATGGTCTGCACCGCGCTGTAGCGCGAGACGACGTCGCCGGTGTGCCGGGTCTCGAACCAGCTCACCGGCAGCCGCATCAGGTGCGCGAACACATTCGACAGCCACTGCAGGTTGAGCGTGGACGACAGGTACAGCACCGCCCACGAGCGGATCGCCCCGGTCGCCACCTGCAGCAGCACGACCAGCGCGAACCCCGCGCCCAGCGTCACGAGCAGGTTGCGGTCGTTGCTGACCAGCACGCCATCGACCACCCATTGCAGGAAGAAGGGCGCGAGCAGCATGAAGAACTCGAGCGCCACGGCCAGCACGAAGATCTGGCCGAGCGAGCGCTTGAGCCCGCTGACGTGGCCAAGCAACTGGCGCAGCGTGACCGACTGGCGCTCGGTGCGCGGGCGGAAGTCGGGCGCCGGTGCGACCTCGAGCACCACGCCGGTGAAGTGCCGCGACAGTTCGTCGTGCGAAACGTGGCGCACGCCGCGCGCCGGGTCGTGCACCACCGCGCCCTTGCGCGTCAGCTTGGTCAGCACGACGAAGTGGTTCAAGTCCCAGTGCAGCACGCAGGGCAGTTGCAGCTGGGGCAGGTGTTCGATCTCGGCCCGCATCGCACGCGCGCTCAACTGCATCTCGCCGGCCATGCGGACGAGGTCGGCGACCGTCGCGCCCTTGAGCGAGAGCGAAAAGCGCTGGCGCAGCGTCGGCAGGTCGGTGCGCAAGCCATGCGGCGCCGCCACCATCGCCAGACACGCGAGGCCGCACTCGGCCGCCTCGGTCTGCAGCACCAGCGGCACGCGTTCGCCACCGAATTGCAAACCGTTCATGGCCGCACCTCAGGCGCAACGAAGACAGGCTTGCGAACGGCCTGGCGCTCAGCCCGCACGCTGTCGCTCATACGCGCCCCGCGATGCTGAGCACCGGCTCGAACAGCCACTCGATCAGGCGACGCCGGTCGAGCAGCACATCGGCTTCGAGCTGCATGCCCGGCGTGAGCGGCTGCGCCTGGCCATAGGCCTGCACGGCCTGCTGGTCGAGTGCGACGGTGATGCGGTACAGCGGCTCACCACCCGGCAGCGACAAGCCGGTCTCGACCGCCGGCAGCGGCGTGCGGGAGACCTGCGTCACCTGGCCTTGCTGGTGGCCGAACTTCTGGTACGGGTAGGCCTGGTAGCGCAACAGCACCGACTGCTCGGCGCGCACAAAGCCCACCGCGCTCGACGGCGCGAACAGGTGCGCCTGCATGCGCGCACCCGCCGGCACCAGCGTGGCCAGGGCACTTGACGGGCTCACCGGCTGGCCGGGCTGTGCGACCACGGCGGTGATCACGCCGTCTTGCGGCGCACGCACCACCAGCCGGCGCAAGGCTTCGCTCTCGGCGGCCTCTTGCTGCAGCTCGGCGAGGTCGCGTTCGATCTCGCCTTGCTCGGCCTCGGTGCGCAGCGGCAGTTCGCGGCGCTGCGATTCGACCAGGCCGACCTCGCGCTGCAGGGCCACGCGCTGACGTTCGAGGCCTTGCAATTGCGCGCGCAGGCCGAGCACCTCTTCGGCCTTGGCCTGCACCTGGGCAGATGAAACGAAGTTGTCGTCACGCAGCGATTCGAGACGGGCCTGCGCTTGTTGCGCAAGGGCGAGTCGCTGGCGTTGGAGGTCGGCCTCGGCGGCCAACTGGCGCAACTCGCCGCGCATGTCGGCGAGTTGCGTGTCCAACGATGACAGCTGGGCTTGTTGCAGCGCGGATTTTTGACGTCCGGCTGCCTCCAAGCTTTTTGCGCGGGCGGCCAAGCTGGCTCTTACCGCGACTTGTGTATCCCCGCTCTGCGTTGCGCGGTCCAGCGAGAGGACGAAGAGGACGTCTCCCTTGCGGACTGTTTTGCCTTCGAGGGCGCTGCTCTCGACCACCGTGGCCGCTTGAGGCGGCACCAGGCGGATCACGCCCCCATCAGGAACCAGATAACCGGTCACGCGCGCTTTGCGGGTGTACTCCCCGAGCATCAAGTACGTGGCGATGACCAGCACCGCCACGGTGACCAGCCCCGTCAGCACAGCCAACGGCACCGGTCGAATCAGTTGAATGTTGCCCAGCCAGGCTTGTTGACGTCCTTCGATGACTTCGGGTCGGAACAGACTGGACATGGGCAAACGTGAATCACTCACATCGCGAACTTCGGCCTTCGAGACATGCTCTTGAGGCCGCGACTTGCTTCACATCAAAGCAAGCCGCCGGGAACTCACCAACCGCCTTTGGGCAGAGGCCGTGGGCTCAAGCTGCCGCCACCCACCTGTCGCTGCTGTTCCGGCGTGAGCGGCACCGGACGGGCCGGTTGCGTGTCGGGACCTTGCGGCTTTGCGGGCGTTTGAGCTTTCGCATCGGACGACTTGCTGGGCATGGTCTGCTCCTTTCGGTTGGCATGCACCTCAACGAGTGCATGGGGCCAATTCCAGCAGCGGGCCTTCGAAGTCGTAACTGTCAGCTCTTACAGGGGGGGCGTGCTTTTTCTTCGTTGGTGATTCGTCACTTCAGCGCAGGATGCCGAGACGAATGGCCTTGAGCACGGCTTGATGCTTGTTGACGCAACCGAGCTTGTGCATCGCGTTGTTGACATGCAGCACCGCGGTGCGCTCGCTGATGCCCAGGATGTTGCCGGTTTCCCATGCGGTCTTGCCTTCCATCGTCCAACGCAACGCTTCGAGTTCGCGCGGCGTGAGCGAGGGGCCATCGTTCGACGGCTTCAAGGGCATGAGGATGCGAGCGGCCGCCTCGTTGGCGTGCACGGTGAGCAGTTGCAGGTCGGCCACCATGCGCGTGAGTTCGGCGGGATCGGACGGCACCGGCTGGTCGCGGTCCACACCGAGCATGAAGTGCTTGCCTTCCGGCAGGTGCAGCGCCATCGCGATGCCGGTACGGTAGCCGAAGCGGGCCTGCTCTTCCCAGACCTCGCCCGCGCCTTCGGCGGTGTAGGTGTCCTGGCCCCAGATGAGCGGCATGCTCTTGCGCTTGCAGTGCTGCATCACCGGGTCGCGCCGCCAGTTCTCGGGGCTCTGGAAGGCAGCGCGGTACGCGTCGGGCGTGTTGGCCACGGTGATGAATTCGCTGTCGCCCAGCAGGTGATCGACCACGAGCGTGGCCGACACCGTCTCGAAGCCGAGCTGCTTCGAGAAGCGAACGATCTCGGCCAGGAACTCGTCCTGGTTGGCCGCCTGCATCACTGCCATGTACCCGCTCTGGAGCATGCCTACCCTCGTCTGAATGGGGTCACCGCGCGCATCGTGCCTGGAGCCATCCACCCTGGCAGGTTTTACAGATGGCAGGACTTACAGCTAGTCGCCGCGGCAAACGACGCCAATTATTCGCACAGATCAAGACTTGGAACGCCCCTGCACACCCAGCCCTCACCATGACCTCTACGACACCCCCGTGGATTGTGCGCGCCTGGCCCCCTGTGGTCTGGCCCGTTCACGCCGCGCCGCAGCTGCAATTCGTGCATCTCGGCACGCGCGTCATCGACGTGGGCGATGCCGAACGCCCGAGCACCGGGCAGACGCTGTGGGGCGGGCGCATCGCGCCGCAGGGTTCGGCCGGCGTCGCCTGGGACTGGATCGAGCTGCGCGAGGGCGTCGTCGCGATGGCCGACCCGCTCGGGCTCATCACCAACCTGCAGCTGGTGGGCATCCACGGCGAAGAAATCATCGGCCTCGAAGCGGCCTTGCGCCTCAACCAGATCGTCAACCTGCTGCCCTGGCAAGACGAGGTCGGCCGTGCGATCCAGCACAGCAGCATCGCCGCCAGCGTGCACGAGCTGCCCCCGCCCGCGCGGCTGCGCTCGCACTGAGAAGGTGTGCATCTTTCTGCTGCGCGAGCAGATCTCGCGCCGGTGATGTTCGCCGTGCGCCCGTACGGCTGCGCTTCTCGCCACGAGCTGAGCCCGCTCGCGACGAAACCTCACACCTTCGAACCCCGCTCAGCCCGGCGCAGCGCGCCACATCTCGCGGTGCGGGATGTCGTCTTCGAGGTAGTCCTCGCCCACCGGCTCGAAGCCGAACTCGCCGTAGAAGCGCTGCAGATGGCTTTGCGCCGAGATGCGCAGGCCCACCCCCGGGTGCGTGACGGCCGCGAGCGCGAGCATGCGCCGCATCAGCTCGCGGCCGAGCCCGGTGCCACGCGCCGCGTCGCTGGTGACCACGCGGCCGATCGAGGCCTCGGCGTACTTCACGCCCGGGTCCACCAGGCGCGCGCAGGCCAGCGGTTCGTCGTGCGCGGGTGACCACGCCGCCAGGTGCACCGCGCGTTCGTCGGCCTCGTCGGCGTCGAGGTACACGCAGTGCTGCTCGACCACGAAGACCCGCTGCCGGGCGCGGTAGATGCGGGCCACGTCGAGCCCGCCCAGTTCGTGCAGGCGGCCGCTGCGCCACACGAGTTGAGAAAAAACAAGCGCTGACACGTTCATGCGCCCATGATGCCTGCGCACACGTCATGCCCGGACCTGGGTTCATAGAATCGCCGACGGTCCGCCGCGAGTGGCAAGGCGGGCAATTCCAACGACACCAGAGGATGGTCATGAAGAAACTCGCTGTCATCGCGGCACTTGCCGCAGCGCTCGGCACCGCACACGCACAAACCCCCGCCCCGGCCGCCGACACCCCGTCGTCGGTGCGCCTGTTCGCCGGTGGCGGCCTCACCTACGGCGGCGACCGCCTCGCCACCGTGCCCTACAACAACGAAGAATCGGACAAGGTGCGCGCCGGCGGCCTGTTCGCCACCCGCGTGGGCCTCGAATTCCGCATGAGCCCGGTGCTGTCGATGCAGGTCGCGGGCGGCTACCACGTGCACAACACGCGCTTTCGCAACGACGAGTCGGCGCGCTTCAGCCGCTACCCGGTCGAGTTGCTGCTGAACTACGACGTCGCCCCCGGCTGGCGTGTGGGCGCCGGCCCGCGCGTCTCGACCAACGGCAAGCTGCTCGGTCGCGGTGTGGCCTACACGCGCTTCGACAACTCGACCGGCCTCGTGCTGAGCGGCGAGTACTTCGTGACGCCCAAGCTCGGCCTGTCGGCGCGCGCGGTCGTCGAGCGCTTCGAACCCGAAGGCGGCGGCAACGACATCAAGGGCGATCACCTCGGCTTCTTTGCCCAGTTCTACTTCTGAGTTGAACCCTGCCTGAGCGCTGGCCCGCGCCAGGCGGCTGCGCCTACCGCGCGGCGGCTTGGCGCAGCCAGCGGGTCACGACCGCGAGGCACAGCGCGGTCAGCAGCACGCTCACGCCCAGCGGCACGGCGATCTGCAGTACGCTGAAGTCGTCACCCTTGAGCACGCGGCCCATCAGCTGGTACTGCGCCAGCGCGGGCACGCCCAGCATCCACGGCGCGTCGCTGTCGGGATAGAACAGCGTCAACAGCGGCATCACCGACACCCCGAGCACCACGACCGTGGTGTTGGCCTGCGCCTCCTTGTGCGTCTTGCAGCGAATGGCGACCGCCATCAGCAACGCCGACAGCGCCGCCGCCAGCGGCAGCAGCACCACCAGAAACAAGCCCACCTCGCGCAGCCCGAACTGGAACATCGCCTGCAGCGTGTCGCTGCGCAGCAGCCACTGCGCCGGCAGAAAGCTCAGCGAGTTCAGCACCGCGATCAGCATGCCCAGGCTGGCCACCGCCGCCCACTTGCCGACGACGAGCGCGAAGCGGTTCGCCGGGTTGGACAGCAGCGGCTCCAGCGAGCCGCGCTCGCGTTCGCCGGCCGTGGTGTCGAGCGCCGCGTTCATCGCCGCCGACAGCATCGCCATGATGATGAAGAAGGGCAACATGGCCGTGAGCTGCGTGGCGCGGCTTTGTTCGCTGGCGAGGTCGCGTGCCTCGGTGCGCACCGGCTCCAGCACCTCGGGCGACACGCCGCGCAGCGCCAGGCTCAGCAGGCCGCGCTCGCGCGCATAAGCGCCCACCAGTTGCTGCACACGCGGCAGCGCCGCCTGCGCCTGCCGGTTGCCGCTGTCGAAGACCAGTTCGAGCACCGGCTGCTCGCCCGCGAGCACGGCCGCCTCGAAGCCCGGCGGCACCACCAGCACCGGGTCGGCCAGCGACGAGCGCCGAAGCTGGGCTTCGTAGCCCTCGGGCGCCGGCTTGGCCACGTAGGTCTGGCGCTGGATGAAATTGACCAGCCCCGGCGCATGCGCCATGCCGTCGATCAGCACCTCGCGCTGCTCGGCCCGCGCTTCGAGCGAAGCCACCACCTGCGACAAGGCCAGCACCAGCAAGGGCCCGAGCAAGACGCTCGACACCAGCAGCACGACCAGCGTGCGCCGGTCGCGCAGGGCATCGACCAGCTCTTTGCGAAACACGACCCAGGCCGTGGTCATGACAGCTCCTCGGCGAAGGCAAGGCGCACGAAGGCGTCTTCAAAGTCGGTGCTGCCGGCGCGGTCGCGCAGTTCATCGACTGTGCCTTCGGCCACCGAGCGGCCGTGCGAGACGATCACGACGCGGTCGCACAGGCGTTCGACCTCTTGCATGATGTGCGTCGAGAACACGATGCACTTGCCGCCGCCTTCGGGCGACACCAGGTGGCGCAGCACCTCACGCAGCGCGCGGGTCGAGAGCACGTCCAACCCGTTGGTGGGCTCGTCGAGCACGATGTTGGCGGGGTCGTGCACCAGCGCACGCGCGAGGGCGACCTTCATGCGCTCGCCCTGGCTGAAGCCTTCGGTGCGGCGGTCGAGCAGGGGTCGCATCGCCAGCAGCTCGGCCAGGTGTTCGGCGCGGGCGTTCGCCGCCTCGCGCGTCATGCCCTGCAGGGCACCGTAGTAGACGATGTTCTCGCGCGAACTCAAGCGCGGGTAGAGCCCGCGGGCGTCGCTCAGCAGGCCCAGGCGGGCGAGCGCCTGGCGGGGCGTGCGCAACACGTCGATGCCATCGACGGCGATGCGCCCGGCATCGGGCACGACCAGCCCCGACAGCATGCGCAGCGTGGTGGTCTTGCCCGCGCCGTTGGGGCCCAGCAGGCCGGTGATGCGGCCGTCGTCGGCACGAAAGCTCAGGTCTTGCACCGCGCGCACCGGGGCCTCGCGGCCGCGTGCAAAGAGGCGGCGCCGGGGCGCGTCGAAGTGCTTGGCGACGTGTTCGATGTGGATCATTTCGACGCCCCCGAGGCGGGCACCGAGGCCGGTGCCGCCGGCACGAACATCGGCGGCCGCGGCACCGCCGTCGCACACGCGGCATCGACCTTCAGCGCAAACGCCTCGTCGTCGGCGTCGATGAAACGGTGCAGCACGTCGCGCACGCAGGGCAGCGACATCACGCCATGGCCGGCCTGCGGCACGAGCACGTGACGCGCGTTCGCGCCGAGCGCGGCCGCCACGCGTGCACCGTGCCGGGGCGGGGTCACCGGGTCGAGGCCGCCGCTCAAGACGAGCACCGGCGCGGCACTCTTCCCCACGGTGTAGAAGGCCGCCGGCACCTCGCCGCGCGGCCAGTGTTCGCAGGCACGGCGGTAGAAGCGCGCGGTCTCGTCGCCGAAGTCGCGCCCCGGTGCGTCGCTGGACTGCGGCAACCGCGGCAGGTCTTCGGCACACACCACGCTGAAGTGCATGCCGGCGTAGAGGCCGCCGCGACGCGACGCGAGCATCGCGTTCAGACCGGCCAGCGCCTCGAAGCGGCCCTGCGCCGCCTGCTCGATGGCCACCGGCAAGGCCGCCGCCAGCGCGGGCGCATAGAGCGGCCCCCGCACCGCCGCGATCACCGCGCTGCGCGTGAGGGTCAGGGGCTGCGCCTCGCCGGAGCGCGGGTCGGCCAGCGTCACCGTGCGCGGCAGGCCGGCGAGCAGGCGCGACCAGTCGGCGCGCAAGGCAGGGTGGCGCTGCTTGCAAGCCGGCTCGTGCTCGCAGGCCGCGAGCAGCGCGTCGAAAGCCGCCTGGCCGTCGCGCGACATGCTGGCCGGCAGGGCCATGTCGGGCGGCGCGACGCCATCGAGCACCACGCGGCGCACGGCGCCCGGAAACTGCCTCAGGTACTCGAGCCCCGCCCGCGTGCCGTACGAGGCGCCGACGAGGTTGACCTGGGGCGCACCGAGCTGGCGCCGCACGGCGTCCACGTCCTGCATCGCCAGCGTGGTGGTGAAGAAGCGCAGGCCGTCGGCCGAGCCCACGTGCGGCAGCGCGGCCAGTTGCGCCTTGCAGCGCATCAGCTGCGTGAACTGCCATTCGGCGTCGGCCTCTTGCGACAGCGTGGCCTGCGGCGGCTCGTCACACTTGAGCGGGGCCGAGCGGCCAGTGCCGCGCTGGTCGATCAGCACGAGGTCGCGCCGGTTGTTGAGCCGCGCGAAGAGCGCCATCGCACTGGGCGCCAGGTCGATGGCGCTTTGCCCGGGGCCACCCGCGAGCAGCAGCACCGGGTCGGGCCGCTTGTGGCGCGCCTTGGCCGGCACCACGACGTAGTGCACCGCGATCTGCGGACCCTGTGGCCGGGCCGCGTCGAGCGGGCGCTGGATGTGGCCGCAGCGCACCTCGTGCGGCAGACCGGGCACGCGGCAGGGCGTCTCGGTGGCAGCCGCCGGGCCGGCGGCCAGCGCGCCGAGGCCCGCCACCAGCATCGCCACGCCTGCGCGAAGCTTCACAGGCCGAGCAGCCGCTTGAGTTCGCCGCTGTCGATCAGCTGTTGCAGGTCGCTCGCACCGCCGACGAGCTGGCCCTTGACGAACACCATCGGGAAGGTCGGCCAGCCGGTCCACATCTTCAACGCATTGCGCCGGCGCCAGCCACTGAAGTAGCTGCCGAATTCGAGGTACTGGTGGGCCACGCCGGCCGCGTCGAGCGCACGGCGCGCCCTGCGGGCCGGCGCGTTGAAGGCCATGCCCACCACGAGCACGGCGTTCGAGTTCGCAGCGGCCTGCACGTTGTGCACGATGTCGGCGTGCAGGTTGGCCACCTTGTCGCGGATCGCGGGGTGCAGCCGGGACTCATCCAGGGTTTGACGGGGCATGGCAAGACACACGAAGGATGGGGCCGCCGAGGTTAGCGCATGCGCCCAGTGTTCGCGCCCCGGCGCCGCGTTCAACCCGGCATGTGCACCACGCGCTCGACGCGCGCCACACGCAGCGTGTAGTGCGCGTACCAGCGGCTGCGGGCCTGCACCTGCGTGTCGCGGTGCTCGGCGTCGTCGCGCCAGGCGGCGATCGCCTCCAGACTGTCCCAGTACGACACCGCGATGCCGAAGCCGCTGGCGCTGTGTGCGTTCTCGAAGCCGAGGAAGCCCGGCTGCTGCGACGCGAGCTGCACCATGCGTTGCGCGGTGCTTGCGTAGGCGGGGTCGTTGACCGCGAGCTGCGACGAGAGGATCACCGCGTAGTACGGCGCGGCGGGGTGGGGTGTCGAAGGCATGGGGGCTCCAGCAACAAGAAGGAGCCCCAGTGTCGGAACGATCCGCCGGCGGCGGTTGACGCCGCGTCCGCAAAACGCCACCCGGCGTCCGGGCACGGCGGCCCAGACGCCATTGCAGCCCTCAGCGCGCCAGCGTGCCGTTCTGGAAGTCCACCACCGCCTGGCGGATCTCGTCCACGCTATTCATCACGAAGGGCCCGTGCTGCACGATGGGCTCGTTCAGCGGCCGCCCGCCGATCAGCAGCACGCGCGCCGGCTCGGTTCCGTCGGCGGGGGCGCTGACGCGCACGCCTTCGGCCCCGGCGTCGTTGGTGAGGATGGCCATGCGGTCGCGCTCGACCCGCGTGCCCTCGACCTCCACCGCGCCGCCGAACACGTACACGAAGGCGTTGTGCTCGGCCGGGAAGGGCTGCTCGAAGCGGGCGCCGGGCGGCAGCGTGAGGTCGAGGTACAGCGGCTCGGTGGTCGGCCGCGTCACCGCGCCGGTCACGCCGTGGCTCTCGCCAGCCAGCACGCGCACCTGCACGCCGTCGTCGCGCGTGAAGGCGGGCACGTCGGCGGGCGCGATGTCGCGGTACTGCGGCGCCTGCATCTTGTCTTGCGCGGCCAGGTTGACCCACAGCTGGAAGCCGGCCATGCGGCCTTCCTGCTGCTCGGGCATCTCGCTGTGGATGAGGCCGCGCCCGGCGGTCATCCACTGCACGCTGCCGGGTTCGAGCAGGCCGACGTTGCCCACGCTGTCGCGGTGGCGCATGCGCCCGGCCAGCATGTAGGTCACCGTCTCGAAACCCCGGTGCGGGTGGTCGGGAAAGCCGCCGATGTAGTCGGCCGACGACTCGCTGCCGAAGGCGTCGAGCATCAGAAACGGGTCGAGCCGGCGCTGCAGCGGCTGCGTCAGCACCCGCGTGAGCTTGACGCCCGCGCCATCGGAGGTGGGCATGCCGCGCACGATGCGCTCGACGCGGCGGGAGCGGAGGAGGGTGGTGGTGCTCATGCCACGGAATCTAGGGTCGCCGGCCCCGCTTTCGAGGCGGTGCATTTGTACGTGCCGTTGAAACCCGTTGCATGCAGGGTGATGGGCCTCGGGGTTCCAATGGCCGCCGGCCCTTTCGCCCCCACCAGGAGACCCGCATGAAGCTCTACCTCTCGCCCGGCACCTGCGCGCAGGCCTGCCACATCGCCTTGCGCGAAGCCGGCCTCGCGTTCACACCGGTGCGCATGAACACCAAGACCCACCTGCTCGAAGACGGCAGCGACTTCTATGCGATCAACCCCAAGGGTTACGTGCCGGTGCTCGAACTCGACACCGGCGAGCGCATCACCGAGGCACCGGTGGTCCTGCAGTACATCGCCGACCTGGCCCCGCAGAAGAACCTGGTGCCTGCCGCCGGCACGCTGCCGCGCTACCGCGTGCAGGAGTGGCTGAACTTCATCTCGTCCGAACTGCACAAGCCTTTCGGTCCGCTGTTCTCGCCGGCCACCGACGAGGCGGTCAAGAAGCATTCGCACGCCGCGCTCGACAAGCGCCTGGCCTTCGTCGACCAGCACCTGGCCTCGCACGAGTTTCTCGTCGGCGAGCAGTACGGCATCGCCGACATCTTCCTGTTCGTCGTGGCGGGCTGGAGCCGCTACCTCGGCCGCGATCTGAATGCCACGCCGCATCTGGCGGCCTACCTGCAGCGCATCCTCGAACGCCCGGCGGTACGCGACGCGCTGCAGGCCGAAAAGCCGGCGGCCTGAAGCGCGAGAACCGCGCCGCGTGATGCGCCTGCGGACGCGGGCGGCGTTTTCCTACAGCGGCAACCTGGGGGCGTCGGTACAAAAAGGGGGTTCCGAAACGGATCGCCCCGGAGTCCTCCGACCCCCTGCCATGGCCGCTGAAACGCCGAACCCTTTTTCGTTCAAGGTGCTGACCGTGAACACCCACAAGGGGTTCACGCCCTTGAACCGCCGCTTCATCCTGCACGAGCTGCGTGAGGCGGTGCGCAGCGTCGGCGCCGACGTCGTGTTTCTGCAAGAGGTGCAGGGCCTGCACGCCAAGCACCCCGAGCGCATCGTCAACTGGCCCGAGACGCCGCACTACGAGTTTCTCGCCGACAGCATCTGGCCGCAGTTCGCCTACGGCCGCAACGCGGTGTACCCGAGCGGCCACCACGGCAACGCGGTGCTGTCGAAGTACCCCATCGTGCACTTCGAGAACCGCGACGTGTCGATCAGCGGGCCCGAGCGGCGGGGCCTGCTGCACTGCGTGCTGCGCCCACCGGGGCAGGACGTGGACGTGCACGCCATCTGCGTGCACCTGGGCCTGCGCGAGGGTCACCGGCGCAAGCAGCTCGACCTGCTGTGCCAGATGATCGACAAAGAGGTGCCGGCCGGCGCGCCGCTGGTCATCGCGGGCGACTTCAACGACTGGCGGCACCGCGCCAACGACATCCTCGAGCGTGGCGCCGGCCTGCACGAGGTGTTTTCCAAAGCCGCCGGCGGGCGTGCGGCCAAGACCTTCCCGGCACGCTTTCCGGTGTTGCGGCTCGACCGCATCTACGTGCGCAACGCCCGCGTGCACGCGCCGCACGTGCTGCCGCGCAAGCCGTGGTCGCACCTGTCCGACCACGCGCCGCTCGCCGCGGAGATCAGCTTGTGAACTCGCTCTGGACGCGCGCCAAGCCCCGCTGGACGCCGGGCAACCGTTTCGAGCTGCTCGAAAACGGCGAGGCCTTCTACCCGGCCGTGTTCGAGGCCATCGAGGGCGCGCGGCATGAAGTGATCATCGAGACCTTCATCCTGTTCGACGACAAGGTCGGCCAGGCGCTGCACCGCGTGCTGCTGGCCGCCGCGCAACGCGGCGTGCAGGTCGATGTGATGGTCGATGGCTACGGCTCACCCGACCTGTCGGCGCAGTTCATCGGGGCGCTGACAGCGGCGGGGGTGCGCTTTCGCGTGTTCGATCCCGCCCCACGCCTGCTGGGCCTGCGCACCAACGTGTTTCGCCGCATGCACCGCAAGATCGTCGTGGTCGACGGCACGCTCGCCTTCGTCGGCGGCATCAACTTCTCGGCCGACCACCTGGGAGACTTCGGGCCCGAGGCCAAGCAGGACTACGCCGTGAGCGTGCGCGGGCCCATCGTCGCCGAGATCCGCCGCTTCGCGCACGAGGCCATCGCGCCGGCCGAGGGCGAGACGCCGCGCCTGCACTGGCCCTTCCACCGGCGCTCGCCCGTGCCCAGCGCCCCCGAGGCGTTGCCGCATGCAGGCGAGGCGCAGGCCATGTTCGTCACGCGCGACAACCACGAGCACCGCGACGACATCGAGCGCCACTACCGCATCGCCATCCGGGCGGCGCGCCAGGAGGTGGTGATCGCCAACGCGTATTTCTTTCCCGGCTACCGGCTGCTGCGCGAGATGCGCCGCGCGGCCAAACGGGGCGTGCGGGTGAAGCTCATCCTGCAAGGCGAGCCCGACATGCCCATCGTCAAGATCGCCGCCGAGCTGCTGCACGACCACCTGCTGCGTGCGGGCGTCGAGATCCACGAGTACTGCCAGCGCCCACTGCACGGCAAGGTCGCGCTGGCCGACGACGAATGGGCCACGGTCGGGTCGAGCAACCTCGACCCGCTGAGCCTGTCGCTCAACCTCGAGGCCAACGTGATCATCCGCGACCGGGGCTTCAACCAGCACCTGCGCGAGCGGCTCGAAACGCTGATCCGCCACCACTGCAAGCAGGTCACGCGCGAGCAGGTGCCGCAACGCAACGTCTTCCATATGCTGCGCAGCTTCGTGGTGTTTCACTTTCTGCGGCGCTTTCCGTCGTGGGCGGGCTGGTTTCCAGCGCACCAGCCCCGGCTGGTGATGCCCGAGGTGCCGCCTTCCCCCGCGCCGGTCGCCGCGCCCGTTGCCACGCAAACCTCGGACGCGCACTGAGATGTCGTCCGCCGCCCCCGCACGCGCCGTGGCGCCCCCCACGCCCGCACGCCCGCCGCGCCCCGGGTGGCTTTGGCTCAAGCGCGCGCTCACGTTGATCTTTTTCGCGCTGGTCGCATGGTTGCTGGTACACCAGGCGCAGCAGGTCGAGTGGGACGAGGTGATGCAGTCGGTGCGCCGCATGCCGCTCGGGCACCTCGGGCTGGCTGCGGCGCTGGCCGCGTGCAGCTACGCCGTCTACTGCACCTACGACCTGCTGGGCCGGCACTACACAGGCCACCAGCTGGGGCGCGGGCAGGTGCTGCTCGTCACCTTCATCAGCTACGCCTTCAACCTGAACATGGGCTCGCTGATCGGCGGCTTCGGCTTTCGCATCCGCATGTACTCGAAGCTCGGGCTGGACAACGGCACCATCGGCCGCGTGCTGAGCCTGAGCCTGGTCACCAACTGGCTCGGCTACCTGCTGCTGGCCGGTGGGGTGTTCCTGCTGAGCCCGCTGGCCCTGCCCCCCGACTGGAAGCTCGACTCCGGAGGCCTGCGCCTGCTGGGCGCGGCGCTGCTGGCGGTGGCCGCAGCCTACCTGGGGCTGTGCGCCTTCTCGCCCCGGCGCGCCTTCACCGTGCGCGGCCACACGCTGGAGCTGCCCTCGTTGCGCTTCGCGCTCGTGCAGATGACACTCTCGGCCATCAACTGGTTGTTGATCGCCAGCCTCGTGCACACCCTCCTGCAACAACGCATCGACTACCCCACCGTGCTCAGCGTGATGCTGATCGCCGCCGTCGCGGGCGTGATCACCCACGTGCCGGCCGGCCTGGGCGTGCTCGAAGCCGTGTTCGTGACCCTGCTCTCGCACCGTGTGCCACAAGGCGAACTGCTGGCCGCGCTGCTGACCTACCGCGCGCTCTACTACCTCGGGCCCCTGGTGCTGGCGACCCTCGCGTTCGTCTTCTTCGAGACACGCGCGAAGAAGCTCGCCGCGCGCGCCTCGCAGCCGAAGCGGGCCTGACGGTGCGCATCGGCCGGCGGGGCTGGGGCTGGCTGCTCTTCTTCGTGAGCTGGGGCGTGCTCATCACGCTGTTCGACTGGAACTGGTTCAAGCCCGAGGTCGAACGCTACTTCAGCGAACCGTCGGGCCGCACGGTGCAGATCGACGACCTGCACCTCAGTCTCGGTGACGGCTTCGAGCCCGTCGTGCGCCTGCGCGGCCTGCGCGTGCAGAACGCGCCCTGGGCCGGCACGGCGCAGCCCATGGCCGTGGCCGAAGAGGCGCGCTTTCGCTTCGAGTGGTCGAGCCTCGTGCAGCGCCGGCCGCTGGTCATCACCGAGCTGGGCCTGGTCGGTGCCGACGTGCACCTCGTGCGCCACGCCGATGGCCGGCGCAACTGGCGCCTGCGCCACCCCGACGACACCGAAGAAGGCCGCGCGCTGGTGCAGACCCTCGTCGCGCAGCGCAGCCGCGTGCACTTCGAGCACCAGGGCCTTGGGCTGGTGCTCGACACCCGCGCCGAAGACCTCGCCGCCCCGGTCGAGCCGGTGAAGGGCGAAGCCCTCACCCAGCGCATCCACTTCGAAGGCCGCTACCACGGCGAGTCCTTCGCCGGCCAGGCCGACACCGGCCCGGTGCTGAGCTTCCAGCAGACCGGCCGCTTCGTGCCGCTGCGCGGCCACGTGCTCTCGCGCGACATGCGGCTCGACGCCGAAGGGCGCGTGGCCGACCTTTTCAAGCTGACGGCCATCGACGCCGACATCCGCCTGCGCGCGCCCAGCCTCGCGGCGCTGGGCGGTTTCATCCCCATCGCGTGGCCGCGCACACCGCCCGTCAAACTGAGCGCCCACCTGCTGAAAGAGCAGCGCGAGTTCACGCTGGTAAAGCTCAGCGCCGACGTCGGCCGCAGCGACCTGGCCGGCGAGATCGGCTACGACACCGCCGGTGAACGCCCGCGACTGGAGGCCACGCTGAGCAGCCGCCGCGCCGACATCGCCGACCTGGGCGCCCTGGTGCGCGCACCTGCCGGCCAAGACACCGCGCCCGAACGCCTGCTGCCCACGCGCCGCTTCGACACCCAAGGCCTGCGCGGCCTCGACGCCCAGGTCGAGCTGCGTGTCGAGGCCCTGCACCTGCCGCACCTGCCCCCGATGGAAGCGCTGCGCCTCAAAGCCAAGCTCGACAACGGCCAGCTCAGCGTGAAGCCCGTGCATGGGGCCTGGGCCGGCGGCAAGCTCAACGGCCAATTCACCCTCGACGCCCAGCGCGACCCGCCCGAGCTGGGCGCCGAGCTGCAATGGCAGAAGCTACGGCTCGAAACCCTGTGGCCCGATCAGCCCGAAGACAAGCGCATCAGCGGCCCCTTGAGCGGGCGCGCTCAGCTGAGCAGCCGCGGCCAGTCGGTCGCCGACGCGATGCAGCGCGTCTCGGGCCGCGCCGTGTTCACGCTCGCCGGCGGCAGCGTGCCGCAGGGGCTCGAGGCGAAGCTCGGCCTGCACCTCGGACGCCTGCTGAAGTCGCTGGTCAGCAGCAGCGACGCCGTGCCCATCCACTGCGGCGAGTTGGTCGCCGAGTTGCGCGACGGGCGGGCACGCTCCACGCACCTGGTCTTCGAGACCGCGCAGACGCGGCTGGCCGGCACCGCCTCGCTCGACCTGCACGACGAGGCCTTCGAGCTGTGGCTCGACCCGCAGGCCAAGAAGGGCGCGGCGTTGACGCTGCCGCAGTCGATCCGCGTGCGCGGGCGGCTGGGGGCCTTGGGCGAGACGAAGACCTCGCTCGAAGCGCCGCGCGAGATCGCCACCGAAGGCTGCGACCCCGCGCGACCGAAGGGCTGAAGTTCAGGCCGTCAGGCCGTCCGCCTTGAACATCGCCTTGATGCCACGCACCGCCTGGCGGATGCGCGACTCGTTCTCGATCAAGGCGAAGCGCACGTGGTCGTCGCCGTGATCGCCGAAGCCCACGCCCGGTGACACCGACACCTTGGCCTTCTGCAGCAGCAGCTTGGCGAATTCGAGTGAGCCGAGTTCGCGGTACGCCTCGGGAATGCGCGCCCAGATGTACATCGAGGCCTTGGGGCACTCCACATCCCAACCCACCTCGCGCAAGCCCTTCACCAGCACGTCGCGCCGCTTCTGGTACTGCAGGGCGATGTCTTTCACGCACTGCTGGTCGCCTTCGAGCGCGGCGATGGCCGCCACCTGCAGCGGCGTGAAAGTGCCATAGTCGTGGTAACTCTTGATGCGGGCCAGCGCGGCCACGAGGTCGGGGTTGCCCACCATGAAACCCACGCGCCAGCCGGCCATGTTGTAGCTCTTGCTCAAGGTGAAGAACTCGACCGCGATGTCTTTCGCGCCGGGCACCTGCATGATCGACGGGGCCTTCCAGCCGTCGAACACGATGTCGGCGTAGGCGAGGTCGTGCACGACGAAGATGTCGTGCTTCTTCGCCAACGCGATCACGCGCTCGAAGAAGTCGAGCTCGACGCACTGCGCGGTCGGGTTCGACGGAAAGCCCAGCACCATCATCTTGGGCTTGGGGTAGCTGCCGCGGATGGCGCGTTCCAGCTCGGCGAAGAAATCGACGCCCGGCACCAGCGGCACCGAGCGGATGTCGGCCCCCGCGATCACCGCGCCGTAGATGTGGATCGGGTAGCTCGGGTCGGGCACCAGCACCGTGTCGCCACGGTCGAGCGTGGCGAGCATCAGGTGCGCGAGGCCTTCTTTCGAGCCGATGGTGACGATGGCTTCGCTGTCGGGGTCGATGTCCACCGCGTAGCGGTCGCGGTACCAGTGCGAGATGGCCCGCCGCAAGCGCGGGATGCCCTTGCTGGCCGAGTACCCGTGCGTGTCGGGCCGCTGCGCGACCTCGGCCAGCTTGGCGACGATGTGCGCTGGCGTGGCCCCGTCGGGGTTGCCCATGCTCATGTCGATGATGTCTTCGCCTCGGCGGCGCGCAGCGAGCTTCAGCTCGGCCGTGATGTTGAAGACGTAGGGGGGGAGGCGGTCGATGCGCGCGAAGCGGCGCTTGCCCGAGAGAGAGGACATGGAATGACTTTCACGTGAGCGCCCGGAACCGTCCGAGCGACGTGACCGCGCAATGGGGCGCGGCCGGGCGGCATCCTCTCAACCCGGCCGCCATCCGTCAAGCGCGACGCGCCGTCAGGGCCCGAAGTCTTTCGCGTGGTTCACCGACCGCGGCCCATGCAGCAGCCCGTTCGGGCGCGGCGACAAGAGCCGCTGGCTCGCCATGCCGGCGTAGCGGAAGCTCGCGTCGCTGGCCGTGCCGACGATCTGGTGCACCAGGGCCTTCACCAGCAGGCCGACGAGGCCGCCTTGGTTCGAGCCGTTGTTCGCTTCGCGCGACGAGGCCGAGGCCGACCCGGCCCACAGCTGCTCGCCGCTGCGCAGATCGACCAGGCGCGCGTCCACCGTCACCGTGGTCTCGCTGCTGAGCACCGCGTAGCTCGTGCCGTAGCGGCGCACCGTGAGGTACAGCACCGCATCGGCCCCGAAGATCTCGCGCAGCTTCTGCAGCGACACGCCATGCACCTCGGCCGGGTGGTCGAGCCCGTTCTGGCGGAAGGTCTCGTCCATCAGCGACACCGGCGTCACGTAGTAGCCGGCTTCGGCCAGCGGCAGCGTCACCTGCGACAGCACGCCGTGGGTCGCCAGCACCTCGGGCGTCTCGTTGAGCGGCGGCAAGACCAGCACCGAGGCCGGCCGGCTGCGCTTGAAGGCGCTGTAGTCATAGGGCGTCGGCGCGGCGCAGCCGGTGGCCAGCACCAGCCCGGCCGCACCCAGGGCAGCGAGGGCGAGGCGCGCCAGCCGGTGCGCCGGCGATGCACGCGATGAAGATCGCGGACTCATGTGGCCGCTCCTTTCTTGGGCGCGGCCGGGGCGGCGGGCGCCGGCTTCTTGCCGTCCGCGCGCTTGAGCAAGAAGTCCATGTAGGGGGCCGACTCGGGGAAGTTCGCCTTCTCGGCTTCGAGCTGCTGGCGCGCTTCGTCGTCGCGGCCGAGCCGCAGGTACAGCATCGCCAGGTGCGCCCGAAAGCCGGGGGGCAGCGCCAGGCCTTCGCCGCGCGCGCGCTGCGCCTCGGCTTCGAGCAGGCGCAGTTGTTCGGACGGCCCGCTGCCATCGCCCTTGAAGTGCTCGTAGAGCTGCGGCTGGAAGCTGCCCCAGTGGTACATCGGCCGGGGCGCCTGCGCGCAGCCGACGAGCAGGCCCGCCACCGCGCAGGCCAGCGCCGCGCGGCTTGACATGACAAACATCATTTCAACGGGCGGCCGGCACGGCCCACTGGCCGCCGTCGAGGCCCGTCACCAGCTTGTCCACCGCCTGGCGGATGGCCAGGTCGAGCACCTTGCCGTTGAGCGTGGCGTCGTAGCCGGCGGTGCCGCCGAAGCCGACGATCTCGCGGTTCGACAGCTCGTACTCGCCCGCGCCGCTGGCCGAGTAGACGACCTCCGAGGTCAGGCTGTTGACGACGTTGAGCGTGACCTTGGCATAGGCCACCTGCGACTTGCCCCGGCCGAGGATGCCGAAGAACTGCCGGTCGCCGACCTCTTTGCGGCCGAACTCGGCCACGTCGCCGGTGATCACGTAGTCGGCGCCACGGATGCTCTGGCCCTGCGCCTTGAACTGCGCCTCTTGCTTGGTCTCGGACAGGTTCTCGCGGTCGAGCACGTTGAAGCGCTGCGACTGCTGCAGGTGGCCGATCAGGGTGGTCTTGGCCTGGCCACCGAGGCGGTCCACCCCGTCGGTGAAGATGCCGCGCATGAAGCCCGAGCGGTTGTCGAACTTGCCGATCGACACCGGCGTGCGCGGCCCCTTGTAGGGTGCGGCCGCCGCCTGGACCTGGGCGACCTGGACGGTGCGCGACGATTCGGTGGCACAGCCGGCGGCGGTGGCCACGGCCACCGACACCAGCGCAAGACGAAGCAGACGAGACGACATGAACCCTCCCTGGGTCGAACGAATGACGAGGCGCGCAGACCGCCGTGAGGGCGGCCGGGCGAAGTGCAGGGATTCTAGGAAGCGGGTCTCGTGCAGGCGGTGACTTCGGTCAAGCCAGCGGCGGCGTCACACCCAGCATCGCCCGGCCCACGGCCTCGGCGACCTCGATGCCATCGACGCCGGCCGACATGATCCCGCCCGCATAACCCGCGCCTTCGCCGGCCGGGTACAGGCCGCGCACGTTGAAGCTCTGGTAGTCCTCACGCCCGCGCGGGATGCGCAGCGGCGACGAGGTGCGCGTTTCCACGCCGGTCAGCATCGCGTCATGCATCGAGAAGCCGGCGATCTGCCGGTCGAAGGCGGGCAGGGCCTCGCGGATCGCCTCGATGGCATACGTCGGCAGGCTCTCGTTGCCCGGCTCACCGAGGTTGGTGAGGTGCACGCCCGGCTTGTACGACGGCAGCACCTTGCCGAACTGCTTCGAGGCGCGGCCCTTGAGAAAGTCGCCGACCAGCTGGCCCGGCGCGTCGTAGTTTTCGCCGCCCAGCAGGTAGGCGCGCGACTCGAACACGCGCTGGAAGGCCATGCCGTCGAGCGGGCTCACGGGGCCGGTGCCGTTCGGGTCGTGCCGATAGTCCTGCGGGTCGATGCCGACCACGATGCCGGCGTTGGCGTTGCGCTCGTTGCGCGAGTACTGGCTCATGCCGTTGGTGACGACGCGGTTCGGCTCGGACGTGGCCGCGACCACCGTGCCACCCGGGCACATGCAGAAGCTGTAGACCGCGCGGCCGTTCTTCGCGTGGTGCACGAGCTTGTAGTCGGCCGCGCCCAGGATGGGGTTGCCCGCGTTGGGGCCGAAGCGCGCCTTGTCGATCACGCTCTGCGGGTGTTCGATGCGAAAACCGATGGAGAACGGCTTGGCCTCCATCTGCACGCCGCGCCCGTGCAGCATCGTGAAGGTGTCGCGCGCGCTGTGGCCGAGTGCCATCACCACGTGGTCGGCGCGGATCTCTTCGCCGGTGTGCAGGGTCACGCCGCGCATGTGTCCACCCTCGATGCACACGTCGGTCACGCGCTGCCCGAAGCGAATCTCACCACCCAGCGCCTCGATGTCGGCGCGGATCTTCTCGACCATGCTCACCAGGCGGAAGGTGCCGATGTGCGGTTTGCTGACGAAGAGGATTTCTTCCGGTGCGCCGGCTTTCACGAACTCGTTCAGCACCTTGCGCGTGAGGTGGCGCGGGTCGCTGATCTGGCTCCAGAGCTTGCCGTCGCTGAAGGTGCCGGCGCCGCCTTCGCCGAACTGCACGTTCGACTCGGGGTTCAGCTCGCGCTTGCGCCACAGGCCCCAGGTGTCTTGCGTGCGTTCGCGCACTTGCTTGCCGCGTTCGAGCACGATGGGCCGCAGCCCCATCTGCGCCAGCACCAGCGCCGCGAAGATGCCGCAGGGCCCGAAGCCCACCACCAGCGGGCGCAGCCGTTCGCCCGAGGTGTAGAAGTCGGCCGGCACGTGGCCCACGAAGCGATAGGCCATGTCGGGCGTGGGCTTCACGTGCGGGTCGCCGGCGTGGCGCGCGAGCACGGCCGCTTCGTCATCGACCTCGCAGTCGAGCGTGTAGATCAGCACGATGGCCGACTTCTTGCGCGCGTCGTAGCTGCGCTTGAACACGGTGAACTGCTTCAGCGCCGCGTCGGCGATCTGCAGGCGCGCGACCAGGGCCGGGCGCAGGGCGTCTTCGGGGTGGTTCAGCGGCAGGCGCAGTTCGGTCAGGCGGAGCATCGGTCGGTCATGTTCGGCAGGCCCTGCATTGTCGCGGGGCTTGCCGCCCGTGTGACACGGCGCGGCGCGGCCGGCTCGCAGAATCAGCGACCGATCGTCGGCCACGCGCCGATCCGTCCACAAAAACCCCGAAGGAGCCCCGCATGAACCGAGTCCTCGCCCACACCGGCGCCCGCTACCCCATCGTGCAGGCGCCCATGGGCTGGATCGCCCGCGCACCGCTGGCCAGCGCGGTGTCGCGCGCGGGCGGGCTGGGCATCATCGAAACCTCGTCGGGCGAGACGGCCAACTGCCAGGCCGAGATCCTGAAGATGCGCGAGACCGGGCTGCCCTTCGGCGTGAACCTGCCGATCCGCTTCTTGAAAGACGACGCGATGCTGAAGTTCGTCTGCGAAGCGGGCGTGAAGTTCGTGACGACCTCGGCCGGCAGCCCGGCCAAGTTCGTGAAGCCCTTGCAAGACGCCGGCATCGTGGTCTACCACGCCGTGCCCACGGTCGATGCCGCGCTCAAGTGCGTGGACGCCGGCATCGACGGCCTGGTGGTCGAGGGCGCCGAAGGCGGCGGCTTCAAGAACCCCGAAGAGGTCTCGACGCTGGTGCTGCTGCAGGCCATCCGCGCGCGCACCGACGTGCCGCTGATCGCGGCCGGCGGCATTTGCGACGGGCGCGGCATGGCGGCCGCCTTCGCGCTGGGCGCCGAGGCCGTGCAGATGGGCACGCGCTTCGTGAGCTGCGCCGAAAGCCCGGTGCACGCGAACTACAAGCAGGCCATCGTGGACGCGAAAGACACGGGCACCTGGGTGCTGAACAAGAAGTCCACGCCGTGCATCCGCGCACTGAAATCGCAGCGCACGCTGGCGTACCACGAGGAAGGGCTGATGCCGGTGGACGCGCTCAAGGGCATCCGCGGCGTGTACTTCGACGGCGACATGGAAGCCGCCCCGGCGCTGGCCGGCCAGTCGGCCGCGCTGATCGACGCGGTCAAACCGGCGCAGCAGATCATCGACGAGACCGTGGCCGAGTTCTTCGCCATCACCGAACGGCTGGGCGCGCTGGCGGCGCGCCGCAGCTTCGGTTGAGGGGCCGGGGCCGCCGGGCTCCCAGCCCGGTCAGGCCCCGCCAGGGCGCATCAAGCGCCGATCACGAACCGCGGCGCTGCGTGAAACGCTCTTGCGACGCCAGGCGCGCTTCGGCACGCACCTCTTCGCGGCTGCGCACCGACACGCCGGGCCACTGCTTGTCGTAGGGCAGGCTCTCGAAGCCGACCATCAGCGTGCCCTCGGCGCGGGCCTTGGCCAGTTCGGCGCGCACTTGCTCGCGGGTCACGTCGCTGGTCGCGCCCTTGGCGCTGCGGCGGGTGTCGAACGCGAAGATGTTGCTCTCGCTGTTGACCGGCAGCGTGCCCTCGGCACGGGCCTTCGCCAGCTCGGCGCGCACGTCGGCGCGGGTCAGCGACGAGGGCTGCTTCGACTCGGGAAAGAGGTCGTCGCCTTCGCTGAGGGCGAAGCTCGGGGCGGTCCAGGCAGCGGAGAGCAGGGCAATCAAAGCAACAACGAGATTCGAAGCCGTGGTGTTCATGAGAAGTCCTTTCTTCAGGTGGTGAGACATCCGGGCAGGGCGGCGTGATGAGTGAATGAAGGCGCCGTCTTGTCCGCCTCGGTGAGTCGCTGTGAAGGTGTCGGCTCATCGATGGGGTGAACTTTAGGCATTGCTCCTCTGGCAATAAACCGCCTGTGCTTCAATGCACCATTTCAACGATCGCAACAATCGCCCATGGACCGCCTGCACTCGATGCGCGTCTTCGCCCGCGTGGTGGACGCCGGCAGCTTTGCCGCCGTGGCGCGCGAGGCCAACCTCTCGCCCGCCGCCGTCACGCGGTCGATCGCCGACCTCGAAGACCACCTCGGCGCGCGCCTGCTCAACCGCACCACGCGGCGGCTGTCGCTCACCGACATCGGCGAGCTGTACCTCGAACGGGTGCGGCTGATCTTGGTCGAGGTCGATGAAGCCGAAGCGCTGGCCAGCGCCGCGAGCGCCGAACCACGCGGCCACCTGCGCGTGCTGTGCTCGGCCGCGTTCGCCACGCACCAGCTGGCGAAGTACCTGCCGCACTTCCATGCCGCGCACCCGCAGGTCACGCTGGAGCTCGCCGCGCCAGGGCCGGTCGAGACGGTGGACGAGGCCTACGACGTGACCCTGATCTCGCTGGCGCGCCGCCCGCTCGAAGGCGGCTTCATCGCTCGGCGTCTGGCGCGCTCGGAGGCCATCCTCTGCGCCGCGCCCGAGTACCTGCAACGGCGCGGCCGGCCGAAGCACCCGCACGACCTGGTCGCGCACGACGCGATGGTGCCCTCGCAGTTTCGAGAGGCCGAGTTCCACCGCGGGCCCATCGGCAAAGAGTCCACCGAAACCGTGGTGCTGCCGCTCACGCGGCCCGCGCTCACCACCTCGCACATCGACACGATGTACGCCGCCGCCATCGCCGGGCTGGGGCTCGCGGCGCTGCCGTCTTATGTGGCCGACACGGCGCTGCAGGCCGGCCGCCTCGAACGCGTGCTGCCCGAGTGGCGACTGCTCAGCGCGACGCTGTACGCGGCGTGGCCCACGCGCAAGCACGTGCCGGCACGCACGCGGGCCTTCGTCGATTTTCTGGTGCAGGCCTTCGGCGGCGAAGACGTGGACCCGTGGCTGCCGGCGGCGGCACCGCCTTCACGGGCGAAGAAACCGCGCGCTTGATAGAAGCGGCGCCGCGGGGGCCGCCACAGCCTCAGTAGAAGCCTTCGACGCGCTGCTCGCCCGCCAGGCGTTCGAGCAGGTGCGCGAGCGGGCCCAGGCCCATGTAACGCGTGGCCACCTTGTGCGCGTAGCGCCACACGAGCGGCATGTCTTTCAGGTAGCCGTTCTTGCCGTCGCGGTGGCTCAGCCGCGCGAAGATGCCCAGCACCTTCAGGTGGCGCTGCAGGCCCATCCATTCGAAGTCGCGCCAGAACTCGCCGAAGTCGGCCGACACCGGCAGCGCGGCCTTCTTGGCACGTTCCCAGTAGCGCACGGCGAAGTCGATCTGCACGTCTTCTTCGAGCTCGATGTACGCGTCGCGCAGCAGGCTGGCGAGGTCGTAGGTGATCGGGCCCCAGACGGCGTCTTGGAAGTCGAGCACGCCGGGGTTGGTGGCGCTGCCGGGCTCGCCGACCACCATCAGGTTGCGCGAGTGGTAGTCGCGGTGCACCAGCACGGCGGGCTGCGCGAGGTTGTTCTGCAGGATCAGCTCGACACACGCGGCGAAGCGCTCGGCCTCTTGCGGCGTCAGCGTGGTGTTGACGTGCTTCGCGACGTACCAGTCGGGGAAGAGCTGAATCTCACGGCTCAACAGTGCGCGGTCGTAGGCCGGCACCTGCTCGGCCGCCGCGATGCCTTGCAGCTTGACCAGCGCGTTGAGCGCGTCGCTGTACAGCGCCGGGGCGCTGCGGTCGTCGAGCCGGGACAGGTAGGTCGCGTCGCCCAGGTCGCTCAGCAGCATGAAGCCCAGGGCTTCGTCCCAGGCCAGCACCTCGGGGGCGTTCAGGCCGGCGCCGCGCAGCAGGCCCGCGACCTTCACGAAGGGGCGGCAGTCTTCCTGCGCGGGCGGCGCATCCATCACGATGCGCGGGCCGGCGGGCGTGTCCACCCGCAGGTAACGGCGAAAGCTCGCATCGGCACTCGCCGCGCGCGCGCTGGCCGGGTCGATGCCTTGTGTGGCGAGCCAGTGCGCAAAAGCGGCGCGGCGGGTGTCGTCGGCCCAGCTCACGGGCGTGTGTTCGGAAGGTGTCGCCATGGACCGTCGCTGCTGAAGAGGGGTGGCGGGCGCGTGGGGCGCAGAGGCGCTTGGCCCGGTGGCACGAGGGGCTGAAGACCCTCATGGATAATCGTTCGATTCTACAAATCGCCGTCCGTGCCCCGCACGTTCGAGCCCTGCGGACCGTCGCGCCGCAGCGCCCCGACGGTCCTGTTCTGCAACCCCCTTCGCGCTGCAACCTCGTGCCCGTTTCCGTGCCCGCGCCCGACCTCGTGCCTGTGGCTGCCGCCTCGCCCGCGTCCCGCGCGCTGCGCACGGCCACGCCCAGTGCCATCGCGACCGCGGTGGGCTTGCTGCTGGCGACGCTGGGCCCTGGGGTGCACGCGCAAACGGCCGTCGCCCCCGCGGTGACCGCGTCGGCCGTGCCGCCGACGGTGCTCGAAGCGAACCAGATCCGCGGCCAGCCCGACCTCGAAACGGTGGCTGAAGGCGAGGTCGAACTGCGCCGTGGCGACCTCACGGTGCAGGCCGACCGCCTCAGCTACAACCAGCCCGAAGACCTGGCGCGCGCCAGCGGCAACGTGCGCCTGCTGCGCCAGGGCGACCGCTACACGGGGCGCGAACTGCAGCTGCGCGTCGAACGCTTCGAGGGCTTCTTTCTGGAGCCGACCTATTTCTTCTCGCGCACGCAGGCCGGTGGCCGCGCCGAGCGGCTCGACTTCCTGGGCGAGCAACGCGCCTCGGCGGTCGGCGCGACCTACACCAGCTGCCCCGCCGATGGCTCGGGCGACCCCGCCTGGCTGCTGAGCACCGACAAGATCCGCCTCGACTTCGACAAGAACGAAGGCATCGCCGAGGGCGCCGTGCTGCGCTTCATGGGCGTGCCGGTGCTGGGCGCGCCGATCCTGAGCTTTCCGCTGTCGGACGAACGCAAGTCGGGCTGGCTGCCACCCAGCCTGGGCCTGGACACCAAGACTGGCCTGCAGGTCGCCGTGCCCTACTACTGGAACATCGCGCCCAACCGCGACGCGACCTTCACGCCGACCATCATCACCAAGCGCGGCGTCGGTCTCGACAGCGAGTTCCGCTACCTGATGCCCAGCTACGAAGGCGTGCTGCGCCTGAACGCGCTGCCCAACGACAAGCTTTACGGCGACGCCCGCGGTGCGCTCAACGTCAAGCACGAAGGCCACCCGTGGCGCGGCGCGCTCTACAGCGCCAAGGTCGCACGCGTGTCCGACGACGACTACTGGAAAGACTTTCCGGGCGGCATCGACAGCCTCACGCCGCGCCTGCTGCCGGTGGAGCTGCGCGCCAGCCAGAGCGTCGAGACCGAGCGCTTCGGCGACTGGTCGGCCTACGCGCGCGTGCACCGCTGGCAGGTGCTGCAAGACCCCGAGAACCTGATCGACGCGCCCTACGACCGCGCGCCGCAACTGGGCATTCGCACCCGCCAGCCGCTTGCGGGCGGCTTCGAACTTGCCTTCGAGACCGAGATCAACCGCTTCGAGAACCCGGACGGCCACCGCGCGTTCTTGCCCACCGACCGGCCGACCGGCACGCGTGTGCACGCGCTCGGCGCGATCAGCCGCCCGTGGGTGACGCCGGGCTGGTCGCTCGTGCCGAAGATGTCGTTCAACAGCGCCCGCTACTCGCTCGAAAGGCAGGCCGGCAGCGAACGGTTGCGCAGTGAGGCGCAGCGCACGATCCCGACCTTCAGCCTCGACAGCGCCTGGGTGCTCGAACGCGACGCGCAGTGGTTCGGCCGCGCCATGCGCCAGACGCTGGAGCCGCGCCTCTTGTACGTGCGCACGCCCTACCGCCCGCAAGGCGCGCTGCCCAACTTCGACTCGGCCGGCAAGGACTTCAACTTCGAGTCCATCTACACCGACAACGCGTTCTCGGGCATCGACCGCGTGTCCGACGCCAACCAGCTGACCGCCGGCGTGACCTCTCGGCTGATCGATGCGAACACCGGCGCCGAGGCCGCGCGTCTGGGCATCGCGCAGCGCTTCCTGTTCAACGACCAGCGCCTCACACCCGATGGCCCGCCGGTCACACAGCGCCTGTCGGACCTGCTGCTGCTGGGCTCGTCGAGCATCGTGCCGCGCTGGCGCTTCGACGGCGCGCTGCAATACAACCCCGACACCGACCGCACCACCCGCGCCATCGTCGGCGCGCGCTGGTCGCCGGGGCCGTACCGCACGCTCAACGCGGTCTACCGCCTGAAACGCGGCGAAAGCGAGCAGGTGGAACTGGGCTGGCAATGGCCGGTCTATGGACCTGCGACGGGTTCGAGCCGGCGCGGTTATGCGAGCAAGGGCGATTGCCGTGGCACCTGGTACAGCGTGGGCCGCATCAACTTCAGCCTGCTGGAAAGCCGCGTCACCGACTCGGTGCTGGGCCTCGAATACGACGCCGGCTGCTGGATCGGCCGCATCGTCGCCAAGCGCCTGTCCACCAGCCAGGTCGAAGCGACCACCCAGCTTGGCTTCGAAATCGAGTTCGTCGGCCTGTCACGCCTCGGCACCAACCCGCTGAAAGTGTTGAAGGACAATGTCCCGGGCTACCGTTTGCTGCGGGACGACCCCTCACCCCCTGTTGCCCCGTAAGCCCATGCCGATGCTGCCGTTTCGTCCCCCGCTGCTTGCCAGCCGCCTGTGCGCCGCCGCACTGCTGAGCCTGGCCTTGGCCGCGCCCACGCAGGCGCAGCGCACCCCGGCGCGCACCGCCGACTACATCCTCGCCATCGTCAACCAAGAACTCGTCACCGCTGGCGAACTGGAGCAGCGCCTCGCGCGCATTCGCGCCGACGCCAAGCAGCGCGGCAACACGCTGCCGGCCGACGACGAACTGCGCCGCGACGTGCTCGACGCGCTGATCGACGAGCGCGTGCAGGTCACCTTCGCGCGCGACATGGGCCAGCGCGTGGACGACGCCGAACTCGACCGCGCCATCAACAACATCGCCGCACAGAACCAGATCACGCTCGCGCAGCTGCGCGAACGCCTGCGAAGCGAGGGCATCGACTACGGGCGCTTTCGCAACAACATCCGCGACCAGATCCTGGTCGAGCGCGTGCGCGAGCGCGAGGTGATGTCCCGCATCCGTATCAGCGACGACGAGATCGAGGCCTACCTGCAAAAGCAACGCGGCCCGGGCGGCGCGGCCATGCAATACAACATCGCGCAAATCCTCGTGCCCGTGCCTGAAGGCGCCAGCGAGCTGATCGTCGCCACGCGCCGCGCGCGCGCCGAAGCCGCGCTGGCGCGTGTGCGCGGCGGCAAGGAGAGCTTCGAGGCGGTGGCCCGCGAGCTGTCCGAAGACAGCAACCGCGCCCGCGGCGGCGAACTCGGCCTGCGCACCGCAAGCCGCCTGCCCGACCTCTTCGTCGAGGCCGTCAAGCACCTGAAGGCCGGCGAGGTGGCGCCCGACCTCGTGCGCAGCTCGGCCGGTTTTCACGTGCTCAAGCTGGTCGAACAACGCGAACCCGGCATGAGCGTCACGCAGACGCGCGCGCGGCACATCCTGCTGCGGCCCGCGCCGCCGCAGACGCAAGAGAGCGCCGTGCGCCGCCTGCAAGGCTTCAAGCGCCAGATCGAAACCGGCGCCAAGAGCTTCGAGGCACTGGCCCGCGAGAACTCGCAAGACGGCAGCGGCCCGCAAGGAGGCGACCTCGGCTGGACGTCGCCCGGCTCGTTCGTGCCCGAGTTCGAAGAAGCGATGAACGCTCTGGCGCTCAACGGCCTTTCCGACCCGGTGGTCTCGCGTTTCGGCGTGCACCTGATCCAGGTGACCGACCGCCGCGAGGTGCCCATCGAGCCCAAGCAACTGCGCGACCAGGCCCGCGCCGCGCTGCGCGAACAGAAGTTCGAGCCGGCCTACACCGAGTGGCTGCGCGACCTGCGCGCGCGCTCGTACATCGAGATGCGCGAGCCGCCCCCTTGAAACACATCCCTCGCAAGCGCTTCGGCCAGCACTTCCTGGCCGACGATTCGATCATCGGCGCCATCGTCGATGCCATCGACCCGAAGCCCGGCGAAGCGCTGGTCGAGATCGGCCCCGGCCTGGGCGCGATGACCAACCCGCTGGTCGCCCGCAGCGAGCAACTCACCGTGGTCGAACTCGACCGCGACCTGGCCGCCCGCCTGCGTAAACGGCCCGAGCTGCACGTGGTCGAGGCCGACGTGCTGAAGGTGGACTTTCGCGCCCTGGCCGACGAACGCGGCCAGAAGCTGCGCGTGGTCGGTAACCTGCCGTACAACATCTCGACGCCCATCCTCTTTCACCTGCTCGATGCGGTGGACCGGGTCGTGGACCAGCACTTCATGCTGCAAAAAGAGGTGGTGGACCGCATGGCCGCCGCGCCGGGTAACAAAGACTACGGCCGCTTGTCGGTGATGCTGCAGTGGCGCTACCACGTCGAGTCGGTGCTCGACGTGCCGCCCGAGGCCTTTGACCCGCCGCCGCGCGTGGACTCGGCCGTGGTGCGCATGCAGCCCTGGCCCGACGCGCAAGGCATCGACCCCCGACTGCTGGGCGAACTGGTCACCTCGGCGTTCTCGCAACGCCGCAAGCTGCTGCGCCACACGCTCGGCCGCTGGCTCGAAGCCCGTGGCGCGCAGATCGACTTCGACCTGCAACGTCGCGCCGAAGAAGTGCCGGTGGCCGAATACACAGCGCTCGCCCGGGCGCTCGCGACAGCTTCGACCTGACTCGGTGTTGAAGCCCGGCGCGCGCATCACGCGCGGCCGGGTGAGATGGCGCGGGGGGAGTGTCAGGTCGCGGTTGTCTGCGCCTGAGATTCTCCCGAGCCGCTGGTGTCACGCCGAAGCCACGATGCAGAGAACATCGCCATTCGGCGCCACCAGCGGGTCTGCCCCGCATTGACTGGTGGTGACGTGAGCCGGTGACCCGAGGGGCCGCCCTGCTCGCGGGCCGTTCGTCGTGCGGTGTGCCTGAAGCACTTGTCACGCGGCCAGGGGCCCATGGTGCCGCCGGCCGCGCTGCAGCAACAAGCCCCCCGGGCGGGGGTCCAGAAACAAGAAGGCCCCGGGCGTGCATTCATCACGCACCAGGGCCTTCGTCATGCCTGCGTCAGATCGACGCCGTCACTTCGTGTGCAGCACGCCCATCTGCTTGTTGATGAGCCACTGCTGCGCGATCGACAAGATGTTGTTCGTCAGCCAGTACAGCACCAAGCCGGCCGGGAAGAAGAAGAACATCACCGAGAAGATCAGCGGCATGAACCACATCATCTTGGCCTGCACGGGATCGGGCGGACGCGGGTTCAGCCAGGTCTGCAGCAAGCTCGTGGCCGTCATCAGCAGCGGCAAGATGAAGTACGGGTCCGGCACCGAGAGGTCCTGCACCCAGCCGATCCACGGCGCGTTGCGCATCTCGACCGTGGACAGCAGCACCCAGTACAGCGCAATGAAGAACGGCATCTGCACGAAGATCGGCAGGCAGCCGCCCAGCGGGTTGACCTTCTCTTCGCGGTAGATGCGCATCATCTCTTGCTGCATCTGCTGCGGCTTGTCCTTCAGACGCTCGCGCAGTTCCATCACGCGCGGGTTGACGGCCTTCATCTTGGCCATCGAGCGGTAGGCACTCGCGTTGAGCCAGTAGAACGCGATCTTCAGCAGCACCACCAGCGCCACGATCGACCAGCCCCAGTTGCCGATGATCTTGTACAGCTGCGACAGCAACCAGAACAGCGGCTTGGACAGCAGCGCGAAGATGCCGTAGTCCTTCACCGACTCCAGGCCCGGGGCGAGTGCACTCAGCTTGGTTTCTTCTTGCGGGCCGACGAACAGGCGCGCGTCTTGTGCCTTGCTCTGGCCGGGCGCCACCGCGCCCAGCGGCACGATCATGCCGACCGAGTACTCGTTGGTGCCGACCTTGCGCGTGAAGAAATCGCGCGCCTGCTGCGGGTGGCCTTCGGCGCCCAGCAACCAGGCCGACGCGAAGTAGTGCTGCACCATCGCCACCCAACCGTCGTTGGCGTGCTTCGCGTGCTCGGACTTGCCCTTCTCGATGTCCTTGAAGTCGATCTTCTGGAAGCGCGAGGCCTCGCTGTAGACCGCCGGGCCCGTGAACGTGAAGTACAGGCTCGACTCACCCGGCAGCGCATTGCCGTCGCGCACCAGTTGCAGGTACAGCTGCGGGTCGATCGGCGCGTTCGACACGTTGACCACCTCGTGGCGCACACCGACCACGTAGCTGCCACGCTGGAAGGTGTAGGTCTTCACCAGCTTCGCGCCACCGACCTCGGGCGATTCGAGCTTGATCTGCAGTTCGTTCTGGCCGGGCTCCAGGGTCTCGCCCTTCGACACCACCGTCATCGTGGTCGCGTGGCTCGGCAAGGTGGCGCCGCCGCCCGCCGAGATCAGGCCCGTCTGCGCCATGTAGCGGCGCTCGTTCGATTGGTCCAGCACCACCACGTTCTTCGGCGTGACGACCTGGTCCCCCTTGCCGCTGAACAGCTCGACGAACGGCGCGTACCAGGGCTTGATCACCGCCTCTTGGTGGGCGAGCAACTCGACCCGCACGAGGTCGCCGCCCCGGGTGTCCACCGTCGCACGAACGAGGTCGGTCGTGACCTGCAGCTTTTGTGAGGCCAACGGCGCCGAAGCGACCGAGCTGGGAGGTGCAGCCCCTGTGGTGGGCGCCCCTGCGCCCACTGCTGACGCAGCCGGTGGTGTCCCAGCGGCCGACGCGGCCTGGGCCACCGCAGGTGGCGGCGGCGCAAACATCGAGGGTTTGCCGTTGTGCTTGTTCCAGGCGTCCCACAGCAGGACGAGCGACATCGAGAACACCACCCACAACAGGGTGCGGCGCATATCGGTCATGGAGAGGTCTTCTTCGCGGAAGTGAGAGAGGAGGCGGGCAGACTGCCCGACCCCGATGACGCTGTATCGACACCCGGGCGCGACCCGCGCGCGGGCGGCACCGGGTCATGGCCACCCGGGCACAAGGGATGACAACGGCCGATGCGGCGAAAGGTCAGGTAGCTGCCCGCCAGCGCGCCGTGCGTGTCGAGCGCTTCGAGCGCATAGGCCGAGCAGGTGGGGTAGAAGCGACAGCCATTGCCCAGCCAGGGGCTCAGCAACAGGCGATACGCGCGCACCGCGGCCATCAGCGCACGCCGCGGCCACAGACGCACCCGGCTGACGTGGCACATCGCGAGGTCGCTCACGTGGCGGCGCGGCGCGAGGCCTGGGCCAGCACACCGTGCAATTCATCGGCCGCCACCGAACGCAGGGCGTCAGACGCCGGACTCAGAAACGCTTTGGCGTCGAAGCCCGCGCGCAAGCGCACCACCCACAGGCCGCGTGGCAGGCTGGCATCGCGCTCGGCGCTGACCATCGCCTGGCGGATCTGGCGCTTGATCAGGTTGCGGGTCACCGCCCGCTTGGCATGCCGCTTGGGCACCACGACCCCGAACCAAACCCGGTCGGGATCCGAGTCATCCACAGGCAAGCCCCGAGCTGGTGCCTCACCTGTTGACAACTCTGGAACAACTGCATCGTGTGCCGGCTTTCGCGGGCGTGCCGGGACGCCGCGCAGAAAGTGCACGGCGAAATGCGGGCTGCGCGCGCGGCTGGGTGTGCCCAGCACGCGCTCGAAGTCGGCGCTGCGCAGCATGCGACCGATCATCTGAACGTTGCAGCCCGACTCGGCAGGCCGCCGCGTGCTCAGACAGCCAGGCGCTTGCGGCCCTTGGCGCGACGTGCGTTGATCACGGCGCGGCCGCCGCGCGTCTTCATGCGCACGAGGAAACCGTGGGTGCGGGCGCGGCGGGTCTTGGAAGCTTGGTAGGTGCGTTTCATGGTCGTTCCTGCTGGGGCCGACGGGACGCGCCACCTCAAGTGGCAGACCGCACCGGCCATTCATTCCTCGATGGCGGCTCCGTTGGACGGAACCCGAGGGGGAGTCTTCCCCAGCGACGACCGTGTGATCCCCTGCGCCAATGAACCGTTGCGGGTGTGCAGCGGTTCGCGCAAGAGGCCGGGCCTTCGCTCAAGGCCCGCTGGAGCGCCCGGGTGAATTCACCTGAGAACAACCAGCCCCGGCCTTCGGGAAACCCACTATTACACCAAAAAGCCCCAGTCTAGTCAAAGACTTGCACGGCAGTATGCGGCCTGGCGCGTCGTGTGCGACGTGTCACGCTGCTGTGGATAACCGTCCCACCGGGCCCTTGGCGCCCTTAGAATCCGCCCGCTCCAAAGAAGAGTTTTCCACAATCCATGAGCGCTGATCTCTGGCAACGCGGCTGCGAGCGACTCGCCGCCGAACTGCCCGAACAACAATTCAACACCTGGATCCGCCCCCTGCCGGCGGCCAGCGTGACGAACAACGACGAAGGCGACGCGGTCGTCGCCTCGCTGCGCGTTCCCAATCGTTTCAAGCTCGACTGGATCCGCAACCAATACGCCCACCGCATCGAAGCCGTGCTGAGCGAACTGGCCGGCAAGCCCGTTCGGCTGGACTTGACCCTGGCGCCGCGTGAAGCGCCTGTCTACGCCGGCAGCAACACCACGGTGCGACCCACGGGCGCGGTGTCGGTGGCCCGCGCCCTGAACACCGCCCCGGCCCATGCCGCGCACAGCGTGCAGATCGGCGGACCCGGCGCTGCTTCACACAGCAGCGCCACGGCGGCCCTGCCGCGCCACCGCCTCAACCCGAACCTCACCTTCGACACCCTGGTGCCCGGCCGCGCCAACCAGATGGCGCGCACCGCCGCGTTGCACGTGGCCGGCGCACCGGGCCAGATGTACAACCCACTGTTCATCTACGGCGGCGTGGGCCTGGGCAAGACGCACCTGGTGCACGCGGTCGGCAACGCGCTGTTGAGCGACCGGCCGGACGCTCGCGTGCTGTACCTGCACGCCGAGCAGTTCATCACCGACGTCGTCAAGAACTACCAGCGCAAGACCTTCGACGAGCTGAAGGCCAAGTACCACCAGCTCGACCTGCTGCTGATCGACGACGTGCAATTCTTCGCCGGCAAGGAGCGCACGCAAGAAGAGTTCTTCAACGCCTTCGAGGCCCTGCTGGCCAAGAAGGCCCACATCATCATGACCAGCGACACCTACCCCAAGGGGTTAGTGGACATCGACGAGCGCCTGACCAGCCGCTTCGACGCCGGCCTGACGGTGGCCATCGAGCCGCCCGAGCTCGAGATGCGCGTGGCCATCCTGATGCGCAAGGCCGAGGCCGAGGGCACGCCGATGCCCGAGGACGTGGCCTTCTTCGTCGCCAAGAACGTGCGCGCCAACGTGCGCGAACTCGAAGGCGCGCTGCGCAAGATCCTGGCGTACTCGCGCTTCTCGCTGAAGGACATCAACATCCAGCTCGCCCGCGAGGCGCTGAAGGACCTGCTGTCGATCCAGAACCGCCAGGTGGGCGTCGAGAACATCCAGAAGACGGTCGCCGACTTCTACAAGATCAAGGTCGCCGACATGTACAGCAAGAAGCGCCCGGCGAGCATTGCCCGCCCGCGCCAGATCGCGATGTACCTGGCCAAAGAGATGACGCAGAAGAGCCTGCCCGAGATCGGCGAGCTCTTCGGCGGGCGTGACCACACGACGGTGCTGCACGCCGTGCGCAAGATCGGCGCCGAGCGCCAGAAGAACACCGAGCTGAACCAGCAACTTCATGTGCTGGAACAGACCTTGAAAGGCTGAGGGGCAGTCTGCGCCGTTTGTCAAACAACAAGTCTGGGGACAACTTCGCAACAACTGGCGAACTGTCCACAGGCAAACGACCAGACCGAAAGTTGTTGTAGGGAAGACACCGCCGAACCCCAGGCTGCTGCACAGGGTTGGCAGGCTGTTAAACAGTTGATGGAAAAGGGGAAAATGACGTTCTCCACAGAAAACGTCTTCTCCTACTAAGACGACTAAATTAAGAGGTTGACATGATTGTCTTGAAGGCAGCGCAAGAAAAGATTCTGAGTGCTCTGCAAGCCGTGTCGGGCATCGTGGAGCGCCGGCACACCCTGCCGATCCTGGCCAACGTGCTGATCCGCAAGAACGGCAGCCAGATCGAGTTCACCACCAGCGACCTCGAGATCCAGGTGCGCACCAGTGCCGAGTTCGATGGCGATGCCGGCAACTTCTCGACCACCGTCGGCTCGCGCAAGCTGATCGACATCCTGCGTGCCCTGCCCGCCGACCAGAACGTCACCCTCTCGGCCGCCCAGAGCAAGCTGACCCTGCAAGGCGGCAAGAGCCGCTTCACCCTGCAGACGCTGCCGGCGGACGACTTTCCCCTGGTGCAAGAAGCGGCCGACTTCGGGCCGATGTTCAGCGTGCCGCAGAAGACGCTGAAGGGCCTGATCAACCAGGTGCACTTCGCGATGGCGGTGCACGACATCCGCTACTACCTCAACGGCATCCTCTTCGTCGCCGAAGGCAAGAGCCTGACGCTCGTCGCCACCGACGGCCACCGCCTGGCGCTGGCCCAGGCCACGCTCGACGTCGAGATCCCGAAGCAAGAGGTCATCCTGCCGCGCAAGACCGTGCTCGAACTGCAGCGCCTCTTGAAGGACGAAGACACGCCCATCGAGATGCGCTTCGCCGGCAACCAGGCCAAGTTCAGCTTCAGCGGCATGGAGTTCGTCACCAAGCTGGTCGAGGGCAAGTTCCCCGACTACAACCGCGTGATCCCGAAGAACCACAAGAACGCCGTGACGCTGGGCCGGGCACCGCTGCTGTCGAGCCTGCAGCGCGCCGCCATCCTGACGAGCGAAAAGTTCAAGGGTGTGCGCATCAACCTCGAACCCGGCAGCCTGCGCATCGCGTCGAGCAACGCCGAGCAGGAAGAGGCCAAGGAAGAACTCGAGATCGACTACAGCGGCGACACCATCGAGATCGGCTTCAACGTGACCTACCTGATGGACGCGCTGTCGAACATGGGTGCCGAGATGGTCAAGCTCGAACTGCAGGACACCAACTCCAGCGTGCTGATCACCGTGCCCGAGCAGGCCGGTTTCAAGTACGTCGTGATGCCGATGCGCATCTGACCGCGCAGCCCATTCCTTCCCCATCGAACAACAAGCGGGCCGTGGCCCGCTTCAGCGTTTTCAAAGGGGCCGCGAACCCTGTGTCGCGACCCGAACCGAGAGTCCCAAAGCGATGAGTGACGTGCAGAACATCCCCGAAGACGACGCCAACCAAGCCCCGCAAGAGCCCGTGGTGCCGCCGAAGCGCACCGCCGCCGAGAAGGCCTCGGACGACGCCGCCTCGAGCGCGGCCTACGGCGAAGGCAGCATCCAGATCCTCGAAGGGCTGGAGGCCGTGCGCAAGCGCCCGGGCATGTACATCGGCGACACGTCCGACGGCACCGGCCTGCACCACCTGGTGTTCGAGGTGGTCGATAACTCGATCGACGAAGCGCTGGCCGGCCATTGCGACGACATCGTCGTCACCATCCACAGCGACAACTCCATCAGCGTCACCGACAACGGCCGCGGCATCCCGACCGGCGTGAAGATGGACGACAAGCACGAGCCCAAGCGCAGTGCGGCCGAGATCGCGCTGACCGAGCTGCACGCGGGCGGCAAGTTCAACCAGAACAGCTACAAGGTCTCGGGCGGCCTGCACGGCGTGGGCGTCTCGTGCGTCAACGGCCTGAGCAAGTGGCTGCGCCTCACGGTGCGCCGCGACGGCAAGGTGCACTTCCTCGAGTTCAAGCAAGGTATTCCGCAAGACCGGATCATCGAGCAGCGCAACGGCTTCGACGTGTCGCCGATGAAGATCACCGGCGAGACCGAGAAGCGCGGCACCGAGGTGCACTTCCTGCCCGACCTGGAAATCTTCTCGAACATCGACTTCCACTACGACATCCTCAGCAAACGCCTGCGTGAACTGAGCTTCCTGAACAACGGCGTCAAGATCCGCCTGATCGACGAGCGAAACAACAAGGAAGACAACTTCGCCTACGCCGGCGGCGTGAAGGGCTTCGTCGAATTCATCAACACCGGCAAGAAGACGCTGCACCCGAACATCTTCCACGCCGTGGGCGACAAGATGAGCGACCAGCAGACCAACATCGGCGTCGAAGTGGCGATGCAGTGGAACGACGGCTACAGCGAGAGCGTGCTGTGCTTCACCAACAACATCCCGCAGCGCGATGGCGGCACCCACCTGACCGGCCTGCGCGCCGCGATGACGCGCATCATCAACAAGTACATCGAAGACAACGAGCTGGCCAAGAAGGCCAAGGTCGAGATCACCGGCGACGACATGCGCGAAGGCCTGTGCTGCGTGCTGAGCGTGAAGGTGCCCGAGCCCAAGTTCAGCAGCCAGACCAAAGACAAGCTCGTGTCGAGCGAAGTGCGCGGCCCGGTCGAAGACGTGGTCAGCAAGACGCTCACCGACTACCTGCTCGAAAACCCGACCGACGCCAAGATCATCTGCGGCAAGATCGTCGAGGCGGCGCGTGCCCGTGAAGCCGCCCGCAAGGCCCGCGAAATGACGCGCCGCAAAGGCGTGCTCGACGGCATGGGCCTGCCCGGCAAGCTGGCCGACTGCCAAGAGAAAGACCCCGCGCTGTGCGAGATCTACATCGTCGAGGGCGACTCCGCCGGCGGCTCGGCCAAGCAAGGGCGTGACCGCAAGTTCCAGGCGATCCTGCCGCTGCGCGGCAAGATCTTGAACGTCGAGCGCGCACGTTTCGAACGCCTGCTGACTAGCAATGAAATCTTGACGCTGATCACCGCGCTCGGCACCAGCATCGGCAAAGACGAGTTCAACCCCGACAAGCTGCGCTACCACCGCATCATCATCATGACCGACGCGGACGTGGACGGCGCGCACATCCGCACGCTGCTGCTCACGTTCTTCTACCGGCAGATGCCCGAGATCGTCGAGCGCGGCCACATCTACATCGCGCAGCCGCCGCTCTACAAGGTCAAGCTCGGCAAGGAAGAGCAGTACCTCAAGGACGGCATCGAACTCGACGCCTACCTGCTGAAGGTGGCACTGAAAGAAGCCAAGCTCGACACCGGCGTCAACGGTGTCGTGCTGCAAGGCGAGACGCTCGAAACCTTGGCACGCCAATACGTGCTGGCCAACAACGTGGTCGAACGCCTGAGCAACTGGATGGACATCGAAGCCCTGCGCGCGATGGCCAACGGCCTGGAGGTCAACCTCGACTCACTCGAAGCCGCCGAAGCCTCGGCCACTGCGATGAAGGCCGCGTTGCACAACGCCGAAGTCACCGCCGAGTTCGATGCGCGCATGGACAAGCACATCCTGCGCATCAGCCGCATGCACCACGGCAACGTCAAGAGCAGCGTCATCAGCGCCGACTTCGTGCACGGTGCCGACTACGAAGCCCTCAGCACCGCTGGCAAAACCTTCAAGGGCCTCGTCAGCGCCGAGGCCATCGTCAAGCGCGGCGAAGGCGAGAAGCAGAAAGAGTCGCAAGTCGGCGACTTCCGCCAAGCCATGGCCTGGCTCATCACCCAGGCCGAAAACGCCGTCGGTCGCCAGCGCTACAAGGGCCTCGGCGAGATGAACCCCGAGCAGCTGTGGGAAACCACGATGGACCCGAACGTGCGCCGCCTGCTGCGCGTGCAGATCGAAGACGCGATCGAAGCCGACCGCGTCTTCACGATGCTGATGGGCGACGAGGTCGAGCCGCGCCGGGAGTTCATCGAGGCCAATGCGCTGCGGGCGGCGAACATCGACGTGTGATTCGCCGGTTGGGTCGCAGGCGGCCGACCAGTTGCAGCGTGCGCCTGATTTCCCGCCCTGAGGGTGAGCGGTCGATCGGGCGTCGCTGCATTGAAGCTGCGGGATGGCCTCCCCGGTCGCTTCCGGTGAGCGGCACAGGCTCCCGCCGAACGAACGCAACTTGCCCCACCGGGCCGCAGTCCGAGAGCCACGCACTCATGCGTGGCGCCATGCGCTCAGTTGGCCTGGATGCGTGATGTGTCCAATGTGCGTGCCCATTCAGCGGCACGCGCCTCGGCAGCGGCCCGCACTTCGGGCGTCACGCGGGGCAGCAGTTGTGCTCGCACACGCCGATCCGCCTGGCACGAATACTTCAGATCGCGCTTGCCGATGGTTCGCTTGAGCACGCAGTCGAAGTGGTACGCCCCGGCCACATCTTCGTAGGCCTGTGGCACGGCATCCGCGAGCACGGTGGCGTACTTCGCCACCCACTCGGCCGACATGCGCCGGTAGGCCGGATCGAACGCACCGGCCGCATGTGTGCGCGCCACCACGTCACGCAGATCGGCCAAGACCGCGGGCCGCTTGTCGATGTTCGGGATGCCGGGTGGCGCCTTGGTCTCGCTGGTGCCGTTGTCGCTCTCGATCGTCACGGTCCAGCCCTCGTTCGGCAGCAGTTTTTCTTCGTGGCAGACCATCACGTTGTTGGCCAGTCCGGCCAGCGTGGTGATGGCCCATGGATCGCCTCGCTGGGCCAGCGCGTCTGTGCCGGTGCGCCACTTCTTGTACGCGCTCACCTGCCGCTGGCCGGTCAACACACTGCAGTCGTCGAGGTCCAGCGCGGGCTCGCCTTTGCCTGCGGCTTGCACGCCACCCGAGGCCGCAAAGGCGATGCAGAGCACCAAAGCGACGTTGAGCGTCTTGCGAATCATGTGTCTCTTCTCCCTGAATTGGTCGGCCGTTCCCGCTCAGTCGTTGTCGCTGGGCGGGTGAGCCGCAGTTGTCGCACCGAACCAGGCGGCAGTCTGGCAACGATTGTCCCCGGACCGCCCGAGCTCGCAGCGGCGAAGCGGGGCGGCGTCGCGGCCGAGGTGGGCTGGCAGGCAGACAACAGAGCAGGCAGCGTCAGGGCGGCGAACGGTGTCGCCCGGTGTGGGCGCGAGAGGCATTGCATGATGCGGGGGATGAAGGGCCAGAAGTGCGATGCGGGCCGCCGCCCGCAAGGTGAATGGCCGGTATCGGCTCGGTGTTGGGAGTCCCCACGATGGTGGTGAAGCGTTCGCTGCGTGACAAGCCGGATTGGTTGCGGGTGTCGGCCGCTGACGCAGAGGCCAGCTGCCCTCTGTGCGGTCGCCCCCTGGTGGCCGGTCCGAGCGTGGACGAGCACCACCTTGTGCCGCGCAGCCGGGGCGGGGTGGTGAAGCACCTGGTGCACCGCATTTGCCATCGCAAGATCCACGCGACCTTCACCGAGAAGGAGCTGGCGCGGCAGTTCCACTCGTGGGACAGCTTGCGGGCCCACCCCGCGATGTCGGACTTCGTTCGCTGGGTGGCGAACAAGCCGCCAGAGTTCTACCGGCGCAACGACCGGTTCTCGGACAAGAAGCGCTGACGCCCAGGCGGCACGCCCCGAGCCTGGGCACGCTTACAGTGCGGCGTCCGTTCCGGGTGGCTCCCATGGCCGCCTCGGGTTTCAGGTTTTCTTCCACGCCACACCATGACCGACCTCCTCGACCGCGTCCGCATCACCGTCTCCGACACGGGTATCGCCGAAGTCGCCCTCACCCGCGCCGATAAGATGAACGCCATCGACGCGGCGATGTTCACGTCGATCAACGACGCCATCGACCAACTCAAGAACGACCCCACCGTGCGCGTCGTCGTGCTGCACGGCGAAGGCCGTGGCTTCTGCGCCGGGCTCGACATGGGCCGCTTTCAGCAGATGGGCGAAGGCCAGACCAGCGGCTCGCTGGGCCGCGACCTGATGGACCGCACGCACGGCCTGGCCAATGCGGCGCAGAACGTCGGCTGGGGCTGGCGCGAGCTGCCGGTGCCGGTGATTGCCGCCGTGCATGGCGTGGCCTTCGGGGGCGGCTTGCAGATCGCGCTGGGGGCCGACATTCGCCTCGTGCACCCCGAGACCAAGCTGTCGGTGATGGAGGTGAAATGGGGCCTGGTGCCCGACATGTCGGGCTGCGTGTTCATGACCGAACTCGTGCGTGCCGACGTGCTGCGCGAGCTGACCTTCACCGGCCGCATCGTCTCGGGGGTCGAGGCGCAGGCGATCGGCCTGTGCACGCGCGTGAGCGACGACCCGCTGGCCGAGGCGCGGGCCCTGGCGGCCGAGATCGCGGGCAAGAGCCCCGACGCCATCCGCGCGGGCAAGCGCCTGCTCAACGGCGCCTCGCCGGTGCGTGCGGGCGAGGTGCTGCTGGCCGAAGCGAAAGAGCAGAAGGCGCTGATCGGCAGCCCGAACCAGCGCGAGGCCGCACGGGCCGGGCTGGAAAAGCGCGCGCCGGTGTTTCGCTGAACGGCGGCGGCCGGGCGCCGGAACTTGCCGGCACCGGCCCGGTCCGCCACTGACCGATTCGACCCGCACCCACCCCGCGACCCCCGCCCATGCTGCGCACCCTCAAAGACCTCTTCAACACCCTGGTGCCGCCGGCGCCGGGCGGTGATCCGGCCCAGGCCGAGCACGCCTTGCAGCTGGCCACGGCGGTGATGCTCACCGAGGTGATGCGGGCCGACGCGGGCTTTCATGCGGACGAACGTGCGGCCGTGCTGACCGCGCTGCGCGACAAGTTCGCCTTGGGCGAGGACGAAGCGCAGCGCCTGTCGGAGCTGGCCGAGACCACGGCGCAGGCCTCGACCGACCTCTACGCCTTCACCTCACGCATCAACGAGCGCTTCGAGATGCCGCAGAAGCTGCGCATGGTCGAGCACATGTGGCGCGTGGCCTATGCCGACGGGCACCTGAGCGAGCACGAGCGTCACGTGCTGTGGCGCATCGCCGACCTGCTGCACGTGCCGCAAGGCGCCTACGTGCACGCACGGATGCGGGCACAGCAAGAGGCCGAGGGGCGCACGGGCGGCTGAGCCCTCACCTCGTCACTGCACGACCTTGACCCGCTGGCCCACCTGCGGCTCGGCGCCGCCGCCGTAGGCGCTGTTCATCAGGCGCAGCTGTTCTTCGGCTTGCGTCGTGAGCGGTGAGCTTTTCGCCAGCTCGGCGAAACCGCCGCGTGGGAAGCTCGTCGTCTTGACCACCCAAGGCCGGGCGGCGGTGCGGTCGGCGGCGGTCAGCGCACGAAACGAGCCTTCGGCTTCTTGCATCTGCGCGGCCACGCGCTGCAGCGCGGCGCTGTCTTTGCCGGCGTGCTGCAAGAGGTAGTTCTTGCCGCCGGGCCCGGTGACGAGGGTCAGCCGCGCGGCGACGTTCTGGCCCTGTTTGTTGCGCACCGTGCCGGTGAACTGCGTGGCGCTCAGGCCGTTGAGACTGCGGCGCTCGGTGCGGCCATCGACGGGCTTGATGGCGTTGCGGATGATTTCATCGTGCGTGCTGCCGGCCTTGTCGGGCACCAGCCGCACGATGAGCCCGGCGTCGCGTGCGCCGTTGACGAGCACGATGGCCTCGGGCGAGTTCTGCACCTGCCAGCCCTGCGGCGCGGTCAGCGCAATGCCCAGTTCTTCGTGGAAGAAGTTGCGCCCGCGAGTGAGGCCTTGCGAGGCGCTTTCGCCGAAGGCCATGCCGTCGACGGCCTGCAGGTAGCGCCCGCGGTTGTCGTCGCCGTAGCGGCCGGTGTTGTAGCGCGCGGCGTACTCGCGGATGTCGGCCAGGCGCTTGTCGTTGCTGGGGTGCGAGGCCAGCCAGTTGCCACCCGAGGGCGCGGCCTTGCCTTCGGCCTTGGCGGCTTCGGCGGCGAAGCGTTCCTGGTTCTTCAGCACGCCGATCACATCGACCATGTTCTGCGGGTTGTACTGGTTGCGCGCCAGGTACTCGGCGCCCAGCTGGTCGGCCTGCGACTCTTGCTCGCGGCTGTACGAGGCGATGTAGCCGGCCGCAGCCACCTGCGACACCTGCCCGGCCAGGTCGGTGGCGCCGCGCACGCCACCGGCTTCGAGCACCGCACCCAGCACGGTGGCGGCGATCACGCCGATGCCAGCGGTCTGCTGGCGGGTCGCGCGTTGCGCGCCGTGGCGCGCGGTGACGTGGCCGATCTCGTGGCCGATGACGCCGGCGAGTTCGGCCTCGCTGTCGAGGTAGGCCATGATCCCGCGCGTCACGTAGACGTAGCCGCCGGGCAACGCGAAGGCGTTGATCTCGGGGCTGTCGAGCACGGTGAAGGTCCAGGTGAGGTTCGCGCGGTGCGACTGCTTGGCCAGGCGCTGGCCGATGTCGTTCACATAGGCCTGCAGCGCCGCGTTCTTGTAGACGCCGTATTCCTTGATGACCTCGGCGTGCGCCTTCTTGCCTTGCTCGATCTCGTCGGCCTCGCTCATCACCGAGCGCTCGGTCTCGCCGGTGACGGGGTTGACGACCGGGGTGCCGCAGCCCACGGCCAGCAAAGAGGCCATCCACACAGACACGACGACGCGGCGAATACGCATGGCTCACAACTCCAGGTCAGCAGGCCCTCGTGGGCCGGGGCGGCAAGCGTAGCCCAGCGGCGAAGCCCGGGCACGCGGCGTGTTTCTTCACCGGGGCTTCACACAACGCATGCGTGCTTCATGCGGCGCACACGGGCGCTTCGCAGACTCCGCGGCTTCGTACACAGCCAAGGAGAGGACGCATGAGATTTCCCGTGTTGGGCAAAGTGGCCGCGCTGGGCGCGGTCGCGGTGGCGCTGCTGGTCGGCCTGGAGTCGATCGACGGCATCGTCAAGGAACGGCAGGCCACCCAGTGGTCGGCCGAGCAAGGCCTGGCCGACAGCCTCGCCGGCACGCAGGCCGTGGTGGGCCCGGTGCTGCTGCGCCGCTGCACCGAAGCCTGGGACCGCACCGAAGGCGAAGGCGACAAACGCCGCACCGTCGCCGACCAGCGCCAGTTCGTGCTCGCAGCCTGGCCGCGCAGCGTGCAGGCCGAGGTGCAGGTGGGCATCGAGCCCTTGCACCGGGGCCTGTTCAAGCTCAACAGCTACCTCGCCAAGACCGAGTGGCAGGCCGAGTGGGCGGACCTTTCGGCGCTGCGTCCGGTGGCCGAGCACCCTGGCGGCCGCGTCGCCTGTGAGGCGCCGATGCTGTCGTTCTCGGTGAGCGACGCGCGCGGCATCCAGTCGGCCACGCTGCGCGCGGGTGCGCAGGCCCTGACCGTGCGGCCCGGCAGCGAGTGGGCGGCACACCCGGCCGGCCTGCACGGCGTGATCGCCGACGCGGCGGCCAGCGCCGAGGCGCCGCTGCGCCTGAGCGCGTCGCTCAACCTGGCTGGCACCGGCAACCTGTCGTTCGTGCCGGTCGGTGACGACACCCGCGTGAAGCTCGGCTCGAACTGGGCGCACCCGTCGTTCGGCGGGCGCTTCCTGCCGGTCGAGCGGCAGATCACCGACACCCGCTTCGACGCGCAGTGGCAGGTCAGCGCGCTGGCCAGCACCGCGCGCCACGGCCTGCTGCAGGGCGTGGCCGTGTGCGGCACCAGTGCCACGCCCGCGCAGGCCCAGACCGCCGCGCGGGTCACCGACGGCAGCCCGACCTGCGTGGACAGCTTCGGCGTCAGCTTCATCGACCCGGTGAACCCCTACGTGCTGAGCGACCGCGCCATCAAGTACGGCCTGCTCTTCATCGCGCTGACCTTCGTCGGCGTCGGCCTGGTCGAGGTGATGCGCCGCCTGCGCGTGCACCCGTTGCAGTACCTGCTGGTCGGTTGCGCGCTGACGCTGTTCTTCCTGATGCTGGTGAGCCTGTCCGAGCACTTCGCGTTCGGCTGGTCGTACCTCGGCGCCGCCGCGGCCTGCAGCCTCTTGCTCACCTACTACGCGGCCCACGTGCTGCGCGGCTGGGGGCCGGGCCTGGTGTTCGGCACGGGCATTGCAGGCCTCTACGGCGCGCTCTATGCCCTGCTGCAGATGGAGCAGACGGCCATGGTGCTGGGCTCGGCGCTGTTGTTCGTGGTGCTTGCGGCGGTGATGGTCGCCACACGTCGCCTCGACTGGTATGCGCTGATGGCGCAGATGCGCGAACCGACCACGCCTGCGCCGTCGCGGCCGGTGCCTGCGGCCGACGGGCGCGGCTGAACTTCTCGCGGGCCGCCGGGGTCATCACGCCTCGCCGCCCGCGACCCTGCACTTCTTCGTGTCTGTTTCTGGAGCCCGATCGACATGGCGTTTCGCCGAATCACCCTGGCGGGCCTCGCGCTCGCCACGGCCCTCTTGACCGCTGGCGGCTGCAGCGTGCTCGACGAGCACCAGCGCCGCTGGGTCTTCCAGCCCAGCCGCGACACCTGGCGCGGCGCCGGCAACACCGAAGGCATGGCCGACGTGTGGCTCACGCACACTTCGGCGGTCGATGCGCAGGCCATCCGCCTGCACGGCCTGTGGCTGCCGCAGGCCAACCCGCGCGCGCCGGTGGCGCTGTACCTGCACGGTGCGCGCTGGGACGTGGCCAGCGGCGCCGGCCGCATCCGGCGCCTGCACGAGATGGGGTTCTCGGTGCTGGGCATCGACTACCGCGGCTTCGGCAAGAGCAGCGACGTGCTGCCCTCCGAAGCCGGTGTGCACGAAGACGCGCGCGTTGCCTGGGACTGGCTCGCGCGCGAACGCCCCGGCGCCCCGCGCTACGTGTTCGGCCATTCGCTGGGCACCGCCATCGCGGTGCACCTGGCCAGCGAGCTGCCCGCCGACGCTCGCCCGGCCGGGGTGATGCTGGAGAGCGCGTTTCCGTCGGTGCCGGCGGTCGCGTCCACCTTCAAGTGGGGCTGGTTGCCGTTCAGTGCGCTGGTCACGCAGCGATTCGATTCGGCCGCGCGCATCGGCCAGCTGCGCGAGGTGCCGCTGCTGTTCGTGCACGGCGCGAACGACCGACACATCCCGCCGCGGCTGGGCCGGGCGCTGTACGAGAAGGCGCCGTCGCCCAAGCGCTTCGTGCTGGTCGATGGCGGCACGCACCACAACGCCGGCTGGGTCGGCCTCGGGCCCTCGCGCGAGGCCATGGGCGAGCTGTTCGGGCTTCCGGCGCCGAAAGGGTCGGCCAAGGCCGTGCGGTAAGTCGCAGCGCGCGCACGCCGCGCCCCCACGCCCACGGGGGCGGCACCGCAAAGCTTTACCTGGATCAACAAAGCCGCCCGCCGGCCCTGCTGTGATGCGCCCCCAGGCCCGCATGGGTGGGCCGCGACCGGGGGCCCCGATGCCGAATTCAACGCGCCACACCAGCAGCCTGCGCCCGCTGGCCTTCAGCCTCTACTACTTCGCCAGCGACGAGGGCGGCGCCTCGGCGGCCGACAAACGCCGCCTGCTGTTCGACAGCGCCCGCTTCGCCGACGAGCGCGGTTTCTCGGCCGTGTGGGCGCCCGAGCGGCACTTCCACGCCTTCGGTGGCCTGTCGCCCAACCCCTCGGTGACGGCGGCGGCGCTGGCGGCCATCACCGAGCACGTGCGCATCCGCTCGGGCAGCGTGGTCGTGCCCCTGCACCACCCGGCGCGCATCGCTGAAGAATGGGCGCTGGTGGACTTTCTCTCGGGCGGCCGGGTGGACCTGTCGCTGGCCTCGGGCTGGTTTCCGAACGACTTCGTGCTCGCCCCGCCCGGCGCCTACGAGCGGCGCAACGAGCTGGTCTTCGAGCGCGTGCCCGAGCTGCGGCGCCTGTGGGCCGGAGAGCCCTTCGAGGCCGTCAACCCGCTGGGCGACACGGTGCAACTGCGCACCATGCCCCGCCCGGTGCAGGCCACGCTGCCGATCTGGATCACCGCCGCCGGCAACCCGGAGACGTTCCGCCGCGCGGGCGCGCTGGGGCTGAACATCCTGACCCACCTGCTGGGCCAATCGCTCGACGCGCTGGCCTCGAAGATCGCCGTCTACCGCGAGGCGTGGCGGGCGGCGGGTCACGCGGGCGAAGGCACCGTGACCCTGATGCTGCACACCTTCGTCGGCGAAGACGACGCCCAGGTGCGGCGCACCGTGAAGGCGCCGATGCTGCACTACCTGGCGAGCTCGACCAACCTCGTCGGTGCGTACACGCAGGCCGTGCCCTTCTTCCAGAAGTCAGGCGGGGCCGAGGCGGCGGCGCTCGCGCCCGATGAAGTCAGCGACGCGCTGGAGTTCTCGTTCGAGCGCTACTACTCGACCAGCTCACTGATGGGCACGATGGACGCGTGCCTGGCGATGACCGACCGCCTGCGCGAGATCGAGGTGGACGAGGTCGCCTGCCTGATCGACTTCGGCGTTGGTGCCGACGAGGTGCTGGCCGCGCTGCCGCTGCTCGACGAGTTGCGCGAGCTGGCCAACATCAGCGAAGACGACTTTCAGGTCGCGGCCTGAGGGTCTTCGGGCGGCTTTTCGGACGTCTCCGGCGCTTCGGGCTTGTCCGCGCCGTCTTTCGCCGGGCGCGCGGCCAGCAACGCGGCCATGCGGTCCACGTCGCGTTCGAAGGCGGCGATGGTGTGCTCCGAGATCGTCGTGTGCAGCAGCACCGTGCGCGCGATCTCGGCGTTGTTCTCGAAGCCGCGCAGCAGCTCGGCGCGCACGCGCGGCGGCAAGGCCTCGCACATGGCGCTGACCATGGCGTTCACGGCCACGAGGCTGCCCTTCAACTCGCAGATGCGTTCGGTCGCGTCTTGCAGGTTCTTCATCGCAGCCCCCTTTGCAGTTTCGTTGGCACCAATAAAAAAACCGCGGCAGGGCCGCGGTTCGTTCGCTCACCCTCGCTTGCGCGAAGGTGAAGGCGGCGATCAGAGCGTGCGAATGTTCGACGCTTGCGGGCCCTTCTGGCCCTGCGTCACTTCGAACTCGACGCGCTGAGCTTCGGCCAGGGTCTTGAAGCCGCTGCCCTTGATTTCGCTGAAGTGGGCGAACAGATCCTTGCCGCCGTTGTCAGGCGAAATGAAGCCGAAGCCCTTGCCTTCGTTGAACCACTTGACGGTACCGGTTTCGGTTGCCATATCGATATTTCCTTTCAGGTGTAAGCGACGGCACATGCCGGCGCTGCTTGCAGAGACGCCAAGAAGATCACCCTGGGGAGATTCGACCCGAGAACCGGCGGGGAGCCGGCCGTACAGAATAGAAAGACCTGCGAAAGACGGTCTTGAACATGTCTACCGGGCGCATCGTACAGGTCGCGCACGTTGGCGGTGCAAATAATGACCTTCGGTTTGTGAAGGCCATCATGAAAGTGCAGCGCTTGCTGCTCAGCGCCGCGAGCGCGCCAGCAGGGGCTTCAAGTAGTGCCCGGTGTGGCTGGCCGGGTTCGCGGCCACGGCTTCGGGCGTGCCTTCGGCCACCACCTGGCCGCCGCCCGCGCCGCCTTCGGGGCCCATGTCGATCAGCCAGTCGGCGGTCTTGATGACGTCGAGGTTGTGTTCGATCACCACCACCGTGTTGCCGGCGTCGCGCAACTGGTGCAGCACCTTGAGCAAGAGGTCGATGTCGGCGAAGTGCAGGCCGGTGGTGGGCTCGTCGAGGATGTACAGCGTGCGGCCGGTGTCGCGCTTGCTCAGCTCCAGGGCGAGCTTTACGCGCTGCGCCTCGCCGCCCGACAGCGTGGTCGCGCTCTGGCCGAGGCGGATGTAGCCCAGGCCCACGTCGAGCAGCGTCTGCAGCTTGCGTGCGATGTTGGGCACCGCGTTGAAGTAGCCGTGCGCGTCTTCGACGGTGAGGTTCAGTACCTCGGTGATGTTCTTGCCCTTGTACTGGACCTCGAGCGTTTCGCGGTTGTAGCGCTTGCCGTGGCACACGTCGCAGGGCACGTACACGTCGGGCAAGAAGTGCATCTCGACCTTGAGCACGCCGTCACCCTGGCAGGCCTCGCAGCGCCCGCCGGCCACGTTGAAGCTGAAGCGGCCCGGGCCGTAGCCGCGCTCGCGCGCGGTGGGCACCTCGGCGAAGAGCTCGCGGATCGGTGTGAAGAGCCCCGTGTAGGTGGCGGGGTTGCTGCGCGGCGTGCGGCCGATCGGGCTTTGATCGACGTTGATGACCTTGTCGAAGGCGTCGAGGCCTTCGATCGCATCGTGCGCCTCGGGCTCGGCGTGGCTGTTGTAGAGCTTGCGCGCCACCGCCGCGTACAGCGTGTCGTTGACCAGCGTGCTCTTGCCCGAGCCCGACACGCCGGTCACGCAGGTCAGCAGGCCCACCGGCAGGCTCACCGTCACGCCTTTCAGGTTGTTGCCACGGGCGTTGACGATGCGCAGCCGCTGCGGGTCGGTGCTGTCTTCGACACGCCGGCGCGTCTTCGGCACCGCGATGCGCAGCACCTGCGACAGGTACCTGCCCGTCAACGACTCGGGGTGCGCCGCGACCTCGTCGGGCGTGCCTTCGGCGATCACCTGCCCGCCGTGCACGCCCGCGCCGGGGCCCATGTCGATCACGTGGTCGGCGGCGCGGATCGCGTCTTCGTCGTGCTCGACCACCAGCACGCTGTTGCCCAGGTCGCGCAGGTGGCGCAGCGTGCCGATCAGGCGGTCGTTGTCGCGCTGGTGCAGGCCGATGCTGGGTTCGTCGAGCACGTACATCACGCCGGTCAGCCCCGAGCCGATCTGCGACGCGAGGCGGATGCGCTGCGCCTCGCCGCCGCTCAGCGTGTCGGCGCTGCGGTCGAGGCTCAGGTAGTTGAGCCCCACGTCGTTCAGGAACTGCAGACGCGAGCGGATCTCGCGGATCACCTTGTCGGCGATCTCGGCCTTGGCGCCGCTCAGCTGCAGGCCTTCGAAGTAGGCCAAGCACTCGGCCAGCGTGAAGTGCTCGACACGGTAGATCGGCTCGCCGCGGGCCTTGCTCTTGCCCCCGGTGTGCAAGAACACGTGCCGCGCTTCGCGCCGCAGCCGTGCGCCGTCGCATTCGGGGCAGGCCTGCTCGCTCTGGTAGCGCGCGAGGTCTTCGCGCACGGCCGCCGAGTCGGTCTCTTTGTAGCGGCGCTGCAGCGTCGGCACGATGCCTTCGAAGGTGTGCCAGCGCTTGACCGAGCGTGTCTTGCCCTTGGGGCCTTCGGCCTCGTAGACGAAGGGCACCTCTTCGCTGCCCGAGCCGTACAGCAGCACCTGCTTGGCCTTCTTCGGCAGCTCGTCGAAGGGCGTGTCGATGTCGAACTGGTAGTGCGCGGCCACGCTTTCCAGCAGCGAGAAGGTGTAGCCGTTGCGCCGGTCCCAGCCCTTGACCGCGCCGCTGGCCAGGCTCAACGACGGGAAGGCGACGACCCGCTGCGGATCGAACTCGGTCACTTGGCCCAAGCCATCGCAGCTCGGGCAGGCGCCCACTGGCGAGTTGAACGAGAACAGGCGTGGTTCGAGTTCACTGAGCGAGTAGCTGCAGATCGGGCAGGCGAACTTGTTCGAGAACAGGTGTTCTTTCGTGCTGTCCATCTCGAACGCCATCGCGCGGCCCTCGGCGATACGCAGCGCGGCCTCGAAGCTCTCGGCCAGCCGCTGCTGCAGGCCGTCTTGCGTCTTCACGCGGTCGATCACGACGTCGATGTCGTGCTTGTCGTTCTTCTTCAGCTTGGGCACGTCGGCCGCGTCGTAGGTCGTGCCGTCGATGCGAAAGCGAACGAAGCCCTGCGCCTGCATGTCGGCAAACAGGTCGGCGAACTCGCCCTTGCGGTCGCGCACCACCGGCGCCAGCACCATCAGCTTCGTTCCTTCGGGCAGCGCGAGCACGGCATCGACCATCTGGCTCACGCTTTGCGCCTGCAGCGGCACGTCGTGCTCGGGGCAGAAGGGCGTGCCGGCGCGCGCGTAGAGCAGGCGCAGGTAGTCGTGGATCTCGGTCACCGTGCCCACGGTGGAGCGCGGGTTGTGGCTGGTCGCCTTCTGCTCGATGCTGATTGCCGGCGACAGGCCCTCGATCACGTCCACGTCGGGCTTGTCCATCAACTGCAGGAACTGCCGCGCATAGGCGCTCAGGCTTTCGACGTAGCGCCGCTGCCCTTCGGCGTACAGGGTGTCGAAGGCCAGGCTCGACTTGCCCGAGCCGCTCAAGCCGGTGATCACCACCAGCTTGTGGCGCGGGATGTCGAGGTCGATGTTCTTGAGGTTGTGCGTGCGCGCGCCGCGCACCCGGATCACCGAGGCCTCGATCGAGGTTTCGCGGGGTGTCGCCGGAGGCGGGGTCGAAGAAGGCGGGGAGCGACGGGGCATCGGGCGGACCGGCGAGGCAAACGAAAAATCATAGCGGCCGGGCCCCGCACGCTACGGCCCCTGCTGACAGCCCGCTGGCAGCAGGCCAATTTGGACGCTTCTGTCGCAAAACCCTGTTGTTGCCCTGGGTAAATGCCAAGGCAAGCTTTTGCACGCCCATCTCAAAATTGCCCCGGGCGGCTGGGTCCACAGCCAGTCGTCTGTCTCTACTTCTGTGGGTGAGTTCGGGAGGGGCCCACCAGGCACCCTCCCTTTTTTTGTGCGTCGTGCAAAACGAAGCCTGCGCTCACTGTTTTGTTTCTCTCAGCAACTTCAACAGCACCTCGCGCTGAGTGGGTGTGAGCGGCACCCGCAGCGTGCCGCCACCGGGCATCCGCCAGTCCATGTGCTCGGCGCCGACCTGCCAGCTGTGGCGCACACCGTCGGGCCCGGTGAGGGCGAGCCGGGCCAGCGCGGGCCCGCCGCTTGGCGCCGACACCGGCTGCCAGCGCAGGCCCGCCACCCCCGCGCCCAGCGCGCGCAAGGTGGCGGCGCCGTCCACGGTCTGTGGCTCGGTGCCTACGCCCAGCGCAAGAGAGGCCTGCCACGCGCCGGGGGTCGATTCGACGGCGCGGCGCAAGGTGCCCAGCGGGTCGCCCGACAACCCGGCCAGCTCGCGCTTGGCCTCTTGGTCGGCGAACGATTCGGCCCGGCGCTCGGCCGCGGCCTTGGCGCGCGCCACTGCCCCAGCCGGTGCGGCGGCCACCGGGGCGGGCGCTGTGCGCTCGCGGGCGGCGTCGGCGCTGGCGAGGGGGGGCGCGGCCTGTGACGACTCGGCCAGTTCGGCCGCCGGGGCCGGCGCGGGGGCCTGCGCCACGACGGGCGGCGGTGGGGCCTCGGGGCGGGCGGGGGCTGCGTCGGCGGCTTCGCTGCGGGGCGCGGGGCGGGCCGGGATGGGCGTCGCGTCGGTGCGCCGCGTCGCGGCCTTCGCAGGCGCCTCGGCGCGGGGCGGGGCGACGGGCGATGGCTCGGCTGTCGGGGCTGGGGCCGCCGGCGCCGGGGCGCGCGCTTCCACCGGCGCCTGGGCGATGGTCGGGCCGTCGGCCCAGGGCGGATCGGCCGGCAGCGGCTGGCTCCACCAGATCCAGCCGCCGAGCACGGCCACCATCACCCCGGCGAACCCGCTCGCCACCGGCGGCCGGGCCATCACGGCCAGCCATTCGCCCAGGCGCGCGGGCCACGGGCTTCGGCGGGGGGACGGCGCGGCGAGTGGCGCGCGGGCCGCGTCGAGGATGCGTCGGCTCAGTGCGTCGGGCGCACGCAGCGCGGCATCGGGTGCGTGGCGCAGGGCGGCGCGCAGGTGCGCGTCGGGTGCGTCGTCGCCGGGGCGTTGCGGCGCGCTCATCGGGCCGGGCCCTCCAGCGGCGCGAGGTAGGCGCCCATGCAGGCGCGCAGCTTGGCCATCGCGTAGCGCAGCCGGGTCTTGGCGGTCTCGAAGCCGACCTCCAGCGCCTGCGCCACCTCGGCCAGCGCGAGGCCGTCTTCGTGGTGCAAGAGAAAGGCGCTGCGCTGCGCCAGCGGCAGTTCGTCGAGGCAACCCAGCAGCCGCTCGCCGGCGCGCCGCCAGAACGCCACGTCTTCGCCGGTCGGCGCCGAGGCCGGGGCGGGTGATGGCCACTGCTGCCAGGCGGCGCCGGTGTCGGCCGGCTCCCAGGGCGTGTCGTCGGCGTGGGCATCGACCGAGACCTCGCGGCCGCTGCGCCGCCACACGTCGATCACCCGGTGGTGCGCGAGGGTGAACAGCCAGGTGCGAAAGCTCGCGCCCTGCGGCTGCCAGCGGGCGCGGGCGTTCACCACGCGCAGCCAGGTGTCCTGGAAGACCTCGTCGGTCTGCGCCGCGAGCGCCGGGCCGAGCAGGCGGCGCACGAAGCGGTACAGGCCGGCTTCGTGGCGGGCGTAGAGGTGTTCGAAGGCGGTGGCGTCGCCACCGGCGTACGCGGCCATGAGCTCGTCGTCGGTTGAGGAAGTGAGGGTGGGGCGTGCGGCCATCGGGGCCGCAGTCTGCCTCAGCTGATACGGCCGGCGCGCGTGAAGCGGGTGAAATGCAAGGCCTGGGGGCCGTCAGACCCCGGCGCATCGCGGCCGCGAGATGCGGCGCACGGCAGCTCGGTTGACGGGGAATGTCCGAGCCCGCGACGCTGGGCGGCTGGGCGCCTGCGGCGTAGGATCGTCGGCATGAAGCCCGTTCCCCTGCCCCGCCGCCGAACGCTGGGTGCCGTGACCGCCGCGCTGCTGCTGGCGGCCTGTGGCGGCGGCATCTACTACAGCGACGGCGGCTACGACGACGTGCCGCCCGATGTGTCCATCGCCGCGCCCGACGAGGCGACCGCCGGCAGCGCCGTGCGCCTCATTGCGGCGGCCGCCGACGACTACAGCGGCGTCTACCAGGTGGCCTTCTACCGCCTCGACGGCAGCACCGCCGTGCTGCTGGGCACCGACCGCAGCCGGCCCTACGAGTGGACGATGACCGTGCCCAGCGACGGCCGCAGCTTCGTGGACGTGTTCGCCTGGGCCGAAGACCGCGAAGGCAACGAGCGCGACAGCGCCGTGCAGCGCATCGAGATCGTCCCCTGACGCTCAGTCGGCCTTGGGCGCCGACACCCCCGGCTCCACCGACACCGGCAGCCCGCACAGCGAGGGCTCGGCCGGCCCGAAGCGCTTGTCAAAGGCCTCGGCGCTGATGCGCAGGTAGGGCTCGGGGTACTGCCGTTCGGCGACCTGCGCGCAGGTGAGGCGCCGACCGGCGGTTTCATAGACCTTGTCGCCGCACAGCAGCAGCCCGCGCCGGTTGGCCCACAAGATTTGGGGGCAAGGTGAGCGCGACTCGGCGCCGCACACATAGGTATCGGTCAGGTGCTCGCCCCGCACGCGCCCACGGATGTGCCCCTGCGCGACCTCGCCGCCGCCCGGTGCCTGCGGCACGCGCGTCAACGCGCCGCAGACCTTGTCGCCCTGCTGTTCGAGCCGGTAGCCGAAGCAGACCCCGGGGGCGACGGTGCAGTTTTCCCAGTGGCCGGTGAAGCTGGGGGCGTCGGCGCCTTGCGCGAGGCCGGTGGCGATCAACAGGCCCAGGCCCAGGGCCTGCGGCCAGCGAAAAGGTGTCATGCGGTGTCTCCGGTGAAGCGCCCGTGCGGCGCCTTCGGGACGGCTCAACCGCAGGGCACGATCTTGAATTCGACGCGCCGGTCGAGCGCGTCCACGGCATTGTCGGTGCCGCTGCCGACCAGGTTCTGGCGGAAGCCCATGCCGGCGGCCTTGCTGCGGCTGGCGAGTTCGCTGGCCTCGGCGATCAGCCGTTGGCGGATCACCCCGGCGCGTTGCAGCGAGAGCGCGTCATTGGTCGCCTCGGAGCCGGTGCGGCTGGTGTGCCCGACCACGTCGAAGCAGGCCTTGCTGGCCTTGGCCTCTTTGGCGATCTGGCGCAGCCACATGCCGTAGGGGCCGCTCACGCGGGTGTCGGACCAGAACTCCGTGCTGCCCGGGTTGAACAGGAACTTCACCCCCAGCTCGTTGTTGGCGATGCCCATCGCCACCACGCGGCCGAAGGCCTGTTCGGCGTCGGTCGTGCGGCCCAGCTTGGCGTTGCTCAGGTACACGCCGTTGACCGAGCGCAGCTGCTCGCCCTCTTTCGTGGCCGCGGCCGTGCGGTACTGCGTCAGCGCTTCCTGGTAGCGCTCGGCGTTGTAGTTCGAGGTGGCCTCGTTGATGACGGTGGCCGAGCCCAGGCGGTCAAGGTAGGTCTTGTCGCCGCTGTCGCCGGGGCGCGCGGTCGAGGTGCGGATGTAGCCCTCGACGACCGGGTCTTTCACGACCACCGGGCTGTCGCGGTAGTAGGGCAGCGGGGTGCTGTCGAGCCCTTCGTTGCGCGCGACGGCCGAGGCCTGCGCGACCACCTTGCTGGTGGCCAGCTCGGTCAGCGCAAGGTTGATGCGCTGCGAGGCCTTGCCCTTTTGCGCCTGCTGGCGCGTCATGGTGCCGGTCAGCAGGTACTGTGCCTTCGGGATGTTGGCCGCTTCGAAAGGCAGCACCTCGAACTGGCTGCCGAACTCGGACGTGAGCCGGTCGCGTACCTTGCGTTCGAGTAGTTGCGTGGCCGTGGTCTGCTGGCCGGAGCCGCTGTCGAGCATCGGGTCGAACATGACGCCGCGCCGTGCCACCAGGCCCGACGAGGCCATCTTCGATTCCATCTTGCCCAGGAAGCCGGGCAGCTTCTGGGTCTGCTTGACCAAGCCGTCGGTGGCTTCGACCACGGCTTGGTCGAACGGCAGCTCTTCGTTGATCACGACGGCCTGCGGCGCGGCGCAGCCCGCCAGCCCGCCCAGCGTGGGGACGAGCGCGGCGAGGGCCAGCAGCAGGGCCGGACGGAACGGCGGGCGGAGGGACGGTGCGGTGTGCATGTTCATTGACATTCCCTTTTCAAGAAACGGAGCTCTTCAGGCGCCAGGGGTTCGAGCGAGGCTTTTTGCAGGATTTCGGCGCAACGCGCGGGGGCCCCGCCGCCCCGCCCCCCCGGGGCAGCCTCGGCCGTGGGGCGTGCAGTGGCCACAGCCGATTTCTCGCGCACGACGCGCACCGGCGTTTCGCGCGCGGGCGGGGCCGGGCTCGCCGCGGCGCGTGGCGCGGGGGCCGGTTCGATGGCGGCGGGCGCTGTGACGACGGGCGACGGTGCGGGCGATGCCAACGCCGCCGGCGGGGGCGCTGGTTCGGGCGCCGGTGCCGGGTTGGCGACCGGGGCGATGGCCGGCCCCTCGGCGGCCGGCGTCACCACGGCCTCGACGGGCGGGCTGACCACCGCTGCCGTCGGGGTGGATTTGCCGTCCCAATGCCAGGCCACCACCGCGAGCACGCTGGCAACGGTGACCAGGCCGATGCCGGCGTAGGCCGCCGGGCGGCGGTCTTTGCGGGGCGCGGGGGCGGATTCGGGCGCCTCGGCCGACATCGGCATCCAGGTCTGGGCGGACGTGTTCGTGCGCGGCGTGGGCACGGGGGACACCGGAGGCTGGGCGGGGGCGGGTGACGGCGGCGGTTCGGTGGGCACGACAGGTGCCACCGACACCGCGGCCGGGGCTCGCGCGGGCGGCACGAGGTCAGGCCGGGTGGGCGCGTCCGGCACCGTCGGGGTCAGCGTGTGGATTGCGGGTTCGGCGGGCAGGTCGGCGCGCGCTGGCGCCGGTGAGGTGGTGATCGGCACATCGACGCCGCCGCCGGCGTCGAGCAACTCGCGGAATTCGGCCACGCTTTGCGGGCGCTCGGAGGGCTGCACCCGCAGCGCCGCGTCGATGGCGCGCAGAAAGCCTTCGCTGTAGCGCCCCGCGCCGATCTCGACGGCGGGCTGGAGCCGGTCGCCCATCAGCCGTTCGATCGACGAGGGCGGTGTCTTGCCGCCGATGGCGTAGTGCATCACGCAGGCCAGCGCGTAGAGGTCGGTCCACGCGCCTTGCGACATGGTCGGTGCGTCGCCGTACTGCTCGATCGGCGCGTAGCCGGGCTTGAGCACGACCGTCAGCGCGTGCGTCATGTCGCTCACGACGCGCCGCGCGGCGCCGAAGTCCAGCAGCAGCGGGCCGCTGTCGGTGAGCAGGATGTTGTCGGGTGCGATGTCGCGGTGGTAGCAGTGCGCCGCGTGCATCACCGACAGCGCGTCGAGCAGCGGGTGCAGCCAGTGGCGCAGCGCCTGCTCGCTGGGCGGCTGGCGCATGTCGGACAGCGCGCGTTTGAGCGTGGGGCCTTCGTAGTACGGCATCACCATGTAGGCGGTGCCGTTGGCCTCCCAGAAGCGATAGACCTTCACCAGCGCCGGGTGGTCGAAGCGCGCCAGCAGCCGGGCTTCGTTGACGAAGCTCTTGAGGCCGGCGACGAAGGTGTCCACATGCCGGTTCGAGCGCGGGGCGACGGTCACCGAGCCGCTGGCGCGCGAGGCCAGCGACGAGGGCATGTATTCCTTGACTGCGACGCGGCGTTCGAGCGACGGGTCCCAGGCCAGGTAGACGATGCCGAAGCCGCCTTCGCCGATCAGCCCGGTGATTTCGAATTCACCGAGCCGCGTGCCCTCGGGCAGCGTGTGGCCGAACACCGAGGAGCTGGCGACGAAGTCGGGCCGACCCGCCGGCGGCGCCGAAGCGGGCCGGATGACGGTGCGCTCGTCGTCGGGTGGAGGCTGGGTCATGGGCGGGGTGCCTGCGGTGCCCGCCGTGACGGTGGACGGGCCTTGGCCGCGAAGCGGGCGCTCGATTGTGGCGGCATCGTGCCGGCCCGGCACCCCCCAACGGGCGGACGCGACCCCCTCAATTGCGCAGGTGGATGACGACCCCTCGCTTGACGGGTCCGCCACGCGGGCCGGCTTGGGGGCGGCCCGGCGCTCGGCCCGCGCTTCAGTTGCCCCGGCGGCTCAGGCCGGCGCCAGCACCCGCAGCAGCCAGCGGTTCAGCTCGGCGATCTCTTCGAGGCACAGCGTGTGCTCCATCGCGTACTCGTGCCATTCGACGCGGTGGCCCAGACCGACCAGCGCATCGCGTGCGGCCAGCCCGCGTGCCACCGGCACCACCGGGTCGGCGCTGCCGTGGGCCAGGAAGACCGGCGTCTGCGCGTTGGCGGCATGGCGCTCGACCGTCGTCAGCGCGGCCAGCGGCAGGTAGCCCGACAGGCCGGCCAGCCCGGCCAGCCGCTCGGGAAAGCGCAGGCCCGTCATCAGCGTCATCGCGCAGCCTTGCGAGAAGCCGGCCAGCACGATGCGCGAGGCGGGCACGCCGCGGGCCATCTCGCGGCGGATCAGCGCGTCGATGTCTTCCTGCGACTTGCGCAGCCCGGCTTCGTCTTCGCGGCGCGCGAGGTCGGTGCCGAGGATGTCGTACCAGGCCGGCATGATGTAGCCGCCGTTGATCGTGACGGGGATCTCGCGCGCATGCGGCAGCACGAAGCGCACGTCGCCAACGGTGTCGAGGTCGAGCGCCTCGCACACCGGCTCGAAGTCGCTGCCATCGGCGCCCAGGCCGTGCAGCACGATCACACTGGCGCGCGGTGAGTCGCCGGTTTGCAGTTCGATGGCGTCGAGCATGGGTCGGTCTTTCAGTGAAGGGGGTTCAGGCCGGGCGTGGCGTGGCGCGCAGCGCCGGGGCGCCGGCGGCGATGGCCAGCAGGCGGTCGATGTTCGGGTGCTTGCCGGGGTGGGCACGCGCGTCGTCGGTGTGTTCGGCGTACAGGCGCAAGCCCTCTTCGGCCGCCGCTGCGTCGATGCCGCCGAAGCGTGCGGCCAGCGCCGCATAGACCGCCAGCGAGCCGGCCTGGCCGGGCTTGTTTTCGATCAGCCCGGCGGGCTGGCCCCGGGCGTCGGTGAGTTCGAGCGCGGCGAGGTGGGCGATGGACGGCAGGGTCTGGAGGTGGTCGGCGAAGGCCATGGGTGCGGGTGAAGAAATGATGACAAGCGGGGCGGACGAACCGCGCATTGTGCCCAGCAGGGGGCTGCTCGCGTGACCGGCGGTGACACCCGCCGGGCGCTGGTCACATCGCCCGCGCCAGCTCGGTCACGGTGTGGATCAGCAGCCCGATCAAGCCGCCCACCAGCGTGCCGTTCAGGCGCACGAACTGCAGGTCGCGGCCGATGTTCAGCTCCAGCTCGCGGGTCAGCTCTTCGGTGTTCCAGCCGTCCACCCGGTCGACGATCAGGCGGCGGATGTCTTCGCGGTAGCGCTCGATCCACGGCGGCGCGGCCGTCGTCAGCTGGTCGTTGATCCACTGGCGCATCGGCGCGTCGGCGTAGAGGCGGTCGCCCAGGCCGCGCGCCATGCCGGCGATGCGCTGGCGCAGCGTCGAGTCGTCGGCGGCGAGGTCGTCGTGCAGCCAGGCCAGCAGCTCGCCCCACAGGCCATGCAGGTATTCGGCCAGGTGCGGGTGGGCGATCAGCTCGTCCTTCAGCGCCTCGACTTTCAGGCGGAAGGCGGGTTCGGTCTTGAGCTTGTGGATCACCTCGTCCACGAAGGCGTCGAAGCGCTGCCGCAGCGGGTGGGCCGGGTCTTCGCTCAGCTCACCGATCAGCCGGGCGATGCCGGCGACGATCTTGCGCGTGGCCATGCGGCCGGCCACGTTGTCGAGGCCCACATAGCGCAGGTACTTCAGCTCGGCGGCGATCACGTCGGCGATCTGCGCCTGCAATTCCTCGTTGTCGAGCCGCTGCGCCACGTGCACCAGCACGTCGTCAAGCAGTGCCTGGTGGCGGCGGTTCGTGGTGAGCGCATCCAGCAACTGCCCGGCCAGCGCCGACACGTCCATGCGCGCCAGGCGGGTCAGCGCGGTTTCGCGGATGAACCGGCGCACGCGGTCGTCGTCGAGCGCGGTGAGCGCGTAACGCAGCGCGGCGGTGAGGTGCTGCCCCACCTGCGCGGCGTGCGCCGGGTGCGCGAGCCAGCCGGCGAGCTTGGCCGCCGGGTCGAAGCTGCGCAGCTTGTCCATCACCTGCGCCGTGCCCAAAAAGTGGTTGCAGATGAAATTGGCGAGGTTGCGTCCGATGCGCGCCTTGTTGCGCGGAATGATCGCCGTGTGCGGAATCGGCAGCCCGAGCGGGTGGCGAAACAGCGCCACCACCGCGAACCAATCGGCAATCGCGCCGACCATCGCCGCCTCGGCAAAGGCCGCGACGTAGGCCCAGGCGGCGTGGCGCGGCTCCAGCGCACTGGCCAGCGCGTACAGCAGCGCGGCCACCAGCAACAACGCGAGCGCCAGGCGCTTCATCGCACGCAGGCCCCGGGCCTGCTGCGCGGCAGCGGGGGCGTCGCCCACCAGCAGGGCAGGTGTGTCGTCGGCGCGGTCGGACGCGCAGGGCAAGGTGTCTCGGGTCACGCACGGCAGTGTGGCGCAGGCCGGGCGCAATGGCGCGAGCGGGGCCTTGGGGCGCGGTGCATGGGTGCGCGCGGGCGAGGTTCATTGCGCCCACGCCCAGGGCTTTCGGGGGCGATTCCTACAATGGCGGCCCTCCTTTGCAGGCGCCGGTTCGCGGCGCGGCCCCCGGTGTCCGACCCCCACACAAGCCCCCCTTCCGCTGCGGCCGACGCCCAGGCGCGCGAACGCTTCTTCGCCGCCCTGCGCGAGGCGATCGACGGCGACCGGCTGCTCAAGCTCGTGCTCGCCAAACCGCGCGGCGACGCCCCGGTCGACCTGCGCCGCGTGACCGTGCGGCCGGTGCGGCTGAAGGGGCAGCCGCAGCTGAGCTGCGTGTCCACCCACGCCACGCGCGACCTGACCAAGAACCTGTCCCCACGCGAAGGCCTGGCGTGGATCGACCGCGTGCTCGGTGCCGAATTCGGCCACGCCCACCTGATGACCGCCGACGAAGAGTTGCAGCTGCTGATCAGCAAGAAGGGCAAGTACACGCTGCAACGCCATGCCGTCGAACGCGCGGACGACGAGGGCTCGCCAGACAGCGACCGTGCCCCTGACCGCGCCCACGACCGAGAAAAGCACCGCCACGTGCCGCTCGACCGGCCGTTTCTCGCCGCGCTCGGCGTCACGCAGGCCGACGGCCGCCTGGTGCCGGCGATGGCCCGCAAGTGGAAGCAGATCGACAAGTTCGTCGAGGTGTTCGCGCATGCGCGGGCCTCGTCCACGCTGGCGCAGGCCCGGCAGGTGCGTGTGGTCGATTTCGGCTCGGGCAAGGGCTACCTCACCTTCGCCGTGCACGACCACCTGCGCCGCCAGGGCGTGGACGCCCAGGTCACCGGCGTCGAGCTGCGGCCCGACATGGTCCAGCTGTGCAACCGCGCCGCCGCGTCGGTCGGTGCCGAGGGCCTGCGCTTCGTCGAGGGTGACGTGCGCAGCCACGACCCCGGCCCCATCGACGTGATGATCGCGCTGCACGCCTGCGACACCGCGACCGACCACGCCATCCACCTGGGCGTGCGCGCCGGGGCCGAGGTCATCCTGTGCTCGCCCTGCTGCCACAAGGAAGTGCGCCCGCAGCTGATGACGCCGCACCCCTTGCGTCCCCTGCTCAAGCACGGCGTGCACCTCGGGCAAGAGGCCGAGATGCTGACCGACGGCCTGCGCGCCCTGCTGCTCGAATGGGCCGGCTACGAGACCCAGGTGTTCGAGTTCATCTCGCTCGAACACACCAACAAGAACAAGATGATCCTGGCCGTCAAGCGCGCCGCCGGGCGTGACGACACCGCCCGCGCGGCCGTGCTGTCGCAGATTCAGGACATCAAGGGTTTCTACGGGGTGCGCGAGCAGTGCCTCGAAACGCTGCTGCTGAAACAGGCAAACCTCCTCTGAAGACGCGTGTCGTAAGTTCTTGAGCGAGCGTGACGCGTGTCGCGTTTGAGACCCTTGCTTACGGGTTTGCCGGCAGTGCACGCCCCCCGTTCTGCTCCATAGACTGCGCCGCACGATCGCCTGGTCCATCAGGCGGGTCCTTTCTGGAGAGCACATGAAATTGATGAACACCCTCGGGCGTTGGGGCGCCCTCACCGCCGTCGCGATGGCACTGGTCGCCTGCGGCGGCGGCGATGACAACGACGGCACGCCGGTCGTGACCACCACGTCCGGCCAGGTCGTGGGCAACCGAGAAGCGACGATGGACGCGTACCTGGGCATCCCGTACGCGGCACCCCCGACAGGTACCCAGCGCTGGCGCGCGCCGCAGAACCCGGCCTCATGGACCGGCGTGCGAAAGACCCAGGCCTTCGGCAACCACTGCCCGCAAGCCGGCACGGCCTTCGGTGCTGCTTCGACCAACGAAGATTGCCTGTACCTGAACGTCTACACGCCCAAGACCCCGGGCCCGCACCCGGTGATGGTGTGGATCCACGGTGGCGCGTTCTACCTGGGCCTGAGCAATGGCTACAACCCGCAGCGCCTGGTGGACCAAGGCACCGTCGTGGTCACGCTCAACTACCGCTTGGGCGCGCTGGGTTTCATGTCGCATGCGGCCCTGTCGGCCGAGCAAAGCGGCAGCTCGGGCAACTATGGCCTGATGGACCAGCAGAAAGCGCTGCGTTGGGTCCAAGACAACATCGCCGGCTTCGGCGGCAACAAGGACAACGTCACCATCTTCGGTGAGTCGGCTGGCGGATTCAGCGTGCACTCGCACCTCGCCTCTTCGGGCTCGACCGGTTTGTTCCACAAGGCCATCATCATGAGCGGTGCCTATGCGCTGGCCGTGGGTGCCCAAGACACGCTGGCCGCTGCCGAGACCAAGGGCGGCACCGTGGCAACTGCGGCGGCCACGATCCTGACCGCTGCGGGCGTACCTTCGACGGCATGCACAACCGCCGCCTGCCTGCGCGCGCTGCCCGTGAACGTGCTGCTCGGTGCGCAGCAATCGGCCTGGCCTTCGGGGCCTATCCCGTCGGTGGACGGTTCGGTGCTGACGCAGACGGTGCTTGCACGCCTGACGGCTGGAACCCACAACCGCGTGCCGGTCATCCAGGGCAACACGCGCGACGAATGGCGCCTGTTCGTGGCGCTGGACGAAGTGACCCCCACCTCGGTGACGGCGCCGTGGAAGGGCTCCCCGGTGCTGGCGGCCAACTATGTGCAAGCCATTGGTGGAACTTTCCCCTACCTGACGCAGGCGCCGTTCCCGTCGGACTTCGTCTCCACCACCCTGGCGGGCGTGCTGTACCCCGCGGCGTCCTACAACAGCTCACCTTCGGCGACCGACGGTGCGAGCCTCGGCCTCGGCGCCATTGGCACGGACCTGCTGTTCGCCTGCAATGCGCGCTGGTCCTCGAAGCTGCAAGAGCCGCATGCCTCGGTCTACGCCTACGAGTTTGCGGATCGCACGGCGCCGTCGGTCTTCCCGGACGCGGCGATCTCGTTCGATCAAGGGGCCCAGCACACCAGTGAACTCGCCTACCTGTTCGACTTGCCCGGCAAGACGCTGACATCGACGCAGCAGGCGGTGGCCGCTTCGATGGTTTCGCACTGGGCGCGCTTTGCCCGCACGGGCAGCCCGACGGCGACTGCCGCCGACTGGCCGGCCTGGGGTTCGAGCGACTCGGTGATGCGCTACAACGCCGACGGCACCGCGCTCCAAGCCGACGCCACGTTCGCTGCCGCACACTGGTGCTCGGTGTGGACGCCGGGCATCAACTGATCCCCTGGCACCTCGGCCCTTCGGGGCCGTGTCCGAAGCCCGCCACTGGCGGGCTTTTTCCATTTCGGGCGCCAGCTTTGCGCCGAGGCTGCGGTCAAATTTTCCGAACGCCTTGCCTGTCCGCGTCCGCGGCCAGACCCGTTTGCCCGGGGACACCCCGGGAACGCCGCCTGCTCCATACCTGCGGGTCTCATCACCAACGAGCACGCATGGGTCTGCACCTTCCCTTCTGGAGCCGCAAGGACGAGAACGCCGAACAAGGGCTGGCGCTGATCTCGGCTTTGGTGGACGGCCACCGCCGCTGTGTGCTGACCACGCGCTCACGCGTTGGCGAGCCGCATGCGCGCAAGCTGCGGCTGTCGAACTACGCGCTGGGCTCGGTCACTTCGCTGATGTTCGTCGTGCCCAAGGGCAGCGATGTGGCGGTCGATGTGCAACGCGACCCGCACGTGGTGCTGTCGATGCTGGACCCGCGCAGCGGCCGACTGGTGCACCTCGAAGGCCTGGCAACGCTGTTCGACGGCCACCACAGCCCCGTCTACCTGCACCCGAGCGTGCGCGGGCCGCAGTTGCACGTGGTTGCGGGCGAGGTGGACTTCGCCCTGCTGCGGGTCGAGATCCAGCTCGTGGATGGCGAGCTGCACGAGACGCAGCCGCCCGCCGACATCGACCTCGGCCTGCCCGAGGTGCGCCATCCCGTGCCGGCCGTGACGGCCGCCACCACCTTTTTGCGCAACCTCTTGTCGTGAACGGCCAGGGCACGGCGTTTCAGCGCGCCGTGGCGGCGCGCGGGTGGCAGCCCAGGCTCAGCCGGCGGTCAATGGGGCCGACCGGGCCGGCACGGCAGTCGCCGGACCGGGCCGCGCCTGACCGCGGCGCGAGCCGAAGGTGTGCGCATAGACCCAGGTGAACTCGGCCCCCAGCAGGAAGATCTGCGCCGAGTAATAGACCCACACCAGCACCACCGCCAGCGAGCCGGCCGCGCCGAAGGCCGAGGTGACGCTGCTCTTGCCGATGTACAGCCCGATGAGCACCTTGCCGATCGTGAACAGCAAGGCGGTCACTCCGGCGCCGATCCACACATCGCGCCAGGCCACGTGCACGCGCGGCATCACCTTGTAGATCATCGCGAAGACGGCGGTCACCAGGCCGAAGCTGAGCACGAAGTCGAGCGATTGCGCGATCCGTTCCCAGCCCGCGAAGACGGGTGCCCACCACTTGCCCAGCGCCGACAGGGCCGCGCTCAGCACCAGCGACACCATCAGCAGGAAGCCGATGCCGAGGATCATGCCGAACGACAGCAGCCGCGCGCGCAGCAGGCCCCACAGGCCGCTGGTCTGCTCACGTGCGGGCGCACGCCAGATGCGGTCCAGCGCGTCTTGCAGCTCGCCGAACACAGTGGTCGCCCCGACCAGCAGCACCACAGTGCCCACCGCCGTGGCGATGGCGCCTTCGGTGGGCTTGTTGACGCTCTGCAGGAGCGACTGGATGGCACTCGCCCCCTCGTCGCCCATCAGGCCACGCAGCTGGCCGAAGATTTCGCCGGTGGCCGCTTCTTGGCCGAACACGAGCCCCGCGACCGAGATGACGATCAGCAGCAGCGGCGCCACCGAAAACATCGTGTAGTACGCGAGCGCGGCGCCCATGCTGGGCGCGTAGTCGTCCACCCACGACGAGGCGGCCTGCTTCAGCAGCCGCCCGATCGTGGCGAGTCGCGCAGCGACCTTCACGGCGGGCGGCGCCGGCTCAGGCCAGCGCAGTGGGGGCTTCGCTCGGCTGCGAGATGTCGCGCAGCGCCTCGTCGGTGTGGCCGGACTGGCGGGTGGCCAGGTCGCCCAGCGAAACGATGCCGACGATCTCGCGTGCGCGGTTCAGCACCGGCAGGCGGCGCACCTGCGCATCGCCCATCTTCTGCAGCACGTCTTCGACATCGTCGTCTTCGGCGCAGGACAGCGTCTGCGACGTCATGGCCTCGCTCACCGGCGTGTCGGCCGGGATCTTGTTGAACGCGGTGGCGCGCACGGTGATGTCGCGGTCGGTGATGATGCCGCGCAGCGCCTCGCCGTCGAAGACCGGCAGCGAGCCCACGTCGAGCTGGCGCATCAGTTCGGCCGCGCGTTGCAGGCTTTCGTCGGGTCGCACGACGATCACGTGGCGCGTTACGACATCCGAGATTCGGGTACGGGGCATGGTGTGTCTCCTGAGGTGCTGGCGCAAGGCCGGGTTCAGGCCAGCATAGGCAGCGTCCGTGGCCGGGTCAGTCGGCGCGGGCCCGCGCGCGCTGTGGGAGCTGTCCGACAACATCGGCCCTCTGCGAAGATGCGCGCGACCGTTTGCCACCCCCCGGAGACCGCATGCCCCCTGACATCGACGCCGTGATCGACGCCCTGGTGCAGGCCCATCGCACCCACGGCGTGGCCGATGCCGGGCCGCTGGCCCGCGCCGTGCTCACGCCCGACGACGCCTACCTCGTGCAAGAGGCCGTGTGGCGCGAACTCGGCCGCGACGACACCGGCGCCGTGCCGCGGCACTGGAAGTCGGGCGCCGCCTCGCGCAGCGCCGTGGTCACGCATTCGCCCCTGCCTGCGCATGGGGTGCACGCCAGCCCGGCCGACGCCCGCGCATGGCCGCTGCACCACCGCCTCGTCGAAGCCGAGATCGCCTTGCGCCTCGGCCGCGACGTGGACTCTGCGCTCGCCGCCACGCTCGACCTCGGCGGCGCCTGCGCGCTGATCGACGCGGTGGCCGTGGCCATCGAGCTGGCCGACTCGCGCTGGCAGCAGGCCTTCCAGGCCCCGCCCCTGCTGCGCATGGCCGACCTGCAATCGCACGCCGCGCTGGTGCTCGGCGCCTGGCAGCCGTATGCGCCGCGCGACTGGCTGGCCCAGCCCTGCCGCGTGGGCATTGGCGCCACCGTCACCGAGCACCCCGGCGCGCACAGCTGCGGCGACCCGGCCTGGGTGCTGCCCGAGTGGCTGCGCCACGCCACGCGCGACGGCGGCACGCTGCGCGCCGGCAGCGTGGTGACCACCGGCAGCTGGTGCGGCGCGCGCGTGGCACGGCCGGGCGAGGCGGTGTGCGTGCAGTTCGACGGCCTCGGGCGGGTCGATATCCAGTTCTGACCCGCGCGTGCGGCCATCGCGTGCGACCGGCCCGGCATGTTGATATGATGATCATCATCCAATCAACCGACGGAGCCCCGCCATGTCCCATCCCGCCGCTCAACAAGCCGTGATCGCCGGCTACGTTCGCACCCCGTTCCACTTCGCCAAGAAAGGCCAGCTCATCGACGTGCGGCCCGACGACCTGGCGGCGGTGGCGGTGAAGGCCCTGGTCGAACGCACGCAGGTCGATGCAAAAGACATCGAAGACCTGATCCTCGGCTGCGCCTACCCCGAGGCCGAGCAGGGCGACAACATGGCGCGCCGCGTCGCGCTGCTGGGCGGCCTGCCGCTCGAAGTGGCCGGCACCACCGTCAACCGCTTCTGCGGCTCGGCGATGACGGCCATCCACATCGCGGCCGGGCAGATCGCCATCGGTGCCGGCGAGGTGTTCGTCTGCGGTGGGGTCGAGTCGATGACGCGCGTGCCGCAGGGCGGCTTCACCAAGGCGCCGAACCCGCTGCTGCAAGACCCGGCGATCAACGCCTACATCAGCATGGGCCAGACCGCCGAGAACGTGGCCCAGCGCTGGCACGTGCCGCGCGCCGAGCAAGAAAAGCTCGCGCTGGCCTCGCACCAGAAGGCCGCGGCCGCGCAGGCCGCCGGCCGGCTCGCCGACGAGATCGCCCCCGTCACCACGCCCAGCGGCGCGGTGGTCAGCGCCGACGGCTGCATCCGCCCTGGCACCACGCTCGAAGCGCTGGCCGCGCTGAAGCCGGCGTTCGGCGAAGGCGGCGTGGTGACCGCGGGCACGGCGTCGCCGCTGACCGACGGTGCGGCGATGGTGCTGGTGTGCTCGGCCGCCTACGCGCAGGCGCACGGCCTGCCGGTGCTGGCGAAGATCGTCTCGACCGCGGTGGCCGGCTGCGCCCCCGACGTGATGGGCATGGGCCCGGTGCCGGCCACGCGCAAGGCGCTGCAACGCGCTGGGCTGTCGATCGACCAGATTGACCTCGTCGAGATCAACGAGGCCTTCGGCAGCCAGGCCCTGGCCTGCATCTGCGAGCTGGAGATTCCGTTGGAGAAGGTCAACCTCGACGGCGGCGGCATGGCCATCGGCCACCCGCTGGGCGCCACCGGCGCGCGCATCACCGGCAAGGCCGCCGCGCTGCTCAAGCGCGAAGGCAAGCGCTACGCGCTGGCCACGCAGTGCATCGGCGGCGGGCAGGGCATCGCGACGATCCTCGAAGCCGTGTGAGCTGGGGTCACCCCGGGCCCCGCGGGCCCGCGGTTCACTCGCGCGGCGCGGCCGGCAGCCCCAGCCGCGCCCGCAGCGCATGGCGTGAGGCCCGCAGGATGTCGGCCGAGCGCGCCGGGTCGGCGATCGAGCGCGCAAGCACCATCGCCCCGACCAGCTCCGACAGCACCGACACGGCCAGCAGCCCCGGCTCGGCGTGCCCCAGGCCTTCGAGCCGCTGCGCGATGGCGGTGGTGACGCGCGCGGCGCCGCGCTCGAAGGCGGCACGCGCCTCGGCCGTCAGGCGCGGCAGGTCGGCCGAGATCGTCGGCAGCGGGCAGCCCGCGCCGCGCTCGTCGCGGTGCTGCGGCGACAGGTAGAAGCCCACGTAGCGCGCCAGCGCCTCGCCCGGCGCGCGGCCGTCCATCAGCGCCTCGATCTGCGCCAGCGCCTCGTCGAACATCTGGTCGATGGCGGCCACCAGCAGTTCGTCTTTCGACGCGAAGTGGGCGTAGAAGCCCCCGTGCGTCAGCCCGGCCTTCGCCATCAACGCCGCCACCGCCACCCGGTCGGGCCCCTGCTCGCGGATCGAGGCGGCGGCTTCCTTCAGCACCCGCGCCCGCGTGCGTTGCTTGTGTTCGGCGTCGTAGCGCATCGGGTTCTCCTTGAAATGACGGGTGTCATCTTAAGCGTGAGGGCCGGTGTTTGGTGAGGCGAGCTGGGGGCGAGAGGTTCAACGCCAAGGCGCCAAGAACGCCAGGAACCCAACGAAAGCGTCGCACGCCCTGCCGAGCGCGGGCACCACCAAGGCGCTTTTCCTTGCGACCTTTGCGTCTTGGCGCCTTGGCGTTGAAAAAGAACCCGCCCGACCTCCGACACCCCCTTGGCACACCGCTTGCGTAGGCATGACTTGTCATAACAAGTTGGCGGCCAACGTGAACAAGTCTGGTGCTTTTTCAACACCGCGCCTCGTTTCCGGGCAGGGGTCTGGTGCAAATGCAGCAACGCCGTTGCAAACGCAATCGCCGGTGCCGCTGTACGCGCAGATCAAAGACATCCTGCGCGGCCGCATCCTCGACGGCAGCTACCAGCCGCACCAGCAGATGCCGTCCGAGGCCGAGATGATCGCGGCCTTCGACGTCAGCCGCATCACGGTGCGCCAGGCGCTGAACGACCTCGCCAACGAGGGGCTGATCTTCCGCATCCACGGCAAGGGCACCTACGTGTCCAAGCCCAAGGCCTTTCAAGAACTCGGCCGGCTGCAGGGCTTCGGCGAAGCGATGCGGCCGATGGGCTACGAGACCTTCTCGCGCGTGCTGTCGCTCAAGAGCGTCACGCCGACGACGCAGGTGCAAGAGCGCCTGCAGCTGCCCAAACGTGCCAAGGTGACCGAACTGCGCCGCGTGCGCTTTCTGAACCGCGAGCCGATCTCGCTCGACGTGACCTACGTGCCGCTCGCCATTGGCCAGCGCCTCGCCAAGGAAGACCTCGCCGCGCGCGACGTGTTCGTCATTCTCGAAAACGACTGCGGCCTCGCGCTCGGCCACGCCGACCTGCAGATCGGCTCGACGCTGGCCGACGCCTCGCTGGCCACGCAGCTGAAGGTCGAAGAGGGCTCACCGGTGCTCTTTATCGAGCGCACCACGCACACGGCCGATGGCACGCCGATCGACTACGAGCACTTGTACTACCGAGGCGATTCCTTCCAATACAAGGTGCGCGTTGAACGGACCAACCCCGAGGCGACTTCGTCGCTTCCCCCTCCAGGGGGCGCCGCCAGCGGCCCGGCAAAGCCGGCTCCGCGGCCGCCGCGCGCCGGCACTTCCCCCTCCCCTCAGCGATGAACCAGGACGGCAAGCCATGAACACGATCGAACACGAGTACGACATCGTCATCGTCGGCGGCGGCACCGGCGGGCCCATGGCCGCGGTGAAGGCCAAAGAGAAGAACCCCAAGCTGCGCGTGCTGCTGCTCGACAAGGCCAACGTCAAGCGCAGCGGTGCGATCAGCATGGGCATGGACGGCTTGAACAACGCCGTCATCCCCGGCCACGCGACGCCCGAGCAGTACGTCAAAGAGATCACCGTCGCCAACGACGGCATCGTCGATCAGGCCGGCGTGATGGCCTACGCCGCCAACAGCTTCGCGATGATCGAAGAACTCGACCGCTGGGGCGTCAAGTTCGAGAAAGACGAAACCGGCGACTACTCGGTGCGCAAGGTGCACCACCTCGGCAGCTACGTGCTGCCGATGCCCGAGGGGCACCACATGAAGAAGGTGCTCTACCGCCAGTTGAAGCGCGCGCGGGTCGAGATCACCAACCGCGTGATCGCCACGCGGCTGCTCACCGGCCCGGGCGGCGAGGTCGCCGGCGTGATGGGCTTCGACTGCCGCACCGCCGAGTTCCACGTCATCAAGGCCAAGGCCGTGGTGATCTGCACCGGCGCGGCCGGGCGCCTGGGCCTGCCGGCCAGCGGCTACCTGTTCGGCACCTACGAGAACCCCACCAATTGCGGCGAAGGCCACGTGATGGCCTACCACGCGGGGGCCGAGCTGACCAACCTCGAGTGCTTCCAGATCAACCCGTTGATCAAGGACTACAACGGCCCCGCCTGTGCCTACGTCACCGGCCCGTTCGGCGGCTACACGTCGAACAACGCCGGCCAGCGCTTCATCGAGTGCGACTACTGGAGCGGCCAGATGATGATGGAGTTCTTCAACGAACTCGAAGGCGGCAAGGGCCCGGTGTTCTTGAAGCTCGACCACCTGGCCGAAGAGACCATCGGCGAGATCGAGCACATCCTGCACACCAACGAGCGCCCGAGCCGCGGTCGCTTCCACGAAGGCCGCAAGACCGACTACCGCAAGAGCATGGTCGAGATGCACATCTCGGAGATCGGCTTCTGCAGCGGCCACAGCGCCTCGGGCATCTGGACCAACGAGCGCGGCGAGTGCTCGATCCCGGGCCTGTACGCGGCGGGCGACTGCGCCAGCATCCCGCACAACTACATGCTGGGCGCCTTCGTCTACGGCAAGTTCTGCGGCGAGAACGCGGCCGACTATGTGAGCGGCATTTCACAGCCGGGCTTCTCGCAAGACAAGGTCGAGGCCGAGAAAGCGCGCGTGTACGCCCCGCTGGGCAAGACCGAAGGGCTCACGCCCTTCCAGGTCGAATACAAGACGCGGCGCATCGTCAACGACTACCTGCAGCCGCCCAAGGTCACGCGCAAGATGGAGATCGGCCTGCAGCGCTTCGACGAGATCCGCGAAGACCTGAACCACATGAGCGCGGCCGACCCGCACGAGCTGATGCGTGCGATGGAAGCGCACACGATCCGCGACTGCGCCGAGTTGGCCGCGCGCGCCTCGCTGTTCCGCACCGAGAGCCGCTGGGGGCTGTACCACCTGCGCGTGGACTGCCCGGCCAAGGACGACGAGAACTGGTTCTGTCACACCAACGTGACCAGCGACGAGAACGGCCACGCCGTGTTCCGCAAGCGCGAGGTTGAGCCCTATGTCGTCGAGCTGAACGAGCAAGAGAAGACGGCCTACCAGCGGCTGCGCGTGGCCAGCCCGGCCGCCGCGTGAGTGAACCCAGTCCAGACGAAGAAGGAGCCGAGCCATGACCATCACCATCACCCGAACCCAGGCCCCGGTCGTCATCGACGACGACAAGTGCATCGCCGAAAAGGGCTGCACCGTCTGCGTGGACGTGTGCCCGCTCGACGTGCTCGCCATCGACATGACCAAGAAGAAGGCCTTCATGAAGTTCGACGAGTGCTGGTACTGCATGCCCTGCGAGAAAGACTGCCCGACCGGCGCGGTGCGGGTGGACATTCCCTACCTGGTGCGATGAGGCCGGCATGGACACGATTCATGTGCGCCTGAAGAACCCCGACCCCGGCGTGCGCCGGCTTGCGGTGATCGACCTGCCCTACACCGACGAAGAAGACGACATCGCGCCGCTGCTGGTCGAGGCCTTGTCCGATGCCGACGCCGAAGTGCGCGCCGAAGCCGCCAAGGCCCTCGAAGGTTTCGAAGAGCCCGAGGTGTTGGCCGCGCTGGTGCCCTTGCTGAAAGACGCCGACCCGGCCGTGCGCGACGCGGTTGCTGCCACCCTCGGCGAGCTGAAAGAGCCCGCCTCGGCCGCCCACCTGCTGCCCTACCTGCGCGACGCCGACCCCGGCGTGCGCACCGCCGCCCTGCGCGCGGTGAAGGCGCTGCGGGTCGAGGCCGCGTTCGAGCCCGCGCTCGACGCCATCACCCACGCCGACGCCGCACTGCGCCGCGAGGCCGCCAGCGTGCTCGGCTACCTGAAGAAGCCGCAGGCCATCGGTGCGCTGACGCAGGCCGCGGCGCACGACAGCGATGCCGACGTGCGCCGCGTGGCCGTCGGCGCGCTGGGTTTTGCCGGCAGCTCGGCCGAGGTCAGCGTGCACCCGGCGCTGAGCCGCGCCATCGCCGACCCGGTGTGGCAGGTGCGCGAAGAGGCCGCGACCACCTTCGCCAAGCTCGGCTCGGCGCTGGGCGTGCCCGACCTCATCGACGCGATGGGTGACGCCTATTGGCAGGTGCGCGTGAAGGCCGCACGCAGCCTGGGCAAGCTGAAGGCCAAGCCGGCGGTGGATGCGCTCGCGGCGGCCCTCACGCACGAGGTCAGCAACCTGCGCAAAGAGGCGGTCATCGCGCTCGGCGAAGTGGGCGATGCGCGCGGCATCGTGCCGCTCGAAGGCGCGCTGCACGACGTGGACCCCGACGTGCGCAAGCTCGCCAAGCTGGCGCTGGCGAGCATCCAGATGGCGGGGGTGAAGGCATGACCCACGTCGTCACCGAAGCGTGCATCCGCTGCAAGTACACCGACTGCGTGTCGGTCTGCCCGGTCGATTGCTTTCACGAAGGCCCGAACTTCCTCGTCATCGACCCCGACGAGTGCATCGACTGCGGCGTGTGCATTCCCGAGTGCCCGGCCGAGGCCATCGTCGAAGAAACCGAGCTGCGCCCCGACCAGCGCGAGTACCTCGAACTCAACGCCCGGCTGGCCCCGTTGTGGCCGGTCATCACGCACCAGAAAGAGCCGCTGCCCGATGCCGATGCCTGGGCGCAGCGCAAAGACAAGAGAGCGCTGCTCAGCGAAGACGCCTGAGCACCCCGGAGACGAAGCTGAAGCCCGTGGCACCGATCTTGCGCCAGTGGCTTCGTGGTTTGTGACTGTGAACCCGAGGAGTGAAACGATGCACCCGCCTGTCTCTCGCCCCCTTCCGCTGTCGCCGCGCCGCGCCCCGCGCTGGCTGGGCCTGTCGCTCGGCCTCGCGCTCGCCACCGCCCTCGTCGTCACCTCGCGCGGCGCCCAGGCCAAAGACGTGGTGACCCTCGGCATCGGCACGCAGAACACCACCACCAACACCGTCACCGGCGGCATCGTGCTCAAAGAGATGAAGCTCTTGGAGAAGCACCTGCCCAAGACCGGCAAGTACGCCAACATCGAGTGGAAGCTCGACTGGCAGAACTTCACCTCGGGCCCGCCGGTCACCAACGGCATGATCGCCAACAAGCTGCAGATCGGCATGATGGGCGACTACCCGCTGCTGGTGAACGGCGCGACGGGCCAGCAGAACAAGGGCAACGAGACGCAGCTCGTGGCCATCATTGCCTACAACGCCTTCGGCTCGGGCAACGGCGTCGTGGTGCACAAGGACTCGCCGTACTACGAGCTGGCCGACCTCAAGGGCAAGACCGTCTCGGTGCCCTTCGGCTCGGCCGCGCACGGCATGATGCTGCAGGCCATGCAAGAGCGCGGCTGGCCCAACGATTTCTGGAACCTCGTCAGCCAGAGCCCCGAGGTCGGCACCACCAACCTGCAAGAGAAAAAGATCGACGGCCACGGCGACTTCGTGCCCTTCGCCGAGCTGCTGCCCTACCGCGGCTTCGCGCGCAAGATCTTCGACGGCGCGCAGACCAAGATCCCCACCTTCCACGGCGTCGTCGTGCGCAAGGACTTCGCCGAGAAGTACCCCGAGGCCGTCGTCGCCTACATCAAGGCGTTGATGGAGGCCAACGACTGGGTGCGCAAGAACCCCCAGCTCGCGATGGAGAAGGTCGAGGCCTGGACCAAGATCGAGAAAGAGGTCGCGTACATCTTTCTCGGCCCGGGCGGCATCCACACGCTCGACCCGACGATCAAGCCGCGCTGGATCGACACCATCAAGACGGCACACGGCGTGCTGAGCAAGCTGGGCCGCGTCAAAGAGTTCGACGTCAACGCCTGGGTCAACGAAAGCTATGTGCGCCAGGCCTTCAAGGAACGCGGCCTCGACTACGAGGCGCAGAAGCAGACCCTCGCCAACTACGACATCGCGGGCAAAGACCTCGTCTGCAAGACCGACGTGACGCGGCCGAAAGAGGCCGGCGAGATCTGGGTCGAAGGCGGTGACATCCTCAGCTTCAGTTCGCCCGCGTGTTTGCTGGCCGGCATCCGCAAGGCCGAAGGCGAAGGAAAAAAGGTCGCGGCGGCTTACCTCTTCGACAAGGCGCTGGGCATCAAGGTGTTCGCTGACAAGGCCTTCTACGCCATCGACACCAAAGACCCGAAGAAGCCGCAGGCCGTGCCTTTCTTGCTGAAGAAAGACGCCGAGGCGCACGCCGCCAAGGTCGGCGGCAGGCTCGCCACCTACGCCGAAGCGCTGGGCAGCAGCAGCACGAGCGTCGCCTCGGTCGGGAAGTGAGCCATGCAGGCCGCCAAGCTCCATGACGACTTCGCCCCGGGCGTGGCGGCTGCGCCCGGCCGGCCGGCTTCGACCGCCACGGTGACCCCGCTCCCCACGCGCGCGGCCACGCCCGCCTCGCGACCGCGCCGCGTGCCGCCCGCGTGGCAGGGCCGTGCCGTGGCCTACGCGCTGGGCGCGGCGTCGATCCTGGCGGTGCTGCTGTTCTGGCAACTCGCCACGCACTACAAGCTCGACGCCTACGTGCGCTTCAACAACATCCCGACGCCAGCGGCGGTGTTCGACAAGGTGCTCGAAGTCAACCAGTCCGACAAGTTCGTCACCAACATCGGCATCAGCGTGCGGCGCATCTTGCTGGGCTTTCTGGTGGCCACCGTGCTGGGCGTGCTGATGGGCCTGTGCATCGGCCGCTACCAGCGGGTGCGGCAGCTGAGCTTTCCGGCGCTCGAAGTGTTCCGCCCGATCCCGGCCATCGCGTGGGTGCCGATGTCGATCATGCTGTGGCCCAGCAACGAGGTGAGCATCGTCTTCATCACCTTCCTCGGGGCGTTCTTCCCGATCCTGCTCAACACCATCCACGGCGTCGAGGCGCTCGACCCGGTGCTGCTGCGCGCGGCCCGCTCGCTGGGCGCGAAAGAGGGCAGCCTCTTGCTGCGCGTGGTGTTGCCGGGCGCGCTGCCGCACATCTTCACGGGGCTGGCGGTGGGCATGGGCGTGGCGTGGGTGTCCCTCATTGCCGCCGAGATGATCTCGGGGCAGTTCGGCATCGGCTACTTCACCTGGGAGGCCTACTCGCTCATCAGCTACGCCGAAATCGCGCTGGGCATGATCACCATCGGCGTGCTCGGCCTCTTGTGCAGCGGGGCGATCCGGCTGATGGCGAAGTTCTCGATGCCGTGGCTGGCCTACGCGTCGAATGGAGGTCGCGCATGAGCGTTGTCGTGAATCAACCGGTGATCGCGCAGGCGCAGCGCGGGCACATCGAGGTGCGCAACCTCGGCATCCAGTTCGCGGTGAAGGGTAGCCTGATGAACGCGGTGGACGACGTCTCGCTGCACGTGAACCCGGGTGAGTTCGTCTCGCTGATCGGGCCCTCGGGCTGCGGCAAATCGACCCTGCTCAATGTGGTCGCGGGCTTTCTGCCGGCGTCGAGCGGCGAGGTGACGCTCGATGGCGCACCCATCCACGGGCCCGGCAGCGAGCGTGGCGTGGTCTTCCAGCAGTACTCGCTGTTCCCGTGGATGACGGTGCGCAAGAACGTCGAGTTCGGGCTCAAGATGAAAGGCGTCGGCGCGAGCGAACGCACCCAGCAGGCGCGCACGCTCTTGAGCCTGGCCGGCCTGCTGGCCTTCGAGAACCACCACCCCGACCAGCTCTCGGGCGGCATGAAGCAGCGCGTGGGCATCGTGCGCGCGCTGGCCACCAGCCCGCAGGTGCTGTTGATGGACGAACCCTTCGGCGCGCTCGACGCGCAGACGCGGGTGGTGATGCAAGAGATCCTGACCAACATGTGGCAGCGGTTGCGGCTGTCGGTGCTGTTCATCACGCACGACATCGACGAGGCGGTGTTCCTGTCCGACCGCATCTGCGTGATGACGGCCCGCCCCGGGCGCATCAAGGCCGAAATCGAGGTGCCGCTGCCGCGCCCGCGCACGGCGGCGATGACGGCCTCGCCCGAGTTCGTCGCGATCGTGCAGCGCATCAAGGCGCTGATCCGTGAGGAAAGTCTCGCCGCCATGGGGGGCGAGCTGGCCGAAGGTGGGCTTTCGGGGCTTTGTACCGAGGTCGGCCCCCAGGGTGTGGGTGCCGTGATCTGACCCGGATCGGGTCCGCCCCAAAACAGAGCGAAAATCCGGGGTTTCGATGTCCGTCTGGCCGCTCGACATTGCGCTTCACCAAGCCTCGGGGCAATTGGCCCTGTTGTGGAGCGACGGCCTGCTGGCCCGGTTGGACTCGAAAGACCTGCGCGCGGCGTGCCGCTGCGCAGGTTGCGAAAGCCAGCGGCGAGCCGGAAGCCCGCCCATCCCCGAAGACGGCATTGCGCTGTCCGAGCTGCGCCCGGTGGGCGAGTTCGGCTTGCAGCTGTGTTTCAGCGATGGGCACGACCGCGGCATCTACCCTTGGGCCTACTTGCACGAGCTGTCGTCGGCAATGCCGGCGGCACCCAACACGAGAGGTCCGCACCAGGAACCGTCATGAGCAACTTTTTCGAAGCGAAAGTCCTGAGCGTCCACCACTGGACCGACCGGCAGTTCTCGTTCACCTGCACCCGCGACCCGGGCTTTCGCTTCCAGAGCGGCCAGTTCGTGATGATCGGCCTGAACGTCGATGGCAAGCCGCTGCTGCGCGCCTACAGCGTGGTCAGCCCGCACTGGGAAGAGAACCTCGAATTCCTGAGCATCAAGGTGCCCAACGGCCCGCTCACCTCGCGCCTGCAGCACATCCAGGTCGGCGACCCGGTGCTGATCGGCCGCAAGGCCTCGGGCACGCTGCTCGTGCAAAACCTGCTGCCGGGCAAGAACCTCTGGCTGCTGTCGACCGGCACGGGCCTCGCGCCCTTCATGGCGATGATCCGCGACCCCGAGGTCTACGAGGCCTACGAGAAGATCATCCTCGTGCACGGCTGCCGCCAGGTGAACGAGCTGGCCTACGACAAGGTCATCGAAGACGAGTTGCCCAACAACGAGTTCTTCGGCGAGCAAGTGCGCGAGAAGCTGCTGTACTACCCGACGGTCACGCGCGAGCCCTTCCGCAACCAGGGCCGCATCCCGCCGCTGCTCGAATCGAACAAGATCACCGGTGACCTGGGCCTGCCGCCCATCAACATCGAAGACGACCGCTTCATGCTCTGCGGCAGCCCCGAGATGCTGAAAGACACGCGCGCCATCTTCGACAAGATGGGCATGACCGAGGGCAACATGAGCACCCCGGGCCACTTCGTCATCGAGCGCGCGTTCGTGGACAAGTGATGCGCTGCAGACGCGGCATCTGAAGACCACGGGGCGCGTCATGCGCCCCGTTTCTTTATCGGCGCTTCGTCAGTCGCCGTCACAGGCGCATCAGCTGGCGCGTTCACCTGCCGGGTGGGCCATGCCCCCGCCGCGGCCGGGCGACGCCGAGCTTTGCCCGAGTGACGCGCAGGGCTGCTTCTACATTTCGTTTCGCACGGGTGCCTATAAAAGCGGCTGGCCGGTGGGCGTCCCCATCGGCATCCAGCCCTTCAGGAGACCCCCCTTGCAGACACCCCCCTTTGGCGCTCGCGCCTTCGTGCGCCTTGTCGGCGCGGCCTGGTTCGCCCTCGGCAGCCTGGGCGCCATCGCGCAGACCACCCCGCCCACCTCCGCCTCGCTCAATGCGAGCGCCGGGCCGCTGGCCATTTCGAGCGCCGCCGTGTCGGGCCAGACCGGCTTCGGCGGCGGCACCATCTACTACCCGCAGGCCGCGGCGCGCTATGGCGTGATCGCGATGAGCCCGGGCTACGGCGCCCGCGGCAGCAGCATCGCGTGGCTTGCCCGCCGCCTGGCGTCGCACGGGTTCGTGGTGATTGCCATCAACACCAACTCGACCTACGACTCGCCGCCGAGCCGCGGGCCGCAACTGATGGCGGCGCTGAACCACGTCGTCAACGTCGCCGGCGAGGCGGTGCGCAGCCGCGCCGACAGCAGCCGCATGGCGGTGATGGGCCACTCGGCCGGCGGGGGCGGTGCGCTGGTCGCCGGCCGCGACAACCCCGCGCTGAAAGCCGTGTTCGCAATGACGCCGGGCAGCTTCAGCAACAACTACGCGCGCATGACCGTGCCGACGATGATCGTGGGCGCCGACGGCGACACCATCACGCCCGTGACCTCGCAATCGCGCCCGGCGTACAACAGCATCCCGGCCACGACGCCCAAGGCCTACGGCGAGCTCAACAACGCCACCCACCTGACGCCCAACAGCACCAACACGCCCATCGGTCGCTATGCAGTGGCATGGGCCAAGCGCTTCGTCGATGGCGACACGCGCTACTCGCCCTTCCTGTGCGGCGCCGAGCACACGGCCTACGCCACCCCGGCGGTGTTCGACCTGTACCAGCAGAACTGCCCCTACTGAAGTCGTGAGGCGGGGGCGCCGCGCGATCGCGCGGCGCCTGGATGTGTGCGCGACAGCCCCGGCGCGGCTTTCGCGGAAGAATGCGGGCCTTGCCCAAAACTCTCGCACGGCCGCACCGTGCGCCACGCCATGACCGTCGTCCCCCGCATCTGCCCCCTGTGCGAAGCCTGTTGCGGGCTCGATGTCGATGTGCAGCAAGGCCGCATCGTCTCGATCCGCGGCCGCGACAGCGACGTCTTCAGCGGCGGCTACCTCTGCCCCAAGGGCGTGGCGCTGAAAGACCTGCACGACGACCCCGACCGCCTGCGCACGCCGCGCATCAAGCGCAACGGCCAGCTTGTCGAGGCGACGTGGGACGAAGCCTTCGCCGAGATCGAACGCCGGCTGCTGCCGATCCGCGCGCAGCACGGTCCGCAGGCGATCGCGATGGCCTCGGGCAACCCCTCGTCGCACAAGATGGGCCTGCGCATGTACTACCCGCTGCTGGCCAAGGCGGTGGGCACGCGCAACATCTTCTCGGCTTCGACGCTCGACCAGATCCCCAAGCAGCTCGCCAGCGCGCTGATGTTCGGCCACTGGATGACCGTGGCCGTGCCCGACATCGAACGCACCGAGCACCTCGTGGTGCTGGGTGCGAACCCGATGGCCAGCAACGGCAGCCTGTGGACCGTGCCCGACTTCCGCGGCAAGGCGAAGGCGCTGCGCGCGCGCGGCGGCCGGCTGATCGTGATCGACCCACGCCGCAGCGAGACCGCGGCGGTGGCCGACGCGCACCACTTCATCCGCCCTGGCAGCGATGTGTTTTTGCTGCTGGGCATGGTGCACACGCTGTTCGACGAAGACCTCGTGCGCCTGGGCCGGCTGGCGCCGCTGGTCAACGGCGTCGAGGCCGTGCAGGCGGCGGTGCAAGAGTTCGCCCCCGAGCGCGTGGCCGCGCGCTGCGGCATGACGGCCGAGACCGTGCGCGAACTCGCACGCGGCCTGGCCCGGGCGCCACGCGCCGCGCTCTATGGCCGCATGGGCACCTGCGTGCAGCCCTTCGGCAGCCTCGCGAGCTGGCTGATCGACGTCATCAACACCCTGTGCGGCCACCTCGATGCGCCCGGCGGCGTGATGTTCACCCAGGCCCCGGCCTTCGCCAGCAACACGCAGGGCAAGCCCGGCATCGGCAAGGGCCTCACCACCGGCCGCCACCGCTCGCGCGTGAGCGGCGCGCCCGAGGTGATGAGCGAGTACCCGATGGGCTGCCTGGCCGAAGAGATCGAAACCCCCGGTGAAGGCCAGGTGCGCGCGCTGATCACCTCGGCCAGCAACCCGGTGCTGTCGGCGCCCAACGGCGCGCGTCTGTCGAAGGCGCTCGACTCGCTCGACTTCATGCTCAGCTTCGACATCTACGTCAACGAGACCACGCGGCATGCGGACGTGATCCTGCCCAGCCTGTCGCCGCTCGAAGAGTCGCACTACGACATGACCTTCTCGCAGCTCGCCTACCGCAACATGGCGCGTTACAGCCCCGCCGTGCTGCCGGTGCCCGAGGGCCGCATGCCCGAGTGGCAGGCGATGCTGAAGGTGACGGCGCTGCTGCAAGGCCGGGGCCTCGACACCGACCCGCTGGCCTTCGACGACGAGCTCTTCACCGCTGAGGTGCAGCGCCAGCACGGCGAGCACGCCCCGGCGGTGCTGGCCCGGCTGGCCGGCCTGCAAGGCCCCGAGCGCCGCCTCGAACTGGGGCTGCGCAGCGGTCCCTACGGCGCGGGCTTCGACGACACACGGCCCACGCACTCCGAGGCGCTGTCGCTGGCCCGGCTGAAGGCTGCGCCCGATGGCATCGACCTCGGGCCGCTGCAACCCCGCCTGCCCGAAGCCCTGCGCACCCCCTCGGGCCGCATCGAACTCGCCCCCGAGCTGATGCTCTCCGACCTGCCGCGCGTGCGGGCCGCGCTCGACGAGCCGGCGCCCGAGATGGTGGTGATCGGCCGCCGCGAGGTGCGGTCCAACAACTCGTGGATGCACAACCTGCCGCTGCTGGCCAAGGGGCCGGTTCGCTGCACCGCGCGCGTGCACCCGAGCGACGCGCAACGCCTCGGGCTGGTCGCCGGGGGTCAGGCGCGCATCGAGGGCGCCAGTGGCCGCTTCGTCACCGCGCCGGTCGAGTTGAGCGACGAGCTGATGCCGGGCGTGATCAGCCTGCCCCACGGCTGGGGCCACGACGCCGACGGCGCGCAACTGCGGGTGGCGGCCGAGCGGCCGGGCGCGAACCTCAACGCCGTGCTGGACGAGAACCTGCGCGACCCGGTCTCGGGCAACGCCGTGCTCAACGGCGTGCCGGTGCGGGTGTCGGCGCTGGGCTGAGCGCCGCTCAGTGCGCGGCCAATGCCTGGCGAAACGCCAGGTAGTCGGCCGCCACCTGCTTCGGCGATTCGACGGCGGGCAGGTGGCCGACCTCGTCCATCAGCAGCACTCGGGCGTTGGGCATCAGGCCGCTCAGCACGTCGGCGCTGGCGGGGTTGATGATCTGGTCGTGCACGCCCCAGACGATCAGCGTGGGCGTGGCCAGCCCGGCGATGTGCGGCTCGATCGGGTCGGTGCGGCAGTGCTGGAACACCAGCTGCTCGATGGGCAGCCGGGCCAGGCGGTCCTGGGCCATCACGCGGGCCAGTGCTTCGGGCAGGGGCTGCGGCTTATGCATGACCACTTGGCCGAGGCGCACGAAAGCCGCGATCGAGTCGGGCAGCAGTGGGTTGGCGCCGCCGCTCGAAAGGGCCTTCATCGCCGCGCCGGGCGGGGCCGACCACGCGCCGCCGGGACACAAGAGCCACAGGCTTTGCACTTGGTCGGGAAAGCGCGCCGCCCAGGCCATGGCCACGTGGCCGCCCATCGAGCTGCCGCCCACATGCACCTGCGACACGCCGAGCCGCGCCATCAGGCGGTGCAGCCGTTCGGCCTGCGCGATGGGGCGGTAGTCGAGGTCGGGGGTGCGCGTCGAGTCGCCGAAGCCGATGTGGTCGGGCACGATCAGGCGGTAGTGCGGCGTGAGCCGCGCGGCGACGGTGAGGAAGTTGTCCTTGTTGGCGCCGAAGCCGTGCAGCAGCACCAGCGGCTCGCCACGGCCGCCTTCGAGGTAGGCGTAGCGCAGGCCGTCGTCGAGTTCGACTTCGCGCGGCACGAGGCCGGCGACTTGGCGCAGGCCATCGCGCCACTGCTGGAACAACTGCTCGGGGGCGGGCGAGGAAGCGGCGTCGGACATCTGAAAACCTTCGAAGCGGGGCCATCGGCTTCGGCCGTGTGGCCGAAGGCGCGATTGTCCCCTGCGCTCGCAGGGCTTCAGCGTGCGGACGGGGCCGGATTCGCGGGGGGGGCCGAGCCCTCGCTCCACCCGCCGCCCAGCGCCTTGTACAGGTTGACGAGGTTCTGCACCTGCGCCACCTGCGTCTGCACCGCGGCCTGCTGCGAGCTGAACAGCGCGCGCTGGGCGTCGAGCACGTCGAGGTAGCTCGACACGCCGTTGCGGTAGCGCAGCTCGGCGAGCTGGAAGCGGGTCTGCTCGGCGTTCGTCACGGCCGTCTGTGCGCGCGCCTGTTCGCCCAGCGTGGCGCGGCCGGCGAGCGCGTCCGACACCTCACGGAAGGCCGACTGGATGGCGCGCTCGTACTGCGCCACGGCGATCTCGCGCTGCACCTTGGCGACGTCGAGGTTGGCCTGGTTGCGGCCGCCGTCGAAGATCGGCAGCACCAGCTGCGGCATGAAGCTCCAGGCGCTGCGGCCGCCGCTGAAGAGGTCCGACAACTCGGTGCTTGCGCGGCCGGCGCTGGCGGTCAGCGTGATGCGCGGGAAGAAGGCCGCGCGTGCCGCGCCGATGTTGGCGTTGGCGGCGATCAGCTGTTGTTCGGCCTGGCGCACGTCGGGCCGGTTCACCAGCACTTCGGACGGCACACCCGCCGGCAGGTCGGCGACCAGCTGCTGCTGCGTGAAGGGCAGGCCCGCCGGCAGGTCGGCCGCTGAATGGGGCGGTAAGGGTTGACCGAGCAGCAGCACCAGCGCGTTCTCGTCGAGCGCACGCTGGCGCGTGAGTTGCGCCGCGGCGATACGCGCCGATTCGAGCAGCGATTCGCTCTGGCGGAAGTCGAGCTCCGACGACGCGCCCTGGTCGAACTTGAGCTTGTTGAGCTTGAACGACTCTTCGCGCGACGCGAGCGTCTGCTGCGTCACCCGGAGCAGCTCGTCGTCGGCCAGCAGGTTGAGGTAGGTGTTGGCGACCGCTGCGATCAGGCTGATCTGCGCCGTCTTGCGGGCTTCTTCGGTGGCAAGGTACTGCGCCAGCGCCGCGTCGCTCAGGCTGCGTACGCGGCCGAAGAAGTCGAGCTCGTAGGCCGTGACCGCGAGGCCGGCGGTGTAAACGCTCGTGATGGCGCCGCTGCCCGTGGTGGAAGGCTGACGCTGGCCCGTGACGGCCGCGCCCACGCTGGGCCACGCATCGGCGCGGCGCACGCCGTAGGCCGCGCGGGCCTGCTCGATGTTGAGCACCGCGATGCGCAGGTCGCGGTTGTTCTGCAAGGCGATCTCGATCAGGCGCTTGAGGCGTGCATCGACGAAGAAGCGCTGCCAGTCGAGCTGCGGCGCCGGGGTGGCCGAGCCGCCGCCGGCGTCACCGGCGAACTGCCCGGCCACCGGCGCGGCCGGGCGTTCGTAGCGGGGTTGCAGCGAGGTGCAGCCGGCCAGCAGCACGGCGCCGGCCAGAACGGAAAGCGACAGGCGAGGCGAGGTCTTCATGCGATCAACCATGGGTGTTTCCTGCAGCGGGCGGCGCTGGCGGCGTGCCGTCGTCCGTCTCGTGGGCGTACATCTTTCGTTGCCGCTCGCTGCCCTTGAAGACGCTGCGCACGACGACGAAGAACACCGGCACGAAGATCACCGCGAGCACGGTGGCGGTGATCATCCCGCCCATCACGCCGGTGCCGATGGCGCGCTGGCCGGCCGAGCCCGCGCCCGAGGCGATCACCAGCGGCAGCACGCCGAGGATGAACGCGAGCGAGGTCATGATGATCGGCCGGAAACGCAGGTGCGCCGCGGTCAGCACCGACTCGACCAGGCCCTTGCCCTGCGCGTGCAGGTCTTTGGCGAACTCGATGATCAGCACCGCGTTCTTGGCCGACAGGCCGATGATGGTGATGAGCCCGACCTTGAAGTACACGTCGTTGGCGAGCCCGCGGAAGTTCGCCCCCAGCAGCGCGCCCAGCACCCCGAGCGGCACCACGAGGATCACCGCCAGCGGGATCGACCAGCTCTCGTACAAGGCGGCGAGGCACAAGAAGACGGCCAGCAGCGAGAAGCCCAGCAGGATGAACGCCTGCGCGCCCGAGATCTTTTCTTCACGCGACAGGCCGGTCCACTCGAAGCCGAAGCCCGGGGGCAGTTGCGCGGCCAGCCGCTCCATCTCGGCCATCGCGTCGCCGGTGCTGAAGCCCGGGGCCGCGTCGCCCGAGAGGCGCATGGTCGGGTAGCCGTTGTAGCGCACGGTCTGCATCGGGCCCGTGACCCATTGCGTCGTGGCAAAGGCCGAGAGCGGCACGACCTGCCCCTTGCTGTTGGGCACGTTCACGCGCAGCAGGTCGTCGGCCTGCATGCGCGCAGGGGCGTCGGCCTGCACCACCACGCGTTGCAGGCGCCCGGCGTTCGGGAAATCGTTGACGTAGGCCGAACCCAGCGCGGTTGAAATGGCCGCGTTGATGGCATCGAACGGCACGCCCAGCGCGCTGGCCTTGTCGCGGTCGATGTCGAGCTGCAACTGCGGCGCGGGCTCCAGGCCGTCGGGGCGCATGCCGGTGATGACCTTGCTCTGCGCGGCCAGGCCCAGCATCTGGTTGCGGGCCGCGAGCAGGGCCTCGAAGCCGTTGCCGCCGCGGTCTTGCAGGCGGAAGCTGAAGCCCGAGGCCGTGCCGAGCTCGGGGATGGGCGGCGGGCTCAGCGGAAAGATGAACGCATCGCGCACGCCCATCATCGCGCCGAAGGTGCGGCCGGCGACCGCCTGCGCGCTGTGCTCAGCACCGCTGCGTTCGTCCCAGGGCTTGAGCGTCACGAACGCGAGCGCCGCGTTCTGGCCGGTGCCCGAGAAGCTGAAGCCCAGCACGCTGACCATGCTCTGCACCTCGGGCTGCTTGAGCACGAAGCCTTCTACCTGCTTCATCACGTCGAGCGTGCGGTTGCGCGTGGCGCCCGGCGGCAGCTGCACGTTGACGATCATGTAGCCCTGGTCTTCGGCCGGCAGAAACGAGGCCGGCATGCGCATGAACAGCAGCGCCACCACGCCGACGATGGCGACGTAGATAAACATGAAGCGGCCGGCGCGCTTGAGGATGCGCGCCACCCAGCCCTCGTAGGTCTTGGCCGTGCGCGCGAAGCCGCGGTTGAACCAGCCGAAGAAGCCGGTCTTGGCGTGCGCATGGCCGGCTTCCACCGGCTTCAACAGCGTCGCGCACAAGGCCGGCGTGAGCGACAGCGCGAGGAAGGCCGAGAACGCGATCGACGACACCATCACCGCCGAGAACTGGCGGTAGATGTTGCCCACCGAGCCGGCGAAGAAGGCCAGCGGCACGAACACCGACATCAGCACCACGGTGATGCCGACGATGGCGCCCGAGATCTGCGACATCGCCTTGCGCGTGGCGGCCAGCGGGCTCAGGCCCTCTTCGCTCATGATGCGTTCGACGTTCTCGACCACGACGATGGCGTCGTCCACCACGATGCCGATCACCAGCACCATGCCGAACATGGTCAGCACGTTGATCGAGAAACCCAGCGCCAGCAGCACGGCGAAGGTGCCCAGCAGCGCCACCGGCACCACGATGGTCGGGATCAGCGTGTAGCGCCAGTTCTGCAAGAACAGGAACATCACCAGGAAGACCAGCAGCACCGCTTCGACCAGGGTCTCGACGACCTGCTTGATCGAGATGTCGACGAAGCGCGAGCTGTCGTAGGGGATGTCGTAGCGCACGCCTTCGGGGAAGTAGCGCGCCAGTTCGTCCATGCGCGCGCGCACCGCCTTGGCGGTGGCCATCGCGTTGCCGGTCGGCGAGAGCTGCACGCCGATGCCGGTGGACGGGTTGCCGTTCAGCCGCGCTGAGGTGCCGTAGGTCTGCGCGCCGAGTTCGATGCGCGCCACGTCTTTGAGCCGCACGCTGGAGCCGTCGGCGTTGGCGCGCAGGATGACGTTGCCGAACTGCTCGGGCGTGCTCAGCTGGCCCTTCACCACCACGGTGGCGAAGATGGTCTGGCCCGGCACGTTCGGCAGGTCGCCGATGGTGCCCGAGGCCACCTGCGCGTTCTGCGCGCGGATGGCATTGCTGACGTCACCGGCCGAGAGGTTGAAGCCGACCAGCTTGGCCGGGTCCACCCAGATGCGCATCGCGCGTTCGGTGCCGAAGAGCTGTGCCTGGCCGACGCCCGGCACCCGTTGCACTTCGGGCAGCACGTTGCGGGCCGCGTAGTCGCCGAGCGCGATCGGGTCGAAGGCCGGGTTGTCCGACGAAAGAATGGCGAACAGCAGGAAGTTCGCGCGCGCCTTGTCCACGCGCACGCCCTGCTGCACCACCGCCGCCGGCAGGCGCGGCGTGGCGCGGCCCAGGCGGTTCTGCACGTCCACCTGCGCCAGCTCGGGGCTGGTGCCGGGCTGGAAACTCAGCGTGATGCTGCCGGTGCCGTCGGCCTGCGCGACCGACTCCATGTAGATGAGGCCCGGCGAGCCGTTCATCTCGCGTTCGATGACGCTCAGCACGGCGTCTTCGAGCGTCTGGGCCGAGGCGCCCGGGTACACCGTCGAGACGACGATGGACGGCGGCGCGACCGGCGGGTACTGCGCAATCGGCAACTGCGTGATCGCCACGCCGCCCATCACCAGGATGAACAGCGCGATCACCCACGCGAAGATGGGGCGGTCGATGAAGAACTTGGCCATGGTCTGCGGCCCCGCTTACTTCGACGCGGCCGATGCCGCCGGGGCAGCGCCCGAGGCCGCGCCGTTCGGTGCCGAAGCGCCGCTGGCCGACCAGGGCACCGGCTTGACCGGCGCGCCGGGGCGCATCTTCTGGAAGCCATCGACGATGACCTGGTCACCCGGCTTCAGGCCATCGAGCACGACCCAGTTCGAGCCTTGGGCGCTGCCCAGCTTGACAGGGCGCGGCTCGGGTTTGCTGTCGGCGCCGACGACCATCAGGGTGTCGCCCTTGCCGGTGCGCGTGACGGCTTGCTGCGGCACGAGCATGCCGCCCGGCAGCTCGGCCTGCGCGAGGCGTACGCGCACGTACTGCCCCGGCAGCAACAGGCCCTCGGGGTTGGGCACCTCGGCGCGCAGCGTGATCTGGCCCGAGCTGGCATCGACCGTCAGGTCGCTGAACAGCAGCTTGCCGGCGCGCGGCAACTCGCTGCCGTCGTCGAGCACGATGCGCACGGCGACGGCCCCGTCCTTGCCGTGGCCCCCGGCGCTCTGCAGCTGCTTGGCCGCCAGCGCGCGGCGCATCTTGAGCACCTCGTTGGCCGACTGCGTGAAGTTCACGAACACCGTGTTCGTCTGCTGGATCACCGCGAGCTGCGTCGCCTCGGCCGCGCTGACCAGCGCGCCCTCGGTCACCAGCGCCCGGCCGATGCGCCCGGCGATCGGCGCCGTCACGCTGGCGTAGCCCAGGTTCAGCCGTGCCGTCTGCAGCGCCGCACGGCCGGCGGCCACATCGGCCTCGGCCTGCTTCTGCGCGGCCACGGTGTTGAGGTAGTCCTGCTGGCTCACCGCCTTCGCCTCGGCGAGCGGCTTGTAGCGCTCGGCCTGCGCCGTGGTCACGGCCAGGTTGGCCTGCGCCTTGGCCAGCATGGCCTGCGCGCTGTCGGCCGCCGCGCGGTAGGGCGCCGGGTCGATCTGGAAAAGCAACTGCCCGGCTTTCACCTCACTGCCTTCGGTGAACAGGCGCTTCTGCACCACGCCGTTCACCCGGGCGCGCACCTGCGCCACGCGCACAGGCTCCACGCGGCCGGGCAGCTCGGTCTGGAGCGCCACCGTCTGCGGCTGCACCGTCACCACGCCCACCGGGGGCGGGGGCATGCCGCCGGGCGGGCCGCCAGCCGGGGCCTGGCCCTTGCCGCAGCCGGCCAGCAGCAGGGCAAGCGGAGCCAAGCACAGACCCAGTCGCAGGCCTCGTCCCACAATGGCGGACTTTTCCGCGGCGCTATTCAACGCAGACATCAGATGAACCTTTCAGGAAGACGGCGACGGGCTGGGCGACAACTCCGGGCGTTCCCGGCGGCAGGCCCCACCCTTGCGCGCACGCGGACATTGACCCGGATCAATGTCGGGGTAGTATACATACATGAACGAATGTAATTGACGGGTCGCCCGACATGGTTCGCCGCACAAAGGAAGAAGCCCAGGAAACCCGCCACAGCATCCTCGATGCGGCGGAGCGCGTGTTCGAAGAGCGCGGGGTTTCGCGCACCTCGCTGCAAGACATCGCCCAGGCGGCGGGTGTCACGCGTGGCGCCATCTACTGGCACTTCAAGGACAAGGCCGACGTCTTCAACGCGATGATGCTGCGCGTGACGCTGCCGATGGAAGAAGCCGCGATGCGCAGCGACGATCCGCAGCTCGCCGACCCGTTGGCCCACATCCGGGCATCTTTCATCAACGCCCTGACCAAGACCGTGAATGACCCGCAGGTCAAGCGGGTGTTCGGCATCGCCACGCACAAGGTCGAGTACGTGGACGAGGTGCGCGCCGTGCGCGACCGCCACCTCGACACCCGCAATGCCTGCCTGGCCCACGTGCAACGTGGCCTGACGCTGGCCATGCAACGCGGCCAGATCGTCAAGCGGGTGCCGGCCAAGACAGCCGCGCTGGGGTTGCACGCGCTGATCGACGGCCTGATTCAAAACTGGATGCTCGACCCCGAGGCCTTCGACCTGGTGCGGGTGGGCACCCAGGTTCTCGACGCCTACCTGGCAGGCCTGCATGTGCCGCTCGCCCCGCGCGGGCGGACCGCCGGGTAATCCCGCAGTCGATCCGACAGTTCTGTACAAGTGGCCGACGCCGACCGTGCCGAATGATCCAGGCCTCCGTTTTTGCCCCTGACCCCGGGCCCGCGCCATGTTGACCCCTGCTGAAAACGGCGCCCCGCCGGCCCTCGGCATCCCGATCTCGCAACTGCGCGGTCGCGTCCACCTGGTGGCCAACGGGTTCATGGGCGCCGGTACCTCGGCCGACCTGTCGAGCGAACGCAGCTCGGCGGTGGTGTACCTGGCCACGTCGTCCGAAGACTTCGAGGTCGAGGCGCAGGGCCAGCGGCTGCGCGCCGGCGCCGCGCTCGTGCGGCCCCGGGTGCCCAAGCGCTTCTACGCCAACGCGGCGCCCTTCGTGTGCCTGGACATCTTCCCGCCGCACCGGGCCTACCGCGCGTTCGCGGGCCTGGGCGGCGCCGGCGTGCACGTGCTGCCGCGCGAACACTTCGACGAGCTGATCCCCGCGCTGCGCGACTTCGCCGCGGGCACGCTGTCGCCGCAGGACAGCGGCGTGCTGCACGAGCGCGTGGTGCAGCGCATCGTGGCGCTGCTGCCCCCGGTGCCGCCGCTCGACCCCCGCGTGCGTGCGGTGATGCGGCTGCTGCGCGACGACGTGCCGCACAGCATCGACGACCTGGCCGCCTCGGTGCACATGTCGAAGCACTGGCTGGCACATCTGTTTCGCCGCGAGATGGGCATCTCGGTGCGCAAGTACGAGCAGGCGCTGCGCATCCAGCGCGCGGCCACCTACGCTGGCAGCCGGCTGAGCCTGACCGAGATCGCAGCGCTGGCCGGCTTCGCCGACTCGGCCCATTTGTCGAAGGCCTGGCGACACCACTTCGGCGCACCGCCCAACCTCTTCTTCATCAACGAAGCCCTGGCGATCGACCCCCTGGCCTGTCGGGAAGGCAGCGTGGGGGCCGTCGAGGCGGCTGGGACATCCCCTGCGCCCGGCAGCGACCTGGCGCCCTGAGCGCGCCACCTCATGATGCAGCGCGAGCCCGAGTGCAGCCCCGGCGCCGGCCGACATCGGCGCTCGCTCGACCGCGACCGCATCCATGTCGTGCCCGATGGTTTTCTGTACGCCGGCACCTGGACCGAGGTGTCCAGCCAACGCAACTCGGCGATGGTCTACCTCGCGGCGTCGCCGGCCGATGTCGAGATCGAGGTGGCCGGCCGGGCATCGTGGGTCGGCGCTGCCCTCGTGCTGCCGCGCGTGCTCAAGCACCTGCGGGCGCGCGGCGAACCCTTCGTGTGCTTCGACGTGTGTCCCACCCACCCCGACTACCACCGCTTCGCGCGCTTGAAGGCCCCCGGCTTGCGCGTGCTGCCGCGCGAGCACTTCGCCGAACTGCACGAGGCGTTGGCGGCCTTTCATTCGGGCGCGCTGTCGGGCGGTGAGAGTGCCGCGCTGTACGACCGCGCGGTGGCGCTGTCGCTCGCGCTGCTGCCGCCGGTGCCGCCGCTCGACCCTCGCGTGCGCGAGGTCATGGCCTTGCTGCGCGATCAGCGGGCCTCGTCGATGGCGGCGCTGTCCGATGCGATGGCGATGTCGAAAGACTGGCTGTCGCACCTCTTCCGCCGCGAAACCGGCATCTCGATCCGCCAGTACGAGCAGACGCTCAAGCTGCAGGTGGCGGCCGCGTTCCTGGGCCGCCCCGAGAGCCTCACGCGCATCGCCGCGGCCGCCGGCTTCGCGGACTCGTCGCACTTCTGCAAGGTGTGGAAGCAGCACTACGGCTTCTCGCCGCAGCACTACTTTCTCGAGCCCGAGGTGGTGGCGGTGGACCCGATCCCCTGGCCGCCGTGCATCGCCCTGCCGCAGGGTCTGTGAGAGACCAGGCCTGACGGACCGCCGGACAGGCAACCCGCCTGTCGCGTGCCCGGCGGCCGGGGCGCGTCGAAGAGTAGCCCTGCGCATGGCCGCGCGCTTGTACGAAAGCTGTAGCGGCTTGTGCCGATGCCAGCGTCTCCAGGGGGCTCGAAGAATTCGCGGCGCCGGAACCCACAACGCAAGAGAGGCGGCACGCCCGACTTCTCGCGCCGGCGCTTCGTCTGACTCACCCCATTTCGGAGACATCGAATGAACAAGCACCTTCGCAAGCTCTCGTTGCTCGTCAGCGCCTTGTTGCTGTCCGGCGCAGCCCTCGCCCAGTATGAAAAGGGACCGAACCCGACCAGCTCGGCGCTCGAACGCACGGGCAGCTTCTCGACCCGCACGATCAGCGTCTCGGGCCTGTCGGCCACCGGCTTCGGTGGCGGTCGCATCTGGTACCCCACCGCCAGCGGCAGCTATGGCGTGATCGCGATCTCGCCGGGCTTCACCGGCCCCGCGTCCACGATGTATTTCTGGGGCGAGCGCCTGTCGTCGCACGGCTTCGTGGTGATCGTCATCGAGACCAACACCTTGCTCGACCAGCCCGACAGCCGCGCGCGCCAGTTGAGCGCTGCGCTCAACCATGTCGTGAGCCAGGGCAACAGCCGCCTCAGTGCGCTGTACGGCAAGGTCGATGGCAACCGGCGCGCCGTGGGCGGCCACTCGATGGGCGGGGGCGGCACGCTGATCGCTGCGGCCGACAACCCGTCGTACAAGGCGGCGCTGCCGATGGCCCCGTGGAACCTGTCGTCGCTGGGCTTCCGCGGCATCCGCGTGCCTACGATGATCTTCGGCTGCCAGCTCGACGCCATCGCGCCGGTGGCATCGCACGCGATCCCGTTCTACAACGCCATTCCCTCGTCCACACCCAAGGCCTATGCCGAGATGCGCGGCGACGATCACTTCTGCGTGATGAACGGCGGCGGCCACTACGAGACGCTGGGCAAGCTGGGCATCGCGTGGGCCAAGCGCTGGGTGGACGAAGACACCCGCTACCAGAGCTTCATCGGCGGCGCCGGCTGGGACGCGCTGAGCAGCCTCGAGGTGTCCGACAAGCGCCGCAACGCGTATTGAGTCCCCTCCGGGTTCACCGACCCGGCCACACGCCGCACCTCCGGGTGCGGTTTTTTTTTGGCCGAACGGCTGGACCCCGGCCCGACCGCTGCCCCCGGTGGCCCGGGTTAACCCCGTCGAAGACACCGCCCTGGTTCAAGGCCGGCCGCCCTGGGGTCGGAATCATGGACACCGATCCGGGCCACACAGCGAGCGTGAGGACGCACCCACATGGGGCGATACCGCCGAGCCGCGACACCGGGTTCCCATGAAACCTTCCATCTCAAGGAGACAGGCATGACGCGTTGCTTTCGTGTGATCGGCCGCGCCGCATTGGCGCTGGCCTTGCTCGCCGGTGCCGGCTGGGCCTCGGCCCAGACCAGCTTTTCATTGACCTACCGGGGCGGCAGCACGTCCAGCTGCCTCACCAGCTACGACATCCGCGGCAAAGAGCCGAGCGCGGCGGGGCGCTACCCGGTGTTCATCTACGCCGCCGGCACCGGCGAGCCCTTCAACAGCGCCTGGGCGAAGGCGGCGATCGACTCGGCCGTGGCGCGCGGCTTCGTCGCCGCTGCGGTCGATTACGCCAGCGGCACCTTCGGCACGTGCTCGACCATCAGCGCGCGGGCCCGCTGCATCTTCAACGCAGCCAACAGCAGCAGCGCCGTCGCGCGGCTGTGCGCACGCGCCAAGGCCGATTGCTCCAAGGGCGTCGTCACCCTGGGCTTGAGCCAGGGCGGCGTGATCGCCGTGCTGGCCCGCAACTGGGACGCCCGCGTGCGCGCCTCGCTCGGCCAGGGCGTGGGGGCCACCTACTCGATCTACAACCTCGCCTCGTGCACCGACAACGGCCGCCACACCCAGCCCGGCAACCGGCTGCGCATCGTCATCGGGGAAGAAGACCTGTTCGTCGGCGGCACCGTGGCCACCGCCCGGGCCTCGGGCGAGCGCGTGACGGGCATGAAGTGCGGCGCGTACGACACCCAGTGCTTCGACAGCCAAGGCGCGGGCTGGTACGTCGTGCGCAACAGCCAGGTGCAAGACCTGCAGGCCGACCACTGCTACATGGGCGTGCTGGGCACGCCGGGCGTGCAGTGCACGGGCATCCTGGGGGTGGACACGGGCTACCGCTACGGCAGCGAGCCGTGGTCCATCAACCCGGGCGTGGACTGGCTCAAGACCTACACCTCCCCCTGAGGTTCCAAGGGGGGCATGACGGGGTTCGCCCGCTCTGGCGGGCATCCGCCCCGCACGCAAGATGACGGCGCCGGGTCGGCCTCAGCGAGGCCCCCGGGCGCCACCAGCACAGGAGCCACACACCATGAATCTGCAGCCCCTGACCCTCGCCCGCTCTGCCCCACCGGGCAGCCGGGTCCCGAGCCAACTGCGGCTCTTCCACGAGGGATTCATCTTTTCAGGCACCCAGCTCGACGTGCACACCCAGCGCAACTCGGCCTCGATGCTGCTGGCGGTCGGCGAGGCGGGCTTCGAGCTGCGCATCGGCGAGCAGGCCTGGCACGGCGGCGTTGCGCTGGTGCGGCCCTTCGCGGCCAAGCACTTCCGCGCCAGCGCGCCCTTCGTCTGTTTCGACATCAGCCCCAACCACCCCGCCTTCCGCGCCTTCAGCCGCCTGCCCGAGGCAGGGTGCCTGGTGCTGCCGCGCTCGGTGTTCGCGCCGGTGAACGCTGCGTTGGCCGAGTTTCATGCCGGGCGCATGAGTGCGGGCGACACCTGTGCGCTCTACCGCGAGGCGCTGGCGCTGGCCTGTGCGCGCCTGCCCGCCCCGCCGCCGCCCGACGCGCGCGTGCAGCAGGTGCTCACGCTGATTCACCGCGACCCCGGCGTGCCGCTGCACACCCTGGCGGAGGTGGCCTGCCTGTCGCTCGACCGGCTCTCGCACCTGTTTTCGCGCGACATGGGCTTCTCGCTTCGCAAGTACGTGCAGACCATGAAGATCCACGCGGCCGCACGCTGCCTGCACACCGGCAAGAGCCTGACCGAGATTGCCGCCGATGCCGGGTTCGCCGACTCGGCCCACTTCGCGCGGGTGTGGCAGCAGGCCTTCGGGGTGTCGCCGGGGCGGGTCTTCCGTGACGGTGGCATGGCGATCTACCCGCTGGGGCTGGAGCCGGCCTGGCATTGACCGGCGCGCTGATCCGCCGGCTTCAAAAAGAACACGGGGCGGCTTCTCGGGCCGCCCCGTGGGATGTTCGCCGAACGTGTTCGCATCCGGCCGAAACCGGTGGGCTGAAGGCCGAGTCGCGAGACCGGCCGGAAAGACGCTCAGCCGAAGAAGTGCTTGAAGAGGTCGGGCTCGTTCACCTCGCGGATCGCCACCCCGGGCAGCGTCTCGCGGAAGGGTTGCGGCTCGGGCAGCGCGTCCAGCGCGGCCGGCATGGTCACGCCCCAGGCCGAGTTGAACTCGGCCGCGCTCGGCGACGATGGGAGCGCCAGGTCGAGCGGCATCGTGGCTTCGTACGCGAGGGGCCGCGGGTTCAGGCGGCGAAAGTGGTGGTCCATGTTGTCCTTCCCCAGGTCACTGTGAGTGATGCGAAGGCTATCGGCCGGGGGCACGGTGCCATGAACCGAAAAGCACGGCGGCGGCGGGCCAGTTCGACGCGGGAAGGCCGTGTGCGTGACGCAGTTGGCGCACGGTGCCGGGCTTCATCGGGTGCGCCCCTCTTGACGACAATGCAGCGATGCCTGCCTTGAACCCCGTTGCTTCCCCGCCGCCCCATGCACCCACACCGCCCAAGCGGGTGAAGGGCCAGCCGAGTGACCCGCAGAAGTTCGCGGTCGATGTCAAAGCCAGCCGCATCGACGGCCAGGGCGCCTTCGCGGCTGAGGCCATCCCGCCGCGCCGCAAGATCGGCGAGATCCGCGGCGAATCGATCAGCGTGCGCGAGGCGCGCCGCCGTGCCAAGGGCCAGGCGCGCATCATGATCGTCGAGGTGAGCGACAAGCGCGCCATCGACGCCTCGCAGTCGCCCGACCCGCTGCGCTTCACCAACCACTCGTGCCAGCCCAACGCCGCCTTGCGCATCCGCCAGGGCCGCGTCGAGTTCTATGCGATGCGCGACATCGGCCCCGGCGAAGAGATCACCGTCAACTACGGCGAGACGCATCACAACGGCACGCTGAAATGCCGCTGCGGGGTGGCGGGCTGCGTGGGCATGTTGTGACGCCGCACTTCGGCACTTTTTGGGGTGCGGTGCCCCTGAGCCGGCGAAAGCCTCGTCCCCCGCCCCTTGCCGGTCCCGAAGCCGTGACCCATGCCACACCCGGCCCCTGCGCGCCGTCAAGGGTGCTGCTGTGATGACCGATAAGACTGGCTTCGGCGACCCTGTCGCCCGCGTTCATTGCTGCGCTGGAGCCGTCTTGTCCTGTCGTCCGAGATCGTGTCTGCCCGAGACATGCGTGCGCCCGCTTCGCGCGGGTGCCTGCGCGAAAGGCCGGCGTGGCTGACTCGCTGCCGCCCGTTCCGCTGGGCGTGTCGCCGGCGCTGATGCACGAACGCCGCGTGCGCCGCATGCTGCTGCTGGGCAGCTCCGTGTTCATCGCCACCTGCCTGTACTGGGGCGTCTTCTTCATGCTGCGTGGCGACTGGGTCTCGGTCGCGCTCGACGGCAGCGGCATGGTGGCCGCCATCGCCACGCAGGTGCTCACGCGCCGGGGACACCTGCACGTGGCCTCGCGGTTGTTGATGTCGGCGGCCTACCTCGTGATCGTCATCAATGCGGTCATGCTCGACATTCCCTCGGCCGACGTGCCGCGCTCGGTGCACGCCTACCTGATCGCGCTCGGCGTCGCTTCGTGCCTGATCACCCACAACGAGCCGCGCTGGCTGCGCCACGGCATCCCCGGGCTGTGCTTCCTCAGCTTCGTGCTGCTCAACAGCAGCCACATCGCGTGGCCCACGCCTTACAGCTTTCCCGAGAACGTGCGCGCCTACGGCGTGTGGATCAACCACGCCATCGCCCTGGCCACCGTGCTGGCCACGCTGCACGTGATCCTCAACGACGTGGACGAGCGCCACGGCACCGAAAGCGAGTTGCGCGACGCGCTGGTGCGCCGCGAACTGCTGCTGCACTTCCAGCCGCAGATCGGCCCCGGCGAGCGCGTCATCGGCGCCGAAGCCCTGCTGCGCTGGAAGCACCCGCGCCGCGGCATGGTGCCGCCGGGCGACTTCATTCCGCTGGCCGAGCGCAGTGGCCTGATGCTGCCGATGGGTGAGTGGGTGCTGCAGGCCGCCTGCGCCCAGCTCGCCGCCTGGAGCCGCCGCGACGACACCCGCGAGCTGGTGCTGGCCATCAACGTCAGCGCCTCGCAATTCGCCCAGGACGACTTCGTCGCCCGCGTGCTGGCCGCACTCGACCACGCCCGGGCCCCCGCGTCGCGCCTGAAGATCGAGCTGACCGAGAGCCTGCTCGCGCACGACCTCGACGACGTGATCGCCAAGATGAGCGTGCTCAAGACCCATGGCATCACCTTCTCGCTCGACGACTTCGGCACCGGCTTCTCGTCGCTCAGCTACCTGCGACGGCTGCCGCTGCAGCAGCTCAAGATCGACCAATCGTTCGTGCGGGCGATGCTCGACTCACCCAACGACGCGGCCATCGCGCGCACCATCGTCGACCTCGGCCGCAGCCTGGGGCTGGAGGTCATCGCCGAAGGCGTCGAGACCATGGCGCAGTGGGATGCGCTGTCCGACCTTGGCTGCGGCTACTTCCAGGGTTTTCTGTTCAGCCGGCCGTTGGCGCTGGATGACTTTCACAGCTTTGTCGCCCGCAGCGCTGCCCGCGAGGCCGAGCAGCGCGAGGTGGCCGAGACGCTGCGGCTGTGAGCCGCGGGCTCAGCGCGCGTCGGTGCCCTGGTGCAGGTCGCGCCGCGTGAACGGCGCCTCGCGCGCCGACAGCACCAGCGCCAGGCGCGTCACCAGGCTGTGCGTGTCGATCGCCGGCATGCCGCCCCGCTGCGGCACCGGCAGGTGCAGCGCAAACCACAGCACCAAGGCCAGTGGCATCACCAGCGACGGTGCCACGTCGCGCACCCGCCAGTGCGGGATCGCCAGCAGCCCGACCGCGCTGCCCAGCACGAAGCCGGCGACGATCTCGGACACTGAGTGCACGCCCACCATCACGCGCGACACCGCGACCACCGCCGCCAGCGCAAACCCCGCCAGCCAGGCGGCGCGCTGCCAGCCGGTGGACTGGAACGACAGCAGCAGGCGCAGCAGCAGCGGGTAGGCCGAGGCCGCGAACATCGCGTGGCCCGACACGCCGGTGAAATCGAGCGCCGCCACGCCGACGCCCCAGCCGATGAAGGCGACCTTGGTCAGCGTGGTCAGCAGCACCGCGCCAGCGAACAGCAGCGCCCAGCGCCACACCAGCGCGCGCACGTCGGCCTGGCGCGCGACCCACAGCGTCATCGCCAGCGTGGCGGGCAGCACCATCTGCGCCTCGCCGAGGCGGGTGATCGAGAACCAGAGCGGGTGGGTCGAGGCGGCGGCAGAAAACATGCGCGCGATGCTACGGCGCACCTGCGGGGTCTGGCCGCGCGAGGCGGGGCGCAATCACCCCCCATTTGTGGCGGGTGACACGCGCACGCCGGGTCGCTCGACTCAGTACAACACCCGGCAGCGGATCGTGTCCGGCACCGCGCACAGCGCGTCGAACGCGGCGTTGCTGGTGTCGCTGTCCACGTCGATCACGACGTAGCCGACCTCGTCGTTGGTGCGCAGGTACTGGGCGGCGATGTTGATGCCGGCCTGCGAGAAGCGTTCGTTGACGCGCGCCAGCACGCCCGGCACGTTGCGGTGGATGTGCAGCAGCCGGCTGCGGCCCGCGTGCTCGGGCAGCGTCACTTCGGGGAAGTTCACCGCCGACACCGTCGAGCCGTTGTTGCTGTAGCGGATCAGCTTGGCCACCACCTCGCGGCCGATGTTGGCCTGTGCCTCGGCGGTGCTGCCGCCGATGTGCGGCGTGAGGATCACGTTGTCGAACTTGGTGAGCGGCGACTCGAACACCGAATCGTTGCCCTGCGGCTCGATCGGGAAGACGTCGATCGCCGCGCCGTGCAGGTGGCGCGATTCGAGGGCGGCGGCGAGCGCGTCGATGTCCACCACCGTGCCGCGCGAGGCATTGATCAGGTGGCTGCCGCGCTTCATGGCCGCCAGCTGCGCGGCGCCGATCATGTTTTGCGTCTGCGGGGTTTCGGGCACGTGCAGACTCACCACGTCGGCGGCGCCAAGCAGGGCGTCGAGCGAGGGCAGTTGCTGCGCGTTGCCGAGCGGCAGCTTGGCCTCGATGTCGTAGAACGCGACGCGCATGCCCAGCTGTTCGGCCAGCACGCCGATCTGCGTGCCGATGTGGCCGTAGCCGACGATGCCCAGCGTCTTGCCGCGCACCTCGTACGAGTCGGCGGCGCTCTTGGTCCAGCCGTTGCGGTGCAGCACCGCGTTTTTCTGCGGAATGCCGCGCATCAGCATGATCAGCTCGGCCAGCACCAGCTCGGCCACGCTGCGTGTGTTGCTGAAGGGCGCGTTGAACACCGGCACGCCGCGCAGCATGGCCGCGCGCAAGTCCACCTGGTTGGTGCCGATGCAAAAGCAGCCGATGGCCGTGAGCTTGGGCGCCTGCGCCAGCACCTCGGCCGTCAGGTGCGTGCGCGAGCGAATGCCCACGAAGTGCGCGTCGCCGATGGCGTCGATCAACTCAGCGCCGGCCAACGCCTTCGGCGAGGTGACGACCTGCGTGTAGCCGTCTTGCTGCAGCGATTCGACCGCCCAGGGGTGGATGCCTTCGAGCAGCACGAACTTCAGTTTCTCTTTGGGGACGGACAGTCGCGGCGCTCCTGCGCCCGCGTTCTCAACGGTGGCCATGCGGTTTCTCCTTCGGTGGCAGGGTAGCGCGATGCGCTCGGCGCTTTGGCCATGGGGTCTCCCGTGGGCACGCCGGTTGCCGCCTTGAACCACGTCCTTCATCGCAGAGCCACAGGAGCCACCGGCCATGTCCAGCCTCACCCCCGAACACATCGACACCTTGCGCGGCCTGCTGGACCAGCGCGAGGCCACGTTGCGCTCGGAAGTCCGTGCCGCAAAAGAAGCCGAGGCCGACCGCCCGGGCGCCATCGCACCGCAGGTGGACGACGAGGTCGCGGGCGGGCAAGAGCACCTGATGCGCGGCATCCAACACGTCGAGTTGCTGCGCGACCAGGAAGAGCTGCGCGAGATCGAGCGCGCCCGCGAGCGCCTGGCCGACGGCAGCTACGGCGAGTGCGTCGCCTGTGGCAAGGGCATCCCGCTCGCGCGCCTGCAGGCGCAGCCGATGGCTGCGCGCTGCATTGCCTGCCAAGAGAAGTACGAACTCACGCACGACCCCATGCCGCGCTACGCGGCCTGAGGCCGCAGGCTCACGCCGCCAGCGCTTCGGTCGCGAACAGCGCCGCGATCTGCGCCTGCGCTTCGGCCTGGCCCTTCGCTTCGGCCTCGGGGCCCATGCCCTGGCCTTCGGCGTAGACGAACTCGACGTCGGTCATGCCCAGGAAGCCGAGCACGGTCTTGAGGTAGGGCACCTGCGAGTCGCCGGCCGAGCCGCGGTGGATGCCGCCGCGTGTGAGCGCCACGTAGACCTTCTTGCCGGTCAGCAGGCCGACCGGGCCCTTGTCGGTGTACGCGAAGGTGACGCGGGCGCGGGCGATGGCGTCGATCCAGTTCTTCAGTTGCGCGGGCACGCCGAAGTTGTACATGGGCACGCCCAGCACCAGCACGTCGGCGGCCTGCACCTCGGCGATCAGCGCATCGTCGAGCGCCACGCGGGCGGCCTGCTCGGCGCTGCGCTGCTCGGCCGGCGTGAACAGCGCCTGCAGCGTGGCTTCGTCCAGCTCGGGCTGCGGCGTGCGGTTCAGGTCGCGCAGCGACAGGGTCGCGCCGGGGTGGGCAGCCCGCACGCGTTCGACGATCTCGGTGGCCAGGCGGCTCGACAGCGAGGCGGCGCGGGCGGAGGAGTTGATTTGCAGAACGTTCATGGTGGCTCTCCTGAGGGTGTCGGTGGGATGGCTTCACTGTATTTGTCCCACCATCAACCAGGAAGCCATTGAAATGGATAACATCGTTCCATCAGTGGAACAGTTGCTGCCATGACCCTCGAACCGAACGACCTGCTGCTCTTCGCCCGCGTGGCCGACGAAGGCAGCTTCAGCCGGGCCGGCGAGCGCCTGGGCCTGCCGAAATCGACCGTCTCGCGGCGCATCGCCGGGCTCGAAGCGCAGCTCGGCGAGCGCTTGCTGCAACGCACGACACGCAAGCTGAGCCTCACCGACTTCGGCCACAGCGTGCTGGCGCACGCGCACCAGGTCGTGGCCGAGGTCGAGGCGGCGGCCTCGCTCGCGCAGCACCGGCAGGTCGAGCCGAGTGGGCGGCTGCGGGTGTCGATGCCGGGCGACTTCGCCAACGTGGTGCTGGGGCAGTTGATCGCCGACTTCACGGCGCGCTACCCGGCGATCTCGCTCGAACTCGACCTGTCGCCGCGTCGGGTCGATCTGATCGGCGAGAACTACGACCTCGCGGTGCGCATGGGCGATCTGGCCGACGACGCCACGCTGGCCGCGCGCCGGCTGGCGATCTTCTCGGCCGGGCTGTACGCCTCGCCGGCCTACCTGAAGCGCCACGGCGCCCCGGCCTCGCCCGAGGCGCTGCCGGCGCACGACGCGCTGCAACTCGCGCCGCGCGTGGGCGAGCCGCGCCCCTGGTTGCTGATGCGGCACGACCCGCAAGGCGTCGAGACCGGCCGCTGGACCGGCCTGCCGCGCGAGCGCGCCCGGGCCAACTCGCCCGACCTGCTGATCCGCCTGGCACGCGCCGGCGCCGGCCTGTGCGCCGTGGCCGACCACTTCGCCGAGCCCTACGTGCGCAGCGGCGAACTGGTGCCGGTGCTGCCCGAATGGACGCTGCCGCCGACGCCCGCCTGGGCGGTCTTTCCGGGCCGGCGGCTGATGCCGGCGCGCACGCGGGTGTTTCTCGACGCGCTCGAAGCCGAGTTCGCCGCGCCCAACTGCCAGGCCTCGGTCGCGCGCATCCTGCGCAGCAAGCGCGACGCGGGCGGCATGCACTGACAAGGCGGCGGCGCGGGGAATCTCGTCCTACGTGGTGGCGGGCGAGGGCGCGGCTGCCTACGCTGCGCCCCATCGCTCAAGCCGAAGGGGCCGCCATGAACGCCGTTGACTTTCTGATCCACCAGCACCGCCAGCTCGAAGCACGACTGGAAGACCTGCTCGAAGCGAAAGCCGCCGACGAGCGTGCGCGCCTGCTGGCGCAGTGCGGCGACCACCTCTCGGTGCACATCGCGTCGGAAGAACAGGTCTTTTACCCGGCGGTGAAGGCGCGGCGCACCGAAGGCATCCTGCTCGAATCGCTCGAAGAGCACCTGTCGCTCAAGCGTCTGCTGGCCGACCTGCTCGAACTCGACCCGACCGAGACCACCTTCGAGCCCAAGGCCAAGGTGCTCGAAGAGCAGACACGCCACCACCACAAGGAAGAGGAAGAACACCTCTTCCCGAAGGTGCGTGACCTGCTCGACGCGGGCGAGCTGGAGGCGCTGGGCGACGCGATGCAGGCGCTGCAAGAGAACATGCGCCGCGCTGGCGAACCGCGCGAGGCGGTGGCCAGCCAGACCGAGCGCGCGGCCGAGCTGTGAGGCACGGCTGACGGGCTGTGCTGCGCGCGTGCGCGCAGCCGCTCAGCGGAAGTCGCGGTACCCGTAGGCCCGCTGCGGCGCTTCGCACTGGAAGGGGCGCTCGGTTGCAGCCGAGACGGCCCCCGAGGCCGGCGTGGCGGCGGCCTCGGCCTCGCACACCGCGAAGAAGCTCGCCGCCTGCGCGTTGCGAAACTCCTTCAGGCGCGCGGCCACGTGGCGCGCCTTGTCGGTCTCGCCCGAGGCGTCGAGCGCGCGGGCCCAGGCCATCATCAGGCGCGCATCCAGCAGGAAGTGCGTCGCCCCGGCGAACGAGTCGCGTGCCTGCTCGGGTGCCACGGCCGTGGTCACCGCGGCGTAATGCGCGTGGTGGTCGAAGAAGACGCTCTTCTGGCCGGCCTCGATGCGCGCGTCGAGCGAGCCCGCGTTCTTCGGCGGCACGAAGATGCGCGCCACGCGCTGGTAGTCCATCACCGCGAAGGCCGCGCCGGCCAGCAGGGCCATGCCAGCCAGGCGCAGGGCGATCGTGCCGGCGCCCAGCGCGTCGGCCGGGGTGGCCTCGGCCGGCAGCGGGCGCAGGCACACGCCCCAGGCGAAGGCGGTGGGGAGCAGGAAGTACGCGTACCAGAGCGGGTACTCGAGCAGGCTGTGCACGCCCATCATCGTGACCATCAGGAAGGCCGCGCCGCGCATCGCGGCTTCGGGCCCGCGTGCGCGCCACAGGTTCAGCGCCGCGCGTCCATAGCCCCAGCCCAGCAGCACGAGCACCAGCGTGCCCAGCGGCAGGCCCAGCTCGACCCACAACTGCAGCGGCAGGTTGTGCGTGTGGTCGAAGAAGGCCACCGGCCGGTCCGGAAAGGGCGACAGCGTCCACGCGAAGTTGAACTCGCCCCAGCCCACGCCGAACCACGGGTTCTGCGCGATCAGCTCGCGCGTGTTGGCCCAGATGCGAAAGCGCGAGCTGGAGATGTCGGCCGCGTGGATCTGCTTTTCGCCGACGAAGGTCTGGCTGTGCATTTGCGCCCAGGCGTCGAAGCCGAACCACCACAGCGCATACACGCCCAGCAGCGCGACGAGCGCCAGGCGCATCGTGGCCGACAGGCGCTTGTCGATCGCGCCCCACAAGGCCAGCAGCACGACGCACACGAAGCCCGTGCGCGAGGCCGTGAGCACCACGCCGGCCACCAGCAGCGCCATGGCCAGCACCAGCAGCGCGTCGCGCCCCCGGCTGCGCGCGGTGTCGGCATCGGCCCCGGGCTGGCGCGCGAGAAACACGCAGGCCGCCAGCGCTTCGAGCAGCAGCGAACTCAGGTGGTTGGGTTGGCGCAGGTTGCCGCCGGCGCGGCCCGAGCCCGGCATCGAGGCGATGAACGGCTCGCCGAAACCCGGCGGCCCGAAGTGCTGCACCGCCGCCAGCGCGAGCCCGACCAGCCCGGCCGCCAGCAGCCCCCAGGCGAAGGCTTCGAAGACCGTCCGGCCCGGCAGCGCCGCCCCGGCCGCCACCGCGACCCCGGCCGCCGCCAGCAGTGCGAGGCTCGAATTCGACAGGCCCGAGGGCGCCTGCGCACCCCCCGTCAGCAGCACGGCCACCGCCATGGCCCCCAGCGCGGCCAGCAGCGGTGCGGCCGCGCGCCAGGTGTCGCGGCCGGCGTGCCAGGGCAGGGCGGCGATCAGCGCGCCCCAGCCGGCCACCGCCAGCGCCTGGTTCAGGAAGGTGGTGGACGGCACGGCCATTGCCGTGGCCAGCGAGGGCACCAACACCGCCAGCAAGCCCAGGGTGATCCACCCGGGCGGCATCGGATCAGGCGGCAAGCGCGAGGGGGCGTGTGCGGACATGGGCCGGCATTCTCGCGTGGCCGGGGCGGTGAATCCGCCGCCGTCCTACAGGCCGGTGCGCCGCGGCGGAATGGACGGCGCAGCGCCCGGCGTCTAGGCTTCAGCGACCACCTCCCGAGGAGACGCCCATGATCCGCGCCATCGTCCTGTTCATCGGTCTGGCCCTGCTGGGCGCGTTCGCGCTGCTCAACTGGACGGCCATCACCACGCCCACCGAACTGAGCCTCGGGCTGGGCACGGTCTACGCGCCGATTGGGGCCATCCTGCTGGGCGTGCTCGTGTTCATGGCCTTGCTGTTCACCGTGTGGGCGATCTCGATGCAGACCGGCGCGATGATGGAAAGCCGCCGCCTCGGAAAGGACCTGCATGCCCAGCGCGAGCTGGCCGACAAGGCCGAGGCCTCGCGCTTCTTCGAGCTGCGCAGCTTCATGAGCGCGGAGTTGCTGCGGGTGTCTCAGGCCACCTACGAAGCGCGCGCCGACCTGCTGGCGCGCATCGACCGGCTGCAAGACGAGACCCGCGTGCGGCTCGACGAACACGCCAACTCGGTGGCCGCGAGCATCGGCGAGTTCGAAGACCGCGTCGAGCAGCAGTACCTGCCCGACCCGAACGACGTGCGCTCGCGCCACGCGCTGCGCCCGCGCGAAGCCGAGACCCTGGGCTGAGGGCCGCGGCGCCCGGTGCGCGGGCCCCGTGGGGTCGTGGCGTGATGAGGTTTCGAGGGGCACCCCGATTCCTATAATCCGCCACCCTTCCTGAGCCCTGCGCCCGCGCGCGAGAGACGCCCCATGTCCCCCGACTTCAACCCAACCGACATCGAGCGCGCCGCCCAAGCCGCCTGGACCGCCGCCGACGCCTACCGCGTGCGCGAAGACGCCAGCAAAGACAAGTTCTACGCCTGCTCGATGCTGCCCTACCCCAGCGGCAAGCTGCACATGGGGCACGTGCGCAACTACACCATCAACGACATGCTCACGCGCCACCTGCGCATGAAGGGCATGAACGTGCTGATGCCCATGGGCTGGGACGCCTTCGGCCTGCCCGCCGAGAACGCCGCCATCAAGAACCAGGTGCCGCCGGCGAAGTGGACGTACGACAACATCGCGTACATGAAGAAGCAGATGCAGGCGATGGGCCTGGCGATCGACTGGTCGCGCGAGATCGCCACCTGCTCACCGGCGTACTACAAGTGGAACCAGTGGCTCTTCTTGAAGATGCTCGAAGCCGGCATCGCCGAGCGCCGCACCCAGGTCGTCAACTGGGATCCGGTCGATCAGACCGTGCTCGCCAACGAGCAGGTCATCGACGGCAAGGGCTGGCGCTCGGGCGCGCCGGTCGAGAAGCGCGAGATCCCCGGCTACTACCTCAACATCACCAAGTACGCCGACGAACTGCTCGAACACGTGCAGGACAAGCTGCCGGGCTGGCCCGAGCGCGTGCGCCTGATGCAAGAGAACTGGATCGGCAAGAGCGTGGGCGTGCGCTTTGCCTTCACGCACCGCATCGCCGACGCGGCTGGCAAGCCCCTCACCGACGGCAAGCTCTACGTCTTCACGACGCGCGCCGACACCATCATGGGCGTGACCTTCTGCGCCGTCGCACCCGAGCACCCGCTGGCCACGCACGCCGCGCAGTCGAACCCGGCCGTCGCCGCGTTCATCGACGAGTGCAAGACCGGCGGCACGACCGAAGCCGAACTCGCCACGCAAGAGAAGAAGGGCGTGCCGACCGGCCTGGTGGTGCAGCACCCGATCACCGGCGAAGACGTGCCGGTGTGGGTCGGCAACTACGTGCTGATGAGCTACGGCGACGGCGCCGTGATGGGCGTGCCCGCGCACGACGAGCGCGACTTCGCGTTCGCCAAGAAGTACGGCATCGACATCCTGCAGGTCGTGCATGTCGATGGCGAACCGCACTTCAGCTACGACCACTGGCAAGAGTGGTACGGCGACAAGCAACGCGGCGTCACCGTCAACTCCGACAACTTCAGCGGCCTGCACCACCAGGACGCGGTCGATGCCGTGGCCAAGGCGCTGGCCGCCAAGGGCCTGGGCGAGAAGAAGACCACCTGGCGCCTGCGCGACTGGGGCATCAGCCGCCAGCGCTACTGGGGCACGCCGATCCCGATCATCCATTGCGACAGCTGTGGCCCGGTGCCGGTGCCCGAGAAAGACCTGCCGGTCGTGTTGCCCGAAGACGTGGTGCCCGACGGCAGCGGCAACCCGCTCAACAAGCTGCCCAGCTTCTTGAACGTCGGCTGCCCGACCTGCGGCAAGCCCGCTCGCCGCGAGACCGACACGATGGACACCTTCGTGGACTCGTCGTGGTACTTCATGCGTTACTGCGACGCGACCAATGACCGCGCGATGGTCGGCGAGGGCACGCAGTACTGGATGCCGATGGATCAATACATCGGCGGCATCGAACACGCGATCCTGCACCTGCTGTACGCGCGTTTCTGGACCAAGGTGATGCGCGACCTGGGTCTGGTGAAGATCGACGAGCCGTTCACCAAGCTGCTCACGCAGGGCATGGTGCTGAACCACATCTACTCGCGCCGCACCGACAAGGGTGGCGTCGAATACTTCTGGCCGCACGAGGTCGAGAACGTGCTCGACGCGGCCGGCAAGATCACCGGCGCCAAGCTCAAGAGCGACGGCTCGGCCGTGACCTACGAAGGCGTGGGCACGATGTCGAAGTCGAAGAACAACGGCGTCGATCCGCAAGACCTCATCAACCAGTACGGCGCCGACACGGCCCGCCTGTTCGTGATGTTCGCGGCGCCGCCCGAGCAGACGCTCGAATGGAACGACGCCGCCGTCGAAGGGGCGCACCGCTTCCTGCGCCGCGTGTGGAACTTCGGCGCCAAGAATGCCGAAGCCATCGGCGATGCCGGCGAGGTGACCGGCACGCTGGGCGAAGAGGCCAAGGCCCTGCGCCGAGAGGTGCACAACGTGCTGCGCCAGATCTCGTACGACTACGAGCGCATGCAATACAACACCGTGGTCTCGGGCGCGATGAAGCTGCTGAACGCGCTCGAGGGCTTCAAGGGGCAAGCCCCGGAAGTGCTGCGCGAAGGCTTCGGCGTGCTGCTGCGCGTGCTGTACCCCGCCTGCCCGCACCTCACGTGGACGCTGTGGCGCGACCTCGGCTACCTGCCCGCCCACGGCGACCTGCTCGACGCGCCCTGGCCGCAGGTCGATGAAGCCGCACTGGTGCAAGACGAGATCGAGCTGATGCTGCAGGTCAACGGCAAGCTGCGTGGCGCGATCAAGGTCGCCGCCGGCGCTGACAAGGCCGCCATCGAGGCCGCCGCGCTCGCCAGCCCCGACTTCATCAAGTTCGCCGAAGGCAAGCCCGCGAAGAAGGTCATCGTGGTGCCGGGGCGTTTGGTCAACGTGGTGGTTTGATGCGGGGCCTCCCCGGCATCCGCCGCCGCGATCTGCTCATCGGCGCAGGCGCTGCGGCCCTGCTCACCGCCTGCGGTTTCGAGCTGCGCCGCGCGCCCGAGCTGAGCTTTCGCACGCTGTACCTCAGCGGCTTCAAGCCCGGTTCGACGCTCGCGGCCGAGCTGCGCCGGCAGCTCTCGGCCAGCACCACCACGCGGGTGGTCGAAGCAGCCAACGCGGCCCAGGTGGTCTTCGTGGCGCTGGCCGATGCGCGCGACCGGGGCGTGGTGGCTTCGACCACCGCCGGCCAGGTGCGTGAAATCCAGCTGCGTGCGCGGCTGGTCTTCGAGCTGAAGTCGCCCGACGGCCGCGAGCTGATGGCGCCGACCGAGATCGTGCTGAGCCGCGACATGAGCTACAACGAGCGCGACGCATTGGCCAAAGAGCACGAAGAAGAGCTGCTGTTTCGCGCCATGCAGAGCGACATCGCCTCGCAGGTGCTGCGGCGCCTGGCCGCGCTGAAGCTGTGATGCGCCGCACCCGGAGGGGCTGAATGCAAGTTCGCGCCGATCAACTCGCGGCCCACCTGGGCAAGGGCCTGCGCCCGATCTACACCGTGTTCGGCGACGAGCCGCTGCTGGCGCAAGAGGCGGCCGACACCATCCGCGCCGCCGCCCGCGCGGCCGGCCACACCGAGCGCGAAGTGCACACCGTGGCCGGGGCGCACTTCGACTGGAGCGGCCTGATCGGCGCCTCGCAGGCCATGAGCCTGTTCGCCGACAAGCAGCTGATCGAGATCCGCATCCCCTCGGGCAAGCCGGGCAAGGACGGCTCGGAGGCGCTGCAACGCTATTGCGAGCGCCTGAACGACGACGTCGTCACGATCGTGCAATGCCCCAAGCTCGACCGCACGCAGCAGTCGAGCGGATGGTTCACCGCGCTCGATGCGGCCGGCGTCACGGTGCGGGTCGATCCGGTCGAGCGCAAGGCGTTGCCGCAGTGGATCGCGCAACGCCTGTCCGCGCAGGGCCAGCGCGTTCAGGGCGGCGAAGCGGGGCAGCAGACGCTGGCCTTCTTTGCCGACCGCGTCGAAGGCAACCTGCTCGCCGCGCACCAGGAGGTGCAGAAGCTTGCGCTGCTGTACCCGCAGGGCGAGCTGAGCTTCGAGCAGATCGAGTCGGCCGTGCTCAACGTCGCGCGCTACGACGTGTTCAAGCTCGGCGAAGCGGTGTTGGCCGGCCAGGTGGCGCGAGCCCTGCGCATGCTCGACGGCCTGCAGGCCGAGGGCGAAGCCGCCGTGCTGGTGCACTGGACGCTGGCCAGCGACATCCTCGCGCTCAAGCGCGTGAAAGACGCGATGAACCAGGGCCGCCCGTTGCCGATGGCGCTGCGCGAAGCGCGCGTCTGGGGTCTGAAAGAGCGCCTGTTCGAACGCGCCGTGCCGCTGCTGGGCGACGATGCACTGCATCAACTGGTCGAAGCCGCGCAGGTGTGCGACGGGCTGGTGAAGGGCCTGCGCCAGCCCGACTGGCCGCAAGACCCCTGGGAAGGCCTGAAGCGCCTGGTGCTGATGACCGCGCAGGCCACGTCGCCCGGCGCGGCTGGTCGCAAGAGCTTGAAGCTGGCGCTGGTGGCCTGAGCCGACGTTACGACTGCTCAGCTGGCTCGATTGCCGGGGCAGCTTTTTGGCCCCAGATGGCTGACCCAATTGCCAGGGCGAACAGCCCCACCGACACGAAGAACAGCCACATCACGAAGTAGCCGTAGTACGGGGGAGAGTGCAGGATGCCCATGAAAGAGACGGCCGTGACCAGCAACGCCAAGAGGGCTGCGCACAGGACTCGACCCCACGAGGCTTGGTAGGACGTCGGCCTCAGGATGGCGCTGACGACGAGCACCACGATCAACATGGTGAAACCGGTGACCATGACCCCGCCGGTCGGGTAGGGCAGCGGGTCCGGCGAATATCGCTGCATGTAGGCGTCGGTCTTGAACCCGGCATTGACCGCGATGGCCAGGCCCGCGACCCAGGTGGCAAACAGGCTTGCCCAAAGATGGGCGGCGCGACGCTTCACGGGCGGGACTTCTGCGTGCTTGGGCTGTGCCGCGCCTCATAACCCGGCGGCCTGCGGCCCCCGATGCGTGCCAGCGCTCGCACCTGCACCGCATGCAACACGAGCCAGGCCCCGAGCGTCCACACCCAATGCAGGAAAGAGAAGTCGGGCTGGCTGAAGCGCACCGGCAGGTCCACGGCCTCGACCAGCACGGCCACCTCGACCGCCGCCAGCAAGGCGGCGAGCGCGTGCATCCACACCCGGGCCGGGGCCGCAGGCGGTGCAGCGGCGGCACGCGAACGGCGCAGCGTGAGCCGCAGCACGAAACCCAGCGCGACGGCCGCGAGCACCGCACCCAAGACCACCTTGCCGAACAGCAGCGCCCGCGTGGCGGCGGCACCGGCGAGCACGGTGCCGACCGCATCGCCTAGCAGCCACAGGCGCTCGACGAGCGCCTGTTTCACGCGTGACCCCATCGCGGCCGCGTCCACCTCAGGGCTTCGCTGCCTCGGGCTGGAACTCGAACGACACCTTGGCGATGTCGGCCAGCGGAATGCGCGCGTCGAGCGGGATGGTCTCGTAGGCGGCTTCGTCGGCCGTGCGTTTCACCGGCACCTTGGTGCGGCCGATTTCCTGGTCGAGCAGGTTGAACACCGTGACGCGCAACTGGCCCTGGGCGGCCTTGTCGGCGATCACGTAGGCCTCCAGGCCATGGACCGGGTCTTTCGTCTCGGTGCTGCTGGTGCGGTTCGCGTCGGGGTTGGAGCCGACGTTCTGCACCTTGGTGACCTGCAGGCCGGCGGCCGTCAGGGCGGGGCCGGCCACGATGGTGCGGCCGGACTTCTCGATGCCCTTGCCCGCACCGCGCACCACCTGGCCGAGGCCCCCGGCCAGCGATTCGGCGGCCGCCGCGCCCTTTTCTTCGACCGCGGTGCCGATGCCCTTGGCGAGGTCGAGCTTCTCAGTGGCCAGTTCCTTGCCCTTTTCTTCGGCGGTCTGACGTGAGCAGGCACCCAGAGCCAGCATCGCCGCGGTCACGCCGCTGATGATCCAGATGCGGTGCCGGCTGATGTGTGGGGTGATGGCCATCGAGAATCCTTCTGCTGAAAAAAGTGGCGCGAGTCTAAGCGCCCGCCGACGGGCGGGCGAGCGCCCATCAGAGGGGAAAACGTGCTCATCGGTAACGCGCGGCCGTGATGAACTGACCGAAGCTCTCGCACCACACGACCACGGTCGTGTAGCGGTCAAGCGCCACGCCGGCCGGCAGGGACACGACGAAGTTCTCGAAGGTCTTCACATCGCCGACGCGCAGCATCTGCGGTTTGAGCCGCAGGAAGTCGGCCTCGGTTTCGACGAACGCGGGCGACAGGTACAGCTTGTAGTCGGGCCCCGGCGCGAGCCGGCCGGCGAGCACGATGGCCCGTGGCCCGACCGAGACCGGCCCCTCGCCCCAGTGCAAGGCATCGCTGTCCTTCAGGTTGCGGCGGAACTCGCCGCGGTACACCGCCTGCGCGGCGTGGGTGGACAACTCCTGCGGCGTCGGGCCGGCGGGCGCGATCAGCAGTGGTAGCGCGTACACCCCGAGCGCGAAGCCCAGGGCCAGGCCCACCGCCAGAGCCAGCAGGTGCGACAGGGTCAGCGCGAGCCGGCGGCGCATGGCGGGCGGGTCAGCGCGCGGTGCGCAAGAGCCAGTCAAGCAGCCGGGCCATCACCTCGGCGCGCTCCGGCTCGTTGAAGATCTCGTGGTACAGCGGCTTGAACTCGTGCACCTCGGCCACGGCCTTCGGGGCGGCTGCCGCGAACTCGGCGCTGCCGCGCGGCGCGACGCAGCGGTCGCTGCCCGCGTAGAGCAGCAGCGTGGGCACCGTCCAGCGTGCCGCGAGCCCGCGCACGTGGGCGCCGCCGTCGAGGATGAAGCGGCCCAGCCGCGGGCTGATGCGGTCGTGCACCCAGGGGTCGGCCACGTAAGCGGCGACGACTTCGGGGTCGTGCGACACCCATTCGGGCTTCAGGCCGTTGTTCACCGCAAGGTCGGGCGCGAGCCGGCCGATCACCGCGAGCAGCAGCTTCTGCACAGGGCTGGTGTCGGCGGCGAGCGCGGGCGACGAGAGCACCAGCGCATCGACCGGCCGGTGCCATGCGGGCGGCGGGGTGTCGAGCCCGCTGGCGACGAAGCGCGCGGCGACCAGGCCGCCCATGCTGTGGCCCAGCAGCACCAGCGGGCCGGGGTGGCGCTGGCGCACGTTGTCGATCACGCGGGCCAGGTCGCGCAGCAGGTCGTCGTCCTGCTTCAACACGCCGCGCGGGCCGTCGCTGCCGCCGTGGCCCCGGTGGTCGTGGCCGGCGACGTGCCAGCCGGCGTCGTTGAGTTGCTGCGCGACCCAGGCATAGCGGCCGATGTGTTCGCCCAGGCCGTGCACGATCAGCACGGTGCCCCGGGACGTGCCGCTGACCGGCCATTCGCGCAGGTGCAGCGCGAGGCCGTCGTCGCTGGTGAGGGCGGCGTCTGCCGGGCGGGCGGTCATCGTGCGGGCCTTGGCAGGGGCCGGCTGTCGTGGGGGGTGCGGTCGCGCATGGGGCCTTCCGGTGGTGAAGCGGCGCAGTCTGCCCAAGGCCCGTGGGGCTGGCAAGGCAGGTGGCGGCACGGCGGCGGTGAGACGCGCATCACAGGCGAGCGGGATTTGATGTGCCGGAGACGCAGATTCGGCGCGATGATGTCGTCTTTGTGCCCCCATCCAAAAATCGTCCGAAGGAGACCTCCCGATGCCCGCCGTTCACCGCCCCGCCGCCGTCAGCCGCCGTGTTGTTGTCGCCAGCCTCGCCCTCGTGGCGCTGGGTGCGGCCCTGCCCGCCAGCGCGGCGCCCGGCACACGCTTCGAGCCGCAGGCGCAGGTGGCCGGCACCGCCTTGCAGCTCAATGGCGCGGGCACGCGCTACAAGGCAGGCCTCTTCAAGGTGTACGACCTGGGCCTGTACACGACGCGCAAGGTCGGCACCGTGCCCGAGTTGATGGCCCTGGGAGGCCCGAAGCGGCTGCAGTTCACCGCGCTGCGCGAGTTGCCCGGCACCGAGCTGGGCCGGCTGTTCCTGAAGGGCATGGGCGAGAACGCGCCCAAGGACAAGATGACCAAGCACGCCACGTCCACCACGCGGCTGATCGAGATCTTCTCGGGTCGCTCGAAGCTGGTGCCGGGCGACACCTTCGCGATGGACTTCGTGCCGGGCAAGGGCACGACCTTCTACATCGCCGGCCAGCCGCAGGGCGCGCCGGTGGGCGACGACGAGTTCTTCTCGATGGTGCTGAGCATCTGGTTCGGCGAGAGCCCGGCCGACGCGCAGTTGCGCGACGCGCTGCTGGGCAAGGCGGGCTGACCGCCCCGCGCGAGCGGGCGCTCAGGCCCGCTCGAACTTGAAGACGGCGACGCTGGCCAGCAGGTTGGGCATCAGGCGCTGGGCGCGGCCCTCTTGGATGCCGAACGAGTCGAGCACGCGCAGCCCTTCTTTGCGCACCAGCACCTCGAAGTCGGCATAGGTGCCGACGCGGATGTTGGGCGTGTCGTACCACTGGTAGGGCAGGGCGCGCGTCACCGGCATGCGCCCGCCCATCACGCGCACGCGGTTCATCCAGTGCGCGAAATTCGGAAAGCTCACGACGCCGACGCGGCCCACGCGGGCGGTTTCGCGCAGCATGCGTTCGGTGTTGCGCAGGTGTTGCAGCGTGTCGAGCTGCAGCACGATGTCGAAGCTCTGGTCTTCGAACATCGACAGCCCGTCTTCGAGGTTGAGCTGGATCACGTTGACCCCGCGCCGCGTGCAGGCCAGCACGTTCGCATCGTCGATCTCGATGCCGTAGCCGGTGCACTGGCGGTGGTCGCGCAGGTGCGCCAGCAGCTCGCCGTTGCCGCAGCCGAGGTCGAGCACGCGCGAACCGGGCGGCACCAGCTCGGCGATCAGCTCCATGTCTTTGCGATCACTCATGGTGTGAGCCCCTCGTCTGGTGCGTACACCGGCCGATCCCCCGAGGGGATGGCGATCGGCTTGGGGCGGCCCGGCGCTCGGTCGCTCATACGGCCACCCCCTTGAGCGCCGTCCGCTGCGCGACGGGTTCGTTGGCGATGAGGGCGAAGCGCTCGCGCAGCAGCGCGTGGTAGCGCGCGTCGTCGAGCAGGAAGGCGTCGTGCCCGTGCGGCGCGTCGATCTCGGCGTAGCTCACGTCGAGCCGGTTGTCCACCAGCGCCTTGACGATCTCGCGCGAGCGGGCCGGCGAGAAGCGCCAGTCGGTGGTGAAGCTCACCAGGTGGAACTTGCAGCGCGCCGCCGCGAAGGCCGCCGTCAGGTCGCCGCCGTGCGCGCGCGCCGGGTCGAAGTAATCGAGCGCGCGGGTGATCAGCAGGTAGGTGTTGGCGTCGAAGTACTCGCTGAACTTGTCGCCCTGGTAGCGCAGGTAGCTCTCGATCTCGAACTCGATGTCCTGCGTGCTGTAGGCCGGGCCCTGCTGGCCCGCGCGGGCCTTCATCTCGCGGCCGAACTTGGCCTCCATCGCGTCGTCGCTCAGGTAGGTGATGTGGCCGACCATGCGCGCCACGCGCAGGCCGCGTCCGGGCACCACGCCGTGTTCGTAGAAGTGGCCGCCGTGGAAGTCGGGGTCGGTGACGATGGCGCGGCGCGCCACCTCGTTGAAGGCGATGTTCTGCGCCGACAGGTTGGGCGCGGTGGCGATCGCGATGCAGTGGCGCAGCCGATCGGGGTAGCGCAGTGCCCAGCTCAGCGCCTGCATGCCGCCGAGGCTGCCGCCCAGCACCGCCGCCAGTTGCTCGATGCCCAGGGCCGTCATCAGGCGGGCCTGCGCATCGACCCAGTCTTCGACCGTGACCACCGGAAAGTCGGCGCCGTAGACCTTGCCGGTCGCCGGGTTGGTGTGCATCGGGCCGGTCGAGCCGAAGCACGAGCCCAGGTTGTTGACACCGATGACGAAGAAGCGGTTCGTGTCGAGCGGCTTGCCGGGGCCGACGAGGTTGTCCCACCAGCCTTCGCTCTTGTCGATGCCTTCGTAGGTGCCGGCGACGTGGTGCGACGCGTTCAGCGCATGGCACACCAGCACGGCGTTGGACTTGTCGGCGTTGAGCGTGCCGTAGGTCTCGTAGGCCAGCGTGTAGCCGGGCAGCACGGCGCCGCTTTGCAGCGGCAGCGGTTCATCGAACCGTTTGGCCTGGGCCCGCACGTGGCCCACCGCAGTTGAAGACATGGTGGTTTCGCAGACAACAAAAAACCCGGCGATCGTTGAAGAGGCCGGGTGTCACTCCGCGTCTCTTTAGCTGCATTTTTTAAGCGCCCGCAAGCCGGAACAAATCAGCGCTGTGGCGGAGTATAGCCAGCGCGACCCGCCGCAAGGCCCGTGAAAGCCGCAGTCCGCGCGCTGCCGCTAACCTTGGCGCATGAACCGTCCCTGCCCCCGCCTGACGCTCGCGCTGCACCTGGCGTTCGCCGCCACCCTCGTCGCCCCGCTCGGGGCGCATGCGCAAGACGCGCCGCTGCCGCCGCTCGACCTCACCGTCACGCCGACTGCCGCATCGGCCTCGGCCCCCACCGCCGTGCCACCGCCCGAGGCACGGCCCCCGCTTTCGCGCTGGGAAATCGGCACCGTCGGCTTCGCGGCCGCCCAGCCCGCCTACCCGGGCGCCGAGACGCGCACCAGCCGCGCCCTGGTGCTGCCGTACTTCATCTACCGCGGCGAAGTGCTGCGCACCGACCGCAGTGGTGTCGGCCTGCGCGCGGTGAAGACCGCCCGCTTCGAGCTGGACGTGGGCTTCGCCGCCTCGCTCGGCTCCAGCGCCGACAACGTGGCCGCGCGGCGGGGCATGGCCGACATCGGCATGCTGGTCGAGGCTGGCCCGCAGATGAAGATCAACCTCAGCGACGTGGCCGACGGCCCCGGCAGCTCGCGCATCGAGCTGCCGCTGCGCGGCGTGTTCGACCTCAACGACGACCTGCAGCCCCGCGGCATTGCCTTCGAGCCGGCCTGGGTGACAAGCCACCGGTTGCCGGCGCGCTGGGTGGTCTCGACCTCGCTCGGCGCGATGTGGGGCACCCGCAAGCTCAACGACCTGTTCTATGGCGTTGCGCCGAACGAAGCCACGGCCACCCGCCCGGCCTACGACGCCCGCGCCGGGCTGGTGGCGTGGCGCGCATCCGTGAGCTTTTCGCGCCCGCTGTACCGCGACCTGCGCTTCTTCGTGTACCTGCGGCAGGACTCGCTGGCTGGCGCGGCCAACCGCGACAGCCCGCTCGTCAAGCGCAATGGCGGCACCACGGCGAGCGTCGGGCTGTCGTGGACGCTGATGCGCTCGCAAGCCGCAGCGGCCGACTGAGCATCGGGCGCGGCGGGTCGGCGCCGTCCTACAGCGCGGCGCCTCAATCCTCACAGCACAACGGCCGCGCGGTGAGTTGTTCGACCCCTCGGTGCACTGGTCGAATGTGCTTTCGCATGTCAATGCAGCAAGCACCCGGCAGAACGCCGACCGTGTTGGCATCGTTTCAACCACCACGAGGAAAGAAACCATGAAGCACTCCCTGCTGATCCTGTCGTCTCTTGTTCTGGGGGGCCTGGCCACCCAACCCTCCCTGGCCCAGAGCAGCTACGCGAACGACCCCGAGGCGGCGCCGAAGACGCGCCAGGAAGTGAAGGTCGAACAACGCCGCGCCGAAGCCGCCGGCGAAATTCCGAAGGGCGACACCGACCTGCCCGAAGCCGTGAAGCGCAATCCGCCGCTGAGCACGACCACGCGGGGCGAGGTCCGCGCCGAACAGCGCCGCGCCGACGCGGCGGGTGAAATCCCCAAGGGCGACGCGGTCGTGCCCGACGCCAAGAAGCGCCAACCGCCATCGAGCGTCTCGCGCGAAGAGGTGAAGAGCGAACTGCAGCGCGCTCGTGCCGCCGACCAGTTGCCCAAGGGCACCAGCACGCAGCCGCAGGTCAAGCAGGACCCGAGCACCCACTGACGGGCCGGCTTCCACCAGGCACGAAGGCCGCGGCAACGCGGCCTTTTTGCTGCCCGTCGCTCTGCGCGGGGCGCTGCCAATGGCCCGATCTGGCGGCGGAACGCCCCGGTGCTCTGCGGCTGACCGGGGTGCGGCGCGACTACCATCGGCGCGCCCCCCCGTCCGCTCGCCCAAGGAGACCCCATGACCGCGATGCCCGCCTGGCTTGCCCGGCTGAACGAGCACGTGCCCTTGCGCTACCTGGCGTGGCTGGCCTGTGCTGTGGGCCTGCTGCTGAGCGCCTTCGTGTGGGTGGCCTTCGACCTGGGCGTGTGGGCCGTGCTCGTGTTCTCGGTGCTCACCGGCCTCGGCCTGCGCGACGTGCTGCAGCGCCAGCACTCGATCCTGCGCAACTACCCGGTGATCGGCCACGCGCGTTTCCTGCTGGAGTTCATCCGCCCCGAGATGCGGCAGTACTTCATCGAGAGCGACAACGAGGCCGCGCCTTTTTCGCGTCAGCAACGCTCGCTCGTGTACCAGCGCGCCAAGGGCGCCCCAGACAAGCGCCCCTTCGGCACGCAGATGGACGTGCGCCTGCCCGGCTACGAGTGGATCAACCATTCGATGCAGCCGACCCAGCTGCCCACACATGACTTCCGCGTGACCATCGGCGCGGGCCGGGCGCAGCCCTACTCGGCCAGCATCTTCAACGTCTCGGCGATGAGCTTCGGCGCGCTGTCGGCCCCCGCCATCGAGGCCCTCAACAGCGGCGCGAAGCGCGGCGGCTTTGCGCACGACACTGGCGAGGGTTCGATCAGCGCCTACCACCGCAAGCACGGCGGCGACCTGATCTGGGAGATCGGCTCTGGCTACTTCGGCTGTCGCAACCCCGATGGCAGCTTCAACGAAGAACGCTTCGCCGAGAACGCTCGCGACCCGCAGGTCAAGATGATCGAGCTGAAGCTGAGCCAGGGCGCCAAGCCCGGCCATGGCGGCGTGCTGCCCGGCCCGAAGGTGACGCCCGAGATCGCGGCGGCACGCGGCGTGCCGGTGGGCGTCGATTGCATCTCGCCGGCCAGCCACAGCGCGTTTGGCACGCCCATCGAGATGCTGCAGTTCATCGACCACCTGCGCGAGCTGTCGGGCGGCAAGCCGGTCGGCTTCAAGCTGTGCATCGGCCACCCCTGGGAATGGTTCGCGATGGCCAAGGCCATGCTCGAGACCGGCCTCGTGCCCGACTTCATCGTGGTCGATGGCGGCGAGGGCGGCACCGGGGCCTCGCCGCTCGAATTCACCGACCACGTGGGCGCCCCGCTGCAGGAAGGCCTGCTGCTCGTCCACAACACGCTCGTCGGCCTGAACCTGCGCGACAAGATCAAGCTCGGCTGCGCCGGCAAGGTCATCAGCGCCTTCGACATCGCGCGCATGCTGGCGCTCGGCGCCGACTGGTGCAACTCGGCGCGCGGCTTCATGTTCGCGCTCGGCTGCATCCAGGCCCAGGCCTGCCACACTGGGCACTGCCCGACCGGCGTCAGCACGCAAGACCCGCAGCGCTCGCGCGCCCTGGTCGTGCCCAACAAGGCCGAGCGCGTCTACCGCTACCACCAGAACACCCTGCATGCGCTGAAAGAGATGGTGCAGGCGGCCGGCCTGAACGACCCTTCTGGCATCACCGCCTCGCACATCGTGCGGCGCTGCAGCGACCACGAGGTGAAGCTGCTGGCGAACCTGCTGTCCTTCGTGAAGCCCGGGACGCTGCTGCAGGGCGAGCTGCCGTTCAACGTCTTCAAGCTCTACTGGCCCATGGCCTCTGCCAGCAGTTTTGCCAGCGTGCCATCCCCAACCCCTTGATCGCGGGGCACCACCCGGGTTTGCGGGGATGGTCGCTGCCAGGGGCAGATGAACAATCGATGACACCCCGTCACCGACCGGTCCCCCATGCCGAGCATCCTTCTGTTGCAGCGTGACCATGAAGCCAGCCCCAAGCTGGCGGCCCGCATCCAGGCGTCGAGGAAGTTCAGCGTCATCGCCGACGTGAACACGATCGCCGAAGCGAGACACCTGCTGGCCCGTCACCGACCCGACGTGCTGATGACCGACCTGCGGGTGCAAGACGGCGAGGTCGGCACCTTGCTCGACGAACTGCGTGAACAAGGCCCTGGCCAACGCCCGCACGTGCTGGCGACCGTGCTGTCGCACGACGACGCCCTGCTGCTCGAAGCCCTGCGCGACGGGGCCGACGGCTACTGGGTGCATGCTCGCTCGCTCGACCTGCTGATCGAGACGCTGCAGCAGCTGACCCGGGGCGAATCGGCCATCTCGCCGACCATCGCCCGCGAGGTGCTGTCCCACTTCGACGCACCGGCGCCGCGCTACGACACCGCGACCGAAGCCTTCGACAGCCTGCGGCTCACGCCCATCGAACGCGAAATCTTGCAGTGGCTCGCACGCGGCTACCTGATCGATGAAATCGCGCGCCAGTGGCACAAGAGCGTGCACAGCATCGCCTGCGGCATCCGCCGCGTGGTCAACAAGCTGCAGTTCGAACGGCGCGCCAGCCACCTCTCGCTGGCGCTGGCCTGACCCGCGCCACCGGCAAAACAAAGGCACCCCGCGGGGTGCCTTTTGCATGGTGCTGGCGGATGGCTCAGGCCGTTGCAGGAGGTGCCGTGTCGATGAAGCTTTGGCGCTGCACCAGCTTGGCCTGCAGCCGGGCGAGGTTGGGGTAACCCTCGCGCCATGTGACTTCGGGGAAGCGCAGATCGAGGTACCCGAGCGCGCAGCCGGCGGCGATGTCGGCCAGCGTGAAATGGTTGCCCGCGCACCACGGCTTGTCACCCAGCCCCCGGCTCATGGCGGCCAGCGAGGCCTGCACCTTGTCCATCTGCCGGCTGACCCAGGCGGCGCTGCGCTGCGCCTCGGTGCGTCCCGAGAAGGTGTGTTCGAGGCGGGCCAGAACGGCCGCGTCGAGCACGCCATCGGCCAGGGCCTCCCAAGTGCGCACCTCGGTGCGCTCGCGCCCGGTCTCGGGGATCAGCTTGCTCACCGGCGAGCGCGTGTCGAGGTACTCGACGATCACGCGCGAATCGAACACCGCCTCGTCGCCTTCCATCACCAGGCAAGGCACCTTGCCGAGCGGGTTGGACTTCAGGATCGCGTCGCTCTTCCAGACATCTTCGAGTTCGAGCTGGTAGTCGAGCTTCTTTTCCGCCAGCACGATGCGCACCTTGCGCACGTAGGGGCTGGTGAGCGAGCCGATGAGTTTCATGTGGTTGCAAGTCCCTGGTTTCAAACGATTCTATCGAAGCACTTCCCAGGCAAACGTGCCCATCTCGGGTGGTAGAGTTTTAAGCAGGGAGCGCGCCAAACAAGGTTCAGCCAAGCTCGACGGCGCGAGACAGACAGCATGCAGCAGCGCTCGACGCTGGCCATCAAGGGCCAGTCGGCCGAACCCCTTTCACTCGCCAATGCCTTTGCCGACACGGTGCTCTTGCAGCCCTCGGCCGAGCGCCCGCGCGCGCATGCCCATGCGGTGGACAGCCGCCATGTGGTGGGCATGGTCAACGCCTTCGGCCTGGCGCCCGATGCCGGCCAGGAGGCCCCCACGCGCCACCACGTGCCCCTGCGTTTCAGCGCCTCGGGCCTGGGCTATTTCGGGGTGTGGATCGTCAACCTGTTGCTGACCCTGTTGAGCGCGGGCCTCTTCCACCCCTGGGCGAAGGCGCGGCGCCTGCGCTACTTCTGCCGCCACACGCTGATCGACGGCCACGCGTTCGACTTCCATGGCGCGCCCCACAAGATGCTGCTCGGCCGGCTGCTGGCAGGGGGCCTGGTCGCCTTTCTGGCGGTGTCGGCCTACTTCTCGCCGGTCACGGGCCTGGTGTCCTTGCTGATCGCCGCCGGCGTGTGGCCGGTGCTGCAGCATTCGGCGCTGCGCTTTCGCGTGTCGAACCTGAGCTGGCGCGGGCAGCGCCTGCGCTTCGACGGCCGCTCGGGCGACAGCTACAACGTGCTGCTGCCGATGTTCGTGCCGGCCCTCGTCATCGCCGGTGCGCAACTCGGTGTGCCGCCCGGGCAGGCCTTGCCGGGCTGGTACCTCTCGACTGTCGCGGTGGTCGGTGTGGCCAGCCTGCTGGCGGCGCCGTGGGCGGTCTGGCAACTCCAGCGCCTGCGGCACGACCACGTCGCCTACGGCGCCCTGCGCTTCGAGCTGCGCGCGAGCGTGAGCGCCCTGTACGCCATCGTCGGCATCGCCGCATTGCTGCTGGCGGCGCTGCTGGTGCCCGGCCTGGTCGCCCTGTGGTCGCTGGCGGCGACCGGCGCCTTGCCGCTCGAAGTGCTCGACGCCTGGCCGCCCTACCTGCCGTGGCTGGCGGGCTGCGCCGTGCTGCTGGCCGTGCTGTACCTGGTGCCGGGCCCTTACCTCGCATCGCGCGTGCAGAACCTGCTGTGGTCGCACACCGGCAACTCGCAATTGCGCTTCAAGAGCGAGTTGCGCTACCGCGCGGTGCTGCTGCTCACGTTGAAGAACAGCGTGCTGCTGCTGCTGACGGCCGGGCTCTACTGGCCGTTCGCGCGGGTGGCGATGACGCGCCTGCGGCTGGAGTCGATCAGCCTCGTTGCACGGACCGAGATTGACGAACTGGTGCTGCAATCGCGCAACCAGGCGAGCCCGCGTGCGCTCAGCAGCCTGTTCAGCATGGACGTGGGCTGGTAATCCGCGTCGCCCGACCGCGCCGCTCAGTCAGCGCGCAAGCGTCCAATCGACCGCCGCCGGCCGGCCCGGCAACTGCAGCGAGGCGGTGGCCGGCGGCGTTTGCGCCACGACCCGGGCGCGCCGCACCACGGCGAGCCGCGTCGCCCGCAGGCGGATCGCCTCGACCGCGTCGCGCGCCTGCAGCAACACGAAGTCGGCGTGGCAGCCCACGTCGAGGCCGTAGCCGTCGAGCCCCAGCACCTTCGCGCCGTTGGCGGTGACGGCCTCGAAGCAGGCGCGCATCTGCGACTGAGACGTCATCTGCGCCACGTGCAGCCCCATGTGCGCGGCTTCGAGCATGTCGCCCGAGCCCAGTGAGTACCACGGGTCCATCACGCAGTCGTGGCCGAAGGCGACGTTGACGCCGGCCGCCATCAGCTCGGGCACGCGCGTCATGCCACGCCGCTTGGGGTAGCTGTCGTGCCGGCCCTGTAGCGTGATGTTGATCAGCGGGTTGGCCACCGCGTGCACCTGGGCTTCAGCAATGAGCGGAATCAGCTTGCTCACGTAGTAGTTGTCCATCGAGTGCATGGACGTGAGGTGCGAGCCGGTGACGCGCCCGTGCAGGCCGAGCCGCTGCGTGTGGAAGGCCAGCGTCTCGATGTGGCGGCTGAGCGGGTCGTCGCTCTCGTCGCAGTGCATGTCCACGCGCAGGCCGCGCTCGGCCGCCAGTTCGCACAAGAGGCGCACGCTCTCGGCGCCGTCGGCCATGGTGCGTTCAAAGTGTGGAATGCCGCCGACCACGTCGACGCCCCGGTCGAGCGCACGCTTCAGGTTGGCCAAGGCCGTGGGTGAACGCAGCAACCCGTCTTGCGGAAAGGCCACCAGCTGCAGGTCGAGGTAAGGCTTCACCTGTTGCTTCACATGCAGCAGCGCTTCGACCGCCAGCAGCCGGTCGTCGCACACATCGACGTGCGTGCGGATCGCCAGCAGCCCCTTGGCCACCGCCCAGTCGCAGTAGCGCAGCGCGCGTTCGACCAGCGCCTCTTGCGTGAGCTGCGGCTTCAACTCGCCCCACAGCGCGATGCCTTCGAGCAGCGTGCCGCTCTGGTTGACGCGCGGCAGGCCGTGGCTGAGCGTCGCGTCCATGTGGAAGTGCGCATCGACGAAGGGCGGGCTCAGCAGCGCGCCGTGTGCGTCGAGCGTGGGGGTGCCGGCAGGGGCCGAGAGCCCCGGCCCGACCGCGGCGATGCGGCCGGCCTGCGCCAGCAGGTCGATGCCGCTGCGGCCGTCGGGAAGTCGGGCGTTGGTGACGAGCAGGTCCATGCGTGGGGTCTCCGGGCTCGATTCTGTCGCTTGCAAGAGCCATTCCGCCACGCGATGCCCTGGCCAAGTCACGCGGCATCACAAAAAGAAAAACGCCCCGAAGGGCGTTGGCTTGGGCGCGACCCGGTGCGGCGCCGTCAGGCGGCCGCGGGGCACCCCGAAGCCGGGGCCGTGCGGGCACGCCGGCGCGCCGTCCAGGCCACGAGCCCCAGGCCGCCCAGCATCAGCGCATAGGTCTCGGGCTCGGGCACCGGTGCGGCCGTGCCGGGGAAGCTGCCGGACGCGGACGACACCAGCACACCCTCGGGTGCGACGAAGCTCGTGCGCAACGTGTGGGAGAAGTCGATGCTGTTCGTCATGTTCTGGTAGCTCCTGTCGATGCGGGCCTGCGTGTCCAGCGACAGCACGAATTCGAAATCGCCGCTCGGATCGAAGCTGTAGTTCAGCAGGGCATCGCCGTTCGCATCGAGCGCCGCGAACGTGACGTCGGGGGCGGTGTGCCAGTGGGGCATCAAGAGGCTGTCGCCGAGAACCCAGAAATGCCGGCCGATGGTGGCCGCTGCGATGGCGGCGTTCAAGCGCTCGTACTCGGCCACGTCGGCGGCGTTGCCCCAGTCCATCGTCTCGGCGTGCTGGTTGAACGCATCGAGGTTGGAGAGCCCCTGCCCGGCGCGGTAGACCGTCAGGCCCACGCGCGCATAGCTCTGTGCAGGTTGCGAGTCCGCGGGCGCGACCTGACCGGCGGCCAGGCTCGTTTCGCCATCGACGGCGAACTGGAATTGGAACTGCTCGCCGTCGTCCCACAGGTAAGGCAGGCCACCCGACGTGAGGTGGAAGGTGTCGGCAAAAGAAGCCGATGCCGACGCCGAGTGCGCGCTGCGCCCATAGACCGGGCTGGCCGCGCTGCCGGGCAGGTTGGCACCGATGCCGAGGATGCTGCGCGCCCTCAGTTGTCCGTTCGCCAGGTCTGCGGCGGCGTAGACATCCGAGGTCTCCGAGCGGATCACCGTGCCCCCGCTGCCGTTGCCGAACGACCAGGTGCCCGTGCCCGCCGCGCCGTGTTCGAGCGCCGCCCCGGTGGTGTCGCGAACCCGGCCGATGTCGGTCGCCGCGTAGTCGGCCGTGCGGACGTAGAAATTCGAGTTCAGGTACCGCTCGGTGTAGTGCGTGGTCTGAGCGTGGGCGGTGAGGCCCGCCCCGCCGCAGAAGACCATCACCGCGACCCCGCGCGCAAACGACCCCTTGAAGGGCCCACGGCCCGCCCATGTCAGCTTCATGTCGACCCTCCAACCCCGCCCCACCAGCGGCGAGAGGGACATTAGTAGAGCCCATGCGCAGGCACCACCCCGCAGGCGCGGGGCGGTGGCCTGTTCCGGGGCGAAGGGTGTTGGCGTGCGGCGGTGGCGTGCCTCGGTTCAGCGCCGCGCTGGCATCACTTGGTGCCGAAGATGCGGTCGCCCGCGTCGCCCAGGCCCGGCACGATGTAGCCGTGTTCGTTCAAGCCGCGGTCGATGGCGGCGGTGTAGACCGGCACGTCGGGGTGCGCCTCGTGGAAGTTCTTCAGCCCCTCGGGCGCGGCCAGCAGGCACACGAAGCGGATCGACTTCGGGTTCGTCTCTTTCAGCCGGTCCACCGCCGCCACCGCCGAGTTGCCGGTGGCCAGCATCGGGTCGAGCACGATGGCGTCGCGCTCGTGCATGTCGTGCGGCATCTTGAAGTAGTACTCGACCGCCACCAGCGTCTTCGGGTCGCGGTACAGCCCGATGTGGCCGATGCGCGCGCCCGGCACCACGTTGAGCATGCCGTCCAGAAAGCCGGCACCGGCCCGCATGATGCTCACAAACACGGTCTTCTTGCCGTCGATCACCGGCGCGCGCATGGTCTCCAGCGGGGTTTCGATCTCGATCAGCTGCGTCGGCATGTCGCGCGTGACCTCGTAGGCCATCAGCATGCTGATCTCGCCCAGCAGCCGCCGGAAGCTGTTGGTGCTGCGGTCTTTCTCGCGCATCAGCGTGAGCTTGTGCTGGATCAGCGGGTGGGTGACGTGGTGGACGGTGGTCATGGGTCAGGTCTCTCGTTGGAACGCAAGCCGAAGGGGGCGACGGCGCGGGCGCGCAGTCTTTTCAACGCCCAGGCGCAAAGGAAAACAGCCAAGGGTGCGAAGAAGAGAGAAGGGCGACGGTCAGAACATTCCTTTGCGTTCTTGGCGCTCTCTGCGTCGTGGCGGTGAAAAGACCGGTGCATGCCGCCGACTTGTCCCACGCGCCATCGACGGCCATCAGAACACCGTCCCGTCGCTCTCGATCTCGACCGGCGGGCGGCCTCCGCGCCGCTCTTGCGCCAGCACGCGCCCGGCCGCCCAGGTGCCGCCTTCGAGGATGCGCGCCAGCGGCATCTGCTCGGCCGTCAGGCCCAGGCGCGTGCGCACCAAGGGCGCCAGCGCGTCGAGCAAGGCCACGGTCAGCGCGCGCCATTCGACGATGAACTCGTCCGACGGCCGGTAGCGCTGCGATGCGAAGCCCGCGTCGCGCGGCACGATCACGCCGGTGTCGAGGAAGAGCCCGCCGTTGCGGTATTCGGGCAGGCCGGTCAGGCCGTCGAGTTCGCTCACCGTGATGCCGGCCCACTCGAAGGGTTCGAGCAGCGAATAGGTCATCCACTGGCTCAGCTTGTGGAAGGGCACCCAGCCGGCGGTCGGGCCTTCGCCGCCGGCCAGCGGGTGCGGCCAGCAGTCGCCCAGCGGCACACCGTGCAAGGCGCTGCCGGTCATCCAGATCGGGCCCAGGTGGTCGAGCAGGGCTTGCAACACGCGCGGCGCGGCGAGCCGGTGGTTGTGGCCGTGGCGGGTGAGGGCATCCAGCAACCCGCCGGGCCGGCCGTCGGCGCCGAAGACCTCGGGCTGCGTGCGCATCGTGTCGCCCAGCCGGCGCAGCAGCGCTGCGCGGCCCTCGAGCCCGACCAGCGGGTTGTCGGCGCGCACCTGAAACGCCTCGGCCAACCGTGCGGTGTCGAGCGCCTGCAGCGCGCGCGCATCGACGCGCCACGGGTCGCCCAGGTCCGACGAGAACAGGCCCGCCATGAAGGCATGAAAACTCGCCACGCCCAGCCCTTCGGAGCGGCCGAAACGCCGGCCGTCTTCGGCATAGGCCCACTGCGGTCCGGCGCCCGCGTCGAGCAGCACGCTGACGACCGTGAGGTCGATGCGGGCGCGGGCCTGCGCGAGGTGGTGGCGCTCGGCGAGGCGCGCATCGAGCTGCGCCTTGCGGTCGATGCCGCCGGCCTCGAAATGCCGCCAGCGGCTGTGGTACGGGATGGCCAGCGTCGGGTGGTTCGTGCGTGTCACCTGCTCGACCAGCGCCGCCGCCGCGTCGAGCCGGTCGAGCGCCAGCGTGAAGTGCGACGAGTGCCCCGCCTGCACCGCCTCGAAGAGGTGGCCGCAGCGCGCGCGCACCGTCGCCGGCGACTTCAGCAGCGCGGCCGCGTCGCTCACAGCGCGCGCCCCTTGGTGGCGGCCAGCGACGACTCGTCGGGCACGCTGCCGTCGGTGAAGTAGCCGGCAGCGATCTTGGCCTCGATCTCGACGCGCGCATCGGCCGGGATCAGCTCGTCGGGAATCTTCACCCGCTCGCCCACTTCGATGCCGCTGCCGGTGATGGCGTCGTACTTGTCGTTGCTCATGCTCACCAGGCGGTGAATCTTGCGGATGCCCAGCCAGTGCAGCACGTCGGGCATCAGCTCTTGAAACCGCATGTCCTGCACGCCGGCCACGCACTCGGTGCGCAAGAAGTACTTGTCGGCGCTGTCGCCGCCGACCTGCCGCTTGCGTGCGTTGTAGACCAGGAACTTCGTGACCTCGCCCAGCGCGCGGCCCTCTTTGCGGCTGTAGGCGATCAGCCCCACGCCGCCGACCTGCGCGCCCTTGATGCACTCTTCGATCGCGTGCGTGAGGTAGGGCCGGCAGGTGCAGATGTCGGAGCCGAACACGTCGGACCCGTTGCACTCGTCGTGCACGCGTGCGGTCAGCGTCACCGTGGGGTCGGCCAGCTTCTTCGGGTCGCCGAAGATGTAGAGCGTCTGTCCGCCGATGGGTGGCAGGAAGACTTCGAGGTCGCTGCGCGTCACCAGCTCGGGGTACATGCCGCCGGTTTCTTCGAACAGGCAGCGGCGCAGCTCGGCTTCGCTCACGTTGAAACGCCGGGCCACGCCGGGCAGCCACCACACCGGCTCGATCGCCATCTTGGTGACGACGGCCGAGCCGTTTTCGAGCAGCACGCGGTTGTCGGGGATCAGCCGCTGAAACGCCATCGCGTGGCGGATCTCGGGCAGGTCGATGTGCGCCTTGGTCACCGCGATGGTCGGCCGCACGTCGATGCCCGCTTCGATGTAGGCCGAGAACACGTCGGCCACCGAAGCGCCCCAGGGGTCGAGCGAGACGATCTTGTCGGGCTCGCCCCACTGCGGGTGCGGGCCGTTGGGGTCTGTCGGCGCGGTGTTGGTCAGGTCGGCCTTGTGGCCCTTGACCAGGTTGCCGGCGGCGACCGCCAGCGCGCGGTAGACCCCGTAGCTGCCGCTGTGCGTGCCGATCACGTTGCGGTGGCTGCGGTTCGTGGTGGTGCCGACCACCGGCCCGCGCTCGGCGGCCGTGGGCGCACCCCAGCGGATTGGTGGCGCGCCGCCCGCCCCCTGCTGCCCCGGGTGCGAGGTCAGGCGGATGTGTTTCGCAGCCTTCGGTTCGCTCGTCGTCATCCGCGTCTCCTGTCGTGGCGCCGAGGAACGCAAGCCCGATGCCAGTCCGCCGTGCCGGTGCGGGCCAGCATACGCCTGTGTTTCGCCGCCGTGGGGCGATCAATCGCCTGAAGCGGCCCCGTCGTCGGGCGGCAGCAACTGGGGGTTCCATGCGACCTCCCACAGGTGCTGGTCGGGGTCTTGAAAGTAGCCCGCATAGCCGCCGTAGAAGGTGTCGCCGGCCGGCTTCACGAGCGTGGCCCCGGCCCGTTGTGCCTGCGCCATCACGGCATCGACCTCGGCCTTCGAGGCCACGTTGTGCGCCAGCGCCATGTCGGTCGGGCTGGGCGCGCTGACCGGCAGGCCCGTGTCGTGCGCCAGGCTCGCGCGCGGCCACAGCGCGAGCTTCAGCCCCGGTTGCAGGTCGAAGAAGGCCACCGCCCCGTGCGTGAACTGCCGACCGACGATGCCCTCGCTCGCCAGCCCCAGGCCGTCGCGGTAGAAGCGCAGGGCACGGTCGAGGTCATCCACGCCGAGGGTGATCAGGGTGATGCGGTTCTTCATCGGTGTTTCTCGGTCAGTCGGTGGAGGGCGCGAATCGCTCCGTCCTATGACAGCAGGGAGCTGTTCGCGCTTCAAGCGCCAGGCGGACGCGTATCCTCGCCCGACCTCCACGCTTGAGCTTCCCCATGCGCCTGCCCTGTCTTGCCCTTAGCGCCCCCCTGCTGCTGCTCACCGCTTGTGCCGCCGCGCCCGAGCCGGCGAAGGTGACCGGGGCGGCGATGACGCCGCTGAACGACCTGAATCTCGTGAATGCGCCGATTCCGCCGGCGCTGGTCGAGGCCAAGCGCGAGCCCTATGCGATGCCGGTCGGCAAGGACTGCGCGGCCCTCAAGGCCGATGTGCGCGCGCTCGACGAGGTGCTGGGGGCCGACCTCGACACGCCGCCCGGCGCCAACAACCCGAGCCTGATCGAACGCGGCGGCACGGCGGTCGGCGACGCGGCCGTCGGCGCGGTGCGGCGCACGGCCGAAGGGGTGATCCCCTTCCGCGGCTGGGTGCGCAAGCTGACCGGCGCCGAGCGTTACTCGCGCGAGGTGGCTGCAGCGATTGCCGCCGGCACGGTGCGGCGCTCGTTCTTGAAGGGCATCTCGGCGGCGCGCGCGTGCGACGTGGCGCCGGTGCAGGCGGCCGCCGCGTCGGCCCCGGCCGCGCCGGTGGCCGCGGCGAGCGCACCGGCGAAATAAACCCGGCGCGGCATGGCGCTGCTGATGTCGTGGGTGCGCAGCCTGGGCGACCTGCCCGGCTGGGTGGCCGCCCTCGGCGGGCCGGTGCTGCTGATCGTCGCGCTGCTGTGCGTGGCGCGCGAAGAGCTGCCGCGGGTGGCGCGCGGGCTCGGCCTCGTGGCTTTTCTGTCGCTCGGCTTCGGGCTGGCCTTCCAGCTGGCGCGCTGGGTCTCGCCGGGCCTGCCGCTCGCATGGTGGGTGGCCGGCGCGGTGATCTTCCCGGTGATCGTGGCGCGCGGGGGCGGCTGGGCGTGGGTCTACGGCTCGCTGTGGGTGCTGATCCTCGCGGTGCTCGGCGTGCGCCTGGCCGGTGCGCTGTGGCAGGCCAACGCGGTGGGCGGCCTGCTGTACCTGGCCGGCCTCGTCGCGCTGCTGCCGGCCTATGCGGTGCACCGGCTCACGCCGCGCCCGCGCCGGCCGCCGCCCGAGCCGGTCGTCGCGCCACCCATGGGCTTTGACGAGGACGAAGACGCCGCCGCGCCGTCCCCCGACCCCTTGATCGAACGGCTGGACCGCGACGACGCACAAGAGGGCGCCGACAAGTACACGCGTGAATGACATGCCACTGGATGCCGTGTCGCGCGCTGCCGTGCCGCCGCTGCCCGAGGGCGTTGAGCAAGCGCTGTTCGACCCGCGCCGACTGCCCGGCCTGGGCGCGGCCGACCGCGAGCTGCTGCGCTGGATGCGCGGTCACCCGCAGGCCCCGCTGTACCGCGACTTCAGCGGCCACCGGCTGACGCCGCGCGACCGCCTCGCGGCGGCGTGGCGCCTGGGCACGCTGCTGCGCGCCTCGCTGCGGCAGCCCAGCGCCGAGCCGCCGGTCTGGGCCTGGCGCTTCGTGCGCCGGCACTGGGCGACGGTCCCGGCGCGACGCGGCAGCGGCCCGGTGCGGTCCACCTGGCAGGCCATCGACCCGATGCAGCGTGCCGACCTCAGCGCGCGCCTGAGCGACTTCGTGCCCGAGGGCCTGCCGCTCGATGCGCTGATCTGCTTCACCACCTCGGGCACCACCGGCCACCCGCTGCGCGTGCCTTCGACCCCGCGCGTGGCGGCCGAGTACCTGGCCTACCACCGGCGCGCGCTGGCGCTGTTCGGCATCACGCCGCGGGCCGGGCGCGGCGAGGTCGGCATCGTGCTCGCGGGGCACCAGCAGCGCTGTTTCACGTATGTCTCGGTCAACCCGCTGGCGGGCCACTGCGGGCTGGCCAAGCTCAACCTGATGCCGCACGAATGGCGGCACGCCGACGACCGCGCGCCTTACCTCGACGCGCTGGCGCCCGAGCTGGTCTCGGGCGACCCGGTCTCGCTGGCCGAACTCGCCAGCCTGCCGATGCGCCACCGCCCGCGTGCGCTGCTCAGCACGTCGATGGCCCTGGGCGCGGGCCTGCGTGCGCAGCTCGAAACCCGCTTCGCCTGCCCGGTGCTCGACCTGTACTCGATGAACGAGGTCGGCCCCATCGCCGTGCACGTGCCGGCGCGCGGCGGCTTCGTGCCGCTGCAGCCGCATCTCTTCATCGAGGTGCTGGGCGCCGATGGCCGACCCGCGCCCGAAGGTGAGCCGGGTGAGGTCACCGTCACCGGCGGCTTCAACCCCTGCCTGCCGCTGATCCGCTACCGCACCGGCGACTTCGCCCGGCTCGTCTTCACCGAACAGGGCCCGCTGCTGTGCGAGCTGCAAGGCCGCGCGCCGGTGCGCTTTCGGCGCGCCGACGGCACCTGGCTCAACAACATCGAGGTCACGCACGCGCTGAAGCCCTTCGCGCTGGTGCGCCACACGCTGCACCAGCAGGCCGATGGCCGCTTCACGCTGCGCGTCGATGCGCGCGAGCCGCTCGATGGGCTGCGCGACCCGCTGCAGGCGGCGCTCGCCGACCTGCTGGGCCCATCGCCCGCGCTCGACATTGCGCCGCTCGTGGCCGACGACAAGGCGCGGCAATACACCAGCGAGCTCGACGGCCAGGGGCGCGAAGCGGATTAGGGGCATTGCGAGGTCGGCGCCTGCGGCCCAGGCCCTAGACTGCGCCGGTCTTCAACCCCCGCCTTTGCCTTCACCCTCGATGGCCGCGTACCTGATCCGTCGCTTGTGGCAAATGGTGCCGACGCTTGCGGGCGTCGTGCTGCTGGTGTTCGCCCTGTTCAAGTTCGTCGGCGGCGACCCGGCCGAGATCCTCGCCGGGCTGAACGCCACGCCGGCGCAAGTCGATGCGATCCGCGAACAGCTGGGCCTCAACAAGCCGGTGTGGCAGCAGTTCTTCATCTTCGCGCGCCAGATCGTCACCTTCGAATGGGGCCAGAGCTGGGCCACGCAAGAGTCGGTGTCCGAGCTCTTCGCCTCGCGCCTGCCGGCCACGCTGACGGTGATGGTGCCCATCCTCGTGCTCGACGTGCTGCTGGCCCTGCCGCTGGCCCTGCTGGTGGCCGCGTGGCGCGGCTCGCTGACCGACCGCGTGGTGATGATCGTCGGCACGGTGGCGTTGTCGATCTCGTTCCTGGTGTACGTGATCGCCGGCCAGTACTTCTTCGCCTTCCGGCTCGGGCTCTTCCCGGTGCAGGGCTGGAGCGAAAGCCTGTGGACCAACCTCGCGGTCTACACGCCGCTGCCGGTGCTGCTGGCGGTGATGGTGGGCCTGGCGCCGCAGACGCGCCTGTACCGCACCTTCTTTCTCGACGAGATCGGCCACGACTACGTGCGCACCGCGCGCGCCAAGGGCCTCACCGAGCGCACCGTGCTGCTGCGGCACGTGCTGCGCAACGCGATGATCCCCATCCTCACCAACATCGGCATGGCGCTGCCGGGCATCTTCGTCGGCTCGTTCCTGATCGAGACCTTCTTCTCGATCCCGGGCCTGGGGCGTGAGGTGTTGCTGGCGGTGAGCCGCAGCGACTACCCGGTGATCCAGGCCATCACGGTCTACATCGCGGTCATCACGATGGTGGTGAACCTGCTGACCGACGTGGCCTACAAGCTGGCCGACCCGCGGGTGGTGCTGCGGTGAGCGCCGTGGCCGGGCCGGGCACACCGGGAGTGCCGCGCCGCGCGCGTTCGCCCGGGGCCTGGGCGCAGGGCTGGCAGCGCCTGCGGCAAGACCGCGTCGGCATGGTCTCGCTGGTGCTGGTGCTGGCCTTCGCGCTGCTGGTGGGCCTGGCGCGCCTGGGCGGCCTGGCCGGCAGCTGGCAAGACGAGGTCGGCGTGCCCAACGCACCGCCCACGCTGCTGGGGCCGTCGAAAGAAGACGCCGCCGAAGCGGTGGCCGGGGTGGCCGGGCCCGAGGTGGACCTCACCGCGGTCGATCCGCTGGCCCCGCATTACGCCGACTGGGCCGAGCGCGCGCGTGCCTTCAAGACCGAAGACAGCGCCAAGGCACCGACCCTGCCCTTCGGTGCCGACCGCCTGGGCCGCGACGTGCTCGCCAAGGCGGTGAAGGGGGCTGAAATCTCGATCATGGTCGGCGTGCTCGCGGCGCTGGCCGCCACGTTGATCGGCACGCTGCTCGGCGCGCTGGCGGGCTTCTTCGGCGGCAAGGTTGGCGACCTGCTCGAATGGGTCTACAACGTGTTCACGTCGATCCCGGGCATCTTGCTGATCCTCGCCTTCGCGGCGGTGCTCAACCAGCCGGGCTCGCCGGTGCCCAAGGGCGTGGGCGCGCTGATCGTGATCCTCGGGCTGACAGGGTGGACGGGCATCTACCGCCTGGTGCGCGCCGAGTTCATAAAGCACACCGTGCGCGAGTACGTGCGCGCGGCCGAGGCGCTGGGCGCGGGCGCGTTCGCGCGCATGTTCCGGCACATCCTGCCCAACATCAGCCACGTGCTGCTGGTGCAGTTGTCGATGCACGTGGTGGGCTTCATCAAGGCCGAGGTGATCCTGTCGTACCTGGGCCTGGGCGTGGCGGTCGATGAGGTGAGCTGGGGCACCATGCTCGCCGAGGCGCAGAGCGAGCTGATCCTCGGCTACTGGTGGCAGCTGGCGGCGGCCACGGCCTTCATGGCGCTGTTCGTCACGGCGTTTTCGCTGCTGACCGACGCGCTGCGCGATGCGCTCGACCCGAAGCTGCGGGGGCTGGAATGAGACACCAGGTGCCAACGCCGACGCGGGCCGAGCGCCGGGCCGCTCCCAAGCCGGCCGAGGGGCTCACATGACCCTGTTGCTGAGCGTGCAAGACCTGCGCGTGGCGTTTCGCCTCGGGCGCGGCGAGGGCCGGGTGCAGGCGGTCGGGCGCGGCGAGGCGGGCATCTCGTTCGACATCGCCGAGAACACCACCGTCGCGCTGGTCGGCGAGTCGGGCTCGGGCAAGAGCGTCACCGCGATGTCCATCGTCAACCTGCTGCCCGACAACGCCGAGCGGCAGGGGGCGATCCGCTTCAACGGGCGCGACCTGATGGCGGCCTCGCGCGCCGAGCTTCAGGCGCTGCGCGGGCGCGAGATCGCGTGTGTGTTCCAAGACCCGATGGGTTCGCTGAACCCGGTGTTCACGGTCGGCCGGCAGATCGCCGAGCCGCTGCGCAAACACCTGGGCCTGAGCGCCCGGCAGGCGCGCGAGCGGGCCGAGGCGCTGCTGGCCGAAGTGGGTCTGCCCGAGCCGAAGCGCCGGCTCGACGCCTACCCACACCAGCTGTCGGGCGGCCAGCAGCAGCGCGTGATGATCGCGATGGCGCTGGCCTGCGAGCCGAAATTGTTGATTGCCGACGAGCCGACCACCGCGCTCGACGTCACGGTGCAGCGGCAGATCTTGGAGCTGCTCGCGCGCATCAAGCAAGAGCGGCGCATGAGCATGCTCTTCATCAGCCACGACCTCGGCGTGGTGGGCGAGATCGCCGACGGGGTGGTCGTGATGCGCCAGGGCACGGTGCGCGAGCACGGCCCGGTGGCCCGCCTCTTCAGCGACCCGCAAGACGCGTACACGAAGGCGTTGCTGGCCTGCCGGCCGCGGCTCGACGACACGGCCGCGCGGCTCACGGTCATCGACGACTTCATCGCCGGCCGCGCGTCGGTGGGCGTGGCCCGACCGAAAGACCCGAACGCGCCGGTGCTGATCGAGGCGCAGTCGCTGCGCAAGGGCTTCTGGGTGCCGCAGGGCGTGTTCGGCCGGCGTGCGTTCGAGGCGGTGAAGGGCGCGAGCTTTCAGCTGCGGCGCGGCCACACGCTGGGCATCGTGGGTGAGTCGGGTTCGGGCAAGACGACGCTCGGCCTCGCGCTCTTGCGCCTGCACGAGCCCTCGGGCGGGCCGGTCGGCGGGCGCGTGCTGTTCGACGGCCGCGACCTGCTCACGGTGCCGCGGCGCGACTGGCTGCCATTGCGCCGGCGCATCCAGGTCGTCTTCCAGAACCCGTACGCCTCGCTGAACCCGCGCTTCACGGTGGCGCAAAGCCTGGTCGAGCCGATGCGCATCCACGGCATCGGGGCCGATGCCGCCGAACGCGAATCACGCGCCATCGCCTTGCTGGCCAAGGTCGGCCTGGGCGAAGACGCGCTCGACAAGTACCCGCACGAGTTCTCGGGCGGCCAGCGCCAGCGCATCGCCATCGCCCGCTGCCTGACCTTGTCGCCCGAGGTGCTGGTGCTCGACGAGGCGGTGAGCGCGCTCGATGTCTCGGTGCAGGCGCAGGTGCTCAACCTCTTGAAAGACCTGCAAGACGAACTCGGCCTGGCCTACGTCTTCATCAGCCACGACCTCGCGGTGGTGCGCTTCATGGCCGACGAGGTGCTGGTCATGAAAGATGGCGAGGTGGTCGAGCAGGCCGGCGTGGCGCAGATCCTCGGCGCGCCGCAGCAGGACTACACGCGCCGCCTGCTGGGCGCGCTGCCGCGCGGCCACGTCGCCGGGGCCTGAGCCTCGGGGCGGCCGGCAAGCGCCGCGCCGAACGCTGCGTGCATCAGGGCAGGTTGGCCGGGCCGGTGGGCGGGGCCAGCGCCGCGCCGCGCGAACGGCCCCCGACACGGGGCTCGGGGTCGTCGCCCGTGGCGGCGGTCGCCGTGGCCGCCACGCGGGGTGGGATGGCCCCGGTTGCGGGTTCGCGGTCGGGCGCTTCTGCCGAGGCCGGCGGCGCGAGCGGAATGCTCAACTCGGCGCAGGTGCCGCGCCCCTCTTCGCTGGTCAGCAGCAGATCACCGCCCATGCGGCGCAGCAACTGCCGCGCGATGACCAGGCCCAGCCCGCTGCCGCGCACCTTGCTGCCCTCGGCGCCGAGCCGGTCGAAGGGCTGAAACAGCCGTTCGAGCTGCGCCGCCGGAATGCCTAAGCCGTCGTCGCGCACGGTGATGATCGCCATTGCGTCGTGGGTGCGCACCCGCAGGTCCACGCGGCCGCCGGGCCGGTTGTATTTGACGGCGTTGGTGAGCAGGTGCACGAGGCTTTGTTCGAGCCGGCGTGCGTCGGCGCGCACGACCGGCGGTTCGTTGCCCGACGCATCGCCCGGCTCGACGCCCCAGCTGAGCTGCACCGCGGCATCGCGCGCAAGCGCCAGCACGCGCGCCTGGCTGGCTTCGATCACGCCGCGCAGTGCGAAGTCGTTCGTGTGCAGGCTCAGCGTGTCGCCCTCAAGGCCGGTCAGGTCGAGGATGTCGTTGATCAGCTCCAGCAGCTGCTGGCCGCTGTCGAGCACCTGCTGGATGCGCTTGCGCTGCTTGGGGGACAGCGGCTCGTCGGCATCGCTTTCCATCAGCTGCGCAAAGCCCAGCACAGCGTTCAGCGGCGTGCGCAGCTCGTGGCTCGCGCGCGAGAGGAAGGCGTTCTTGGCGCGGCTGGCGCGCACCGCCCCTTCCTTGTCGAGGCGCAGCTGTTCGGCCTGCACGTCGTCGCTCACGTCCGACAAGATGCCAATCAGCCGCGTCACGTCGCCGCGCACACGGGCGCGCGCATCGAGCTGCAGGTGCCGCACGTGGCCATCGGGCAGGTGCACGCGGTAGCGGATGTGCAGCGGCGCCGGGTTGTCGATCGTCTGCTGCAGCGCCTGGCGCACGCGCGCGGCGTCTTCTTCGTGCACCAGCTCGCGCGAGAGCCGGCGGCCGTCGAGCGTGGCGTCTTCGCGCGGCAAGCCGTACAGGCCGGCGGCGCGGGCGTCGATCGTGACGCGGTCGTTGCCGAGGTCCCAGTCGAACACGCCGATGCCGGCCGACTCGATGGCCAGGCTCCAGCGCTCGTTGCCCTCGCGCAGCGCACGCGCGGTGGCCGCCTCGCGGCGCAGCAGGTGCGAGGTCAGGCCGATACCCACCAGCGCGAGCGCGCCGCTGGTCAGCACGATGCTCCAGAGGATCAGCGTCTGCGCCACGCGCGCCGCGTCGCCCAGCGTGGTTGAAAAGCGCAGCGCCAGTCGCGTGAGCCGGTCGTTCAGCGGCACCACCTGGTCGAGCAACTGGCGCAGCTCGGGCGAGTCGGTCTCGCCGCGCAGCACCCGTTCGCGGATGCGCCGCGCCAGGCTGTCGAGCTCGTCGATGTGTCCGTCGGCGGCGGCCCAGATCATGATGGCCTCTCTCATGAACGAGACGTCACGAAAGCGCCGGTACAGGCGCACCATGCTGTCCACATCGTCGGGGTGGTTGCCGCCCTGGATGAAGCCCTGGCGCACGCGCGCGAGGTCGGGTTCGGGGCGGTCGAGTTCGAGCCGCGCGGTGCGGTCGCCCAGCGGCACGGCCAGTGCGTCGAGGTACTTCTGGTAGTCGGCGTCGTGCCGCTGCTCGGCATAGCGCAGCAGGTGGTAGACCGCGTCCTTCTGGGCCTTCGACCAGCGGCTTTCGCCGCCCACGTAGGCGCGCGCGCCGGCCAAGGCGTCGATGCTGGCGGCGGCCAGGCTGGCGAGCAGCACCACGGCCACCACGAACGGCGCGATCACCGTCCAGCGGAACCGGGCGTCGAAGCTCTGTGATGGCATTCGATCCTCTTGTTTTCTCTTCCCTGGCCCGCGGTGTACCACGTGACTTGCCGGGCCTCCTGCTGCCGCGCGTGCAACGGCCCTGAAGCGTGCAGGGGTATGCGTGAACGCGGGTGTCGCACGATCGTGCTAAGGTTCGTCGCATGGAAACCAAGACCGACCGCAGCGAGCTGACGCTGGCCGCCATCGTCGACACCGCCTGCCAGATGGCGGCGGTGGACGGCCTGGAGAGCCTGACCATCGGCGAGGTCGCCAAGCGGCTGGGCTTGTCCAAGAGCGGCGTGTTCTCGCGCGTTGGCTCGCGCGAGGCGCTGCAGAAGGCGGTGATCGAGACCACCGGCGCGCGCTTCCTGCAAGAAGTCTTTGTGCCCGCCATGCGTGAGGCGCGCGGCCTGCCTCGGCTGAACGCCATCATGAAGCTGTGGATCAAGCGCGCGATGGGCTACGAGAGCGTGCGCGGCTGCCTGTTCTCGGCCGGCGCCTTCGAGCTCGACGACCGCGAAGGCCTGCTGCGCGACGCGCTGCTCGACCACGTCTTGCGCTGGCGCGCCGCGTTGCGTCGCTGCGTCGTGCAAGCGGTCGAAGAGGGCCACCTGAAGGCCGGCATCGACCCCGATCAGCTGGTGTTCGAGCTCGACGGCCTGTTCATCGCCCTGATGCGCGAGGCGCGCTTTCTGCGCGATCCGCGTGCCGCCGAGCGCTGCTGGGCGGCGTATGAGCGGCTGATGCAGGGCTTTCGCCCCGGCTGACCACTCATTTCCACCCGTTGTTTGCCGTGGCTCCCCCAGCCCTGTCTTTTTTGCCCAACCGTCGCACGGTCGTGCGACAAGGAGATGCGCCATGTGGTTCCTGCTCGTGACCCTGTCCCTCGTCGCCCTGGTCGGCGCCGGGGTGGAAATCGCCCGCCTGACCCGCGTCCTGGCCTTGCTGCCTGACAGCAACGCCGATTTCGAAAGCCCCTGACCATGCACACCCCCAACGCCGCCTCGGCCGCCGCGCTCGCGCAGGCCAACCCCACCCGCGCGCTGTACGCCCACCCGCTCGCCCAGGGCCTGGGCGTGGCGATGCGCGGCCTGCAGCACCGCGCGCCCCGGCTGGGCCTGCGCCTGGCGCTGCGGCTCTTCTTCACGCCGATGCCGTCGAAGCTCGGCACCCGGCGCCGCCCGCTGGCGCCCCATTGGCGCGTCGAGACCTGGCCCTTCGAGGGCAAGACGCTCACCGCTTACCGCCGCACCGACACCGCGAATGGCGCGCCGCGTGTGCTGCTGGTGCACGGCTGGGCCGGCGACGCGATGCAGATGGCACCGTTGGCCGATGCGCTGGTCGCGGCCGGCTTCGACCCGGTCACGCTCGACTTTCCGGCGCATGGCCGCAGCGCCGGCTGGCGCACCTCGCTGCCCGAGTTCGTGCGCGGCCTGTGGACCGCCTCGGCGCGGCTCGGGCCGCTGCACGGCGTGGTCGCGCATTCGATGGGTGCGCTGGCCGCGTCGCATGCCGTCGCGCAGGGCCTGCCGGTGCAGCGGCTGGCGCTGTTCGCGCCCTCGCCGCCGCCGCGCGTGGTGCTGCACTGGTTCGCCAGCGGCTTTGGCCTGAGCGACGCGCTGTCGGCGCACATGAAGCGCCGCATCGAGCTCGAAGAGGGCATGGCGCTCGACGAGTTTGAGCTGGGCTGGCTCGCGCCGCGCCTGGCGTTGCCCGCGCTGGTGGTGCACGACGCGGCCGACCGCATGGTGCCGTTCGCGGTCGGCGAGGCCATGGCGCGGCAGCTGCGCAACGCGCGCCTGCTACGCACCGAAGGCCTGGGCCACCGCCGCGTGCTGGCCGACCCGGCGGCGCTCGAGGCCGTCACGGCACACCTGGGCGAAGGGGCCGCGGCGCGCGTGCAGGCCGCCAGTCGCTGACGTTTCCGGTCAGTCGTGTAACGCCGGTCTTACGGTCTGGCCCAAATGCGGCGGCAGCGCGCAGCGCAGCACGTCACTTTGGGTCGTGCCCCAGGGGGTTCGGGGCCTGGCAAGCCATGGCATGGAAGCTGCGCTCGCAGATGTCACGGGCGGATGTCACAGGTGAGCGTTCACCCCCGGCACCGCCCCCCGACTTCTGACCAGGACCGACCCCATGCCCGTGTTCCACCGTCGAACCGCTCCCCCGCGCCGTGCCGCGCGGCCCCACGCCCCGAGCTGCCGCGGCGGCGCCTCGTCGCTGCTGCGGCTGGCGCAGCCGGCGCCGGGCGCATCCGACAAGGGCCTGCCCGCCTCGCTGCGTTCAGGCTTCGCGCCCCTGCACGACTTTGCCCCCAGCCAGTGGCTGGTCGGCCACTGAGCGGGGCCACGTCATGTCACGCCTCGACCACCCGTCGTTCACCCCTTCCGCTCGCCCGCGCGTCGAAGGCTCGCGTGTGCTGATGAATCTGCCCGCGCGCACCACGCCGGCGGTGCTGCCGAGCGCACCCCGTGCCTCGCAGGTGCTGCAGTCGCGCCGCGCGCCGACGCAACTGTCGTTGTTTCCGCCGCCGGGGCAGTTGCTGCCGCGCGGTTCGCGCTGAGCCGTCGCGGCCAGGCGGGCCTCGACGGCATGGATGCCCGGGTGGCCGGGTGCCATCTTTCAGGCAAGACGTTTTTTTTGGCGCTCTGACGTCCAAGGGAAAGCGGGCAACCGGGGGTGAAGAGAGCGAGTCCCCGGCCCCTGTCCCGCTTTCCCTCTTTTTTGCCTGAAGACCTGGGTACAAGCCCTGACGCGGCGCGCTTTGCTGCAGCCGCACACTGCGCGGTCTCATCCCCTTCGGAGACCGCATGCACAAGATCCATCGCCGCCACCTGCTGGCCGCCGCCGGCGCGGGGTTGCTGCCCGCCGCCACCTTCGCCCAGACCGGTTGGCCCAGCAAGCCCGTGCGCATCGTCGTGCCCTTCGCACCCGGCGGCACCACCGACCTGCTCGCACGCGCCCTGGCGCCTGAACTGAGCCGCGCCTTCGGCCAGCAGTTCGTCGTCGAGAACAAACCCGGCGGCGGCGGCAACGTCGGCGCCGAGCTGGTCGCCAAGTCGCCGGCCGACGGCCACACGCTGCTGATGGGCACCGTGGGCACGCACGGCATCAACCAGTCGCTGTACCCCTCGCTGCCCTTCGACCCGATCAAGGACTTCGCCCCCGTCACGCTCGTGGCCGCCGTGCCCAACGTGCTGGTGCTCAACCCGGCCAAGGCCGAGGCGCTGAAGATCCAGTCGGTGCCCGACCTGATCCGCTACGCGCGTGCCAACCCCGGCAAACTGAACATGGCCTCGAGCGGCAACGGCACGTCCATCCACCTCGCCGGCGAGCTGTTCAAGACGCTGACCGGGACCTACCTCGTGCACTTTCCCTACCGCGGCTCGGGGCCGGCGCTGCTCGACCTGATCGGCGGCACGATGGACCTGATGTTCGACAACCTGCCCTCGGCCATGCCGCACATCAAGTCGGGCAAGTTGAAAGCGCTGGCCGTCACCAGCGCCACCCGCAGCGCGGCCTTGCCCGAGCTGCCGACCATCGCCGAGGCGGGGCCGGTCAAGGGCTACGAGGCGAGTTCGTGGTTCGGCCTGCTGGCCCCGGCCGGCACGCCGGCCGACGTGGTCAGCCGCGTGCAGCAAGAGGCGGCCAAGGCGCTCGCCACGCCGGCGCTGAAAGAGCGTCTGCTGTCGCAAGGGGCGATCCCGAGCGGCAACACGCCGGCGCAGTTCGCCGCGCACATCGCGGCCGAAACGAAGAAGTGGGCCCCGGTCGTGAAGGCCTCGGGCGCGAAGGTCGATTGAACGCAGGAGGTGAGCGACGGGCACTCAGCCTTCGCTCACCCAGCCGACGATCTGCGGCGCCCGTTGCGCGCCCGACACGCGCTTGGCCTCGGTGCCGCCGCGCAGCATCACCAGCGTCGGGATGCTGCGGATGCCGAAGCGTGCCGACACGCGCGGGTTGGCGTCGCTGTCCACCTTGGCCAGCAGCGCGCGGCCCTTGAGCTGCTTGGCGGCCAGCGCGAACTGCGGGGCCATCATCTGGCAGGGGCCGCACCACTCGGCCCAGAAGTCCACCACCACCGGCAACTCGGTTTTCGACACCACGGCGTCGAAGTTCGCATCGGTCAACTCGATCGGTTCGCCGCTCAGCAGGCCGTGGCCGCAGCGCCCGCACACCGGGTCTTCGGTCAGGCGCGCATCGGGCACGCGGTTGGTGGTCTGGCAGGACGGGCAGGCGATCAGCATGGGCGGCTCCTTGGGCGGGCTCGCCTCACGTGGCGGCCGTGCCCGCCGATTTCAACCGCCTACAGCGGCAGCTCGGTGAAGTAGCGCCCGCCGTGGTAGATCAACGGCAGGGCGCCTTCGCGGCGCTCGCAGTGCTCGACCTCGCCGACGAAGATCACGTGGTCGCCTTCTTCGTAGCGGCTGCGGTTGAAGCACTCGAACGAGGCTGCGACACCTTCGAGCACCGGGGCACCGCCCGCGCCTTCGCGGAAGGGCACGCCGTCGAAGCGGTCGATGTCTTTGGTGGCGAAGCGTTCGGCGATGGGGCGCTGTTCGGCCGCGAGGATGTTCACCGCGTAGTGCGAGCCCTGCGCGAACGCGGGCATCGAGCCGGCGCTGCGCGACAGGCTCCACAGCACCAGCGGGGGGGCCAGCGAGACCGAGTTGAACGAATTGGCCGTCAAACCCACGAGGCGGCCATCGGCGTCGCGCGCGGTGATGACGGTCACGCCCGTGGCGAACGCGCCGAGCGCCGAGCGGAAGTCGTGCGGAGAAAAGCTGGGCGCGCTGGGGCGCAACAGGGCGGTCATGGTTCGGCATTGTCGCGGAGCCGGTTTGCACCGCACAACTTCCATTCACGGGGGCGTGGCGACGCCGCTGGCGTGACAGCCCTCTAAACTTTCCGCATGCCGATGCGACCTGTTTCTCACCTCGTGCGGGCGGCTGCCGCCGCGCTGGCCGTGGCCCTGGCCGCGCCCGCCTTCGCCGCTGCCCCTTGCGCCGACCTGAGCCGGCGCCTGCCCAACCTGCGTCTCGCGCTGTGCGAGGGCGCGGCGCTGCGGCCCTCGGGCATGCACTCGGTGAAGGGCTTCCCGCTGCTGCAGCGCGACGTGCTGAGCCCGGTGCCCGAGGGCGAACCCAAGCGGCGCCTGCGCGCGCCGCGCCGCGTGCTGGTGATCGGCGGCATCCACGGCGACGAACTGTCGTCGACCTCGCTCGTCTTCCACTGGATCGAGCACGCCACCCAGACCCCCGCCGGCATGGACTGGCGCTTCGTGCCGGCCGTCAACCCCGACGGCCTGTTGCTGCCCAAGCCCACGCGCACCAACGCCAACAAGGTGGACCTGAACCGCAACTTCCCGACGCCGCACTGGGAGCACGAGGCCCCGCGCTACTGGTCGCAGCGCACGAAGAAAGACCCGCGCCGCTACCCCGGCGCCAAGCCGCTGTCCGAACCCGAGAGCCAGTTCATCGTCCAGACCATGACGAGCTGGCGGCCCGACCTGATCGTCAGCGTGCACGCCCCCTACGGCGTGCTCGACTACGACGGCCCGAGCGTGCCGCCGCAGCGCCTGGGCCGGCTGTACCTCGACCAGGTCGGTATCTTTCCCGGCTCGCTCGGCAACTTCGGCGGCGTGCACAAGGGCGTGCCCGTGGTGACCATCGAACTGCCGAGCGCGATTCGCACGCCCAGCGAGTCCGAGATGCGCCAGATGTGGGTGGACTTGCTGCGCTGGATCACCGAGCGGCAACCCCACGAGACCACGCGTTGATCGGCTGCGGGGCACGGCGGCGTGGCGTGGGAGCCGCTCCCTAGAATCGCCCGATGTCCCCGACCGCCGACGCGCTGAGCCCCACTCCTTCGTTCGCGCGCCTTCGCGCCTTGCACCGGCTGGCGGTTGTCACCGTGCTCGGTGTGGCCTCGGGCCTGCCGCTCGCGTTGACGGGCCAGGCCATGCAGGCCTGGCTCAGCGTCGAAGGCATCGACCTCGCCACCATCGGCTTCCTGAGCCTGGTCGGCCTGCCCTACACCTTCAAGTTTTTGTGGGCCCCGCTGATGGACCGCTTCGAGCTGCCCTGGCTTGGGCGGCGCCGCGGTTGGCTCGTCCTCACACAGCTGGCCCTGGCGGGGGCCCTGTGGTGGCTGTCGGTCACGTCGCCCAGCGCGGCCATCCGCAGCTTTGCGCTGCTGGCGGTGCTGGTGGCCTTCGTCTCGGCCTCGCAAGACGTGGTGATCGACGCCTACCGCACCGACCTGCTTGCGCCGAAAGAGCGCGGCATGGGCTCGTCGCTCAACGTCTTCGGCTATCGGCTGGCGATGATCGTCTCGGGTGGCCTCGCGATGATCTGGGCCGATCCGCAACAGGGCGGCGCGATGAGCTGGCCGCAGGTCTACCGCGTGATGGCCTGGCTGATGGTGGGTGTGGCGGTCTTCTCGGCCGTCGCGCTGCCGCGGCTGGCGCACCACGAGCGGCCGCAGAGCAACGCGCGAAACGACCTGCGCGGTTTCGCCGCGGTGCTGCTGGCGGTGGTCGTGGGCTACGGCTTCACCGCGGGGTTGGGCGAAGCCGGCGCCCATGCGCTGAGCCGGCTGATCGGCTCGCGCGCCGGCCTGACCGAACTGCTCGCCCAGGGCGTGGCCCGGCCCATCATGCAGGGCGTGCTCGGCCCGACTTTGGCCGAGACCTCGCTGAGCCCGGCCCTGCAAGGCAAGTGGGTCGACCTCGCCACGCTGCTGCTGGGGATGGCCTTCACCGCGCCGCTGGTCATCTGGGCCGCACGACGGGCGCGCTTCGAGACGCTGCTGGGTGGCCTGCGCAACTACTTCGGCCGGCCCCAGGCCCTGAGCTTTCTCGCGTTCATCGTGCTCTACAAACTGGGGGACGCCTTCGCCGGCTCCCTGATGACGCCCTTCCTGCTCAAGGGCATGGCCTTCACGCAAGCCGAATTCGGCGTGGCCAACAAGCTGATCGGCCTGTGGTTCACGATCGGCGGCGCCCTGGTGGGCGGCGTGCTGATGTTCAAGCTGGGCCTGTGGCGCTCGTTGATGCTGTTCGGCATCTTGCAGATGGCCAGCAACCTCGGCTTCTGGTGGCTGGCGACGAACGGCAAAGGGGCGCTGCCGGGCTTCACCGTGCCGAGCTTCGACTGGTGGCTCGTCTGGCTCGACAAGGCCACGACGGTCGATGGGGGGCTGGTGCTGGTCATCGCCTGCGAGAACATCAGCGGTGGCATGGGCACGGCGGCCTTCGTGGCCTTCTTGATGAGCCTGTGCAACCAGCGCTTCACCGCGACCCAGTACGCGCTGCTGTCGGCCTTCGCATCGGTCGGGCGCGTGTGGGTCGGGCCGCTGGCGGGCGTGCTGGCCGAGACCATCGGCTGGCCGCTGTTTTTCATCGTCTCGACCGTGGCGGCGGTGCCGGCGCTGGCCATGCTCGCGTGGCTGCGTCGGCCGGTGCGCGCGCTCGAGGTGGACCCGGATGCGCCCTCGTCCGACGACTGAACGGCGCCCCCTCCTGGAACCCGCCGCCTCTTGAACTGTCAGAGTTCGGCATGACCTTGCTGCCCACCATGGACACCATTGCCACGTTCACCCCCGACGCCGACCTGCGTGCCCACCCGATGGGTTGCAGCTGCCACCTCCACGGCCGGCGCCTGTTCACGCAGGCGCTGCTGGCCACCGGCGCCGCCGCCGCTTCTGCGCCCGCCTGGGCGCAACCCGCGGTGGACGTGGGCAAGGGCTCGTCGTTCTCGAAGCTCGTGCCCGCCGGGCAGATCGAGCAGGCCGCCAGTGGGCAGTACGAGCAGATGAAGCAAGAGGCCGCCGCCAAGCGCGCGCTCGCCCCCGCCGACCACCCGCAGGTCGTGCGCCTGCGCAGCATCGCGCAACGCCTCATCCCGTACAGCCACCCGTGGAACCCCCGTGCCCGCGACTGGAAGTGGGAAGTTAACCTGCTCGGCTCGAAGCAGATCAACGCCTTCTGCATGCCGGGCGGCAAGATCGCGTTCTACTTCGGCATCCTCGACCAGCTCAAGCTCGACGACGACGAGGTCGCCATGGTGATGGGCCACGAGATCGCCCACGCGCTGCGCGAGCACGCCCGCGAGCAGATGGGCAAGACCATGGCCACGCGCGGGGCCATCGAGCTGGGCGCGGCGCTGTTCGGCCTGGGCAATGGCGGGCGCATGCTGGCCGACCTGGGCGGGCAGTTGCTCACGCTGCGCTTCGGACGCGAAGACGAGTCCGAGGCCGACCTGGTCGGCATGGAGCTGTCGGCCCGCGCTGGCTACAACCCGCGCGCCGGCATCTCGCTGTGGGAAAAGATGGGCCAGGCCAGCAAGGGTGCGCCGCCCGAGTTCCTGTCCACCCACCCGTCGGGGCCGTCGCGCATCCGCGAGATCCAGGCCGCGCTGCCCAAGGTGACGCCGCTCTACGATCGCGCGGCCCGCCCGCCGAAGCGCTTCGCGCCGCCGACCTCGGCGAAGGGCTGAGCCGGCTGCTGCGAGCTACCGCCGGCGCATGCGCTTGACGGTGCGCGCGCCGCGCAGCACCAGCAGCCAGCCCAAAGCGATGAGCGTGGCGAAGCCGAGCCCGAAGCCGGCTTCGATGGCAGCGACGCGCTGTGCCAGGCCTGCCTCGGGCCACCAGGCGCCGAGCAGCGTCGCCACGGTCGCCGCGAGGCCCAGCGCGGCGGGCAGCCACAGCCGCGGCCCACGCCGCCGCACCGCCCGCGCGCATCCCCAGGCGACGAGCGCCGACACGGCGGCGAAGGCAGTCCACTTCCAGCGCGAGGCCTCGAACAGCGCCGCCATCGAGCCCTGCTCGGGCGTGCAGGCCTGGCCGGCCATCCACGTCACGCTGCAGGCGCGCAATTGCACGATGACCTGCTGCATGTGCGCGTTCTCCCGGGTCGCGTCCAACCACGCCAGCACCGCGACGGCGAGCACCACTGCGGCGCTGAGCACCCACGACGCACCGGCACGGCCGGCCCAGAACGCGAACAGCGCGTAGGCGAAGGCATAGAACGGAATGAAGAAGCGGTTGTCGAGGTCGCGTTGCCGCTGCAAGGCGCTCACCGCTTCGGACGGCATCGCATCGCGCACCTGGCGCAGCCGCTGCGCGGCCTGCTGGGCGTCGTTGGACAGCTCGACGCACATCGAGGTGGCCTGCCGCTCGCAGCGCCCGGCGCCGTCGGTGGCCGCGCTGCCGGCGAACAGCACGCAGCCGGCGTAGGTGGCCAGCACGGCCAGGGTGGCCAGTGTCACCGCCGTGAAGCGGTCGAGCACGGCCAGCGCCCGGGCCCAGGCCCTCGCCCATCCGGGCCGGCTCATCGCGTCACTCCCTTCGGCGCCGGGCTCGCTGCGGGTGCCGCGGCGGGCAGCCAGGCCCGCACCTGCGCCAGGTTGGCCGCCAGCAACGCGTGGGGCACCGACGGCGGTGGCGCGCCGGCCAGGGCGTGGTCGAGCGCGTCTCGCATCTGGTCGCGCGACCGTTGGCTGAGCAGCCAGTTCATCGACGGTTCGGGCTCGCCGTCGACCGGCCGCGGCAGGCGCACTTCGGCCCAACGGCCGGTCTGGCAGCCGCCGATCAGTGCCAGCAGTTCGCGCTCGGCCGCGGCCGAGCGGCCGCGCCGGCCGTTGAACAGCCCGGCCGGGGGCGCCAACAGCTCGGCCAGCCACTGGTCGTGGGGCCGCGCGGGCGGCGTCTGGCCGGCGCGGCACAGCCAGTCGCGTTCGCCGGAGGGGGTGTTGTCGAGGATCAGCACATGCAGCTGGTCGCCCCAGCCCGCCTCTTTCAAGGCCCGCACCACGCCGACCAGCCCGAGCGCGCCGCTGGCTTCGACGTAGCCGCCGTCGCCCAGGCGGTCCCACACGCGGCCATCGCGCATCTCGATCACCCCGGCGGGGCTGACGTACGGAAAGCGCGCGCTGTTGTGCACCGCCTGCGCGAGCGTGAGGCCGCGTGTGCGCAGGTCGGGCACGCCGAGCAGGTCGACGGCGTCGGACCCACCGACGACCACGTCCGACTGCATCACGCGGGCGCCCGAACCGAGCGCGGCGGTGTTGAGCAGCAGGGCCGGGCGACCGGCCGTGCTCGGCGGCAGGGCGGCCAGCGGCGCGTTCCACCATGGCACGTCGGCGGGCCGCAGGCCGCAGGCTTCGACCAGCGCGTGCCAGTCGGCTTGCCACACCTCTTCGAGCCCGCGCGAGCGGTCGAAGGCGGCAATCGGCACCGGCAGCAGGCGCTGAACGAGGTCCGGGAAGAGCATGAGGCCGGTGACCGTGGCCAGGTGGTCGCGGCCCGTGAAGTCGGTGCCGACCGCGCGCACGCTGCGGCATTTCTCGGCCACCTGGGGTTGGCGCGACAGCTCCAGCGCGCCGACGAAGGCCGCCGCGCCCACCGAGCCTCCCGAGACGCTGCTGATGGCCAGCACGTGGTCGCCCAACTTGAACCGGTCGTGCAGCAGGCCAAGCGATGAGGTCGTCCAGTGCGCCGCGCGCGAAGCCCCGCCCGCGGTGGCGACGAGCACCAGCGGACGGCACTTCGCGCCGTCGGCGCCGCAGCGCTCGCGCAGCGCGGCGAGCAGGGCCGGGCGCGGGGGCGGTTCGCCGGTCTGCGCGTCGGCCCGCACGGTGTGGTTCTCGTTGAAGGGCGCCAGCAGGACGATCAGCGCCGGCGGCACCCAGGTCCACGCCAGCCCGCCACGCGACTTGGGCAGGTGCGTGAGCACCATGCCGCCGAAGAGCGTCCACGAGGCCAGCGCCAGCAGAAGCAGCGCCGGCGCCCCCAGCGCCCGCGCGAGCGGTGCCATGCCGGCCACCAGCAGGAACAGCAGCAGGTACGAGGCCGCCAGCCCGAGGCCCACGATGCGCAGCGTGGTGCGGCCCAGGTGGTCGTCGCGCGGGGCGTGGCGGCGGCTGCCGGGCAGGCCCAGGCACTTGATCTCGCGGCGCCACACCACGAACACCGTCACCGCCGTGGCGAGCACGAGCATGGCCGCTGCGATGCCGGGGGCCGAGGCCAGCAGCGCCAGCGCGATCGGGTAGCCCGCCAGCGCCGCCAGCACGCGCGGCAGCCAGGTGGTCACGGCCCCTTCGAAGGCCGGGCCGGCATCGCCCAGCGTGTCGGGCTGGAACTGACGCGACAGCAACTGGCGCGCGGTGTACCAGGCCGACAGCATCCACAGCAGAAAGCCGACGATGAGCGAGGCGCCCTGCGCCCAGCCGGCCTCTTCGGTGCCCACGTGCAAGGCCTCGCGCGCCTGCGGCACGACCAGCAGCACCGCGTTGCCCACGACGACCGTGAACACCGGAAAGAAGCACAGTCCCAGCACGCGCACGAGGTAGAGCGGCCGCGGGATGGGACGGGGCGCTGGCGTGCTGGCGGACGCTGCGGGGGATGGGGTCATGACGGCCTCCCGGTCGGTGGGGCGCACCTGCGGTGCGTTCGAATGGCGGCATGCTGCCAGAGGGTCCGAGGCGGCCGCCATCCCCAACGGACGCGGCGGTCTCGCGCCAGCGATGCACCGCGGGCCTGGCGGCCCGCTGCGCGGAACGACCCTGCGGCAGGCGAGTTGGGGGCTGGCAAGCCCGCAGCGATGGTCTACATTGCGCGCGCCCTTCGCAGCAGCTGCGCGGGGCTTGGCGCTGGAGGGCCACCCCCGTGGTGCAGGCGATGCCGGGTTTCGACGAGGACGTGCCGCAGCCGGCCTCCCCCACGGGGCCGGCCGGCCGGCGTTGCCGCCTCACGCTGCTGTTCAGCGACCTCACCGGCTCGACCCTGCTCAGCGCCTCGCTCGAAGCCGAGGACTACGCCGAGGTGCTGGCCGCCCTGCGCGCCGAGTACGAAGCGGCGGTGCTGCGTCACGGCGGCACCATCGCGCGGCTGCAGGGCGACGGCATGCTGGCGGTCTTCGGCCACCCGCAACCGCGCGAAGGCGACGTGCGCCGCGCGCTCGAAGCGGCGCTGCAACTGCACCAGGCGGTACGCCGCATCGCGCTGCCGCTGGCCGTGCGCGCCCGCCACGGCGGGCTGCGGTTGCACAGCGCCATCCACTCGGGCATGGTGTTCGTGCAAAGCGGTGACCGCCGGCTGGGCGAGCTCGAACTGCTCGGCGCCGCGCCCAACATCGCCGGCCGGCTGTCCGACGCGGCGGCGGCCGAAGAGGTGCTCGTCAGCGACGAAACCCTGGGCGGCGACCGCCACCTCTTCGAGACCGGCGATGCCCGCCGCGTGCCCATCGATGCGCAGGGCGGGGGCATCGTGTGCCGGCCGGTCTATGGTCGCCGCACCGGCCTCACGCCCTTCGAGGCGCGCGCCGCGCATGGGCTGCAGCCCTTCGTCGGCCGGCAGGCGCAGATCCGCGCGCTCGAAGAGCACCTTGGCACCGCGCTCAGCGGCCAGGCCTGCCAGGTGGCCATCGCCGGGCCCCCCGGTGTCGGCAAGACGCGGCTGGCCGAAGAGTTCTTGCTGCAAGCGCGCTGGAAGGGCTGCCAGGTGCTCGAAGGCCATTGCGATGGCGACCTCGGTGGGCGCCCGCTGCAACCCTTGCTGCAGATGCTGGCCGCCGCCCTCGGCGTCGATGCGCTGGCCACGCCCGAGGCCGCCCGGGCGGCGCTCACCGGCGCGCTCGGGGCGCTGGGCCTGCCCGAACTGGCCGACCCGGTGGGCCAACTGCTGGGCACGCAACCGTCGCCGCAGCCCGGGTCGCCGCTGAGCGCCGACGCCGCGCTGCCGGTGATGGGCGCGGTGTTCCAGGCGCTGCGCGAGCGGCAGCCGCTGGTGATGTTTGTCGATGACTGGCACTGGGCCGACGTGGCCACGCGCCAGGCGCTGGCCGCCATCGCCGGCAGCGGGCCGGGCGCGCCGCTGCTGGTGCTGTACTCGACGCGCAGCATCAGCCCCGGCGACGCCACGCTGCACAGCGTGCAGGTGCTGCCGCTCGACCCCTTCACGCCCGACGAGGCCACCGCGTCGATCCGCGCGCTGCTGCCGCGCGTGGACCCGTTCGTCGCGGCCGAGATCGTTCACTACTCGGGCGGCAACGCGCTCTTCATCGAAGAGCTGTGCCACTCGGCCGCACACGAAGACGTGGACCGCCGCCTCGTGCGCCAGCACGCTGGCGCCGCCTGGCTCAACGTGCTGGTCGAAGCGCGCGTGGCGCGGCTGCCCGCCGGGCAGGCCGAGCTGGTGCGCCTGGCGGCCGTGGTTGGCAACGTGGTGCCGACCTGGCTGTTGCGCGAGCTGACCGGCCGCGAGGCCGACCACCCCGACGTCAAGGGTCTGGCCGAGAACGACTTTCTCTACCCCGATGGCGCTGGCGCGCTGCGCTTCAAGCACGGCCTCACGCGCGACGTGGTCTACGACTCGGTTGGCTTGCACGCCCGCCGGGCGTTGCACCTGCGCATCGCCCAGGCTTTGAAGCGGCACGCGCCGCGCACCCACGAAGAGGCCCACGAGGCGCTGGCCTACCACTTCGGCGCCGCCGGTCAGCCGCTCGAAGCCGCCGCCCACGCCGAACGGGCCGGCGACCGGGCCGCGGCCATCTCGGCCCTCGACCGCGCGAAGACGCATTACCACGGCGCGCTCGCGCGGCTGGTCGAGGCCGACCCCGACGGGCTGCACGACGCGCGCTGGCTCGCCATCGCCAACAAGCTCGGGCTGATCGTCGTGTTCGACGCCTCGCGGCACGACCTGCCGGTGTTCGAACGCGCGGTCGAGCTCGCCCGCAGGCGGGGCGACGCGGCCGTGCTGGCGCGAGCGCAGTACTGGCTGGGCTACATCCTCTACGCGCTGGGCGACATGTACGGCGCCATCGCCTGCTGCGAAGAGGCGATGGCCACCGCCGGGCGCGGCGACGACCCGCTCGCGGTGCAGGTGCGCGCCACGCTTGGCCAGGCCAAGGCCGGCGCGGGCGACTACGTGGGCGCGCTGCCGCTGCTCGAAGAGGCCGTGACCATCAAGCGCCGCCACCGGCGCGGCTCGCGGCCGGCGGTGGGCCTGGCGTACTCGCTGGTCTGCGTCGCCGCCGTCGTGGCCGACCAGGGCGACTTCGCGCGCGCCGAGGCCTGCTTCGACGAGGCCGAAGCGCTGCTGCAAGGCGTGACGCACGAGATCGGCACGTCGATCCACGGCTGGCGCGCGGCCGTGCTGCTGTGGCAAGGCCGCTGGGCGGCGGCGCGCGACGCGGCGCGGCGGTCCACCCAGATGGCCGAGCAGACGCGCAGCCTCTTTCAGTTTTGCATCGGCCGCGCAATGGGCGCCTATGCCGAGTGGATGCTCGACGGCGACCCGCAGGCCGTGGGCCGCATCGAGCAAAGCACCGCCTGGGTCGCGCGCCGCGAGGGCGGCTTGTTTCGCTCGCTGCAGCACGGCTGGCTGGCCGAAGCGCTGATGGCCCTGGGCCGGGTCGGCGACGCCCGCCACCACGCCGCCCAGGCGCTGCGGCGCGGCCGCCATGGCGACCTGCTCGGTGTGCCCATGGCCTACCGCGCGCTGGCCCGCGACGCCGCCGAGCAGCACGCCCCGGCCCGCGCCGCGCACTACCTGCGGCGCGCGCGCCAGGCCGGCGTGCGGCGCGGCTCGGCCCACGAAGCCGCGGTGAACGACTGGTGCGAGGCACAGATCACCTCGCAACTCGCCCGCTCGTCGGTCGAACGCGCCACCGCGCAGGCGATGGCGCGCCGGGCCTGCGTGGCCTTCGAGGCGATGGGCATGGCCTGGCACGCCGAACGCGCGCGGCGGCTGGCCGCGGGGGCCACCGCCGAGCCGGTCACAGCACGAGGTTGACCAGCGTCGCCGAGGGCGTCGGCCGCAGGCTGCCGGCGTACAGCAGCGCGGCGACGATGCCCAGCATCGTGCCGGTCGCCATGCCGTAGCCGGGGCAGGCGTGCACCGCGCCGGTGGCGGCGCCGTTCGCCACGGGGGTGGACACCCCGCTCGCCGCATCGCGCTTGCCACCGAACATCGTCAGCGGGTCGGCGTTGTCTTCTTGCATCGCGCCGCGCAAGCCCAGCGCGACCTTGCTTCCGTCACGCATGTCGGTGCGCCAGATGATTTCTGGCACCGGCGCTCGGGCCATCTGCGCGAGCAGCGGACCGCGCAGCACGGCGGCCACGGCGACCGCGTCGGGGCCAGGCGGGGTGCCGGTCAACGGGGCCTCGCGCAGCAACTTCATCTGCAGCGCCCACAAGGACGCCGGGCGCAGCTGCGCCGGGTCGTCCGGCATGCGCGGCTCGACCCAGGCCGTCAGCACGCGCATCAGGTTCAGATGCACCGTGGCCGGAAAGCCCAACATCACGCCGGCGATGGTGTCGGCGATGTCGCCTGGCGACTTGCCACGCCGGCTCAACTCGGCGTGGATGGCTTGGCTCAACGCACCAGCAGGTGGCGCGCCGCCGTTGAGAAACGCGCCAACGGCCGTGCGGATGCGTTGACCACAGGCGATGGCCGTCTGGCGTTCGCTCTCCGTCGGGTGCGGCCAGAAGATGTAGCGCGAGACCGGGAAGAAGTCTTTCGGGCACGCGGCCGGGCCTTGCGGGTTGTCGGGCGCCGCGCTTTCGGCGCGCGTCATGTGCGTGCCGTCGGGCAGGCCGAACCACGCCTGGCACAGCAGGCCGATCACCTGTTCGCTCAAGCTCACGAGCGCGATCGGTGCCTCGGTCAGCCCCGCCGCCTTCACGGCCGTTTCGGTGGCCTGGATCACGCCTTGTGCGAAGCGGAAGGCCAGCCCAAAGGCCTGCGCCTCGGTCACGCTCGCAAGGATCTGGTTGACCCCGGGGGCGCCCGCCAGGGGCTCGGCGAAACCGTCGTGGTCAGGCGGTAAGGCCTCGTTCGGCACAGGTTGCGGCACGCGGTCGAAGCCCAGGTAGCCCGGGCCGACGGTTTCTTTGAAGCGTTCGGCATACCCGCGCACCGAGTAGCGCGAGCCATCGTCGGCCAGCACCTGGTGCAGGCGCGCGTGCTTGCAGACCAGCGCCCCATAGGCCGAGGGCAGTTCGTCAGCGTTGCCGGAGAGGGTGCGCACCTCTTGCCACGCCTGCGCGCTGCGGTCGCCGTCTTCGAGGCGGTGCTTCCAGGTCGCAAGGTCGTCGAGCTCGCCGATGGTGCGGTGAACGGTCGCGTCGAGCGCCGGCCCTTCGCTGAGCAGGTGCTGCAAAGCCGGCAGGGCGGGCACGAAGAGGTACAGGCCCCACTGCAGTTCGGTCAGCGCGTCGCGGCCAAGGTCGATGACCACGGGCGTGCCCGTGTCGTCGATGAACTGGAAGCTGCGGTTCTTGCCCTTCTCGGGCACGCCCAGCAGCGGGTCGCTGTGAGCCGACAGCACGCCGCTGGCGTTGCCGCCGGCCATCCAGCGCTGGATGGTCTCGAACTGCTCGGCGATGCTGCCGCAGTAGGCCATGAAGTAGGTGCCGCGCTGGATGCCGTCCGACTCCCCCGGGGCGTGGCGCGGGCCGTAGGACATGCCCCGCCGCACGATGCGCGGCACGCGGTCGAGGGGCGTCGAGGGCAGGCGCGGGTTGGCGCGGCGCGCGTGGGCCTGGAAGGGGCAGCCACGGCCTTGCGGGTCGCCGCGGTAGTCGAAGTTGTTGTCATTCAACGCGCGCGGCGCGGCCTGCGGAGCGGGCCCGATGCGCTCGCCGTCGGGGTAGCGGCCCATCAGCTTGGCACGCACCCAGTCGAGTCGCGTGGCCTGCTGGTCGGCCGGCAACTGGTCGAAGTTGGGGGTCAGTTGTCGGGCCGCGGCGAGCAGGCGGTCCTCGAAGCGATCGACGAACTGCTTCAGCTTGCGGACCACCAGGAAGCTGCCGTCGTCGAACAGCCCGTGCCCACGCGGCGGGCACGGCAGGTCGCCGCGGTCGTTGGGTTGCCCGAGGAACAGTTCGCCCGGCTTCACCACGTCGTTCCATACCGTCGATGGCGTCGATGGCGGGTCGATGCGGGGTTGGCTGATGCCATCGACAAAGCCGAAGTGCTCGCGCGTCGTGGTGCTTCCTTCAGCAATGGGGTAGCTGCGCATGCCTTCGACGGCCAGCACGTGCAGGCCGCCCATCGGTGCGGCGCCCGGCAGGCTTCGGAGGGGAAAGTCGGGGTGCAGGTCGTGCGGGTCGTGCGGGTCGCCTTTGAGCCGGTACTGCACGACCACGTGCACCTGGTCGAGCCGCAACTCGACCGCCCGGCCCTGCGCGTCGGTGGCCGTTTGCAGCAGGGGCCGTCGCCATTGGTCGGGGTGGTTCTCGCGCACGTCGCCCAGCAGGCCCGCGCGGGCCTCCATGCCTTCAAGAAACTCTTGCGGCAGCAGGTCGAGCTGGCTGCGCGGCACCTGCAGCGCTTCGAGCCCCGCGCGCGTGAACGCTAGGTTGCAGTAGAGCGTGGGCTGCCCAGTGGACGGAGTGATCGGCAATTGCGCCAGCGAGGCGCGCGCGGCCGCCGGGTCGGTCACTTCGAGCAGGTACAGCGCGCCGTGCGTGACGCCTGGGTAGCCGCTCAGGATGCCGGCCTGCACATGGGCCGGGTCCAACCCTGGCGGCGTGGGTGCGGCGCCTGGTGCAGCGCGGGGCAAGTTGGCCCAGGCCAGCAACGGCAAGCCGGGGGCCAACACCGCCCGATAGGTGTTCAAGGGCGAAGCTGCAGGCGCACTCTGGATGGCCCCCGCCACCGCCAGGAATTCCGCCATCAGCTTTTGCACCAGCGCCAACAACACCGCACCGTCGGTGCCGGGCTGCCGGGGGTCGCCGGGGTACATGGCCCGCAGGTCGAAGAGGCCTTTGAGGGCGCGCAGGTTGAGCCGGATCACCTCACGGACATGTGCATCCTTCGTGGGGTCCAGTTTCGCCGCTTCGCACAGGTCGCTGAAGACGCCCACGGGGTCGGGCGTGCCGGTGACCGGTCGTTCGGTGTGTTCGTGGGCCCGCAGGCGCGCCGACGCCGGGGCCGCCACCTCGCGTTGCAACTGTTCGACCTTGGCGAGATAACGGCCATCGGTCACCGTGCTCGGCGACTCGTTGAAGTAGAGCCCGGCCGCCACCTCGTGCCGACGCACCCAGCGGATGTAGTCGTCGAAAGAGGCCACCGTCGAGAACGGGTAGCCCTCGCAGTTGACGAGGATGGTGTCGAGCAGCGTGCCGATGTCGCGGTAGATCACGCGCATGTATGGCTCCCAGCCGCCGTCGAAGTTGACGTTGAGCGAGAGCTGGTGGCGCAGCCGGCCGGCCGCCGGGTCGGGCGGCACGACGCAGTAGCGGAAGTCGTGGAACACGCCCCAGCGCCCCACCGAGTCGGGAAAGGGCGAGCGGTGCACCGCTGATTCGCGGGCACCCAGGCGAATGGCATTGAGCACCTTGAACAGCGACTCCAGCCGCCGGGTGTACGAAAAATTCTCGGCCCCGACGACGAAGCCTTCTTTGACGGGCGCCATCAGCGCGAGGTTGGCGATGCCACCGAGCTGCGTGGTGGCGATGTCGCGTCGTGGATAGGGCATGCGGTCCTCCTGATCGTGCGTGGGTGTGGGGTGAACGGTGGGCGTGGATGGCAGCGGGCCGCGCTCAGAGCGCGTCCTGCAAGTCGCGCGCCCCGGGCTGCCAGCCCAGCGCGCGGGCGAGCGGCACGTCCCAGCGGTTGCGGGCGAGCTTGTCGAAGCCTTGTTTGGACGGGTGGATCTCGTCGAGCCAGTCGCCTTCGGGGCCGCTGCTGCCGGGCGAGGCAGGCGTGAGCAGGCCGCGCTGGTCGATGAAGTGCACGTTGTGCAGCGGGGCGATCACCTCGCGCAGCCGTGTGTTGAGCGTGTCGATGACCTCGCGCGCGGCGGCCAGCATCTGCGCGTCGTCGAGCCCGGCGTCTTGCAGCACCGGGTGCAGCCAGGGGCCGGGGCCGAGCCGCGCGCCGGCGAACACGCGCGCCTTGGCCGGCCGCGGCTGCAGGTGGTCGTAGCCGTGCAGAAAGATCGGTGCGGCCGCCGTGGTGGCGTTGCCGGCCGCGTCGCGCAAGTCCACGAAGCGGCCGATGTCGCGCACGACCTCGTCGAAGAAGCCGCTGAGGCGGCCGGGGTGGTCGAGCTGCTTCAGCCGTTCGTCCCCGGGCTGGAAGCGCGAGGTGACGCCCTCGGCACGCAAGGCCTTGGCGGCGAACAGGTCGGCGAACACGTTCTTCAGGTCGTTGCCGCCGGCCGACAGCAGGATGGCCTGGAAGCCGAACAGCTTGAACATCGCGCGGGTCTGGCGTGCCTGGTGGCCGCGCACCATGTCGCGCACCTCGGCGCCGATCTGCGACACGTCCACCACCGCCGTCAGGTAAGGCACGCGGATCGCGTCGAGCAGGTTGGTGCCTTCGTGCAGCACCGGGGTGAACTTGTCGAACCACGAGTCGCCCTCGGCGTACACCAGGCACTCGGGCAGCAGCGCGTTGGTCTCGCGGATCACGTCGCTGACGCTGCCCTCGGGCGTGTCGATGCGCAGCATCTTGCGCCACTGCCGCCGGGGGTCGGCCAGCACCTCGGGGTGGATCGCTTTGGGGGATGCAGCAACCGACATGGGGCCTCCTCTCACGGCACGTCTTCGAATGAAGGCGCAGGGTAGGAAGGCCGGGCGGGGTGGGCATCCCCAGTGCAGAGGACGCACGATGACGCCGTGCGTCATGCGCGCATCAGCGGGGCCTCACCGGGGCACCACCTGCGCATCACCTGCGGGTTACCAGCGCGCCGGCAGCGTGGGCGGCATCGACCACCCGCCGGGCACGAGCTGCAGGTGCCCGCCGCGTTCGAGGTCTTTGAGCAGGCGGCTCACCATCTCGCGTGAGCAGCCCACGCGTGCGGCCAGCTCGGCGTGGGTGAGGCGCGGGCTGACCAGCCGGCGGCCGTCGGTCTGCCCCTGCGCCAGGCCGTCGAGCAGGCGCACGACGCGGCCGTAGACGTCGAGCAAGGCCATGTCGCGCGCGCTCTGCGTGGCCAGGCGCGCGCGGCGGATCACGCGGCCGAGCAGGTCGAAGGCGAAGTCGGGGTCGCCCGCGATGTGCTCGCGCAGCGTGTGCCGGGTGACCACGGCGCAGCTGGTGGCCGCGAGCGTCACGACCGAGGCGCTGCGCGGGCCGCCGTCGAGGCTCATCTCGCCGAAGGTTTCGCCGGGGCCGTAGACGCCGTAGACGATCTCGCGGTCGCGCGCGTCGATCGAGAAGGCCTTCACCTGGCCGGTGAGCACGATGAAGAGCGTGTCGCCGAAGTCGCCCTCTTGGATGAGCAGCGTGCCCTTGCGGTAGCGCCGGACGTCACCGCGCTGTGCCAGCGTCTGCAGGGCCGCGGGCCACGAGGAGGAGGAAGAGAGCGCCGGTTCAGCCAGGGTCATGCGGGGCTCGCGTGGAGAAGACCGCGGGGATCATCGCGCGAAGCCCCGCCTGCGGCAATGCGCCGCAGGCCCCCGTGGCGCGGCCTGTCAGTGCCGCGCCACGCCCCCCATCGCACCCCCGATCACCAGCGGCGCGATCGGCGGCAGCGCCGCCACGCGGTTCAGCAGCTCGCTGATGCTGGCCGTGTGCGTCTTCTGCCGCATGCTGCTGATCTGCGTGCGGATGGTCGATACCGCCACGCCCATCTCGTGCGCCACCTCTTTGGGCCGCAGTCCGTTGCACAGGGCCTGCAGCACGCGGGCCTCGGCGCTGGTCAAGCCCTGGCTGCGCGCGAAGAAGTCGAGCGACAAGGTGTCGCGGCCCGCGCGCTTGCCCAGCAGCAAGAGCGACAAGGCCTCTTCGCCATCGGTGGTGGCGAGCGGCACGGCCGCCACCGGCAAGGCCTCGCGGTCATCGCCCAGCCACACCAGACGGCGGCGCCCGCGCGCCGCGTCGGCCAGGGCCTGGCCGAAGGCGGCGTGCTGCTCATGGCGTGCGGGCAGCACGCGGCCGGCGCTCAGCTGCAGGCTGCAGCCGGTGGCCAACTCGGCCCGCGCGGCGCGGTTGGCGTGGCGCAGGCGGCCGCCGGTGCCGACCAGGGCCATGCCGTGGTCGGCCTCGTCGAGCATGCACAACAACCAGCGCGACGGGCACGCGGCACGGCGCTCGGGCCCGGCGTAGCGAACCGGCCGCAGCACGGTCGCATCGACATCGACTTCCCACATGGCAACCCCCTGTTCCTTTGCACGGATGCCCCAGGTCTCGGGCCCGGGGATGCGGAAAGCTTAGGCAAGGGGGTGGCGCCCGAGGGGTGAATGCGACCGGCGCGGCTGTGACTTATTCACCTCGCCGGGTGGGTGCCGGGAGTCGGGTGGCCGCGGGGCGGCCGACGGCACGCTCAGCGCGGGTCGCGCACGTAGGGGTTGTGGCGGCGTTCTTCGCCGAAGCTGCTTTCGGGGCCGTGGCCGGGAATGAACACCACCGCATCGCCCATCGGCCACAGCCGCTGGCGGATGGAGTCGATCAGCGTGTCGTGGTCGCCCTGCGGAAAGTCGGTGCGGCCGATGCTGCCGGCGAACAGGACGTCGCCGACGAAGGCGCGCTGCGTGGTCGGCTCGAAGAAGACGACGTGCCCCGGCGTGTGGCCGGGGCAGTGGCGCACCTGCAATTCGCAGTGGCCGATCTGCACCGTGTCGCCGTCGTGCAGCCAGCGCGTGGGCGTGAAGGCCTCGGCCGGCGGAAAGCCGAACATCAGGCTCTGCTGCGGCAAGCCGTCGATCCAGAACTGGTCGGCCGGGTGCGGCCCGACGATGGGCAGGCCCCGGTCGCGCGCCAGCGTGCCGGTGCCGCCGGCGTGGTCGATGTGCGCGTGCGTGAGCCAGATCTGCTCGAGCGTCACGCCCAGCTTGTCGCACACCGCGAGCAGGCGCGGCAGGTCGCCGCCGGGGTCGATCACCGCCGCCTTCATCGTCTCGTCGCACCACACGATCGAGCAGTTCTGGGCAAAGGCGGTGACGGGGACGGTCTGGTAGCGGAAGGTCATGGCGGCGGGCGAGGCAGGGGGACGAACGTGCGGCAATGTATCGGACCGGCGATGCCGGCGGTGCCGCTGTACCGGAGCCTGACAGCGCGGGTCGTGACTCAGCGGCACCAAGCCCCCGCCGCACGGCTTGGGCGACCCCGCTGCCGATAATCCCCGGCCCATGCTGCCCCTGCCCCCGAGATGACCGACGAACGCCCTGCCGCGCGTGCACCGCTGCGCGAGCGGCTCGTGCAATGGCTAGCGCGGCTGCAGCCCGCGCCGGTGGCCGTCGATGCGCGCGAGCGTTGGCGCGCGTCCCTGGGTGCCTTGCTGGGGGTCGCGTTCGCAGGGCTGCTCAGCCGCTGGGCCCTGGGCGGCAGCGCGCTCGGGCTGTGGCTCATCGCCCCGCTGGGCGCGAGCGCGGTGCTGGTGTTCGCCGCGCCGGCCAGCCCGCTCACGCAGCCCTGGTCGGTGGTGGGTGGCAACACGGCGTCGGCGCTGGTGGGCATCGCCTGCGCCGCGCTCATCGGCGACCCCGCCTGGGCCGGCGCGGTGGCGGTCGCGGCCGCCATGGCGGTGATGTTTGCGCTGCGCTGCCTGCACCCGCCGGGTGGCGCGACCGCGCTGCTGATGGTGCTGACGCACACGCTCGACTGGCGCATGGCGGCGGCGCCGGTGCTGCTCAACTCGGTGCTGCTGGTGCTGGCCGGCATCGCCTTCAACGGCGTGAGCGGCCGGCCCTACCCGCACCGGCAGGTGCCGGCGCGCACGGCCGAGGGCCGGGGCCGCTTCACGCCGGCCGACCTGGACACGGCGCTGGCCCACTACAACCAGGTGCTCGACGTGAGCCGCGATGACCTCGAACGCCTGCTGGCCGGTGCCGAGGCCGCGGCCTACCAGCGCCACCTGAACGACGTGCGCTGCGCCGACATCATGTCGCGCGAGCTGATCACGGTGCAGTTCGGCACCTCGCTGCAAGAGGCGTGGGCGCTGATGCGCCAGCACAGCATCAAGGCGCTGCCGGTGACCGACCGCACGCGGCGCATCGTGGGCATCCTGACGCGGGCCGACTTCATGCGCCACATCGACCTCGACGCGCCGCGCGGCCTGGCGCAACGCCTGCTGGCCTTCGTGACGCCCTCGGGGCGCACGCACAGCGACCGGCCCGAGGTGGTGGGCCAGATCATGACGCGGCAGGTGCGTGTGGCCAGCGCCGACCGGCCCATCGCCGAACTGGCGCCGCTGTTCACCGAAGCGGGCCACCACCACATCCCCATCGTCGAAGGTGGAAATCGGCTCGTGGGCATCATCACGCAGTCGGACTTCGTGCGCGCGCTCTACCGCGCGGTGCAGGGGCCGGCGGCGTCGGCCTGAGATGTGGCGCGGGCTTTCGCAGCGTCTGCCGACAAGTCGCCCTTGCGACACCTCAAGGCCCCGGGAACGAAGGAGGATGCGGGCCACGCCGCCGGGCCGGTTCACCTAAAATTCGCGGCTCTTTCGCGTCACATTCGCTCGATCCGCCGCGCAGCGCTCGCAGGCCCCGACGCACCGTTCAACCCCTCACTTCAACGAGACATCCATGATCAATCGCGACAAGCTCTACATCGGCGGGCAATGGGTCCCCAGCCTCGGCAAGGAAACCCCGGGCTCGGTGATCTCGCCCGCCACCGGTGACGTGATCGCGAGCGTGGTGCGGGGCACCGCCGACGACGTCAACGCCGCCGTCGCCGCCGCCAAGGGCGCTTTTGACGCCTGGGCCGCGCTGACGCCCACCGAGCGCGGCGCCTACCTGATGAAGATCCACGAAGGCCTGAAGGCCCGTGCGGCCGAGATCGCCCAGACCATCACCTCCGAGATGGGCATGCCGATCAAGCAGTCGCTGCCCATTCAAGCCGGCTCGCCGATCGCCGTCTTCAAGTACTACGCCAAGCTGGTCGAGAGCTTCCACTGGGAAGAGCAAGCCGGTCACTCGACCATCGTGCGTGAACCCGTCGGCGTGGTCGCCGCCATCACGCCCTGGAACTACCCGCTCCACCAGATCGGCGCCAAGGTTGCCGCCGCGCTGGCCGCTGGCTGCACCGTCGTGCTCAAGCCGGCCGATGTGACGCCGCTGAACGCCTTCATCCTCGCCGAGGTCATCCACGAAGCCGGCCTGCCGGCCGGTGTGTTCAACCTCGTCACCGGCCGCGGCACCGTGGTCGGCGAAGCGATGGTCGTGCACCCCGACGTGGACATGGTCTCGTTCACCGGCTCGACTGGCGCCGGCCGCCGCATCTCGGCGCAGGCCTCTGCCACCATCAAGCGCGTGGCACTCGAACTCGGTGGCAAGTCGGCCTCGGTCATCCTCGAAGACGCCGACCTGGTCAGCGCCGTCAAGGGCTCGGTGCAGGCCTGCTTCCTGAACGCCGGCCAGACCTGCACGGCGCACACCCGCATGGTCGTGCCCGAGAGCAAGTACGACGAAGTCGCCAAGATCGCGGTGGCCGTGACGGCCGCGTACAAGGTCGGCGACCCGATGGAAGAAACCAGCACCATGGGCCCGGTGGCCTCGAAGTCGCAGCAGGACACGGTGCAGGAATACATCCAGATCGGCATCGACGAAGGCGCCGAGCTGCTGGCCGGCGGCCTGGGTGCCCCCGAAGGCCTGGGCGGCAAGGGCTTCTACGTGAAACCCACCGTGTTCGGCCGCGTGAAGCCCGACTCGCGTCTGGCGCAAGAAGAAGTCTTCGGCCCGGTGCTGTCGATCATCACCTACAAGGACGAAGCCGAAGCCGTGGCCATCGCCAACAACAGCATCTACGGCCTGTCGGGTGGTGTGTGGGCGGCGACCGACGAGCGCGCCAAGGAAGTGGCCAAGAAGATCCGCACCGGCATGGTCGACATCAACGGCGGCGGCTTCAACATGCAGGCGCCGTTCGGCGGCTACAAGCAGTCGGGCAACGGCCGCGAGTTCGGCAAGTGGGGCCTGGAAGACTTCCTCGAGGTCAAGTCGATGCAGTTCAAGCGCCAGGCGTGATGCCGGCTTGAAGCGGCCCGACACCGGGACCGCCTCCAACGAAAAGGGCTTGCCTCACGGCAAGCCCTTTTGCTTGGCCCTCTCGCGCTGACGCGGGTCGCGGGGGTGAGCGTCGCCTCAGGCCGCTTCCAACAGCTCGGTCACCCGGGGCCAGCCCACCCGCTGCGCCAGTTCAAGCGCCGTCAGCCCCCCCGGCGTGCGCACGCCGGTGTCGGCGCCGTGCGCCAGCAGCAGGCGAACCTGCACCAGGTTGCCGCCGAGCGCTTCGCGGTGCAGCGCCGTGAGGCCGTTAGCATCGAGCCGGGTGAGGATCGCCGGGTTGCTCTTCAGCGAGGCCTCGACCTGCGGCGCCACCAACTCGCTCATCGGGTGCTCGGGGGCGTCGTCGAGGTTTGCCGGCACCGGGCCATGGTCGGCCGGCCACAGGCGCACGGCGTCGGGATCGCCGAAGTCGCCGCCCCAGGCCTGGTCGTGCGCCTCGCGTTCGCCATCGCCCATGCCGGCGCGCAGCACCTGCACGGTGTGGCCGCCGTAAACAAGACCATCGCTTGCGTAGAGCCAGTCCTGGATCTCACCGACCGGCGTGCGCACCAGCGCCTTGCTGTCGAGGCCGGGCACGTGCTCGGGCTGGCTCAGCAGCGTGCCGAAGACGGTCTCGCCGTCGAATCGCACGTCGCCCATCCACAGGTGTTCGAAGGGCGGGCCGTCGCCGGCGGGCAGGCCGGTCGGCAGCTCGATCTTGACGATGGCCAGTTCGATCTCGGGCACGATGCGCCGGTATTCCCACATCTGCGCGCGCCAGAAGAACTTGAACGTGCGGCGCGCGGCCTCGACGGCTTGCGCCATGCGGGCTTCGGGGCTGTCGTCGGCGGGGGTGAACGAAAGGCTCATGAAAGAAGGCGGCGCGGTGAGTGAAGGCCGTGCATGGTGGCATGGCCCGCCGCGCCGTCCATTCAGGCTTTCGCCAACATCGCCTCTGACACGGTCCACAGCCGCAGGGCGGCCTCGGCGTCCATGATGTGCGGCGCGTAGCCCGAGACGCGGTTGCCGGGCTCGGCCAGCAGGCCCTCGTTGCAGTCTTCGAGGTAGCGCCCGCCGTGGCCCAGCAGCTGCGGCGCGGTCGCGGCCCACACGGTGGTGGCGGCGCCTTGGGCCGGCGTCTTGAAGCGCGAACTCATCTTGCCGTCGTCGCCGACCCAGCCCATCGCGCGCTTCTCTTCGTCGGGCACGTGGCGGTGCAGCTCGGTGTCCACCCCGCCCGGGTGCACGGCGTTCGAGGTGAGGCCTTGTTCACCGTGCTTCAGGTGCACACCGAGTGACATCAGCGCATTGGCCGTCTTGGCCTGCGCGTAGGCCTTCCACTTGTTGTAGTCGCGGCGCTCGAAGTGGATGTCGTCGAAGTCGATGCCACCGAGCTTGTGGCCCATCGAGCTGAGCGTGACCACCCGTGCCGGCGCGGACTTCAACAGCGCCGGCAGCAGCGCCGTCGTCAGCGCGAAGTGGCCCAAGTGGTTGGTGGCGAACTGCGACTCGAAGCCCTGCGGCGTGCGCGCGAGCGGGCAGGCCATCACGCCGGCGTTGTTGACCAGCAGGTGCAGCGTGTGGCCGCCGGGCTCGGCCAGCCAGTCGTCGGCGAAGCGGCGCACGGTGGCCAGGTCGGCCAGGTCGAGCTTGGCGACGCGCAGCTTGGCTGCGGGCATCTGCGCCTGCAGGGCGGCGAGCGCCGCCTCGCCCTGCGCCAGGTTGCGCACGGCCATCGTGACCTCGGCGCCGGCGTGTGCCAATGCGCGGGTCGTCTCCAGGCCGATGCCGGCGGCGCCGCCCGTGACGATGGCGCGTTGGCCGGTGAGGTCGAGGCCTTCGACGACCTCGAGCGCGGTGCTGCGCGGGCCGAAGGCGGAGGTGATGCGTTCTGCGGTCATGGGGGCTCCTGGCGAATCCGATGAGCATAGCAACTGCATTCCGTCTTTCGCCTACGCGCGTTCCATGCAGGGGAACGGCCCCAGGGCCTTGGCACCGCCCACCCCCGCGTCGCCCACAAGGCCGGGGCCGCTGACTACACTGCTTCGACCGCCTGCCGGAGACACGCCATGAACGCCCGCGACCCGCACCCCACCGCCCCCAGCGCCGACGACCTCCAGGCGCTGGCTGCTTATGCCGAACGCGCCTGGGACGAGCGCATCGTCCCGGCGCTGACCGACTACATCGCCATCCCCGCCAAGAGCCCGATGTTCGACGCCGACTGGCAGCAGCACGGCTTCATCGACAAGGTCGTGCACGACGCCGCCGAGTGGGTCGAAGGCCGCAAGGTGCCGGGGCTGACGCTCGAAGTGATCCGCCTGCCGGGGCGCACGCCGGTGATCTTCTTCGAGGTGGCGGCCACGCGGCCCGGCAGTGGCGACACCGTGCTGCTCTACGGCCACCTCGACAAGCAGCCCGAGTTCACCGGCTGGCGCAGCGACCTCGGCCCCTGGACACCCAAGTACGACAACGGCCTGCTTTACGGCCGAGGCGGCGCCGACGATGGCTACGCGGTGTACGCGGCCATCACCGCCATCGAAGCGCTGAAGGCGCAGGGCCTGCCGCACCCGCGTTGCGTGGGGCTCATCGAGGCCTGCGAAGAAAGCGGTTCGTTCGACCTGCCGGCCTACATCGGCGCGCTGACGCCGCGCCTGGGCAACGTGGGCCTCGTGGTCTGCCTCGACAGCGGTGCGGGCAACTACGACCAGCTGTGGCTCACCACCAGCCTGCGCGGCATGGTCAGCGGCACGCTGAAGGTCGAGATCCTCACCGAAGGCGTGCACTCGGGCGACGCGAGCGGCCTGGCGCCGTCGAGCTTTCGCATCCTGCGCCAGGTGCTCGACCGGCTCGAAGACTCGAAGACCGGCCGGCTCTTGCCACAGAGCCTGCATTGCACGATTCCCGCCGACCGCGTCGAGCAGGCCAAGGCCACTGCGCAAATCCTCGGCGACGAGGTCTGGAAGCGTTACCCCTGGGCCTGCGGCGCCGATGGCTCGCCCTCGCTGCCGACCACCACCGACCCGCTCGAAGCCCTGCTCAACCGCACCTGGCGGCCGACGTTGAGCGTGACCGGCGCCGACGGCTTTCCCGAATGGAAGAGCTCGGGCAACGTGCTGCGGCCCTACACCGCCTTCAAGCTGAGTCTGCGCCTGCCGCCGACCGTCGAAGCCAACCGCGCGGCCGACGATCTGAAGACCCTGCTCGAAGACAACGCGCCTTACAACGCGCGCGTCACCTTCGCCGCCGATGGCCGCGCCGGGGCGGCCGGCGCCACCGGGTGGAACGCGCCCACGCTGGCCCCCCTGGCTCGAAGACGCGCTCAACGCCGCGTCGCAGGCGCACTACGGCGCGCCATGCGGCTACATCGGCCAGGGCGGCACGATCCCGCTGATGAACCTGCTGCAAGAGAGCTTCCCGGCGGCGCAGATGATGGTCTGCGGCGTGCTCGGCCCGAAGAGCAACGCGCACGGGCCGAACGAGTTCTTGCATGTGCCCTACGGCAAGCGGCTCACGGCGGCCGTGGCGCAGGTGATGGCGGCCTGCCCCTGAGCGGTGACGGGCTGATCGGCCGGGCGGCGTTCAGCCCTGCTGCTGCGCGCGCTCTTCCAGCGCCTGCTGGCGGCGCAGGCCTTCCACGTCGCGCAGGCGCGAGTCGATGATCGACGCGTCGATGAAGTCCACCTGGGCGGTGCTCTTGGCGAGCTTCTGCCCGGCACGCAGTCGGTCGAGCGCGCCGTTGTAGTCCCCCAGCGCGACCCGCGATTCGGCCTCGGCGCGCAGGCCGCGCAAGGGCTGGCCCAGCGCCTGCCAGGTGCGGCCCAGTTGCAGCCACGCGGTCGAGTCGGCCGTGTGCAGCGTCGTCCAGGTCTGCAGGCTGTCGGCGCTGCGCTTGAGCGCGGCCTCGTCCTTCTGCGCCAGCGCGACCTGCGCGCCCAGCAGCATCACGGCCCGCGAGGCGGTGGCACCTTCGCGCAGGTGCGGCTGAATCACCGCCGCCGCGCGCGTCGCCTCACCGCGTTCGAGCAGCGACTGCACCTGCAGCAACACCACCGCGCGCTCGGCGTTCGCATCGCTGCGCGGGCTGCCACGCACCAGGCCGAGCGCCGTCTGCAAGGCCGTGTCGGCGCGCGGCCAGTCGCGCATCAGCGTCGAAGCCAGGGCGCTGGCATACGCGGCCGACAGCTTTTCGGCGGTGCTGGCGCTGTCCTTCGGCACGTCGAGCGCCTGCCAGCGGCGCAGCGACTCGATGCGCGTGTCCATCAACACCCGCGCCCGCGCCTGCGCGGCGGCGTGCGCGAGCTGCGCGCTCGGCGGTGGCGGTGGGGTCGTGCCCAGCCGCGAACGCGCTTCACCAATGCGTTCGGCGTTCAAGGGATGGCTGCGCAAGTACGGAAAACTCGCGCTGTCGTTCAACCGCGAGGCGTTGTCGAGCTTCTCGAACATCGCGGCCATGCCGCCGGGTGCGAAGCCAGCGCTCGTCATCAGCGTGAAGCCCACGCGGTCGGCCTCGCGCTCCATGTCGCGCGAGAAGTTGAGCTGGCCTTGCGCGGCGACCGCCTGGCTGCCGGCGAGGATGGCGTTCGCCCCATCGGCCCGGTTGACGCGGCTGGCCACCAGCACGCCGAGGATCATCCCCGCGATGCCGATCATCGACTGCCGCTGGCTGTTGCCGATGCTGCGTGAGATGTGCCGCTGCGTGACGTGCGTGAGCTCATGCGCGAGCACCGACGCCAACTCGTCGCGCGAGGCCGTCATGCCGATCAGCCCCAGGTGCACACCGACATAGCCGCCGGGCAGCGCGAAGGCGTTGACGCTCTTGTCCCGCACGAGGAAGGCCTCCCATGCGAAGCGGCTGTCGAGGTCAGGCGCGATGTCGCCCCGTGCGCGCGCCGCATCCAACAAGGGCTGCCACAGGGTCTGCAGGTAGTCGAGCAGCACCGGGTCGTCGAGGTAGTCCGGGTCGCGGCGGATGTCGCGCATCACGCGGTCGCCCAGCCGGCGCTCGTCACCGACGCCGATGTCGTCCGACACCCCATCGCCCAACGCGGGCAGACGGCCGGGCGCTTGGGCCTGCGCATGAGCGGGGGCGAGGGGTGACGTGAGCAAGGCCACGGCAGACAGGCCCGCGATGACGCGCTGGACAGGTCGACGGCGCGGCGCGCACGAAAGCTTCAAAACCGGCGGGCGCGGTGCAGGAAGAGAACGGGTCAAAGACAGCCCCAGTGACGGCAGACGGGGTTCGAACGTGGGCCCGCGCGGAAGTTCGCGCCCGGGCCGTTCATTCACCGCTGGCTATGATGCCAGCGCCCCATTTCGCCACCCTGCACCATGACCCCACCGACCGATCCCGCCAGCCCGCTGACCCACTTCGACGCGCAAGGGCAAGCGCACATGGTCGATGTGTCCGGCAAAGCCGAAACCCACCGCATCGCCCGCGCCACCGGCGTGATCCGCATGCTGCCCGCCACGCTGGCCTTGGTCCAGTCGGGCACCGCCAAGAAAGGCGACGTGCTCGGCATCGCCCGCATCGCAGCCATCCAGGCCAGCAAGCGCACGGCCGATTTGATCCCCCTGTGCCACCCGCTGCCCATCACCAAGGTCGCCGTCGAATTCGAGATCGACGAAGCGGCCTCAGAAGTGCGCTGCACCGCGCAAGTCGAAACCCTGGGCCGCACCGGCGTCGAGATGGAAGCCCTGACGGCCGTGCAGGTCGGGCTGCTCACGATCTACGACATGTGCAAGGCGGTGGATCGGGGGATGGTGATGGGGGGTGTGTGTGTGTTGGAGAAGCGCGGGGGGAAGTCGGGGGGGTGGGGGGCGCCCTAGGGAGCGGCGCCGAGACCCTTGCAGCGATGTCCTCTGCCCAACCGAGCCAGCGCGCTCGCTGGCCTTCATAGCACCCACGGTTGAGGAGGGTGTAGGGCGTCAACGATCCGTACAAGCCTTCGCTGCTTACATGAACTCGATGTGAGTGACCATTGCGGTGACAACTGGGGCAGACGCGAAGCGGGTGACCCGTTCTGAACTGCGTTGACAGGCTGGACGGTTAAACAAGCCGGAGTTCTCCGGCCACTGACGCCCGGTGCACTGCATCGGGCGTTTGCATTTTGAGCGACGTGTGGAGTCGCTCCTCGTTGTAGATCTGCACGGACTGCGCCACCATCCGCCGCGCCTGATGGAGGTCTGCGGGCCGGTGCAGCAGGAACTCCGTCTTGAGAATGCCGTTGACGCGTTCGGCCAGCGCGTTCTGGTCGCAGTCGTAGCCGTCCGTCATTGAGCAGATCACCCCGAGGCGCTGGTGCAGCGCCTGGTACTCGTTGGCGCAGTACTGGATGCCCCGGTCGGGGTGATGCACCAAGGGCTGACGCGTCTGGCGCCCGCGCAGGGCCATCTTCATCGCTTGCGACACCTCTTCGGTCTGCAGGCTCTCGTGCACGTGCCAGCCCACGATCTTGCGCGAGTACGCGTCCGTCACCAGGCTCAGGTAGACGCACTTGGCCGCGGTGGGCAAGTAGGTGATGTCGGCCACCCAGACCTGCTCGCTGCCGGTGATGCGAACCTGCTGCGGCCCGGCCTTGAGCAGGTTCGGGTGGCGCCTGAAGCGGTGGTGGCTGTGTGTGGTCTTGTGATACGACCGCCGAGGCGGCACCAGCATCCGGGCGTTGCGCAGCACATCGAACATCGCGTCTCGGCCGAGTTCGATGCCTTCCCGGCTCAGCGGTTCGCGCAGCATGCAGTGCAGCTTGCGCGTGCCCACCCGTGGCTGGCGCATGCGCTAGCGCTGAACCAGGCTCACCACAGCCTGCGCCCGCTCGACGCGCTGCGCCTGGCGGCTCTTGCCCTGGTAGTACGCCTGTCGGCTCATGCCCATGTGACGGCAAGCCCTGACGATGCTCAACCCTTGGACGAGGTCTTGTTCGAGGACTTGCCCAAAGGCTTTTTTACGACGCGCACCCCGTTGTCCTTCTTCAGCACATCGATCACGGCTTCGAACAGCCGTGCCTTCTCTTGTGCGTCGCGCAGTTGGACCTGCAGGGCCTTGATCTGTTGCTCGGGCGTGAGCGGCGTGGGTGTCTTGTCGATCGGCATGGCTGCCGATGATGCCGCCACGCCCCAACCCTGCTGACCATGCGTGCGCAGCCAGTTCAGCACCGTCGAGCGCCCTTGGATGCCGTACCGGGCTTGCGCCTGCTTGTAGGTCAACTCGCCCTTTTCTACCTGCGCCACCACCGCTAGCTTAAAAGCCATCGTGTAGTCACGCTGCGTCCTCTTCATCCTCGTTTTCCATGACCCTGCCTTTTTGCACAGGTCCAGGTGTCAACTCGGGGTAGGACGGGTCATCAAGCAAAAAAGGGCCCCGCAATGCGGGGCCCTTCGAGAAGGAGCGGGCTATCAATTACAGCCGGCCAATTTGCGTGACCACGGCGGTATTGGTAGCGGTAGTGGTGTACCCCCAGGTCATGTTCGTGTTGCCAGCAGCCAATGCAGGCGTCATGACAATCGTGGCACCGGCCGGGACGCCTTGACCCAAACTGGCCAGAGTGATCGTGATGACCCCACTGCCAGTCACGGTCGCGGCCGTCGCTTCGGTCGTTGCATTGAAGGTTGGGATGCCAGAGCCAGCAGTGGCGGTATTGCAAACAGTCAAATCACCGCCATTTTCTTGCGCGCAAATGCCCACCGCAGTCTTCAAGGCATCAGCGGCACGGAGGGCATTCGAAACCTTTGCCTTGACGGTGTAGTCCTGATAAGCCGGCAGAGCCACGGCAGCCAAGATGCCGATGATCGCGACAACGATCATCAGTTCGATCAGGGTGAAACCCTTTTGCATGGAACGCTTCATGGAAAGTCTCCTAGAGAGAGAAGGGGGTGAGTGACGACAACTCAGTTGCACCCGGCATGCCAGCGAAATCGACCCGAAATACCGTGGAATTCGCCCGCTGTTCTGACGCAAACGGTCAAGGCCCTGAAACGGGGGCTGACCGGGCCGGCGCCAACTGACGTTTTTCGTCACGCCGACTTACGAATGCTTGCCTGTTGACGTCAGGGTCATGCGCTGGCCGGCGCGCAGGGGGGCGATGCGGTGGGCGGTGTCCAGCCGGGCGACTTCGGCCATCACGGCGTCGGTTTCGCCGGGCTTGATGTGGGTGATGTGCACCTGCACGCTGCCTTGCAGAAACGCCAGTTCGTGGCCCAGCGCGGCCGGGCACAGGTGGCGGCTGATGCGGGCGAGTTGCCGCTCGTCGTCGCTGAAGGCGGTTTCGATCACCAGGTGCTCAACGCTCATGCTGGACAGCCGTTGCCACAGGGCCGGGTTGGGACCGGTGTCGCCGGTGTAGACCCACCAGCCCGACGCGCCCTGCAGCGCAAAACCCACCGCCGGCACGGTGTGCACCGCGCTCAGCACCTCGAAGGTCTTGCCGGCCAGGCTCAGCACATCGCCGGTCTGAAACGGCACCAGGCGCAGCGCCGGGCGATCAGGGTGTGGCAGGCGCGTGAAGTCGGGCCAGATGACGCCGTTGAAGATGTGGGTGCGCAGCGCGTCGAGGGTTTCTGGCAACGCGTGCACTTCGATCGGTGGCCGGCCGGCGCTGGCGCGGGCGCGCATCACGCTGTCGGCGAGCAGGCCGATCGCGAGCACGTGGTCGAGGTGCGAGTGACTGATGAGGATGTGGTCGATGCGCGCCAGTTCGTCGAGCGCGAGGTCGCCGACGCCGGTGCCGGCATCGACCAGCACGTCGTCGTCGATCAGGAAGGCGGTGGTCCGGCTACCGGCCGCGATGGCGCCAGAGCAACCGAGAACGCGAATGTCCATGGGGCAAGGGGGCGCCTCGGGCGCACAGGCAGGGCACGTCGCGGCATGCGACGCTTGGGCAGCAATCGTGGGGGCTCGCTTCGCTGTGCACAAGCGGTCAAAACCGCATTTCCCCAAAGACTGGGGGATGCCAATGCAGCGCAAAGCACGGGGCCGTGAAAAGCATCACGGGCCCGCGAAGGGCCCGTGTGGGTGTGCGCACGCGGACGGCGCGGGTGGCTGGCGAGGATCAGCTCTGGACGAACTGCATCTGGGTGCCGGCGAGTTCGATCACGTCGCCGTTCTTCAGGTGCAGGGTGTCGCCGGACAGCGGGTTGCCGTTGACGGTCGGGCGGGTCGCGCCTTCGACGTGGGCGAAGACGTAGCCGCCGGGGCGCTTGGTGATCGAGGCGACCTGCACGCCGGGCTTGCCGACGGTGGTGACGACCTTGGTGAGCACCACTTCCCGCCCAGCGGCCGCACCGTTGAGCACCTTGATGCTGGCCGGCGTGACGGGCTGGCCGAGCGCGCCGAAACCCGAGTTGCTGGGCGCGCGGGTGGGGGCGAAGCCGTGCGGCGAGGGCGGCTGCACCGGGGGCGCACTGCCGGGCTTCATGATCATGGTCTTCTCGTAGTCGGCGCCTTCGTCCACGAGGTACTTGATCTTGTACTTGCCGATCTCGACGGTGTCGTTGTGCGACAGCAGCTGCTTCTTGACGGCCTTGCCGTTGATGTAGGTGCCGTTGGTGCTGTTGAGGTCTTCGATGAAGACGTCGGAGCCGACCATCTGCAGCACGGCGTGTTCGCCGCTGACCGCGAGGTTGTCGATCACGATGTCGTTGTAGGGCCGGCGGCCGAGCGTGGTCTTGTCCTTCGTGATCTGGACTTCCTTGATGACCACCCCGTCGAGCGAAACGACCAGCTTGCCCATGCTTGACCTCAAATCTCTTTATGTGCCCGAGCCGTGAAGGTCCGGGTTGCCCGTCTATATGTTGCGTGGTGGCCGTTCAGCGCCGAAAGGGCCACCAGGAGCGAGTCGCTGCGTTCTGGCCCTTCACGCGGACCAGCACCACGGCAATATTATCCTTTCCCCCTGCGTCATTGGCCGCATCAATTAGGCCCCCCCCCATGTCTTCCAGGGTGTCGTGCGCTTGCAGCACCTGGGCGATGCGAGGGTCGTCGATCATGTCGGACAGCCCGTCCGAGCACAGCAGGTAGACGTCGCCCGGCATCACCTCGTGCAGGTGGGTTTCGAGCAGCACGGTGTCTTCGACGCCGACGGCGCGAGTCACCAGGTTCTTGTTGGCCGAAAAGGCCGCCTGTTCGGGCGTGATGAGGCCGGAGTCGATCTGCTCTTGCAGCAGCGAGTGGTCGTGGGTGATCTGGGCCAGCTTGCCGGCGCGCAGCCGGTAGCCGCGTGAATCGCCGACGTGGCCGAGCAGCAGGCGGCCGTCGCGGAACGCGCCCACGACGAGCGTGGTGCCCATGCCGGCGTACTGCGGGTTGCTGTTGGACGCGTTGAAGATCGCGCGGTTGGCGTTGTCCACGCAGATGTCCATCGCGCGGCGCACGTCGGTGTCGGACGCGGTGGACGAGGCCTCTTGCAGCCAGCGGCCGAGCTCGGTCTTGATGAACGAGGTGGCCATGCCGCTGGCCACTTCACCGGCGTTGTAGCCGCCCATGCCGTCGGCCAGAACGATGAGCGCTGCCTCTTCGTGGACGGCCACCGAGTCCTCGTTGTTGTTCCGTGAGCGGCCGGTGTCCGTGGCACTGAAGAATTCAAGCGTCATGGGGCGTTGGCGCGGACAGGAACGTCGAGGGTTGGGTGGGGATCAGAGGCCGGAATTGTGCCCTGGAACATCACGAATCATCTTCACCGTGGCCTGGAATTCGTCGGAATCAGGGGGGGTGGACGGCCCCGCCGGGTCGGGCCCCTTGACGTCGTCTCCCAGTTGCGGAAGCACGGCCCGCAGGTCCAGCGCCATCTGGTGGCCGTCGCCATAGCGGGCGTCGGGACGTTTTTCGAGCGCGCGGGCGACGACACGCGCCAGCGCTTCGGGCAGGTCCGGGCGCAGCGTGCGCACGTCGGCGGCCGGCTCGTTGGCGATCTGGTGCATCAGCGTGGCCATCGAGTCCGAGCGGTGCGGCAGGCGGCCCGTGAGCAGCTGGAACAGCATCACCCCGAGCGAATAGAGGTCGGTGCGGCCATCGACCCGTGCGCCGCTCATCTGCTCGGGCGACATGAACGAGGGTGTGCCCATCACGAGGCCGGTGCGCGTGCGCGTGCGGCTCGCGTCGCCGATGCGCGCGATGCCGAAGTCGGTGACCTTCACCGCCTCGGTGGTCGGATCGACCATCACGTTGGCGGGCTTGATGTCGCGGTGCACCACGCCGTGGCTGTGCGCGTAGGCCAGCGCTTCGGCCACGCGTGCGGCGATGCGCACGACGGTCGCCACCGGCAGCAGGCGGCCGGGCTGGGTGCAGGCCTGCAGGTCTTGTCCCTTCAAGAATTCCATCGCGATGTAGGCCAGGCCCTGGTCTTCGCCGGCATCGAAGATGGTGACGATGTCGCGGTGCTGCAGGCGGCCCGCCGTTTCGGCCTCGCGGAAGAAACGCTGGCGGGCCTCCACCAGCTCGGCGCCTTCGAATTCCTGGCTGAGCGCCATGGTCTTGATCGCCACCTGCCGGCCGATCTTGGGGTCTTGCCCGAGGTAGACCGCCCCCATCGCGCCGCGGCCGAGTTCGCGTTCGATGCGGTAGCGTCCGAGCATCTTGCGGTCGGGCGCGGCGGGTTGCAGCAGCGGCGGCGGTGCGGGCGCGCGGGCGGGGGTCGGCTCGGGCGCCGACCGCGGTGGGGGCGGCGGGCGGCGCCCGAGCACGAAACCCGCGTGCCCCATCGCCAGCGCCGCCGCGCCAACCGCCCAGGCCAGCGCGATCGGCATGCGCGACAGCGCGGCGGCGAACAGGCAGCCCATCGCCAGCACGGCGGTGGCTAACGCGGCCACCGGTGTGTCGAGCCGCGGCAGCGCCCAGGCCAGGTAGGCGAGCGCCGCCAGCAGCAACACGCTGCCGAGGATCAATGCAAAGCCGAGCGCGCCACCCATCGCCATGCCGCGGTCGGCCTCAGGCGGCGCCGTCGGCCGGTTGCGAGCGCGCGGCCATCACCGCCTTGCCGAGGGCCAGCACCAGCAGGGCACCGGCAACACCCGCGCCGTACTTCACCACGTCGCTGACGACGATCTTGGGCATCCAGGCCACGACCTCGGGCTTGATCAGCGCCGGGTCGCCGACCGCCATGGTGCCGGCGATCCAGCCCAGCAGCATCGCGCCCAGTGTGATGATCACGGGGAAGCGGTCCATCAGCTTGATGACCAGCTGGCTGCCCCACACGATGATGGGGATGCTGACCAGCAGGCCGAAGATCACCAGCGGCATCGTGTGGTCGCCGCCGGCCGTTTCGGCCGCGCCGGCAATGGCGATGACGTTGTCCACGCTCATCACGAGGTCGGCCACGATCACCGTCTTGACCGCGCCCCAGAGCTTGTCGCTGCCTTCGATCTTGCCGTGGCCGTCGTCTTCGTCGGGCGCCATCAGCTTGACGCCGATCCACAGCAGCAGCGCTGCGCCGACGAGCTTGAGGAAGGGCACCTGCAGCAGCGTGAGCGCAAAGAAAATCAGGATCACGCGCAGCACGATGGCGCCGGCCGTGCCCCACAGGATGCCCTGCGTGCGTTGCTTGGCCGGCAGCTTGCGGCAGGCCAGCGCGATCACGACCGCGTTGTCCCCGCCCAGCAGGATGTCGATCATGATGATCTGGCCGACCGCGAACCAGAACTGCGGCGTCAAGAACTGCTCCATGCAGAGTCCTACTTTCTTATTGCGTTGTGCGTGCAGCGCGCCCGAAGGCGGCACGCCGCGCAGTGTAGAGGCCCGCTGCGCGGCGCGGCCGCATGAAACCAGGCCCGGCCGCGAGTTCGCATGCACCAATGAAAAGGGCCGCACGCGGCGGCCCTGGTTCACGCAAGCTGCGCGGACGCGGATCGGTCAGATCAGGCCCTTGAGCAGGCGGCCCATCTCCGACGGGTTGCGCGTCACGGTGAAGCCGCACTCTTCCATGATGGCGAGCTTGGCATCGGCCGTGTCGGCGCCGCCCGAGATCAGCGCGCCGGCGTGGCCCATGCGCTTGCCCGCAGGCGCGGTGACGCCCGCGATGAAGCCGACGATCGGCTTCTTCATGTTCTTCTGGCACCAGCGGGCCGCGTCGGCCTCGTCGGGGCCGCCGATCTCGCCGATCATGATCACGGCGTCGGTGTCCGGGTCGTCGTTGAACATCTGCATCACGTCGATGTGCTTCAGGCCGTTGATCGGGTCACCGCCGATGCCGACCGCGCTCGACTGGCCGATGCCCAGCTCGGTGAGCTGCGCGACGGCTTCGTACGTCAGCGTGCCCGAGCGGCTCACGACACCGATGCGGCCCTTCTTGTGGATGTGGCCCGGCATGATGCCGATCTTGATTTCATCGGGCGTGATCAGGCCCGGGCAGTTGGGGCCCAGCAGCAGCGTCTTCTTGCCGCCAGCGGCCTCTTTCTGCTTCATCTTGTTGCGCACCTCGAGCATGTCCCGGATGGGGATGCCTTCGGTGATGCAGATGGCCAGGTCGAGGTCGGCTTCGACGGCTTCCCAGATCGCGGCGGCCGCGCCTGCGGGCGGCACGTAGATCACCGAGACGGTGGCGCCGGTCTGCGATTTGGCTTCCTTGACGGACGCGTAGATGGGGATGTCGGCGAACTTCTCGCCCGCCTTCTTGGGGTTCACGCCGGCGACGAACGCGTTCTTGCCGTTGGCATAGGCCTGGCAGCCGAGGGTATGGAACTGGCCGGTCTTCCCCGTGATGCCCTGGGTGATGACCTTGGTGTCTTTGTTGATCAGGATGCTCATGTGCTTGCCTCGTCTTACTTCTTGCCCGCGGCGGCCTTGACCACGGCGTCGGCTGCTTCGGCCATCGTGTTGGCGCTGATGATGGGCAGGCCGCTTTCAGCCAGCATCTTCTTGCCCAGTTCTTCGTTGGTGCCCTTCATGCGCACGACCAGCGGCACCTTCAGGTTGACCGCCTTGCAGGCCGTGATCACGCCTTCGGCGATGGTGTCGCAGCGCATGATGCCGCCGAAGATGTTGACCAGGATGGCCTCGACCTTGGGGCTCTTGAGCATGATCTTGAAGGCCTCGGTGACCTTCTCGGCGGTGGCGCCGCCGCCCACGTCGAGGAAGTTCGCCGGCTCGCCGCCGAAGAGCTTGATGGTGTCCATCGTCGCCATCGCCAGGCCGGCGCCGTTCACCAGGCAGCCGATGTTGCCGTCGAGCTGGATGTAGGCGAGGTCGAACTTCGAGGCTTCGATCTCGGCCGGGTCTTCTTCGTCGAGGTCGCGGTAGGCGACGATCTCGGGGTGGCGGAACAGCGCGTTCGAGTCGAAGTTGAACTTCGCGTCGAGGGCCTTGATGTTGCCGTTGCCTTCAAGAATCAGCGGGTTGATCTCGGCCAGCGAGGCGTCGGTGTCCATGTAGCACTGGTAGAGCTTCTTGAGCACGTCGATGGCTTGCGCCTGCGAGGCTTCGGGCACGCCCATGCCCTTGGCCAACTCGGCGCCTTGCGCGTCGGTCAGGCCGGTCGCCGGGTCCACGAAGACCTTGATGATCTTCTCGGGCGTGGCGTGGGCGACCTCTTCGATGTCCATGCCGCCTTCGCTGCTGGCCATCATCGCGACGCGCTGCGTGCCGCGGTCGGTGACGGCGGCGACGTAGTACTCCTTCTTGATGTCCGCGCCTTCTTCGATCAGCAGGCGGCGCACCTTCTGGCCTTCGGGGCCGGTCTGGTGGGTCTTGAGCTGCATGCCGAGGATCTCGCCCGCGAGCTGCTTCACCTCGTCGCGCGTGCGGGCCAGCTTCACGCCGCCGCCCTTGCCGCGGCCGCCGGCGTGGATCTGCGCCTTCACCACCCAGATCGAACCGCCCAGCTTCTGGGCGGCTTCATCGGCCTCCAGCACGCTGAACGCGGGGTAGCCGCGCGGCACGGGAATGCCGGCCTGGCGAAGCAGTTCCTTGCCTTGGTACTCATGAATCTTCATCGCACTCTCTCTTGCTCAAGTTCCAGAAAGGGGTGACGGAACCGCCGTCGCGGAAGGGGTCGGGTCGTCGTTGCCGGCGCGGCGCTGGTGCCACCGCGGGTAGTGCAGGCGCACCACCTCGCCGTCGGTGCGCAGCGCGTGGCAGCGGTTGAGCTGGAACGGCGGCTTGTCGTCGTTGCCAGCTTTGAAGGGGGACACGCCCTCGCCAGCCAGGCCCTGCATCACGGCGGTGGGCAGCAGTTGGGCGAGTTCTGTCAGGTGGGTGCAGCCTTGCACCCCGCCCAGGCGTTCCATCGCGGCCCAGCGGAAGCCCTTGAGCAGGTTCAGGCCGACCAGGCGCGTGTAGGCGTCGCCGTGGTCGTCGCAATGGCCGGGGTGGGGCGTGCGTTCGGAGTGCGCGCCGGCCTCGACGATGTCGAGCCGGCTGTTGATCACCAGGCGCAGCAGCAGGTCGTGGATCGGCTCGCCGGCGGGACGGATCTGGCCGCCAAGTCGCGCGTCGCGGGTCTTGATGTCGGTCAGCCGGGCATCGACTTCCCACAGGCCATCGCCACGGGCAAACACCTGCACGTCGATCTGACGGCGGTGCTTGAGTTGGCGCTCAGGCGCAGCGGGTGGCAGGGCCATGTGGCGGGCGGTGGGTGGGAGGGGGCGATGCGGGAAAGCCCGTAGCGCGGAAGCCCGCGAATGTAGCACTTCGCACTGCACCATATTTGTGCAGAAAACCAGCCCGCGCCCTGGGTCGTCAGGCGGTCGTCAGGTGTCTGCCGTGTCGTCGGCGAAGGGCGCGCCCACGTCGTCGTCGGTGCCGGTGGGGCGGGTGTGAACGACGCGCCGGATCACCTCGGCCGAAAAGCCGCGCGCGGCCAGAAAGCGGGCCTGCTTGGCGCGCTCACGCGCATCGCTCGCCGGCTGGCCGAACTTGCGCTGCCAGACGGCTTGGGCCCGAGGCAGTTCGCTGTCCTTGAGGGCCTGGGTTGCATCGGGGGTCAGGGCCACGCCGTGCTGCGCGAGTTCTTGGCGGATGCGCAGGTTGCCGTAGCGCGGCGCCCGCACATGCACGCGGCTTTCGGCGAAGCGCTCTTCGCTGAGGTAGCGGTGGGCCTGCAGCCAGTCGAGCACGGCCTCGACCTGGGCGGCGGCCTCGGCCGGGTCGGTGTCGGCCGCGGCGTGGAGGGGCGCGCGTGCCTCGGCGGTGCCCCAGACCTCGGCGACAGTGCCGATCTCGGCCGTGTCATCGGCGCTTGCCGACGGATCGGACAGGTGCCGGTCAGGTGAATTCGCCGCGTGGCCACCGGTCGCTCGCGCGCCGCCTGCTGCTTGTTGCGCGGCGCGTTGTTCGACCTTCAGGTAGGCCAACAGCTTGCGCCGCAACTCGCTGCGGCTGTGCTCTCGCTGGCTGAGCAGTTGAAGCCCGCGCCCCTTGAGCGACAGCCGCGACGGGCCCGCTTTCGTGCCCACCGTCGAAGCCCCGGGCGCGGCTTATTCCTTGGCTTCTTTCGCGGCCTTGCCGGCCTTGGCGGCAGGGGCTGGCTCGCCCGGGGTGCCGGTCGGCAGCAGGGGAATGCCCACGGCCTCGCGCACCTTGTTTTCGATCTCGACGGCGAGGTCGGCGTTCTCACGCAAGAACTCACGCGCGTTGTCTTTGCCCTGGCCGATCTTTTCGCCGTTGTAGGCGTACCAGGAACCGCTCTTTTCGAGCACCTTGGCTTCGACGCCCATGTCGATGATCTCGCCCTCGCGGCTGATGCCTTCGCCGTAGAGGATGTCGAACTCGGCGGTCTTGAACGGCGGCGAGACCTTGTTCTTCACGACCTTGACCTTGGTCTCGTTGCCGATGACTTCTTCGCCCTTCTTGATGCTGCCGATGCGGCGGATGTCGAGGCGCACCGAGGCGTAGAACTTCAGCGCGTTGCCGCCGGTGGTGGTTTCGGGCGAGCCGAACATCACGCCGATCTTCATGCGGATCTGGTTGATGAAGATGACCATGGTGTTGGTCTTCTTGATCGTGGCGGTGAGCTTGCGCAGCGCCTGGCTCATCAGGCGGGCTTGCAGGCCGGGCAGGCTGTCGCCCATTTCGCCTTCGATTTCGGCCTTGGGCGTGAGCGCGGCGACCGAGTCGATGATGACCAGATCGACCGAGCCCGAGCGCACCAGCGCATCGACGATTTCGAGCGCCTGTTCGCCGGTGTCGGGCTGGCTGATCAAGAGCTCTTGCAGGTTGACGCCGAGCTTTTGCGCGTATTGCACGTCGAGGGCGTGTTCGGCGTCGATGAAGGCGCAGGTGCCGCCTTGTTTTTGCATTTCGGCGACGACTTGCAGCGTCAGCGTGGTCTTGCCCGACGACTCGGGGCCGTAGATTTCGACCACCCGGCCGCGCGGCAGGCCACCGACGCCCAGCGCGATGTCGAGGCCGAGCGAGCCGGTGGAGACCACCTCGATGTCTTCGATGACTTCGCCTTCGCCCAGGCGCATGATCGAACCCTTGCCGAACTGCTTTTCGATCTGGGCCAGGGCCGCTTGCAGGGCCTTGGCTTTTTCGCTGTTGAGGGTCGAGGGCTTCACCGGTGCGTCCATGGGGCTGATCTCCAAAAGTTCGGCGATTATTCTCAAATGCTGGATGTTTGTACAGTCTTTTTCCAGCCCGTCACAGGGCCATCCCTACAATGAATTCGGGCCAGGAGCCCCCGACGGAGAACCCGCATGCGCCTCTTGATTGCCGAAGACGACCAGGTGTTGGCCGATGGCCTGCTGCGATCCTTGCGCCAGGCCGGCTACACGGTGGACCACGTGGCCACCGGCACCGAGGCCGATGCGGCGCTCGCTTCGCACGAGTTCGACCTCGTGATCCTCGACCTGGGGCTGCCCAAGCTGCACGGGCTCGAGGTGCTGAGCCGGCTGCGCGGGCGCGGGGTGACGGTGCCGGTGCTGATCCTGACGGCGGCCGACAGCGTCGAGCAGCGCGTCAAGGGCCTGGACCTGGGCGCCGACGACTACATGGCCAAGCCCTTCTCGCTGCAAGAGCTCGAAGCGCGCGTGCGGGCGCTGACGCGGCGCGGCCTGGGCACCGCCTCGGGCGTCATCAAGCACGGGCCGCTGACCTTCGACGCGACCGGCCGCGTGGTGTACCTGAACGACCAGATGATCGAGTTGTCGGCGCGCGAGCTGGGCCTGCTCGAAGTGCTGCTGCAGCGCGCGGGGCGGCTGGTCAGCAAGGACCAGCTGGTCGAGCGGCTGTGCGAGTGGGGCGACGAGGTCAGCAACAACGCGATCGAGGTCTACATCCACCGCCTGCGCAAGAAGATCGAGCACGGGCCGGTGCGCATCGCCACCGTGCGCGGGCTGGGCTACTGCCTCGAAAAGATCGCCGGCTGAAGTCCCTGTACAGCTTCGCGCAAGGCAGCGCCCCTATCCTGGCCCGCATGCCGTTCGCGCGAGAACAACGTTCCCTTTTCGGCGAGATCCTCGACTGGATGCTCGCGCCGCTGCTCTTGTTGTGGCCGATGAGTGTGGTGCTGACCTGGCTGGTTGCGCAGGGCATCGCCGACCAGCCCTACGACCGCCAGCTCGGCGAGCTGGCGCGCGCCTTGGCGCAGCAGGTCACGATCAGCCATTCGCCGGCCGGCTCGAAGGCCGATTTCAGCCTGCCCACCGGCGCGGCCGAGCTGCTGCGCACCGACGAGTCCGACACCGTGTACTACCAGGTGCTCGGCCTGCGCAGCGAACTCGTCAGTGGCGAGCGCATCGTGCCGGCGCCGCCCGGCGACGCACCGCGCCGGACCGGCCAGGTGCAGTTGCGCAACGACACCATCGGCGGTGAAGACGTGCGCGTCGCCTACGTGTGGGTGGACATCGAGCAGCCCGGCCCCACGCCGCCGCTGGTGCAGGTGGCCGAAACCCTGGGCAAGCGCTCGCGGCTCGCGGTCGAGATCACCAAGGGCGTGATGCTGCCGCACATCGTGATCCTGCCGGTGGCGGTGCTGCTGGTGTGGCTGGCGCTGGCGCGCGGCATCGCGCCGCTCAATGCGCTGCAGCAGCGCATCCGCAAGCGCGAGAGCCACGACCTGAGCCCGATCGACGAACGCGACGCGCCCGAAGAGGTGTCGCCGCTCGTGCGCGCCATCAACGACCTGCTCTCGCGGCTGGACGGCAGCATCCGCTCGCAGAAGCACTTCCTGGCCGACGCGGCACACCAGCTGAAGACGCCGCTGGCCGGCCTGCGCACGCAGGCCGAGCTGATCCAGCGCGAGATCGACGCCGGCCACAGCGACCCGCAGTCCATCAAGAAATCGCTGCGGCAGATGGCCGTGGCCAGCCAGCGCGCCGCGCACATGGTCAACCAGCTGCTGGCGATGGCGCGGGCCGAAGACCCCTCGCAGGCCACGGCCGACCAGCCGGTGAACCTGGCCAAGCTCGCCGCCGACACCGTGCGCGACTTCGTGCCGCGCGCGATGGACAAGCGCATCGACCTCGGCTACGAAGGCCCGCATGCGCGCGCCCGGCCGGCGCCGCTGGTGCTGGGGCGTGCGCTGCTGCTGCGCGAGATGATCCGCAACCTGGTGGACAACGCCCTGCACTACACGCCCGAGGGCGGCACGGTCACCGTGCGCGTGGTGGCCGACCCCTTCGGCCAGGTCGTGGTGCTGCAGGTCGAGGACACCGGCCCCGGCATCCCGCTCGCCGAACGCGAGCTGGTGTTCCAGCCCTTCTACCGGGCGCTGGGCACCGATGTCGATGGCTCGGGCCTGGGCCTGGCCATCGTGCGCGAGATCGCCCAGCGCCACCACGTCGAGATCGTGCTCGAAGACGCCCACCCGCCGCCCGCCGTCGGGGGCGAACCCGCGCCGGCCGGCCACGGCCCGGGTGCGCGCTTCACGCTGCGCTTCGCGGCGCTGGCCCCGGTGGCCGAACCCAGCAATGACCCCGGCACGCCCACGCTGCCGGCACCGCTGAACGCGCTGCCGCCCGCGGCCCCTTCTTCGTCCACCCCCACGCCCCCGTCACCCCACGCCCCCGATGCCGCGACCTGACCCCGCCCCCGTTCGTTCGCTCAACCTCGCGCTGCAAGGCGGCGGCTCGCACGGGGCCTTCACCTGGGGCGTGCTCGACCGCTTGCTCGAAGACGAATCGATCGCGCTCGGCGGCCTGTCGGGCACCAGCGCCGGCGCGCTGAACGCGGCCGTGCTGGCCACCGGCTACCACCGCGCCGGGCGCAAGGGGGCGCGCGAGGCACTGGCAGCCTTCTGGGGTGACATCAGCCATTCGGGCGCGATCTTCGCGCCGCTCACCACCGGCGGTTCGCACGCGCTGAGCGACCCGTTCCGGCTCTCGCACCTGCCGGGCTACCGCTTCCTCGACACGTTCTTCCGTTCGTTCAGCCCGTACGAGTTCAACCCGCTCAACCTGAACCCCTTGCGCAGCGTGCTCGAACGTCACGTGGACGAAACCGCGCTGCACGCGTGCAGCCTGGGCCTCTTTGTCACCGCGACGAATGTCATCACCGGCCAGCCGCGCGTCTTCACGACGCACGAACTGAGCATCGATGCGCTGCTCGCGTCGGCCTGCCTGCCGCACCTCTTCCAGGCCATCGAGATCGACGGCGAGCCCTACTGGGACGGCGGATACACCGGCAACCCGGCGATCTTTCCGCTGATCTACAACACGCAGGCGCTCGACGTGCTGCTGGTGCGCATCAACCCGCTGCGGCGCGAGGGCACGCCGAGGCGCACGGTGGACATCCTCGACCGGCTCAACGAGATCAACTTCAACGCGAGCCTGATGGGCGAGATGCGCGCCATCCACTTCGTCTCGCGTTTGATCGCCGAGGGCCGGCTGGATGAGACCCGCTACAAGAACCTGCGCCTGCACATGGTGGCCGACGACGAGCACCTGGGCGCGCTGGGCGCCAACAGCAAGTTCGACACCGACCGCGGCTTTCTCGACAAGCTGTTCGGGTACGGGCGCGGGGCGGCGGACCGCTGGCTGGCCGCGCACGGCGACGACATCGGCGTGCGCCCGACGGTGGACATCGAGCGCGAGTTCCTCACCCGGCCGAAACCCCAGTCCGGCTGAGCGGCCCTCGCCAGCACAGCCCGCGGGTGGTTCGGCCGTCAGCCCGCCGAGCGGCGGCGCAGCAGCTCGAGGACGCTCGCGTCGTCCATGCCGCCCAGGCCGTTCTTGCAGGCCTCGGCGAACAGCGCGGCGGCCTGCGCACCCATCGGGGGTTCGACCCCGGCGGCGCGGGCCATCGCCACGGCCAGGCCCGTGTCGCGCTGCATCAGCGCCGTGCGCGCACGCGGCAGGTAGTCGCCGCGCAGCGCGCGGTGCAGGCGGTCGTTGGCGATCCAGCTCTGGCCCGACGACTGCTCGATGACTTCCAGCGTGCGTGGCACGTTCAGCCCCAGGCGTTCGGCCAGGGCCAGCGCCTCGGCCGCCGCCGCGAGGTTGGCGGCGGCGAGCAAGGCATTGACGAGCTGGGTGCGCGCCGCGTCGCCCGTGTGTTCGCTCACCACGTGCACGTGCGACGAAAGGTCGGTGACCAGGCGGCGGTGGCGCTCCAGCGTGTCGTGCGGGCAGGCCAGCAACAGGCCGATGTGGCCCTCGCGGGCGCGCTCGCTGGGGCCGGCCAGCGGTGCATCGAGGCAGTCGATGCCGCGTTGCTGCAAAGCCTGGGCGATGCGTTCGGTGTCGTGTGGGGCGAGCGTTGCGCACAGCATCACGGCACTGCCGGCGCGCAGCGAGGGCACCGCGCCATGGGCACCGAACAGCACCTCGTGCGTCTGCGCCGCGTCGCCCACGGTCACCACCAGCACGTCGCTCGACGAGGCCACGCCGCCCGGTGTGGCGCAGGCCATCGCGCCTGAGCCCACGGCTTGTTCTTCACGCTGTGAATCGCGGTCGTGCACCGCGACCTGGTAGCCCAGCGACAGCAGCCGTTCGGCCAGCGCCGCGCCGGTGCGGCCCACGCCGATGAAGCCGACGCGCGGGCGGGGCGGGTCGTGCGGGTGGTCGGCGAGGGGGGACTGGGTGTCGGGGTGCATCCCGCCGAGCTTATCGGCCCCGGCGTGGCGCGTCACCCCGCGTTCCGGCGCAAGGCGACCGGCGGGGGGCGGATGGTGCGTGATGCAGCCGCGCTCAGCGTTGCATCAGGCGCCGGCTTTTCGAGATCGACATCAGGATGCCCAGCCCCAGCCCGAGCGTCACCATCGCCGTGCCGCCGTAGCTGATGAAGGGCAACGGCACGCCCACCACCGGCAGGATGCCGCTCACCATGCCCATGTTGACGAAGGCATAGGTGAAGAAGCCCAGCGTGATGGCCCCGGCCAGGAGCCGCGAGAACACCGTCGGCGCATCGGCCGCGATCAAGAGCCCACGGAAGATCAGGAAGATGAAACCCAGCAGCAGCGCAATGCAGCCAGCCAGGCCGAACTCTTCGGAAAACGCCGCGAAGATGAAGTCGGTGGTGCGCTCGGGGATGAACTCCAGGTGCGTTTGCGTGCCATTCATGAAGCCCTTGCCCCAGATGCCGCCCGAGCCGATGGCGATCATCCCCTGGATGATGTGGAAGCCCTTGCCCAGCGGGTCGGCGGTCGGGTCGAGCAGCGTGCACACGCGGTTCTTCTGGTAGCCGTGCAGGATGGGCCAGTCCACGTCGGGCTGGCAGATCCGGTCCTCCGACAGCACCAGCGCGAGGATGGCCACGACCCCCATCACGAACACCGGGATGATCAGCTTCCACGACAGGCCGGCGAAGAAGATCACATAGATGCCGCCGGCCAGCACGAGCAGCGCCGTGCCCAGATCGGGCTGTTTCATGATCAGCCCGACCGGCACCGCCAGCAGCGCCACCGCGACCAGGAAGTCCGGCACGCGCAACTGGCCCTCGCGGCGCTGGAACCACCACGCCAGCATCAGCGGCGTGGCGATCTTGAGCATCTCGCTGGGCTGGATGACGACGCCGATGTTGAGCCAGCGCGTCGCGCCCTTCTTGGTGATGCCGAAGAACTCCACCCCCAGCAGCAGCAGCACGCCGACGATGTACAGCGGCACGGCAAACGCCATCAGCCGCTGCGGTGGCACCTGGGCCACGACGAACAACAGGGCCACCGCCAGCAGCATGTTGCGGCCGTGGTCCACGAAGCGCGTGCCGTGGTCGAACCCGGCGGAGTACATCGTCACCAGCCCGCCCGCAGCCAGCAGCAGCACCGCCAGCAGCAGCCAGCCATCGAAGCCGATGAAGATCGGCTTGATGCGCGTCCACAGCGGGGGTTTGTCGAAGACGGCGTTCATCGCGTGGGGCTCCCGCCGAGTGGTCGTTCGGCCTGCGAAGCGGCCGGGGGTGTCGCAGCCGCCGACGCGGGGGCCGAGGCCGCCAGCACGCTGCGGAACGCCGCCGGCGCGACCGCGGAGGCCGGCACCGTGGCGGCCTGCGCCACCGGCCCGGGCACCACGGCATTCGGCGACGCGCCCGGCAGCGGCACCGACGAGGCCAGGCGCGGCGTGCCCACCGGCGCCGACGACTTGCCCTCGCGCGTGAGCACCAGGTCTTCTTCGCTCGGGTACTGCCCGACGAGCAGGTAGTCGAGCACGCGGCGCGCGATCGGCGCGGCGGCCTGTGCGCCGAAGCCCGCGTTCTCGACCACCACCGCCAGCGCCACGGTCGGCGCTTCGAGCGGTGCGAAGGCGATGTACAGCGAGTGGTCGCGCTTGTGTTCTTCGAGCTTGCTGGCGTTGTACTTCTCGTTCTGGCGCACGCCCACGGCCTGCGCGGTGCCGGTCTTGCCGCCGCTCTTGTAAGGGGCGCCGGCGAACACCCGCGTCGAGGTGCCTTCTTGCGTCACGCCGTGCATCGCGCGCAGCACCACGGCCACGTGCTCGGGGTTGAAGGCCAGCGGCTCGTCGGTCTTGACGTTGACCGGCTTGCGCTCGCGCGTCTCGACGTCCTCGACCTCGCGCACCAGGTGCGGCTGGAAGCGCTGGCCGCCCGAAACCAGCGTGGACATCGCGTTGGCCACCTGCAGCATCGTGAAGTTGTTGTAGCCCTGGCCGATGCCCAGCGAAATGGTCTCGCCGGCGTACCACTTCTGCTGCTCGGGCTTCTTGTAGGCGCGCTTCTTCCAGGCGGTGGACGGCAGCACGCCGGTGACCTCGCCTTCGAGGTCGATGCCGGTCTTGCGGCCGAAGCTGAACGGGCTCAGCTGCTCGTGCATCAGGTCCACGCCCATCTCGTTGGCCAGCGAGTAGTAGTAGACGTTGCTCGACTTGACGATGGAGCGGTGCATGTCCACCGCGCCCAGGCCGCCGTCGCCGTGGCTGCGGAACACGTGGTTGCCGAACTGGAAGGTGCCGCCGTCGTGCACCACCTGCGTCGCGCTGCGCTTGCCGCTGTTGAGCGCGGCCATCGCCATGAAGGGCTTGAAGGTCGAACCTGGCGGGTAGGTGCCGCGCAGCGCCCGGTTGAGCAGCGGCTTGTCGATGGATTCGTTCAGCTCTTTCCACGACTCGCTGTCGATGCCATCGACGAACAGGTTCGGGTCGAAGGTCGGTTTGCTGACGAAGGCGAGGATCTCGCCGTTGCGCGGGTCGATGGCCACCAGTGCGCCGCGCCGGCCGCCGAACATGTCTTCGATCAGCGCCTGCAGCTTGATGTCGATCGACAGCACCAGCTTGTTGCCCGGCGTGGCCGAGTGGCTGTTGAGGCGCCGCACGGCGCGCCCGCCGGCGCTGGTCTCGACCTCGTCGAAACCGGTGATGCCGTGCAGCTCGCCTTCGTACGACTGCTCGATGCCCAGCTTGCCGATGTATTCGGTGCCGCGGTAGTTGTCGGCCTGCTCTTCGGGCCAGTCTTCCATCTGGGCTTTTTCGGCCTGGTTGATGCGGCCGATGTAGCCGATCAGGTGGCTGCCCACCTCGCCGAGCGGGTAGTTGCGGAAGAGCCGCGCCTTGATGTCCACGCCCGGGAAGCGGAAGCGCTGCGCCGTGAAGCGCGCCACCTCCTCGTCGGTGAGCTTGGTGCGGATCGGCAGCGACTCGAAGCTCTTGCTTTCATCCATCAGGCGCTTGAAGCGCTTGCGGTCGCGCGGCGTGATCTCGACGATCTGGCTCAGCGCGTCGATGGCGGCTTCGAGGTCGTCCACCTTCGAGGGCGTGATCTCGAGCGTGTAGGCCGAGTAGTTGTTGGCCAGCACCACGCCGTGGCGATCGACGATCAGCCCGCGGTTGGGCACCACCGGCACGACAGCGATGCGGTTGTTCTCGGCCCGCACCGACAGCTCTTCGTGCCGCAGCACCTGCAGCACCACCAGCCGCGCCAGGATCAGGCTGAACGCGAACAGCACGAACGCGGCCGCGACCAGCAGCCGCTTGCGGAAGCGGCTCAGCTCTTGCTCGACGTTCTTCAGCTCCGTCATGGAATGGGGCCCCCACGTCGCTCCCGCTCCTGCCCCCCGAGGGGGCGCCACGGGTCGGCCGGCAAAGCCGGTCCTCGCGCGTTGCTCGATGGCGGCTTCGCTGGGCTCGCCGGTGTCATGGCCACGGTGGTTTTAGAGAGGACGGTTTTGATCGGGGTCGGGCGGGCGTCGCTGGGGTGCGAGCAGCACCAGCGACACCACCGGCCACAGCAGGCTTTCGAACACCGGCGCCAGCATCAGTTCCCAGCCCGGGAACATGCCGCCGACCAGCATGCGCACGGTGAGCGACACCACGTGCGCGGCCACGAACAGCGGCAGGATCTGCAGCGCCTGCGACAGCAGGCCGAACCACAGCAGGCGACGGTGGATGGTGATCGCGAAGAAGCTCAGCAGCGTGTAAGCCAGCGCGTGCTGGCCGAGCACGGCGCTGTCGTGCACGTCCATCATCAGGCCGAACACGAAGGCCACGCCCACGCCGACGCGGCGCGGCTGGTGCACGTTCCAGAACACCAGCACCAGCGCCAGGAGGTCGGGCAGTGCGGGGTTGCGCCCCATGGGCACGAGGTTGGCCGCGAACGCCAGCAGCAGCGACGTCCACATGAACAACGGGTTGACCGGCAGCAGCAGCTGGTCCGAACCGCGCGGCATCATCGGCGCGCCCCTTTCTTGCCCTTGTCGGCCGCCTTTTCACCGGGACGGTCGCCCGCCACCTCGTCGGTCGGTGCCGGCCGTGGCGGCAGTTGCACGCCGATGGGTTCCAGCACCAGCACATGACGCACGCTGTCGGGCTGGGCCAGAGGCGCCAGCGCAATGCGCGCGAAGCCGGCGTCCACCTTGCGGTCGATGTTCGTCACGGTGGCCACCGGCACGCCGGCCGGGTAGATGCCATCGACGCCCGAAGTCGCCAGCACGTCGCCCACCTGCACGTCCGCGTTGCCGGCCATGAAGCGCAGTTCGAGCCCGGCGCCGTTGGGGTTGCCGAAGGCGGCACTGCGCGCCTGGGTGCGCACGTTGAGCACGGGGATGGCGGCTTCCTTGTCGGTCAGCAGCGTGACCTCGGCGCTGTAGGGGTACACGCGCGTCACTTGGCCCAGCACGCCGGCTTCGTTGATGACTGGCGAGGCCACCACCACGCCCTGGCGCGCGCCGCGGTCGATGATGACCTTGCGCGAATACGGGTCGGCCGCGTCGTACAGCACCTCGGCTGCCTGCGAATGCACCTGCAGCGCCTCGCGCAGGTGCAGCAGCGCGCGCAGGCGGTTGTTTTCTTTTTCGAGCAGATCGACCTTGGCAGTGCGCTCGGCCTGTGCCGCCAGCGCCCGCCGCGCCGTCTGCTCGTTGTTGATCGCGTCGTCGAGCCCGGAGAGGTAGCCGTGCGCCGAGCCCATCGCGTCGATCGGCACCCGCAACACGCGCTCGACCGGGTGCAGCACCGTCGCGACCAGCGCGCGCACCGGCTGGGTGATCGAAAAGCGCGTGTCCGCGATCATCAAGAACAGCGCCAGCGCAGAGAAGAACATCAGCCGCGTGAGCGCCGAGGGCCCCTGTCGAAAGAAGGGCGGCGGGGTGCGATCAAGGGTTCCGAGTGGCATCGACGGGGAAACGGGTCGGCTGTCGGCTAATTGAAGCGAAAAAGCCGGCCACGTGGACCACGCGCCGGCTGTGTGAAGTGCGTCACGCTCACTCGGAGGTGAAGATGCTGCCCAGGCGCTCCATGCGCTCCAGCGCCATGCCGCAACCGCGCACCACGCAGGTCAGCGGATCTTCGGCCACCAGCACCGGCAGACCGGTTTCTTCGGCCAGCAGGCGGTCCAGGTCGCGCAGCAGGGCGCCGCCGCCGGTGAGCATCATGCCGCGCTCTGCGATGTCGGCGCCGAGTTCGGGCGGGGTCTGTTCGAGCGCGTTCTTCACCGCCGAGACCATCTGGTTCAGCGGGTCGGTCAGGGCCTCGAGGATTTCGTTCGAGCTGATCGTGAAGCTGCGCGGCACGCCTTCGCTGAGGTTGCGGCCCTTGACTTCCATCTCTTTGACTTCGGAGCCCGGGAAGGCCGAGCCGATCTGCTTCTTGATGGCTTCGGCGGTGGGCTCGCCGATCAGCATGCCGTAGTTGCGGCGGATGTAATTGATGATCGACTCGTCGAACTTGTCGCCGCCGACGCGGATGCTGCCCTTGTAGACCATGCCGCCCAGCGAGATGACGCCGACTTCGGTCGTGCCGCCGCCGATGTCGACCACCATCGAGCCGCTGGCTTCGGACACCGGCAGGCCGGCGCCGATGGCGGCGGCCATGGGTTCTTCGATCAGGTAGACCTCGCTGGCGCCGGCACCGAGGGCCGATTCGCGGATGGCGCGGCGCTCGACCTGGGTCGAGCCGCAGGGCACGCAGATGATGATCCGAGGGCTCGGCTTGAGCATCTTCGAGTCGTGGACCATCTTGATGAACTGCTTGAGCATCTGCTCAGTGACCGTGAAGTCGGCGATCACGCCGTCCTTCATCGGGCGGATGGCCTCGATGTTGCCGGGCACCTTGCCCAGCATGGCCTTGGCTTCGGCCCCGACGGCCTGGATGGTTTTCTTGCCGTTCGGCCCGCCCTCGTGGCGGATGGCAACGACCGAGGGCTCGTCGAGCACGATGCCCTTGCCACGCACATAGATCAGCGTGTTGGCGGTGCCGAGGTCGATGGCGAGGTCGGTCGAGAAGTAGCGGCGCAGGGAAGCAAACATGGGCGTTGGTGTCGTCAGGTGATCGGGCGTGGCTGAAGGGCAAAGGCGGAGCTTGCAGCGGACGCGTGCGGCAGACCAGCTTCGACGACGTTTCTTGTGTGTTGGGGTGTTGGATGCGCGCGCCCGAGGCGACGGCGACGCGCGCGCTTTTGGAATCAGCCCAGAACGGCTCCGAAAAACACCACGAAAGCCCCGAAATACCAGGGAATTGTGTGCTTCAAGGGGGTTGTGGATAACCGGGGATAATACTGCAATCACCCCCTAATTCACCCTCGTGAACCCGCTTGCGGGAGTGCTTTTCCATGCCCCTGTCCCCTGACGACGTGAGTCGCATCGCTCACCTGGCCCGGCTCGAACTCCAGCCGGCCGAACAAGCCGCGATGCTCCAGCAACTCAACGGTTTCTTCTCCATCGTCGAGCGCATGAGTGCGGTCGATACCAGCGGGGTCGAGCCGCTCTACACCCCGCTGTCTGCGGTGCAGGACGTGCACCTGCGCCTGCGCGACGACGTGGTCACCGAGACCGATCAGCGTGCCCTCAACCAGCGCAGTGCCCCGGCCGTGGAAGACGGCCTGTTCCTCGTTCCCAAGGTCATCGAATGAGTGACTGGCACCTGAAGACCGCGGCCGACCTGGGCCGCGCGCTCGACGCGAAAGACGTCTCCAGCGTCGAATTGACGAAACATCTGCTCGCACGGGTTGCGACGCACCAACAACTCGGCAGCTTCCTGTGCGTCGATGAAGGCTTGGCGCTGCAGCAGGCCCAGGCCGCCGACGCCCGCCGCGCGGCCGGCGAACGCGGCGCGCTGCTGGGCGTGCCGCTGGCGCACAAAGACGTCTTCGTCACCGCCGACCTGCCCACCACGGCCGGCTCGAAGATGTTGGCCGGCTACCGCAGCCCCTTCGACGCGACCGTCGTGAAGAAGCTCGCCGACGCCGGCACCGTGACGCTGGGCAAGCTCAACTGCGACGAGTTCGCCATGGGCTCGGGCAACGAGAACTCGGCCTACGGCGCCGTCAAGAACCCCTGGGACGCGAGCCGCGTGCCGGGCGGGTCGTCGGGCGGTTCGGCGGCGGCGGTGGCCGCGCGGCTGATTCCGGCGGCGACCGGCACCGACACCGGCGGCTCGATCCGCCAGCCGGCCAGCTTCACCGGCGTCACCGGCATCAAGCCGACCTACGGCGTGTGCTCGCGCTACGGGATGATCGCCTTCGCCTCCAGCCTCGACCAGGCCGGGCCCTTCGCCCGCAGCGCCGAAGACTGCGCGCTGCTGCTGCAAACCATGAGCGGCTTCGACCCGCGCGACGCCACCAGCGCCGAGCGCCCGCCCGCCGACTTCATCGGCGCGCTGAAGGCCCCGCGTGAGGGCGCGACGGCCGCGCAACCGCTCAAGGGCCTGCGCATCGGGCTGCCGGCAGAATTCTTCCCGGCCGCGCTGGCCGCCGACGTGAACGGCGCCGTGCGCGCCGCGCTGGCCGAGTTCGAAAAGCTCGGCGCCACCCTGGTGGACGTGAGCCTGCCGCGCACCGAGCTGTCGATCCCCGTGTACTACATCATCGCGCCGGCCGAGGCCAGCTCGAACCTGAGCCGCTTCGATGGCGTGCGCTTCGGGCACCGTGCCGAGAAGTACACCGACCTGCTCAGCATGTACAAGCGCAGCCGCGCCGAAGGCTTCGGCGCCGAGGTCAAGCGCCGGATCATGATCGGCGCCTACGTGCTGAGCCACGGCTACTACGACGCGTACTACCTGCAGGCGCAGAAGCTGCGCCGCATGATCGCGGACGACTTCCAGGCTGTCTTCAAGCAGTGCGACGTGATCGCCGGCCCGGTCGCCCCGACGGTGGCCTGGAAGCTCGGCGACAAGAGCGACGACCCGGTGGCGAACTACCTCGCCGACATATTCACGCTGCCCGCCAGCCTGGCCGGCCTGCCCGGCATGAGCCTGCCTGCCGGCTTCGGCGAGGCCTCGATGCCGGTCGGCCTGCAGTTGATCGGCAACTACTTCGACGAAGGCACGCTGCTGCACGCGGCGCACGCCTTCCAGCAAGCGACCGACTGGCACCAACGCGCGCCCGCGGGCATCTGATTTCATGAGCACCAGCAAACTCATCCGCGGCTACGAGGTCGTGATCGGCCTCGAAACGCACGCGCAGCTCTCGACGCAGAGCAAGATCTTCAGCGGCTCGTCCACGCGCTTCGGCGCCGAGGCCAACACGCAGGCGAGTCCCGTGGACCTGGCCCTGCCGGGCACGCTGCCGGTCATGAACAAGGGCGCGGTCGAGCGCGCCATCGTGTTCGGCCTGGCGGTCAACGCGAAGGTGGCGAACCACTCGATCTTCGCGCGCAAGAACTACTTCTACCCCGACCTGCCCAAGGGCTACCAGATCAGCCAGTACGAGACGCCGGTGGTGCAGGGCGGCGAGGTCAAGTTCTTCGTGGGCGACGTCGCGCACACCGTGCACCTGACCCGCGCCCACCTCGAAGAAGACGCCGGCAAGTCGCTGCACGAAGACTATGCCGGCCAGACCGGCATCGACCTCAACCGCGCCGGCACGCCGCTGCTCGAGATCGTCACCGAGCCCGACATGCGCTCCAGCGCCGAGGCGGTCGAGTACGCCAAGGCGCTGCACACGCTGGTCGTGTGGCTGGGCATCTGCGACGGCAACATGCAGGAAGGCAGCTTCCGCTGCGACGCGAACGTGTCGGTGCGCAAGCCCGGGGCCGACTACGGCACGCGCCGCGAGATCAAGAACCTGAACAGCTTTAAGTTCCTGCAGCAGGCCATCGACTCCGAAGTGCAGTGGCAGATCGACGAGATCGAGGCCGGCGGCACGATCGAGCAGGCGACCGTTCTCTTCAACCCCGACACGGGGGAGACGAAGGCCATGCGCACCAAGGAAGACGCGCACGACTACCGCTACTTCCCCGACCCCGACCTGCCGCCGCTGGTGATCGCGCAAGACTGGATCGAGCGCGTGCGTGCCGAGATGCCCGAGCTGCCGCAGGCGCTGGCCGATCGCTTCCAGGCCGAGTACAAGCTGCCCGCCTACGACGCGGCCATGATGACGCAGAGCAAGGCCTTCGCCGCCTTCTTTGAAGAGGCGGCCCAGGTCAGCGGACAGCCCAAGCTGGTCGCCAACTGGGTGATGGGCGAAGTGTCGCGGCGGCTGAACAGCAGCGATCAGGGCATCGAGCAGAGCCCGGTGTCGGCCGCGACGCTGGCGAAGCTGATCGGGCGCATTGCCGACGGCACGATCTCGAACAACGGCGCCAAGCAGGTGTTCGAGGCCCTGTGGTCAGAGGGCGCGACCGATGTCGATGCGGTCATTGACGCCAAGGGCCTCAAGCAGATGAGTGACAGTGGCGAGCTGGAGCGCATCCTCGACGAGGTGCTGGCGGCCAACGCCAAGTCGGTGGAGGAGTTCCGCGCCGGCAAAGAGAAGGCCTTCAACGCGCTGGTCGGCCAGGCCATGAAAGCGACCAAGGGCAAGGCCAACCCGGCGGCGGTCAACGAGCTGCTGAAGAAGAAGCTCGCCGGCTGACGCTGCGAAGCCAGACGAAAAACGGGGCGCTCGCGGCGCCCCGTTTCTTTGGATGCGACGGACGGTGGGCTACTTCGCCGCCGTGCCCTTGGCCGCCGGCTTGTGGGTCGGCAGCTCGGCCGCCAGGCCCAGCGAGCCCGGCGTGGCCCCGCCCCACAGCTTCTTCAAGTGCGCCAGCTCCGCGTCGTAGAGCTTGTTGATGCGCACGATCTCGTTCTTCTGGTTCTCGATCAGCGACTTCTGGGCCGCGGCCGCGGCGTCGTTGGCGTCGAGTTGCTGTTTCAGCTTCAGCGGCAGTTTCTTGCCTGTGTAGAACTCGGCTTCGTCGGCCAGCGGCTTGCGCTCGCGCTCCAGGTCGATCAGGCGCTTCTCGGAGAAGACGACCCCTTTGCGCACGTCGTCGAGCGCGGCCTCGCGGGCCTTCTGGTGGGTGGCCTCGTTGGGGAAGCGTGACAGCAGGTTGCGGTCACGGCGGATCGCGTCGCGTTGCGCCGCTCGGTCGGCAGCGGCCTGGCGCTCGCGGGCTTCCGCCTCGGCCTGCTCGTCGGCCGTCATCGAGGGGGGCAGCACCTGCTTGACCGAGCCGTCGGAGTTGAGCACGCGCTGCTCTCGGGCCAGGCATTCGCGGATGGGGCGGTCGGAGGTGAGGCGCCGCCCGTTGGTGTCAACGCAGCTGTAGATGGCCGCCGAGGCCGCCCCGGCTGCACCCAGCAGCGCGGCGCTCAACAACCCTTGTGCGATCCATCTGTGGTTCATCTACACCCCGTATCGGTCCCGATAGGCCGCGACGCGGCCCACGTGTTCGCCGAGCGACGGATCGGCGTTGCTGTTCAGGTAAGCCAGCAAGTCGGTCAGCGTGGCGATCGCGCTGACCTTCAGGCCGAGCTGCTGCTCGACCCATTGCACCGCCGACCACGGCGCATCTTGCCCGTTCTCGGTGGCCTTCTCTTGACGGTCGAGTGCGATGGCCACACCGCAGGGTGTGCCGCCGGCCGACCGGATCATGGAGATGGATTCACGCACCGAGGTTCCCGCAGAGATGACGTCGTCGATGATGAGAACGCGGCCGGCCACCGGCGCGCCGACAAGCGTCCCACCCTCGCCATGGTCTTTCGCTTCTTTGCGGTTGTAGGCGTAGGGCACGTTGCAGCCGCGGCGGGCCAGTTCGATCGCCACGGCAGCGGCCAGCGTGATGCCCTTGTAGGCGGGGCCGAAGATCATGTCGAACTCGATGCCCGAGGCCAGCAGGCGCGCTGCATAGAATTCTGCGAGGCGGCCCAGCTTGGCGCCGTCGTCGAACAGGCCGGCGTTGAAGAAATACGGGCTCATGCGCCCGGCCTTGGTCTTGAATTCACCGAACCGCAGCACGGACGCTTGCACCGAGAACTTCACGAAGTCCTGGGCGAGCGAGTCGGTCGTGGCGGTCGGGCTCATCGGGAGTGCTTTCGGTGTTTCGGCTGGTTTCTTTAAACCTGAACGGCATCCGTTCAGCGGCGAACAAGGGCTTCGTGCCTTGGGCCGAACAAGTGGGCGCAGATTGTATGGGGGTGCAAGAGGTCAAAGCCCAGGCCGCGGACGTGGCTGGGCGCCTCGATGCGGTGGCCGGCATGACCGGGCATTTCCACTATGCGCAGAAGAAGGGCTACTCGGGTGTCGGGATGTATTCGCGGCATGCGCCCAGCGACGTGGTGGTCGGCTTCGACGCCGGCGAATTCGACGCCGAAGGCCGCTACGTCGAGCTGCGCTTCGACAAACCCGGGCGCAAGTTCAGCGTGATCAGCTGTTACTTCCCGAGCGGGTCGAGCGGCGAAGACCGGCAGCTGGCGAAGTTTCGCTTCCTGGCGCTGATGACGCCGCAGTTGATCAAGCTCAAGGCCGAGCGCGAGTTCGTGCTGGTGGGCGACGTGAACATCGCGCACAAGGAAATCGACCTCAAGAACTGGAAGAGCAACCAGAAGAACAGCGGCTTCCTGCCCGAAGAGCGCGCGTGGATGACGCACACGCTCGACGAGGTCGGGCTCGTGGACGTGTACCGCCGCCTGGAGCCGACCGCCACCGACGCCGCCTACACGTGGTGGAGCAACCGCGGCCAGGCCTATGCCAAGAACGTGGGCTGGCGCCTCGACTACCACTTGGCCACGCCGGGCTTTGCCGAGACCGCGCGCCGCGTGGCGATCTACAAAGATCAGAAATTCAGCGACCATGCGCCGCTGACGGTGGACTACGACTTCAGCCTGTAGCCAGCCGCTCGCCGGGCTGTGATCACCAGCGCAGCACGCGCGGCCCCAGCGCGGCGCCGATCGCGGCGCTGAGGCCGATGCCCAGCGTGTACCAGAGCGCGATGAACGACAGTGCCGCCTCGGTGCACGACAACGCGTAAGCCACCGCGCCGAGCGAGCCGGCCATCAGGCCCGCCGCCAAGCCTGCCGCGCGCGGACGCGTCGGCGCCAGGCCGCGCAGCGCCCACAGCGCCCCGGCCAGGGCCGGCAGCGACAGCACCAGCACGTTGAACGGGCATTCGGCCCACGAGTGGCCGAGCAGCGCACGGGTGCGTTCGGTCGCGGGCGCGCCAAACCAATCGGCCAGGCCGAGGGCCAGCACGGCCAGCCCCACCGCCGTCACTGCGCGCACCGGTGCGGCCACGCTCGCGGCCGGCCGTGCAAGCCGCGCTGCCAGCCAGGCCGCCGCCACGGCCAGCCCGCCGCCATAGGCGAACTTGAACCAGGGCGCGGGCGTGGCGAACATCTCGCGCGGCACCAGGCCGAGCGCGGCCACGGCCAGCACGGCGGCGAGCACCACGCCGGCCAGGCCGGCCGGTACGAGGCGGCGCGCCGCCACCGCGCGCGGGGCCGGGCCGGCGCCACGCGCCAGCAGGTCGATCAAATCGTGCGTCTTCACGGCGTACCTCTCACCAGGGCCGCGAGCTTCTTGAGCCCCCGGTGCACCTGCACCTTGATGGCCGACTCGCTCGCGCCAGTGCGCGCGGCGGCTTCGGTCACCGACAGGCCTTCGATCTTGGTCAGCACGATGGCGTCGCGCTGCGCGGCGGGCAGGGCTTCGAGCAGTACGCCCAGGTCGCGTGGCGCGGACGCTTCGGCCTCGGGCGCGGCCGGCTGCTCGGCTTCGTCGAGCCCGTCGAGCGGGTCGTGCAAGGCCTCGCGGCGACCGCGCCGGCGCCACAGGTCCACCAGCTTGTGGCGTGCGATGGCCAGTGCCCAGGCGCTGACGGGCACGGCCGGGTCCCAGGTGCCACGTTGCAGGTGCAGCGCGAGCAGGGTGTCTTGCAGCAGGTCTTCGACCTCGTCGGGCGCGGCCTGCAGCCGGCGGCGCAGGTAGGCCCGCAGGCGCGTGGCCAGGCGCTGCAAGGCCTCGCGGTAGGCGGCCTCGTCGCCGGCCTGGGCCCGGAGCCACAGCGGGTGCAGCACCGCCTCGAAGGCCTGCGCGGGGCTGGGCGCGGGCGGCGCCGGCGCAGTGGCCGGTGGGGCGAGGGGGCGGGCGAGGCTCGGCATGGCCCGCGCATTCTGATGCGCCTGCGGGCTGGTCCACGCCATGCCCGAGGCCACCGCGCCCAGATTCATCACCGGCCCCAGCGGCGGGCGATCAGGTGGTCGAGCGACACCATGCCGGGCCCGCGCACCATCAGCCACAGCAGCACGGCCGCCCAGACGCCGTGCGTCGGGTAGGCGCCGGGGTAGACGAGGAACTGGATCACCGCCGTCATGCCCAGCAGCCCGAAGGCCGACAGCCGCGTCGCCAGCCCCAGCAGCAGCAACACCGGCAGCACGTGTTCGCCGGTGGCGGCCAGCACCGCGCCGAGTTCGGGCGGCAGCAGCGGCAGCGCGTACTCGTCGTGAAAGAGTTCGACCGTGCCCTCGGCCAGGCGCGGCCAGCCGAGCGTGAACTCTCCTTCGACGAGGTCGATCGCCAGGCCCTCGACCTTCGTCTGGCCCGACTTCCAGAACACCGCGGCGATCGAAAAGCGCGCCAGCAGCGCGATGGCCGATTCGGGCAGCGCCGCGAAGGCGCGGTGGACTTGCGCGAGGCGCCCGGCCAGGCCGGTGCGCGGGGCGGGTGTCGGCGGGGGGGGCCAGGTGGCGTCGTTCATGCGGTGTCTCCGGTGAGCCAGGCGACGAGCGCGCCGTGGCGAATCAAGGGGGCCCAGGCGGCGGCCAGGTCGAGCGAGTCGCCGGCCTGCGCGCAGGCGGCGCCGAGCGGCTGCCCGGCCATCCACGCGCGGTAGAAGGCGACGGCCTCGGGCGCGACGGGCACGACCCACACCGTGTCGGCCGGGTCGCGCAGCACGAGTGCGGCCTCGGGGTGGTCGATCTCGACCGGCGGCGGTTCGCCTTCGGTCTGGTGTGCCGCCCACAGCGTGGCGACGGCCCAGCGCGAGGCGAGCAGCTGGCACGACGGGTGCCAGCGCACCCGCGCCTGCGGCAGCGTGGCCGGGTCGGCCCCGTGCGCGGCGAATTGCGCCGCGCTGAGCGCGGGCGCATCGTCGGCGTGGAAGGCGTGCACGCGCGCCCATTCGAGCCGGGTGATGTCGGCCAGCGCGGGCACGGCACGCGCTGGCTCGAAGCCGTCGAGCCAGTCGGCGAAGCCCTCGCCGTACTCGGCGAGCACCGGCGAGGTCGGCGGGTGGGCCGTGAGGTAGGCCCGCCCCAGCGCGTCGAAGAACTCGCCGCCGACCCAGCGGCGCGCGACCGGAAAGGTGTCGCCCAGCGCGGCCGTCAGCGAGGCGACGACGTTGTTGCGGTAGACCGCGAAGCGCGAGGCCACATCGCCGCCGGCGGGCGCGCACAGGCCGGCGGGCAGCGGCCGGGCCGCGTCGAGCAGGGCGGCGGCGAAGCCGGCCTGGGGCGATGCGGCGGTGACGTCAGCGTTCACGGCAAGGCCTCTTCGCGGGCGAGGGCCGACGCACGCCCGAGCGCCGCCCGCGCCTGGGCGGCCTCGGCATTGAGCACCGCGAGCGGCGGCACGTCGTGGTCGCGTTCGATCAGCGTGGGCACCGGGCCCAGCCGCGCCAGCGTGCGTTCGTACAGCGCCCACACGGCGGTGTCGACGGGTGAGCCGTGCTGGTCGATCAGCAGGCGTGTGCCGTTGGCGTCTCGGTCTTCGGCGAAGCCGGCCAGGTGGATCTCGCCCACCGCGTCGGCCGGCAATGCGGAGATCAGCACCCAGGGGTCGAGCCCCTGGTTCACGCCGCTCACATACGCGTTGTTCACGTCGAGCAGCAGGCCGCAGCCGGTGCGCCGCACCAGCGCGTCCAGAAACTCGCCTTCGCTCATCGTGGAGCCCTCGAAGGCGAGGTAGGTGCTGGGGTTCTCGACCAGCACGCGGCGGCGCAACCGGGTCTGCAGCTGGTCCACGTGTTCGCACACGCGGGCCAGCGTGGCGGCGTCGTAAGGCACCGGCAGCAGGTCGTTGAGGCAGGTGTCGCCGACCCGCGACCAGGCCAGGTGCTCGGACACCCAGCGCGGCTCGAAGCGTTCGACCACCGCCGCGAGCCGCGCGAGGTGCCGTGCGTCGAGCGGGCCCTCGCCGCCCAGCGACAGGCCCACGCCGTGTACCGACAGCGGCCACTGTGCGCGGATGCGCTCCAGCTGCCGCTGCCTCGGCCCGCCGGCCACCATGTGGTTCTCGGCGTGCACCTCGAAGAAGTCGAGCGACGCGCCGCCTTGCAGGATCTGCGCGACGTGCACGTCCTTCAGGCCAATGCCGACGGGGGCGCTCATGGGCGGCGACTCTGCGCGCGGGTGGAGGGGGCGGGTGTGGGGCCGGTCCCGGTCAGGCCTTCTTCTCTTTGAAGGCCTTGAGCTGGCCCATGCCGGTCGGCGAGGTCTTCGAGGCCGTCTTCTCGCAGCTGCCCTTGGCCACGTACGCCCAGGCGTCGCCCTGGAAATCGCGCTTGGACGAGCCGGCACAGGTGGTGCCGGCGCCTGCCGCGCAGTCGTTCTTGCCTTTCAGTGCCACGCCGTAGCACTTCTCTTGTTCAGCGGCCTGCACAGGTGCGGCGGCCAACGTCAGCGCGGCGCCGAGGGCGAGGGCCAAGGCGGCGGCGGTGGGGGTGGTGAGGGCTTGGGACATCAAGGGCTCCTGGGTGGCGAATGGGTGGAAAGAGGGCGCGCGTCAGGCCCGCCCCTCGGTGAATCGCCGGTGGGGCCGGGTGGGTTACAGCGCCGCGAATTCTTTTTTGCTGCAGGCCGCCGCGCGCGCCGGCCCTGCGGGGTGCAGGGTCATTGCGCCGTCATGGCGCGGCGCCACCGCGCCGATACGATGGCCCGCTCATCCACCGGAGCGCACCCATGGGCTTTTTCAGCAACATCCTCGGCAAACTGGGCATCGGCGACGGCAAGACCGCCCCTGTGCCGCCCACCCCCACCGCGCCCGTCGCCGCGGCCCCGACCGCCCCCACTGCTGCCGCCGCAGCGCCCAGCGCGCCGGCGGAGCCGGTGGTCAACCCGATCGCAGTCGTCGACGTGGTGGCACAGCTGGAAAAGCGCGCTGCCGCGAGCCCGCAAAAACTCAACTGGCGCACCTCGATCGTCGACCTGCTCAAGCTGTTGGACATCGACAGCAGCCTGGCCGCGCGCAAGGAGCTGGCCAAAGAGCTGTACTGCCCACCCGAACTGATGGACGACTCTGCGCAAATGAACATGTGGCTGCACAAGAACGTGCTCGCGCACATCGCGGCCAACGGCGGCAACGTGCCGAAAGAACTGCTCGACTGACCCTCGCCAGCGGAGACGACCATGCAACTCACCGACTTGCTCGCCCAGACGGGCGGGCTTTCTTCGATGGCGCACGAACTGGGCGTCAGCGAAACCCAGGCGGTCCAGGGCGCCGAAGCGCTGCTGCCCGCCATCCTGGGTGGCTTCAAGAAACAGGCGCAGACGCGGCCGGCCGGCCCCGGTGGCCTGGGCGACCTGCTCGGCCAACTGGGCGGCGGCGGCCTGCTCGACCAGGTGCTGTCGCCGCAGCCGACCGACACACGCCCGGGCGACAACGTGCTCGGGCAGATCTTCGGCTCGAAGGACGTGAGCCGCACGGTGGCCCAGAACGCCTCGACCCAGACTGGCCTCGACCCCGCGCTGCTGAAGAAGATGCTGCCGATGCTGGCCATGCTGGTGACCGGCTTCATGGCCCGCCAGCAGGCCGGGGGCGGCGGGCTCCAGGCCGGCGGGGCCGGCGGTGGGCTGGGCGGCCTGCTGGGCGGGCTGCTCGGGGGACTGACCGGCGGCGGCTCGGCCGCGGGCGCCGCCCCGGCCGGCGGCCTCGGCGCGATGCTCGACATGAACGGCGATGGCAACGCGCTCGACGACATGCTGCGTCTGGCGGGCCGGGCGATGCGCTGACCCGAAGCAGGCGCCGCGCCTCCTTCAGTCGTCGAAGCGGTAGCCGGCGGCGGGCAGCACCTCCCACGCACCACCGCCGGACAGGTGCAGCACCTGGCTGTGGTGGCGCAACACGGCCGAGCGGTGCGCCACGCTGATCAGCGTCGTGCCGAGCGCTCGCACGCGTTCGTAGAGGGCGGCTTCGTTGGCACCGTCGAGTGCGCTGGTCGCTTCGTCGAGGATGGCGATGCGCGGCTTGCGCACCAGCACCCGGGCGAAGGCCAGGCGCTGCTGCTCACCGGTCGAGAGCAGCTTTTCCCAGTCCTGCACCGCGTCGAGGCCGCCCACGCGCTCGGCCAGGCCGGGCAGCTTCACGTCGTCGAGCACCTGGTGCAGCTCGGCGTCGCTCAGCGTCGTCTGCGTGCCCGGGTAAATGAGCTGACTGCGCAAGGTGCCGGCCTGCATGTAGGGCCGCTGCGGCAAAAAGAGCATCTCGTCGAGCGGCGGGTGCTGGATGACGCCGCTGCCCGTGCCCCACAGGCCGGCCACCGCGCGCAGCAGCGAACTCTTGCCGCAGCCGCTCACGCCGCAGATCAGGAGGCCTTCGCCGGGCTGCAGGGCCAGCGTCAGCTCGCGCACCAGCAGGCGTTCGCCCTGCGGCGTGTACAGCGTGACGGCGTCGAAGGCGAGCGGCTCGCCCTCGCGTCGCTCGATGCGCGGCAAGGGTTCGGCGGTCGGCGCGGTGGCCCTGCCCTTCGGCTTCGGCGGCTTGGTGCGCGCCGCCATGCCCGGCAGCACCAGCTTCGACAGCGCATGCAATCGGTCGATGCCGGCGACGAAGCGGCTGAGGCTTTCGAAGTTGTCGACGATCAGCGCGACCGCGCTCAGCACCGCGACGAAGGCGCCACCGGCCTGCACCGCGCGGCCGACCTCCAGGTCGCCCGACAGGACCCCTTCGGCCAGGATCACGCTCGGCACCACCAGCGTCAGCTGGCTGAACGCGCGCTGGTACAGGTTGAGCGCGAACTGCCGCTTGATGAGCCGCTTGTAGTTGTCGTAGACCTCGCCGAAATTGCGGTCGATGTGCGAGCGCTCCTGACGCTCGCCCCGGTAGAAGGCGATGGCCTCGGCGTTTTCGCGCAGGCGCATCAGCCCGAACCGGAAATCGGCCTCGCGGCGCAGCTGCCAGAAGTTCAGCCGGATCAGCGGCGTGCCGAACACCCACAACGCCACCACCGTGCCGAAGAAGGCATACACCGCCAGAAAGGCCACCAGCGGCTTCGAGATCGACCACAGCACGGCGCTGAAGGCCACGAGCTGCATCGCCGCGCCCAGGAAGATCAGCAAGAAGTGGATCGAGCGGCCGGTGAAGCTGTTGATGTCTTCGCTGATGCGCTGGTCGGGGTTGTCGATCTCGGGGTTGCCGGTCAGCTCGTAGTACTTGCGCGCTTCGAGGTAGCCGTCGAGGAAGCGCCCGGTCAGCCAGCGTCGCCAATGGTTGCCGAAGGCGTCGCGCATGAAGTAATAAAACGCGTAGATCGGCACGGCGAACACGATCACCAGCAGGCAGGCGCGCACCGCGGCCCAGAAGCGGTCGTCGTCTTGCGCGGCGAGCGCCGACATCATTTCGCCGCTGCGGTCGTTGAGCAGCACGGCCAGTTGCGTCTCGGCCAGCATCAGCACGATCAGCGCGGCCATCAGCGCCCAGGCCGCGCGGCGCTGGTCGCCGATCCAATACGGCTTGGCCACCGCGTAGAACTGCCGCCACGCGGCCATCGACAGCGTCGGGATGCGCGGGCGCCGCTTGAGCAGGGGAACACGCACGGGGTCGCCCGGGATGGCGGGGCGGGCGCTGGGCAGGGTCGGTGGCGGCACGGGTCGGTGGAGAGCGAAGCTGCGGGTCACGGTAGCCGCCCGACGCGCCGCAGGCTGTCAGAGGCCGCCGGTGGCGCGTGTCCGCGATCAGCGCGTCACCGAAGGGCCGCATCGTATGACGCGCGACTTGCGCACAGCGTCACACCACGGCCGCGCACGTGACGGATCGCAAAAAAGCACGGCCGTCATCGGCCATTTGTCTCATTGCGGATGCGGGGGCGATTCCTAGAATGATTTTTCGGCCGCCCGAGGGGCGCGCTCACTTCACCTCAAAAGGACAACCCCCATGAAGAACCTCTGGACGGCGCTGGCCCTGTGCGGCGTTTGCATCGGCAGCGCGCACGCGGGCGAGGTCTACACCGGCATCGGCACGCACGGCGTGATGCTCGGGTACGCCCAGCCGATCTCGGACTCGGTCACGGTGCGTGGCGACTTCGCCGGCCTGGGCAGCAAGACCGCCCGCGAGCAAGAAGAAGGCATCACCTACGACGCCCGCGCCAAGTACAACCGCACCGGGCTGTTCGCCGACTGGTTCTTCACCGAAGGCTGGCGCGTCACCGGCGGCGTGACCTTCAACCAGGTCGAGATCGACCTCGTGGCCGACGGCGCCGGCCAGACCATCAACATCGGCGGCACCAACTACGTGCTGGCCGCCGGCGACCGCTTCAATGTGCGGATCGAGTACCCGAAGACCACGCCCTTCATCGGCATCGGCTACGGCCACCAGCCCAAGGGCGAGGGTTTCGGCTTCCACTTCGACCTGGGCGCCAGCATCGGCAAGGCCAAGGTCACCGCCACGGCCACCGGCCCGACCCTGAGCAACGCCAGCCAGGCTGACATCGACCGCGAAACGGCCGAGCTGCGCGATGGCGTCGGCAAGATCAAGGCGATCCCGCAGCTGAGCTTCGGCGTCAACTACCGCTTCTGACGCCCTCGGCCGCGCGCCCGCAACGCCCCGCTTCGGCGGGGCGTTGGCCTTTTCGGGTGGGCGATGGCCGGCACCGGCCGACGCCGGCACCGGCCGACGTTTGGCGTGCGGGCGTAAGCAACTGAAAAGCCCGGGTTTCCCGCGTTGTTCTTCACACCACGGGCCCGCCCAGGTGACTACGATGGGTCACGCTCAAAAGGTGTCGAAGACCGCGCACCTCCTGTTTGTCCTGCGACCTGACCCGCCCATCGCCATGCCTGTCGATCCGAAGCTGCGCTCCCTGAACATCGACGTCCCGGCCCAGCCCGAGTCGCTGGTGAAGCTGTCGCTGCTGCTCGCCGAGGACGAGGTCAACATGCAGCACCTCGCGCACCTGATCGAGACCGACATGGCGCTGGCCGCTGCGGTGCTGAAGGCGGTCAACTCGTCGCTCTACGGCCTGAAGGGACGCGTGCAAAGCGTGCAGCAGGCCGTCACCTACCTCGGCACGCGCGAGATCGCGGCCGTCACCTTCGAGATGGGCCTGCGCGCGGTCTTCCCGCCCGCGCCCGAGCTCGAACCCATGTGGCAGCGCGCCAGCGTGCGTGGTCTGCTGATGGGCCGCATCGGCCAGGCCCTGAGCGTGGACCCCTGGGGCGCGCATTCGGCCGGGCTGTTCGAAGAATGCGGCAAGGCCGTGCTCTTCAAGCACGCCCCCGAGGTCTACAAGCCCCTGATCGCCTCGGTGACCAACGACGTCGAGCTGGTCGAACGCGAATACGAAGCCTTCGGCGTCAGCCACGACGCACTGGGCGCCGCCCTGTGCGAAAGCTGGGGCCTGGGGCCGGCGGCGGTCGCCAGCGTGCGCCACCACGTGCGCGTGAACGCGCTGCGTGAACTGCCTGCGCAGGCCCCGCGCCGCGCGATCTGCGCGCTGTCGGCGCTGGCCAACGCGTTGATGAACGACCCCGACAGCCTCGAAGCCGTCGCCCAGGCCGTTGCTCCGCAGGCCATGCTCGACCAGACGCTGGTGCTGCGCGGCGCCCGCAAGGTGCAAGAGCAGATCGAGAACGCCCAGGCCGACGACTGACCCCCCGGCGGCGGCACAATCCGGCGGTCTTCCTGCCGGAGCCCCGCATGCCCCGCCGCCGCGAGTTTCTGAACCACAGTGCCACCGTCGCCGCCTTGCTGGCCGGCATCGGTGCGCTGCCCGTGCCGGCTGCGGCACAAGCCCCGGTGCCGCGCGCCGCGTTCGACGCCGACACGCTGGCCCAGGCCTACCAGGCGCTCGGCAGCGCCCGCCCCACCCCCAGCGCCGACGTGCGCCTGCAGGCCCCCGACATCGCCGAGAACGGCTCGCAGGTGCAGATGTCGCTGAGCAGCACGCTGCCCGGCGTGCGGCGCATGGCGCTGCTGATCGAGAAGAACCCCAACGTGCTGATCGCGCTGTACGAACTGAGCGACGCGGTCGAGGCGAGCTTCAGCCTGCGCGTGAAGATGGCGCAAAGCTCGAACGTCTACGCCGTCGCGTGGCTGGCCGATGGCCGCATCGTCTTCGCACAGAAAGACGTGCGGGTCACGCTCACCGGCTGTGGCAACGCCTAAGGAAGGTCGACCCTCCATGACCGAACCCACCCGAATCCGCGCCCAGGCCCAGGCCAACGGCAGCGCCATCGTGCGTGCGCTGCTGGCGCACGAGATGGAATCCGGCCAGCGCAAGGACGAGGCCGGCAAGCCGGTGCCCGCCTGGCACATCACCGAAGTGAAGGTCACGCTGAACGGCCGGCCGGTGCTCACCGTGCATTGCGGCACCGGCGTGTCGAAGAACCCCTTCCTGCAGTTCACGCTCAAGGCCGCCAAGGCCGGCGACAAGCTCGGTCTCGGCTGGGTGGACACCCGAGGCGAACGCCGCGTCGATGAAGCGGTGATCGCTTGAACGCGGTGCCGGCGGCGGCCCCCTCCGCCGCGCCACCCACCCCCACCCTCGGCGAGGCGCTGCGCTTCTGGTTCAAGCTCGGCTGCATCAGCTTCGGTGGCCCGGCCGGGCAGATCGCGCTGATGCACGAAGAGCTGGTCGAGCGCCGGCGCTGGATCTCCGAGCGGCGCTACCTGCACGCGCTCAACTACTGCATGGTGCTGCCCGGCCCCGAGGCCCAGCAGCTCGCCACCTACATCGGCTGGCTGCTGCACGGCGTGCGCGGCGGCATTGCCGCCGGGGCCTTGTTCGTGCTGCCCTCGCTCGCGCTGCTCGTCGTGCTGTCGTGGCTGTACATGGCGCATGGGCAGACGCCCGCCGTCGCCGCGGTGCTGTGGGGCATCAAGCCGGCCGTCACCGCGCTGGTCATCGCCGCCGCCTGGCGCATCGGCAAACGCACGCTCAAGCACCCGCTGCTGTGGGGCATCGCCGCGCTGGCCTTCGTGGGCCTGCAGGTGCTGGGGCTGCCGTTTCCGGCCGTGGTGCTGGGCGCGGGCCTGCTGGGGGTGATCGCCCAGCGCGTCGTGCCGCAGGCCTTTCAGGGCGTGGGCGGCCATGGCGGCGCCAAGGGCACGCAGCGCCCGGCGGTGATCGACGACCACAGCCCGACGCCGGCCCACGCGCGCTTCACGCGCATGCGCTTGGCGCGTGTGCTCGCGGTCGGCCTGCTGCTGTGGGCCGGCGCGATGGGCGCACTGGTCGCCAGCGTGGGCTGGCAGGGCACGCTGGCGCAGATGGGCTGGTTCTTCACCAAGGCTGCGCTGCTGACCTTCGGCGGCGCCTACGCGGTGCTGCCCTACGTGGCGCAAAGCGCGGTCGAGCACTTTGGCTGGCTGAGCGCGCCGCAGATGATCGACGGCCTTGCGCTTGGCGAAACCACCCCCGGCCCGCTGATCATGGTGGTCGCCTTCGTGGCCTTCGTCGGCGGCTGGACGCAACAGGTGCTGGGCCCCGACCAGCTGCTGGCCGGCGCCGCGCTCGCGGCCGGCGTGGTCACCTTTTTCACCTTCCTGCCCTCGTTCGTGTTCATCCTCGCCGGCGGGCCGGTGGTCGAATCCACCCACGGCCAGGTGCGGCTGCAAGCCCCGCTGACCGCCATCACGGCGGCCGTGGTCGGCGTGATCCTGAGCCTGGCGATCTTCTTCGCCGAACACGTGCTGTGGCCGCAAGGCTTCACCGGCGCCTTCGACTGGGCCTCGGCGCTGCTGGGTGTGGCGGCGGGCGTCGCGCTGATGCGCTTCAACGCGAACGTGATCGGGGTGATCGGCGCGTGCGCGGCGGTGGGGCTGTTGCGGGGTTGGTTGCTCGGCTGAACTGGCCTGCGCGCGTGTCAGGGGTCGTCGTAGCAGCTCTCGCTGTAGGCCCGGCCCCCGCTGACGCTGGCGATGCGGCCCGCTTTCACCCGGAACGACAGGTTCAACTGATGGTCCACGGAGAAGCGGCCTTTCTCCCAGAGCACATACCGCCCGTCGGGCAGTGGGGTCGGTCGGAGGCGCTGGAGCCGGCGCGCGCCGTCACCCACCTGGAGGCCGCGTGTATTGGGCACGAGCGGGTCGCGCGTTTGCACCATCATGAACTTCGCGCGAGCCAGCCGCTGCCCCGACTCGGCCGAAGCGAGCAGGGTCACGCCGGGCAGTTGCTTGAAGCGCAGCCGAAAGCAACGGCTCTCGGGCTGGTTGTTGTCTTCGATCACGATGGGCCGCCAACCCGTTTGCCGCAGCAGGTCGCGCACCCGCGCGTCGATCTTCACAGGCCCGTAGCCACGGGGTGACAGCACAGGGCGCGCGGCAGCTTCGCTTTGGCCCCACGAGGGCACCGCCGCCAGGGCAAGCAGCGCGGCGGCAGCCGCGGGCAGCACCCGGCGGAGTGGGTGCAGAACAGGCACGGTCCCATGGGCGTGCGTCGGTGCAAAAGAGGCCATGCGCGTGATCAGGGGTGGATGCGCCGGTGTGCCCGAGCCTCGGGCGCTCAGGGTGTCGTGGCGCTGGCGAGCTCTTCGTCGCGGCCGATGATGTTCAACTCGATCAGCGGCACGGCCGGTTCGTCAAAGCGGCGTTTGATGCCGGCCCACCAACCGCTGTCGCGCGCCCGGTCGTAGCAGGCCGGTGCGCTTTGCAGGGCATCGCCGATTTCCTTGGCGTCATCACCGTGCGTGACCACCGTGCGCCAGCCGGGGCGCAGGTGTTGTTCGCTCAGCGCCAGCAGCGCGGTGCTGTGCGCGTCGGCGCCGTCTGCATCGAGCCAGATGCCCAGCATGGCCTTCGCGCCACGCGTCGATATCGACGCCACGTGCAGGCGCCGGACATCGGGCTGCTGGCGTGCGTACTGGTAGGCCTGCGAGGCGAAGCCCCGCACGGCGCTGGCAAATGCCAGCACCTCCTCTTCGGTCATCGGAATGCCGGCGCTGCCCCAGGTTCGCAGGTCGCGCAGCCGCAGCAGCCCTTCATGCGACAGCGCGAGCTCTTGCTCACCGTCGATGAGCCAGACATCGAACCGCTGCTTTTCGGCGAGCGCGAAGAGGTGGTGCAACTCGCCTTCGAATGAGGGCTCCGACTCACCCGGATCGGCCAGGAACACGGCGAGCTTCAGGCGCCCATCGTCGCCCTGCTTCATGCTCAGTTGCAGCGCCACCTGGTTGCCACCGGGCTGCGGCTCGCGGGTGCCGGCGATCCAGATCGGCAGGCCGAGCAACTCATTGAGAAAGCGCTGGCGAAGGGCCTCGAAGGCTTGCGCGTCGGAGGCGTCGTGGTCGAGCAGCGACACCAGCAGGTCGAGGGTGGGTGATGCGTTCATGGGGCTCCCTGGGTGGATCTTGGAATGGTCGGCACGCCCCTCGGGGCGTGGCCCCGCACTGTAGGGCGCTCGTCCCGGTGGATCGATCACGCACAGGGGGGAGTGCCCGGATCGCGGCCCACGTCCATCACGCCCTGGTGATGGCTGACGAACAGCCGCCCGGTGAACCAGCGGGTCCAGTCGCTGGCCTTGAGTGCATCGAGCACCGGGCCCTTGACCTCGGACACGTCGAGCCGGATGCCCCGCTCGGCCAGCCCTTGCTGCAGGCCGCGCAGCGCTTCGAGGCCGCTGAAGTCGATGTGGTTGACGGCGGACATCTGCAGCAGCACGCGGCGGGTGTCGGGGCGCGTGAGCAGGTAGTCGGTCACCACGCCGGCGAGCTGGCGGGCGTTGGTGAAGAGCAGGCTTTCGTCGATGCGGATGCCGACCACGCCGGGGTGTTGTTCGGTCTGGTAGCGCGTGACGTTGCGGTAGTGCTCGGTGCCGGGCAGGCGCCCGACCACCACGGCGTGCGGGCGCGAGGTGCGCTGCAGCATCAGCGCGATCGACGCGGCCACGCCGAGCGCCAGCGCCCAGTGCGCGCCTTCGACGAAGGTCAGCAGCGCCACCACGCCCATCACCACGGCTTCGGGCTTCGAGTAGCGCCAGGCTTCGGCGAAGGCGCGCCACTCGACCATGGTCATCACCGCGACCACGATGGTCGCGGCCAGCACGGCGCGCGGCAGCCAGGCCAGGGGCACGGCCAGCAGCAGCATGGCCAGCGCGACGAAGAGCGCGGCCCAGGCCCCGGCCGCGCGCGTGCGGGCCCCGGCTTCGGCGTTGACCGCGCTGCGCGAGAAGCTGCCGCCCACCGGCATGCCGCCGTTGACGCCGGCCACCAGGTTGGCGGCGGCCAGCCCGGCCAGCTCGCGCCGGCCGTCGATGGGCTCGCCGCGCTGCAAGGCCAGCGACTCGGCCACGGCCAGGTGGCTGACGAAGGTGACCAGCGCCAGCAAGGCCGCGCTGGGCAGCAGGCGCATCCACAGGGCCGCGTCGAGCGGGGGCGGCGTGAAGACGAGCGCCAGCGCAGGCAGCTCGCCGACCAGGGCGACGCCACGGGTGTCGGCCGCCAGCGCGAGCGCGCCGACGATGGCCAGCCCGATCACCACGAGCGGCATGCAGCGCGACGCGAGCAGCGCGCGGTCGGACGACAGCCAGCGCGCGAGCCACCCGCGCGCGTATCGGCGTGCGAGCCACAGGGCCGCGAAGGCCGCGAGACCGAACGCGGCGGTGGCCGCGTGGCCCCAGTGGCCGCTGCGCCACCAGCTCAGCACGACCTCGGGCGCGTTCGAGCCACGCGCCGGGCTGCCCAGCAGCGCGGGCAGCTGCGACAGGCCGATGGCGAAGGCCGAGCCGGTCGAAAAGCCCTGCAGCACCGGCGTGCTCAGCAGCGAGGCCAGGGCGTCGAGCTTGAACAGCGCCGCCACGCCCAGCATCAGCCCGACTTCGAGCGACAGCACCAGCGCCGCGCCCATTGGCGTCGCGCCGGGCAGGGTGGACGCCGCCGCGATGCCCTGCGCGGTCATCAGCGCCAGCAGCGCCGCCGGGCCCACGGCCACCGCGCTGCTGGAACCCAGCGCCGCGTAGGCCACCGCCGGCAGCAGGCTCGCGAAGATGCCCACCTGCGGTGGCAGCCCGGCGAGCAGCGCGTAAGCCAGGCCTTGGGGGATGAGCAGCACCGCGACGATGAACGCGGCCACGAGGTCGTCGCGCAGGGCCAGCTCGCGGTAGCGCCGCAGCGAAGAGCTCAGGCCGGGGCGACCGGCATCGACAGGGTTCATGGCGTGGGCGACAAGGGCAAGGGGCGCCGCGCGGCAGGCGCGACAGCAGCCTCGGGGCATTGTGATGGGCCAGAATCCGGCCCGTGCAAACTTCGAGCCCGCGCGTGCCGTCCACCGAGTCCTTGCCCTTGTTGTCGCTCGTGGTGCCCGTGTTCAACGAGGCCGACGGCGTGTGGGTGTTCTACGAGCGCGTGCGTGGCGTGCTCGAAGGCCTACCAGCCCTGCGCTTCGAACTCGTGTTCGTGGACGACGGCAGCAGCGACGACACCCTGGCCCGCCTGCGCGAGATGGTCACGCACGACGCCCGTGTGCGCGTGGTGGTGCTGTCGCGCAACTTCGGCAAAGAGGCCGCGCTGTCGGCCGGCCTCGACCAGGCGCGCGGCGACGCGGTGATCCCGATGGACGTGGACCTGCAAGACCCGCCCGAGCTGATCGTCGAGATGGTCGCCAAGTGGCGCGAGGGCTTCCCGGTGGTGCTGGCGCGGCGCAGCGACCGCAGCAGCGACGGGCTGATGAAGCGCACGTCCGCCGGCTGGTTCTACCGCGTGCACAACCGGCTCACCGCCGACGTGAAGCTGCCCGACAACGTGGGCGACTTTCGCCTGATGGACCGGCGCGTGGTCGAGGTGATCCGCAACCTGCCCGAGAGCCGGCGTTTCATGAAGGGCCTGTTCGCCTGGGCCGGCTTCAGGAGCGCGACCGTCGAATACGTGCGGCCGCAGCGCGAGCTGGGCACGAGCCGCTTCACGCCCTGGAAGCTGTGGAACCTGGCGCTCGAAGGCATCACGAGCTTCAGCACCGCGCCGCTGCGCATCTGGACCTACCTCGGCACGGCCATCGCGTCGCTGGCGCTGATCTACGCCTGCGTGATCGTCGCGCGCGTGCTCATCGTCGGGGTGGACACGCCGGGCTACGCCTCGCTGATCACCGCGGTGCTCTTCCTCGGCGGCTTGCAGCTGATCGGCCTGGGCGTACTGGGCGAGTACATCGGGCGCGCCTACATCGAGTCGAAGCGCCGGCCGCTGTTCGTGATCGACGAAGTGGTCCAGGCCGCGCGCGATGACGTCCCGCGCGGCTGAGCGGCTGCCGCCGGTCGCGCTGCTGCTGGCGCTGCACGCGCTGGTGTGGACGCTGGCCGCCTGGCTGGCGCGCGGCAACCTCGACGTGCCCGGCGACATGGTCGAGAACTACGTCTGGGGCATCGAGTGGCAGGCGGGCTATGCCAAGCACCCGCCGCTGTTCGCCTGGGTGACGGCGGCGTGGTTCAGCGTCTTGCCGCGCGTGGACCTCGCCTACTTCGCGCTCGCGGCCGTCAATGCGGCGGCCGGGCTTGCCGGCGTGGCGATGCTCGCGCGCCGTGTGTTGCTACGCGACGAGGCCACCGTGGCCACGCTGGTGCTGGCCGTGTCGCCGCTCTACACGGCGCTGGCGATCAAGTTCAACGCCAACGCGGTGCTGCTGTCCACCTGGGCCTGGGCCGCGTACGGCTACGTGGCGCTGATGCAGGGCGGACGGCTGCGCCACGCGGTGGTCTGCGGCGTGTTCACCGCGCTGGCGGTGCTGGGCAAGTACTTCACGGTGGTGCTGGTCGTGGCCTTCGCGCTCAGCACGCTGGCGCGCCCGGCCTGGCGCGCGCGGCTGCGCGGCCCGGGGCCCTGGCTCGCCATCGCGGTCGGCGCGCTGGTGTTGGCGCCGCATGCGCTGTGGCAGCTGCAGAACGGCTTCGCGACCTTCGGCTACGCGGCCGAGCGCGGCAGCGGCAGCCTGGGGGCGGCGCTGCTGCGCTTTGCCAAGTACAGCGTCGCGCAGGCGCTCTACCTGCTGCCCAGCCTCGCGCTGCTGGCGCTGCTGGCCACCCGCGGCCAGCGTCTCGCGGCGGCCCGCGCCGCGCTCGCAAGCATCGGCCGGCCCGGGCGACAGGCCGACCTGTGGTGGCTGGCCTTCGCGCCGCTGCTCGCGGCGGCGCTCATCGCGGCGCTCGGCCGCACCGAGATGGCCTCGGTGTGGGGCATGGCGCAGTGGTACGCGGTGACGGTGCTGTGGCTGGCGGCCGTGCGCGCCCAGGGCATCGCTTTCGAGCCGCGCCGCACGCTGTGGGTGCTGGCGGTGTACTGGGGGCTGGTGCTGGTGCTGTCGGCCGGGGCGGGTTGGCAAGACGCGCGCAAGGCCCGGCCGCTGGGCGCCGAGCCGCGCGCCGAGCTGGCCGCCACCGCGCGGGCCGTGTGGCGCGCGCACACGGGCCAGCCGCTGCGCATCGTCGCTGGCAGCCACGCCGAGTCGGCCTCGGTCGCGTTCTATGGCGACGACGCGGTGCACTGGTGGCACCCCGGCCTGCCGAAGCTCACGCCGTGGATCACGCCCGAGCGCCTGGCGAGCGAGGGCGCCCTGATCGTCTGCCGCGACGACGACGCCGCTTGCCAGGTGCTGGCCGCGCAGGTCGCGCCCGACGCGGCGCTGACCGTCAGCCCGCACAAACGCGCCTGGGGCCGCGAGCTGCCGCCCGTGACCTACCGGCTCTACCTGCGCCGGCCGGCCGCCGCGCTCACTGGAAAGTCCACACCCGGTTGAGCTGGTAGGTGACCGCCATCACCAGCGCGGTGGCGATCACCTGGGCGACGAGGTAGTGCGCCCCGAGCGCGACGCCCGCGCCGACGATGCCCATGTTGAGCAGCGCCCCGACCGCCGCGATGAGCTGGAAGCGCATCCACGACGCGCCCAGCGAGCCCGCGTGGCGAAACGTGAACCAGCGGTTGCCGAGGTAGGCGACCTGCGCGCCGAGCACCGCGCCCAGCCCCGAGGCCGGCGCCGCCGGCAGCCAGCCCGACTCGACACACAGCGCCAGAAGCGCGTAGTGCGCCGCGGTGCTGACCGCGCCGACCAGGGCGTAGCGCCACAGGCCGCCGCGCCAGGACGAGGCCGTCGCAGTCGAGGGCGAAGGCGAAGGAGTCATTGGCCGAAGGTCGGGTCCAACGGGTGCCGCCGCGTCACAGACCACGCGCCAGGTCGATCGCCTGCTCGATGCGCTCGACCGCGTGGATCGTCAGGCCCTCGGGGGCCTTCTTCGGCGCGTTGGCCTTGGGCACGATGGCGACGCTGAAGCCCAGCTTGGCGGCTTCTTTCAGGCGCTCTTGCCCGCGCGGTGCGGGGCGCACCTCGCCGGCCAGGCCGACCTCGCCGAAGGCGATGAAGCCGCGTGGCAGCGGCTTGCCGCGCAGGCTGCTCTGGATGGCCAGCATCACCGCCAGGTCGCCCGCCGGCTCGCCGATGCGCACACCGCCGACGGCGTTGACGAACACGTCCTGGTCGAAGCACGCGATGCCCGCATGGCGGTGCAGCACCGCCAGCATCATCGCCAGCCGGTCGCGGTCCAGGCCCACGCTCAGGCGGCGCGGGCTCGGGCCGCCGCTGTCCACCAGGGCCTGTATTTCGACCAGCAGCGGCCGTGTGCCTTCGAGCGTGACCAGCACGCACGAGCCGGCGACCGGGTCGCCGTGCGTCGAGAGAAAGATCGCGCTCGGGTTGGCGACGCCCTTGAGCCCTTTTTCGGTCATCGCGAACACGCCGATCTCGTTGACCGCGCCGAAGCGGTTCTTGATCGCGCGCACCAGGCGGAAGCTGCTGTGCGTGTCGCCTTCGAAGTACAGCACCGTGTCCACGATGTGTTCGAGCACGCGCGGGCCGGCCAGCGCGCCTTCTTTGGTCACGTGGCCGACCAGCACGATGGTCGTGCCGCTGCTCTTGGCGATGCGCGTGAGCTGCGCCGCGCACTCGCGCACCTGCGCCACCGAGCCGGGCGCCGAGGCGAGCTGGTCCGAATAGACGGTCTGGATCGAGTCGATCACGCACACCGCCGGCTGCTCGGCCTCGATGGTCGCGGCGATTTTTTCCAGCTGGATCTCGGCCACCACGCGCACCTGCGAGCGTTCGAGCCCGAGCCGGCGCGAGCGCAGCGCGACCTGCGCGCCCGACTCTTCGCCGGTGACATACAGCGCCGGCATGCGCTGCGAAAGTGCGTCGAGCGCCTGCAGCAGCAGCGTCGATTTGCCGATGCCCGGGTCGCCGCCGATCAGCACCACGCCGCCGGCCACGATGCCGCCGCCCAGCACCCGGTCGAGTTCGTCGATGCCGGTCGGCTGGCGGTCCACATCGGTCGCTTCGATCTCAGAGAGCGTCGCCACCGGCTGCGCGCCGGCCAGCGACTGGAAGCGGTTCTTGCCGGGCGCTTCGGCGATCGACTCGACCAGCGTGTTCCAGGCACCGCAGTGCGGGCACTTGCCCAGCCATTTGGGGTTCGTGCCGCCGCACTCGCTGCACGTGTAGAGGGATTTGGTTTTGCTCACCCGGCGATTGTGGCGGCCGCGTGGCGCGGCCTCGGCAGGAGCCGCCGCAGCCGTCGCGCCAGGCGCCCCAGCGCGGTGTGCCACCCCGGCTGCGCCTCGAAGCGCAGCACCAGCTCGCCGCGCTCGGCGCTGATCACCGCGCCGTCGCCGCGTGCCAGCGCCATCGACTGGCCGGCGTGCAGCACGTGGTCGTCGAAGTCGCCGCTGCGGGTGATCCAGGCCAAGCCGGCGACCACTTTCACGTTCGCGCCCGACTGGCTCGGCCAGGCGATGACTTCGCCGCGGGTGAGTTGCAGGGTGACGGGGGACGAGAAGCGGAACATCGGGGGCCTCCGGAAAAGGTCGTTCGAGGCCCCACAGTGTTCTCGCGAGGCGCCGCGCCCGCCACATGCAGCACCGGCCAGACTGTCACCGCACAGATCGGGGTGCCGCCATCTGTGTTGGTCCGGACGGACGGGTTCTGTATCTGTCATGGGGCTTGGAGCCTCGCCACAATCGACCGGATGAACACGCCCGCCGAGCTTGGACACCCGCTCTACCACCGCGTTGCGGGTGAACTCGCCCAGGCCATCCAGGGTGGCAGCCTGCGCACCGGCGACCGGCTGCCCTCGGTGCGCCAGCTGTGCCAGCAACACGGGGTGAGCGCGTCCACCGTGACGCTCGCCTACCGCTGGCTCGAGAACCAGTCGCTAGTCGAGGCGCGGCCCAAGTCGGGCTACTTTGTCGCGCGGCGCCACGAGCCGCTGCCCGAGCCCGAGATCGACACGCGCATGAGCGCCCCCGGCTTCGTCACGCCCGACGACCTGACGCGCGAGTTTCTCTTCGGCGCCGACGACCCCGAGGCCGCGCCCTCGTTCTGCCCGATGCCCGCGCGCGAGCTGCTGCCCGAGGCCAAGCTGCGCCACCTGATGGCGCGCATCAACCGCCTGCACCCCGAGTACGCGTCGCGCTACCTCGTCACCGGCAGCCCGGCCCTGAAGCAAGAGATTGCGCGCCGCACGGTCAGCGCAGGCGTGCGGTTGCGGCCCGAAGAGATCATCCTCACGCACGGTGGCACCGAGGCCATCTTCCTGGCGCTGCGCTCGGTGGCGCAGGCGGGCGACACCATCGCGGTCGAGTCGCCCTGCTACTGGATGCTGCTGGAGATCATCCGCAGCCTGGGCATGCGCTCGATCGAGATCCCGACGCACCCGCGCGAGGGCATCTCGGTCGAGGCGCTCGACTTCGCCACCCAGCAGCGCGGCACCGTCAAGGCTTGCGTGGTGCTGGCGAACTTCCACAACCCGCTGGGCAGCCTGATGCCGGTGGAAAGCAAGAAGCGTCTGGTCAAGCTGTCGGCCCAACGCGGCTTCTCGCTGATCGAGACCGACATCTACGGCGAGACCTACTTCGGCGACGAGCGCCCGCCGGTGCTCAAGAGCTTCGACACGCACGACGACGTGATCCTGTGCTCGGCCTTCACCAAGACCGTGGCGCCCGGCTACCGCGTCGGCTGGATGGCCCCGGGCCGTCACTTCAAGGCGGCGCAGTCGCACAAGTTTCACACCTCGATCACCGGCTCGATGCTGCAGCAGGAGGTGATCGCCGAGTTCATCCGCGACGGTGGCTACGACCACCACATGCGCAAGTTGCGCGCGGCGCTCAAGCTGCAGTGCCAGCAGCTGTCGGATGCGGTGACGCGGCACTTCCCGGCCGGCTGCAAGCTCAACCGGCCGCAGGGCGGCTTCATGCTGTGGATCGAGATGCCGCCGCAGGTGGACTCGCGCAAGGTGTTCGAGCAGGCGCGGCGCGAGCACATCGGCTGCGCCCCGGGTGCCACCTTCAGCTGCAGCCACCGCTTCGACCACTTTTTGCGCATGCACTACGGCGACCCGTGGTCGCCCAGGCTCGAAGCGAGCGTCAAGCGCCTGGGTGAGATCGTCGCCGAGCAGGCGCGGCGCGGCGGCTGAGCCGGCACCTCGCCCACCGCACCCACGGCCGGGGCCGTATCGTGGGCGGCTCAGAACACTTCGAGGGGGCGGGCGGATGAACTTCGACGAGTACCGGCGACACGACGGCCTGGGGCTCGCCGCGCTGGTGGCGCAGGGGCAGGTGTCGGCGCGCGAGCTGGTGGCCGTGGCGCAGGCCCGGCTGGAGGCGGTGAACCCCGGCCTGAACGCCGTCGTCACGCGCATGGACGACCTGGCCGCCGCACGCAGCCGCGAAGCGCTGGCCGGGCCGTTTGCCGGCGTGCCGTTTCTGCTCAAGGACCTCAAGCAAGAGCACGCCGGCGTGCCCGCCGCGGGCGGCAGCCGCTCTCTGCGCGGCTTCGTGCCCCAGGCGCATGCCGAGATCACGCGGCGCTGGCTGCAGGCCGGGCTGGTGCCGATCGGCCTGAGCAACACGCCCGAGTTCGGGCTCAAGCCGCAGACCGAGTCGCGCCACTGGGGCGCGGTGCACAACCCCTGGCGGCACGGGCTCTCGGCTGGCGGCTCGTCGGGTGGCGCGGGCGCGGCGGTGGCGGCCGGCATCGTGCCGCTGGCCGGTGGCAACGACATCGGCGGCTCGATCCGCATCCCCGCCGCGCTGTGCGGCCTGTTCGGCTTCAAGCCGGGCCGCGCACGCACGCCCTGGGGCACCGACCTGGCCGAGCTGGCCCAGGGCACGGCCGTGCAGCACGTGCTGACGCGCTCGGTGCGCGACAGCGCGGCCCTGCTCGACGCGACCCACGGCCCGACGGCCGCGTCGCCCTTCCACATCGCCCCGCCCGAGCGGCCTTATCTCGACGAAGTGCCGCGCGAGCCCGGCCGCCTGCGCATCGCCTTCAGCACCCGCTCGCCCGCCGCCACGCCGGTCGATGCCGACAACGTGGCCGCCGTGCGCCACGCCGCCGAGCGGCTGGCCGCGCTGGGCCATGCGGTCGAAGAGGCCGAGCCCGCGCTCGACTGGCCCGCCTTCTACGAAGACGTGATGACCCTGATGTTCACGGTCAGCGCCGCCATGGTCGAAGAGGTGCGCGCGCTGACCGGCTGCGCCGCCGCCGACTTCGAGCCCGACACGCGCCTGGCCGCCGCCATCGGCCGGCGCATCGGCGCGGTCGAGCTGCTGGCCTCGCAGCACCGCCGGCAGGTCCACCAGCAGGGGTGGACGACCTTCCGCCAGCGGCACGACGTGTGGCTCACGCCGGTGGTGTCGCAGGCCCGGCTGCCGCTGGGCGCGCTGCACACGCCGGCCTGGCAGAACGCCATGGCGCAGATGAGCCTGGCACTCGGCCAGCGCCAGGCCCTGATGCGCAGCCCGATGGCCCGGCAGCGGCGCGAAGAGATGCTGGGCTACGTGCCCTTCACCTCGTTCGCCAACCTGCTCGGCCTGCCGGCCATGAGCGTGCCGCTGCACCACACGGCCGATGGCCTGCCCGTGGGCGTGCAAGTGACCGGCGGCATCGGCGACGAAGGCCTGCTGTTCCGGCTGGCCGGGCAGCTGGAGCGCGCCGAGCCCTGGTTCGACCGCGTGCCCAGACTGGAGTCGGTCGCGCCATGAAAAAAGCCCCGGCGAACCGGGGCTTCGTGCGACGCGCGTGAGCGCGGGTCAGACGCGCTCGACGATCAGCGCGATGCCCTGGCCGACGCCGATGCACATGGTGCACAGCGCGTAGCGGCCGCCGCTGCGGTGCAGCTGGTTGATGGCGGTGGTGACCAGGCGCGCACCGCTGGCACCCAGCGGGTGGCCGAGCGCAATCGCGCCGCCGTTCGGGTTGACGCGGGCGTCGTCGTCTTTCAGGCCCAGGTCGCGCAGCACGGCGAGGCCTTGGGCGGCGAAGGCTTCGTTCAACTCGATCACGTCCATCTGGTCGAGCGTCAGGCCGGTCTGCGCCAGCACCTTGCGGGTGGCCGGGGCCGGGCCGAAGCCCATGATGCGCGGCGCGACGCCGGCGGTGGCCATGCCGACCACGCGGGCGCGCGGGGTCAGGCCGTACTTGCCAGCGGCGCTGTCGGTGGCCAGCAGCAGGGCGCAGGCGCCGTCGTTCACGCCCGAGGCGTTGCCGGCGGTCACGGTGCCGTCGGGGCGCACCACACCCTTGAGCTTGGCCAGCGCTTCCATCGAGGTCTCGCGCGGGTGCTCGTCCTTGCTGACGACGATCGGGTCGCCCTTCTTCTGCGCGATGGTGACCGGCACGATCTCGCTGTCGAAGAAGCCGCTCTTCTGGGCGGCGACGGCCTTCAGTTGCGAGGCCAGCGCCATGCGGTCTTGCGCTTCGCGCTCGATCTTGAAGTCGGTGGCGACGTTCTCGGCCGTCTCGGGCATCGAATCGACGCCGTACATCTCTTTCATCAGCTTGTTGACGAAGCGCCAGCCGATGGTGGTGTCGTACACGGCGTTGCTGCGGCTGAAGGCCGACTCGGCCTTGGGCATCACGAAGGGCGCGCGGCTCATGCTCTCGACGCCGCCGGCGATCATCAGCTGCGCCTCACCCGACTTGATGGCGCGGGCGGCGGTGCCGACCGCGTCCATGCCCGAGCCGCACAGGCGGTTGAGCGTGGCGCCGGGCAGCTCGACCGGCAGGCCGGCCAAGAGGCTCGACATGTGGGCCACGTTGCGGTTGTCTTCGCCGGCCTGGTTGGCGCAGCCGTAGATCACGTCGGCCACCGCGGCCCAATCGACCTTCGGGTTGCGGGCCATCAGCGCCTTCAGCGGCACCGCGCCCAGGTCGTCGGTGCGCACCGACGACAGCGCGCCGCCGTAGCGGCCGAAGGGGGTGCGGATGGCGTCGCAGATGAAGGCTTGGGTCATGGGGTCGTCTCCAGAGATCAGGAAAAAAGCGTCGGCCCAGCCGGTACGGCAGTACGCAGCCGTACCGCCGCCTGGCGGCGGGCCCGAAGGCGGGCATCTTATCGCTGTGATCCAGGCGCCAACTCCGTCACGGATCGAGGCCCCCGAGGCCCGGAAAAAGCTGTCAGCCTGTCAGAAGTAGCAGTGCTTCCAGAAACTGGTGCTCGACATAATCAATTCAAGTCCGGCAGAGCCTTTGCCGAAATGCGTTGGGACCAACGCCCCGGCCACGACCGGGGTGCGCTACGACCGACATGAAAGACAACGACCTTCCGCTCATCGACGTTCAGAGCCTGCGCATCGGGATGTTCATTCATCTCGACATGGGCTGGATGGCGCACCCGTTTCCGCTGTCCAGCTTCAAGGTGACGTCGGCCGATCAGATCGTCACGATCCGCAAGCTGGGCGTGGCCCAGGTGCGCTGGGCCCCCGAGAAGAGCGACCCCGACCCGGCCGAAGCGCTGGCTGCTCAGCAGGCGGCGCAGGCCGCTGCCGCGGCCGCCGCTGCGAGCGAGTCGCCCGAAGCGCGCGAGAAGCGCCTCTACCGCGAACGGCTCGCCGCTGAGCGGGCGGCCCTGCACCTGTGCGAACGGCAGTTCGCCGAAGCCACCCGCGCCTGCAAGCAGGCGGTGGACATGGTGCCGGTGCAGCCCGAGAAAGCGGGCGAGCAGTCCGAGGCGCTGACGCGGGCGCTGGTGGACAAGCTGCTCGTCAAGGAAGACATGTGCATCCGCCTGCTGACCGATGCGGCCGGCGACAAGGCCTCGATGCACTCGGTCAACGTTGCGGTGATTGCGCTGCTGATGGGCAAGACCTTCGGCCTGTCCGACGCCGAGATGATGGACCTGGGCGTGGGCGCCCTGATGCACGACGTGGGCAAGATCGAACTGCCCGATCGCGTGCGCCACCGCGAAGACCATTTCACGCAGGCCGAGCTGCACCTCTACCAGGAGCACGTGCCCCACGGCGTGAACCTGGCGCGCAAGATGGGCCTGAAGCCCGGCGCCACGCTGATCATCGGCCAGCACCACGAGCATGCCGACGGCACCGGCTTTCCGCTGCGCATCAACAGCGACCGCATGAGCCCGGGCGCGCGCATCGTGGCCCTGGTCAACCGCTACGACAACCTGTGCAACCCGCACGTGCCCTCGAAGGCGCTGACGCCGCACGAAGCGCTGTCGCTGCTGTTCGCGCAGGGCAAGAGCAAGTTCGACACGGCCATCCTCGGCGCCTTCATCAAGATGATGGGCGTGTACCCGCCGGGCTCGACCGTGCAGCTCACCGACGACCGCTACGCGATGGTGATGTCGGTCAACTCGAACCGGCCGCTCAAGCCGCGCGTGCTGGTGCACGAGGCCCGCGTGCCGCGCGACGAAGCCGTGTTGCTCGACCTGGAAGCCGACCCGCGCCTGGGCATTCGCCGCAGCATCAAGCCGCAGCAGCTGCCCACGGAGTCGATCAACTACCTGTCCCCGCGCCTGCGCATCGGGTACTTCTTCGAGCCGGCACCGGCCCCGCTGGAGCTGGCGGCGTGAACCGCGCGCGCGGCGTGTCGGCGTCGTGCCGGCGCTCGCTGACCGCGGGGCGCGCGGCGCGCAGAGGCCGCCGATGAGCACCGCGCGCAAGCCCCTCACCGCCGCCGCAAGCTGGCAGGCCCTGATCGACGGCCTGCTCGACGCCGTGTGGCTGGTGCATGCGGGCGACCTGCGCATCGTCGCGGCCAACCGCGCCGCGGGCCAGTTGCTCGGCACTTCGGTCAAGTCGCTGCTGGGCCGGCTCGCCTCGGAGCTGAGCGCCACGCCCGAAGACCTGGCCTTCTGGGACGAGGTCGCCGCCGGGCAGAGCGACCACATCCTGTCCGAGACTCTGGTGTGCCGCTTCGACGGCCGCATCGTGCCGGTCACGCGGCGCGTGAGCCGCGCGCAGGTGGCCGACGCCTCGCTGCCGGCCGAACTGCTGGTCGTGGCGATGCAGGACCGCAGCGCCCAGCGCGCGGCCGAAGAGTCGCTTGAACAACGCGTGGCCGAACTGCGCGCCACGCTCGAATCGACCGCCGACGGCATCCTCGTGACCGACCTGGCCGGCAAGATCCGCGGCTTCAACCGCCACTTCGCGCAGCTCTGGGGCATGCCCGAAGAGATGCTCGCGCAAGGCCACGACGAGGCCGTCTTCGCGTGGATGCGCCGCAGCGTGGCCGACCCCGACGACTACACGCGCCGGCTTTCCGCCATTCAAGAGGCGAGCCTGTTGCAAAGCACCGACGTCTTCACGCTGCACGGCGGTCGCGTGCTCGAACGCGTGACGCTGCCGCAATGCAGCCGCGGCCAGCCCATCGGGCGGGTGTATTCGTTCCGCGACATCACCGAGCGGCTCGCTGCGCACCAGCGCATCGAAGAGCTGTCGTACACCGACGCGCTCACCGGACTGCCCAACCGGCACCTGCTGGCCGACCGCGTCGAGTTCGCGCTGGCGATGGCGCAGCGCGATCACCAGCCCTTCGCGCTCATGGTGCTCAACGTGGACCGCTTCAAGCACATCAACGACACGCTGGGCCTCGAAGTCGGTGACCGCGTGCTGATCGAGTCGAGTGAGCGCATCAAGGCCTGCCTGCGCGGCGTGGACACCGTGGCCCGCCTGGGCGGCGACGAGTTCGTGCTGCTGGTGCACCACGCCGACGCGATGGGTGCCGAGGCCACCGCGCGGCGGGTGCTCGATGCCTTCCTGCTGCCCTTCAGCTTCGACTCCATGGGCTTCACCGTCACCTGCAGCATCGGCATTGCGCTGTGCCCGCAAGACGGCAACACGCTCGACGAGCTGATGCGCCGCGCCGACACGGCCATGCACAAGGTCAAGGACTCGGGCCGCGGCAGCTTCCGCTTCCACGAGGGCCAGGAGCCAGCCGACCCGCGCTCGCACATGAAGCTCGACCACGCCATGCGCCAGGCGCTGGTGTGCGGGCACTTCCGGCTGCACTACCAGCCGCAGATCGACCTGAAGAGCGGCCTGGTGATCGGTGCCGAGGCGCTGATCCGATGGAAAGACCCGGTGCTGGGCGACGTGTCGCCGGGCGAGTTCATCCCCATCGCCGAGGCCAGCGGCTTCATCGTGCACATCGGCGACTGGGTGCTCACGCAGGCCATCGCGCAGGCGGTCGAGTGGCGCGACAGCGGCTTGCAGATGCCGGTGTCGATCAACGTGTCGGCGCTGCAGTTCCAACAGCCCGATTTCGTCGGGCGCGTGGCCAGCGCGCTGCAGGCGGCCGACCTGCCGCCCTACATGCTCGAACTGGAGCTGACCGAGTCGATCCTGATCCACGACGCGCAAGACGCCTTGCACCGTTTGAAGGCGCTCGCGCACCTGGGCGTGATGCTGGCGATCGATGACTTCGGCACCGGTTATTCGAGCCTGGGGTACCTGAAGCGCTTCCCGATCAGCCGCCTCAAGATCGACCGCAGCTTCATCAAGAACCTGCCCGACGACGACAGCGACGCGGCCATCGTGCACGCGGTCGTCCAACTCGGCCGCGCGATGAACCTGCGCGTCATCGCCGAGGGCGTCGAGACCGAGCTGCAGCGCCAGTTCCTGGTCGAAGCGGGCTGCGACGAGTTCCAGGGCTTCCTCTACGCCCCCGCGCTCGACGCGCCCAGCTTCGAGACGCGCATCACCCGCCCCTCGGGCCCCGCACCGCTCATCCGCCTGGTCAGCCCCTGAGCCGGTGCCCGTGCCCGCCACCCCGGCGGGCACGGCGGATGCATAGCCCGCAATGTGTGCGGGGATATGTGTTTTTCTACATTCTCGGCACGTCAGGGGAGTGACCCATGCGCCCTGGACCGAGCCCCAGGCGGGCCGGGCGGCGCTGCGAAAGGCCGAGATGAACGCACTTGAACGCACCCTCGAACAGCAGGTCGATGCGCTGAACGTGCCGATGGCGGTGGTGCTGCCCGGGGGGCGCCGCCTCGGCAACGCCGATGCCAAGGTCACACTGCGGCTGCGCGAGCTGGCACCGCTCACGCACATCGCCACCGGCCAGATCGGCCGCGTCGCGCAAGACTACGTCGAAGAAAAGCTCGACATCGACGGCTCCATCCGCGACGTGATGGACATCGCCGCCCGCATGGTCGCGCGCGACCCCACCGCCCCCGAGACCGCGAGCCCGCTGCTCGCATGGTGGCAGCGGCTGCGCCGCGCCGCGCACTCGCGCGCAGCGCACCAGGCCGAGGTGGATGCCCGGCAGATCCAGTTTCACTACGACGTGTCCGACGAGTTCTACGCGCTGTGGCTCGACGCGCGGCGCGTGTACTCGTGCGCCTACTGGCGCGAGCCACAGATGGCGCTCGCGCAGGCCCAAGAGGCCAAGCTCGACCACATCTGCAAGAAGCTGATGCTGCGCGAGGGCGAGCGATTCCTCGACATCGGCGCTGGCTGGGGCGGCCTCTTGCTGTGGGCGGCCGAGCATTACGGCGTCAAGGCGCAGGGCATCACCTTGTCGAGGAACCAGCATGCGCACGTCAACCGCCTGATCGACGAACGTGGGCTGCGCGGGCGCGTCACGATGGAACTGCGCGACTACCGCGCCTTGCCCGAAGACGAGCCCTACGACCGCATCGCATCGGTGGGCATGTTCGAGCACGTGGGCCATGTGCAACTGCCGGCGTACTTCGCAAAGATTCATCGCCTGCTCAAGCCCGGCGGTCTGTTGATGAACCACGGCATCACCGCCAGCAACACGCGCAACGACCCGTTGGGGGCGGGCATCGGCGATTTCATCGAGCGCTACATCTTCCCGGGCGGTGAGCTGCTGCACGTGTCACACGTGCTCAAGACCCTGGCCGAAAGCGGCCTGGAGCCGCTCGACACCGAGAACCTGCGCCCGCACTACGCCAAGACGCTGTGGGCCTGGAGCGACGGCCTCGAATCGCAGCTCACCAGTGCCCGCCACCTCACCAGCGAAACCGTCGTGCGCGCCTACCGCCTCTACCTGGCGGGCTGTGCGATGGCCTTCGAGCAGGGTTGGATATCGCTCTTCCAGATGCTGGCCGCGCGCCCGAGTGGCAATGTGCAGGACGGCCCGATGCGCGGCGCACAATCGCGGTTCCCGTTCAACCGCGAGTACATGTATCGATGAGCCTCTACAAGTTCAAATCGAAGTCCGGTGCCGACGTGATCATGATGGGCCCGCACGGCGACACCGTGCTGCGGCTCATCGGCAAAGAGCCGGCCGCCACCGGCATCATCGAGCCCGCCGCGATGCCCGCGGCCACACAGGCCATTGAGCAGGCGGTGCTGGCCGAAGAAGCAGCGCGCCGCCAGGCCGAGGCCGAAGCCGCTGCCGAGGGCCGCAAGCTGCCGCCGCCCGAAGGTGTGTCGCTGCGCCAGCGCGCCTGGCCCCTAGTCGAGTTGATGAAGCGCGCGCAGGCCGCTGGCCACGACATCGTGTGGGGCGTGTGAACGCACCGAGCCATCCCACAAGAACCACCACCAAGAGGACGACCGCCACATGAAGTTCTGGAGCGACAGCTGGGCCGATGGGGCCCGCATTCCCGCCAAATACGCCGCTGGCAAGCTGACCCCCGACGGCCCCACCTTCTCGGACAACCTCAGCCCGCACCTCGCCTGGAGCGATGTGCCCGCAGGCACGCAGTCGTTCGCGCTCATCTGGCACGACCGCGATGTGCCGAGCAAAGGCGACGACGTCAACAAGACCGACCGCGAAGTGCCCGGCGACCTGCCGCGCGTCGACTTCTTTCACTGGGTGCTGGTGGATATGCCCGCCAGCGTGCGCGAAATTCGCGAAGGCGAGTTCTCGAAGGGCTTCACCGCCAAAGGCAAGCCCGGCCCGGCCACGCTGCACGGCGCGCGCCATGGCCTGAACGACTACACCGGCTGGTTCGCCGGCGACCCGCAGAACGCGGGGCAGTACTTCGGCTACGACGGCTGCTTTCCGCCCTTCAACGACTCGCTGCTGCACCACTACGTGTTCACGCTCTATGCGCTGGACGTGGCCAGGGCCCCGGTCGAGGGCGTGTTCACCGGCCCGCAGGTGCGCGAAGCCATCCGCCCGCACGTGCTGGCCGAGGCCAGCTTCGTCGGCGTCTACACGCTCAACAAGCGGCTCGCGTGATGGCGCGCGTCACCCTTCATCGGCCGGGTGCCCGGTGATGGAGCAAGCGACCCGCGTGCTCGCCATCCGCCACGGCGAAACCGCCTGGAACGCTGACAGCCGCATCCAGGGGCAGCTCGACATCCCGCTCAACGCCATGGGCTTCTGGCAGGCCGGGCGGTTGCGCGCCGCGCTGGCCGACGAGGTGATTGCCGCGGTGTATTCAAGCGACCTGCAGCGCGCCTACCAGACCGCGCAGCCCGTGTCGCAGGCGGCCGGCGTGCCCATCGTCACCGACACCGGCCTGCGCGAGCGCGGCTTCGGCGAGTTCCAGGGCCACACCTTCACCGAGATCGAAACGCGCTGGCCCGAGCAGTCGATGCGCTGGCGCAAGCGCGACCCCGAGTTCGGCCCCGCCGGCGGCGAAACCCTGCGTGGCTTCTTCGAGCGCGTGGTCGCCACCGCACAGCGTCTGGCCGCGGCCCACCCCGGCCAGACCATCGCGCTCGTCGCCCACGGCGGCGTGATGGACTGCCTGTACCGCGCCGCCACGCGCATCGACCTGCAGGCGCCGCGCTCGTGGCAGTTGGGCAACGCCAGCATCAACCGCCTGCTGTTCACGAGCGAGGGCTTCTCGTTGATCGGCTGGAGCGACACCCAGCACCTCGACCACGGCCCGCGCGACGAGTTCAGCGACGGCGACACCGCCACCGCCCCGGGCCGGCCGGGGGCAGTGGGGCACGCGGCCTGAAAGCGCCGGGCGCGTGCGTTCGTGCACGCGCTGCGGGATGGCCCTGAGCGCGGGCCGGTGCCTGTGCGTCACCATCACGCCCATGACCCCCGCGCAGACCATCGTCCTCGCCACGCCCGTCTTCCTGCTGCTGATCGCGCTGGAGTTCTGGGTCGGACTTCGGCGCGGGCGCAACACCTACCGGCTCAACGATGCGCTCAACAGCATCGGGCTCGGCGTGATGAGCCAGCTCGTGGGTGTGCTCACGGTCTTCTTCACGCTCGGCCTTTATGCCGTGGTGCACGAGCGCTTCGCGCTCACGCAGCTGCCAGCCGATGCGTGGTGGGTGTGGGCGGTGGCGCTGGTGCTGTACGACTTGCTCTACTACTGGCACCACCGGCTCGGCCACACGGTGGCGGTGCTGTGGGCCGCGCACGTGGTGCACCACCAGAGCGAGGACTACAACCTCTCGACCGCGCTGCGCCAGCCGAGCAGCTACTGGCTCTTCGGCTGGGTGTTCTACCTGCCGATGGCGGTGATGGGCTTTCCGCCGCTGGTGTTTGCCGTGGTGGGCCTGATCGACCTGCTGTACCAGTACTGGGTGCACACGCAGCAGATCGGCAAGCTGGGCTGGTTCGACCGCTGGTTCTGCGCGCCCAGCAACCACCGCGTGCACCACGCCGTCAACGAGCGCTACCTCGACAAGAATTTCGGCGGCATCTTCATCGTGTGGGACCGCCTCTTCGGCACATTCGCCGAAGAAGACGACGCCGAGCCCTGCGTGTACGGCACGCGCGCACCGCTGCGCAGCTGGAACCCGCTGACCGCGAACCTGCGGCTCTATGGCGAGCTGCTGCGCGACGCGTGGCACACCCGGCGCTGGACCGACAAGCTGCGGGTGTTCGTCAAGCACCCCGGCTGGCGGCCTGCCGACGTGGCCGCGGCCGACCCGAAGCCCGCGTTCGACATCGCCGCGGTGCAGCGTTTCGACCCGCCGCTGCGCGGTGCGTCGGCCTGGTTCGCCGGGGGGCTGTTCGTGGCGGTGCTGGGCGGCACGACGCTGTTTCTGTGGAACGCGCACGTGCTCGCGTTGCCGACGCAGCTGGCCGCGGTGGCGGCCCTCGTGCTGGGCCTGTGGGCGGCCGGGCGGGTCAGCGAGGGGGCGGCGCGCTGAAGGCCGTGGCGGGCGACGCGGCGGTGCTCAGCTGACGATGTCCCAGGGGCTGCCCTCCAGGCGCTCCAAGGCCGCGAGGGTGCGCTGCTGCAGCTGGGCCAGGCGCGCGTCGGGCAAGCGGCCCTCGACGATGACGCCGACCTGCCCGTGCTCTTCTTCGAAGCGCACCGTCACGCCGTCGATCTGCACGCGGAAGATGTTGTGCTCCGGCCCCTTGGTCGGCGGCGGCGCTGCGTCATCGACGCGATACAGGGACGCCAGGGCCTCGAAGTCCGGCGGCGCGTCGTGGCGCCAGTAGCTTTCCATGCCGAGGTGGGCGTGCTCTTGGTTCCAGAGTTCCTGCCGAACGTCCCACAGCCGATGCGCCCGGCGGTCGGTGCGCCGAAACGTCCAACGCTGCCAGTCGCGTGCGGTCAGGCGCGTCCACGCAAGGCTCGACAGGTCGAGGGCCCAGCTGTCGATGTTCTCGATGTTCGGTCGGTCATCGCCCTGCCACAGCCGGCCGCCGCTGACGATGATCGATGCGCCGTCGCTCGACAGGGTGGCGGTGTGCTTGTAGATCCATCCCGGCGCGTCGCCCTGGGTCTCGACCGGGGCGACGCGCCACGAGTCGAGCGCCAACCGGAACACCGGCGTCGCCCCCACGACGCGCTGCGCGAGGTAGCCCAGGCAGCCGATCACGAAGACGGCGTCGCCGACGCAGGTTGCGCTGTGGAAGTCCGTCGGCGGAAACACCTCGCGCGGGTAGCCGTGAATGGCGATCGTGCCGTCCGGCTGGATCACCGTGACGTCGTTGTAGATGAAGAAGTCGGGGTCGTAGTGGTCTTCGTGCTCGCCGCCGATGTGCAGCACGCGGCCGTCGGGCAGGGCGGTCTCGCTCTGGCCGAAGCGGTCGAAGCACCACATCGGCCCCTCGCCGATGGACGACGCCCCGTGAAAGAGGTTGTTCGCGTTGTAGGCCGACCAGCGGGTGCGCACCAGCCAGTGCCACAGCGGGTGGTCCAGCCGCTGGGGGTTGGCCGTGCCCAGGCGTGGTGCGCGCCAGGCCAGAAACTCATCGGGCGCGAGCGCCGGCCGCGGCTCGGCCTTGCGGGCCGCGTCTTCCGCTTCGCGCGCGGCTTCGGCAGCCCATGGGTCGTCGGTGGGGTCGGGGTCGTGCATGGCGGTGTGGATAGGCGCCTCGCTCGGCCCTCAGCCCTCGAACAGGTCGCCCGCGCCCAGCGCGCCACCCTTCGGCGGCGCCACGCCCAGGTGGCGAAACGCCGCCAGCGTGGCGATGCGCCCGCGCGGCGTGCGCTGCAGGTAGCCCTGCTGAATGAGGTAGGGCTCGATCACGTCTTCGATGGTGCCGGGCTCTTCGCCGATGGCGGCGGCCACGTTGTCGAGCCCGACCGGCCCGCCATCGAAGCGGTGGATCACGGCTTCGAGCAGCTTGCGGTCCATCACGTCGAAACCTTGCGGGTCCACGTCGAGCATGGCCAGCGCCTTGTTGGCCAGCGCCTGCGTGATGCGGCCGTCGCCTTTCACGTCGGCGTAGTCGCGCACGCGGCGCAGCAGGCGGTTGGCGATGCGGGGCGTGCCGCGCGAACGGCGGGCGATCTCGAAGGCGCCTTCGGTGTCGGTCGGCACGTTCAGCAGGCCGGCCGAGCGGTGCACGATGCGCGCGAGCTCGTCGGGCGTGTAGAACTCCAGCCGCGCGACGATGCCGAAGCGGTCGCGCAGCGGGTTGGTCAGCATGCCGGCGCGCGTGGTGGCGCCAACCAGCGTGAAGGGCTGCAGGTCGAGCTTGATCGAGCGGGCCGCGGGGCCCTCACCGATCATGATGTCGATCTGGTAGTCCTCGAGCGCGGGGTAGAGGATCTCTTCGACGACCGGGCTCAGCCGGTGGATTTCGTCGATGAAGAGCACGTCGTTCTTCTCGAGGTTGGTCAGCAGCGCGGCCAGGTCCTTGGGCTTTTCGAGCACCGGGCCCGAGGTCTGGCGCAGGTTCACGCCCAGTTCGTTGGCGATGATGTGGCTCAGCGTGGTCTTGCCCAGGCCGGGCGGGCCGAACAGCAGCACGTGGTCGAGCGCCTCGTGGCGTTTCTTGGCCGCGCCGATGAAGATTTCGAGCTGCTCGCGCGCCTTGGCCTGACCGACGTACTCGGCGAGCCCCTTGGGCCGCAGGGCGCGCTCGATGGCTTCCTCGTTCGGCGACGTGGGGGCGGCGCTCACGACGCGACGCGCCGGGGAAAAGTCGTCGGTCTGGATGCTCATGGGCTGGGATTATCACCAGCCCCTTCGCCAACGCAGGCACAATCGCGCCCCATGTTTCGCCGGGCCTGCCATCACCGTTTCGCCTTCTGGGCCGTGGCTTTCGCGCTGCTGCTCAAGGCTGCGATGCCGTTTCTGGCGGTGGCCTCGGCCGACGCGCAGGGGCTCCGGCTGGTCGAGGTGTGCACGGTGTACGGCGTTTCCACCGTCGTGCTCGACGCCGACGGCGCGCCCGTCCCCAACGACGGCCACGACGCCCAGGCCCACGGCGGCGAGGCCTGTGCGCTGAGCGCGCTGGCGGGTTGGGTCGATGCGCCCCGGCCGGTGGCCACCGTCTTCACGCAGCGCCCGCCGGCCCAGGCGCCGCCTGTGCTGCACCGCACCGACCCGCACCATGCCGACGCCGCCTGGCTCGCGCGGCTGAAACACGGCCCGCCTTCGCTGTCCTGACGCGTTGCCGTGAGGGGTGTTGCCTGCGCGCACCGCCCCGTTCGCCAGGCCCGGTGCCAAGCCGGGCGTTCAGGACTGTTTCTCGTGAATCGACTGCTCTCACCGGGCGCGCTGCTGTTGGCCGCGCTGCCCACCCCCATGCCCGCCTGGGCCGACCACGCCCCGCAGCACACGCTGGAGCGCATCACCGTCACCGGTGGCCGGCCGACCACGCTGCCGCTTGAAATCCCGACGACCACCGAAGGTCTCACCGGCGCGCAGGTGCGTGACACCGTCAACGCCACCGACGCCGAAGACGCGCTGAAGTACCTGCCCAGCCTCTTGGTGCGCAAGCGCTACATCGGCGACCACGACCACGCCGTACTCGCCACGCGTGCCTCGGGCACCGGTAACAGCGCGCGCTCGCTGGTGTATGCCGACGGCATCCTGCTGTCCAACCTGCTGGGCAACGGGGCGAGCTACACGCCGCGCTGGGGGCTGGTCACGCCCGAAGAGATCGAGCGCGTGGACGTGCTCTACGGCCCGTTCTCGGCCGCCTACCCCGGCAACGCGGCGGGCGCGGTGGTCGATTACGTGACCCGCATGCCCGCGCGCTTCGAGGCGCACCTCAAGCTGCAGGGCTTCACGCAGCGCTACCAGCAGTACGCCACCCGCGGCGACTTCGGCGGCGGTGCGCTGTCGGCCGCGCTCGGGGGCCGCGAGGGCGCGTGGGCCTGGTGGGTCAACGCCAGCCGCCTGCACAGCCGCAGCCACCCCCTGTCGTTCGTGACCACGACCACGCCACCGGCCGGGACGAGCACCGGCGCCTTCGAAGGCCGCAACCCGCGCGGCGAGACGTGGTGGATCACCGGCGACACTGGCCAGACCCGCACCGTGCAAGACCACGCCAAGCTCAAGCTCGCGCATGACTTCGGCGATTCGCTGACGGCCAGCTACACGCTGGCCCACTGGCACAGCGACAACCAGCGCGTGGGGACGTCGTACCTGCGCGATGCGGCCACCGGCGCCGCGCTCACGCCCGGCACCGCCTTCGCGCCCAGCGGCAGCCAGCTCGAACACGTCGCCCAGGGCCTGAGCCTGAAGCGCCACACCCGCGCCCGGTTCGACTGGGAATTCGCCGCCAGCCACTACCGCTACCGCGACGACCGCCTCAGCTCGGCCACCACCGGCCTGCCCAGCGGCGGCGCCACCCAGCCCGGCATCACCACGCAAGACGGCAGCGGCTGGCACACGCTCGCGCTCAAGGGCATCTGGCGGCCCCAGGCGGCGCACACCGTCGAGTTCGGGGCGCAGCAAGACGCCTTTGCGCTGCGCACCGCCATCGACCGCAGCGGCGCCACACCCGACAACACGCGCTACCAGGGCCGCAGCACCCTGCGCAGCCTGTGGGGGCAAGACGCCTGGCGCATCACCCCCGACTGGCGCGCGGTGCTGGGCCTGCGCGCCGAGCACTGGCGGGCGACCGACGGGGCCTACGTGAGCACCGCCACGGCCTCGCCGGTGGACTTCGCCGCGCGCGACGAGGCCTGGCTGTCGCCCAAGGCCGCGCTCGCGCACCAGGTCGCCGACGACTGGACGCTCAAGGCCTCGCTCGGCCGCGCGGTGCGCGTGCCCACGCTGACCGAGGCCTACCAGGTGCGCAACCACAACCCCGCGCTGCGCCCCGAACGCTCGTGGACCAGCGAGTGGACCGCCGAACACGCGCTGCCCACCGGGTTGCTGCGTGCCACCGTGTTCGTCGAGCGCACCGAAGACGCGCTGTACACGCAGACCAGCACGCAAAACGTCACCAGCATCCAGAACGTGGATGCCGTCCGCACCCGCGGCCTCGAACTCGCAGGCCAGGCCGACAACGCCGGGCTGCGCGGCCTCGACCTCAGCGCCAGCCTGACCTACGCCGACTCGCGCATCGTGCGCAACGACGCCTTCCCCGCGAGCGTGGGCCGCTGGCAGCCGCGCGTGCCCCGCTGGCGCGCCAACCTCGTCGCCACCTGGCGCATGGACGACGCCTGGCAGTTCACGTTCGGCTCGCGCTACAGCGGGCGGCAGTACGGGCAACTCGACAACAGCGACGTGAACGAAGATGCCTACACCGGCTTCAGCCGCTTCTGGGTGAGCGACCTGCGCGCCCGCCTGCGTTTGGACAAGCAATGGAGCGCCGCCTTCGGCATCGACAACCTCAACAACGCCCGCTACTGGGCCTTCCACCCCTACACGCAGCGCACCTTCCACGCCGAGCTGCGCTACGACCTCTGAACCCCCCTTTGAAGGACCGACCGATGACTTCCCGCACCCTGTTCCTGCGCGCCGCCGCTGCCGCCTTGTTCACCACCGCCCTGGCCTGGGCCCAGGCCCACAGCTACGACGTGGGCGAGATCCACATCGGCCACCCCTGGGCCAAGCCGACCGTGGCCGGGCAACCGGTGGGCGGCGGTTACCTGAAGCTCACCAACAAGGGCGCGACGGCCGACCGGCTGGTGTCGGCGCGCGCCGAGGTGTCGAAGTCGGTCGAGCTGCACAGCATGCGCATGGACGGCAACGTGATGCGCATGCAAGAGGTTTCGGCGATCGAGATCCCCGCCGGGCAGACCGTCGAGCTGAAGCCGGGCGGCCTGCACCTGATGCTGATGGGGCTGAAGGCGCCGCTGAAGGCGGGCGAGCGCGTGCCCCTGGTGTTGAAGTTCGAACGCGCCGGCGAGGTGAAGGTCGAGCTGGCGGTCGAGGCGCCGAAGGCCGAAGCCGGCAAGCCGGCGGAGGCGGCGCACGATCACAAGCATTGAGGGGGTTCGTTCCTCGGCGGGGATGCGCGCCGGGACTCGCCCCAAGCCCTCAGCCCTTCGGCCACAGCACCCACATGCGCAGCGGCTGCTTCATGCGGCCGGCCTGCTGCTCGGCGGGGTCGCCCCAGCCCCAGAAGTAGTCGGCCCGCACGGCGCCAACGATGGCGCTGCCGGTGTCCTGCGCCATCACCAGGCGGCGCAGGGGCGTGGCCGACAGCGGCTCGGTGGTGTCCAGCCACACCGGGGCGCCGTAGGGCACGCTGAGCGGGTCCACCGCGATGGACCGGCCGGGGGTCAGCGGCACGCCTTGCGCACCGCGCGGCCCCTGGGAAGGGTCGGGCAGGGGCTCTTCCTTGAAGAAGACCACGCGCGGGTTCTGCCACAGCATCTCGTTCAGGCGCTTGGGGTTCTGCCGCGCCCAGGCCTTGATGGCGGGCCACGAGGCCTGTTCGGGCTTCAGCTCGCCCTGGTCGATCAGCCAGCGGCCGACCGACTTGTATGGGTGCTCGTTGTGGCCGGCATAGGCCAGGCGCAGCAGGCGGCGCGTGCCGTTGGCTTCGGTGAGCTGCAGGCGGCCCGAGCCCTGGATCTGCAGCAGCAGCGCGTCGAGCGGGTCGTCCACGTAGGCGATCTCGCGCCCGCGCAGCGCGGCTTGCGCGGCGGGCAGGCTGTCGAGCTGCTGGCGCGTCCAGTAGGGCGTGCCGGGGCTCAGGTCGGGCGGCGCCGCGTGCAGCGGGATGCGAAACGCGCCGCGCGGCGTGCGGCTGGCTTCGATCAAGGGCTCGAAGTAGCCGGTGATCAGGCCCTCGGCCGCGCCCTCGGGCGACTCGACGCGCCAGGGCTGCACGCGCTGCATCAGCCAGGCGCGGGCGGCCGCGTCTGACGTCGGCGTGAAGCCGGCCGCGTCGCGGCAGACGCGGGCCCAGTCGAGCGCGGGCCGGGCGCAGCCGCGCAGCAGGGCGGGCCACCAGTCGGTCAGGGCGTCGGCCTCCCAGCCGGGCAGCTCGGCCCAGGTCGCGGCGACCCAGCGGGCGCGGTCGCGGGTGATGGTGGGGGCCGGTGCTGCGCTGGGCGTCAGCGTGGGCGGCGGCGGGGCGGGCGCGGGGGACGGCAGCGGCACCACCGCGCAGGCGGCGAGCGCTCCTAGAATCGCCGCGCTTCCCCAACCCCGCACACGACCGAGAACACCACCGATGGGCCTGATCCTTCTCGAAGCCTTGGGCGCGCTCTTGATCTTGTTGCTCATCGTGTGGTGGACCATGTTCTCGGGGCGACGCAAGGGCGAACGGCCGGACGGATCGCCCGGCGCTGGGGACGGTTCAAACGGTGGTGGCCACGGCGGCGACGACTGACGGCCCCGCCGCCGCTCAGGCCTTCTTCGGCGGCGCGAGGAACGACATCGGCCGCTGCCACAGGCGGCGCCGCACGGCGCGGTAGATGCGGCTGCGGTCGTTCAGGCGGATACCGCGCGAGCGCATCGCCACCTTGAACGCGAGAAAGAAGCTCACGCTCAGGTTCAGCAAGCCGGTCACCGCGATGCCGGCCACGCACCACCAGAACGCGCTGTCGCGCAGGATCGACCAGCCTTCGGCGCCGGCGGCCGCCGCGACCTGGCCGGTGGACAGGGTCACGTGCCGCACGTCGATCGGCAGCGCGAAGAAGGCCGCCACCGCCGGCACCAGGCCCAGCATCAGGCCGAGCGAGATGTTCGAGGTGAAGCCCGAGATGTTCTCGCGCCAGTACACGGCCCAGCGCTGCGCACGGCTGGGGCCCAGGCGGGCGACGATGCGCGGGTTCCAGGCGATGGCGCTGTCGAGCCGGTGCCAGACGAACCAGTTCTCGACCCAGCCGGCGATCAGCGAGCTGATGAACAGCAGCACGCCGGTGAAGGCCGCGTACAGCGGCGTGGGGCCCAGCAGCGTCAGCGATTCCAGCACGTGCTCGCCCTTGTCCATGCCGACCAGCGGCTGGCCGAAGGCGAGCGTGCACAGCCACTGCACCAGCAGCACCACCGGTGCGACCAGCGTCAGGTTGCCGATGATCCCCGCCGACTGCGAGCGGATCAGGTGCGCCACCTCATCGACGAAGCCCTCGACCGCCGCGTCGTCGGACACGTCGGCCAGCTTCTCGGCCATTGCCGGGGCCGTCATCGCCGGCTGCTTGGTCGCCACCGTGAAGCCCAGCAGGTAGATCAGCACGAAGCTCACCGCGTAGTTCACGCCCGCGAAGAAGCCGGCCCAGAAGGCCGTGAGGCCCAGCGCGAGCACGATGAACTTCATGAAGGTCGTGCCGGCCAGCACCGCGCCGCCCCCGGCCGCCGCGCGCAGCATCTGCCAGTAGGCGCTGCGGTCGCGTGTGATGTAGTGCGCGCCAGTCTCGGCGCTGCGCTCGGCGACTTTGCGCGCCAGCAGCGAGTAGTGGCGCGCGAACAGCGCCCGCACGCTGCGCCGTTCGTCGGCCATGCGCACCAGCGCGGCCAGCAGGCGCGTGGTCTCGATGCCGGGGTGCGGGCTCAGGATGCAGTTGATCAGCTCTTCGATGCGCAGCGTGCGCAGGCGCAGCTGGTCGGCTTCGAACACCACGTCCACCGACACGCCGTGTTCTTCGAGGTGTTCGTGCACGCTGTCGGCGCAGCGCCGGCAGGTTTCGAGCACGGCGCGCAGGTACTGCGCTTCTTGCACCAGTGCCGCAGCGTCGCGGGCTTCGGCCAGCTCGCGGAGGCGCTCGGCCACGCGCGGCAGCTGGCGGAAGGGCGCGTCCACCAGCAGCTCGGGGCTCATGCGCTTGCGCAGGTAAGGCGAGAAGCCCGAGGCGTGCACCGCGCTGGCCAGCACGGTGATGGCGTCCAGAAACGGCGTGCGCCAGTCGGGCGCGGGTGTGGCCGGGGCCGGCGCGCCGGCTTCGTGGGCTTCCACCGGCGTCAGCAGCGTGATGAGCCGCGTGACGGTGTCTTCGTCAAGCGCGTCGAGCCACTGTGCGTCGCTCGCGGCGGGAAAGAACAGGTTGAACAGGTCGCCGAGGTCGCGCGTGTCGGGCGTGGCCGGCATCACGCGCAGGCGCAGCCGTTGGCCCAGCTCGCCGCTCAGGTCCATGCGCGGCGGGAAGCCGAAGTCCGCCAGCAGCGCGGCCACGTCCAACTCACGCCACATGCGCGCCAGCAGTGTGGCGACGCGGGTGCGGTGCTCGGGGTGGCGCTCGAGCACATTCAGCACATGCCGCAGGCGCAGCACCGGCGTGGGCGTCTGTTGGTGCGGCAGCGGTGCGTGGCGCAGCCATTCGAGCAGGCGCACCAGCCACAGGTGCCGTTCGGGCAGGCTCGTGTTCGGGTCGGCTGCGTTGAGCAGCGCGCTCAGGTCCCAGGCACCGGCGGGGCGGCGCAGCCAGTCGAACCAGCCCGCCATCAGTGCAGCGCGGACGGCAGGGCCAGCATGAACTCAGGCACCTCCGCGTCGAAAGGCTGGGCGTCTTCGGTGAAGCAGAAGAAGGTGCCGTGCATGCTGCCTTGCGGCGTGTTGATGCGCGTCCAGCTCGTGTACTCGAAGCGCTCGCCCGGCTGCAGCAGCGGCTGCTGGCCCACCACCGCGAGGCCGCGCACCTCTTCGATGCGGCCGTTGGCGTCGGTGATCACCCAGTGCCGGGCGATCAATTGCGCTGCCACCGAGCCGGTGTTGCGGATGGTCACCGTGTACGCGAAGGCGTGCGCACCGATCTCGGGTTGCGACTGCTCGGGCAGGTGGCGCACCGAGACACGGCAATCGAAGTGGGCGCGGGGGGCTTGTGACATGGCGGGCGATTCTAGGGAGCGGGCAGTGGCCTCCTAAAATCAGGGGATGAGCCAGCCCACCTACCGCATCGCGCCTAGCATCCTCTCGGCCGATTTCGCCCGCCTCGGCGACGAAGTCCGCAGCGTCATCGACGCCGGCGCCGACTGGATCCACTTCGACGTGATGGACAACCATTACGTGCCCAACCTGACCTTCGGGCCGATGATCTGCGAGGCGCTGCGCAAGCACGCGGTCACGCGCGAGGGCCGCCCGGTGCCCATCGACGTGCACCTGATGGTGCAGCCGGTCGATGCGTTGGCGCAGGCCTTCTGCAAAGCGGGCGCTGACCTCGTGAGCTTTCACCCCGACGCCAGCGCGCACGTCGATCGCACGCTGCAGATCATCAAGGGCGAGGGCAAGCAGGCCGGGCTGGTGTTCAACCCGGCCACCTCGCTCGACGTGCTCGAATGGGTCATCGACAAGGTCGATCTGGTGCTGCTGATGAGCGTGAACCCCGGCTTCGGGGGGCAGAGCTTCATTCCCTCGGCACTCAAGAAGCTGCAGGCCGCGCGCCGGATCATCGACGCCAGCGGCCGCGACATCCGCCTTGAAATCGACGGCGGCGTGAAGGTGGACAACATCCGCGAGATCGCCGACGCCGGCGCCGACACCTTCGTGGCCGGCAGCGCCATCTTCGGCAAGCCCGACTACAAGGCCGTGATCGACGCGATGCGCGCCGAGCTGGCGCGTTGATCGACCCCGAGGGCCGACAGGGCATCGCATGACCTATTCGGTCAAAGAGATTTTCTACACGCTGCAAGGCGAGGGCGCGAACGCCGGCCGTGCGGCGGTGTTCTGCCGCTTCGCCGGCTGCAACCTCTGGAGCGGCCGCGAAGAAGACCGCGCCAGCGCCGCCTGCACGTTCTGCGACACCGACTTCGTCGGCACCGACGGCACACGCGGCGGCAAGTACCCGACCGCCGCCGAACTGGCCGCGACCATCGCGAGCGAGTGGCCGGCCGGTGCGGACGGCCAGCGCCTGGTCGTGCTGACCGGCGGCGAGCCGCTGCTGCAGGTCGATGTCGCCCTGATCGACGCCTTGCATGCGCAGGGTTTCGAGATCGCCGTCGAGACCAACGGCACGCTGCCCGCGCCGCCCGGCCTCGACTGGATCTGCGTCAGCCCCAAGGCCGGCAACCCGCTCGCGCAGACGCGCGGCCACGAGCTGAAGGTCGTGGTGCCGCAAGACGGGCTCGACTGGGCCCGGCTCGAATCGCTCGATTTCGAGAACCGCTTCGTGCAGCCGATGGATGGCCTGCTCGCCCGCGAGAACACGCAATGGGCCATCCGCCACTGCATGCAGCGCCCGGCCTGGCGCCTGAGCGTGCAGATGCACAAGCTGACGGGCATCCGATAGCCCTTTCCCGATGAGCTCTTACGAAGTCACCCAGCGCTTCTTCTTCGAAGCGGCTCACACGCTCGAACGCGAGATCGAGACCGAATCCAGCCGGCGCGTGCACGGCCACACCTACCAGGCCGAGATCGCCGTGGTGGGTGAGCCCTCGCCGCAGAGCGGCATGGTGATCGACGTGGCCCACCTGCGCCGCGCCATCGAAGGCGTGCGCGACCGGCTGGACCACCACCTGCTCGACGAAGTGCCGGGCCTCGCCTTCCCGACGCTCGAAGGCCTGTGCCGCTTCATCGCCGAGCAGCTGCAGCCCCACGTGCCCGGCCTGGCCCGCGTGCGCGTGTGGCGCGAGCAGGCCGGCGACGGCTGCACGCTGCGCCTGGGCTGAGGGCCGCGCCGGGAGGGCCGGCCCCATGCCCCCACCGCCGGGGTGGGCATTCATGCGCAGGTCACCGGGGCTTCGCAGACTCGCGCCCGGCCCCGGCGAACCTGCCGGTCGATCCCCCTGAGCGAGAACGTCCCATGCGTCTGTTGTCCCTTCGTGCCCTGCTGGGCGCCGCTGCCGTGGCGCTGGTCAGCCTGCCGGCCCAGGCCGCCCCCGAGATCCGCTCCGTGGCCACCGCCTCGCACGAGACGGCGGCCTTCTTCGACGACGACGCCGGTGGGCGCGCCAACGCCGACGACCCGGCGATCTGGGTGCACCCCGGCAACCCGGCGCGCAGCCTGGTGCTGGGCACGCTGAAGGAAGGCGGCCTTGCGGTCTTCGGCCTCGACGGGCGCACGCTGCAGCGCATCGCCGCGCCGACGCCGCCGCGTGCGGGCGATGCGCCGGGCCGCTTCAACAACGTGGACATCGTCGAAGGCTTCCGCCTCGCCGGCGAGCTGATCGACCTGGCGGTGGTGACCGACCGCGGCCGCGACACGCTGCGCCTGTACCGCATCGACCCCCAGTACGGCTACACCGACCGGCCGCCGCTGCGCGACGTCACCGACACCGCCGTGCCCTGGGTGTTCAGCCGCAACACCACCGAGGTGAACGCCCAGGCCACCGCCTACGGTCTGGCCGTCATGGCCACGCCCGGCGGCGGCGCGATGGCGGCGGTGAGCCAGCGCGAGCGCACGCGCCTGTCGGTGCTGGACCTGTTCGACACCGGCCGGGGCACGGTGAGCTACCGCCAGCGCCAGGGCCTGGCCCTGCCGGCGAGCTTCGCGCTGCCGCGCGGTGCGAGCTGGACGCCCTGCCAGGACGAGGACGGCGTGCAGCCGCAGGTCGAAGGCATGGTGTTCGACACCCGCAGCGGCGCGCTGTACGCCGCGCAAGAGCAGGTCGGCATCTGGCGCATCGCGCTCAGCGACCCGACGCGGCCGCAGCTGATCGACCGCGTGCGCACCTACGGCGTGCCCTACCAGCGCGTCTACGACCCGAGCGAAGAAGAGTACGCCTGCGACTACAGCACCCGGCCGCGCGATCGCAAGTCCGCCGGCAAGCACCTGAGCGCCGACGCCGAAGGCCTGACCATCCTGCACACGGCGGGCGGCTCGTACCTGTTCGCGTCCAGCCAGGGCGACAGCACCTTCGTCGTCTACGACATGGGCCGCCAGCACCGGGTGGTGGGCGGCTTCCGCGTCGGCGAGGGCGCGGCGATCGACGGCGCCGAGCATTCCGATGGCGCCGCGCTCACGCCGCGTGCGCTCGGCCCGCTGTTCCCGCAGGGCCTGCTGGTCGTGCACGACGGCGAGAACACGCCCGAGGCGCTCGACGCCGACGGCGAAGCGCGCGAGAACACCAACTTCAAGTTCGTGCCCTTGCAGCGGGTGCTGCGGCTGGAATGAAGCGCCGGCGTTGACGATGGGGGATGCGCGCGGCGGGTGACCCCGTTGCGCGCATCGACGGCCCCTAAACTGGCGGCCCCTTGGGCGCAGCACGCGCCCACCCACGCCGCCGCAAGGAGCCCCCCGATGAAAACCCGCGCAGCCGTCGCCTGGAAGGCCGGTGCCCCGCTGACCATCGAAACCGTGGACCTCGAAGGCCCGCGCGCCGGCGAGGTGCTGGTCGAAATCAAGGCCACCGGCATCTGCCACACCGACTACTACACGCTCTCGGGCGCCGACCCGGAAGGGCTGTTTCCGGCCATCCTGGGCCACGAGGGCGCGGGCGTCGTGGTGGACGTCGGCCCCGGCGTCACCACGCTCAAGCCCGGCGACCACGTGATCCCGCTGTACACGCCCGAGTGCCGGCAGTGCAAGTTCTGCCTCTCGCGCAAGACCAACCTGTGCCAGCAGATCCGCGGCACGCAGGGCAAGGGGCTGATGCCCGACGGCACCAGCCGCTTTTCGCTCAACGGCGAGAAGCTGCTGCACTACATGGGCACGTCCACCTTCGCCAACCACATCGTCGCGCCCGAGATCGCGCTGGCGAAGATCCGCCCCGACGCGCCCTTCGACGTGGTCTGCTACATCGGCTGCGGCGTCACCACCGGCGTCGGTGCGGTGATCTTCACGGCCAAGGTCGAGGCCGGCGCGAACGTGGTCGTGTTCGGGCTGGGCGGCATCGGGCTCAACGTGATCCAGGGCGCGAAGATGGTCGGTGCCGACAAGATCATCGGCATCGACCTCAACCCCGGGCGCGAGGCGATGGCGCGGCAGTTCGGCATGACGCACTTCATCAACCCGAAAGACGTGCCGAACGTGGTGGACGCCATCGTGCAGCTCACCGACGGCGGCGCCGACTACAGCTTCGAGTGCATCGGCAACACCACCACGATGCGCCAGGCGCTCGAGTGCTGCCACAAGGGCTGGGGCCAGAGCATCATCATCGGCGTGGCCGAGGCCGGCGCCGAGATCAGCACGCGGCCCTTCCAGCTCGTGACCGGCCGGCAATGGAAGGGCTCGGCCTTCGGCGGCGCGCGCGGCCGCACCGACGTGCCCAAGATCGTCGATTGGTACATGGACGGCAAGATCCGCATCGACGAGCTGATCACGCACCGCCTGAAGCTCGAAGACATCAACGAAGGCTTCGACCTGATGAAGCGCGGCGAGTCGATCCGCTCGGTGGTCATCTACTGATGGCCGTGTCGTTGGCGATCAAGACGCTGAGTGAGCACGCCTGCTTCGGCGGCGTGCAGGGCTTCTACGAGCACGCGTCGTCGGCCACCGGCACGCCGATGCGCTTCGGTGTCTACCGTCCCCCGCAAGCCGCACACGGCCAAGTGCCGGTGCTGACCTATCTGGCCGGCCTCACCTGCAACGAAGAGACCTTCGCCATCAAGGCCGGCGCGCAGCGCGTGGCGGCCGAGCTGGGCCTGATGCTCGTCACGCCCGACACCAGCCCGCGTGCCACCGGCCTCGACGGCGCGACCGGCGACTGGGAGTTCGGCGAAGGCGCCGGCTTCTACCTCGACGCGACCGAGGCGCCCTGGTCCACCCGCTTTCGCATGGAAAGCTGGGTGGCCGACGAACTGCCCGCGTTCGTGGCGCAGCACTTCGCCGCGCGGGCCGACCGCGCCGGCCTCTTCGGCCACTCGATGGGCGGGCACGGCGCCTTGACGCTGGCGCTGCGGCACCCGGGCCGCTGGCGCAGCGTGTCGGCCATCGCGCCGATCTGCGCGCCGGCCCAGGTGCCCTGGGGCGAGAAGGCGTTCGCGCGCTACCTCGGCGACGACCGCACGGCCTGGGCGCGGTACGACGCCGTGGCCTTGATCGCCTCGGGCGCCCAGGCCCCAGCCTTGCTGATCGACCAGGGCGAGGCCGACAAATTTCTCGACCTGCAATTGCGCCCCGACCTGCTCGAAGCCGCCTGCCGCAGCGCGGGCCAGCCGCTCACGCTGCGCCGGCACGCCGGCTACGACCACGGCTACTACTTCATCGCCAGCGTCGTCGCCGACCACCTGCGGCACCACGCGCAGGCTTTGCGCTGAGCGCCACGCCACCCGTCCTGATGACTGCCACGACCTTTGCCGCCACCCTCGCCCCGATCCGCGCCGCCATCGTCGATCTCGACGGCACGATGGTGGACACGCTCGGCGACTTCGACGTCGCGCTCAACGGCGCCCTGCACGACCTCGGCCTGCCGCGCGTGGACCGGGGCTTCATCGAGCACACCATCGGCAAAGGCTCCGAGCACCTGATCCGCAGCACGCTGGCGCACGTCGGCGCGCCCAGCGATGCCTACGAGGCGGCCTGGGCGCGCTACCAGCACCACTACCAGCGCTGCAACGGCCAGCATGCCGAGGTCTTCGCGGGGGTGGTCGAGGGCCTGCAGGCGATGCGCGCGCGCGGCTGGCGGCTCGCGTGCCTGACCAACAAGCCGGGCGCCTTCGCCACCGACCTGCTGGCCAAGAAGGGCCTTGCCGGCTTCTTTGATGTCACCTTCGGCGGCGATGCCTTCGAGCGCAAGAAACCCGACCCGTTGCCGCTGCGCAAGACCTGCGAGGCGCTGGGCACCTCCGCGGCGCAGACGCTGATGGTCGGTGACAGCAGCAACGACGCGCGGGCCGCACGTGCGGCGGGTTGCCCGGTGCTGCTAGTGACCTATGGCTATAACCACGGCGAGCCGGTGGGCGGCGTCGATTGCGACGGCCTGCTCGACCGGCTGGACCAGATCACCGCCTGAACGGCGACCGCCCCCTGGCGCTCAGAACTTGTGCGGGTCGTCGTTGCCCGAGGTGGCGGTCGGCTGCTTGCCCAGCAGGGCCTCTTTCAGCTGCGAATCGGCCGGCGACTTGCCGAGCCAGATCTTCAGCAGGCCGGCGAAGAACTCGGGCTCCTTGATCGGCTCGCTGGCCGGCTTGCCGTTGACGAGGATGGTGGTGCCCACGCCGGGCGTCCAATCGACGCTGAAGTGCTCGCCGGGCACCAGCTTCTTCTTGGCCGAGAACACGTCGCTCATCTTCATGATGCCGCCCACCGACTTGTAGAACTCGTCGCGCGTGGCGTTGTCTTCCATGCCGCGCGTGAAGAGCTTGCCGAGTTCGCCCGCGTCGATCGTGCGCAGCATCACCACGTGGATGCGCCGCGGCCCGGTGTTGGCGAGCACCGCCTCGGGCGTCGCCGCCTTGGCATTCAGGTACAGGCCAGCGGTGTAGACCTTGAAGATCGCCTTGTAGCGAACGCCGGCCCCGTTGAGCACGAGGCGGGCGTTGCCCACGGTGACGGTCGGCTCGTACTTCACGCCGCCCACCTCCACCGGCTGGGCGTAGACGGGCAAGGTGGCAAGGCCCGCCGCACAGGCGAGCAGGGCAGACAACAACAGGCGGCGCATGGCGGACTCCTTCACGGCAGAACGGCGGCGATGGTACGCCGCAGTTCCCGTCTGCGACAGAGGGCCCCCCGGGGAAACCCGCAGCCCGCGTCAGGAAGTCACGCCCGCCCGGCGAGGCGGGCGCACCGGGCACGGCTGCTAGACTGCCCGGATGTTCGTGGCGCGCAAACAAATCAAGGGGTCGCACGACCGGGGAGCCTGGCCCTGGCGTCGTTGGCGCTGACTGTTTGCCGCTGGCGCGGGGCTGATGCATCGGCCCGCCGCCGCTGGCTCCACCGGCCGCAGCACCTGCGGCCCACCGCGCGACATCTCATCTGACGCGGGCCCCTTGAGCGGCCTGCCGGGCCGTGGAGGGCCCCCGAACGTGATCACCGAACAAGAGTTCAACGACCTGGCGCAGCAGGGTTTCAACCGCATCCCGCTGACCGCCGAGGCCTTCGCCGACCTCGAAACCCCGCTCTCGCTGTACCTCAAGCTCGCCGCCGGGCCGCGCAGCTTCTTGCTCGAATCCGTTGTCGGCGGCGAGCGCTTCGGGCGCTACTCGTTCATCGGCCTGCCGGCGCGCACGCTGCTGCGCTCCAGCGGCTTTCGCACCGAGGTCGTGACCGACGACCAGGTGGTCGAAACGCACGAGGGCAACCCGCTCGATTTCATCGCCGACTACCAGAAGCGCTTCAAGGTCGCGTTGCGCGCGGGCCTGCCGCGCTTTTGCGGCGGGCTGGCCGGCTACTTCGGCTACGACGCGGTGCGCTACATCGAGCCCAAGCTCGCCAAGACGCAGATGCCCGGGGGCATCGACGTGCCCGACGTGTTGCTCTTGCAGTGCGAAGAGCTGGCGGTGATCGACAACCTCTCGGGCCGGCTCTACCTGATCGTCTATGCCGACCCGACGCAGCCCGGCGCCTATGCCCGCGCCCAGCAGCGCCTGCAAGACCTGACCGCCAAGCTGCAGTCGAGCGTCACCGCGCCGAGCGTCAAGAAGAGCACGCCGCAGCCGGTCGAACGCGAGTTCGCCAAAGACGACTACATCGCCGCCGTGCTGCGCGCAAAGGAATACATCGCGGCCGGCGACATGATGCAGGTGCAGGTCGGCCAGCGGCTGAAGAAGCGCTTCGACGCGTCGCCGCTCAGCTTGTACCGCGCGCTGCGTTCGCTGAACCCGTCGCCGTACATGTACTTCTACGACCTCGGCGACTTCCAGATCGTCGGCGCGTCGCCCGAAATTTTGGTGCGGCAAGAGCGCACGCCCGAGGGCGAGAAGGTGACGATCCGCCCGCTGGCCGGCACCCGCCCGCGTGGCGCCACGCCCGAGCAAGACAAAGCCCTCGAAGCCGAACTCAGCGCCGACCCGAAAGAGCGCGCCGAGCACGTGATGCTGATCGACCTGGCGCGCAATGACATCGGCCGCATCGCCAAGACCGGCAGCGTGAAGGTCACCGACGCGTTCGTCATCGAGCGCTACTCGCACGTGATGCACATCGTGAGCAACGTCGAGGGTCTGCTGAAAGACGGCATGACCAGCCTTGATGTACTCAAGGCCACCTTCCCGGCCGGCACGCTGACCGGCGCGCCCAAGGTGCGGGCGATGGAAATCATCGACGAGCTGGAGCCCGTCAAGCGCGGCATCTACGGTGGGGCCTGCGGCTACCTGAGCTTTGCCGGCGACATGGATGTGGCGATTGCGATCCGCACGGGCATCGTCAAGGACGGCACGCTCTACGTGCAGGCCGCGGCCGGCGTCGTGGCCGACTCGGTGCCCGAGCTGGAGTGGAAAGAGACCGAGGCCAAGGCGCGGGCGCTCTTGCGCGCCGCTGAACTCGTCGAGGAGGGCTTCTAAATGCTCCTCATGATCGACAACTACGACAGCTTCACCTTCAACTTGGTGCAGTACTTCGCCGAGCTGGGCGAAGACGTGCGCGTGGTGCGCAACGACGAGATCACGCTCGAAGGCATCAGCGGGTTGCGGCCCGACAAGCTGGTGCTGTCGCCGGGCCCCTGCTCGCCGGCCGAAGCCGGCATCTGCGTGCCGGCCCTGCAGCACTTCATCGGCAAGCTGCCCATCCTCGGCGTGTGCCTGGGGCACCAGGCGATTGGCGCGGCGCTGGGCGGACGCATCATCCGCGCCAAGAAGCAGATGCACGGCAAGACGGACGTCATCACCACCGATGGCAAGGGCGTCTACACCGGCCTGCCCAAGCACTTCACGGTGATCCGCTACCACTCGCTGGTCATCGAACAAGAGACGCGGCCCGAGGTGCTGGAGGTCACGTCCACCTCGCAAGACGGCGAGATCATGGGCGTGCGCCACCGCGAACTCGCGGGCACGAAGACACCGCTCGAAGGCGTGCAGTTCCATCCCGAGTCGATCCTGACCGAGCACGGGCACGCGATGCTGAAGAACTTTCTCGACCTGAAGCCTTGAGGAGCGATCCCATGTCGATCACCGACACCGAGGCGCTGACCCGCGTCATCGAGCACCGTGAAATCTTCCACGACGAGATGCTGGCGCTGATGCGCCGGATCATGACCGGCCAGATGTCGCCGGTGATGATCGCGGCGCTGGCCATCGGCCTGCGCGTCAAGAAAGAAACCATCGGCGAAATCGCGGCCGCCGCGCAGGTGATGCGCGAGTTCGCCACGCCCGTGCCGCTGGCCGACAAGACGCACCTCGTCGATTTGTGCGGCACCGGCGGCGATGGCGCCCACACCTTCAACATCTCGACGGCGGCGATGTTCGTCGCCGCGGCCGCCGGCGCGCGCGTTGCCAAGCACGGCGGGCGCAGCGTGTCGTCCAGCTCGGGCAGTGCGGACGTGCTCGAAGCCATGGGCGCGCGCATCGACCTCACGCCCGATCAGGTCGCGCAATGCCTCGGCGAGACCGGCGTCGGCTTCATGTTCGCGCCCAACCACCACGCGTCGATGAAGCACGCCGCGCCGGTGCGCAAAGAGCTGGGCGTGCGCACGCTGTTCAACATCCTCGGGCCGCTGACCAACCCGGCCGGCGCACCCAACCAGTTGCTCGGCGTGTTCCACAAAGACCTGGTCGGCATCCAGGTGCGGGTGCTGCAGCGCCTGGGTTCGCAGCGGGTGATGGTCGTGCACGGCTGCGACGGGCTGGACGAGATCACGCTGGCCGGCGAAACCTTGGTCGGCGAGTTGAGTGGTGGCCAGGTGCGCGAGTACGCGATCCACCCGCGCGACTTCGGCATGGCGACCTGCGAGACGAGCGAACTGGCCGTGGCCGACAAGGCCGCGTCGCTGGCGACGATCCGCCAGGCCTTCGCCAACGAAGCCGGCCCGGTGCGCGACATCGTCACGCTGAATGCAGGTGCGGCGCTGTATTGCGCGGGCGTTGCGGCTTCGGTGGCCGAGGGCGTGGGCCAGGCGCGCGAGTCGATTGCATCGGGCAAGGCCAGCGCGAAGCTGGAGCAGTTCGTCGCCACCACGCAGAAGGTTGCAGCATGAAGCGGGCCGAGCGCCGGGCCGCTCCCAAGCCGGCCCGCATCCCCCTGGGGGCTCGGGCGATGCACTCATCGGACGAGGGGCAGTCATGAGCGACATCCTGAACAAGATCGTTGCGGTCAAGCACGAAGAAGTGGCGGCGGCGAAGAAGCTTCGTGACGCCGCTTCGGTGCGGCGCGACGCCGAAGGCCGCAAAGACACGCGCGACTTCGTCGGCGCCCTGCGCGCCAAGATCACCGCGAAGCAGGCCGCCGTCATCGCCGAGGTGAAGAAGGCCAGCCCCAGCAAGGGCGTGCTGCGCGAGCACTTCGTGCCGGCCGAAATCGCCGCGAGCTACGAACGCCACGGCGCGGCCTGCCTGAGCGTGTTGACCGATGCGCAGTTCTTCCAGGGCGGCACCGCGTACCTGGAGCAAGCCCGCGCAGCCTGCGCGCTGCCCATCCTGCGCAAAGACTTCATGGTCGATGCCTACCAGGTGGACGAGGCCCGCGCGATGGGCGCCGACTGCATCCTGCTGATCGCCGCCTGCCTCGACGATGGCCAGATGGCCGAACTCGAAGCGCAAGCGCACGCGCTGGGCATGGCCGTGCTGGTGGAAGTGCACGATGGCCGCGAACTCGACCGCGCGCTGCGCCTGAAGACGCCGCTGGTCGGCATCAACAACCGCAACCTGCGCAGCTTCGAGGTCACGCTCGACACCACGCTCGGCCTGCTGCCGAACGTGCCCGCCGACCGCCTGCTGGTCACCGAGAGCGGCATCCTCGGTGCGGCCGACGTGAAGCGCATGCGCGACGCGAACGTGCACGCCTTCCTCGTGGGCGAGGCCTTCATGCGCGCGGCCGACCCCGGCGCGGCCCTGGCGGACCTGTTTCGTTGACGGTGTCGCTGCGCGAGCCGTTGCCCAAGCAGTTCGATCGCCTGCCGGCCGATTGGCGGGCGGTGGTCGACGGCTGGCTCGCCTCGCCGGTGGGCCGGGCGCTGATCGACTTCGTGGAGGGCCGCGTGGCCGCCGGCGCGACGGTGTACCCGGCCGAGGTGCTGCGCGCGCTCGACCTGACGCCGCTCGCGCAGGTGCGGGTCGTGATCCTGGGCCAAGACCCGTACCACGGTCCCGGCCAGGCACATGGCCTGGCGTTCTCGGTGCCGGCCGGCACGCGGCTGCCGCCGAGCCTGCGCAACATCTTTGCCGAGCTGCTGCGTGACCTGGGCGCGGCGCCCGCCACTGGCGACCTGACCCCGTGGGCCGAGCAGGGCGTGCTGCTGTTGAACACCAGCCTCACGGTCGAGGACGGCCAGGCGGCGAGCCACGCCAAACGCGGCTGGGAATCCCTGACCGAAGCGCTGGTACGCGCCGTGGCGTCGCGCGCGGCGCCTTGTGTGTACCTGCTGTGGGGCGCGCACGCGCAGCGCTTCGCGCCCCTGATCGAGTCGGTGACGCCGCCCGGCGCACCGCACCTGGTGCTGTGCGCGAATCACCCGTCCCCCTTGTCGGCGCGGCGCCCGCCGGTGCCCTTCATCGGTTGCGGCCACTTCGGCGCGGCGAACCGTTTTCTGACAGCCCACGGCCAGCCCATCGACTGGGCCGCCTGAGCGCCGCGCGGCGGCCGCGGCTCAGCGGAAATACAGCGTGGCGAAGCCGCCGAGGTGGTTGCCGCTGAACTCGCGGTTCGGGGCCGCCTTGTCTGTGTACTTCTCGTTCACGTAGCGCAGCTTCAGGCCGAGGTTGGGCTTGATGAAGTACTCGCCCTCCAGCACGAGGCCGGTCGAGCTTTTGAACTCGGCGTTGCGGCCGCCCAGGCTGCCCCGGCTGTCGATCTCGGCGCGCTGGGCCCAGCGCAAGCCGCCACCCAGGCGCACCTGCTCGTTCAGTCGCCACATGCCCAGCACCTCGACGGGGTAGCGCTCGAACGTGAATTTGCCGTCGCTGCCGCTCGCGTGGTCGGTGTGGTAGCCCAGGTTGACCTGCGCCGAGAACGGTCCGCCGAAGTTCAGGTCCAGCCCGAACGCGAAGTGGATCAGCGCGCCGGCCTTGACGCTTTTCGTCGTGCCGTCCGAGTACAGGAATCGATCAAAGGCATCGCCGCCGCCGGTCAACCCCAGGTTGAGGAAGGGCCGCACCCCCACGCCGTCGGGCGTTTGGGCATTCCCCAGCAGCGGAACGGCAAGCAGCAGGCAAGTGGAAAGCAGCTTCTTCATCAGGGGCCTCGACGGGTTGGGTGCGGCGGATTATTCGACGGTGGCGAGCCGGGACATCGCTCGAACAGCGCCGTCATTGCCACCCGGCTTCTGTGTTGTATACTCCCGAGTTCGCTTCGGAGGGGTGCCCGAGTGGCTAAAGGGGGCAGACTGTAAATCTGTTGGCTTACGCCTACGCTGGTTCGAATCCAGCCTCCTCCACCAAGCGAAACTTTTTTGAGCGGTTTGTTGTGTTCCCGGAGGTTGCGTGTCACGTGGTGATGCGGGCCGAAGGGGCTCCCGGGCGGGAGTAGTTCAATGGTAGAACCCCAGCCTTCCAAGCTGATGACGCGGGTTCGATTCCCGTCTCCCGCTCCATGGCGTCGGTCGCCAGAGGCATGGTTGTTGGTGTGTTGAACGGCCGCCAAGCCTGTGTCGATCCGGCACCCAGAATGGTTGGCCCATATGGCTCAGTGGTAGAGCACTCCCTTGGTAAGGGAGAGGTCGCGCGTTCGATCCGCGCTATGGGCACCAAGTTGTACTGCACTGTCAATCTCGATCGCTAGGAGCGCGAAAAATGGCAAAAGGCAAATTTGAACGGACCAAGCCGCACGTGAACGTGGGGACGATTGGTCACGTGGACCACGGCAAGACGACGCTGACGGCGGCGATCACGACGGTGCTGGCGACGAAGTTCGGCGGCGAGGCCAAGGCCTACGACCAGATCGACGCAGCGCCCGAAGAAAAGGCCCGCGGCATCACGATCAACACCGCGCACGTCGAATACGAGACGGCCAACCGCCACTACGCCCACGTGGACTGCCCTGGCCACGCCGACTACGTCAAGAACATGATCACCGGTGCCGCCCAGATGGACGGCGCCATCCTGGTGTGCTCGGCCGCCGACGGCCCGATGCCCCAGACCCGTGAGCACATCCTGCTGGCCCGCCAGGTCGGCGTGCCCTACATCATCGTCTTCCTGAACAAGTGCGACATGGTGGACGACGCCGAGCTGCTCGAGCTCGTCGAAATGGAAGTGCGTGAGCTCCTCAGCAAGTACGACTTCCCCGGCGACGACACCCCCATCGTCAAGGGCTCGGCCAAGCTCGCCATGGAAGGCGACAAGGGCGAACTCGGCGAAGGCGCGATCCTCAAGCTCGCCGAAGCCCTGGACAGCTACATCCCCACGCCCGAGCGCGCGGTGGACGGCGCCTTCCTGATGCCCGTCGAAGACGTGTTCTCCATCTCGGGCCGCGGCACCGTCGTGACCGGCCGGATCGAGCGCGGCATCGTCAAGGTCGGCGAAGAAATCGAAATCGTCGGCATCCGTGCCACGCAAAAGACCACCTGCACCGGCGTCGAAATGTTCCGCAAGCTGCTCGACCAAGGTCAAGCAGGCGACAACGTCGGCATCCTGCTGCGCGGCACCAAGCGTGAAGACGTCGAGCGCGGCCAAGTGCTGTGCAAGCCCGGCTCCATCAAGCCCCACACCCACTTCACGGCTGAGGTGTACGTGCTGAGCAAGGAAGAAGGCGGCCGCCACACCCCGTTCTTCAACAACTACCGCCCCCAGTTCTACTTCCGCACGACGGACGTGACCGGTGCGGTCGAGCTGCCGAAGGACAAGGAAATGGTCATGCCCGGCGACAACGTCAGCATCACCGTCAAGCTGATCGCCCCGATCGCCATGGAAGAAGGCCTGCGCTTCGCCATCCGTGAAGGTGGCCGCACCGTCGGCGCCGGCGTCGTCGCCAAGATCCTCGAGTAAGTTGAAATGACCACAGGGGTATAGCTCAATTGGCAGAGCGCTGGTCTCCAAAACCAGAGGTTGTAGGTTCGATTCCTACTGCCCCTGCCAAACCCCGGTAGTCGGCTGGTCTGGCAGGTCCCCGAAGCAGCCCGCACAGCGATGAAAGTCGCGGCGGGCTTTGCTGCTAAGAGATGCGCCGCTTTCTGTGGTGTGCCTGATGCGGCGACGTGCTGCGAAGTCTTTGAAAAGCAAACGAAATGTCCACTCCTCAAGTCGAAACCGTCTCCACGGGGGCTGACAAGGCGAAGCTCGCCGCGGCCGGCGTGCTGGTCGTGGCGGCTGTGGCAGCGTTCTATGTGCTGGGCAAGCAAGACCTGTGGTTGCGCGTGGTCGCGCTGCTGGTGTTGCTGGCGGCGGCGGTGGGTGTCTTCCTGGTGTCCGAGTCCGGCAAGCAGTTGATCGCTTTCGGCCGCGATTCGACCCGTGAAGTGCGCAAGGTCGTGTGGCCGTCGCGCAAAGAAGCGATGCAAATGACGGGGTACGTCTTTGCCTTCGTGGTCGTGATGGCCTTGTTCCTGTGGATCACCGACAAGACGCTCGAATGGGTCTTGTTCGATCTGGTCCTGGGTTGGAAGCGTTGAGGAGCACGGCATGAGCGACAACATCGCGACGAATGACGGCGCAGGCGGCGAGGCCGCCGCGCCGGTTCCGTCCAACAAACGTTGGTACGTGGTCCATGCCTATTCGGGCATGGAAAAGGCGGTCGAGCGCAACCTGCGCGAGCGCATCGACCGTTCGGGCATGCAGGCCAAGTTCGGGCGCATCCTGGTGCCGATGGAAGAAGTCGTCGAGCTCAAGAACGGCAAGAAAGCCGTGACCGAGCGCCGCTTCTTCCCGGGTTATGTGTTCGTCGAGATGGAGATGGACGACGACACCTGGCACCTGGTGAAGCACACAAGCAAGGTCACGAGCTTCGTGGGCGGCGCCAAGAACCGCCCCTCGCCGATCTCCGAGCATGAGGTGATGAAGATCGTCACCCAGATGCAGGAGGGCGTCGAAAAGCCCCGGCCCAAGGTCGAGTGGTCGGTGGGCGAGCTGGTGCGCGTCAAGGAAGGTCCGTTCACGGACTTCAACGGCGCCATCGAAGACGTCAACTACGACAAGTCGAAGGTGCGCGTCTCGGTCACGATCTTCGGCCGCGCCACGCCGGTCGAGCTCGACTTCTCGCAGGTCGAGAAAGTCTGACGAACTGAATGAATCACAGGCCCGGTGAGGGCCGGCAACGGGCGGCGACGCCCGGCGCGAACCTCACCCGTTGCTGCCGGTGACGAGACACCGGTTCGAGGAGCCAAGGTAACCAGTCCTTGGCGTTGGTACTCAGGGGTTGAGCGCGCAAGCGTTGTGACCTCTTCAGGAGAAAGTTATGGCCAAGAAGATTGTCGGCTTCATCAAGCTGCAAATCCCGGCGGGCAAGGCGAACCCGTCGCCCCCGGTCGGTCCGGCGCTGGGTCAGCGCGGACTGAACATCATGGAATTCTGCAAGGCGTTCAACGCCCAGACGCAGGGCATGGAGCCTGGTCTGATGCTGCCGGTGGTGATCACCGCGTTTGCAGACAAGTCGTTCACCTTCGTTCTGAAGTCGCCCCCGGCGACCGTGCTGATCAAGAAGGCGATCAAGCTCGACAAGGGCTCCAGCAAGCCGCACGTCGAGAAGGTCGGCAAGATCACGCGCGCCCAGCTCGAAGAGATCGCCAAGATCAAGATCAAGGACCTGACCGCCGCCGACATGGACGCAGCGGTTCGCACCATCGCCGGCACCGCCCGCTCGATGGGCGTCAACGCGGAGGTTTGACATCATGGCCAAGCTGACCAAGAAACAAAAAGCCCTCGTGGGCAAGGTCGAAACGACCAAGCTGTACCCGCTGGACAACGCCATCGCCCTCGTGAAAGAACTGGCCACCGCCAAGTTCGACGAGTCGATCGACGTGGCCGTGCAGCTGGGCATCGACGCCAAGAAGTCGGACCAGGTCGTGCGTGGCGCCGTCGTGCTGCCCAATGGCACTGGCAAGACCAAGCGTGTTGCCGTGTTCGCGCAAGGTGCCAAGGCTGAAGAAGCCCGTGCCGCCGGTGCCGACATCGTCGGCATGGACGATCTGGCCGAACAGGTCAAGGCCGGCAAGATGGACTTCGACGTGGTGATCGCTTCGCCCGACACGATGCGCATCGTCGGTACGCTGGGCCAGATCCTGGGCCCGCGCGGCCTGATGCCGAACCCGAAGGTCGGCACCGTGACGCCCGACGTCGCCCAGGCCGTGCGCAACGCCAAGGCCGGTCAGGTGCAGTTCCGCGTGGACAAGGCCGGCATCGTGCACGGCACGATCGGCCGCCGCTCGTTCGACAACGACAAGCTGGTGGGCAACCTGCGCGCGCTGATCGAGGCCCTGAACAAGGCCAAGCCGGCGACCAGCAAGGGCGTGTACCTGCGCAAGGTCGCGATCTCGTCCACGATGGGCGTCGGCGCCCGCGTCGACGTGGCGTCGATCAACGCCGCGGCCGCCGCGGCCTGAGAAAGATGAGGGTTCGCGCGAGTCTGGCGCGGACCTGATGAGTTTGGTGGGCTGAGGCGGCGCAAGTCGTCTCAGGTCATCCAAGACCGCAGGTGCGGCTCTCCTCTCGGGGACGAACCGCTTAATCGAGGACGAGGCGCAAGCCGACATCCGAAGCCCGCGCAGATGGCGGTCCCGCTGCAAGGAATTTTGGTTCCTGGACAGAGGTCGCTGAAATCGTGGTGTGCCGGGCGTGGCGCCTTCTCAAGGGAAGGTTTCGCAAACGGCACGTAGTGTGAGGAGTAGACCTTGAGTCTCAATCGCAACGAGAAAGCAACCGTGGTGACGGATGTGGCGGCCCAGGCGGCTCGCTCGCAGACGTTGGCGCTGGCTGAATACCGTGGCCTCACCGTGGCTCACCTGAACGACCTGCGCAAGCAGGCTCGCGAAAAGGGCGTGTACCTTCATGTTTTGAAGAACACCCTGGCTCGCCGTGCCGTCGCCGGCACGCCGTTCGAAGTGGCCTCGGAAAGCATGGTCGGCCCGCTGATCTATGGTTTTTCGGAAGACGCCATTGCCGCGGCCAAAGTCATCTCTGACTTTGCCAAGAGCAATGACAAGCTGATCGTCAAGGCTGGCGCCTTCGGCGGCAAGGCATTGAATGCCGACGGCGTGAAAGCGCTGGCATCGATCCCTTCGCGCGAAGTGCTGCTGACCCAGATCGCCGGCCTGCTGCAGTCGCCCATCGCGCGTTTCGCACGCGTTGTTGGCGCGGTGGCCGCAGCCAAGGGTGGCCCCGCCGCCGGTGCTGAAGAAGCGCCCGCGGCCGAAGCTGCCGCCTGATCTGACGACGACATTCCAACCTCTTATCTGTATCTAGGAACCCAAAATGGCATTCGATAAAGACGCTTTCCTGTCCTCGCTGGACTCCATGACCGTTCTCGAACTCAACGACCTGGTCAAGGCCATCGAAGAGAAGTTCGGCGTGTCGGCCGCTGCTGTCGCCGCTCCGTCGGCTGGCGGTGGTGCCGCTGCCCCGGCCGCTGAAGAGAAGACCGAATTCAACGTGATGCTGCTCGAAGCCGGCGCCAACAAGGTGTCGGTCATCAAGGCCGTGCGCGAACTGACGGGCTTGGGCCTGAAGGAAGCCAAGGACCTGGTGGACGGCGCTCCGAAGCCCGTCAAGGAAGCTGTGCCCAAGGCCGACGCCGAAGCCGCTGTCAAGAAGCTGGTCGAAGCCGGCGCCAAGGCCGAAGTCAAGTAATTCGGCTGGACCGAAGGCCGCTCCGGCGGCTTTTCGGCCCTCCGCGCGGGGCTGGTTTTCGGACCAGCCTTTTGCGTTTCAAGCCGCGTGCATTCGCGGTGTCGAACAGGTGGGTTTCTTCGGGTGGTGGGGTTATCCCGCTTCCCGAGAGCACCTGGAAGAGCCCCCATCGACAATGTCGGGTTCTTCCAAGTGTTCTTTGATCCGACTGCAAAGAACCGGGTTTGGTCGGGCCTCGGTGCAACGCCGAGGTTGTCCGCCAGCGGTTGGTAGTGGCCAACCACCAGACTTCGAACGCAACGTTCGAATGACAGTCGCCGACGGTAGCGAAGGCCTGGGCCCGGCCGCGCTGCCTGAGATGGAGTGAGAAATCACCTATGGCGCAGCAAACAACCCCGTACAGCTACACCGAGCGCAAGCGTATCCGCAAGAGCTTCGGCAAGCGTGAGAGTGTCCTCAACGTTCCTTACCTGCTGACGATGCAGAAGGAGTCGTACGTTGCCTTCCTGCAGAAGGACGTACCGCCTCAAAAGCGAAAACCCGAGGGCCTCCAGGCTGCCTTCCTCTCCGCGTTCCCGATCGTGTCGCACAACGGGTTTGTCGAGATGAAGTTCATCGAGTTCAACATGGCGAAGCCCGCGTTCGACACGCGGGAGTGCCAGCAGCGTGGCCTGACCTACGCCGCTGCCGTGCGCGCCAAGTTGCAGATGATCATCTATGACCGCGAGTCGCCGCAGGCGAAGACGGTCAAGGAAATCAAGGAACAAGAGGTCTACATGGGCGAAGTGCCCCTGATGACCGACTACGGCTCCTTCATCGTCAACGGCACCGAGCGCGTGATCGTGTCTCAGCTGCACCGTTCGCCGGGCGTGTTCTTCGAGCACGACAAGGGCAAGACGCACTCGTCGGGCAAGCTGCTGTTCTCGGCGCGGATCATTCCGTACCGCGGCTCGTGGCTCGACTTCGAGTTCGACCCGAAGGACATCCTGTACTTCCGCGTGGACCGCCGCCGCAAGATGCCGGTGACGATCCTGCTGAAGGCCATCGGCCTGAACCCGGAATCGATCCTCGCGAACTTCTTCGTGTTCGACAACTTCCGCCTGATGGACTCGGGCGCGCAGCTCGAATTCGTCGCCGACCGCCTGCGCGGTGAAGTCGCCCGTTTCGACATCACCGACAAGAACGGCAACGTCATCGTCGAGAAGGACAAACGCATCACGGCGCGCCACGTGCGCCAGATCGAACAGAGCGAGACGCAGTTCATCAGCGTGCCCGAGGACTACCTGGTGGGCCGCGTGGTTGCTCGCAACATGGTCGATGCCGACACCGGCGAGATCATTGCCAAGGCCAACGACGAGCTGACCGAAGCGTTGCTGAAGAAGCTGCGCTCGGCCGGCGTCAAGGAAGTGCAGGCCCTGTACACCAACGAGCTGGACGAAGGCGCCTACATCTCGCAGACCCTGGCTGCCGATGAAACGGCCGACCAGCTGGCCGCACGCGTCGCCATCTACCGCATGATGCGCCCCGGCGAGCCGCCGACCGAAGACGCGGTCGAGGCGCTGTTCAACCGCCTGTTCTACAACCCGGACACCTACGACCTGTCGCGCGTCGGCCGCATGAAGTTCAACGCCCGCGTGGGCCGCGACGTGCCGGAAGGCCCGATGACGTTGTCGAACGACGACATCCTCGACGTGGTGAAGATCCTCGTTGAGCTGCGTAACGGCCGTGGCGAAGTGGACGACATCGACCACTTGGGCAACCGTCGTGTGCGTTGCGTGGGCGAACTGGCCGAAAACCAGTACCGCTCGGGCCTCGCCCGCATCGAGAAGGCCGTGAAAGAACGTCTCGGCCAGGCCGAGACCGAAGCGCTGATGCCGCACGACCTCATCAACTCGAAGCCGATCTCGGCCGCGTTGAAGGAGTTCTTCGGTGCCTCGCAGCTGTCGCAGTTCATGGACCAGACCAACCCGCTGTCCGAGATCACGCACAAGCGTCGTGTCTCGGCTCTGGGTCCGGGCGGTCTGACCCGCGAGCGCGCCGGTTTCGAAGTCCGCGACGTGCACCCGACCCACTACGGCCGCGTGTGCCCGATCGAAACGCCGGAAGGCCCGAACATCGGCCTGATCAACTCGCTGGCGCTGTTTGCTCAGCTCAACGAGTACGGCTTCCTCGAAACGCCGTACCGCCGCGTGGCCGATGGCAAGGTGACCGACCAGATCGACTACCTGTCGGCCATCGAAGAAGGCAAGTACGTGATCGCCCAGGCGAACGCGACGCTGGACGCCGACGGCAAGCTGATCGACGAGCTGGTCTCGGCCCGTGAAAAGGGCGAATCGGTGCTGACCTCGCCGGAACGCATCCAGTACATGGACGTGGCCCCAGCGCAGATCGTGTCGGTCGCGGCTTCGCTCGTGCCCTTCCTGGAGCACGACGACGCGAACCGCGCACTGATGGGCGCCAACATGCAGCGCCAAGCCGTGCCGACGCTGCGCCCCGAAAAGGCGCTGGTCGGTACCGGCGTCGAGCGCGTGGCTGCCAAAGACTCGGGCACCGTCGTCGCGGCTCGCCGCGGTGGCGTGGTGGACTACGTCGACACCAACCGCATAGTGATCCGTGTCAACGACACGGAAACGGTGGCGGGTGAAGTCGGCGTCGACATCTACAACCTGATCAAGTACCAGCGTTCGAACCAGAACACGAACATCCACCAGCGCCCGATCGTCAAGCGCGGCGACAAGGTCGAAGCCGAGGACATCATTGCCGACGGCGCCTCGACCGACATCGGTGAGCTGGCTCTGGGCCAGAACATGCTGGTCGCGTTCATGCCCTGGAACGGCTACAACTTCGAAGACTCGATCCTGATCAGCGAACGCGTCATCGCCGACGACCGCTACACCTCGATCCACATCGAGGAACTGGTGGTCATGGCGCGCGACACGAAGCTGGGCGCCGAAGAAATCACCCGCGACATCCCGAACCTGAGCGAGCAGCAACTGGCTCGCCTCGACGAGTCGGGCATCGTCTACGTGGGTGCCGAAGTCAACGCCGGCGACACGCTGGTGGGCAAGGTCACGCCGAAGGGCGAGACCACGCTGACGCCGGAAGAAAAGCTGCTGCGCGCCATCTTCGGCGAGAAGGCGTCGGACGTGAAGGACACGTCGCTGCGTGTCGATCAAGGCACCAGCGGCACCGTCATCGACGTGCAGGTCTTCACCCGTGAAGGCATCGTGCGCGACAAGCGCGCCCAGCAGATCATCGACGACGAGCTGAAGCGCTACCGCCTCGACCTGAACGACCAGCTGCGCATCGTCGAAGCCGACGCGTTCGACCGGATCGAGAAGCTGCTGATCGGCAAGGTCGCCAACGGCGGCCCACAGAAGATCGCCAAGGGCACGGCCATCGACAAGGCGTACCTCGACTCGGTCGAGAAGTACCACTGGTTCGACATCCGCCCGGCCGATGAAACCATCGCGCTGCAGCTCGAATCGATCAAGAACTCGCTGGAGCAGACGCGCCACAGCTTCGACCTCGCGTTCGAAGAAAAGCGCAAGAAGCTCACGCAAGGCGACGAGCTGCCGGCGGGCGTGCTGAAGATGGTCAAGGTGTACCTGGCCGTCAAGCGCCGCCTGCAACCGGGCGACAAGATGGCCGGCCGTCACGGCAACAAGGGCGTGGTCTCGAAGATCAACCCGGTCGAAGACATGCCCTACATGGCCGACGGCACGCCGGTGGACATCGTGCTGAACCCGCTGGGCGTGCCTTCGCGGATGAACGTCGGGCAGGTGCTCGAAGTTCACCTGGGCTGGGCCGGCAAGGGCATTGGCCAGCGCATCGGCGACATGCTGCAGCAACAGGCCAAGGTGGCCGAGCTGCGCAAGTTCCTCGACGAGCTGTACAACAAGTCGGGCGGCAAGACCGAGCGCCTGGACCACCTGAGCGATGCCGACATCCTCGAGATGGCCGCCAACCTGAGCAAGGGCGTGCCGTTCGCGACGCCGGTGTTCGATGGCGCCAAGGAAGAAGAAATCCGCTCGATGCTGAAGCTGGCCTACCCGGACGACATCGCGAAGGCCAAGGGCCTGACCGACACGCGCACCCAGGCCACGCTGCACGACGGCCGCACCGGCGACGCCTTCGAGCGTCCGGTCACCGTCGGCTACATGCACGTGCTGAAGCTGCACCACTTGGTGGACGACAAGATGCACGCCCGCTCGACCGGCCCGTACTCGCTCGTCACGCAGCAACCGCTGGGCGGCAAGGCGCAGTTCGGTGGCCAGCGCTTCGGTGAGATGGAAGTGTGGGCGCTCGAAGCCTACGGCGCGTCCTACGTGCTGCAGGAAATGCTGACCGTGAAGTCCGACGACGTGAACGGCCGCACCAAGGTGTACGAGAACATCGTCAAGGGCGAACACGCGATCGAAGCCGGCATGCCGGAGTCGTTCAACGTACTGGTCAAGGAAATTCGATCCCTCGGTATCGACATCGAGTTGGAGAAGAACTGACGTGCCGGAAGCCCGTCATGCGGCGTTGCCGGGTCGGTCACATAGCGCTGCCTTCCGCAGTGCTGATGGGCCTTCCCCCTCGCCTTGCCTGACGCGCTTCTGCCCCCGTCAATTCATTCCAACCTCGTGCTGAATTTTTAGGAGAAAGCCATGAAAGGCTTGCTGGATCTCTTCCGTCAATTCACCCCTGATGAGCATTTCGATGCCATCAAGATCGGCCTCGCGTCGCCCGAGAAGATTCGCTCGTGGTCGTTCGGTGAAGTGAAGAAACCCGAAACCATCAACTACCGGACCTTCAAGCCGGAGCGTGATGGCTTGTTCTGCGCCAAGATCTTTGGCCCGATCAAGGACTACGAATGCCTGTGCGGCAAGTACAAGCGCCTCAAGCACCGTGGCGTGATCTGCGAGAAGTGCGGCGTTGAAGTCACGCAGACCAAGGTTCGCCGTGACCGCATGGGCCACATCGACCTGGCCGCGCCGTGTGCGCACATCTGGTTCCTGAAGTCGCTGCCGTCGCGTCTGGGCCTGGTGCTCGACATGACGCTGCGCGACATCGAACGCGTGCTGTACTTCGAAGCGTACGTGGTCACCGACCCCGGCATGACCCCGCTGAAGAAGTTCTCGATCATGACCGAGGACGACTACGACGCGAAGCGCACCGAATTCGGCGACGAGTTCGAAGCCAAGATGGGCGCCGAGGGCGTCAAGAAGCTGCTCGAAGAAATCGACCTCGACGTCGAGATCGAGAAGCTGCGCGGCGACATGACCGGCTCGGAGCTGAAGGTCAAGAAGAACTCCAAGCGCCTGAAGGTGATGGAAGCCTTCAAGAAGTCGGGCATCAAGCCGCAGTGGATGGTGATGGACGTGCTGCCGGTGCTGCCGCCGGACCTGCGTCCGCTGGTGCCGCTGGACGGCGGCCGCTTCGCCACGTCCGACCTGAACGACCTGTACCGCCGCGTCATCAACCGCAACAACCGCCTCGCGCGTCTGCTGGAGTTGAAGGCCCCGGAAATCATCGTCCGCAACGAAAAGCGGATGCTGCAAGAGGCGGTCGATTCGCTGCTGGACAACGGCCGTCGCGGCAAGGCGATGACCGGTGCCAACAAGCGCGCGCTGAAGTCGCTGGCCGACATGATCAAGGGCAAGTCGGGCCGTTTCCGCCAGAACTTGCTGGGCAAGCGTGTGGACTACTCGGGCCGTTCGGTCATCGTGGTGGGCCCGACGCTCAAGCTGCACCAGTGCGGCCTGCCGAAGCTGATGGCGCTTGAACTCTTCAAGCCCTTCATCTTCTCTCGCCTCGAAGCCATGGGCATCGCCACCACCATCAAGGCGGCGAAGAAAGAGGTCGAGTCGGGCACGCCGGTCGTGTGGGACATCCTTGAAGAAGTCATCAAGGAACACCCGGTCATGCTGAACCGCGCGCCGACGCTGCACCGCCTGGGCATCCAAGCCTTTGAGCCGGTGCTGATCGAAGGCAAAGCGATCCAGCTGCACCCGCTCGTTTGCGCGGCCTTCAACGCCGACTTCGACGGTGACCAGATGGCCGTCCACGTGCCGCTGTCGATCGAAGCGCAGATGGAAGCCCGCACGCTGATGCTGGCTTCGAACAACGTGCTGTTCCCGGCCAACGGCGAACCGTCGATCGTGCCGTCGCAAGACGTGGTGCTGGGTCTGTACTACGCGACCCGCGAACGCATCAACGGCAAGGGCGAAGGCATCATCTTCTCGGACGTGGTCGAAGTGCAGCGCGCCCTCGACAACGGCCAGGTCGAAGTCACCGCCAAGATCGCCGTGCGCCTGACCGAATGGGTCAAGAACAAGGAAACGGGTGAGTTCACGCCCGAGACCAAGATTGTTGACACGACGGTGGGCCGCGCCCTGCTGAGCGAGATCCTGCCCAAGGGCCTGCCGTTCTCGAACATCAACAAGGCGCTGAAGAAGAAAGAAATCTCGCGCCTGATCAACACCTCGTTCCGCAAGTGCGGTCTGAAGGAAACGGTCGTGTTCGCTGACAAGCTGCTGCAGTCGGGCTTCCGCCTGGCCACGCGCGCCGGCATCTCGATCGCCATCGACGACATGCTCGTGCCGAAAGAAAAGCACGTGCTGATCGAGCGCGCCGAAAAAGAAGTGAAGGAGATCGAGCAGCAGTACGTCTCGGGTCTCGTCACGGCCGGCGAGCGCTACAACAAGGTGGTCGACATCTGGGGCAAGACCGGCGACGAAGTCGGCAAGGTCATGATGAGCCAGCTGTCGAAGCAAAAGACCACCGACCGCCACGGCAAGCAGGTCGACCAGGAGTCGTTCAACTCCATCTACATGATGGCCGACTCGGGTGCTCGCGGTTCTGCCGCGCAGATCCGCCAGCTGGCCGGCATGCGCGGCCTGATGGCCAAGCCGGACGGCTCGATCATCGAAACCCCCATCACGGCGAACTTCCGTGAAGGTCTGAACGTGTTGCAGTACTTCATCTCCACCCACGGCGCCCGTAAGGGCCTGGCGGACACGGCGCTGAAGACCGCGAACTCGGGCTACCTCACGCGTCGTCTGGTGGACGTGACGCAAGACCTGGTGGTGATCGAAGACGACTGCGGCACCCAGAACGGCATGAACATGCGCGCGCTGGTTGAAGGCGGTGAAGTCATCGAATCGCTGCGCGACCGCGTGCTTGGCCGCGTGACCGCCATCGAAGTGCAGCACCCGGAAACCGGCGCCGTGCTGGTCGAAGGTGCCCGCATGCTCGACGAAGACACGCTGGACGTGCTCGAAGCCGCTGGCGTGGACGAAGTCAAGGTGCGCACCGCACTGACCTGCGACACGCGCTTCGGCATCTGCGCGCATTGCTATGGCCGCGACCTGGGCCGTGGCGGCATCGTGAACCGTGGCGAAGCGATCGGCGTGATCGCCGCGCAGTCGATCGGTGAACCCGGCACGCAGCTGACGATGCGGACCTTCCACATCGGCGGCGCGGCCTCGCGTGCGGCGGTGGCGTCGAGTGTCGAAGCCAAGTCGGACGGCATCATCGGCTTCAACGCCACGATGCGCTACGTGACCAACGGCAAGGGCGAACTGGTGGTGATTTCGCGTTCGGGCGAAATCGTCATCACCGATCCGCACGGCCGTGAGCGCGAGCGCCACAAGGTTCCGTACGGCGCCACGCTGAACGTCAAGGCCGACCAGACCATCAAGGCCGGCCTCGTGCTCGGCAACTGGGACCCGCTGACCCGCCCGATCATCACCGAGTTCGCCGGCAAGGCGAAGTTCGAGAACGTCGAAGAAGGCGTGACCGTCGCCAAGCAGGTGGACGAAATCACCGGCCTGTCGACGCTGGTGGTCATCGACCCGAAGCGCCGCGGCTCGACCAAGGTCGTGCGCCCGCAGGTCAAGCTGCTCGACGCCGCGGGCGTCGAAGTGAAGATCCCGGGCACCGACCACGCGGTGACCATCGGCTTCCCGGTGGGCTCGCTGATCCAGATCCGCGACGGCCAAGACCTCGCCCCGGGCGAAGTGCTGGCACGTATCCCGGTCGAAGGTCAGAAGACCCGCGACATCACCGGCGGTCTGCCGCGTGTGGCCGAGCTGTTCGAAGCCCGCACCCCGAAAGACAAGGGCACGCTGGCCGAGATCACCGGCACGGTGTCGTTCGGCAAAGAGACCAAGGGCAAGGTTCGCCTGCAGATCACCGACCCGGAAGGCAAGGTCTTCGAAGAACTCGTGCCGAAGGAAAAGAACATCCTGGTGCACGAAGGCCAGGTGGTCAACAAGGGCGAGTCGATCGTCGACGGCCCGGCCGATCCGCAGGACATCCTGCGCCTGCTGGGCATCGAAGAGCTGGCGCGCTACATCGTCGACGAAGTGCAGGACGTGTACCGTCTGCAGGGCGTGAAGATCAACGACAAGCACATCGAGGTGATCGTTCGCCAGATGCTGCGCCGCGTGCAGATCACGAACCCGGGCGACACGCACTACATCGCCAACGAGCAGGTCGAGCGTTCGGAACTGCTGGACACCAACGACCGCATGCGCGCCGAAGGCAAGCAGATCGCCACGCACGCGGACGTGCTGCTGGGCATCACCAAGGCGTCGCTGTCGACCGACAGCTTCATCTCGGCGGCGTCCTTCCAGGAAACGACGCGCGTGCTCACCGAGGCGGCCATCATGGGCAAGCGCGACGAGCTGCGTGGCCTGAAGGAAAACGTCATCGTGGGTCGCCTGATCCCGGCCGGCACCGGCATGGCCTTCCACGAAGCCCGCAAGGCGAAGGAAGACCTCGACGATGCCGAGCGCCGTGCCATCGCGGCCCAAGAAGCCGAAGAGTTGGCCACGGTGACCGACGACGCCTCGGCCGACGCGCCGAGCGGCGACGTGGCCGAGTGATCGATGCAACGAGGCCTTCGGGCCTCGCCTTGAAAGGCCGCCTCCGGGCGGCCTTTTTCATTGGGGAAGGGGTCACGCTTCTTCAGCGCAAGACGAAGACGCAAAGACGCAACCCGAGACATCAAGGCATGACTTGGCGTTCCGAGCCGTTGTCCTTGGTGGCTCTGCGTTGAAAGACCTGGCCCCACACCCGATGACGAGACAATCCCGACCACCATGCTGAGCCGCCACCAAGAGCCCATCGTCGCCATCGCCACCGCACCCGGTCGGGGGGCCGTGGGCATCGTTCGGGTATCGGGCAAGGGGATCGGCGCGGTGATCGAGTCCATCTGCGCGAAGCCGCTCAAGCCGCGCCACGCGACGCACGGGCCATTTCTCGACGCGCAGGGGCAGGCCATCGACCAGGGGCTGGCGATCCACTTTCCGGCACCGCACTCGTACACCGGCGAAGACGTGCTCGAACTGCAGGCGCACGGTGGGCCGGTGGTGCTGCAACTGCTGCTCGCGCGCTGTCTCGAAGCGGGCGCCGCACTCGGCCTGCGGCTGGCCGAGCCGGGTGAATTCACGCAGCGGGCCTACCTGAACGACAAGCTCGACCTCGCGCAGGCCGAGGCCGTGAGCGACCTCATCGACGCCAGCACCGAGGCCGCCGCACGCTCGGCCGGGCGCTCGCTCAGCGGCGCCTTCTCGCACGAGATCGACGCGCTGGGCGAGCGCCTCGTCACGCTGCGCATGCTGGTCGAGGCGACGCTCGACTTTCCCGAAGAAGAAATCGACTTCCTCGACAAAGCCAACGCGCGCGGACAGCTCGATGCGATCGCCGAGGAGGTCGAGGCGGTGCTCGACCGCGCGCAGCAAGGCGCCTTGCTGCGCGACGGCATGCGCGTCGTGCTCGCGGGGCAGCCCAACGTCGGCAAGAGTTCGCTGCTCAACGCGCTGGCCGGGGCCGAGCTGGCGATCGTCACGCCGATCGCGGGCACCACGCGCGACAAGGTCAGCCAGACCATCCAGATCGAAGGCGTGCCGGTGCACGTGACCGACACCGCCGGCCTGCGCGACAGCACCGACGAGGTCGAGCGCATCGGCGTGGCGCGCAGCTGGGCCGAGATCGAGACCTCGGACGCCGTGCTCTTCATGCACGACCTCACGCGGCGCGGTGAGCCGGCCTACGAGGCCGCCGAAGCCGACATCGCCGAGCGCTTGCCGGCCTCGCTCAAGGGCAGCCCGCGCCTCGTGCACGTCTTCAACAAGGCCGACGCGGCGATCGCCGAGGGCTTGGATGGCGTGGTGCTGTCGGCGCGCACCGGCGATGGGCTGCAGGCCCTGCGCCGCCGCCTGCTCGACCTGGCCGGCTGGCACGCGCTGCCCGAGGGCGTGTTCATCGCCCGTGCGCGACACGTGCAGGCGCTGCGCACGACGCGCGGGCACCTGGCCTTGGCGCAGTGCGAGGTGCAGTCGCCGAGCCCGGCGCTCGACCTGCTGGCCGAAGAGCTGCGCCTGGCGCACCGCGCGCTCGCGCAGATCACCGGCGAGTTCACGCCGGACGACCTGCTGGGCGAGATCTTCAGCCGCTTCTGCATCGGAAAGTAGAGTTGCTTCCGACGGTCGCCGAAGCCGTCCAATTCGTTGCTGCAAGCTGTTGTTTTTATTGGATTTAGCGTCCTAGAATGTTCAAGAGGGCACAGCACCAGCCAATCCGACGTGCGTCCAAGTTTGTGTCCAAGTAAGCCACTTGGACACACGCGACCCGTCTACTTGGACATACGGAGGCCTGATGCCACTGTCGGAAACAGCGCTCAAGGCGCTAAAGCCCAAAGACAAGCCCTACACCGTCACCGACGAGCGGGGCCTGTATGTCGAGGTCTTCCCGACAGGCGGCGTTGTATGGCGCTATCGCTATCGCCTCAATGGCAAGACAGAGAAGGTGACGCTGGGCAAGTACCCTGCGCTCACGCTCAAAAACGCGCGGATCAAGCGCAACGAGGCGGCACAGGCAGCAGCAATGGGCACTTCGCCCGCCGAGCAGAAGCAGCTAGCCAAAGTCGCGGAAGCCGACCAGACCACCGTGCAAGAGTTCAGCGAGCGCTTCTTCCGGGAAATGGTGGAGAAGGACCGCAAGGACGTGACCATCCCCCGGCGCTACTTGGACAAGGCCATCCTGCCCGCCATCGGTAGCAAGCCCGTGCGCGACGTGACCACGGAGGACGTGCGCGCCATCATCTGGAAGAAGAAGGACGAGGGCTTCGACGCTGCCGCCAGCAACATCCGGGGCGTGCTGAAGCGCTTGTTTGACTACGCCATGACCGCCGGACTGGTGACGGTGAACCCGGTGCTGGCCTTGCCCACCCGTCACGTGCACCGAGTCAAGGCGCGTGAGCGTGCGCTTACACCGGACGAAATCCGCAAGTTCCTGAAGGCGGCCTTCGAGTCCAACATCCGGCGGCAGTTCAAGATCGCCATGCACCTGTTCTTGCTGACGATGGTGCGCAAGTCCGAGCTGCTGCTGGCCCGCTGGGAGCATGTGGACTTCGAGCAGGGCGAGTGGCATATCCCGGCGGCGCACTCCAAAACTGGCAAGCCGCACATCGTCTATCTGTCGCGGCAGTCGCTGGCGCTGTTCAAGGAACTCCAGGCCTTGGCCGGCGGCAGCTTGCTGGTGCTGCCGGGGCGCGGCAGCCTGACGAAGACGTTCGCGCAGAACGCCATCAACCAGGCGCTGAAGGTGGCGCTGCAGGGCCAGGACATCCCGGCCTTCACGATTCACGACCTGCGCCGCACGGCGTCCACACTGCTGCACGAGAACGGCTGGCCCTCGGACGTGGTGGAAAAGGCCCTGAACCACACCATCGGTGGCGTGCGGGGCGTCTACAACCGCGCCGAGTACGGGCCGCAGCGTCAGGAAATGCTGCAGTTTTGGGCCGACTACATCGACCAGCTCATGGGCAGCGGGCAGGTGATCCTGGGGCGGTTCAAGCAGGTGGCTTGAAGCCGGCGCACTCCATGCCGCCAGGGTTCAGTAGTCAGACGAGAGAGGTCCCTTGAACAGGCTGGCCGCGTCCTCGGCCTCCGCGATGGCATCTCGCACCGTGGCCTTCGTGAGGTCCAACACACGCAGCCGTCCGAGCGCTTCCGCTACGGACTCGACGCGCCGAAACGCTGCAGGGTGCGTGGCTGCATAGGTTGCCAAGCCGCGCAGCTTCGGCAGCGCATCGGCCAGATGCAGCCCGTGCGGGTCTACTAGATCTGCCACCAGGGCTCCATCTTCGGTCGTGGCTATGAAGATGAAGTCGGGCCGGACGATGCCGTACTGCTCCCCCGACAGGTAGGCCACGCCCAGCGACGACTGCCCTGGCTGCTGCGGGTTGCGATACCAGAAGCGGAACCCCGGGCGCTTCATCTCGGTTTCCAGCACCTTCACTTCCCAGGCATTCATCTCGGCCGGGTAGAGGCCTTGCGCATCGCACAGCAGGTGCTGCGGGTAGGTGGGCAGCGCGGTTTCCATGTCGTTGACGCGCACCCGGGTCATCTCGAAACGGCCCGCCGGCTTCACCAGGTCCACGTCCTGCGGTTCGGTGCTCATCTCTCGCACCTGGCGGTAAGACTCCTGCCGGTCGTGCGACAGCCGCTTGATGGCCGCGCCGTGCGTGCCCAGCCATTCCTTGGCCAGCCGGTCAGCGGCGGCGTCGAAGATGGGCTGCACTTCTGCCAACAGGCCCAGGGCCGCTACCTGAACCCGCGCTTCAACCAGCGCTTCCTCGAATTCGTCAGCGTCTTCCGGGTCGGCAGCCCGGTAAGCCAGCGCATCAACGTATGTGCGGGACACATCCGGGCTGAACACCCGCGCGGCGCGGCGGTAGGCGTCGTCGATCACTGCCATGTCGGCTTCTTCCCAAAACTCGTCGAAGCTCTTGGTTCGCCCGCGCATGTCGGCCACCACCGTCTTGCCGTCCACCGTCAGCACACCCTTGCGCTTGGCAGCGATCTTGTCCTTTTCGCTTTCCTGCAGGCCGTCCAGCACCGCGTGCAGCGCGGCATGGGCCAGCTTGCCGGCGCCGGGCAGAATTTCGTCCGAGGCCAATTCGTGCGCCAGCGCCGTCAGACGCCGCGCCGGCTTGGCCCCACGCTGCGGGCGGGTCTGCGAAGGCAGGCGCTCGAACAAGGCCCACACCTCGGCGCCGGCAGCCGGGTTCGGCACCATCTCCACCGGGTTGACCAGCACGCGCCCAGGCGGCGGCGGGGCGCTGTCGTCACCCTTCATCAGCGCCTCGACCACTTCACCCACCGTGCTGCGGTTGAACTTGGGCAGCAAGCAGTCCACCGAATTCAGGCGGTCGTTGCCCGGTATGCGCCGCGCCAGGGGCGAGCGCACCATGCGGCCCAGCAGTTGCGTGATGTGCGTGCGGTCGCTGGCGGATCGGAACGACACCATCACTTCCGCTCGGGGGCAGTCCCAGCCGGTGCTGATGGCGTCCTTGGCCACCAGCACGCGCACCCAGGTGGCGTCCTGCACCCGTTCAGGCGCGATGTAGGGCACCTGCCGTTGGCCGAACTGCTGCGTGCTGTGGTCGCCCAGCACATGCGCCACGCTGCCGGCGGGCAGGTCGGGCCACTGCTGGTAGATGGTGTCCAGCGCGCGGCCAATGTCGTTCGGGTCGGGGGTGTTGGGCACCTGCAAGACCATCAAGGGCAGCACCGTGTGCGGTTCTTCCTGCTGCCGCGCGTACTCGGCCCAGGCATCGGTGCTGGCCTTCAACTTATCGGTGGCGCGGCGCACCAGCACCGTGTCGAAGTCGCCCACCTCGTCGGGCATGTCCAGCAGGATGGTGTCCTTGATCAGGCCAGACTCCTGCACCTTGGCCGCGTCCACCACCACATCGGCCAGGCGGTCGCGCTTCAGCGCGCCATCCATCGCCTTGTTGAAGCGCTCCACCGTGGCCGAGATGCCCCACACCACCGGGATGCCGGGCACGCCGTGGGCGCCGTTGATCAGCCGCTGCACGATGGTGGTCTTCGCGCTCAGGCTGGCGGCGCTGGGCTTGCCCATGCCGCGGTGGGCTTCGTCCAGCACCAGATACAAGGTCAAGCTGGGGTCTTCAATGGTGTTGCGGATGGTGTCCCACATGGTGTGGGAGCGCAGGTCGGGCCGGGTTTCTGGCAGCAGGGTGCCGGCCATCTCGTCCAGTTCCTCGGGGTCATGCCCGCGCACCAGCAGGCTGTTCTTGCCCAGCTTCTGGGTGTTCAGGAAGTAGATTTTCCCGGCCTGCAGCTTGGCCTGGTTGAAGGTGTTCTCCACCACCACTAGGTCGGTGTGGCGGATGCGGTCACTGGCTTCCATAAGGCGGAAGCGGGTCTGTTCGTTCAGCGAAGGGTCGTCGCTGAACCAGATCACCACCGCGCCCGGGTCGGCGTCGAAGCTGTAGTCGTCGTCGCCGTGGAACAAGGCCTCGAAGGCGGCAGCGGCCATCACGGTCTTGCCGGCGCCGGTCACGGCTGTCAGCGAGAAAGCATGTCGCCGGCCTGCAGAGTGCCAGGCCGTTCTCGCCCATTTCAGGTGTTCCAGGGCATCGCGCACTGCGTCGGCCTGGTAGTCCTTCAGCGTGAACTTCATGGTTCAGTCCCCGTTCGTGAAGCTGAAGTTGGTCAGGTACGACTCGTACAGCCTCACCGGCTCCACGCCATCGGGCAAACGCCGGGCTAGCGCCTGGAAACGGCGGTCGTCGTCGGTGACGATGTAGGCGATGCGCAGGCCCGGGGTCCGTTGCACCGCCTTGATGAACGGTGTGCCCGCGTCGGGCTCCACCAGCAGGCCATACGCATCAACGACAGCCCAGCCCTCGGGCGGCAGCTTGTCGATGCGCGGGCCACGGCTGCCGGCGCGCAGCCACAGCAGCGGTGCGATGCGCTCGAAGGCGCGGTTGTGGTTGATCGAGACGGGGGTTTCGTACGTCAAGGTGAAGAACTCGGCGTTTTCGTCGAAGCCGTCGGACATCGGGAACTCGTCGGCGAATCTGTAGTCGCCCTTGATCGGTTCGCCGCGCGGCGTCCTACCAGTTATGGCGGCCGCTATGCGAGGCTTTGTGATGTGATCGCAAATGCCCCATCGCTCCCATTCTGCATCTCCGGGGCGCAGCGACTTGCTACGCAGCGAGGCATGCTCATTTGCAGAAACCTCGTTATTCGTGACACAAATGCATTGCCGTGTGCCGCTGTCTTGCCTATTGAGGCGCATTACGGCGTGTGCGGTAGTGCCCGAACCGGAAAAGAAGTCCAGGACAATTGCTCGCTTCTTCTTGAGAATGAAGAGACGCAATGCATCCTCAACCGCATACAGAGACTTTGGGAAATCGAAGTCATGGCCCGGGATCAAAGCCTTAATGATCGACTTCCCGTGTTCTTGAGCACTGTGTGACTCATTGTCCCACTGCGTAGTAGGCATAGAGGACTTGCCCGCTTCAAACTCGACAATCGCAGCACCGCTAGGCTCGTACCCTACTACCTTGAGACTGCCTTCACCGATCTCCGAAATTTGCCCGCTTGTTAGATAGTAGAGACTAGGCTCCCTGTTCCCTCTGCCAGCGCTAGCACGGACAAATCCCTTTGCCAGCCTGGACTCAACAGACTTGGGCGTTAAGCCCCAGTTCATCTCGGTTCCATCTGGTCGAACAGGCCAGATCGTGAAGCAACCGGGCATATCAGCAATCGTGGCCCGATCAACGTCAGGGCTGATCGGCTCACCTATCGCTTCAATCTTCTGGGATGTCCGGTTCACATAAATGGGAAAGAACTGCGACTGTCCGCCCTTCGCTGTTCCTCGTCGCGATTCGATGTCGGTTCGTCGCAAACTCGCCCACCGAACCGGCGCCCCGGTCTCGGTGCGGTTTGGGTCAAGTTGCGCAGCGCCAAACATGACAAAGTAAATGAATTCGTTAGTCCTCCGAAACTCGTTCGCTCGAACTATGCCTTTTCTATTGATCACAGAAGAGACCATCTGAATCTTGGAGTCCTGAAATAGCTGTTCAAGCAGTAATCCAAGGCGAAGGTACTCTTTCTCGTCTATGGTGACAATCAGCACCGAGTCGGCAGGATTCAATAACGTGCGCGCGACGAGCAGGCGCCGCTCCATCATCGCCAGCCACTTGCTGTGCCGGTAAAGATCGTCGTCTTCTACATAATCGTTGTTGTATTTCCAGTCCCTCGCGCCGGAGTTGTAGGGCGGGTCGATGTAGATCGCATCCACCTTGCCCCGATGCGTATAGGTCAGCGCCTTCAAGACGTGATAGTTCTCGCCATTGATGACGGTGTGGTGGGGCTTGTCGCCCCCGCGCTGCACCCGACCCGTGCTGATCAGGCCCGGGTAGATGGTGTCGCGGAACTCGGCCACCACCACCAAGTCGTCCAGCGCCACGGTCTGCGCCTGTGGCACGGCTGCGTTCAGCAATTCCAGGTCGGCCACCTTGCTCGTTGCCGCTTTGCGGATGGCCTTGACCTGCCACAGCCGCGTGTCGCCCTTCTTCGTGGAACCGCGTGGCGGCAGCACGCGCACCTTGTCGCCCTTGCGCACCGGGCGCTGCGGCAACTCCACCACCTCGGGTCGGTGGCGCTCGAAGTTCAGGCCGAAGGGAAGGCGCGAAGACAGTTGCTTGAACTCCTGATCCAGGTCGGCGCCCAGTTGCGGGTCTTTGGCCTTGGCCTGGGCAATCAAGTCGGTCAGTCGGGACACGGGGGCTCCAAATCAATCCTTCGATCACGCGTGCAGCGCCGCGTGGGGTTGTGAATGTAAAGGGGGGCGGCCGAGTTCACTGCAATGTTGCCAGCTCTGGCTTGTTCACTGCCTACGTACCCAAGCCGCGGACGGTACGTACATTACGGGCCCATAACGTCCCATGTCAGGGGCGCACCCAGGGGGTGCCATGTCGCGGAACTACTCCAGCCGGGACTTCTTCCGGCAAATGCCCAATGCCATGCTGGCGCGCTACTTCGCCGGCAAGTCTCTGTTGGCGGGCCTGGACTTCAAGGCCATGAAGGAGGGCAAGCCCGACGAGCTGCTGGAGGCCTGGGGCCAGTTGCCCGACGAACAGCGCAGCGAAGCGGAGGCCGACTTCCGCGAGATCCTGGCGATGAGCAACCGCAAGGGCTATCAGGCGCTGCTGGACGAGGCCCGCTGGCAGCTTGAAGACCAGCCCGACGAGCTGCAATCTCTGCTGGGCAAGCTGGGCTCGCTGGAAGATTTCTATTCCCGCGCGATGGAGGCCTTCCTGAGCCTGCCCGCGTGCTGGAAAGGGGCGACGCGCTTTCACTACGCCGACCAGCTCACCCACTGGCGCAAACGGAAGAACTTGCCCCAGGTGGCCGCCTCCGCCGGCCATGAAGACACGGCGAAGCTGGCCGCGCTGATCAAGGGTTACTTCGCGCGCACGGAGGGACGGGGCAAGAACTGCGTGGTGGAGGCCTACCGGCGGGGCGAGCGCGACTACTTCTTCGCCTTCCCGGAGGACCACGCGCAGCGCAGCATTGAATGGGTGGACGGCGAATTCCACCCGCGCCCGCACAACCCTGCCTTCGAGATCGTGTTTGTCTACGCGCAGAAAGAGGGCACGCTGGACCTGAACTTTCGCGGCAGCCGCAAGGCCATCGAGGCGTTGCAAGGCATGTTCGCGCAGGCCATCCTGAAGCTGGACGAGCTGCCGCCCGACCCGAAGGACGAACGCGTCTATGACCTGCAGGCGCTGGCAAAGCCCGACTTCGACTTCGCGCATCCTGTGGGCAGCGGCATTGGCACGGTGGTGGTGAAAAAGCTGCGGCTGTCGTCCCGCGTGCGGGCCGGAGACCGCATCACGGTGGAATCGGATTCCACCAACAACCGGCAGGCGATCTACGAACTGGTGGGTCAGATACAGAAGTCGCTGCCGCTGCACCTGTACAACGTCACGCAGGTGGAGCTGGCCGCCACGGTGTTTGTGGCCGAGGGCAAGCCGCCCAAGACGGTGAGCTTCCGCATAACGCACCCGAACTCCTGTTCGCTCAAGTACGACGACCTGGACCTGACGCTGCGGCAAATGCTGGAGGACTCGGGCATTGAGCCCAAGGCGCCAGCCGAGGCCCCCGCGCAGCCGGCTGCTGTCGCTGCGGGGGTGAAGGCTACCGCTGCCGCCTGACGTGGAACCTGCGACCGCTGCCCTGGGTGAACTGCTGGCCCGGCTGGGTGCGGCCGGCGGCGGGGCCATTGAACTGCGGGGCGACGAGCTGGCGCGCTGGCCGGCGGAGGCGGTGCAAGCGCTCCACGCCCGCCGGGTATTGGCGCCTGCATCACCTGCGACCAGCGCGGTGTGCGATGGATGCGAGCGGGGTTGTTCGATGCCAGTGCAGGTGCTGACCAAGCAAGGGCAGCCGCCCCGCGCCTTCATCGCGTGCGACAAGGACGATGACATCGGGCGTGTGCCGGTGGCGTTGCGGCGGCTGGATCGCTGGCGCGCGAGCGACACGAGCTTGGCCGACGCGCTGGCGAATCTGCTGGGCAGCACCGAAGCCACACGGCTGATGGGCGATGTGAAGGCGTTGCGCCTGGGGGTGGTGGCTGGGCGAACGACGCGGGCGGCGGTGCTGCTGCGCTGGCAAGACGGTGGTGCGGTGCTGGAGGTGGCAGGGCATGTGCTGCCGCTGGACCTGGCGCTGACGATCAAGGACGCCGCGCTCAACCTTGACGGCATGACGCTGGTGCGATGCGTGGACGCACCTGCAGCCGGTGCGGGGGTGCCGGCCGAGTCGCCCGATGAACGGCGGCAGCGGCTGAAGGCGCGTGTCGCGGCAGAGAAACGCAAGGGCACCAAGGCTTTCATGCAAGCGGTGGCGGCGGAGGAAGGGCTATCGCTGTCGCGGCTGAAGCAGTTGGTGGCGGAGCCAAAGCCACCGGCTGACACCTGGGCCGCACCGCTGGCGGGCCTGGCCGGGGCTGGCTCGAAGAAGCCCGCACGCAAGCGCTGATGCGGCCTGCGGCGCGATGCCGCTGGACAGCTTGCGAGACAGGGGGCTAGCCAGCTCCCACTGGCACCCGTCCCAACCAACGAGGTGCCAAGATGCTCCACACGCTCCTAAGACTTCCGACCGTCAAGGCGGAGACCGGCTACAGCCGCAGCACGATCTACCTGCGCATTTCGCAGGGCCTTTGGACTCACCCCGTCAGCCTGGGTGCAAGGGCGGTGGCCTGGCCTGCCGGTGACGTGGCCGCACTGAACGCGGCGCGCATTGCCGGCAAGACCGAGGCGCAGATTCGCGCGCTGGTGGTGAAGCTGGAGGCCTCACGCGGGCAGACCGAGCAGGACGTGGCGCCTACGGCGGCGGAGTAGGCCGTGACCACACATCGGCCGAACCCTCGGCTTGCCAAGATTCATCGCAGCTACACCGTGGACGAGATTGCCGCGCTGTACGGCGCGCATCGCAACACGGTGCGGGCCTGGATCAAGCGCGGCCTGCCCACCCTGGATGACCGCCGCCCGGTGCTGGTGCTGGGCCGGCACCTCCGCGACTTCCTGCAAGCGCGGCGAGAGGTGAACAAGAAGACCTGCGGGCCTGGCCGCCTCTACTGCGTGCGCTGCCGCGAGCCGCAGCACCCCATGGGTGGTGCCGTCCGGTATGAGCCGCTGACGGAAACGCTGGGCAATCTGGTGGGCCGCTGCCCTTCCTGCGATGCCAGCCTGTACCGGCGCGTGAGCGAGAAAAGCCTGGCTCGGGCGCTGGGTGGCTTGACGGTTCTACAGGGTCTGGACGGTGCCGATTCACGCAGAAATGGCGCGCGTGATGCGCAGGGTCTGGAGCACATAGACGAGAGCCACCCCGCCTGCACAAACAGTGACTTCAACCAGGACGCCAGCACCCATGCGAAACCATCACCCCGATAACGAGCGGATCAAGCGTCAGTACTTCGTCTTTCTGAAGGAAGCGAAGCGGCAGAGCGAGGACTCGGTGGACGCCACGGCGGAGGCCATTGCGCGTTTCGAGGCCGACACTCAGTACCGCGACTTCAAGACCTTTCACTTCGAGCAGGCGGTGGCCTTCAAGCGGCGCCTGGCCGACAAGGAGAGCCGCGCGACGGGCGGGAAATTGAGCAAGGCCACGCAGTACGCGACGCTGGCGCACCTGAAGCGCTTCTTTCAATGGCTGGCGATGCAGCCGCTGTACAAGTCCAAGCTGAAGTACAGCGATGCCGAGTACTTCAACTTCTCGGAGAAGGATTCCCGGGTCGCCACGGCCCGCCGCACCCGCGCGGCACCGACGCTGGAACAGGTGCACCACACCATTGCGACGATGCCGGCCGGCACGGTGATCGAGCAGCGCAACCGCGCCTTGGTGGCCTTCGCGCTGTTGACTGGCGCGCGTGACAGTGCACTGGCCTCACTGCGCCTGAAGCATGTGGACCTGGCCGCCGGCAGCATCTACCAAGACGCCCGCGAAGTGAAGACGAAGTTCAGCAAGAGCTTCACGACGTATTTCTTCCCGGTGGGCGGGGAGGCCCGGCGGATCGCCGAGGATTGGGTGGACTACCTGCGGCGTGATTGTTTGTGGGGGAACGACGACCCGCTGTTCCCGGCCACGCTGGTGGAAGTCGGCCAGTCCCGTCACTTCGAGGCCACGGGCCTGGACCGCAAGCCCTGGGCATCGGCCGCACCCATCCGGGCAATTTTCAAGGAAGCCTTCGCGGCGGCGGGCCTGCCCTACTTCAACCCGCACAGCTTGCGCAGCACGCTGGTGCAACTGGGCCAGACGATCTGCAAGACCCCCGAGGACTTCAAGGCCTGGAGCCAGAACCTTGGGCACGAGGGCGTGCTGACGACCTTCTACAGCTACGGCAGCGTGGCGCAGAACCGGCAGGGCGAGATCATCAAAGACCTAGCCAACCCGCCGGCCGTGGCGGCGACCCAAGCCGACGCGATTGCAGCGGCAGTGCTCCGAAACCTTGAACAGCGGGGCGTCGCGCTGCGGTGATGGGGCAACCCTCTCCGCGTATGTCCAAGCTTGTGTCCAAGTGGAAGGATAGAGAAGTGAAAACCCAGTATCCATGCGGCTGCAGCGCGGTTTCTATGTTCTGCATCGAAATAAAAAAGGCGCCCCGAGGGGCGCCTTTGTCACGCGGGTTCAGCGATCACTCACGCGAACCGATGTTGGGGACCGAGCGCGCCACGCCGCCACGGTCGTGCGTGCTGCTGAGGGTCGCATGCCCGGCATCGACGGCCGGGCTGCCGGTCTGCAGCGAGTCGGTCCACCACGCCGTCGCGGTGGGTGCGGCCACGAAGAGCGGATCGGCACTGACGCCTTGCAGGTCCCAGCCCGCGGCTTGCGCCTGGGCCAAGGTCGAGAAGGTGGTGCCGGACGCCCAGCCCCAGCTCCAGCGCCCGTGGGTGCTGTTGGGGATGTGGCACAAGTTGTTGTTGAAGACCGCATAGCTCGACGCGTCGCTCAGCTCGAAGCAGTAGTGCGTTCCCGTGGCGGTGCTGCCATACGACACGAGGTTCGACACCACCGTCAGGTTGGAGCCCGCCGAAGCCACCAGCGGATTGCCCGGCAGCAGCGCGTTGTGCAGGTCTCGCAGCGAGACACCCGTGCCACCCTGAGGCTGGGCGAAGTGCATCGTGTTGTTGCGCACGATCGCGCCCGAGTCGAGGTCGTCGCCGGTGCCGGGGGCTCGCTCGGGGATCACGACGCCCGTCTGCGACGTGGCCTGCGTGTTCACGATGAGGTTGTCCTCGATCACGATCCCGGGCGCTGCGTTGGCGCCGATGGCGATGAAGCCGACATTGACGATGGCGTTGCGCCGGATCTTCACGTTGCGGAACCACTCGGGCGTGGTGTACCCCGTGTTGACCGCGATGCCGTAGCAGCCGCCTGCCGATGCGTCCTGGCGGATGTTGTTGCCCTCGATGACGAGGCCGTCCCACTGGCCGTGCACCGTGACGTTGCCGCCGGTGCAAACGCCGTTCACCGCCGAGTTGTTCACGAAGGAGTTGTAGCGGATCGTCCCCCGCTCGCCGTGGCCGCTCAGGTAGATGGCGTGCTCGAACGCGCTGCCTGAGAAGTTGTTCGCCAGGAAGACGCTGTTCTCGATGACCAGGTCTTTGGCATCCCCCAGGAAGCCCATCGAGCTGTTGTCGTGGATGTAGGCCGCGCGGATCGTCAGGTTGGTGACGCCCACGGTGCCGGTGCTGGAGCTGATCGACTCGACCGCGATCTTGAAGCCGGTCATCTCGACGTTGTCGATCGTGAGGTGCTGAACGTCGTTGTGGATCATGAAACCGCGGTCGGCCACACCGTTGCCGTCGAGCTTGAGGTTTCGGATCACGTAGCCACCATCGTTCAGCGTGTCGCTCGTCCAGCCGAAGCGGAAGGCCGTGGCTTGTGAGGGCGACTTGAGCCAGGGCAGCGTGTTGCCGCCCCAACTGGGCGCGTAGCTGTCGAAGACGATCGGCTGGGACGGCGTGGCGTTCGGGTTGACGGTGATGAGGTAGAAGTTCGTCCACGCGCCCCCGCGCGCGAAGCGAACCTGCGAACCGGCCGGCAGCGAATTCGCGAAGTTCGGGTCGATGGTTCGCTTGGGTGCGGAAGGGCTGGTCCCTGCGTTGGCGTTGTCGCCGGGAACGCAATCCACGTGCGCGCCCGCTTGGCAATCTGAAAAGTAGTAGATCGGTCCGCTGGTCGTGAGCGGCGGCAAGGGCGTCGGGTTGTAGTTCGCCGCGCTTTCACGCGCTTGCGATCCGGCGGGCGACTCGTCGCCGCCCCCGCCGCAGGCCGCCAGGGTGGCCATCAGGCACAGGCCTGCGGCACGCGCGAACAGCGCGCGATGTGAATGGAATGTGCTTGGTTTTCTCATGGTTCCTCCTAAAGTCTTGTGATGACTGGCCGCTTGGCATGCCGGGCGGCCAGCGGTGACCCTTGCGGTCACCAACCGACCCAGCGTGAAATGCCGTCGTCGGAATGTTCAGGATAGCGACCGGGTGGCTCGTCAGATGAGCCTGGGCACGCCCGGTAACCCATGCAGCGACAGGGCCGACCGGCCCGCGCACAAAATCGCCGGGTCTCTGAAGAGGGAGGATTTTCGTGACGGCTTCGAACACGTCGCTTCCTGTGTCGGTGCTTGTCGCCGACGACAACACCGACACCGCCGAGTCGATGGCGCAACTGCTGTCGATGGAGGGCTACGCCGTGCACACCGCCTACGACGGCGCGCAGGCGCTTTTCGTCGCCAACAGCGTGCGGCCGCAAGTGGCGCTGCTGGACATCGGCATGCCCGAGTTGACCGGCTATGGCGTCGCGGCGGCCCTGCGCCAACAGCCCTGGGGCGAAGACATGCTGCTGGTGGCCGTGACCGGCTACGGGCACGACCGCGACCGCTGGCTGTCGGACCAGGCGGGCTTCGACTACCACTTCACCAAGCCGGTCGAACCGGTCGCCCTGTTCGAGCTGATCGAGCGTTGGTGCGCGACGAAACTGGCATGAGCCGCGCGCCGGTCAGTCCGGGCGACTTGGGTGAGCGCTTGGCGCGCGCGGCCGCGGCCCTTGCCCGCGCCGACGGTTTGCTGGTCACGGCCGGAGCTGGCATGGGCGTCGATTCGGGCCTGCCCGACTTCCGCGGCAACGAGGGCTTCTGGAACGCCTACCCGGCGCTGGGCCGGGCCCGCATGAACTTCTACCAGGTGGCTTCGCCGGACACCTTCTTGGCCGACCCGCGCCTGGCCTGGGGCTTTTACGGCCACCGGCTGGCGATGTACCGCGCGACCGTGCCGCATGCCGGCTTCGCTGTGCTCAAGCGCTGGGCCGAGGCGATGCCGCACGGCGCCTTCGTGTTCACGAGCAACGTGGACGGCCAGTTCCAGCGGGCCGGTTTTGCCGAGGACCGCCTCCACGAATGCCACGGCAGCTTGCACCACCTGCAGTGCCTGCGGAGGTGCCGGCATGAGATCTGGCCGGCTGACGACCTGCAGCCCGACATCGACGCCGAGGCCTGCCAGTGGCGCGGCGACCTGCCGACCTGCCGGCACTGTGGGCGGCTGGCGCGCCCCAACGTGCTGATGTTCGGTGATGGGGATTGGGTCGCGTCACGCGCGAACGAACAGGAAGCGCGCCTGCACGCGTGGTTGCAGAGCGTGCAGCGGCCCGCCATCGTCGAGCTGGGGGCGGGCACGCAGGTGCCCACCGTGCGGCACTTCAGCGAACGCTGCGCGCGCCTGTTAGATGTGCCGCTGCTGCGCATCAACCTGCGCGAGCCGCAGGTGCCCCGAGAGGCCGACGTGGGCGTGGCGCTCGGGGCGAGCGAGGGGCTGGCACGCATCGACGCCGCCTGTCGCTGACCAGCGGGCGCCGGGGCGGGACGAATGGCCCGCCGCGCCGGCCTCGGCGGTTGTGAGCCACGCCGGGGCTGCCCATAATGCGCGGACATTTTTCACGCCCGCGCGAGGCTGCATCGCCGGGCCTCGCGAAAGCTGCTGATGGATCTCACCGAACTCGTCCAGGCCATCCAATCGCTGAATGCGGAAGACGCGTTTCGCTCGCGGCTCAACCTCGAACAGTGGCGCACGATCGGACCCTACCTGACACGCCACGACATTCGCGCGGGCGACATGCTCATCAAGCAGGGCGAGGCCGACCGCACGATGTACTTCCTGGGCCAGGGGTCGCTGCAGGTCTTCATGGTGGGCGGGCCCCCGGGCAGCAACCGCATCGCCATCCTGCGGCCGGGTTCGGTGGTCGGCGAGCCCGGCATCTTCAGCGACGCACCGCGCATGGCCAACGTCGAAGCCATGACGCCGTGTGTGGTGTGGGCCCTGCGCGGCCCTCGACTCGAAGAGCTGGCGCAGCGTTCGCCAGCGCTGGCGCTCGAACTGGTGCGTGCTGCCGGCGCCGTGATGGCGGTGCGCATGCGCGCCAACATGACCAAGCAGACGCCGCTGAGCTGATCGGCACGTCCGCGCCTTCCTGCCACAGGCCACCTTCGGGTGGCCTTGTTGTTGGTGCGTGCCGTGTCGAACCTTGTCGCCGGTGTGACGCCGCCAAACGGGAAAGTACCCGCGACGCGACGGGCCCTGCTGGCTAGTCTGGCGCGTGTGCAGGCGGGCTTGCTTGCACGCGCGCACGGTGGCCTCGAAGCCGCCGGCGCCACTCACCCAGCCCTCAGCAGGAGAAGACATGACTTTCCCGATTCGCCTCAGCGCCCTGGCGCTGGCCGCTGCATTGGCCGCCTGTGGCGGTGGCAGTGACGAGGTCGCACCGCAGCCCACCCCCGAAGAAACGCGCGCCCACGACAGCCGCAGCTTCGAGGTGATCGCGTGGGACGCGACCAACCCGGCCTCGGTGCCGCCCAACCGGCCCTACTACGCCGACTACGAAGCCGTCGGCGGCGCGGCCAGCTTCACGGCCCTGAGCGGCAACGCGGCCGACGGCACGACACCGCTGTCCACCACCAGCCGCTGGGCCGGTGTGCTGAACGGCGCCTCGTACCGCATCGAGGTGCCGCAGAACTGGAACGGCCGGCTGGTGATGTACGCGCATGGCTTCCGGGGCAACGTGCCGGGGCTCACCGTCGGCGACCCATCCATCCGCCGGCACCTGGTGGCCAACGGCTACGCCTGGGCCGCGTCGAGCTACAGCAAGAACTACTACGACGTGCGCGCCGGTGTCGAAGACACCAACGCGCTGGCGCTCGCCTTCAACACCATCGCCGCAGCGCGCGGGCGCTCGCTGCCGGCCCCCACGGCCAGCTACATCATCGGCCACTCGATGGGCGGTCACGTGGCCGCAGCGGCCGTCGAAGACGAAACCCTGCAGACCGCGCGCCACCGCGTCCGCTACAACGGCGCGGTGCCGATGTGCGGCGTGACCGGTGACAGCGAGCTGTTCGACTACTTCGCGGCCTACCAGCTGGTGGCGCAGGCGCTGGCGGGTTACCCGGCCGCGCGCTTTCCCACCGGCGACTGGGCGGCCATCTCGACGGACGTGCGCAACACGCTGTTCGCCAGCACCACCTCGTTCGCCTCGCCGACGGCGCAGGGTCAGCGCATGCGCAGCGTCGTGATGAACCTCACCGGCGGTCCGCGGCCGATCTTCGCGCAGGGCTTCGTGCACCCGGCGCACAGCCTGATCTGGGCCAACAGCCTGGGCGGCGACGGCACCATCAACGGCGTGCTCAACAAGCAGGGCACCGACACGAACCGCTTCACCTTCCGCTTCGACGGGGCGACCGACGCGCAGATCGCGGCGTTCAACGCGGGCATCCTGCGGGCCACGGCCGAGCCGAACGCGAACCGGCTGCGCACCGACGGGCTGCGCTGGATCCCGCGCGTGAACGGGCGCTTCAACGTGCCGGTGGTGACCCTGCACACGCTGGGCGACATGTTCGTGCCATTCCACATGGAGCAGATCTACCGCCAGCGCGCCGAAGCCAACGGCAGCGGCGCGTGGCTGGTGCAGCGGGCGATCCGTGCCCCGGGGCACTGCGACTTCTCGGTGACCGAGCAGGTGGTCGCGTTCAACGACATGATCAACTGGGCCGAGAACGGCAGCGCGACCAACCCGGCCCTGCAGCGCCCCGCGGGCGATGACGTGCTGACCCCGGCGACGCTTGCCAACGCGAACTACGGCTGCACGTTCACCGTCAACACGCCGGTGGACGGCGAGCCGACGGGGGTGGGCTCCAACATCGCCGTTCGGGCGACGCTGCCGGCTTGCACGCCCTGAGCGACGCGTGAGCGGCTGCGCTGCGGGCGAGGGCTCAGCCCTTGCCCAGCAGCTTGGCCTCGGCCAGCGCCAGCGGCTCGGGCAGGCCCGACAGCACCAGCGTGTCGCCGGCCGCGAGTGTGAGCTCGTCGCTGGGCTTGGCGACGGTGCCGCTGTCGCGGCGCACCGAGACCACGCTCACGCCCATCGCGTGAAAGGCGAAGTCGGCCAGCTGCTGGCCCAGCGTGCCGGCGCCGGGCGGCAGGCTCACGCTGAGCAGGCGCTCGGTCTGCAGGTCGTCGAGGGTGCGGTCGTCGGCGCCGTGAAAGTAGCCGCGCAAGAGGCCGTAGCGCGCGTCGCGCTGCTCCTGTACGAGGCGGATCACGCGCCGCATCGGCACGCCCACCAGCGCGAGCGCGTGGCTGGCCAGCATCAACGAGCCTTCGATGGCCTCGGGCACGACCTCGGTGGCCCCGGCGGCGCGCAGCTTTTCCAGGTCGCCGTCGTCGATGGTGCGCACGATGACCGGCACCTTGGGCGCGTGCTCTTGCACCAGGTGCAGGATCTTCAGCGCCGAGGGCGTGTCGTGGTAGCTCACGACCACCGCGCTGGCGCGCGCGAGGCCGGCGGCCATCAGGCTTTGCAGCCGGGCGGCGTCGCCGAAGACCACGCTCTGCCCGGCCGCCGCAGCCTGGCGCACGCGGTCGGGGTCGAGATCGAGCGCCATGTACGGGATGTGCTCGCGGTCGAGCAGGCGCGCGAGGTTCTGCCCGCTGCGGCCGTAGCCGGCGATGATGATGTGCGCCTCGGTGTTGATCGCCCGCTTGGCGATGCTGGTCATGGCCACCGACTGCATCAGCCAGTCGCTCGCGCTCAGGCGCATCACGATGCGGTCGCTGTAGGTGATGAGCAGCGGCGTGGCCAGCATGCTCAGCACCATGCTGGCGAGCACCGGGCTGAGCCAGCGCGGGTCGATCAGGTCGTGCGACGCGCCCAGCGTCAGCAGCACGAAGCCGAATTCGCCCGCTTGCGCGAGGTACAGCCCGGTGCGCAGCGCCACGCCGGGCGCCGAGCCGAACAGCCGCGCCAGCCCCGCGACCAGCACGAACTTGGCGATCACCGGCAGGCAGGTCAGCAGCAGCACCAGCAGCCACTGGTCGATCACCGGCCGCCAGTCGAGCTTCATGCCGATGGTGATGAAAAACAGCCCGAGTAGCACGTCGTGGAACGGGCGGATGTCGGTTTCCACCTGGTGCTTGTATTCGGTCTCGGCGACCAGCATGCCGGCCACGAAAGCACCGAGCGCGAGCGACAGACCCGCGTGTTCGGTCAGATAGGCCAGGCCCAGCGTGATGAGCAAGAGGTTCAGGATGAACAGCTCTTCGCTCTTGCGCCGCGCCACCAGCGTGAGCCACCAGCGCATCACCTTCTGGCCGCCGACCAGCAGCAGCGTGAGCAGCGCGATGGCCTTCAGCGCCGCCCAGCTGAGCGAGGCGGCCATGTCGGCGCCGCTCGAATTCAGCGCCGGGATGATCACCAGCAGCGGCACCACAGCCAAGTCTTGGAAGAGCAGGGCGCCGATGACGCGCCGGCCGTGCTCGCTTTCGAGTTCGAGCCGGTCGGCCATCATCTTCACGACGATGGCGGTGGACGACATCGCCATCGCCCCGCCCAGCACCACCGAGCCGCGCCACGACAGCTCCCAGGGCGTGGCGGTGAACGAAAACAACCAGGTCAGCAGCGCATGCCCGGCCATCGTGCCGGTGATGGTCAGAAAGACCTGCGCGAGCCCCAGCCCGAACACCAGCTTGCGCATGCTGCGCAGCTTGGGCAGGTTGAATTCGAGCCCGATCACGAACATCAGGAAGACCACGCCGAACTCGGCGAGGTACAGCACGCCGGCCGAGTCCTTGGCCAGCGCCAGCGCGTTGGGGCCGATCAGCACGCCCACGGCCAGGTAGCCCAGCATCGCCGGCAGCTTGACCAGCCGGCACAACACCACCGCGGCCACCGCAGCGATCAGGTACAGCAGGACGAGTTCGAGGGTGGACGCCATGCGCAGAGGGGCAAGCACCCCATGCCTACAATCGATCGATCGTAAACGACCGCCTTGCAAACGCTGTGTCTGCCCCCCTGCCATTCGATGCTGAGCGTGCGCTGCGCCTCGCGCATGAGACCTTCGACATCGAAGCCCGCGCACTGCAGGGCCTGAAGGCGCGCCAGGGTGAGGCCTTCACGCAGGCGGTGCAAGCCATGCTGGCCTGCACCGGCCGCGTGGTCGTGATGGGCATGGGCAAGAGCGGCCACGTCGGCCGCAAGATCGCCGCCACGCTGGCCTCGACCGGCACGCCGGCGATGTTCGTGCACCCGGCCGAAGCCAGCCACGGTGACCTCGGCATGGTGACGCCGGGCGATGTGGTGCTCGCCATCAGCAACTCGGGCGAGAGTGACGAACTGGCCGCCATCCTGCCCGCGCTCAAGCGCTTGCACATCACGCTGGTGGCGATGACCGGCCGGCGTGAATCGACCCTCGCCGGCCACGCCGACATCGCGCTCGACAGCGGCGTCGATGAAGAAGCCTGCCCGCTCAACCTCGCGCCCACTGCCAGCACCACCGCGCAAATGGCGCTCGGCGACGCGCTCGCCGTCGCCTTGCTCGACGCGCGTGGCTTTCGTGAAGAAGACTTCGCGCGCTCGCACCCGGGCGGCTCGCTCGGCCGCAAGCTGCTGACGCATGTGCGCGACGTGATGCGCCACGGCGACGCGCTGCCATTGGTGAAGGCCGATGCCGGCTTCATCGAACTGATGCGCGAGATGAGCGCCAAGGCGCTCGGCGCAGCCATCGTGGTGGACGACGCGCAGCGCGTGCTGGGCATCTTCACCGACGGTGACCTGCGCCGCTGCGTCGAACGCGGGCAAGACCTGCGCGGCCTCGTCGCACGGGACGTGATGCACGCGAAGCCGAAGACCGTGCGGCCCGAAGCGCTGGCCGTCGAAGCCGCCGACCTGATGGAGCAGGCGCGCATCACCCTCGTGCTCGTGGCCGATGCGCAAGGCCAACTGGTCGGCGCGGTCAACTCCAACGACCTGATGCGCGCGAAGGTCATCTGATGGTCGTCACCTGACCCCCGGCCCCATGCGAGAGATTCGTCCCGTCCTGTCGTACCCGCCCGAACTGCTGCTGCAGGCGCAGGGCATTCGCGCGGCCATCTTCGACGTCGATGGCGTGCTGACCGATGGCCGCATCTACATCAGCGAACGCGGCGAAGAGTTCAAGGCTTTCGCCACGCTCGACGGCCACGGCCTCAAGCTGCTCGCGCAAGGCGGCATCGCGCCCATCGTCATCACCGGGCGCGACTCGCCGGCCGTGCGCCGCCGCGTGGCCGACCTCGGCATCGTGCATGCGGTCTATGGCGCGCACGACAAGCTCGCTGCCGCGCAAGCCCTGATGGCCGAGCTGCAGCTTGAGTGGCCGCGGCTCGCCGCCATCGGCGACGACTGGCCCGACCTGCCGCTGATGACGCGCGCCGCCTTCGCCTGCGCACCGGCCAACGCGCACATCGAGGTGAAAGCCGTGGCGCATCACGTCACCGCGGCTCCGGGCGGCCACGGTGCCGCACGCGAGCTGTGCGACCTGCTGCTCATGGCCGCCGGGCGCTACGCGGCGCTGCTGCACGGCCACCTGACCACCCTCGACGGCACACGCTGAGGGCCTGCGCTTGGAGCTGAACCTCTCGCCGCTCGACCCGCCCTTGCCGGTGGCCGGCGACACCCCGACCCCGCCCCGGCACCGCCGCAGCCTGGCGAGCGTGCTCAGCGCCTACCTGCCGCTGCTGCTGATGGCCCTGCTGGCCCTGGGCACCTGGTGGCTGGCGAAGAACACGCCGGTCCCGGGGGACGAGTTGCGCGATGCGCCTTTGCGCCACGAGCCCGACTACGAGATGCGCCGCTTCTCGGTCGAGCGCTTCACGCCCGAAGGACGGCTGCGCGCGCAGATCGAAGGCGAGGCGCTGCGCCATTACCCCGACACCGACACGCTCGAGATCGACAACGTGCGGCTGCGAGCCATCGGCCCCGACGGCGCCGTCACCGTCGCCACTGCGCGCCGCGCCGTTGCCAATGGCGACGCCACCGAGGTGCAACTGGTCGGCGGTGCCGAGGTCGTGCGCGAGGCCTCGAAAGACGGGGAAGCGCTGCGATTCACGGGCGAATTCCTGCATGCTTTCCTCGACACCGAGCGCATCCGCTCGCACCTGCCGGTGACGATCGAGCGTGGCGGCGTCACCGTGCGCGCCGACACCATGGACTACACCCACCTCGACCGCGTGCTGCGCTTCGGCGGTCGCATGCAAACCGTCTTCAGCCCAAGGGATCCGCGATGAGCGCCTCTGCGAACCGCGCGCCGCTAGCGTTCATCACCGGCGCGTCCAGTGGCCTCGGCCAGGCGCTCGCCGCGCGCTTCTACCGCGCCGGCTACCGCCTCGCGCTGGTGGCGCGTCGCACGCACGACGTGCAGGCCTGGGTCGGCGCACAAGGCATGGATGCGGCGCGCGTGGCCGTCTATGCCGCCGACGTGCGCGACATCGCTGCCATCACCGGCGTCGGCCGCGCGTGCATCGCCGCACAAGGGCTGCCCGACGTGGTGATCGCCAACGCCGGCATCAGCGTGGGCATCGACACCGCGGTGTATGACGACCTCGAAGTGATGCGCGCGATCTACGAGACCAACAACCTCGGCATGACGGCGACCTTCCAGCCCTTCGTGGCTTCGATGCGTGAGCGCCGCAGCGGCCGCTTCGTGGGCATCGCCAGCGTGGCCGGCATTCGCGGCCTGCCGGGCCACGGGGCCTACTGTTCGAGCAAGGCCGGCGTCATCAGCTACTGCGAGAGCCTGCGCGGCGAGTTGCGCGAGTTCGGCGTGAAGGTCGTGACCGTGGTGCCCGGCTACATCGACACGCCGCTCACACGCGACAACCCGTACAGCATGCCGTTCCTGATGCAGCCCGACGACTTCGCGGACCGGGCCTTCCGGGCCATCGAAGCAGGTGACAGCTACCGCGTGATCCCGTGGCAAATGGGCTGGGTCGCACGCGTGATGCGCTTGCTGCCCGATGGGTTGCTCGATCGCCTCACGGCAGGGCGCCCGCGCAAGCACCGCCAGGGCGAGTGAACCGAAGGCGCGTCAGGAGGCGCGCATCACCGAGCACTGCGGGCCTGATCGCCAGGCCATGAAAAAAGGCGGTGGGCGCTTTCGCACCCACCGCCTTTTGAGATTCAGTCTGCTTGAGACAGGCTGGGATCAGTAGCCGCCACGGCCACCGCCGCCGCCGCCGTAACCACCGCCACCGCCGGAGCGGCCACCGCCGCCACCGCCGTAGCCGCCGCCACCCGAACGGCCACCGCCGCCGCCGCCGTAGCCGCCGCCACCGCCGTAGCCGCCGCCACCCGAACGGCCACCACCACCGCCGCCGCCGTAACCACCACCGCCGCCACCACCACCGTAGCTACCGCCACCACCGCCGGAGCGGAAGCCGCCCGGGCGCTCTTCGCGCGGACGGGCTTCGTTCACGACGAGGGCGCGGCCGTCGAGGGCTTGGCCGTTCATGCCATTGATGGCGGATTGCGCTTCTGCGTCGGTCCCCATCTCCACAAAGCCGAAGCCCTTGGAGCGGCCGGTGTCACGGTCCATCATGACCTTGGCCGAAGAGACGTTGCCGAATTGAGCGAACGCTTGCTGCAGATCGTCGTCGCGGATGCTGTAGGACAGGTTGCCTACGTAAAGTTTATTGCCCATGAAGAGAGCGCCTTTCTTTCCTAAATGTCACAGAGAACCATGTGGAGCTTCTACCCATCCTGAACCATTCAAGCGAAGGCGCTGCTTCCAGACACAGAATTTCATTATCGAGTAAGTACGCGAGCAGGTGCAAATTGTGGAAACCCCTGCGCAAGGACGGGCTTGAAGCACAGTTTCCGAAGCCCTGCCAGAAAGCAGAGCGACGTGGGCTGCGCCCGATGTTTTACCTTGTGTTGTGCGGCTTGCCGAGGTTTTTCAACAATTGCTCACATGGCCTGTTGGGGAAAGTGAATGGACATCTACAAACCCTTGATCGCCCTCTTGGCCATTGTCAATCCCATAGGCGCAATACCTTTTTTCATTCACTTCACCCAGGGTTTCACGGCTCAGCAGCGCCAACGCACGATTCGGGTCAGCGCTTTCAGCGCCTTCATGGTGATCGCCGTCAGCGCGATGGCCGGGCTGCGGATCATCGAGTTCTTCGGCATCTCGCTCGCCTCGTTCCAGGTCGGCGGCGGCTTGCTGCTGCTGATCTCGTCGCTGCAGATGCTCAATGCCCAGCCGGCCGAAACCCGGGCCGATGACCTCAGCGAGGGTGAACACAAGGTCGATGCCGGCGACAGCATTGCCATCGTGCCGCTGACCATCCCTCTGCTCACCGGCCCCGCCACGATCTCGACGATGGTGATCTACGCCGAGAAGACGCGGCACTGGTGGGAGCAGGCCGTGCTGGTCGGCTACGGCGTGGTGATCGGGCTGTCGGTCTGGCTGGCGTTTCGCCTGTCCGGGCGCATTGCGAAGGTGCTGGGGCGCACGGGCATCAACGTGATGACGCGGCTGATGGGCTTGATCCTCGCGGCGCTCGCCATCGAAGTGATGTCCGATGGCTTGCTGAAGCTCTTCCCGGTGCTGGCTTCGTCGCTGCGCTGAAGGGTGGTCGAGGCGGCGAACGGGTGTGCAATCGCCCCTTGCGCAGCCGGGCCCGTGCGCGGTGTTCGCTGCTCGGCGCAGCGCGACCCCCCCGCTGGGCGACAACCCGCGCCGGCCTTGGGTCTGCACCGAATTGGCGAGGCCTGAGGGCTGGTTCACCGCACTGCCTCGTTTCTGACGCACCCGGGTGTGCACGGGAGTGCACCAGCTCGTACATCCACGCACATTTCTGCGACGACATCTCGTGAACCCCTTCACGAACAGAACGTTCAGACACAAGATTTGCTAACAATTTGTGACATTGCTCACGGAAGGATTGCACATGGGTTCAAAAAGGTCGGCTGGGACCGGTCTGGGTGCAGGGAAACCCCAATGTGTGCACCCGTGCACAGCCCTACAGTTCGCTCCACTCGCAGCAGACACACGAACGTGTGGCTCGCATCGGCGGGGGTTCTGAGGAGACAAAGACAACGCACCAGAGGCACCCGCCCGAGGCTGCGAATCCATGAACCGGGTGCTTCCAAGCCCACCGAGTTCACCCAAAAGACAGGGCGTCAGGCCACCACCTGGCGCCCTTCGTCATTTGTGGGCAGCGTGGACCTTCGCCCCTCTCCGGTCGATGCCGGGATGTCGCTGGCGCGAGGCGTCTTCCTCGAAGGCGGCGCCCGGCCTGTAAGCTTCCTCGATGATGCTCGACCTTGCCGCCGTCACCCTGGCTTCGTTCTTCGCGGGCTTCGTCGATGCCATCGTCGGCGGCGGCGGGTTGATCCTGGTGCCGGCCTTGTTCAGCGTCTTTCCGCAGGCGGCGCCCGCCACGCTGTTCGGCACGAACAAGGGCGCGGCGGTGTGGGGCACGGGCTGGGCCTTCATGCAATACGCGCGGCGGGTGCAGATGCCATGGCACGCCCTGCTGCCCGCGGCCGTGGCCGCCTGCGCGGGCAGCTTCGTGGGTGCCTGGGGCGCGACCTTGGCCGACGCGGCCCTGCTGCGCAAGGCCCTGCCTTTCGTGCTGCTCGCGCTGCTGCTGTACACGCTGGCCCGCAAGGACCTCGGCCGCACCCATGCGCCGATGACCTCGCGGCGCGCCGAGCAGTGGGTGGCTTCGGGCATCGGCGCGGTCGTAGGTTTCTATGACGGTTTCTTCGGGCCCGGCACCGGCAGCTTCTTTGTCTTTCTGTTCGTGCGCCTGCTGGGCTACGACTTCCTGCATGCCTCGGCCGGGGCCAAGCTGCTGAACACCGCGACCAACGTGTCGGCGTTGGTGCTGTTTGCCGCGACCGGCCACGTGTGGTGGCACGTGGCGGCGGTGATGGCGGTGGCCAATGTGCTGGGCAGCTTGCTCGGGACCCGCCTGGCGCTGAAGCACGGGGCGCGCTTCGTGCGGGTCGCGTTCTTGTGGGTGGTCTCGGCGCTGATCGTCAAGACCGGCTACGACGCCTGGGTGGCCGCGTGGCTCTCGTGAATGCCGGGGTCAATCGGCGACGTTGAAGCTGCGGTAGGTCGAGATCAATCGCAGGTAGGCGGCCAGTGCGCGCTCGTGCGTCTTCGGGTCGCGCACGAAACGCGAGTCGTGCAAGAAGCCCACCATCAAGCTGCACAGCTCGAAGACGAGCTGTTCGGGGTCGGTGTCGGGACGGAAGTGCCCTTGCTCCACCGTCTGCAGCACCGTGCGGCGCAGCACCTGGCGCCACGAAGTGACGCTCTTGAGCAGGCGGTCGCGCAGCGGGCTGTCGCCGTGGTCGAGGTCGAAGGCGGCGGCGGTGTGCAGCGCGCCGGCCATGGCGTTGTCGCCGGTGCCGCGCCCGATCCACAGCTTCATGATCATGTTCAGCCGCGGCAGGCCGCGCGGCTCTTTGAGCGCGGGCAGGAACACGTTGTTGGCGAACACGCGGTCGTACTCGGCGAGTACCAGGTACTGCAGCGCTTCGAGCGAACCGACGCGGGCGAACACGCCGCTCTTGCTGATGTCGAGCCGCTTGGCGATTTCGCCGAGCGAGATGTTCTTCAACCCTTCGACCACCGCGATGTCGAGTGCAGTCGAGACGATGGCCGCCAGCGTGTTCTCGCTCTTGACGCGCTTGGTCGCCATCGACTCCGCACGGGCGTCGGTGTGCCGCAGAAAGTGCAGGAAGCCGGGGGACAGGGCGTTTGCGTTGGGACCCGTTTGGACGCTCATGGATGCACCTCTCGTGTCGGGAAGAGCCAGGGACAAGTTCGACGATTCTTGTCGGCACAAAGTTGCACGCCCGTACGTACTTCTACGTGACGTGCATGTCGCCAACGCGACGTGTGAACGCGGCTCAGCGGCCCGATCAATGGCCTGTTTGCGCGCGCTGCAAGAGGGCATGCAACGCCTGCACGACGGTGGCCTCGCGCACCTCGCGGCGGTCGCCCGGCAAGCGCAGCAGCACGGCCCGTGTCTCGCCCGATTGCAGGGCCGTGGCCAGCCACACAGTGCCCACCGGTTTGCCGGGCGAGCCCCCACCGGGGCCGGCGATGCCTGTGACGGCGACGGCCAGTTGCGCCCGTGCATGCGCCAGCGCGCCTTCGGCCATCGCCCGCGCGACCTCTTCGCTGACGGCCCCGTGCGTGGCGATCAGCTCGGCCGGCACGCCGAGCAGCTCGTGCTTGGCGTCATTGCTGTAGGTCACGAAGCCGCGCTCGAACCAATCGCTCGACCCGGCCAGCGCCGTGCAAGCTGCGGCGATCAAGCCCCCGGTGCAGGACTCGGCCGTGACCAGCCGCCAGCTGCGTTGCCGCAGCGCCTGTGCGAGAGAGGCGACCGTTGCGTCGACGTCCATGTGCGGTTCCTCAGGCCCACCAGCGCCACAGCGCGATGACGAACAGCGTGCACAAGGCCGCGACCAGGTCGTCGAAGAGGATGCCAAAGCCTTGCGCCCAGCCGGGCCGCTCGCCGCGCCGGCCCTTGAAGAAGCCGTCCGCCCAGGCCACCGGGCCGGGCTTGGCTGCATCGAAGAACCGAAACAGGCCAAACGCCACGAGCTGCGCCCACAGCCCCGCCGGCGAGATGAGCCACAGCACCAGCCAGAAGGCGAGCACCTCGTCCCACACGATGGCGCCCGGGTCGGCAACGTTCATGTGCTGGGCCGTGCGCGTGCAGGCCCACCAGCCGACCAGCAGGCCGGCGGTCAGCAGCAGCGCCCACTGCACATCGCCCAGGTGCGCTTGCATCACCGCGAACGCGAGCCATGCCCACAAGGTGCCCACGGTGCCGGGTGCCACCGGCGACAGCCCGCTGCCGAAGCCCAAGGCGAGCCAGTGCGCCGGGTGCCGCGCCATGAAGCCGATGCCCGGGCGGCGAATCGACGCCTGGATCGGAGGTGCGAGGGGCGGGGTGGACGAAGAAGGCACGGTCATGACTTGAAATGGTCGAACGATGAAAATCGCGCGGCCACCGGCGCGCCCTGTGCGTTCACGAGGCGTAGGCCGGCCTCGGCCTCGATGTACCCGATGCGCGACACGCGGGTGCCCGCCTGCTGCGCAGCCGCCTGCACCCGTGCGGCGTCGGACGCAGCGGCGGTGAAGACCAGCTCGTAGTCGTCGCCGCCGGCCAGCGTGCATTCGCGCCGAAGTTCCAAGGGCTGGGATGCGAGCCAGGTGCTGTGCGGCACCGCATCGACCTCGACGGTCGCGCCCACGCCCGAGCGCGCCAGCACATGCGACAGGTCGCCCAGCAAGCCGTCGGACACATCGATGGCGGCCGTCGCCAAGCTGCGCAATGCGAGGCCCAGCGCCACGCGCGGCTGGGGTTGCTCCATCGCGCCGCGCACGGCCTCGAAGGCCTCGCCTGTGAGCGCCACCGTGCCACGAAAGGCTTCGAGTGCCAGACGCGCATCGCCCACCGTGCCACTCACGTACACGTCGTCGCCCGGCTGTGCGCCCGAGCGCAGCAGGGCCGCGCCGGGCGGCACCTCGCCAAACACCGTGATGCAGATGTTGAGCGGCCCCTGCGTCGTGTCGCCGCCGACCAGCTCGCAACCGTGCGCGTCGGCCAAGGCAAACAGCCCGCGCGCGAAGCCGGCGAGAAAGGCCTCGTCAGCACGCGGCAGGGCCAACGCGAGCGTGAAGGCCACCGGCTGCGCGCCGCAGGCAGCGAGGTCGCTCAAGTTGACCGCCAAGGCCTTGTGGCCCAACCGCTCGGGCGCGACCGTCGAAAGAAAGTGGCGGCCTTCGACCAGCATGTCGCTCGAGACCGCCCACTGCTGCCCGGCGCGCGGCGCGATCAGCGCGCAGTCGTCGCCCACGCCGAGCGCCGCGCGCCGCGCGGGTCGGGTGAAGTGCCTGGCGATGAGGTCGAATTCGCCCATGCGTTGCGCGGCACGGCCGCAGTTCAGGAGGAGCCGCGGATTATCGACGTGCGCTCACCACGGCACGTCGCGCAGCAAGTTCGCCAGTTCGACGGCCGACTTCACTTCCATTTTCTCGAACAGCCGGGCGCGGTGCACTTCGACCGTTCGCACGCTGATGTGCAGCTCGTCCGCGATGAGCTTGTTGGGGCGGCCTTCGATCACGCGGCGCATGACCTCTTGCTCGCGTTCGGTGAGTTCGGCCACGCGCTTGCGCAGGGCGGCCTGCTCACGCAGCAGCAGGATGGCCCCTGCGCTGCGGGCCAGGGCCTGCTCGATGCGATCGACCAGCGTGTTGTCGGAGAACGGCTTCTCGACGAAGTCGAACGCGCCGCGGCGCACGCACGACACGGCTGTGGGCACGTCGCCATGCCCGGTCAGAAAGATGACGGGCAGCACGCGCAGCAGGTCGCGTTCGATCAGGCGGTCGAACAACGCCAGGCCGCTGGTGCCGGGCATGCGCACATCGAGTAGCAGGCAGCTGGGGGCCACGGGCCAGGGGTTGCCGGTGTCGAGCCGTGCGCTGAGCATGGCGTCGAAGTCTTCGGCACTTCCAAAACCTTCAGACAGCAGCCGCCGCGTTCGCAGCAGCCAGGCAAGGGCATCGCGCACCACCGCTTCGTCATCCACCAGATAGACGAGCGGCAGGCCGAGCCCCGGGTAAGACATCGGGGTCATGGCGGGGTGGCCGTCGAGGCGGCCGGGTCGGGGTGAGTGAGCGGCCCGTCGTCGGGGACGGGCTCGTGGGAGACGCCGGCGTCTGGCGGCCGGTCGGTAGAAAACGGAGTGGCCGCAGGCGGCGGGGGCATTGGCGGGGTGGCGCTGGCGGCGGGTGCGTCCTGCGGGCCCCGCGGCGACCATTCGGCCGACAGCGTGAAGCGGAACTCGACCCCCTGCGGCGCGCCACCGTGCGGCGAGGGGATGTTCTCGAATTGCAACTCGCCGCCGTGCTGCTCGACCACCGTGCGGCACAGGCTCAGGCCGAGCCCCATGCCTTCGCGCCGCGTGGTGAAGAAGGGCGTGAACAGCCGCTGGGCCACGTCGGGCGGGATGCCCAGCCCGCGGTCGATCACGCTGAAGGTCACGCGGCGCGGGTGGTACTGCCGCACGCGGATCAGCAGTTCGCGTTGCCCCGCCGGGGTGTGCGTCTCCATCGCCTGGATGCCGTTGCGCGTGAGGTTGAGCAGCACCTGTTCGAGCATCGTGCGGTCGCACACCACGCGCGGGATGGGCCGGGGCACATCGACCTCGATGCGCGTACCACTCTTGCGCGCCTGCAGTCGCACCAGCGGCAGCACCGACTCGACGAGCTGATCGACTGGCACGACCTCGCTCGCATGCTCGCGACGGCGCACGAAGTCGTGCACGCTCTTGATGACACGGCCGGCACGCTCGGCCTGTTCTGCCACGCGTTGCATGGCCAGGCGCAGCAGGTCGCGGGTGTCGTTCTCGGCGCCCTTTTGCGGCTCGTCGATCAGGTTGAGTGAGCCGGTGGCGTAGCTGGCAATGGCCGAGAGCGGCTGGCTCAGCTCGTGGCTCAGCAGCGAGGCCATCTCGCCGACGGTGACGAGCCGTGCGGTGGCCTGCAGGCGCTCTTGCTGCTGGCGCGCGAGGTCTTCCATCTGGTGCTTGGCGCTCACGTCCATCGCGCCGCTCATCCAGCCGGTCTGGCGGCCGTTGCCATCGACCAGCGGGGCTTCGAAGAGCATCACCGAAATGCGCTCGCCGTTGCGGCGCTGAAAGCTCACCTCGATGCCGTCGCGCGCAGGTTCGACCTGCCCGGCGGCTCGGGCCTGCTGGCGCGCGTGGTAGCCGCGGGCCAGATCGGGCGGCCAGTAGGGCGGGTCGGTCTGGCCGATCAACTCGTCGGCGCTGAAGCCCACCATGCGGCAGAACGCGGGGTTCACGTAGGTGATGCGACCGTGCAGGTCCCACGCGTACATGCCGGTCATCAGCGAGTCTTCCATCGCCTTGCGAAAGGCGAGCGACTCGGCCAGCGCGGCCTCGGCGCGGGCGCGCTTGCGCACGTCGCGCACCAGCAGCATCACCACCGCCGTGAGCGCGAGCGACAGGCCCAGCACCAACGCCGTTGCCAGGTGCGGGATGAGCCGGGGCCGCCCGCTGCTGCTGTCGAGTCGCAGTTGCAGGGCGTTGCCGGGCAGGTCCACCACGCGTTCGGCATGGAAGACCCCGCCGCCGCGCACGCGCCCGCTACGCGCGAGCCGGGTGCCGTCGCTTTCGACCAGCGACAGCTCGTGTGTGCGCGCGACCTCGTCGCCCACCAGGTCCAGCAGACGCGGCAGCGCGTAGGTGGCGACCAGATAGCCCTCGACGCGGCCGGCGTCTTCGATCGGCAGGCACAGGTCGATCAGCTCCATGCCCTGGTCGGCTTCGAGCGGCAAGAAGTACGTGCGCGAGAAGGCGCCGCCGCCCTTGCCCTTGCCGGCGGCGCAGGCGAGCGCGGTCTCGGGGTCCGATGGTGTGCGTGGCGGGGTGTCGAGCCAGGGCGCCTGGAACGGGGAATTGACGGCCTCGACGATGTTCAGCCGCAGATCGCGGCGTTCGAGGCGCAGCAGCGCCGGCCGCGTGCGCAGCACGTCGTCGGCGTCGGCTCGCCAGCGCGGCATCGAGGGGTGGTTCCACTGCAGCGACTGCAAGACTTGCGCATCACGCTCCAGCGCGTGCTTGAGTTCGCTGGCGAGCGCGGTGGCGGTGGCCTCGACACGCTCTTGCGCTTCGCGGCTCTCGTAAGTGAAGGTCAGCCACAGCAGCAACGTCTGTGCGACCAGCAGCAGCCCCACCAGCGCCGCCCATGGCAGCACACGCCGCCAGCGCCGCGCAGGTCGCGTGCCGGTGGCGGCGTCGTGTGGCAATGGCGGGGCGGGCATGGCGAGGTTTGGGGCGGGGCAGCACGGACCCACCCGAATGTGACCGGGCGGTCCGTCAGTATTGCCGCCCTGGGCGCCTTGCCCATACGCGGTTTCGCGCATGCGCGCGCAAGTCGTGCCGTGCGCGCGCCGATCGCCCGCGAGGCGCTCCTACAATGAAATGTTCTGCCCGCGGCCGCCGTCGAGCGGCCGTCGTGCATTGCAGGCTGCTGCGGCTTCGTCCACAGTACCGCTCCTTTCGATCGATCACTCGCACACGACCATGGCCAACAACGAAGAGAAGCGCGCCGAGTTGCGCCGCGCGGCCCTCGAGTACCACGAGTTCCCGACGCCCGGCAAAGTGGCCATCTCGGCGACCAAGTCGCTCGTGAACCAGCGTGACCTCGCGCTCGCCTACTCGCCCGGCGTCGCCGCGGCCTGCGAAGAAATCGTCGCCGACCCTGCCAACGCCTTCCGCTACACCTCGCGCGGCAACCTCGTGGCCGTCATCACCAACGGCACCGCGGTGCTGGGCCTGGGCGACATCGGCCCGCTCGCCGCCAAGCCCGTGATGGAAGGCAAGGGCGTGCTCTTCAAGAAGTTCGCCGGCATCGACGTGTTCGACATCGAAGTCAACGAGCGCAACCTCGACAAGCTGGTCGACCTGATCGCCGCGCTGGAGCCCACCTTCGGCGGCATCAACCTCGAAGACATCAAGGCGCCCGATTGCTTCTATGTGGAACGCGCGCTGCGCAACCGCATGAAGATTCCCGTCTTCCACGACGACCAGCACGGCACGGCCATCGTCGTCGGCGCCGCCATCCTCAACGCGCTCAAGGTCACCGGCAAGGACATCGCCCAGGTCAAGCTCGTGACCTCGGGTGCGGGTGCCGCGGCGCTTGCCTGCCTGGGCTTGCTCGTGAAGCTCGGCGTGCCGCGCGAGAACATCTGGGTCACCGACCTTGCCGGCGTCGTCTACGAAGGCCGCACCGAGTTGATGGACGAAGACAAGATCGTCTTCGCGCAGAAGACCGCGCAGCGCAGCCTGAGCGAAGTGATCGAAGGCGCGGACATCTTCTTGGGCCTGTCGGCCGGCGGCGTGCTGAAGAAAGAGATGGTTGCCAAGATGGCGGCGCAGCCCATCGTGCTGGCCTTGGCCAACCCGACGCCCGAGATCCTGCCGGAAGAGGTCAAGGATGTGCGGCCCGACGCGATCATCGCGACCGGCCGCACCGACTACCCGAACCAGGTCAACAACGTCCTGTGCTTCCCGTACATCTTCCGCGGTGCGCTCGATTGCGGCGCGACGACGATCACCGTCGAGATGGAAATCGCCGCCGTGCACGCCATCGCCGAACTGGCGCAGGCCGAGCAGAGCGAGGTGGTCGCCGCGGCCTACCTCGGCGCGACCTTGAGCTTCGGTCCCGAGTACCTGATCCCCAAGCCGTTTGACCCGCGGCTGATGATGAAGATCGCACCGGCGGTGGCGCGCGCGGCGGCGGAATCCGGCGTGGCCTCGCGTCCCATCAAGGACATGGAGGCCTACCGGCAAAAGCTGGAGAGCTTCGTCTACGCCTCGGGCACGACGATGAAGCCCATCTTCGCGCTGGCCAAGAACGCGCAGCGCAAGCGCGTGGCCTACGCCGAGGGCGAAGAAGAACGCATCCTGCGCGCGGTGCAGGTGGTGGTGGACGAGAACCTCGCACGCCCGGTGCTGATCGGCCGCCCGGCCGTCATCGCGCAACGCTGCGACAAGTTCGGCCTGCGCCTGCAAGCCGGGCGCGACTACGACGTCGTCAACGTCGAACAGGACGACCGCTACCGCGACTACTGGCAGACCTACCACCGCATGACTGCGCGCAAGGGCATCACCGCGCAGCACGCGAAGATCGAAATGCGACGCCGGTTGACGCTGATCGGCTCGATGCTGCTGCACAAGGGCGAAGTCGATGGCCTGCTGTGCGGCACCTGGGGCAACACCGCACTGCACCTGCAGTACATCGACCAGGTCATCGGCCTGCGCGAAGGCGCGAAGACCTACGCGGCGATGAACGGGCTCATCCTCCCGGGCCGCCAGGTCATGCTGGTGGACACGCACGTCAACTACGACCCGTCCGCGGCGCAGCTGGCCGAGATCACCATGATGGCCGCCGAGCAGATGAAGCGCTTCGGCCTGCGCCCCAAGGTCGCGCTGCTGTCCCACAGCAACTTCGGTTCGACCAACCACCCCTCGGCCGTCAAGATGCGCGACACGCTCGCGCTGCTGCGCGAACAGGCCCCGTGGCTCGAAGTCGATGGCGAGATGCACGGCGACGCCGCGCTCGACGGCACCTATCGCCAGCAGCTCATGCCCTACAGCACGCTGACCGGCGAAGCCAACCTGCTCGTCATGCCCAACATTGACGCCGCCAACATCAGCTACAACCTGCTGAAGACGGCCGCCGGCGGCGGCATCGCCATTGGCCCGGTGTTGCTCGGCGCCGCCAAGCCAGTGCACGTGCTGACCCCGTCGGCCACGGTGCGCCGCATCGTCAACATGACCGCGCTGACCGTCGCCGACGCCAACGCGTCGCGTTGAACCTTCTGGCTGCCGCCAGCGGGTCGAAATGACCCCCGGCGGCTTGTGCGAACTGCGTCACGCGGGCGTCACATTCTTTTTTGCACTCCTGCACGGCTTCTTCAGGCAGGGAGTATCGAGAAAAAATCGGCTGTGAGCGCCCACTAATACCCTCAAGCTGCTGCCCCAAATTGAGGCAGCAGCTTGAGCTTTCGCGGCCAATTCGGTAGCATCCCGGCTTTCTGGTTTCAGGGATTTCCCGTGTCTTGCTCTGGTCAGCCGCCAGCGTGGCAACCCTTCAAGAAGTTGGGGCTCGCTATTGTTCTGGCAGGGGCGACCGTCCTGGGGTCCCCGCTTCAGGCCAAAGAGTCAGCGCGCGATGCGTCGCCGGTTCTGGTGGGGGTGGCCCTTGAAAGCCTCCCAAAAGAAGCCCAGATCACGGAACGTTTGATCCGCTCCGGCGGTCCTTTCCCGTATTCCAAGGACGGCACGGTGTTCGGCAATCGCGAACGCCTTCTCCCCCAAGCGCGCCGCGGCTACTACCGTGAATACACGGTTCGGTCGCCCGGGGTGCGTCACCGCGGACCGCGTCGCCTGGTGTGTGGCGGCGAGCAGGTCACCGTGCCCGATGTTTGTTATTACACCGAAGACCATTACACGAGCTTTCGTCGCATCGTGAAGTGATTCGGCCCCGAGATTCGTTGTTTTGAACCGAGGAGGAACGCGACCATGCTTTTGCAGTCAGTCCGTCCAAACATTGTCCAGTCGATACGCGCCTACCGCGTTGAGGACTTGCAAGAGGCCGCCCAAAACGTCGGCCAGCATTTTCTCTACGCCAACCTGACCCAGGCCCAGTCCAAGCAGGACGTGATGGAGCTCATCGCCGAGTCCTTCCTGTTCCCGGCCCACTTCGGCAAGAACCTCGATGCGCTCTATGACTGCATGACGGACCTCGTCCACAAGTCGGGTCAGCAGCCAGGCTTCGTGGTGGTGCTGGAGCAGTTGCCCGACAACCCGCGTTTCGACCGCGAAGCGCGCGAGCAACTGCTCGATGTCTTCCGCGACGCGGCAGACTTTTGGGCTGAAAGGAAAATCCCCTTCAGGTGCTTCTATTCTTTTCAGTAGCCCGTTCCCAAGAACTCGGGTCATGGGAACGGGCGACGGAAACGGCCCAGATCAGCACCGACAAGCCGGCCAAGCCGGCGTCGAAAACCGCCAGCAACGCCAACTTCGGGATGAACATGCCGATGATGAGCAGCGCCTTCGACACCTCGATGTGGCTGAACGCTGCCTGATCGGGTGAGTCTGCGGCCGAGTGCCGCGGCGAATCGATCGCGCATGAGCAGGCCCGCCCTTGTGGCGGGCTTTGCTTTTTCAGGTGATCAGGTGCCGATGGATTCGGCAAAGCTGCTGGCCCAGCGTTCGGGCGTCAGCACCTGCAGGCCGAGGGGTGCGGCGCGGCGGGCCAGTTTCAACACGGCCCGGTCACGCGTTATCAGCCATCGCGCGCCGCCGAGGGCGAGATCGACGAACTTCTGGTCGTCCGGATCGCTGCACCGCAGGCGGGTTGCGGGTCCTGTGAGTGAGGGCTCATCCACGGTGCACGCCAGGCATTTCCAACGTTTCCAGAGCTCAGCTTCGTCAGGCGCCCAGGCAGCCACCACGCCGCGGCCGATGACGTGTGCCAACTCGGCGCGCATCGCCTCGGTGGCAATCCAGTGAACGCTGCGAGCCTCGACGGCCGCGGCGAGCGCCTCGCAGGCGGGGTTGCGAAAGACAAACCAGTCCAGCACCACGTTGGTGTCTAGCACGAGGCGCGGCAACGAAGGTTCCATGGCTTCTTGCGGGCAAGAGGGGCGCTGAATATAATCGCCGGCTTTTCGGCAGATTTTGCTGCGCTCTTTGTCGGGCGGCTCCCCGCAAATCACTTGCGGCTTCGGGCTTGTCTCCCTCTCGGAGTGCTCGGCTTTTTCTCTCGAAATTCTCTGGCAACGGCCCTGGCAAGGGCTGCGGCGAGGGGCGAAAACCTGCGGTGCGATGCCTTCGATGGTCGAAGGTGCCGGGCCGCGCAGTGTGACTTCAAACGGGAACAAGTTACCTATGCCAACCATCAACCAACTCGTGCGCCACGGTCGTGAGACCGAGGTCACGAAGTCCAAGTCCCCGGCGCTTCAGGGTGGACCCCAGCGCCGTGGCGTGTGCACCCGCGTGTACACCACCACGCCGAAGAAGCCGAACTCCGCGCTGCGGAAGGTCGCCAAGGTTCGCCTGACGAACGGCTTCGAGGTCATCTCGTACATCGGCGGTGAAGGCCACAACCTGCAAGAGCACAGCGTGGTGCTCGTGCGCGGCGGCCGGGTGAAGGACCTTCCGGGCGTCCGTTACCACATCGTGCGCGGCTCGCTCGACCTGCAAGGCGTGAAAGACCGCAAGCAGTCGCGTTCGAAGTACGGCGCGAAGCGTCCGAAGAAGGCCTAAAGCCTGAGTCGGCAAAGCCCGACTCGAAAAGTTGTCATGGCTCGGTGCTACACCTGAGTCCGGCGTATTGCGGCAAGCCCCGTGCTGCCGAGTAAGTGGGCTTCAAAGCGTGAAGTCCGCGGTCAGGCTGGAAAGCCGGGCCAACTGAAGCAAAAGGAAGAGAAATGCCTCGTCGTCGCGAAGTTCCCAAGCGGGACATCCTCCCCGATCCGAAGTTCAACTCGGTCGATCTGTCCAAGTTCATGAACGTGATCATGGAGTCCGGCAAGAAGGCCGTGGCCGAACGCATCATCTACGGTGCGCTCGAACAGGTCGAAAAGAAGTCGGGCAAGGATCCGCTCGAAATCTTCACGGTCGCCTTGAACAACATCAAGCCGATGGTCGAAGTGAAGTCACGCCGCGTTGGCGGTGCGAACTACCAAGTTCCCGTGGAAGTTCGCCCCGTGCGCCGCGTGGCCCTGGCCATGCGCTGGTTGAAAGAGTCGGCCCGCAAGCGCGGTGAGAAGTCGATGGCCCAGCGTCTCGCGAACGAGTTGCTCGAAGCGGTCGAAGGCCGTGGCGGCGCGATGAAGAAGCGCGACGAAGTGCACCGCATGGCTGAAGCCAACAAGGCGTTCTCCCACTTCCGCTTCTAAGCCCTACGCTTCGTTTTTAGCCCCCGACGCGGCCCCACGGTCTGAACGACCGTCGGGCGCGTTTCAGTTTCTGGAGTGCCACCATGGCCCGCAAGACCCCCATCGAGCGCTATCGCAACATCGGCATCTCGGCCCACATCGACGCCGGCAAGACCACGACGACCGAGCGCATCCTGTTCTATACCGGTGTGAACCACAAGATCGGCGAAGTGCACGATGGCGCGGCCACGATGGACTGGATGGAGCAAGAGCAAGAGCGCGGCATCACCATCACGTCGGCGGCGACGACCTGCTTCTGGAAGGGCATGGACCTGTCGCTGCCCGAGCACCGCATCAACATCATCGACACCCCGGGGCACGTGGACTTCACCATTGAAGTCGAACGCTCGATGCGTGTGCTCGACGGTGCCTGCATGGTGTATTGCGCCGTGGGTGGCGTGCAGCCCCAATCCGAAACCGTTTGGCGCCAGGCCAACAAGTACAAGGTGCCTCGCCTCGCGTTCGTCAACAAGATGGACCGCACCGGCGCGAACTTCTTCAAGGTCTACGACCAGATGAAGCTGCGCCTGAAGGCCAACCCGGTGCCCATCGTCATCCCCATCGGTGCTGAAGAAAACTTCACCGGCGTGATCGACCTGCTCAAGATGAAAGCCATCATCTGGGACGAGGCCTCGCAGGGCATGAAGTTCGAATACAAGGACATCCCCGCCGATCTGCAGGCCGACGCCCAGAAGTGGCGCGAGAACATGATCGAGGCGGCGGCCGAGTCGAGCGAGGACTTGATGAACAAGTACCTCGAGTCGGGCGACCTGTCCGAAGAAGAAATCAAGGGCGGCATCCGTGCCCGCACCCTGGCTGCCGAAATCCAGCCAATGTTCTGCGGCACCGCCTTCAAGAACAAGGGCGTGCAGCGCATGCTCGACGGCGTGATCGACTTCATGCCCTCGCCGGTGGACATCCCCCCGGTGCCGGGCACGGACGACAACGACAAGGAAGTCACGCGCCGCGCCGCCGACGACGAGAAGTTCGCCGCGCTGGCCTTCAAGCTGATGACCGACCCGTTTGTCGGCCAACTGACCTTCGTGCGCGTGTACTCGGGCGTGCTCAACTCGGGCTCGACCGTCTACAACCCGATCAAGGGCAAGAAAGAGCGCATCGGCCGCATCCTGCAGATGCACGCCAACCAGCGCGAAGAAATCAAAGAGATTCTGGCCGGCGACATCGCCGCCTGCGTGGGCCTGAAGGAAGTGACCACGGGCGAAACCCTGTGCGACCCGGAAGCTGTGATCACGCTCGAAAAGATGGTCTTCCCCGAGCCCGTGATCTCGCAGGCCGTCGAACCCAAGACCAAGGCCGACCAGGAAAAGATGGGCATCGCGCTGGGCCGCCTGGCTGCCGAAGACCCCTCGTTCCGTGTGCGCACCGACGAAGAATCGGGTCAGACCATCATCTCGGGCATGGGCGAGTTGCACCTCGAAATCATCGTGGACCGCATGAAGCGCGAGTTCGGTGTCGAGGCCAACGTCGGCAAGCCGCAAGTGGCCTACCGCGAAACCATCCGCAAGTCGGTGAGCGACGTCGAAGGCAAGTTCGTGCGCCAGTCGGGCGGCAAGGGCCAGTACGGCCACGTCGTGCTGACCGTCGAGCCGCAAGAGCCGGGCAAGGGCTTCGAGTTCGTCGACGCCATCAAGGGTGGTGTCGTGCCGCGTGAATTCATCCCCGCCGTCAAGAAGGGCGTCGAAGACACGCTGCCGAACGGCGTGCTGGCCGGCTTCCCGGTCGTGGACGTGAAGGTCACGCTGACCTTCGGTTCGTACCACGAAGTGGACTCGAACGAAAACGCGTTCAAGATGGCCGCCTCGATGGGTTTCAAGGACGGCATGCGCAAGGCCAGCCCCGTCATCCTCGAGCCGATGATGGCCGTGGAAGTCGAGACGCCGGAAGACTATGCCGGCAACGTGATGGGCGACCTGTCGTCCCGTCGCGGCATGGTGCAGGGCATGGACGACATGGTGGGCGGCGGCAAGATCATCAAGGCCGAAGTCCCGCTGAGCGAAATGTTCGGCTACTCGACCACGCTGCGCTCGATGTCGCAAGGCCGCGCCACGTACACGATGGAGTTCAAGCACTACAGCGAAGCTCCGAAGAACGTGGCCGACGCGATCATCACCTCGCGCGCCAAGTAAACAACTTCATACCGAAGCCGGTCTTCGGCGGGGCGCCGTTCGCTGTCAGTGGCGAACGGACCATGACCCCGCCGGAGACCTTAAACCAAGCACTGACGTGCTCTTTACTGGAGAACTGAAATGGCAAAAGGCAAATTTGAACGGACCAAGCCGCACGTGAACGTGGGGACGATTGGTCACGTGGACCACGGCAAGACGACGCTGACGGCGGCGATCACGACGGTGCTGGCGACGAAGTTCGGCGGCGAGGCCAAGGCCTACGACCAGATCGACGCAGCGCCCGAAGAAAAGGCCCGCGGCATCACGATCAACACCGCGCACGTCGAATACGAGACGGCCAACCGCCACTACGCCCACGTGGACTGCCCTGGCCACGCCGACTACGTCAAGAACATGATCACCGGTGCCGCCCAGATGGACGGCGCCATCCTGGTGTGCTCGGCCGCCGACGGCCCGATGCCCCAGACCCGTGAGCACATCCTGCTGGCCCGCCAGGTCGGCGTGCCCTACATCATCGTCTTCCTGAACAAGTGCGACATGGTGGACGACGCCGAGCTGCTCGAGCTCGTCGAAATGGAAGTGCGTGAGCTCCTCAGCAAGTACGACTTCCCCGGCGACGACACCCCCATCGTCAAGGGCTCGGCCAAGCTCGCCATGGAAGGCGACAAGGGCGAACTCGGCGAAGGCGCGATCCTCAAGCTCGCCGAAGCCCTGGACAGCTACATCCCCACGCCCGAGCGCGCGGTGGACGGCGCCTTCCTGATGCCCGTCGAAGACGTGTTCTCCATCTCGGGCCGCGGCACCGTCGTGACCGGCCGGATCGAGCGCGGCATCGTCAAGGTCGGCGAAGAAATCGAAATCGTCGGCATCCGTGCCACGCAAAAGACCACCTGCACCGGCGTCGAAATGTTCCGCAAGCTGCTCGACCAAGGTCAAGCAGGCGACAACGTCGGCATCCTGCTGCGCGGCACCAAGCGTGAAGACGTCGAGCGCGGCCAAGTGCTGTGCAAGCCCGGCTCCATCAAGCCCCACACCCACTTCACGGCTGAGGTGTACGTGCTGAGCAAGGAAGAAGGCGGCCGCCACACCCCGTTCTTCAACAACTACCGCCCCCAGTTCTACTTCCGCACGACGGACGTGACCGGTGCGGTCGAGCTGCCGAAGGACAAGGAAATGGTCATGCCCGGCGACAACGTCAGCATCACCGTCAAGCTGATCGCCCCGATCGCCATGGAAGAGGGCCTGCGCTTCGCCATCCGTGAGGGCGGTCGCACCGTCGGCGCCGGCGTCGTCGCCAAGATCCTCGAGTAATTTGCGTGATGGACACCGGGGGCCTCGCGGCGCCCGGTATTCACCTCGTGGCCGGTGCTGCACCGGCTGCATCGCTCTTTAAGGACTCATCATGCAAAAGCAAAAGATTCGCATCCGCCTGAAGGCATTCGATTACAAGCTGATCGACCAGTCGGCCCTCGAAATCGTGGACACCGCCAAGCGCACCGGCGCGATCGTCAAGGGCCCCGTGCCCCTGCCGACCCGCATGCAGCGCTTCGACATCCTGCGTTCGCCGCACGTCAACAAGACCTCGCGCGACCAGTTCGAGATCCGCACGCACCAGCGCCTGATGGACATCGTCGACCCGACCGACAAGACGGTTGACGCGCTGATGAAGCTGGACCTGCCGGCTGGCGTGGACGTCGAGATCAAGCTGCAATAAGCGCAGTCAGCGGTGATGGCCGCTTGCCCCGCGAGGGGCGGGTGCTATACTCGCCGGCTTTTCCGCTGACGAATTCGTTCGTCAGCGGCGCGGCTTCTTCCGGGAAGCCGCAAACCAAGTCAGCCCAACCAATCGATGTTGGGCGTTCGAAACAAAGGCTCTGCTTGCAGGGCTGGAGAAAATCATGAGTCTGAGCAACCGTCTCGGTTTGCTGGGCCGCAAGGTGGGCATGATGCGCATCTTCACGGACGATGGCGATGCCATCCCCGTGACGGTGCTCGATGTGTCCAACAACCGCGTCGCCCAGGTCAAAACCGCTGCGACCGATGGCTACAGCGCCGTTCAAGTGGCGTTCGGCACCCGCAAAGCATCGCGTGTGAGCAAGCCTGAAGCTGGTCACCTCGCGAAAGCGGGCGTCGAGGCCGGCGAAATCCTCAAGGAATTCCGTGTTGCCGAAGATGTCGCCGCTGGCTTCCAGCCCGGCGCGCAAATTCCGGTGACCACCTTTGCTGTGGGCCAGTTGGTGGACGTGCAGGGCACGTCGATCGGCAAGGGCTTCACTGGCACCATCAAGCGCCACAACTTCGGCTCGCAGCGCGCGTCGCACGGCAACAGCCGTTCGCACAACGTGCCGGGCTCGATCTCGATGGCGCAAGACCCGGGCCGCGTGTTCCCGGGCAAGAAGATGTCGGGTCACCTCGGTGACGTGACCAAGACCGTGCAAAACCTCGACATCGTCCGCGTGGACGAAGCCCGCCAGCTGCTGCTGGTTCGCGGCGCGGTTCCGGGTGCCAAGAACGGCCACGTGGTCGTGCGCCCGGCCGTCAAGGTCAAGGTCAAGAAGGGGGCCAACTGATGCAGCTCGAGCTCCTGAATGAACAAGGCCAGGCCTCGTCGAAGGTCGATGCGCCCGACACCGTGTTCGGCCGCGACTACAACGAAGCGCTGGTTCACCAGATCGTCGTCGCCTTCCAGGCCAACGCGCGCCAGGGCACCCGTGCCCAGCTCGACCGCGCCGAGGTGAAGCACACGACCAAGAAGCCCTGGCGTCAAAAGGGCACGGGCCGCGCCCGTGCCGGTATGTCGTCGTCGCCGCTGTGGCGTGGGGGTGGTCGGATCTTCCCGAACAGCCCGGACGAAAACTTCACGCAGAAGATCAACAAGAAGATGTACCGCGCCGGCATGGCGTCGATCTTCTCGCAGCTGGCCCGCGAAGGCCGACTGGCTGTCGTTGATTCGCTGACCGTCGATGCCCCGAAGACCAAGCTGCTGGCCCAGAAGTTCAAGGGCATGGGGCTGGACTCGGTGCTGGTCATCACCGACCAGATCGACGACAACCTGGCGCTGGCCTCGCGCAACCTGCCCAATGTGCTGGTGGTCGAGTCCCGCTACGCCGACCCGCTCTCGCTCGTGCACTACAAAAAGGTGCTCGTCACGAAGGGCGCGATCGAGCAACTGAAGGAGATGCTGGCATGAGCACGGCACCCAAGTTCGATGAAGGTCGCCTGGCCCAGGTGCTGGTCGCTCCGATCGTTTCCGAAAAGGCCACCGCTGCTGCCGAAAAGAACAACCAGGTGTTGTTCAAGGTGCTGCGCGACGCGACCAAGCCCGAGATCAAGGCGGCAGTTGAATTGCTGTTCAAGGTCGAGGTGAAGTCGGTGCAGACCACCGTGCAAAAGGGCAAGGTCAAGCGCTTTGGCCGCTCGATTGGCCGTCGCGACCACGTCAAGAAGGCGTATGTGTCGCTGAAGGAAGGCCAAGAGCTCAACTTCTCCGGGGAGGCTGCGTAATGGCCATCGTCAAAGTCAAACCGACCTCGCCTGGCCGCCGTGCCGTGGTGAAGGTGGTGCATGCGCACCTCCACAAGGGCAAGCCCGAGGCGTCGCTGGTGGAACCTCAGTTCCAGAAGTCCGGCCGCAACAACAACGGGCACATCACGATTCGCCACAAGGGCGGTGGTCACAAGCACCACTACCGCGTGGTCGACTTCAAGCGCAACGACAAGGACGGCATTCCCGCGAAGGTCGAGCGCATCGAGTACGACCCGAACCGCACGGCGCACATCGCGCTGCTGTGCTACGCCGATGGTGAGCGCCGCTACATCATCGCCCCGCGCGGTCTGGATGTCGGCGCCACGGTCGTGAGCGGTTCTGAGGCCCCGATCAAGGCCGGCAACACGCTTCCGATCCGCAACATCCCCGTCGGTTCGATCATCCACTGCATTGAGCTGCTGCCGGGCAAGGGCGCTCAGATCGCCCGTTCGGCGGGCACCTCGGTGACCCTGCTGGCTCGCGAAGGCACCTACGCGCAGCTGCGTCTGCGTTCGGGTGAAGTGCGCCGCATCCACATCGACTGCCGTGCCACGATCGGCGAGGTGTCGAACGAAGAGCACAGCCTGCGCCAATACGGCAAGGCCGGCGCGATCCGCTGGAAGGGCATCCGCCCGACCGTTCGTGGCGTTGCCATGAACCCGGTGGATCACCCGCACGGTGGTGGTGAAGGTCGCACGGGTGAGGGTCAGGTCCCGGTGTCGCCGTGGAACACGCTCACCAAGGGCTACCGCACCCGCAACAACAAGCGCACGCAGACGTTCATCGTCTCGCGTCGCAAGAAGTAAGGAAGGGGTACAGCCATGACCCGTTCGCTCAAAAAAGGTCCGTTCGTCGACCACCACCTGATGGCCAAGGTCGAAAAGGCCGTTGCCACCAAGGACAAGAAGCCGATCAAGACTTGGTCGCGCCGTTCGACGATCCTGCCGGACTTCATCGGCGTGACGATTGCCGTGCACAACGGCAAGCAGCACGTGCCTGTGTACGTCACCGACCAGATGGTCGGCCACAAGCTCGGTGAATTTGCGCTGACGCGCACGTTCAAGGGGCATCCGGCCGACAAGAAGGCCAACAAGAAGTAAGGATGACGACGATGGAAACCCGAGCAATCGTTCGCGGCGTCCGCCTCTCGGCCGACAAGGGTCGGCTGGTGGCCGACATGGTCCGCGGCAAGAAGGTGGACCAGGCGCTCAACATCCTGGCCTTCACTCCCAAAAAGGCAGCCGGCATCATCAAGAAGGCGCTCGAATCCGCCATCGCGAATGCCGAGCACAACGACGGTGCAGACATCGACGAACTGATGGTCAAGACCATCTTCGTTGAGCAAGGTGCCACGCTGAAGCGTTTCTCTGCTCGCGCCAAGGGCCGCGGCAACCGCATCAGCAAGCCGACCGCGCACATCTACATCACCGTCGGCAACTGAGGCAGGAAGAACATGGGACAAAAGATTCATCCGACTGGCTTCCGCCTGCCTGTCACCCGCAATTGGGCTTCGCGCTGGTACGCGTCGAACCAGAACTTCGCCACGATGCTGGCCGAAGACCTGAAGGTTCGCGACTACCTCAAGACGCGCCTGAAGAACGCCGCGGTCTCACGCATCCTGATCGAGCGTCCGGCCAAGAACGCCCGCATCACCATTTACTCGGCGCGCCCGGGTGTGGTGATCGGCAAGAAGGGCGAGGACATCGAAAACCTGAAGGCCGAACTGACCAAGCGTCTGGGCGTGCCGGTGGCAGTCAACATCGAAGAAGTGCGCAAGCCTGAAATCGATGCGCAGCTGATCGCCGACAGCATCACCCAGCAGCTTGAGAAGCGCATCATGTTCCGCCGCGCCATGAAGCGTGCCATGCAGAACGCGATGCGCCTCGGCGCCCAAGGCATCAAGCTGATGTCGTCGGGTCGTCTTAACGGCATCGAAATCGCGCGTTGCGAGTGGTACCGCGAAGGTCGCGTGCCGCTTCACACGCTGAAGGCCGACATCGACTACGGCTTCTCGGAAGCGCACACCACCTACGGCGTGATCGGTGTGAAGTGCTGGGTTTACCGCGGTGACCGCCTCGCCAATGGCGAACTGGCGCCGCAAGCCAAGCAAGAGATGCCCGAAGACGACCGCCGTCCGCGTCGCAACGCCCGTCCGGGCGCACCCGCCGGCCGTGGCCGTCCGGGTGGTGACCGTGGTCCCCGTCAAGGTGGTGCGCCGGCCGATGGCAGCGACAAGCCTGCCGTGGGTGCCGATGCCGCGAAGACCCCCGCCGTCAAGCGCGTGCGCAAGGCCCCAGGGGCTGACGCACCGGCAGGCGGCGAGGGCAAAGGAGAATAAATATGCTGCAACCCTCACGCAGAAAGTACCGCAAGGAGCAGAAGGGCCGTAACACCGGTGTCGCCACGCGTGGCGCCAACGTGTCGTTCGGTGACTTCGGCCTGAAGGCGACCGAGCGCGGCCGCATCACCGCACGCCAGATTGAAGCGGCTCGCCGTGCGATCTCGCGGCACATCAAGCGCGGTGGCCGCATCTTCATCCGCATCTTCCCGGACAAGCCCATCTCGCAAAAGCCTGCCGAAGTCCGCATGGGCAACGGCAAGGGCAACCCCGAGTACTACGTGGCTGAGATCCAGCCGGGCAAGGTGCTCTATGAAATCAACGGCGTTCCCGAAGAACTCGCCCGCGAAGCGTTCAAGCTGGCTTCGGCCAAGCTGCCGCTGAGCACGACCTTCGTGTCGCGCCAGGTGGGCGCCTGATCGCCTGACCGGAGAACGACATGAAAGCATCTGAACTCCGCGCCAAAGACGTCGCTGGCCTCGAAAAGGAAGTGGCGGACTTGCTCAAGGCCCACTTCGGCCTGCGCATGCAGAAGGCGACGCAGCAACTGACCAACCACACCCAGTTGGGCAACACGCGCCGCGACATCGCTCGTGCCAAGACCATCCTGGCCGAGAAGAAGAAAGAGGCCGCGAAATGACTGAAGCCCAACAAGCCAAGCCGAAGAACACGCGCACCCTGGTGGGTCGCGTGGTCAGCGACAAGCGCGCGAAGACCGTCACCGTGTTGATCGAGCGTCGCACGATGCACGAGCTGTACGGCAAGATCGTCGGCAAGTCGAGCAAGTACCACGCGCACGACGAGAAGGGCGAGTACAAGCTGGGCGACGTGGTCGAGATCGCGGAAAGCCGCCCCATCTCGAAGACGAAGGCCTGGGTTGTGACCCGCCTGGTCGAAAAGGCCCGCTCGGTCTGATCTGCCCGCATCGGAGTCGCTCGCGCGCCTTCGATCCATGCGGCCGGTACACCTCTGGTGTCCGGCCGTTTTCATTTCCATCTCTCCCTCTCACACAGGAGTCGCACGATGTTGAAAGTGGGTGACAAGCTCCCAGCCGCCAAGCTGCAGGAGTTCATCGAAGTCGAAGGCAATGGCTGCTCGCTGGGTCCGAATGCGTTCGATGTGGAACAACTGACGGCTGGCAAGACCATCGCCATCTTCGGGCTGCCGGGCGCCTTCACGCCGACGTGTTCCGCGCAGCACGTGCCGGGCTATGTGCAGAACGCCGACGCGTTCAAAGCGGCGGGCGTGGACGAGATCTGGTGCGTGTCCGTCAATGACGCCTTCGTCATGGGTGCCTGGGGGCGCGAGCAGAAGACGGCCACCAAGGTGCGCATGATGGCCGATGGCAGCGCCGATTTCGCCAAAGCGACCGGCTTGACGCTCGACCTGACCAGCCGCGGCATGGGCCTGCGATCGCAGCGCTACTCGATGCTCGTGAAGAACGGTGTCGTGACGGCCCTCAACGTCGAGGCGCCGGGCAAGTTCGAGGTCAGCGACGCCAACACCCTGCTGAAGCAGGCGCAGACGCTCTGACACCGAGACCCTGCTGAGGGCTGCAAGAAAAATATCCTCAAGTTGTTGACGAAGACTTGCAGCCCGCTCATAATCCGCAGCTTCGCCGAAATTCCGAACGCACTTTCCACGGTGCGCCCAGGGTTCCGGTTCCGCCCAAGCGATCAGGCTGACAGGCTCGATCGACGGGCCCAAGACTGACCGCGGCAGCCTTTGCGATTGGCGCAAGGCACATGCGGGACAAGTTGGGGACAGAACATGATTCAAATGCAATCGCGGCTGGATGTCGCGGACAACACTGGTGCGAAGTCCGTTCAGTGCATCAAGGTGCTCGGCGGCTCCAAGCGCCGTTACGCCGGCATTGGCGACATCATCAAGGTCAGCATCAAAGAAGCTGCGCCGCGTGGTCGCGTGAAGAAGGGCGAGGTCTACAGTGCCGTCGTCGTTCGCACCGCCAAGGGTGTGCGCCGCCAAGACGGCTCGCTCGTCAAGTTCGACGGCAACGCCGCCGTTCTGCTGAACGCCAAGCTGGAGCCCATCGGCACCCGCATCTTCGGCCCGGTCACGCGCGAGCTGCGCACCGAGCGCTTCATGAAGATCGTGTCGCTGGCGCCCGAAGTTCTCTAAGCCGCGGTTGAAGGGCAACAAGCCATGAACAAGATTCGCAAAGGCGACCAGGTCATCGTGTTGACCGGCCGCGACAAGGGCAAGCGCGGTGTCGTGCTCTCGCGTGAGAGTGAAGACCGCGTGGTCGTCGAGGGCGTGAACGTCGTGAAGAAGCACGTCAAGCCGAACCCCATGAAGGGCACGACCGGCGGCGTGGTTGACAAGGTGCTGTCGATTCACCAGTCCAACATCGCCATCTTCAACCCTGCGAGCGGCAAGGCCGACCGCGTGGGCATCAAGTTGCTGGAAGACAAGACCAAGGTCCGCGTCTACAAGTCCAGCGGCGAAGAAATCAAGGCGTAAGAGGTCCAGTCATGGCACGTTTGCAAGCGTTCTACCGCGAAAAAGTGGTGGCTGACCTCACCACGAAGTTTGGCTACAAGTCGGTGATGGAGGTGCCCCGCATCACCAAGATCACGCTCAACATGGGTGTGAGTGAAGCTGTCTCCGACAAGAAGGTCATGGAGCACGCCGTTGGCGACCTGACCAAGATCGCCGGCCAGAAGCCCGTGGTCACCAAGTCAAAGAAGGCCATCGCCGGTTTCAAGATCCGTGACGGTGTGCCCATCGGCTGCATGGTCACGCTGCGCGGCGTCCAGATGTATGAATTCCTGGATCGTTTCGTCACGGTGGCGCTGCCCCGTGTGCGCGACTTCCGCGGCATCTCGGGTCGTTCGTTCGATGGTCGTGGCAACTACAACATCGGCGTCAAAGAGCAGATCATCTTCCCGGAAATCGAGTACGACAAGGTGGATGCGCTGCGTGGTCTGAACATCAGCATCACGACGACCGCAAAGACCGACGACGAGGCCAAGGCCCTGCTCGCCGCGTTCAAATTCCCCTTCAAGAACTGAGGTGACCCGTGGCTAAAGCCTCTCTGATCCAGCGCGAACTCAAGCGCGAGCAACTGGTTGCCAAGTTCGCTAAGAAATACGCCGAACTCAAGGGCATCGCAAACGACGCCAAGAAGTCCGACGAAGAGCGTTACGCCGCTCGCCTCGAACTGCAAAAGCTGCCCCGCAACGCCTACCCGACCCGCCAGCGCAACCGCTGCGAGTTGACCGGTCGTCCGCGTGGCACCTTCCGCAAGTTCGGCCTGGCCCGCAACAAGATCCGTGAACTGGCCTTCAAGGGCGACATCCCCGGTGTCGTCAAGGCCAGCTGGTAAGCCGGCGCAGGCTGAGCAGGAGATATTCGTATGAGCATGAGTGATCCCATCGCCGATATGCTGACCCGCATCCGCAACGCGCAAAGCGTTGACAAAGCGGTTGTGGTGATGCCGTCGTCGAAGCTGAAGGTTGCGATCGCCCAAGTCCTGAAGGACGAGGGTTACATCGACAATTTCGCGATTCGCGGTGAGGCGGCCAAGCCCCAGCTTGAGATTTCGCTGAAGTACTACGCGGGTCGTCCGGTGATCGAGCGCATCGAGCGCGTGAGCCGCCCCGGTCTGCGCATCTACAAGGGCCGCCACGACATTCCCCAGGTCATGAATGGCTTGGGCGTGGCGATCGTGACGACCCCCAAGGGCGTCATGACCGACCGCAAGGCGCGCCAGGCCGGCATCGGCGGCGAAGTGCTTTGCTACGTGGCCTGATCGAGGAGAAATCGAAATGTCTCGCGTAGGAAAAATGCCGATCGCCCTGCCGCAAGGTGTGGATGTGGCGATCAACGGCGGCCAGATCAGTGTGAAGGGCTCGCTCGGCACGTTGGCACGCCCGGTGCACGAGCTGGTCACGATCAAGAACGAAGGCGGCAAGCTGCTGTTCGCGCCGGCCAACGAGTCGACCGAAGCCGATGCCCTCTCGGGTACGTACCGTGCGCTGGTGGCCAACATGGTCAATGGTGTGAGCAAGGGCTTCGAGAAGAAGCTGACGCTGGTCGGCGTGGGCTACCGTGCCCAGGCCCAAGGCGCCAAGCTGAACCTGCAGATCGGCTTCTCGCACCCCGTCGTCAAGGACATGCCGGCCGGTATCAAGGTCGAATGCCCGACGCAAACCGAAATCGTCATCAAGGGTTCCGACCGTCAGGTGGTGGGTCAGATCGCTGCTGAAGTCCGCGCGATCCGACCGCCCGAGCCCTATAAGGGCAAAGGCATCCGCTACGCCGACGAGAAGATCTCCCTCAAAGAGACGAAGAAGAAGTAAGGAGCGACAGACATGTTGAACAAAAAGGATCAGCGCGTTCGCCGCTCCCGCCAGACCCGTGCCCGCATCGCGACGCAACGGGTGGCTCGACTGACGGTGTTCCGCACCAACCTGCACATCTACGCCAGCGTCATTTCGGACGACGGCGAGCGTGTGCTGGCCAGCGCCTCGACTGCCGAAGCCGACATCCGCAAGGAACTCGGCGCCGCCGGCAAGGGTGGCAACGTGGCCGCGGCCACGATCATCGGCAAGCGCATCGCCGAAAAGGCGAAGGCCGCTGGCATCGAAAAGGTCGCATTCGACCGCGCGGGTTTCGCGTACCACGGCCGTGTCAAGGCCCTGGCCGAAGCCGCCCGGGAAGCCGGCCTCCAGTTCTAAGCACGGGCAACGACGAAGGAATTCGAAATGGCAAAGTTTCAACCCCGCGCCCAGGCTGAAGGCAACGACGACGGCCTGAAGGAAAAGATGATCGCGGTCAACCGCGTCACCAAGGTCGTCAAGGGCGGCCGCACGCTGAGCTTCGCGGCGCTGACCGTGGTTGGTGACGGCGACGGCCGAATCGGCATGGGCAAGGGCAAGGCCAAGGAAGTGCCTGTTGCGGTGCAGAAGGCCATGGAATCGGCCCGCCGCAACATGGTCAAGGTCTCGCTCAAGGACGGCACGATCCACCACAAGGTGGTCGGCGAGCACGGTGCTTCGCACGTGCTGATGGCGCCGGCCAAGCCGGGTGACGGCATCATCGCCGGTGGCCCGATGCGCGCCGTGTTCGAAGTGATGGGCGTGACCGACATCGTGTGCAAGAGCCTCGGTTCGTCGAACCCCTACAACATCGTCCGCGCGACGCTCGACGCCCTGCGTCGCAGCACCACGCCGGCCGAGATCGCTGCCAAGCGCGGCAAGACCGTTGAAGAAATCTTCAACTGAGTCGCCGACCTGTAGCCTGGAGAAACGTCATGGCTGACAAGAAAACCCTGAAGGTCAAGCTGGTTCGCAGCATCGCCGGTACCCGTGAATCGCACCGGGCCACGGTGCGCGGGCTGGGCCTGCGCAAGCTGAACAGTGAATCCGTCCTGGAAGACACGCCCGCGGTGCGCGGCATGATCATCAAGGTCGCTTACCTGGTGAAGGTGCTCTGAGCACCACGCCAAGGCTGAGGAAGAACACCATGCAACTCAACACCATCAAGCCGGCCGCCGGTTCCAAGCACGCCAAGCGTCGCGTGGGCCGTGGCATCGGTTCGGGCCTGGGCAAGACGGCGGGTCGTGGCCACAAGGGTCAGAAGTCGCGTTCGGGCGGCTACCACAAGGTCGGTTTCGAAGGCGGTCAAATGCCGCTGCAGCGTCGCCTGCCGAAGCGCGGCTTCAAGTCGATGACGCTGAAGTACAACGCCGAGATCACTCTGGGTGACCTCGACAAGCTGGGCGCAGCCGACGTGGACATGCTGGCGCTGAAGCAAGCTGGCCTGATCGCCGAGAACGCCAAGGTTGTCAAGGTCATCGCCTCGGGCGCTCTGACCAAGAAGGTCGCGCTCAAGGGCATCGGTGCCACTGCCGGCGCCAAGGCGGCCATCGAAGCGGCTGGCGGCTCGCTCGCCTGAGCGGCCTGAGCGCGCACGACTGAACAGGATCACGCACCCGTGGCAAGCAACGCGAATCAACTGGCCAAGAGCGGCAAGTTCGGCGACCTGCGTCGTCGGCTCGTCTTCTTGCTGCTGGCGCTCGTGGTCTATCGGATCGGCGCGCACATCCCTGTGCCGGGCATTGACCCTGGCCAGCTGGAGCAGCTGTTCAAGGGGCAGCAGGGCGGCATCCTGAACCTGTTCAACGTCTTCTCGGGCGGGGCGCTGTCGCGCTTCACGGTGTTCGCGCTGGGCATCATGCCGTACATCTCCGCGTCGATCATCATGCAGTTGATGACCTACGTGCTGCCGAGCCTGGAAGCGCTGAAGAAAGAAGGCGAATCCGGCCGCCGGAAGATCACCCAGTACACACGGTACGGCACCTTGCTACTGGCCTTGTTCCAGGCCTTGGCGATTGCACTGGCCCTGGAGCGCTCGCCGGGTTTGGTGTTGTTCCCGGGCTTCGGTTTCCGGGTGACGGCAGTGACCAGCCTGGTGGCCGGCACGATGTTCCTGATGTGGCTGGGTGAGCAGATCACCGAGCGCGGTTTGGGCAACGGCATCTCGATCCTGATCTTCGCCGGTATCGCCGCCGGCTTGCCGACCGGCGCGGCCCAGTTCCTCAAGCTCGTGAGCGACAACCAGATCCACGTGGTCGCGGGTTTGATCATTGTGCTGCTGGTGGTGGCGGTGACTTTCCTGGTGGTGTTCGTCGAGCGCGGCCAACGCAAGATTCTGGTGAATTACGCCAAGCGCCAAGTGGGCAACAAGGTCTATGGTGGCCAGTCGTCGCACCTGCCGCTGAAGCTGAACATGGCGGGCGTGATCCCCCCGATTTTCGCGTCGTCGATCATTCTGCTGCCCGCCACGGCGGTGAGCTGGTTCGCGACGGGTGACAGCCTGCGATGGCTGAAAGACCTAGCCGACATGCTGTCGCCGGGCCAACCGATCTACGTGATGCTGTTCGCTGCTGCGATCATCTTCTTCTGCTTCTTCTACACGGCGCTGGTGTTCAACAGCCGTGAGACGGCCGACAACTTGAAGAAGAGCGGTGCGTTCATCCCCGGCATTCGCCCAGGTGATCAAACGGCACGCTACATCGACAAGATCCTGGCCCGCCTGACGCTGATTGGTGCGATCTACATCACCGGTGTCTGTTTGCTGCCTGAATTTTTGGTGCTGAAGTACAACGTGCCGTTCTACTTCGGCGGCACCTCGCTGCTGATCATCGTCGTCGTGACGATGGACTTCTGGGCTCAGGTGCAGTCGTATGTGATGAGCCAGCAGTACGAGTCACTGCTGAAGAAAGCGAATTTCAAAGCGAGCTGAGCTCGCTGACATTGACAAGCGAAACGCATGGCGAAAGACGACGTCATCCAGATGCAGGGCGAGATTCTCGAGAACCTCCCCAACGCAACGTTTCGTGTGAAGCTGGAAAACGGTCACGTCGTGCTGGGGCACATCTCCGGAAAGATGCGGATGCATTACATCCGCATCCTGCCGGGGGACAAGGTGACCGTGGAGTTGACGCCGTACGACCTGACGCGTGCGCGCATCGTGTTCCGGGCCAAGTGAGTGCACTTGCACGGCACGGTTTGAACAGTTGAAAGAGCGGCCTGCGAAGGCTTAGGAGAAGAGCATGAAAGTTGCTGCATCGGTCAAGAAGATGTGCCGGAACTGCAAAGTCATCCGTCGCAAGGGCGTGGTGCGTGTGATCTGTACCGATCCGCGTCACAAGCAGCGCCAAGGCTGAGCACAGCCTCGACTCGTTGAAATAGAGAGAAGCACATGGCACGCATTGCTGGCATCAACATTCCGCCTCACAAGCACACCGAGATCGGCCTGACCGCCATCTACGGCATCGGTCGCACCACGGCGCAGAAGATCTGCACCAACTCGGGCGTGCCGTTTGATCGCAAGGTCAAGGACCTGACCGACGCCGACCTGGAAAAGATCCGGGAAGAAATCGGCCGCATGACCATCGAAGGCGACCTGCGCCGTGAGATGTCGATCAACATCAAGCGCCTGATGGACCTGGGCTGCTACCGCGGTTTCCGTCATCGCCGTGGCCTGCCGGTTCGCGGCCAACGCACCAAGACGAACGCCCGCACCCGCAAGGGCCCGCGCAAGTCTGGCGCCCTGGTCAAGAAGTGATCGCTGCTCGGCATCGCAATTGACGACGAGCATCAAGAGAGAAGGTCGATATGGCTAAAGCACCGAATACCGCCGCCCAACGCGTGCGCAAGAAGATCCGCAAAAACGTTGCGGACGGCATCGCGCACGTGCACGCGTCGTTCAACAACACGATCATCACGATCACCGACCGCCAAGGCGGTGCCCTGTCGTGGGCTTCGAGCGGTGGTCAAGGCTTCAAGGGTTCGCGCAAATCGACCCCGTTCGCGGCCCAGGTCGCGGCTGAAGTCGCCGGCCGTGCCGCTCAAGAACAAGGCATCAAGAACCTCGACGTGCGCATCAAGGGCCCGGGCCCGGGCCGCGAGTCTTCGGTTCGTGCGCTGGCCTCGCTGGGTATCCGCATCACGTCGATCTCCGACGTGACGCCGGTCCCGCACAACGGCTGCCGCCCGCAGAAGCGCCGCCGCATCTAAGCCGATTGGTCCACTTGATCGGTTGATTGGTTTTCAGTCGCCGGCAAGCGCCTCGTGTGCTTGCCGGCGTGTTCGTTGGAGCCGCAAGGCCCCGCATAAGCCCACCGTCCGAGCGATCAGAACAACATCCGCCGGACTCGCGCAAGCGCATGGGATGCCCCCGCCTGCGTCAGATTGAAGCAAAGGAACTCACGTGGCACGTTACCTCGGACCCAAGGGCAAACTCGCCCGTCGCGAAGGCACTGATCTTTTCCTGAAGAGCGCGCGTCGCGCCATCGGTGACAAGGTCAAGTTCGACAGCAAGCCCGGCCAGCACGGCCGCACCTCGGGCTCGCGCACCTCTGACTTCGGCCTGCAACTGCGCGAAAAGCAGAAGGTCAAGCGCATGTACGGTGTGCTGGAGCGCCAGTTCCGCCGCTATTTCGCTGAAGCCGAGCGCCGCAAGGGCAACACCGGTGCCAACCTGCTGTCGCTGCTCGAATCGCGCCTGGACAACGTCGTCTACCGCATGGGTTTCGGCTCGACCCGCGCCGAAGCACGCCAGCTGGTGTCGCACAAGGCGATCACGGTCAATGGCCAGGTCGTCAACATCGCTTCGTACATGGTCAAGGCCGGTGATGCCGTGGCCGTGCGCGAAAAGAGCAAGAAGCAGCTGCGCATCGTGGACTCGGTGAAGCTGGCGGAATCGCAAGGCATGCCGGCCTGGGTGCAGGTCGATGCCAGCAAGCTCGAAGGCGTGTTCAAGAAGACGCCCGACCGCGACGAGTTCGGTGCCGACATCAAAGAAGCGCTGATCGTCGAACTGTATTCGCGCTGATCGTTTCACGACCGAGAGCGCGTTGCCTCACGGGGCAGCGCGCGCGGTCGTTTCTGGTTTTCCTCTCGTCCGGCAACGGCGTCGTCCGAACCGGTTGGTCCTCAGCCTTATCGGTGTAACGAACCGAGGGTATTGAAAGAAAGACCTCATGCAAACAAACCTGCTCAAACCCAAAGCCATCAATGTGGAGCCGCTGGGCGGCAACCGCGCCAAGGTCACGCTCGAACCGTTCGAGCGCGGCTACGGACACACGCTGGGCAATGCGCTGCGCCGCGTGCTGCTGTCGTCGATGGTGGGTTACGCACCGACCGAAGTGACGATCGCTGGCGTGCTGCACGAGTACTCGGCCATCGACGGTGTGCAAGAAGACGTGGTTCACATCATGTTGAACCTCAAGGGCGTGGTGTTCCGCCTGCACAACCGTGACGAGGTCACGCTGGTGCTGCGCAAGGAAGGTGAAGGCCCTGTCACGGCCGGCGACATCCAGACGCCGCACGACGTGGAAATCATCAACCCCGACCACGTGATCGCCCATCTGTCGCAAGGCGGCAAGCTGGACATGCAGATCAAGGTCGAGAAGGGTCGCGGCTATGTGCCGGGCAACCTGCGCCGCTATGGCGACGAGCCGACCAAGGCCATCGGTCGCATCGTGCTCGACGCGTCGTTCTCGCCGGTTTCGCGCGTGAGCTACACGGTCGAATCGGCCCGTGTGGAACAGCGCACCGACCTCGACAAGCTGGTCATGGAAATCGTGACCAACGGCGCGATCACGCCGGAAGAAGCGATCCGCGCCTCGGCGAAGATCCTGGTCGAGCAGCTCGCGGTGTTCGCTCAGCTGGAAGGCAGCGAGATCGCCGCGTTCAGCGAGCCGCAGCAGCGCAGCACGCAGTTCGATCCGATCCTGCTGCGCCCGGTCGACGAGCTCGAACTGACGGTGCGTTCGGCCAACTGCCTGAAGGCCGAAAACATCTATTACATCGGCGACCTGATCCAGCGCACCGAGACCGAGCTGCTGAAGACGCCGAACCTGGGCCGCAAGTCGCTCAACGAAATCAAGGAAGTGCTGGCTTCGCGTGGTCTCACGCTGGGCGCACGCCTCGAGAACTGGCCGCCCCAAGGCCTCGACAAGCGCTAAGCAAAAGCATCGGCGGGTGATGCAACCATCGCCCGCCGCCCTCCGAGAGGGTGCCACCGGCTTCGGTGGCTTCTCGATCAACCAAGGGTGCCCCAAAGCACCCGGTGCACCCGGCAGTACCTGACACGGCTGCCGGCATTCATAGACAGAAAGGACAGCACCATGCGTCACCGCCACGGACTTCGCAAACTCAATCGCACCTCGTCGCATCGCCAAGCGATGCTGCGCAACATGTGCAACTCGCTGATCACGCACGAAGCGATCAAGACCACGGTCCCCAAGGCCAAGGAACTGCGCCGCGTCGTCGAACCGCTGATCACGCTCGCCAAGGAACCGACGCTGGCCAACCGCCGCCTCGCTTTCGACCGCACGCGTGACCGGGACGTCGTCACCAAGCTCTTCAACGAAATCGGCCCGCGCTACAAGGCGCGTCCGGGCGGCTACACCCGCATCCTGAAGATGGGCTTCCGCGTCGGCGACAACGCCCCGATGGCGTTCGTCGAACTCGTGGACCGTCCGGAAGTGGCTGAAGCCACCGAAGGCGCTGCCGAGTAAGCACGCAACTCCGGATCGCTCGCTCGAGCGACCCTCAAAGGCCGGCTTTGCCGGCCTTTGTCGTTTCTGGGTGGTCCGGATCGACACCGACGATGCAGCCGCGCGCGGACCGCTCGAGTCGGCCTGCTGCCAGCAGGCGTCACGCGCCTTTGGCACACTCGCTCGCCATGGCCTCTGCACCGCTCTTTCGCGTTCAGCACCTGCGCAAGCAGTTCGCCGGCAACACCGTCGTCGATGACCTGTCCTTCGAGATCCAGCCCGGCGAATGCCTGGGGGTGATCGGCCCGAACGGCGCCGGCAAGACCACCACCATCCGCATGTGCCTCGGCCAGGTGGGGCCTGACGGGGGCGACATCGAAGCCTTCGGCTTGCCGATCCCGGCACGGGTGCGCGATGCCAAGAAGCGCATCGGTGTCGTCACCCAGTTCGACAGTCTCGACCCCGATTTCACCTGTGCCGAGAACCTGCGCGTGTATGGCCGCTACTTCGGTGTGACGCGTGCGGCCATCGACGCACGCATCCCGAAGCTGCTCGATTTCGCGGCGCTGCAGTCGAAGGCGAACGCGCGACCGGGCGAACTGTCGGGCGGGATGAAGCGGCGGCTGAGCCTCGCACGCGCGCTCGTCAACGACCCCGACCTGTTGCTGCTCGACGAGCCCACCACGGGCCTCGACCCGCAAGCGCGTCACCTGATGTGGGAACGACTGGGCAGCCTGCTGCAGCAGGGCAAGTCCATCCTGCTCACGACACACTTCATGGACGAGGCCGAGCGCCTCTGCCACCGCCTGTTGGTGCTCGACCATGGCCGCAAGATCGCCGAGGGCACGCCGCGTGGGCTGATCGCCCAGCACCTGGAGACGGATGTGGTCGAAGTCTTCGGGGAGGGTGCGAAGGAAGCCGCCGAACGTTTTGCAGCGCTTGCGCAGCGGGTCGAGACCAGCGGCGAGACCGTTTTCTTCTACCTGCGCGAACCGCAGCCGCTGCTGCAGGCGCTGAGCCAATTGCCACGAGCCCGCACCTTGCACCGGCCGGCCAATCTCGAAGACCTGTTCCTGAAGCTCACGGGTCGGCAGATCCGCGACGACGCCTGACCTCACGAGGACCGCCATGCTCATCTCGCTGTATGCCGCCCCGCAGCTCACGCGCCGTTTCTGGCCGGTGGTGCTGCGCAACCTGCTGGTGTGGCGCAAGCTCGCGGTGCCGAGCGTGCTGGGCAACATCGCCGAGCCGCTGATCACGCTGGTGGCGTTCGGCTACGGCCTCGGCTCGATGATCGGACAGGTCGAAGGGCGACCGTACATCCAGTACCTGGCCTCGGGCAGCATTGCTGTTAGCTGCGCACTCGCAGCGACCTTTGAGGCGCTGTACTCGGCCTACTCGCGCATGGCGGTGCAGAAGACCTGGGAAAGCATCATGAACGCCCCCATCGCGCTCGACGACATCGTGTTCGCCGAGATGCTGTGGGCGGCGATCAAGTCGATGTTCACGGTGACCGCGATCATGGCCGTGCTCGTCGTGTTGGGCATCAGCCGCGCGCCGACCCTGCTGCTCGCCTTGCCCGTGCTGATGTGCATCGGGATCACCTTCGCGTCGATCGCGCTGGTCTTCAATGCACTCGCGCAGGGCTACGACTTCTTCACCTACTACTTCACGCTGGTGCTCACGCCGATGACCTTCCTGTCCGGCGTGTACTTCCCGATCGAGCAGATGCCTTCGTGGCTGCAAGCGCTCGCCGCTGTGCTGCCGCTCACGGCTGCTGTGGAGTTGGTGCGGCCCTTGGTGCTGGGAGAGATGCCGGCGGAGTGGCTTCGACCAGCGCTCACCTTGCTGGCGTATGCCGTGGGGGGCTATTACCTGGCCCTGGTGCTGACGCGCCGTCGCTTCTTTGGATGAGGCCCGAGGCTGGAGCTGAGGGCGCGGGCGTCGTCAAACAAAATGCCAGCAAACCGTGTCTGATGCCCCAAGCCTGTGCTATGATCGTCGGCTCAGTCGCGGGGTGGAGCAGTCTGGTAGCTCGTTGGGCTCATAACCCAAAGGTCGTTGGTTCAAATCCAGCCCCCGCAACCAAAACATCGGTGCTGTGAAGCACCCTCAAAGCCCGCCTCGTGCGGGCTTTGTCGTTTCTAAGACGCGGCGATCGCTGTTGCCCCGCGTTGAACGACTGAACACCTGCCGAGGGCTAGCGGTCCATGGCGCCGAGCGATGCCCGCGTGTCGTCCGCAATGCATCCGATTCGCAGCACGGCCCTCATGCGCCGTGCGCGCGCGTCATCGCCAGCACGCGCAGCGACCCTCGCGATCGCGCGCCGGGGACCCACTGACCGCATGCCCCCATGCCCCCAAAACCGGAAGGGCCAGCGGTGCGGCGTGCTTGACCTTGCCATGTGGGCAAGGTTCAGAGTCCGCCTCGCTCCATCTCGCCACATGCGGTGGAGCGGGGCTGGGCCTCACCTCTAGAACCGACGTGAACGTCGAAAACCATGTCAGGTCTTCACGTGGGGCGAATGCCCGCTCCACCCGAACCACCCTTCATGGTCCCGACATGTGCGTGAGCAAGATTCATCCACGCTGCCGTGGCACAGAAAAGCCGATCTTCGAACGTCTGCCGGGCGCATGCCCCCTTTGTCTCTGAGGTACGCCATGACCCTGTCATTTCTCATCGAGACCCCACCCACGCCCTGGATGGCGGGGAGCGCGCGCGGCTTGGCACCGGATGCAGGCGCCGGCGAGCTCGTGTGCTTGACGCAAGTGCTGACGGTCGTGCACACGCTGCTGCCGTTTCGCCGCTACGCGATCATCCACGAGCGTGATTTCGGCGGGGGCCCACGCCGCGTGCGCTACTGGATAGGCCGCGCAGGCACCGGCGAGCGCATCGTCGATCCCGAGAAGGGCGATGCCGTCCTTGGCCAATAGGTCGCATCGGCGGTGGCACGCGCCGATTGCGCATGCGCCTGGCACGCCTGCAGGTGGGTGGTGTAGCCCTGGGCATCGATCGGCGGTGGCGGTGCCTGCTGCACGAGCGCGGTGTAGGTGGCGGCGACGTCTTGTGTCACGCGCGCCGCCGACCAGCCGTCGGCAATCAGGTGGTGAAACACGCCCATCACCGCGACGCGCTGCGGGCCGACGCGCAGCAGCGCGAACGCGAACAGGGGCTCGTCATCGCCCACTGTGAAGCCTTGTTCAAGACGCGTCTGCATCCAGTGGCGTGCCTGCGCTTCGGGGTGCGGTGCGCCGCGGCAATCGCCCTGCGCCAGCACCACCGGCACCGCCGCGCGCAGCACCTGCTGCAAGCCGGCGGGCGTGTCGACCAACCGCAGGCGCAGCGCGTCGTGCCGGTCCACGACCTGGTGGATGGCCTGGGCGAGGGTCGCGGCGTCGATGTCACCGTCGATCCAGTGGCAGCCGCCCACGGCGTAGGAGGCCGCGCTCGCGCCGCATTGCAGGTCGAGCCAGATCGCGAGTTGTTGGGGTGTGGCCGCGTGGGTGGCGCAACCAGGCGGGTGCGCGGTCATCGGGTCGTTCATGGGTTGCCTTCGCCGCCGGGGTGGCGGGCGGGCAGCATGCGCCGCGGGGCGGTGGCCTGGCACTGTGCTTTCGGGCAGTGCCGCGGGCGCGCCGATTCAGCTCACATCAGCGCCACGCCCTTCACCTGCGCGTGCAGCGCGTCGCCAGCCTGCAGCCGCAGGGTCTCGCAGCTTTTGCGCGTGATGCGCGCGAGCAGCCGCACGGGTGCTTCGGGGCGTGCACCGCGCGGCGCCAGCCGCAGCAGCACGGTGTTGCCGTGCACGTGCAGCGATTCGAGCGTGACCGGCAGCACGTTGAGGATGCTGGTCTCGCGCGGCGCCTCGCGCGTGACGCTCACGTCGCGCGCGAGCACCGAGGCCCGCACGCGCTCGCCGAGCGGCACCGAAGCGCCGCCCACCCACAGGCCCAGGCCGTCGGCGGCGATGCGCATCAGGCCGAAGGCCGGGTCGTGCTCGCACACCTCGGCGTCGATCACCACGCCGGCTTCGTCGCGCGGGGCGAGCGGCAGGTCGGGGCGCGACAGCAGCTCGACCGTGGGGCCACTGGCGAGCACGCGGCCGTCGCGCAGCAGCACCAGGTGGTCGGCCAGCCGGGCGACTTCTTCCATCGCGTGCGTGACGTAGACGATGGGCATCGCCAGCGTGCGTTGCAGTCGTTCGAGGTAGGGCAGCACCTCGGCCTTGCGTTCGGCGTCGAGCGCGGCGAGCGGCTCATCCATCAACAGCAGCCGGGGCTGCGTGGCCAGCGCACGGGCAATGGCCACGCGCTGGCGTTCGCCGCCCGAGAGCGTGTCGGGCCGGCGCTCCATCAAGGCGCCGATGCCGAGCAGCTCGACGGCCGCGTCGAGCGTGTGCGGTGCCGCGGGGCCGCTGCGCCGTCGGCCGTAGTCGAGGTTGGCGCGCACGCTCAGGTGCGGGAAGAGCGCGGCCTCTTGAATCACATAACCCAGCGGCCGGCGGTGCGTGGGCACGAAGAGGCGCCGGGCGTCGTCCTGCCAGACCTCGTGGTCGAGTGCGACGCGGCCGGCGGCACGCTCAAGGCCGGCGAGCGCACGCAGCACGGTGGTCTTGCCGCAGCCCGAGGGGCCGAACAGGGCCGTCACGCCGCGGCTGGGCAGCGCGAGCGCCACGTCGAGCACGAAGTCGCGCCGGGGCAGGCGCAGCGTGGCGTCGATCACCGCGTGGCCCCGGGCGCGTGGCTGTGCCGGGGGCGGTTCAGCCAGTACAGCGTGACGAGCACCGTGGCCGCGAAGGCGACCATCACGCCCGCGAGCCGGTGGGCGTCGGCGAACTCGGTCGCATCGACGTGGTCGTAGATCGCCACCGACATGACGCGCGTGGCGCCGGGGATGTTGCCGCCGATCATCAGCACCACGCCGAACTCGCCCACCGTGTGCGCGAAGCCCAGCACGCCGGCGGTGATGAAGCCCGGGCGTGCCAGCGGCAGGGCGATGCTGAAGAAGCGGTCCCAGGGCCCGGCGCGCAGCGTGGCAGCGGCTTCGAGCGCGCGTTCGGGCACGGCCTCGAAGGCCTGCTGCAATGGCTGCACGACGAAGGGCAGCGAGTAGAGGATCGACGCGACCACCAGCCCGGCAAACGTGAAGGGCAGGCGCCCCAGCCCGAGCCATTGCGTGAACTGCCCGACCGGCCCCTGCGGGCCCATCAGCAGCAAGAGGTAGAAGCCCAGCACCGAAGGCGGCAGCACCAGCGGCATGGCCACCAGGGCCGACCACAGCGGCTTGATGCGCGAGTGCGTGCGGGCCAGCCACCACGCGATCGGCGTGCCGAGGATCAGCAGCAGCACGGTCGTGGTGGCGGCGAGTTCGGCGGTCAGCCGGATGGCGACCCAGTCGGCGTCGGTCATGCGGTCAGGGGGTGGTGGGCGCGCCGTAGCCGTGGGCCTGGATCAGCGCGCGCGCGTCGGCGCCCTTCAGGTGCGCGAGCAGCGCGCGTGCGGCGGCGCTCTTGTCGCCGGCCTTCAGCAGCACGGCGTCTTGGCGGATGGGCTGGTGCAGCGAGGCCGGCACGCGCCACAGCGAGCCCGTCACCGGCTTGCCCGGCGCCTGCACCTGCGACAGCGCCACGAAGCCCAGCTGCGCGTTGCCGGTGGCGACGAACTGGTAGGCCTGCGCGATGCTCTCGCCGGTGACGAGCCGGGGCGTGAGCGCCTGTGTCAATCCACGCGCCTGCAGCACCTCCATCGCGGCGCGGCCGTAGGGGGCGACCTTGGGGCTGGCGATGGCCAGGTGGGTGAAGCGGCCCGATTGCAGCACCGCGCCCTGGGCGTCCACCAGGTCGGCTTGCGGGCTCCACAGCGCGAGCTGGCCGATGGCGTAGGTGAAGGCCGTGCCGGCCACCGCGTGGCCTTCGGCGACGAGGCGCTGCGGGGTTTCGTCGTCGGCCGCGAGCAGCACCTGAAACGGCGCACCGGCCACCACCTGGCTGTAGAACTTGCCGGTGGCCCCGGTCGAGACCTTGAGCGTGTGCCCGGTCGCGGCGGTGAAGCGCTGGCCGATCTGCGCCATCGGCCCGGCGAAGTTGGCGGCGACGGCCACCAGCACCTCATCGGCCTGGGCGCCCGGGGCCGCGGCGCACAGCAGGGCGCTCAGGATCCATCTCGGTGTCGTGCTCGATGTCATGTGGCCCAGGGCTCCTCGTCCGTCATGCGCGGGCGAGGATAGCTCGCACCGCCGGCTGCCGGCGGTGCGCAGGCCGGGCTCAGGCGCCTTGGGCGGCCGCGTGCTGCGCCCGCACCTGCGCCGTGCCGCCGTCGCCGCTGAGGCTGGCGTCGCCCTGGTGCAGCAGCAGCGTGACCAGCAGCGACGAGTCCTCGCGTGCGCGCAGCGCATGGCGCTGGCGGCCGGGCAGCACCAGCAACTGTCCGCTGCGCAAGATGCGGCGCTCGTCGGGCATCAGCACCTCGACCTCGCCGTCGATGCACTGCACGGTGCAGGCGTCGTCCACGTGGTGGTCGGGTTGCTGGCGGCCGGCGCGCAGCACGAGGTGCAGCAACTGGATGCTCTCGGTCTTGATGAGGCTGCGGCTGATGGCGCGCTCGGCGTCGGGGCCGACACGCGGCAGGTCGATCACGTCGAGGGGATGGGCATGGGGCAGGGCCACGGGTGTCTCCTCATGCGGCAAGGGCCACACGGCCCGCGCATCGTGCGCCCGAAACCCCGTCGCGTTCAAGGGGTGGGCGCGCAACCTCACGCAGCGGGCGGGAATGTGGGCGTATTCACCCGCAACGCGTTGGCTACCGAGGCGTCAGGGGGTGAACAAGCCCTAAACTGCCGGGCTTTGCAACACCGAGCTTCACGCACGCATGACGGCTGCCTCCCGACCCCCCGCCGGCAACGCGGCCTTCGAGTTGAAGAGCGCGGCGCTGACCCTGATCAGCGTCGTCTTGAAGACGGCCGATCTGGCGCGGCTGCGGACCGAGTTCAGCGCCTTGCTGGCCGACTCGCCGGGCATCTTCGACCGCGACGCGGTGGTGATCGACGTGTCGGCCCTGCGCGAGTCGAACGAGCCCATCGACTTCGCCGCCGTCGCGGCCTTGCTGCGCGAGCAGCAGGTGGTGCCGGTGGCCGTCAAGGGCGGCAGCCGCGAGCAGATGGCCGCAGCGCTCGACGCCGGCCTGTCCGAAGCGCCCGAGGGCGTGCAGCCCGGCCCCCGGCCCCGCGCCGCGGCCGAGCCCGACGAGACCACGCCGCCCGAGCCCGCCGCCGAGGCGCCGGCCGCGCGCGAACCCGGGGCCAAGCCCACCGTCGTGGTCGATCGCCCGCTGCGCTCGGGCCAGCAGGTCTACGCACGCGGTGCCGACCTGGTCGTGATGGCCGCGGTGAGCTTCGGCGCCGAGGTCATTGCCGACGGCCACATCCACATCTATGCGCCCTTGCGCGGCCGTGCCATCGCCGGGGCGAGCGGCAACACGCAGGCGCGCATCTTCACCACCTGCATGGAGCCGCAACTCGTGTCCATCGCAGGCATCTACCGCACCAGCGAAAACGCCTTGCCCGACGCGGTGCAGGGCAAGCCCGCGCAGGTGCGGCTCGACGGCGAGAAGCTCCTGATCGAGCCCATCGCCGTCTGAACGGTTTCAGCACTTCATCGAACTCTCTCGGGCCTTCGCCTTCCACGAGTCACCAGCAAAGGATCCAACCCCCATGGCCAGAATCATCGTCGTCACTTCGGGTAAGGGAGGCGTCGGCAAGACGACCACCAGCGCGAGCTTCGCGTCGGGCCTCGCGCTCGCCGGCCACAAGACCGCCGTCATCGACTTCGACGTCGGCCTGCGCAACCTCGACCTCATCATGGGCTGCGAACGCCGCGTGGTGTACGACCTCATCAACGTCATCCACAACGAAGCCAACCTGAACCAGGCGCTCATCAAAGACAAGCAGTGCGACAACCTGTTCGTGCTGGCCGCCTCGCAGACGCGCGACAAGGAAGCGCTGACGCAGGACGGCGTCGAAAGCGTGCTCAAAGACCTGGGTGAGATGGGCTTCGAGTACATCGTGTGCGACTCGCCGGCCGGCATCGAGACCGGCGCGCTGATGGCGATGCACTTCGCCGATGAAGCGCTGGTGGTGACCAACCCCGAGGTTTCGTCGGTTCGCGACTCGGACCGCATCCTCGGCATGTTGTCGTCGAAGACCAAGCGCGCCATCGAAGGCGGCGACCCGATCAAAGAGCACCTGCTCATCACGCGCTACAACCCCGGCCGCGTGCAGGGCGGGCAGATGCTGTCGCTCGAAGACATCCAGGAAATCTTGCGCATCCCGCTGCTGGGTGTGATCCCCGAGTCCGAGACCGTGCTCGACGCGTCGAACCAGGGCGTGCCGGCGGTGCACCTGAAGGGCACCGATGTGTCCGAGGCCTACAAGGACGTGGTGGGCCGCTTCCTCGGCGAGAGCCGCCCGATGCGCTTCACCGACTTCCAGAAGCCGGGCCTGCTCAAGCGCATCTTCGGTGGGAGGTGAGCACGATGTCTTTGCTCTCATTCCTGCTGGGCGAGAAGAAGAAGACCGCAAGCGTTGCCAAAGAGCGCTTGCAGATCATCCTCGCGCATGAACGCTCTGCCCTGAGCAGCCGCCGCGACTACCTGCCCGAGCTGCAGAAAGAGCTGCTGGCGGTGATCTCGAAGTACGTCTCGGTCAAACCCGAAGACATCAAGGTCATGCTCGAACGGCAAGACGACCTCGAAGTCTTGCAGGTGAAGATCGAGCTGAGCGAGGCCACGGCAACACGCTGAGCGCCGATTGGCGCTGAACGAAAAACGGGCCGCATCGCGGCCCGTTTTGTTGGGTGTGCTGAAACGTGCTCAGTGTGGGGCGATGCGCACCGTCCAGCCCTCGGCATCGCTGCCGCTCACGTCGCTGCGCACCGGCAAGAACCGGCCGATCACGTCGAAGTTGGTCTGCGTGTGTGCGGTCAGCTCGGTGAAGCTGTAGCGCGCGGCGCGGCCCGTGCGGTGCACGGCCAGGGCCAGCGGCAGCGCGAGCTGGTCCGCCAGGTGCGGGCCCAGCGCACCGGCCGACGCCTGGTAGGCGCGCACCTCGCGCACGGCCTGCATGGCCACGCGCTCGGCGCTCACCGACTTCTCGCCGAAGGCCGTCACCACCTCGGTGACGTGCGCGTGTTCGAGCGTCACCATCAAGGCGTTGCCCGGGCCTTCGTTCGCGCGCAGGCTGGGCACGCGCAACTGCTCGGGCGCCCAGCCCAGTGCGCCGGCGAGCGTCTGCAGTTCACGCTCGGCCACGCTGCGCGGCAGCGCGGGGATCAGGCACTCGGCCTGCGCCTCGCGCAGCTCGCCCCGCGTCGTCAGGTCGAAGGGTTGCAGGTCGGCCGCCGGCGTGACGAGGGCTTCGAACTCGCCGCCGCCGGCCGGGTAGAAGCCATGGCGCTGCAGGCGCAGCGCGAGGCCCACACCCATGCGACGCAGCAAGGGCGTGAAGCTGCGGGCGATGAAGTGGTACGGCGGGGCCATCGGGTTGTGCGTGCCGCCAGCCAGCGTCAGACGGCTGGGCTCGGCGGCGAGCATCAAGGCCGGCAGCACGGTCTGCAGCACCAGCGTGCAACTGCCGGCCGTGCCCACCGAGAAGCGGTAGTCGCCGGCCCGCACGCGGCCGGGTTCGAAGCGCAGCGTCTGCGAGCCGAGTTCGGCGCCTTGCACGTCGGCATCGCTGAGCTCTTGGGCCGCCTGCACGCAGGCCAGGTGTTGGCGCATCAGGCCCGGCTTGGGCCGTTTGCCGCGGATGTGGTCGATGTGCATCGGGTGGCCGGTGCACATGCTCAGTGCGAGCGCCGTGCGCAGGATCTGGCCGCCGCCTTCGCCCTGGCTGCCATCGAGTTCGATCATGGTTCCTCCCTTGTGTTGTTTTCATTGCGGGCCGGTCAGGTGCCGGCCTTCCTGGCTTCGAGTTTGCGTTGCAGGCCTTCTTCGGAAACACGGCGCGCTTCGGCCTTGCGCGCCTGTTCGACGCCTCGGCAGGGTCGGCAGCGCACCGCGGTGCTGTTGATGTTGCCCTGCGCGTCTTCGTACCACCACTTCTGCTGCTTGGCTGTCCACACCTCTTGCGAGCCGCAGTCGCGGCAGCGAAAGATGTGGTCCACATAGAAGATCGGCAGCAGGCCGTAAGTGTTGTTGTGCGCCAGCTTGTCACGGTCCACCCAAACCGCCCCCGCCGGCAGCTGGGTGGGCATGCGGCCTGTGTCCGACCCTTGCATCGACAGGGCCCGCTCCAAGCGCCTGGCCTTGATCTCGGCCCGGCGCTGCTTGCCGCTCTTCATGGCAACTCCTTTGGGCACCGCGCCCGTTGCTAGCCCTTCACGCACACCACCTGCTTCAAGGTGTGGACCACCTCGACCAGGTCACGCTGGGCTTCCATCACCGCGTCGATGTCCTTGTAGGCCATCGGGATCTCGTCGATGACGTCTTTGTCCTTGCGGCACTCGACGCCTTCGGTCGCCGCGCGGTGGTCGGCCAGCGTGAAGCGGCGCTTGGCTTCGCCACGGCTCATGGTGCGGCCCGCGCCGTGCGAGCAGCTCTCGAACGACTCGGGGTTGCCCTTGCCGCGCACGATGTAGCTGCGCGCGCCCATGCTGCCGGGGATGATGCCCAGCTCGCCCTTCTTGGCGCTCACCGCGCCCTTGCGGGTCACGAAGACGTCTTCGCCGAAGTGCGTTTCCTTCTGCACGTAGTTGTGGTGGCAGTTCACCGCCTCGATGTGCGCCTGGAAGTTCTGGCGGATCACCGTCTTCGCGGCCTCGATCACGCGGCGCATCATCACCTCGCGGTTGAGTCGCGCGAACTTCTGCGCCCAGCCGACCGCACGCACGTAGTCGCCGAAGTAGCGCGCGCCTTCTTCAAAGTAGGCGAGGTCGCGGTCGGGCAGGTTGGCGCATGTGCGCATCGCGTCTTGTTTGGCCAACTCGATGAACATCGTGCCGATCGCGTTGCCCACGCCGCGCGAACCCGAGTGCAGCATGAACCACACGAAGCCTTCCTCGTCGAGGCAGACCTCGATGAAGTGGTTGCCGGTGCCCAGCGTGCCCAGGTGGTTGCGGTTGTTGGTCTTGGCGAGCTTCGGGTAGTCGCGGCACAGCTCGGTGAACTCGGGTTCGAGCTGCGACCAGGCCGTGTCCACCGCGCCGGGCACCTTGCCCCAGGCGCCCGGGTCGCGCGCACCGGGTGCGCGGCCGTGCGGCACGGCGCGCTCGATGGCGGCACGCAGCGGCGCGAGGTTGTCGGGCAGGTCGTTGGCACTCAGGGTGGTCTTGCAGGCCATCATGCCGCAGCCGATGTCCACGCCGACCGCGGCCGGGATGATCGCGCGCAGGGTCGGGATCACCGAGCCCACGGTCGCGCCGATGCCCAGGTGCACGTCGGGCATGGCGGCGATGTGCTTGAAGACCACCGGCAGGCGCGCCGCGTTTTCCAGTTGGCGCTTGGCCTCGTCTTCGACCGGCACGCCCTGCGTCCACATCTTGACCGGCACACCGCCGGGCACGTGGTGGGTGTTGTGAGAAGTTGGGTTTTCCATTGGTTCGTCTCTTTTTGATGGGGCGAGTCCGCAGCCTTCGATGCGGCCCCGCCCGTTTTCATTGCATGCGTGTCAGCGCAGCTTCACCAGCCCGTTGAGCACGCTGTCGAGTCCGCCATAGACGGAGATCTTGTCGATGCGCTCGGCCACGCGCTCCAGCGTTTCAAGTTCCTTCAGTCGCAGGGCGGTGGGGTTGTCTTCCATCACCTTGGCGGTGTTCAGCAGCGAACGCGTCGCCGCCGTCTCTTCGCGGCGGCGGATGACATTCGCCTCGGCCGACTTCTGGGCCTCGACCACCTGGGCGAGGATGGTCTTCATCTCGCCCGGCAACACGATGTCTTTCACCCCCGCGCCGTCGAGCGCGATGCCGTACGGAGCGAGCCGCGCCTTCACGTGGGCGCCCACGATGTCGTCGATCACGGTCTTGTTCTCCAGCAGTTCGTCCAGCGTGCGGGTGCCCACGGCGGCGCGCAGGCCGAACTGAAGTTCACGGTACAGGTGCTCCATCGGCTTGTGCAACTGGGTGAAGGCCACGCGCACATCGGTGAACCGGTAGGTGGCGCTGAGGTTCAGGCGCAGGCCGACCTTGTCGCGGGTGAGGATCTCCTGGCCCGCCACTTCCACCGCCTGCAAGCGCAGGTCGACCAGATCCACCGACACGCTGCGGTTGAACTTCCAGTACGCATAGGCGCCGGGTTCCAGCAGGCGCTCGACCTTGCCGTCGATCCACAGCACCCCCACGCCGTGCTCGGGCACCTGCACTTGCAGCACACCAGCCAGCCCGCCCACGGCGCGCTGGCGCAGTTGGCTCTGGGTCAGGCGCGACACCAGCGGCGCCGGCAACTCGGCCGAGGCGGCCAGATCGACCACCTCGACGCGCACGTCGACCAGTCCCTTCCAGTACAGGCGGCGCGTGGCGGGCGGCAGCACCTCGACGAGCACGCCGTTTTCCGTGCGCAGGCCGGCCTGCTGCTCGGTCAGTTCGACACGCACGAACTCGGCCGCAACCAGCTCGGGCTCCTTGGCCAACAGGTAGTCGGCCAGACCGTGCGTGAACGCCGGTTGGTCGATGCTGAAGCTTTCGACACGCAGTTGGTCGAAGCCGCCGAACAGCCAGTGCGAGCCCGGCTGCAGCACACGCTCGAAGTCGCCGTTGCGCAGCAGCAGGGCGCGTTCGTTCTTCTTCACGGTCACACGTTGCATCTTCATGTTCTTCTTCTCCTTTGCTCCACAAAAAAGGGGGCCGTTACAGCGGTGGCGGCGGGTGGGCGGGCGCCATGGCGCGGGCTTCGCAGTGCGCGTTGCGGGGCTCAGGGAGCCCCCGCGTCGCTGGCTGCGGGCATGCGCCCGGCGGTATTGCCACTCGGGCCACCACCGCTGACGGATCGCTCGCGTCGCAGCCTCGGCAGATGCCGAGGCTGGCCGCGCGCCATCCGCGTTCGGCGGGTCGGTCTTTCGACCGGTTGCTTCAATGGCTGTTTAAGCCAGAGGTCTGGCGGGAATCGAACCCGCGACAAGCCCCGAGGGGCCGCTCTACCCGACTGAGCTACAGACTGGTGGGCCACCCAGGAGTCGAACCTGGCGCCGCAAGCGGTGCAACCACTGCTGGCCCTGCCCATCGCTCACGCGGCGCGGCATGCCGACGAACCACGAGGCTTGCACCTCGGTCCCCCGGCACCGGTGGGGCGAACCTGCGTCCCAACCCCGGCCTGCGAGCGTTCCGTCGCTTGCGATGAACGCCTTGTCTTTCGCATGGGCTGTGCCAGGCAGGGGTGGTTTGCTAAGTCATTGATTTGAAAGGACTGTGTGCCGGGTGGTCTTGACGAGCAAGGGTGTGGGGCTATCATTTTGGCTAGTTAATTAGCCAAAATGATGAAAAGACAAAACGTCGTCATCGGCTTCCTGGGCACCCAACTCGACTCTGGCCGTGGCGCCGGCCGGTGGGAGAAATGGCGACCCACCGTCTCGCTGACGCAGCACGCCGACGTCGTGATCCACCGGCTGGAGCTGCTGTACACGCCGCCGCACCTGGAGCTGGCGAAACAACTGCAGGCCGACATCGCCAGCGTCTCGCCCGAGACGAAGGTGAACCTGGTCGAGATCAAGTTGGCCGACCCGTGGGACTTCGGCGAGGTCTACGCCGCCCTCTACGACTGGGCCAAGGCTTACCGCTTCGACCCCGAGCGCGAGCAGTACTGGGCGCACATCACCACCGGCACGCACGTCGCGCAGATCTGCCTCTTCTTGCTGGTCGAGTCGCGCCTCGTGCCGGGTGTGTTGCTGCAGACTGCGCCGCCCAAGCGCCAGCGCGAAGGCGACCCCGGCAGCATGGCCGTGATCGATCTCGACCTCTCGCGCTACGACCACATCGCGCAGCGCTTCGGGCAAGAGCGACGCGACGCGGTGGCCTTCTTGAAGAGCGGCATCGCGACGCGCAACGCGCGCTTCAACGCGCTGATCGACGAGATCGAGCGCGTGGCTGTGCGCTCGCGTGCGCCCATCCTGCTCGCGGGGCCCACTGGCGCGGGCAAGTCGTTCCTTGCGCGGCGCATGTACGAGTTAAAGAAGTCGCGCCACCAGATCGAAGGCGCCTTCGTCGAGGTGAACTGCGCCACGCTGCGCGGAGACGGCGCAGCGTCTACGCTGTTCGGCCACAAGAAGGGTTCGTTCACCGGCGCGATGAGCGACCGCGCAGGCCTGTTGCGCACGGCCGATGGCGGCCTGCTCTTTCTCGACGAGATCGGCGAACTTGGCCTGGACGAGCAGGCCATGTTGCTCAAGGCGATCGAAGAAAAGCGCTTCTTCCCGGTCGGTGCCGACCGCGAGGTCGAGAGCGACTTCCAGCTGATCGCCGGCACCAACCGCGACCTGCGTGCCGAGGTGGCGGCGGGGCGCTTCCGCGACGACCTGTTCTCGCGCATCAACCTGTGGACCTACGACCTGCCCGGCCTCGCGCAGCGCGTCGAAGACATCGAGCCCAACGTCGATCACCTGCTGATCGCGAGCGCGCAAGACACGGGCCACGCCGCGCGCTTCAGCGCCGAGGCCAAGGCGCGCTACCTGCGTTTCGCGCAATCGCCCGAGGCGCGCTGGAGCGGCAACTTCCGCGACCTCAGCGCCAGCGTCACGCGGCTGGCGACGTTGGCCGAAGGCGGGCGCATTTCGGAGGGCCTGGTCGATGCCGAGATCGAACGCCTGCGCTGGCTGTGGCGGCGTGACGAAGGCGGCGAGGCGGCGCCGGGCGATGTCGACCTGCACGCGCTGCTCGATGCCGACGCGCTGGGTGCCATCGACTGTTTCGACCGCCTGCAACTCGAAGCGGTGGTGCGCGTGTGCCGCCGCGTGCGCAGCTTGTCCGAGGCGGGCCGCCAGCTGTTCGACGTGTCGCGCACCCAGCGCAGCGTGGTCAACGACGCCGACCGCCTGCGCAAGTACCTGCACAAGTTCGGCCTGAGCTGGGAGCAGGTCGCCGCGCGTTGACGATCAAAAGTAAAGACTCTTGACAATCCTCGGCGCGTCACTACCATCCGCGCCTTCCATCACGAGACCCGCAACCGACCCATGTCGCAGTGCCATCCCCTGATGCACTGACCGTTGCGCCAACGCCTGGCGCGCGACGGTCGATGTGCCGACCGTTCGCGACGTCGAGGACGAAGCCACTGCCTCCGCCCTCCTGCATCCACACACCGCTCATGCGCGGAAGGGTGCGGCGTCGTTCGAGTCCTTTTTCGCCAGGCGTTGTTTGATCTCGAAGGAGCCCCTCATGGGCACTCTGAAGCGGTCGCACGCGGGCCAAGGAGGCTGTCATGCGTGACGACATGGACAAGGTGCTGGTCGAGTCGCCCCGCAGCGGCCGGTCCTACGCCGACGCGCTGAAAGGCAGCCGTCGCAAACTGCGCCACGCCATCGACCCTGATGGCGAAGGTGGCGTGTCGCACCGCGGCATGCGCAGCGACGCGATCAGCCGCAAGCACTTCGGCGAACACCTCGGCCCGCTGTACCGCTACCTGCGCCAGCAGGTCAACCGGCCGTGGGCCAAGGTCTACGGTGAGCTGTGCGCGGGGCTGGACCGGCGCAACGTGGTGCAGAACCACCTCTTCCAGCACATCGACGACCGCGTGGCCATCGAGACGCTGTGGCGTGACGACGCGGTGTACGTGTGGCGATGGGGCGATCTCGTGCCGCTCGCCCAGGCGCGGCAGTCGATGTACGTGCACCCGCGCACGGGCATCCTGCTGGTCAACCGGGCGCGCGAGCGTGCGGCTCACGCGCGGCGCCTTGCCAACGAGGTGAAGCAACACGCCTGCGAGGCGGATCGCCGCGTCGGTCTGCCGGGCATGCCGGCCAATAGCCAATGGCACCGCCTCGACGGCCTGTGGTTCGAGGTGACGCTGAAGCCGATGCCAGCCGATACACACGTCTACGACCACGTGCTCAAGCGCATGGTCAGCGGACAGACCGCTGGCGAACTGCGCAAGCTCTATGGCCGATGCGACGTGCACGCCGCCGCCAAGCGCCAGCTCGACCACCGCCGTCTCAAGCAGCACGGCCTGGCCTGACGCGAGGTCGCGCTCAGCCGAGCAGCGTTTCGTAGAGCAGGTTGTCGAGCACCTGCAGTTCGGCCTCGCCGGCGGCGGGGTCGGCTGTCGACAGGTCGGCGATGAGCGCGTCCAGGTAGGCGTTGAGCGCGGGGCGTGCGGGCAGCCATTCCTGCTCGCCGCTCTGGCGCTTGAGCGCGAGCAGGCCTTCGATCTCGCGCAGCACGACGGGGTCGTGCACCAGCTCACGCACCAGGTCTTCGAAAGCCATCGGCGGCGCGTCGTCGCGTGTGCGCACCCAGTGGGCGGCCAGCAGCGGGCGCAGCACGTAGAGGTACTTCTTCGCGCGCACCTGCTCGCCTTGCAGGTACTCGCGGAAGTTGCCGCGCCCCATCGAGAAGTAGTGGTGGAACGAACGCACCGGCCGGTACACCGCGGCCGATGCGGCGCGCAAGCGCTCCATGAAGGCGGCGTCTTCGCGGTAGACCACCGGCGAGCTGAGCCACTCGATCAGCGTCGCGTTGCCCTTGGCGAGCAGGCCCAGCGCCTTGCGCAAGTCCCAGCCGTTGACGTCGAACACCGGGCCGGGCGCTTCTTCGATCACGTCGCGCACCGGCGAGACGCGCAAGTACTCGCGCGCCGGCCGCACGAAGAGGAAGCGCACGTCGTAGTCGGAGTCGGGTGAGGCGAAGCCCCAACCGCGGCTGCCCGACTCGCAGGCATAGAGCACGCGCACGCCGTGTTCGGCTTCCACGGCCGCCAGCTTGTTCAGGATCTCGGCGCGGATCGCCGGGTCGATCGGGTGCGCGTCGTCGCGCGGCGCAGAGGCGGGCAGGGGTGGGGTGCGTGACATGTCGCGGGGCCATCGAACGAACAGGCCCCGCAGGCTACACGCAGGCTCAGCCCGACAGCGACCGGCTCGTCGGGCGTCCTGCGTGGTCGGTCCAGCAGTGGCGCTTGAAGTCGTAGAGCTTGCAGCGCCGCGCGGTGTCGAAGTACCAGCGCCACGAGAAGGGCTGGATCACGATGCGGCCTGGCATGCGCGCTTCGAGCAGCTTCTGCGCCGCTTTCAGGCGGTACAGCGGCACGCTCATGTCCACGTGGTGCGCGGTGTGTTCCATGATGTGGTGCAACGCGCCGCCGATGCCCGCCTTGAAGGTCAGGTGCACGGTGGTCGAGACGAAAGGCTGCGCGGCGGCCCAGCTCGGTTTGTCTTCGTACCAGGCCACACCGGTGTGCGTGTGGTGCACGTAGACGACGAAGCCGATCAGCGCGTTCCAGAACAGGAAAGGCAGCACAAAGCCCACGCCCACCAGCCACGCCACCGACTGGCCGGTGGCGATTGCGGCCCGCACCAGCGCGGCGATCCACACCAGCGCGAAAGCGCTCACCAGCAGCCCGTCGCCGATGAAGGCGGGGCGCCGGGTCGGCATCGTGGCCTTGGACGGAAAGAAGAGCCGCTTCCACCACACCTCGACGCCGTAGTACAGCCACGGAAACCAGCCGCTGCGGTACAGGCGTTCGAGCAGGCGGCGGCCGCCGGGCAGTGCGTCGTACTGTTCTTTCGTGAGCGGCTCCCAGACGAAGTCGAAGCCCTTGAGGTTGGTGTAGCCGTGGTGAACGACGTTGTGGCCGACCTCCCACAGGCTGTAGGGCGTCATCGACGGCAGGAAGACGAGGCGCCCGAGCCAGCGGTTCAGTGTGCGGTGCGGTGTGAAGGCCTGGTGACACGCGTCATGCCCGAGGATGAACAGGCGCCCGATCACGAAGCCTGCGGCCACACCGGCCAGCACCTGCAACAGCGGGTGCGGGGCGAGCACGGTCGCGGCCATGCTGAGCGCGAACAGCAGCACATCGAGCACGACCAGCGCCAATGCGTGCGCGGTGTTGCGGGTGGCGATGGGCAGCATCCACGCGCGAATTTCCTTGCGGTGCGGGATGGGGGCGGGGGACACGCGCGGGGCGGTCGTGGCGATGGAGGCGGTCATGGACAAGAGCGCCGATCCGCAGGGCCGCGGGCGCGTTGCGCCGCAAGGCCCGGCCAGCGCGAGGGATGCGAAGGCCGGCATTTCACCGCGACCCTGTCGAAGCGGTTTTGTGGTGCGTCAAGGAGTTGTCTCGCGGTGGGGCGTCGGCCCGGCATTCCGGCACGGAGCCGGCCCGCCGACCCTGGCCACGAACAAGGTAAAGACTCTTCACTTGGTCGCCCGGCCGGTGCGACAATCGCGCCCCGCTCACGCCACCCCGCCTGCGTTCACGTGCCCGCCAACGTCACCCTTCACCGCCGCCAGAACGTGCTGACCCTCTTCCAGCGCTACGCCGAAGAGCAGATGCGGGCCGGTGTGCCCCCCAAGGGCATGGAGCAGTCCTTCGCGCAGAAGCTGCAGATCAGCCCCAGCATGTGGAGCCAGCTCAAGAGCAGCCGCCCCATCGGCGACAAGCTCGCGCGGCAGATCGAAGCGGCCTGTGGCGAAGCCGCGGGTTGGCTCGACGAAGCGCACGAGCCGCAGGGCCTGAGCGCGGCCGAACAGCAGTTTCTGGCGCTGGCCTTGAAGGCCTGGCGCGCCACCAACGCCGACGGACGCAAGCGCTTGAAGCTGTCGATGAAAGAGCTGGCCGGGCCGGGGTGACGGCTGCGGGGCCCGCACCGCTTCGGCGGCCTCACCCCTTGTTCGTCCCGGCATGTCGCTTGCCCCTGGGCCGCGTGTTCCACAGAAGAGCCCACGCCCTCGTGGGCCGGCCATCAGGAGAGGCCCACCATGTTCAAGCTCGCCCCCTTGGCACCGCTTGCGGTGCTGCCTGCGCTCGCCCTCGGCCTCGGTGCCTGGGCCGACCCGCTGCCGCCCGACACCACCTACCGGCCGCTGCCCACGCAGCCCTTCACCGAGGTCAAACGCAACGACGAAGCGCAGAAAGCGCAGGTGATGCAGCGGCAGGCCGAACTGTTCGGCGCGCGCTACGACCTGTCGAACCGGCCTCTTGCCGGCGTGATGATGTCGGGCGGGCGCAAGGCCGTGCAAGGCGGCGTGCGCGTCAAGCTGCCCGGCGGTGTCAGCTGGGATGCGCTGGCTGCGATGAGCCCCGACGAGATCAAGCAGCGCAACTTGCTGCCCGAGGGTTTCAAGCCCTTGCCGCACGTGAAGCATGCGACCGGTGGGCAGGTCTTCCCCACCCAGCAGATCGACCAGATCGCCCGTGCCGAGCAGCGCGACCTGCGCCGCTTCGATGTGGACTTCGACCTGCCGGACCACCTGACGCCGGAGTTCCCCCCGCCGATCTTCCTGACCACGCGCACGGACCTCGGCGATGTGTCCAAGGGGCAATTGCTGAACATCCGCAACTTCTACGAGCTGATGAACGGCATCGTCACCCCGGTGCAGATGGAGGGGCTGCGGCTCTTGCTCACGCCCTTTCCGCAAGAAGAGTTCAACTTCACCGAAGACCGCAAGGTCGCCGCGCCCAGCCTGGGTGTGGCCTGCCTCGACTGCCACGCCAACTTCCACAGCAACGCGGCCTTCCACCTGACGCCCGACGTGCGGCCGCAGGCAGCGCGCTTCCGCCTTGACACGACCAGCCTGCGTGGCATGTTCAACCAGCAGATCCACGGCTCGAAGCGTTCGCTGCGGTCGATCGAAGACTTCACCGAGTTCGAGCAGCGCACCGCGTACTTCAACGGCGACCACGTCAGCGCGGCGCGCAAGGGCGTGAACCTGCCCGACCGGTCGAGCCAGGTGGCCATGATGGCGCAGATGCAGAACATCATCGACTTCCCGCCTGCGCCCAAGCTCGACCCCACCGGGCGCTTGATCGCGGGCAAGGCCTCCCCGCAAGAGCTGGCCGGCGAGAAGCTCTTCATGGGCAAGGCGCGCTGCGCTGAATGCCACGCGCCTCAGACCGGGTTCATGGACAACGCCATGCACGACCTGAAGCTCGAACGCTTCTACAAGACCGGCGAATCGCGCAACGGCATGACGCTGATGCCCGATGGCCCGATCAAGACCTTCACGCTGCGTGGCATCAAGGACTCACCGCCCTACCTGCACGACGGACGCCTGCCCACGCTCGCCGACACCGTCGAGTTCTTCAACCTCGTGCTTGGGCTCAAGCTCAACGCGCAAGAGAAGGAGTCGCTGGCGGCCTACCTGCTCACGCTGTGAGTAAGGCGTCCGGTGGTCCGGGCCCAAAACCACCGGCAAAGGCTACACGCCCGCACGCAGAACTTACCGGTGCGGGTGGATCAACCGCCCGCACGTCCCTCGAGCGCCCGCACCAGCGCATGCAGCACGCGGTTGGCCGGCGTGGCGACACCCAGGGCCTCGCCACGTCGCACGACGTGGCCGTTGAGGTGGTCGATCTCGCTGCGGCGGCCGCGGGCGAGGTCTTGGGCGGTGGACGAACGCTGGCCGGGCATCGTCTCGGCGATGCGGCGCACGGCCTCGGCCATGTCGCCGGGCACCTGCACGCCCTCGGCCTGGGCCACGGCCAGGCATTCGGCGACCACGTCGCGCATCACCTCGGGCACGCCGACGCTTTGCACCAGCTCGCCATAGGGGCGTTGCGTGATGGCCGAGAGCGCGTTGTAGGCGCAGTTGACGATCAGCTTGGCCCACAGCGCGCCGCGCACGTTGGTCGACACCTCGCAGGGCGCGCCGGCCTGCGTGAAGGCCTGTGCCAGGGCTTCGCTGCGGCCCGAGGGCTCGATCAGCAAGTCGCCGCGGCCGTGGTGGCGCACGTGGCCGGGGCCGGCCATTTCGGTGGCGACGTAGACGACGGCGGCGGCCACCTCTTGCGTGAGCACGGCGCGCAGGCGCTCGGTGTTGTCCACGCCGTTCTGCAGGCTCAGCACCAGCGCATCGGCGTCGAGGTGCGGACGCAGTTCGGCGGCGGCGGTTTCGGTGTCGGTGGACTTGACGCAGAACAGCAGCGTCTTGGCCCTGCGTGCGGCGCTCGCGTCGGTGCTCGCGGCGACGGCGATGTGTTCATCGAGGCCGTGGGCCTGCAGGCGCAGGCCGTGCCGGGCGATGGCCTCGACATGCAGCGCGCGGCCGATCAGCGTGACCGGGTGGCCGGCGCGGGCGAGCAGGGCGCCGTAGTAGCAGCCGACGGCGCCAGCACCGAGGATGGCAATGGGCTCGCGCGAGGCAGAGATGACGGGGGACATGCGGGCGGTGTCGAGGGCACAGGGCGCGCAGTATGCCGTTCACGTCGCACGCCCGAGGCATGTTGGGTGCGTGCCGTGGTGCCGGCGTCAGCGCTCTTGCCGCAGTGACGTGAAGGCCAGGTCGCGTGTCTGCCAGCGTTGCATGCGGTGCGCGTCGAAGTCGGGGTCGAGCTCGCGCAAGAGGTGGTCGAGCGTCGTGCGCAGGTCGATGGGGATGCCGATGACGTCCGACAGCGTCAGCAGGCCCTGGCTGAACTGGTCGAGCAGGCAGGCCGCAACCTCGGGCGTCTGGCGCCCCTCGTGCACCGCGACGCGCCGGTTGAGGGCTTCGCCGCGCAGCGCGTCGAGCAGGCGCGCCTGCATCGCGCGAATGAACACATCGGGCACGGGCTGGGGCAGGTCGCGCAGGTTCATGCACCTTTCTCCGGTCGGTGCACGGCCACCACCACAACCCTTGTGCTGCGCCTGGGCCGTTGCGGGCGCTGGGGGATCGGCCCGATGACACCGCGAAGCCGCCGCCGCGGCAAGGGCAAAACCCCGTGACCCGATCCCCTTCTTCACGGGGGATTGCGGTTCACAGCGCTTGCACGGCGACCCGGTCGCGGCCCGCGTCCTTGGCCCCGTAGAGCAGGCCATCGGCGCGGGCGTACAACTCGTCACGTGTCAGACCCGCCGTGTCGGGGGTGCCCCACCAGGCCACGCCGAAACTGGCGGTGACGATGCCGGCCGGGTTGCCCGGGTGGGTGATGCGCAGTTCGCGGATGGCTTCGCGCAGCCGCTCGACGAAGTAGCGAGCGCCGTCGGGCGAGGTGGCGGTGAAGAGCACGCCGAACTCTTCGCCACCCAGGCGGAAGAGCAGGTCGCCCGATCGACGCAGCTCGGCCTGCACGGCGCCCGCCAGAGCGTGCAGGGCCTCGTCGCCCGCGCGGTGGCCCATCGAGTCGTTGAAGTCCTTGAAGTGGTCGATGTCGAACATGCAGAAGGCCAGCGGCTCGTGCCGTGGGCGCTGTTCGAGCAGGCGCTTGCAGAAGTCGTTGAAGTGCCGGCGGTTGAAGGCGCCGGTCAGCTCGTCGGTGATGGACAGGTCGCGCAGGCGGCGGTTGGCCAGTTCCAGCGCGCGGGTGCGGTCTTTGACCTCGCCCTCCAGCCGCGTGGCGAGGGACTGCTGCGCCTGGCGCTCGCGGCGTTCGGCCTGCAGCTTCTCGGCCTTCAGCGTGTTGAGCGAATCGGCCAGGCCCAGCGCGAGCAGCAGCACCTCGAAGGCCGAGCCGATCTGGATTCCCCAGGTCGTGAACCAGTTGGTCGGGGCCAGCGTGGCGATCTGCGCGATGTAGGCCCCGGCGCCCACGCACAGCAGCGTGAAGGCCAACACGTAGAAACGGGCTGGCCGAAAACCGCGGGCCACCAGCCACGCGGCCAGCCCCAGCGTCAGCAGCCCGAGTGGCAGGCCGGTGGCCCAGCCCACCACCACGCCCAGCGTGTAGTGGCCGGTGAGTGCGAGCGCGGCGTCGCCCAGGTTCGCGGCGATCAACACCCACAGCGCGATCCGCCAGGGCCGCGTCACCTGCTCGGCCAGGCGCAGGTACACCAGCGCGAACAGGCCCACCGAGGCGAACACGCCGGCCGTGGCGACGGTCAGGAAGTCGTTGTTGAAGCCCGGTGCGTCGGGCCAGAGGTACTGCCACGCGTAGCCGCGCGAGGTGAGGTTCCAGGCGATGAACCATGCGATGTAGAGCGCGTAGGCGCCGAAGGCGCGCTCGCGGGTGGCCGCGTACAGCAGCAGGTTGTAGAGGCCCAGCGCGAGCACCGCACCGTGAAAGAGCATCAGCACCGAGTTCTCAGTGTCCATCGCGGCCTCGAAGCCGACGCGCGTGTGCAGGGCGACCGGCAGCGCTTCGTAGAGCCCGTCGTGCGTCGACAGCCGCACCCAGACCTCGACCGCCTCGCGCGCGGCCAGCCGGAAGGGCAGCGCGATGTTGCGCTCGTCGAGCGGCTGCTGCGTGAAGGGCAGGCGGTCGCCGCCGCGCACGACCCCGTCGATGCGCCGGCCGCCGTCGCGCAGCACGTGCCAGTGGGCGAGGTCGTGGCGCGGCTGGCCGAGGTCGATGACGGCGTCTTGCGCGTGCTCGCTCGCGTTCTCGATGCGCCAGCGCACCCAGTAGGCCGAGCGCGAGATGCCGAACGCCAGCGCCGTGCCCGGCGTGCGGCGCCAGCCGGTGGCCTGGCGCGCGCTGGCGAGGTCGAGGCGCTGGCCAGGGTCTTCGAGCCACTCGGCCTGCGCGACGATGGCCTGCGGGGCGCGCGCCGGGTCCAGTCGCACCGGCTCGGCCGCGCAGGCCAGGGCGACCAGGGCGCTGGCCCACAGGGCCACGGCCCCGCGGCACAGCATGCGCAGCGGAAGGCGAAGGGACATCCCCCGGTTATCGGCCGTCTTGGGTGCGGGCTCCAGCGGGGTTTGTGTGATGCAAGCCGCAACGTGGCCGGTGGCCGGTCACCACTGCACAGCCACCGTGACGCGCAGGCTGCGCGGCTCGACCGGGTGGAAGTGCCGGTCGGTCACCGGCGCGGCCTCGCCCGGCAGCTGCGACTCGTAGACGTAGTCGATGTCGCTGGCACGGCGGTTGAAGAGGTTGAACACATCGACGTTGAGCGACACGCGTGGGCCCACACGCCAGCCGCCGCGCAGGTAGGCCAGCGTGGTGCTGGCCGAGCGCACCGCGCCGTCTTCGACCAGGTCGCGCGGGCCGAAGTGGCGCAACTGCAACTGCGCCGACCACGGCGTCTGCGCATCGCCGTAGCCAAGGCCCAGCGACACGACGCGGTTGACCGCCCCCGGCACGCGCCGGGCTTCGGGCACGGCGTTCGTGTAGCGCGCCTTCGAGGCGGCGAAGTCGGCGTCGAGCAGCCAGCCCCTGAGGCCCACGCCGTCAAGTCGCCAGTGGTTGTTCCATTCGATGCCATGGCGGCGGCTGGCGCCGGTGGCTTCGGTCACGCCGGCGTCGCCGACGAACACGAGCTCGGAGTCCAGGTCGAGCCGCCACAGCGCCAGCGAGCTTTGCAGCCCCGGCACGGCCTCGCTGCGCAGGCCCAGTTCGGCCCCGCGCCCGGGAGCGAGCGGTGTCACGTCGCGGGTGCGGTCGGTGGTGCTGCGCGCATCGTTGCTGTGAAAGCCGCGCCCGAGGTTGGCGAAGAACTCGGTCTGGGCCCAGGGCCCGGCGACCAGCGACAGCTTGGGCGACAGCACCGTGTCGCTCGCGCGGCCGGTGAGGTCGGGGCGGCTGCTCTCGACGCTGAAGCGCGCGTGGTCGGCGCGCAGGCCGGCCACGCCGCGCCACTTCGGCGCCAGGGGCGCGGCGAGTTCGCCGTACACGCCGAAGTGGGTCTGCCGCACGCGGCTCTCTGACTGCGTGATCGTGCGCTGGCGCTGCACCGTGTCGTACAGGCCGACCGGGGCCAGGCGGTCGTGCCGCGTTTGTGCACCGACGGTGAGCTGCGCGTCGCGCCCGGCGAGCTTCAGGTCCCAGATGCGGCTGAGCGAGCCGCCGACGATGCGGCGCCGCTCGGCCTGCTCGAACTGGTCGCCGTCGTTGTTGGCGGTGTCGGTCGCGTAGCTGAAGTTCGACCACAGGTTCAGGCGCGAGCCGATCGCATAGGTGTTGGCCTGCCAGCTGCCATCGGTCAGGGCGGTGGTTTGCTGGGCCGACAGGCTCATGCGCTGCGTGCGGCCGCCGTCGCTCGCGTCGAGCGTGCCGAAGCGGTCGAGCGTGCCGGCCTCGACGGCTCGCTGCGGCACCTGGTCGGTGGCCGTCCAGCGTGCGTTGTAGGCCATCGCAGTGAGGCTGCGCGTCGTGCCTTCGCCGCGTTGGCTGAAGCGCAGCCAGCCGTTGAGCTTGTGCAAGCCTTCGGGCTGCTGCCAGGGGCCGTCGTTGCCCTGCAGTTCGAGCGCTCCCAGCAGCCTGCCCCGGCTGCCCTGCGGGCCCAGCGCGGTGCTGTCGGCCAGCAGCGCGCGGCGGTAGCCGTGGCGGCCCAGCGTGAGCTGCGCCAGCCCCTGCGGCAGCGCATCGGCCAGTGCCAGCCGCGCGCTGCCGGCGAGCGAGAAGTCGCCCTCCGAGGCGTAGTACGGGCCCTTGCGGTAGTGGATGCGCTGCACCAGCTCGGGAATGACGAAGTTCAGGTCGCTGTAGCCCTGGCCGTGCGCGTGGCTGGGCATGTTGACCGGCATGCCATCGACGAAGGTGGCGAAGTCGGTGCCGTGGTCGAGGTTGAAGCCGCGCAGGAAGTACTGGTTGGCTTTGCCGTCGCCGCTGTGCTGCGTGACGATCACGCCCGGCACGAATTCGAGCAGCTCGCCCGGGCGCAGCGCGGGCCGGTTGGCGATGAGCCGCGCGGTGACGCTGCCTTCGCTGGCGGCGTCCGACGAGCCGACGCTGTTCTCGTAGTGGCCGAGCACGAGCACCGGCTCGAGTTGCTGGACCGGCCCCGGGGCTTGGGCGTGGGTGAGGACGGGCAACAGCGCGGCGGCCAGCGGCAGCAGGCGGCAGCCCTTCGTGGTGAGGGGGGGTGGGGTGTGCATGGCGAGGTCGTGGGATGAACGGGATTGTGGGCAAGCGTCGGGGGGTTCACAGCCAGGGGCGTTGAAGGTCGAAGCCGCGTTCGACCAGCCACAACAGGGCCACCAGGCCGACGGCCGACGAGCCGGCCACCAGCACGCCGCGCTGGTACAGGCGGGTGCGGCGCAGGGCCCAGGCCAGCGGCAGCACGAGCGCGACGAGGGCGAGCTGCCCCAACTCGACCCCGAGGTTGAAGCCGACGAGCGGTGCGGCCAGCGACCCGCCGCCCAGGCCCAGGTCTTTCAGCGCGCCGGCGAAGCCGAAGCCGTGCACCAGGCCGAACGCGAAGGTGAGCTTCCAGCGGCCCGCGTTGACCATCGGGCGCAGGTTGTTGGCGGCGGCAAAGAGCACGCTCGCGGCGATCAGCGTTTCGACGCCGCGCGAGGGTGGGTTCCACACGTCGAGCACCGCGAGGGCGAGCGTGATCGAGTGCGCCAGCGTGAAGGCGGTGACCACCCGCAGCACCTCGGTGCCGGTGGCGCGCCACGAGGGCGCCGCGTGCCAGGTCGAACCCTGGCGCACCAGCACGGCGGGCAGCAGCAGCACGATGAGAAACAGCACGTGGTCGGCCCCGATCAGGATGTGGTGCACGCCTTCGGCCACGAAGCCCACCCACGGGCGCGCGGCGCCGGCCTCGCCCGCGAGCAGCCCGTGCGCGCCGGGGCCGGGCACCAGCACCACGCTGTGTTCGCCATCGGCCGTGCGCACGCGGGCGATGCCGCGGTGCGTGGGGTCGGTTTGCGCGAACAGCGTGTAGACCGCGTCGAGCGTGTGCACCGGCGCCGCGCAGGCCCAGCGGCGGGTCAGCACGGCGTAGGTGCCGTCGCTGTGCGTGTCGAGCTGCGCCGGCCCGGCCGGCCCCGCGGTGCAGGCGCGGCCACCGGCGCTGAGCGCGAGCGCGCGCTGGGCCAGCGCGTCGATCTCGCCCCAGCGGGTGCGCACCTCGCCCCAGCTCAGGCGGCCGTCGCCGTCGGCGTCGAGCACCAGGTCGCGGTCGAGGTCGCGCAGCGCGATGTCCAGCCGCTGTTCGACCTGCGTGTCGTGCACGCGCAGGTGCAGGTAGGCGTCGCTCGCCTGGTGGGCGTGCGCGAAGGGGTGGGCGATGCACGCCAGCGTCCAGGCCGCCGCCAGTTGCCGCAGCAGGCGCAGGCTCATGCCAGCCTCCGTGCGGGTGCGGCGGGGCGCGGCAGGCGCGCGTCGGTCCAGCCGGTCTCGCGCATGAAGCGCCGCACCGGCTCGCCCGCGTCGGCGCGGCCGGCGGCTTCGGCCGCGCGCAGCAGCAGCAAGGCGTCGGCTGGTTCTTTTTGCGTGGCCCAGTTGCGCTCGGCATGCTGCAGGGCGCGGGCGACGTCGCCTTGCACGTCGAGCGCGAAGCGCGCCTGCTCGCGTGCATGGGCGCTGCCCTCGCCGCGCTGCGCGCTGGCCTCGAAGCGCGCCGCGAGGGTCGCGGCCGCCTGCGCCGCGCGCGGGTCGCCGAGCCGCCGCCAGGCGATGGCCTGCCGCAGCAGCAGCGCATCGGCCGCCGGGTGCGGGGACAAGAGTGCGGCGGCATCGGCCGCGCGGTCGTGGGCGAGCAGCCAGTCGGCATAGCCCGCGAGCGCGTAGACGCCGGGGTCGGCCGCGATGGCTTCGCGGTAGCGCGCCTCGGCCTGGGGCTGGCCCGCACGCTCGGCCAGCTCGGCGCGCAAGAGGGCGATCCACCCGGCCTGCGAGCCCGCCTGGGCGGCCAGCGCGGCGAGTTGGCGGTCGGCGTGCGGGGCGCGGCCTTGCAGGTGGGCCAGCTCGATGCGGCAGGCCTCGGCCGGCACGCGCACGGCCGCGCCCAGCTCGGCGTAGCGCGGGCCGCCCAGGCGTTCGCAGGCGGCCTCGGCCTCGCGCCAGCGGCCTTGCACCTGCAGCACCGCCAGACGCGTCAGCTCGGCCTGCGCGCGCAGCGGCACGGGTGTGCTGGCCGGCTCGCGCAGCAGCGCGTCGAGGTCGGCCAGTGCCAGATCGAATTGGTGCCCGGCCTGGCGCACGGTGGCGCGCAGCAGGCGCACGGCGGCCGGCGCGTCGGGCAACGACCACCACGGCGCGAGCGCGGCCTGCGCCTGCCCCCACTCGCGCGGGTCCCCGCTGCGTCGGGCGCGGCCGATGGCGTCGCGGGCGAGGCGCAGCGCCAGGGGCAGTTGCGCCGGCTGCTGCTGCCACTGGCGGCGCAGCTGGCGCTCGCTGGCGCCCAGCGGCGTGGGCAGGGTCTCGACGATGGCGGCGTCGTGCGCCGGCGTGTAGGGCGCGGCCGCGGCGGGCGCAGACGCCGCCAGCGCCAGCAGCGCCAGGGCGAACAGGGGAAGACGCGCAGGCTCCATGGCCGCACCTCCAGACAACAGGGTGGAAAGACCCGGGGCGCACGCGGCGACGGCAGCCCGCCGCCGCGTGCGCGGGGGCCGCTCAATCGAGAGGCAGCGGCTCGGTCGTTTCGCTGGTCGGCGGGGCCGTGACCGCATCGACGTTCAAGGGCTCGCCGCGCGGACGCGTGAGGTCGAGGTCGATCTGCCGCACCGCGTACTGCGTGTAGGCCTCGCTCGACGCGGTGGCCGAGTCGGGCACCGCGGTGTCGAGCGGCTCGGGCTCGAAGCCGCTGTCCGCGCCGCCACCGCCGCAGGCGCTGAGCAGCAGCACGGCCGCCGCGTGGGCGAAGAAGAGTCGTGAGGGCTTCATCGCGGTCCCCTTCACGGCGTGCCACCGATGGGCGTGGCGAGGTACGGGAAGCCCGGCAGCAGCGGCAGCACGGCCTGGTCCACCGCGTCGTGCAGGTTCAGCGAGGTGGCCCCCAGCGGCACGGCCGACGGGTTGCACGCAGTGCCGAAGCCGAGCGCGTTGTTGTTGCCGTTGGCGACGCACAGCCCGCCCATCACCGCGACGAGCGACACATCGACCACGTCGTCCTTCGGGCGGCGGCCGTTCGGGAAGCCCGCGCCGTCGCCGCCGATCAGTCCGAGGCGGTGCTGGTTGGCAAAGGCCACCGGCGCGGTGCTGGTGTTCAGCCGCAGCATCTCGGACGCCACCCCGTTGGCCGGCCGGTTGACGCCCTGGATGCCGCGCAGGAAGGTGTCCACCAGGTCGGTGCGCGGGTAGTTGGTCGGCGCCGTGTTGGGGATGTTGAGCGCGATTTCCAGCAGCTTGGGCAGCGAGGGGTTCGTCACGTAGGGGGCGAACTGGCCGTCGTTGACCGGCTTGCTGGCGTTGAAGCGGTCCTTGTCCTTCAGGCCGATCACCACCTCGTTGACCAGCGGCATGCCCAGGCGCGAGACCTGCGTCCAGGCGCCGCCGGCCTTTTCGCTCGTCTGGTGGCCGGGCCTGGGCGTCGGGTCGAGCAGGCGCACCTGGCGCAGGCTGGCGCTGGTCCAGCCGCCGATCACCGGCTCGCTGCCGGCGGTGAGGCAGCTCTTGTGCACTTCGAGCGCCAGCGTGGTGACGTTCTTGTCGTCGATGGTGTTGGGCGCCGCGCCGATCAGCGCCGGGTTGGTGATGACCGCCACCGGCGCGTTGACCAGGTCGAAGATCGTGCCCAGGTTGACCGCGAACGGGTCCTTGCGCTGGCCGACGAACACCTTGCCCGGCGCGCTGCAGCCGGGGATGTTGACCGTGTGGATGTGCTGGTTGGCATAGGCCGCGTAGTTGGCGATCGTCTTCACGCCGATGTTGTCCACCGGCTTGGCGAAGCTGGTGGCGCCCCCGCTGTAGTTGCTGATCGGCTGGGCCTGGCCGCTGCGGCGGTTGCCGCGCACCAGCGTCACCGTGTAGCTCTCGGCGAGGTTGAGGTTGGCGTCGCGCACGGCGCTCACCGGGCCGGCCTGGATGAGCGGAATCGCCACGCTCTGGCCGCCCACCGGCAAGGCCACGCCGTTGTCGCCGGCCAGCGTGTTGCGGAAGCGGAACTGGAAGCTCAGGTCTTCACGCGCATCGCCGTCGTTGTCGATGTGGATCTCGTACAGCGCGTTCGGGTCCATCGAGAAATAGTTCGGCCCGCCGTACGCGTCTTGCAGCGGCTGGTAGTTGGCGATCAGGGTCACGTAGTCGCTGCGGCCCGTCTCGTAGCTGCGGAACATGTAGAAGTCGGTCGCATCGACCTTGGGTACGGTCGTGATGAAGGGCGCCTCGCGGTGGCTGGACGCGCCGGCGCTGCTGCAGGCGGCGAGCAGCGCCGCTGCCATCAGGGGCAGCGCGCGGAACTTGGGGGTGGTCATGGACATCTCCTGGTGTGCTTCACCGGCCGTTTGCCGGCCCCCACCCCTACGCGCCGGCCGCGCATGCAGACGCAAACGCGTGCAGATGTCCGGGGGCGGCGCCCTGGTTTGCATCCAGCCGCGCGGGCGCTGCGTACCCGCGCGGCCACAATTCCGGCCATGCCTTCTTTCGCCCCTGCCACCGTGCGCCTGCTCGGCCGCGTGGACTACGCCGCCACCGAGGCCGCGATGCGCCAGTTCACCGAGGCCCGCACGTCCGACACGCCCGACGAGATCTGGCTGTGCGAGCACCCGCCCGTCTACACCCAGGGCCTGGCCGGCAAGGCCGAGCACGTGATCGACGCGCACGGCGTGCCCGTGGTGCAGACCAACCGCGGCGGCCAGGTCACGTACCACGGCCCCGGGCAGGTCGTGGCCTACCCCTTGATCGACCTCAAGCGCCTGAACATCTACGTGAAGGAATACGTCTACCGGCTCGAACACTGCGTCATCAAGACGCTGGAGTCGTATGGCGTGACCGGCCACCGCGTGGCGGGCGCGCCGGGCATCTACGTGAACCTCGCCGACCCCTTCGGCCACGCCGCGCTGACCGGCCCGCGCGCCGACCCCTTCGAGGGCCTGGGCAAGATCGCCGCGCTCGGCATCAAGGTCAGCCGGCACTGCACGTACCACGGCGTGGCGCTCAATGTGGCGATGGACCTGCAGCCCTTCGGCGGCATCAACCCTTGCGGCTACGCAGGGCTGCAAACAGTCGATCTGGCTACACTCGGCGTCACCGCCGGCTGGCCCGAAGTGGCCCAACGGCTGGGCGACAAACTCGCCTCCCACCTGAGCTGAACCGCTCGCCTCGAAAGCGCTCCCGATGTCCTCCGACAACGTCGTCCACCAGGCCCAGGACCCGTCGAACTACGACCCCACGGCCAAGCAGAAGTCGCAGGCCAAGACCGCGCGCATCCCCATCAAGATCGTGCCGGCCGAGACGCTGAAGAAGCCCGACTGGATCCGCGTGAAAGCCGGCTCGCCCAGCACCCGCTTCTACGAGATCAAGCAGATCCTGCGCGAGCACAAGCTGCACACCGTCTGCGAAGAAGCCTCGTGCCCCAACATCGGCGAGTGCTTCGGCCACGGCACGGCCACCTTCATGATCATGGGCGACAAGTGCACGCGGCGCTGCCCGTTCTGCGACGTGGGCCACGGCCGGCCCGACCCGCTCGACGCCGACGAGCCCGTCAACCTCGCCAAGACCATCGCCGCGCTCAAGCTCAAGTACGTCGTCATCACCAGCGTGGACCGCGACGACCTGCGCGACGGCGGCGCGGGCCACTTCGTCGAGTGCATCCGCCGGGTGCGTGAGATGTCGCCGCAAACGCGCATCGAGATCCTCACGCCCGACTTCCGCGGCCGCATGGACCGCGCGCTCGACATCCTCAAGGCCGCGCCGCCCGACGTGATGAACCACAACATGGAAACCGTGCCGCGCCTCTACAAAGAAGCGCGCCCCGGCTCCGACTACGCGTTCTCGCTCAACCTGCTCAAGCGATTCAAAGAGTTCGCCCCCGGCGTGCCCACCAAGAGCGGCCTGATGGTCGGCCTGGGCGAGACCGACGAAGAAATCTTGCAGGTCATGCGCGACATGCGCGAGCACGGCATCGACATGCTCACCATCGGCCAGTACCTCGCGCCCAGCGGCCACCACCTGCCCGTGCGCCGCTACGTGCACCCCGACACCTTCAAGATGTTCGAGGCCGAGGCGAAGGCCATGGGCTTCACCCACGCCGCCGTGGGCGCGCTGGTGCGGTCGAGCTACCACGCCGACCAGCAGGCGGCGCAGGCGGGGGTCGGCGCCCCCGCGGCTGACCCCAAGTAAGCCCCGCCCACCGCGCCCGCGTGCTGGCCACGCCGGCCGGCTGGGGTTAAGGCGTTCTTAAGCCGGGGTGTCGACCATGCACGGCATGCTGTCCCCCGTGTCATCCCGCCTGCCCGCCTGGCCCGACGTCGCCGGCGGCCTGCGCACCGCATGGCGCTGGCGGCCCCAGGTGGGCAGCGACGCGCTGGTGCTGGGCGCGAGTCTGCTGTTCGCGCTGGCCTTCAACGGACGTTTTCTCGACGCGCTGCTGTCGGGGCGCGACGGGTCGCAGCCGGCCACCTGGGCCTTCGCGGCGGCCGTGCTGGCAGGGCTCGTGGCCGTGCACGGCCTCTTGCTCGGGCTGGTGCTGAACGCCTGGACGGCACGCCCGCTGCTGTCGGTGCTGGTCGTGGCCTCGGCCGCGGCGGGCCATTTCATGCAGCACTACGGCGTGTTTCTCGACCCCACGATGCTGCGCAACGTGCTGCACACCCAGCCTGCCGAAGCACGCGAATTGCTCGGCACCGGGCTGGGGGTGCACCTGGCGCTGTACGCCGGCCTGCCGCTGTGGCTGCTGTGGCGCCTGCGCGTGAGGCGGCACCCGGTGGGGCGTGCGGTGCTCACGCGGGCCGCGCTCTTGCTGGGCTGCGCGGTGCTGGCCCTTGTGTCGCTGCGCGCCGTGTCGCAGGACGTCTCGGCGCAGATGCGCAACCACAAAGAGCTGCGCTACCTCGTGACGCCGGCCAACCTCGTGTACTCGACCGCGCGCGTGCTGGTGGGCGACGCCCACGCGGCGGGCGGCGTGCGCGCGCCCGTGGGCACCGATGCCCACCTGGGCCCGGCGTGGGCGGCCCGGCGCAAGCCGGTGCTCCTGGTGCTGGTGGTCGGTGAAACCGCGCGGGCGGCCAACTGGGGCCTGAACGGCTATGCGCGCCAGACCACGCCCGAGCTGGCGGCGCTCGACGTGCTCAACTTCCGCGACATGACGGCCTGCGGCACCAACACCGAGACCTCGCTGCCGTGCATGTTCTCGGCGGTGGGCCGGCGCCACTACGACGAGGCGCGCATCCGGGGCAGCGAATCGCTGCTGCATGTGCTCGACCACGCCGGCTTCGAGGTGCTCTGGCGCGACAACCAATCGGGCTGCAAGGGCGTCTGCGACGGCCTGCATGCCGAGCAGCTCGACCAGGCCAAGGTGCCCGGCCTGTGCGCCGAGGGCCGGTGTTTCGATGACGTGCTGCTCGACGGCCTCGATGCGGTGGCCCGCGACGCCCATGGCAACCTCGTGGTGGTGCTGCACACGCTGGGCAACCATGGCCCGGCGTACCACCGGCGCTACCCCGAGGCCTTCAAGCGCTTCACGCCCGCGTGCGAGAGCGACGACCTGCGCCGCTGCAGCACGCCCGAGATCGTGAATGCCTACGACAACGCGCTGCTCTACACCGACCACCTGCTCGCCGGGGTCATCGGCTTCCTGCAGCAGCGTGTGTCTCGCTTCGACGGGGCCATGGTCTACCTGTCCGACCACGGCGAGTCGCTGGGCGAACACGGGCTCTACCTGCACGGCGTGCCGCAACTCATCGCGCCGCGTGAACAGCTCAACGTGCCCATGGTGTGGTGGCTGTCGCCGGGCTTCAGCCAGGGCTTCGGGCTCGACCGCGGCTGCCTCGCGCAGCAGACCACCCGGCCCTGGACGCACGACCACCTGTTCCACACCGTGCTGGGCTTGCTGCAGGTGCAGACCGCGGTCTACGAGCCGGGCCTGGACGTGAGCGCCGCATGCCGGCACTGAGCCGCGACGACCACGCGGCATCGGCCCAGGCCGATGCCCTGCGACTGTTCGCGGGGCTGCTCCTGGTGCTGGCCTGGGACGCCAGCGGCCTCGACCTGCCGCTGTCCCAGGTGTTCGGTGGTGCCCAGGGCTTCGCCTGGAAGAACCACTGGCTGCTCTCGGGGGTGATGCATGACGGGGTGCGTGTGGCCGCGTGGGCGGTGCTGGGACTGCTTGCGCTGGGCGTCTGGCAGCCCTTGCCCTTCGCACGCGGCCTGCCGCATCGCGAGCGCATCGCATGGCTCGTCACCTCGATGGCGTGCGCGCTGCTCATCCCGCTGCTCAAGCGGACCAGCGCGACGAGTTGCCCGTGGTCGCTCGCGCAGTTCGGGGGCGTGGCGTCGTACGTGCCGCACTGGGTGCTGGGCGTGGCAGACGGTGGGCCTGGGGGGTGTTTTCCTTCGGGGCACGCTGCAACGGCATTCGCGTTCATGCCGGGTTGGTTTGCCCTGCGGCGCGACGCGCCCCGAGCCGCGCGCCTGTGGCTCGCGGTGACCGTGGGGATGGGCTTCGCGTGCGGTGTTGCGCAGTTGGTGCGCGGGGCGCACTACGCCAGCCATTCGCTGTGGACGGCCTGGCTGTGCTGGGGACTGTCGGCGCTGACATTTCACCTGCGGCGAAGCCCCTCGGGGATTCTCAAAGCCGCCCGCCTCGGTTAGAAGGTCCAGGCCTGCCAACGTCGCCGGCACGCATGTTGTCGTGCGCGTCGCAGGCCTGTCGTCGAAGACCAAGGCTGTCATGAAAGGGTGAGCCGTGAAGACATATGGTGCTGAGTTCCTGGGGACGTTCTGGCTGGTGCTGGGGGGCTGCGGCAGCGCGGTGCTGGCGGCTGCGTTTCCGCAGGTGGGGATCGGCCTGCACGGCGTGTCGCTCGCCTTCGGCCTGACGGTGCTGACCATGGCCTATGCCATCGGGCACATCTCGGGCTGCCACCTGAACCCGGCGGTGTCGATCGGGCTGTGGGCCGGGGGGCGCTTTCCGGCCTCGCAACTGCCGGCGTACATCGTCGCGCAGGTGCTGGGCGCGGTGGCGGCCGGTGCGGTTCTCTATGTGATCGCCAGCGGCGCGCCGGGCTTCGATGTGTCGAAGGGCTTCGCGTCGAACGGCTACGGCGCGCATTCGCCGGGCGGCTACTCGCTCGTGGCGGCGCTGGTGGCCGAGGTGGTGATGACGATGTTCTTCCTGATCGTCATCCTCGGAGCGACCGACAAGCGCGCGCCGGCGGGCTTTGCGCCCATCGCCATCGGCCTGGCGCTGACCTTGATCCACCTGATCACGATCCCTGTCACCAACACCTCGGTGAACCCGGCGCGCAGCACGGGTGTCGCGCTGTTCGTGGGCGACTGGGCGGTGGCGCAGCTGTGGGCCTTCTGGGTCGCACCCATCGTCGGCGCGGTGCTGGGGGCCGTGGCCTACCGCGCCATCGGCCGCGACGAGGCCTGACTGGCCATGGTCCGCGCTCGCACCGCAAGACCTCGCGGCCAGTGGTGCGGGCCAGGCCTCACTAAGATGCCCGGCATCGCAGCTTCACCGGTCTGACATGACGATGCTTTCTCGCCTTCTGGGCCTGTTGTTCTTGTGCGGCGCGTCGGCCGCGGGCCCGGTGCTCGCGCAGGACGCGTCGGCCTCGGCGCCCGCCGCGGTGCGCAAGGTCGAAGGCGCGGTGGTGCGCGGCGTGCACGCCGCAGCCAGCGGTGTCGAGCGCGGGGCGAAGGCCGCGGCGCGCGGCATCGAACGGGGCGCCAGCGCCGCCGCACGCGGCGTCGAGCGCGGGGTGCAGGCCACGGGACGCGGCATCAAGCGCGGCGCCGAGGCGACCGGGCGCGCCGCCGACAAGGTGGTGGACAAGGCCACCGGCGGCGCGAAGCCGTCCGCCCCGGCCAGCGGACCTTGACCGCGGTGCCAGCCGCGCACACACGACCTGTCGTTCTTGCACGCGGCCTTACCGGTCACCGGCTGCCGGTTGCCGATCTCGCGTGCCGGCCGCAGGTCCGCGCTGCGGTCAACGCCGCTTCTTCGCGCGCGCCGGGCTCGCCTTGCGGCGAGCCGGCGGCGGGGGGTGCGGGCTGGCGGTGCTGGGGAACATCCAGCCCGTCCACACCGACATCGCATCGTGCACGCCCTGCTGCACGGTCCGGTTGATCTGTGCCTGGGCCTGCGCGCGGGTCTGTGCCAGGGCGGTGTTGCCCACCTGGTGGGCGGCGCTCAGCCACATGCTCATCCAGGGGTTCTTCTTCGTCCAGGGGTTGTTCATGGGGGCCTTTCGTCGGTGCCGGCGGGGGCCGGCGGTTCCTGCAACGGGCGAAGGGCGTGCCCGCCTGCCGTGACTGCGTACCCGGCGGCTCGGCGGGTCTTGCCGATGCGGCTTGACGCCTGCGGGGCGGCTTGCAAAGCTGCACGACCTTGCACGCGGCGCCCACCCGGCGCGCGCCGTGTTTCACCTCAGGAGGCCCCCGCATGAGTCCGTTTCGTCTGTCGCGTGGACGGCATGCCCTGGCCGAGCTTGCGGCCGCGTGCGTGGCCGCCGTCGGCCTCGCCGCCTGTGCCACGCCCGACAGGGCGCGCCCGATGCTGGGCCTGTATACGCACCTGGCCGATGCGGGCAGCTTTGTCGACTGCACCAGCGGCCGCCGCTGGCCGGTGCTCGAAGACGGCGACGCCGCTGCCTTGCAACGCGCCTACGCTGCCGCACGGCCGGCCCCGGGCGCGCCAGTGCGCGTCGAGGTCGAGGCGCAGGTGGTGACGCGCCCGTCGGTCGATGCGGCGGCCCCGCGCGCGTCGCTGCGGGTGCAGCGCGTCATCGCGGCGACGGCCGAGGTCGGCTGCCCGAACGTGCTGGCCACCGCCCCGCTGCAAGACACCTACTGGAAGCTGATGACCGTGGCCGGCCAGCCGGTGACGCTGGCCGAGGGCCAGCGCGAGCCGCATCTCGTGCTGCAGACGGTTCCGCCGCGCGTGGCGGGCTTCAGCGGCTGCAACCGCATGACGGGTGGCTACACGCTGCAAGGCGATCGGCTGAGTTTCAGCGGCCTGGCCGGCACGCGCATGGCGTGCGCGCAGGGCATGGCGCATGAGCAGGCGTTTCTCGACGCGCTGGCCCGCGCGGCGCACTGGCGCATCGGCGGCGACAAGCTCGACCTGCTCGACGAAGGCGGCACCGTGCTGGCGACTTTCGAGTCGCGCCAGCTGCAATAGGCAATTGCGGGCGGCTCAGCCGGCGGCATCCTCGCCCATCGCGCGGCGCACGAGCCCGGCCATGTGCTGCGAGGCCTCGTCGGGCTGCGACATCAGGCCCGCGACCACGCCGAGCTTGTCGCCGGCCGGGCGGTTCTGGCTGACTTTCCACTTGCCCGTCAGCGAGTCCACCGGAATCTCGATGCCGACGATGGCGCCGAGCAGCCGCTCGGTGAAGTCGGCCGGCGCGTCGGACACCTGCCAGGGCAGTGCCTGCCCGGCCTCGTGCGTGTCGGTCAGCTGCGTCACGTGGGCGAGCAGCCAGTCGCGGTCTTCGATGGCGCGCGGCGTGCCGCGGGCCTGCACGACGGCGTAGTTCCAGGTCGGCACCGCCTTGCCGTGCGCGTGCTTGCTCGGGTACCACGAGGGCGTGATGTAACGCTGCGGTCCCTGAAAGACCACCAGCGAGGGCACCGAAGCCGAGAAGGCTTGCCACACCGGGTTCGCCCGCGCCACGTGCGCGAGCAGCGTGCCGCAGGGGCCACGCGTGCGGTCGAGCAAAAAGGGCACCGGGTTGGCGATGAGTTCGCCGTCGCCCAGCGTGACCCAGGTGCCCAGAGGGTGGGCGGCGATCAGCGCGTGCAGGGTGTCGAGGTCGGTTTCGGCGTGGGCACTGGGGACGTACATCGGGAACCTCGGCGGCTGAAGGCGGGCGGAAGGAAGCGCCATTCTCTGTGTCCCACCGCCGGTCGCGCCAGCCGCCCCGGTGTGCGATTCGACCTGCGGTCCCCGCGTTGACCCGCATCAACCGCGCCCCGAGGCCGCGACAAAATGCCGCCATCGAACCAACGCAAGGAGACACCATGCATGACATGCACGTCGGCGACGCCACGCGCGACGACGCCCCGGCCCTGGCCGCGCTGCTCTGCGAAGCCGGCCTCAGCTCGTGGGACGACTTCGACCCCGACCGCGCCTTCGAGCAGTGGGACCGCCTGAAGGCGCAGTTGCCGACCGCGCGGGTGCTGGTCGCGCGCCGCTGCGACGGCACCATCCTCGCCACCCTCACGCTGGTGCTGCTGCCGCTGCTGGGCGAAAGTGGCGCGCCGAGCGCGGTGGTCGAAGACCTCGCGGTGATGCCCATGATGCGGCGCACCGGCCTCGGCCGTCAGCTGATGAACGAGGCCATGGCGATCGCACGCAAGGCGGGTTGCTACAAGCTGGCGCTGTCGTCGCACGTCGAGCGCGAAGCGGCCCATGCCTTCTACGAGCGCCTGGGCTTCGAGCGCCACGGCGTGAGCTTCGTCGCCGCGCTGGTCGCACGGCCCCAGGAGGCCGAAGCCGAAGTGGGCTGACGACCCCTTGCAGTGCCGTTGCGCCGGGAGGCGACGCGACACCGCAGGCACCAAAAAAAACGGCCTGCCGTGAGGCAGGCCGAACAACCCGGATAGGCCGATGAAATGGGTGTGAGGCGCGTCTGCGTGCTCAGGAGCCGCAGGCGTCTGCCTTCAGGCCCGGCGTGACTTGCGTGGCGAACAACTTCCACGCGTTGTCGCTCGGGCGGCCGTAGCTGGTGCTGGTGCAGTAGCCGTGGCCGCACGACAGGCTGGCCAGGCCGACCTTCACGCCGCCGGCGCAGTTCTGGTATTCCTTGTCGTTGGCCGAGAAGCGCGACCACACGGTGACCGGGTTGCCGGTGCAGCCGCTCAGTTGGGCCCACTTCTGGAAGCTGGCGTTGGCCGACAGGTGGGTCACGGTCTGGCCCGAGACCGTGCTGGTGCCGCCTTCGTAGCGCACCAGGGTGTCGTTGAGGCCGGCGTATTCCTTGACGCTGATCGGGCGCTGCGGGGCGCACACATAGTCCTGCGGGCTGCTGTGCAGGTGGAACACCACCGGCGCGGCCGCGGCGAAGTAGTTCGCTTGCGTGCAGGCCATCTTGTGCGAGAAGCCGCCACCCAGCGAGGTGCCGCTGATGTAGACGCGGTTCGGCGCGATGCGCACGCGTTGCGACACGTGGTCGACGATGGCCTTCATGAAGCCGGTGTCATCGACGGTGGGGTTGAAGCCGGCGACGTTCCAGCGGGCGTTCACGCCCTGCGGGTAGGCAACGACGAAATTGCGGTTGGTGTCGGAGGTGGTGTCCCAGCCGCTGCTCGACTGCTGCGATGACGCGCTGCTGCCCAGGCCGTGCAGGCTCAGCACCACCGCGGCGGGCGTCGTGAGCGAGCGCGGGATGTGCAGGCGGTAGGTGCGCGACACGCCGTTGTGAACGATCGTGTGCGTGGTGTTGCCCGACGAGGCGGTGGTGGTGTTGCACACCGGTGCGGCCTGCGTGGCCACTGGCGCGAGTGCGGCCGCGGCGAGCGCGAGCAGCGCGGGGCGAAGGGTCTTTGGGATCATGGGGAGTCTCCTGTTGTTGGATCGATGAACGCGCCGCTCTTGGGTGGCGGCGATGAATGTTATGCAAGCTAACTAAATTTCAACGCCCGTGCAAACCCCGGCATTCACAGCACCAAAACAGAACGTGCTTGCTGGGGCAGATCAAAGGTCGGCGATGCGCGCGGCCGACGACAAAAAGCCGGCGCACCGAGGTGCGCCGGAACTGGGGACGCGTCAAACAGGGATCAGAAGTTCTTGTCTTTCGAGACGAACTTGCCCGTGGTGAAGGCCTGGCCCGGGTCGAGGAAGCTCGTGCGGCGCGAGGTCTCGCCGGCCAGCTGCCAGCGCAGCCAGGCCACGATGGCGCCGATGCCTTCGCGCGCGGCCGAGACGTGGTCCACGTCGTTCATCACCGTGAAGTACACCGGCACGCGCGTGTTGGTGTAGTCGCGCTCGCAGTTCGGCGTGGCCAGCGTGTCGGCTTCACCGCAGATGTATGCGGCGGGCTTGCGCAGGTTGTTCGGGCCGTTGCCATCGAACGAGCCGCCGGCGACGTGGATGGTCGTCGTCAGGCGCGAGTCGGTGGCGAAGGCGAAGGTGCTCACCGAACCGCGCGAGTGGCCGCCGGCGGCGATCTTCGTGGTGTCGAGCTTGCCGTTGAGCGCGCTCGTGCTGCTGCTGTTCTGCTGGATCAGCCAGTCGAGGCCGGCCTTCATCTCGGTGCCGTCGCCGGTCGAGGTGATCGAGTACACGACGAAGCCGTGCGAGGCGATGCGCCGCAGGTGGAACTCGTAGTTGCTCGGGCCGGTGCCGGCCCCCGGGCCCCAGATGAAGATCGGGTGCTTCAGGCCGTTGGCGCCGAGCGTGGTCGGGCGCACGACCCAGGCCTGGCGCGACGGGCCGGTCGATTGCGTGACGGTGACCGCGAACGGGCCGTCGGCATCGACGCTGGTCACCGGGGGCAGGGTGCCGCCGCCGGTCGGGGGCGGCTCGCCGGTGCCGCTGTTGCCGGTGACCGTGAGGCCGGTGACGGTGTAGGTCTCGAGCGAGCTGCTGGCGTTGACGCGGAAGCGCAGGCGCAGCGCGCTCTGGCCGGCGGCGTTCGACGGCAGCGTGACCGTGGTGGCGCCCGACACGCTTTGCAGCGATTCGATGGCCGTGTAGGTGCTGCCGTTGACCGAGTACTCGGCGATGCCGGCTTCACCGCTGTCCAGCCCCGACGTGCTGCGCGTGAAGCTCACGCTGACGCTGGTGTGGCCCACGGTGCTGATGGCCGGCGAGGTGATGGCGCCATCGGCCCCGGTGAGTGCGCCGCGCAGGCGGGCGCCGTAGGTGCCGGTGGCCACGCTGCCCGCGCTGGTGAAGCTGCCCAGGCCACCGGTGAAGGTGGTGGACAGCAGCGTGGTCTGCGCGTGGGCGCTGGCCATGAGGCCGAGCGCGAAGGCCGCGCCCGCGAGGGCCCGGCGCAGGGTGGATGTGGAAGTTTTCATCGGGACTGTCTCCTTTTTGGGGGTGTGACGTCCTGGGCCGGCGGCATGCCGGCCCGGGCGTTCTCGGTGTGCGCGACCGACGGGGTCGATCAGGGCAGATCAGGCGTCCACAGCGCAGCGCAGCGGTGGGTCGTCTTGAAGTTGGTGATGACCGTGGTGCCCGTCGGTGCGAACAGCAGCATCTCTTCGGCCGTGGTGTACGGCGGCCAGCTCGCGCTGCCGGCGGCGTTGGGGTTGCCGTTGCGGGCCTTCACGAAGTTGGCCCAGTAGGTGGTCATCTGCTCGGCCAGCGCCCGTTGCGAGGCGCTCAGCAGCGCGCTGCTGGGCAGGTCGAACAGGTACTGGATCTCGGCCGCGTGGTACGACTTGAACGGGAAGCTCACCGCCGGCTGCAAGGCCATCGGTGCGTTCGGGTCGTTGAACTCGTACGCGTAGACCGGCACGCCGCTGGCCGCGAGCGCCTTGGCCGCGCGGCGCGTGCCGCAGGCGAAGAGCGAGTCGGTGACCGCGGCGCTCAGCGCGAGCGGGCGCGAACCGCCGTAGGCCGAGGCCGGGTAGGCCGCCGCGACGGCCGGCGCGGCCGTCGGGCCGAAGGTGCGCACCAGGCGCGTGGTGAGCGCGGCGTCGTCGGCCAGGATGGGCACGTAGGTCGGGTCGGTGACGGGCTTCAGGCCGCTGACGGGCGAGCCGGCCGCGAGCCCGGTGTTGTTGGCCGCGGTTTCTTCGCCGGCCAGCAGCGAGGTGTACTCGTCGGTGGTCGCGCCGATCAGCACCGGCACCTTGCTCGACAGCAGGTTGCCGTTGACGGCCGCCTGGTTGCCGCGCACCAGGTACACGCCGTCGACGACCGGCGAGTTGGTGGCCGAGAAGGTGTCGGACGGCTGGTTGGCGATGACCGTGTCCACCGACAGGGCACGCAGGCAGGTGGCGGCGTTGGCGTCGTTCGGGCAGCTGAAGCGCGTGGCCGCGACATCGACACCGCCCGTGATGGGCGTGACGCCCGGGGCGGCCGCACGGCCGAACTGGGCTTCGGCCAGCGTGGGCTGCTCGGTCACCGGGCCGCTCTGCAGCACGGCCTTGTGGAAGAGGTTGACCGCCGCCGGCGAGTTGAGCTGCGTGAGCACGCTGGCCGCGCCGGCCGATTGGCCGGCGATGGTGATGTTGCTCGGGTCGCCGCCGAAGTTGCCGATGTTGTTCTTGACCCAGTGCAACGCGAAGGTCTGGTCCATCACGCCGTAATTGCCCGAGCGGCCGTTGACGTTGAGCGCCGGGTGCGACAGGAAACCCAACGCGCCGAGGCGGTAGTTGATCGACACGACGACGATGCCCTGCGCGGTCAGGCGCACCGGCGTGTAGCCCACACCGCGGCCGTACTGGAAGGCGCCGCCGTGGATCCACACCAGCACCGGGTGCGGCCCGGGCGTCGTGGGGGTGAAGACGTTCAGGTACAGGCAGTCTTCGCTGCCGGCGGCCGTGCCGTAGAACGACAGCGGCGAGGTGTCGCGTTGCGGGCAGTGGGTGCCGTACTGCTTGGCGCTGCGCACGCCGGCCCAACTGGCCGGGGCCGTAGGCGCGGCCCAGCGCAGCGCGCCGACCGGCGGCGCCGCGTACGGGATGCCGAGAAACTGTTTCATCGTGCCCGAGCTGTGCAGCGAGCCCTCGACCGTGCCCGACAGCGTCTGGGCGGTCGGGGCAGGCGCCGCGACCGGCTCGGGGTCGTCGCTGCCGCCGCAGGCGCCCAGGCCGACACCGACCACCAGCCCCAAGGCCGCCGTGCGCAGGGCGGCCATCCAATGCAGTTTCATGAACTCGTCTCCGAAAGAAAGTCGCGGGCGGCGCCTGTGAACCCACGGCCGCCTCGCAGTGAGGTGCGCATGGTGGGCAGCGCGCCGCGGCGGGTCTTTCATGAACGTGCGTGCGAACGCGCAAGAACCCGCCGGTGCGCCGCGCTTCCCAGGAGGCGGCTTCGCAGCCTTCGGGAAAACCACGACGACACGGCGGCACCCCGCCCCGGGGGGCGGGCGGCACAGCGGCGGTCGGGGGAGGGGGGCGAGGGCGACGCCCTCGGTTCGCTCAGTGGCGTTCGCGCAGCTCTTTGGGCGTGGCGCCGAGCAGGCGGCGGCACACCGTGGAGAAGTGGCTCTGGCTCGAGAAGCCCACCGCCAGCGCCACGTGGGCCACCGGCGCGGGTGTGCTGACCAGCAGGTGATAGGCGCGTTCGAGGCGCTTGTGCAGCACGTGCTGGTAGGGGCTGCGGCCGACCGTGTTGGTGAACAGACGGGTGAAGTGGTAGCGGCTCAGGCCCGCCTCGCGCGCCAGGTCGTCGAGCCCGATGGCTTCGCCGATGTGCTGGCGGATGTAGTCGTCGACCCGGCGGATCTGCGCGCCGGTGAGCCGCGATCGCGCCTCGCGCCGGTCTTCACCGCGCGAGCCGTGCAGCGAGCCGAAGCGCCGATGCACGTGCACCGTGAGGCCCAGGCTCAGGCTGTCGGTGTAGAGCCGCCCGCGCGGGCAGCCGGCCTCGACCTCGTGCCACAGCGCAGCGACCAGCCCGCGCAGCTCGGGGTCGGTGAAGCGCGGCGTGCCGACCAGCGAGCGTTCGCTGAAGCGGGTGTCGCCGGCTTCGAGCAGGCTCAGGCGCGCCGGGTCGAGTTCGATCGACACCAGCTCGGCGTCGCGCGTGCGCCATTGCGCGTAGGCGATCTCGCGCCCGCCGCCATAGAACATCAGGTCGTCGGCGCTGCACAAGGTGTTGACCTCGCCGAGCCCGTAGCGCAGCCGCGAGCTGGTCTGGCCGCGGCAGACCCAGGTGACGATGGGGTGCGGCGCGACGATGTGCCGGTCGATGATTTCTTCGGGCAAGCGGTAGCGCACCATCTTCAGGCCGGTCAGGTGCGCGAGGTCTTGCGGGCGCACGACGGGGTCGGCGCCCAGGCGCTCTTCGCGGTCGTTTTTCTTGACCCAGATGTCGATCTCGTCCATGCCCGTCCCCTGCGCGACCCGCCGCTCGGCGGGGTGGGGCGGATGCTGCGTTTCGGCCCGGCGTTCTGCCAGCGGGAACACCCTGATTTGTTACCCAGGCCAACAGAGTGAGGGGCGGGTTCGCCCCGGGGCGGGTCACAGCGGCATCGGCGAGGTCTTGAGCACCTGCGAGGCCAGCGCGGCGTGCGACGGGGCCAGTTGCGACACGCGCAGCTTGAGCTGGCGGCGCAGGTCGGCGAAGCGGCGGTCGATCTCGCGCACCACCAGCGCCAGTTCGAGGCGCACCTCGGTCGGCACGTCGTCGGCCAGCCGCGCCAGCAGGGCCTCGGGCGCGCGGGTGTCGAGCCCGGCGCTGGTGAAGGCGGCCACGATGCGCTCGTAACGGTCGCGCGCCTCACGAAACACGGCCGGCGCCCGTTCGAGTTCGTCCACCAGCGCGCAGCGGCGCGATTCGTAGCCGTGGATGGCCGCCGCGATGGCCTGGAACTGCGCCAGCGTCTGCGCGATCGGCGGGGCCTCGGCGCGCTCACGCTCGTCGCGCGCCAGGCCACCATCGGCGAGCACGGCGTCGACCACGCGCCGGTCGAACTCGGCCGGGATCAGCTTCAGCGCCACCGCCGCGCTGTTGGCCGGGGCGCCGTCGCCCAGGGCTTCAGCCAGCACCTCGGCCACCGCCAGCACGCGGCCCGCGGGGCCGAGCGACTCGCCGCCGACCGAGGCCGGGTAGCCGAAGCCGTCGAGCCGCTCGTGGTGTTCGAGCACGGCGTGTGCGGCGTCGGTGTCGGGCTGGGGCAGGCGCAGCAGCAACTGGTGACCCAGCATGGGGTGCACGCACATCTGCTTCCAGCCGTCGAAGCCGCGTGTCGGGGCCTCGACCACGTGCGGTTCGATGTACAGCTCGCCGGCGTCGTGCAGCAGCGCGGCCAGCGCGGCCGCCGCCAGCTTGCGCGCGCTGCCCAGGCCCAGGCGCTGGTGCAGCGAGAGGTTGAGCAGGGCCACCGCGATCAGGTGCGACAGCGCCGTCGGCCGCTGCTGGGCATGCAGGGTCAGCACGCTCAGGGTCGGCGCGTTCAGGCGCAGGTCGCGGATCACGTGCAGCGGCACCACGCCGTCTCGCACGGTGTACAGCCGGCGCAGCAGCGGGTGCTCGTCGAGCGCGGCCTGCGCGGCGCGGTGCAGCGCGCGGGTGTCGAGGCCACCGCTCACGGTGAGGCTGCTCTCCAGCGGCTTGAGCAGCTTGTGTTCGAGCAGGCGCTCGCGCACCGCGGCATCGACCTTGGCGCCCTTGGCCAGGAGCTTCATGCCGTTGCGCGTGAGGATGTCCTCGTTCGCCGCGACCTCGTGTTCGCGCGACGCGCCGATGACGCGTTCGAGGTAGTGCGGGTTGACGGTGTCGCTCACGGATGTGCCTCTGCGCTGCGCGCGCTGCAATCGGCCCGGGAGCAGTGCCCGGGCTCGCGGGCTGCGCCTGGGGCCTGGACCCACGGCGGCCGTGGCGGTGGGCTGGGCCTTCTGCCTGCTTTCGGTCACCCCGGCGCGAACTTGAGCAGCACCGCACTGCCGCTGCGGTAAAGCCTGCTGCATGAATCGGTGCCGGCGGCCTTCCGGCGGTCGCCAGGGCCGGGCGCGCCGATTGCCCCGACGCCGGGATGCGCTCTTCAACCCCACCCCTCGCGTGGCGCGTCGGCCTGCTGCTGCTCGTGGCCGGCAGCGGCGTGCAGGCGGCATCGCCCGTCGCCGACTTCGCCCAGGAACGCCCCTCGCCCGCCGCGCGGCAGATCGCCAATTGGGCGCTCGCCAGCGGCGACGCCCGTTCCCAAGCCTTCGTCGTGATCGACAAACCGCGTGCGCGGGTGTTCGTGTTCGACGCGCGCGGTCGCTTGCAGGCTGCCGCGCCTGCCTTGCTGGGGCTGGCGCGCGGCGACCACACGGTGCCTGGCATCGGCGAGCGTGCGCTGAAAGACATCCGTCCCGACGAGCGCACCACGCCCGCCGGCCGCTTCGTGGCCGAGGCGGGGCGCAATGCCAAAGGCGAAGACATCGTGTGGATCGACTACGACGCGGCGGTGTCGCTGCACCGCGTGCGGCCGCTCAAGGCCGAAGAGCGCCGCCTGCAGCGCCTGGCGACGCCGACCGCGGCGGACAACCGCATCTCGTATGGCTGCGTCAATGTGCCGGCGGCGTTCTTCGACGCCGCGGTGAAGCCGCTGTTCGCGGCCGGGCCGAAGGTCGTCTACGTGCTGCCCGACCAGCGGGCGCTGGGCGAGGTGTTTCCGCTGGCGGGGTCAGCCCGCGCCAGCGCTGCGGGCGCCGTGACCGCACAGTGAGAGCCGCCCGGGGCGACGGCGTGCCGCCGCCCCTTCGGGCATTTAACCGCGGTCAGCGCGCGGTGCGCGGCCCAGCGGCTCGGCCGGTACCCGGGCGCCGGTGGTGCTGTCGGTGTTCACCGGCGCGTTGGCCGGGTTGACCGTGCTGGACGGGCTGGTCGACGTGCCCGTCGTGCCCATGCTGCCGTCGGTGCTCGTCGTGCCGCTGGACGGCAGCGTGCCCGCAGGCGTTTCGCTGGGCGAGGGGCCGCCACGTGCCGCGTCCGACGACGTCGAGCCCATGCCACTGCCGCTCGTGCCGGACTGGGCCTGGACCACGCCGACAGCGGCGACGAGAGAAACGATGGCCGCAGCGGCAGAAAGGCGGGAGGTGAAGTTGTTCATGGATGGATCTCCTTTTCGGGTGGGATGAACGAGCCACGGCACACGTCCGGGGCTTGCAGGCGGGCCTGCGTGCCTGATCTCGGCCCGAGTCATCGGCAATGCGCATGCCTGCCCCACCCGCCCGGCAGCAGATTCGCCCCGCGTCGGGGCAACGCTCCAAGGATCCAACGCGCTCAGAGAAAGCGTTCGAGCAGCCGCTTCGAGTGGCGGTCGAGCTGGGTCGCATCGGCCACCACGAAGTGCAGGCCTTCACCGCTGCTGATCAGCAGCCGCGTGCGGCCGACGCGGCGGATGTCTTCCTCGCCCTTGAGCACGAAGCTCGTCGGGCCACGGTCGGTCTCGACCTGCCAGGTGCTGGGCGTCGAGAAGCTCGACACATCCAGCAGCCGCTCGATGGTCGGGGCGAACTCGCGCTCGGCCAGCTCGGCCTCGACCAGCGCGCGCTGGTCTGCCGGCAACTCGCTGAGGCGGTCGATCCACGCCAGCTCGTGGCCATCGGGCCCGACCAGCGACAGCCCCTCGTCGGGCGCGGCCAGCGGAAAGGCCCGCACCGGCAGCACGCCAACCTGCGGCTCGCCGCCCGGCGCGGTAAAGACCAGCCGGCCGAAGGCGTTGCGGGTGAGGGTGAAGACGCGCGGGCTCATGTGGACTCCACAGCAGGTTTGCTCGGCGGCACGTGCACTTCGTGCGCGGCCTCGCGCTCGCCCTGCACCTCGTCGCTCTCTTCTTCTTCGACGTGGCGCAGCTGCGCTTCGTACAGGCGGCGGTAGGCGCCGTCGGGCTTTTCCATCAGCGTGTCGTGCGGGCCCACTTCGACCACCTGGCCGCGGTCCATCACGACCAGCCGGTCGGCCTTGCGCAGGGTGGACAGGCGGTGCGCGATGGCGATCGTCGTGCGGCCCTGCACCAGGTTGTCGAGCGCCTTCTGGATCTCTTTTTCGGTCTCGGTGTCGACCGCCGAGGTGGCCTCGTCGAGGATCAGGATGCGCGGGTCGATCAGCAGCGCGCGGGCGATCGAGATGCGCTGCCGCTCGCCGCCCGACAGGCCCTGGCCGCGTTCGCCGACCAGCGAGTCGTAGCCGTGCGGCAGGCGCAGGATGAACTCGTGTGCATGCGCGGCGCGCGCCGCCGCGATGATCTCTTGGCGGGTCGCATCGGGCTTGCCGTAGGCGATGTTCTCGGCCACCGTGCCGAAGAAGAGAAACGGCTCTTGCAGCACCAGCCCGATGTGGCGCCGGTAGTCGGCCACCGCGTGGCGGCGGATGTCGATGCCATCGACCTGAATGCCGCCGTCCGTCACGTCGTAGAAGCGGCAGATCAGGTTCACCAGCGTGCTCTTGCCCGAGCCGCTGTGGCCCACCAGTCCGATCATCTCGCCGGGGCGAATGTCGAGGTCGAGCCCGCGGATGACCGTGCGGTTGCCATAGCGAAAGCCCACGCCGCGCATCGTCAGCCCGCCTTTCAGCTTGCCGATGGGCACCGGGTTCGTGGGCTCGGGCACGTTCGAGACGTGGTCGAGGATGTCGAAGATGCGCTTGGCGCCCGCCGCGGCCTTCTGCGTCACCGACACGATGCGGCTCATGTCGTCGAGCCGCGTGTAGAAACGCCCGATGTAGGCGACAAAGGCGGTCAGCACGCCGACCGTGATCTGGCTCTTCGAGACCAGCCAGATGCCGAAGGCCCACACCACGAGCAGGCCGATTTCGGTCAGCAGCGAGACGGTCGGCGAAAACAGCGACCAGGTCTTGTTGATGCGGTCGTTGACTTCGAGGTTGTGCCGGTTGGCCTGGTGGAAGCGCTTGGCCTCGCGCGACTCTTGCGCGAAGGCCTTGACCACGCGGATGCCCGGGATGGTGTCGGCCAGCACGCTGGTCACCTCGGACCACACGCGGTCGATCTTCTCGAAGCCGGTGCGCAGCTTGTCGCGCACGATGTGGATCATCCAGGCGATGAAGGGCAGCGGCACCAGCGTCACCAGCGCCAGCCACGGGTTGATCGAGAACAGGATCGCCGCCGTCATCAGGATCATCAGCACGTCGGTGGCGAATTCGAGCGCGTAGAGCGACAGGAAGACGCAGATGCGGTCGGTCTCGGAGCCGATGCGCGCCATCAGGTCGCCGGTGCGCTTGCCGCCGAAGTAGTCGAGCGACAGCTGCAGCAGGTGCTCGAAGGTGGTGGTGCGCAGGTCGGCGCCGATGCGTTCGGACACCAGCGCCAGCAGGTAGGTGCGCGCCCAGCTCAGGCCCCAGGCGGCCAGTGCCGCCGCCAGCAGGCCGGCCAGCAGCTTGGCGACCAGCATCGTGTCGATCTGCTGCCCGTTCTGGAACGGGATCAGCACGTCGTCCATCAGCGGAATGCTCAGGTACGGCGGGATGAGGCTCGCGCCGGTGCCGGCCAGCGTCAGCAAGAAGCCGGCGGCCAGCTCCTTGCGGTAGGGCCGGGCGAAGCGCCACAGCCGCAGCAGCACCCAGGTCGAGGGTGGCACGGGCGCCTCACGGTTGCAGACCGGGCATTCGTCGGCGTCGGCATCGGGCGGCAGCGGGGCGTGGCAGCTCGGGCACAGGGCGCCGTCGATTTGCGGCTCGGCGGCGCCGGCGGGGCCCGCGGCGATCTGCCGCTCGACCCGCGTCACCCAGGCCAGCGCGGCGGTCTGCCGGGCCAGCGTGAAGCGCCAGGTGGCCAGGCGCTGATCGGTGTCCAGCAACTCCAGCGTGCCCACGCCGGCGTGGTCGGTCTGGCGCACAGACAGTGTCGATGCCAGCGCCCACTCACGCCATTCGCCCTCGGCGTTGGCGGCCAGCAGGCGGGATTCCGTCACAACCAGCAACCCTTGCGCAAAACGCAACTGGTCGTCCAAGTCAACCTCCAGCAGGCCCAGCACGTTCTCGTGCGGTCCGAGTCGGGAAGACAAGGCCGCCCGTAACGAGGCGGCCGCCCCGGCCGGTGTCATCGGCCCCGGATCGCCCCCCGCCGATGGCGGCCCTGCCAGGGCCGGGGTCGGGGACGGGGCCCGGGGGTTGCCAGAAAGGTCGATGGGATGTTGATGTTGCATGCTGACGTTGTGCCGCAAGGCTGCCTGACGGAAACCGAGCGGGAGCCGCAAAAGCCTTCCGCAGGCCGCACCGGGGGCGCGGATTTTCGCCCAAGCGCCTGTTGCGCCCCGGCCCGTGTCCACGCGCTTGCAGGGGCCGGTCTGGGCAAAACCCCGGCGCCCAGCGCGGACAATGGGAGTTTGCGCCCGTCCCGTCCCGCCGCCATGCCTGCTGCCGTTCCCGCCGCCGTTTCCGACGCCCTGCAATTGCTGCGCATCAACTATTTGCGCGGCCCCAACCTCTGGACCTACCGGCCGGTGCTCGAAGTCTGGCTCGACCTGGGCGCGCTGGAAGACCAGCCCTCGCACCTGCTGCCGGGCTTCAACGAGCGCCTGCTGAAGCTGCTGCCGGCCCTGGTGGCGCACCACTGCGGCGTCGGCGAGCACGGCGGCTTCGTGCAGCGCCTCGAAGAAGGCACCTGGGCCGGCCACGTGCTCGAACACATCGTCATCGAACTGCTCAACCTCGCCGGCATGCCCACCGGCTTCGGCCAGACGCGCAGCACCTCGCAGCACGGCGTGTACCGCATGGTCTTCCGGGCGCGCGACGAGCACGTCGCCCGCAAGGCGCTGGCCGCCGGCCACGCGCTGATCAAGGCGGTGATCGACGACCAGCCGTTCGACCTGGCTGCCGCCGTGGCGCAGGTGCGCGAACAGGTCGATGACTCGTACTTCGGCCCCAGCACGGCGGCCATCGTCGGTGCAGCGACCGACCGGCGCATCCCGCACATCCGCCTGAACGGCGGCAACCTGGTGCAGCTGGGCCACGGTGCGGCGCAACGCCGCATCTGGACGGCCGAAACCGAAAACACCAGCGCCATCGCCGAGAACATCGCCCGCGACAAAGACCTGACCAAGCGCCTGCTGCAGAGCTGCGGCGTGCCGGTGCCCGAGGGCCAGGTCGTGGACAGCCCCGAGGCCGCCTGGGAGGCCGCGCAAGACATCGGCCTGCCGGTCGTCGTGAAGCCGGCCGACGGCAACCACGGCCGCGGCGTCACGCTCGACCTGCACAAGCGCGAAGACATCGAAGCCGCCTTCCACCTGGCCGACAAGCACGGCAGCGAGGTGATCGTCGAACGCTTCGTGCGCGGCGAAGAGCACCGCCTGCTGGTCGTCGGCGGCAAGGTCGCGGCGGCGGCGCGCGGTGAAACCGCCTGGGTCACCGGCGACGGCACCGCCACGGTCGAGCAACTCGTCGATGCGCAGCTCAACACCGACCCGCGCCGCGGCGAAGCCGAAGAGTTTCCGCTCGGGCTGATCCGGCTGCGCGGCGAAGACGAAGCCATCCTGCTCGACCTGCAGCGCCAGGGCCTGACGCCCGACGCCGTGCCGGCCGCCGGCCAGCGCGTGCTGATCCAGCGCAACGGCAACGTGGCCAACGACTGCACCGACGACGTGCACCCCGAGGTCGAACACGCGGTGGCGCTGGCCGCCCGCGTGGTGGGGCTCGACATCGCCGGCGTCGACCTGGTCTGCGAAGACATCTCGAAGCCGCTGCAGGCGCAGGGCGGCGCGGTGGTCGAGGTGAACGCCGGGCCGGGCCTGCTGATGCACCTGAAGCCCGCCGTGGGCACGCCGCGTCCGGTGGGCCGTGCGATCGTCGAGCACCTGTTCCGCGAAGGCGAGACTGGCCGCATCCCCATCGTCGGCATCGCCGGCACGCAGGGCACGACCACGACCGCGCGCCTGGTCGCGTGGCTCTTGCACCTGAGCGGCAAGCACGTGGGCGTGGCCTGCAAGGACGGCGTCTTCCTCGAACGCCGCCGCATCGACCACGCCGACGGCACGCGCTTCGAGCCGGCGCGGCGTCTGCTGATGAACCGCCGCGTCAACACGGCCGTGTTCGAGAACGGGCCCGAGGCGATCCTGCGCGATGGCCTGCCCTACGACCGCTGCCACGTGGGCGTGGTCACCGACCTCGAAGGCGCCGACAAGCTCGGCCACCACGACGTGCGCGAGAGCGACCAGCTCGTCAAGGTCATGCGCACGCAGGTGGATGTGGTGCTGCCCGACGGTGTGGCCGTGCTGAACGCCAGCGACGAACGCGTGGCCGACATGGCGCGGCTGTGCGACGGCGAAGTCATCCTCTACGCGGCCGACCCCAACCTGCCGGCCATCGTGGCGCACCGCCGCCAGGGCGCCCGTGGCGGCCGTGCGGTGTTCGAGCGCGACGCCCGCGTCGTGCTGGCCCATGGCAGCGCCGAGACGCGCCTGGCCGGCCTGCAGCGCCTGACGCGCCAGCGCGGCCACGGCGGCGTGGTGGACATGGTGGCCCTGCTGCCGGCCATCGCCACCGCCTGGGCGCTCGACATCGCGCCGGACCTCATCGTCGCGGGCATCGAGACCTTCGACATGGAACTGCCGCAGGCGCACCTGCCCCCGGCCCGCAACGCGCTCTGACGCGCGACGCACTTCTTCGCACCTTTCGCCTTCACCGATGGACGTCTCACGCATCCGGGCCCTGCGCGGGCCCAACCTCTGGAGCCGGCACACGGCGATCGAAGCCATCGTGTCCTGCGCCGAGAAAGAGCGCTCGCTCGACCTGATGCCGGGCTTCGAGGCGCGCGTGCGCAAGCTGTTTCCCTCGATCGGCGTGCTGCGCGCGCCCGGGCCGGTGTCGCTGGCCCATGTGCTCGAAGCTGCCGCGCTGGCGCTGCAAGAAGAAGCCGGCTGCCCGGTGACCTTCAGCCGCACCACCGCGACGGTCGAGCCCGGCGTCTACCAGGTCGTCGTCGAGTACAGCGAAGAGACCGTCGGTCGGCTCGCCTTCGACCAGGCGCAGGCGCTCTTGCAGGCCGCGCAGGCGGGCGGTGATTTCGACGTGGCCGCCGCCATCGCGCAGCTGCGCGAGAAGGACGAAGACGTGCGCCTCGGGCCCAGCACGGGCTGCATCGTTGATGCGGCCGTGGTGCGCGGCATCCCGTACCGCCGCCTGACCGAAGGCAGCCTGGTGCAGTTCGGCTGGGGCGCGAAACAGCGCCGCATCTGGGCGGCCGAGGTCGATGGCACGAGCGCGGTGTCCGAATCCATCGCCCAAGACAAAGACCTCAGCAAGCAACTGCTGCAGGCCGCCGGCGTGCCGGTGCCGTATGGCAAGCCGGTCCAGAGCATCGACGAGGCCTGGGACGTGGCCCAGCAGATCGGCCTGCCCGTCGTCGTGAAGCCGCAGGACGGCAACCAGGGCAAGGGCGTCACGGTCAACATCGTCACGCGCGAGCACCTTGAAATCGCCTACCGCGCCGCCGCCGAGCACGGCGACGTGCTGGTCGAGAAATACCTGCCCGGCAGCGACTACCGCCTGCTGGTCGTTGGCGACCGCATGGTGGCGGCCGCGCGGCGCGATCCGCCGCACGTCATCGGTGACGGCGTGCACACCGTGCGCCAGCTGGTGGACAAGGTCAACGCCGACCCGCGCCGGGGCGACGGCCACGCGACCTCTCTGACGAAGATCCGCTTCGACGACATCGCCATCGCGCGCCTGCAGGTGCAGGGCCTGGCGCCCGAATCGGTGCCCGAGAAGGGCCGCCGCGTCGTCTTGCGCAACAACGCCAACCTCAGCACCGGCGGCACCGCCACCGACGTGACCGACGACGTGCACCCGGACGTGGCCGCCAGCGCCGTGGCGGCAGCGCAGATGGTCGGCCTGCACATCTGCGGTGTCGATGTGGTGTGCCAGAACGTGCTGCAGTCGCTCGAAGAGCAGCACGGCGGCATCGTCGAGGTCAACGCCGCGCCGGGCCTGCGCATGCACCTGTCGCCCTCGTACGGCAAGGGCCGCCCGGTGGGCGAGGCCATCATGGCCGACCTCTTCCCGGCCGGTGAAGACGGGCGCATCCCGGTGGTCGCCGTCACCGGCACCAACGGCAAGACCACCGTCACGCGGCTCACCGCGCACCTGTTCGCCAGCGCCGGCTTCAAGGTCGGCATGACCAACACCGACGGCGTGTATGTCGATGGCCGGCAGATCGACAGCGGCGACTGCAGCGGCCCGCGCAGCGCGCGCAACGTGCTGATGCACCCCGACGTCGAAGCGGCCGTGTTCGAGACCGCGCGCGGCGGCGTGCTGCGCGAAGGCCTGGGCTTCGACCGCTGCCAGGTGGCCGTCGTCACCAACATCGGCGCGGGCGACCACCTCGGCCTCAACTACATCACCACCGTCGAAGACCTCGCGGTGCTCAAGCAGGTGATCGTGCAGAACGTGGCCGCCAACGGCTATGCGGTGCTCAACGCGGCCGACCCCATCACCGCCGCGATGGCCTCGGTGTGCCCGGGCCAGGTGATCTACTTCGCGCCCGACCGCCACCACCCGGTGATGGCCACGCACCGCGCGCAGGGCAAGCGCACGGTGTACGTCGACGATGGCCACGTGATTGCCAGCGAGGGCACGTGGCGCGAAAGCGTGCCGCTGCGCGACGTGCCCATCACGCGCCACGGCAGCATCGGTTTTCAGGTCGAGAACGTGCTCGCGGCGGTGGCTGCCGCCTGGGGCGCGGGCGTGCCCTGGGACGCGGTGCGCAGCGGGTTGGCCAGCTTCGTCAACGACGCCGACAACGCGCCGGGCCGGTTCAACGTGATGGACTACAAGGGCGCGACGCTGATCGCCGACTACGGCCACAACCCCGACGCGATGCGCGCGCTGGTGGCGGCCGTGGACGCGATGCCGGCCAAGCGCCGTTCGGTGGTCATCAGCGGGGCCGGCGACCGGCGCGACGAAGACATCCGCGAGCAGACGACCATCCTCGGCGAAGCCTTCGACGACGTGCTGCTGTACCAGGACGCCTGCCAGCGCGGCCGCGCCGACGGCGAAGTGCTGCGCCTGCTGCGCCAGGGCCTCGAAGGGGCCGGCCGCACGCGCCACATCGACGAGATCCAGGGCGAGTTTGTCGCGATCGACACCGCGCTGTCGCGCTTGCAGGCGGGTGACCTGTGCCTCGTGCTGGTGGATCAGGTGGAAGAGGCTTTGGCCCACCTGGCCCAGCGCGTGGCCGAAGCGCAGACCGCGCCGCACTGACCGGCGGCGGGTGCCTCAAGAAACGAAGGGCGCACACCGTGCGCCCTTCGTCATTTGCGTCGCGGCGTTTTCGCTCAGGGCTGGCTGCGCCCGTCGTACGGGATGCGCTTCAACGCCCCGAGGTCGATGCCGTCGAGGCAGCGCACGTTGATCGCCGCCGTGGCCTGGCCGCTTTTCGGGTCGGTGCCCAGGCCGAAGGGCTGCACGCCGCAGTTCGGGCAGAACTTGTGCTCGATGACGTGTTTGTTGAACCGATAGGTGGACAGCGTGTCCGCCCCCTGCGTCACTTGCAACTGGTCGCCACCGACGAACCACAGCAGGAAGCCCTTGCGCTCGCAGTGCGAGCAGTTGCATTCGAGCACCGGCCCGGGCTCGCCGGGCACTTCGAATCTGACGCGACCGCAGTGACAGCTTCCGTTGGCCATGGTGTGCGACCTGGGCTCAGCTGACCGTCTGCGGACCGACTTCGAGCTTGTCGCGGTCGTTGGTCTGGCGCTGCAGGTCTTCGAGCAAGGCCAGGTAGTAGTCGAGCGGCGGCGTGCGCGGCACCGGCGTGCTGCGCGCCTGCTGGATGAGGCGGCACAGCTGCAACGCGCGCCGCGCATGCGGCAGCACGTCGAATTCGAGCTGTTCGGCCAGCGACATCGGCGGTTCGTTGGCGCCCCCGGCGGGCGCTGCGCCCGGCTCGATGGCGCGCAGGTAGCGGCGCGCGTCGCGTTGCAGCCGCAGCGGGGCGATCAGGTCTTCACCGAAGCCGTCGGCCAACCATTCCACGGCGCGCGCCTCGGAAGCGCCGCCGGCCTCGCCTTGCAGGTGGCTCAGCACGTGCAGCAGCGCGGCGGCGACCAGCGCCTCGTCGGCATCGGCCCATTCGGCGAGCTGGGCGGTGTGCAGCGCGTGCGCAAGCACGCTCACCGGGTCGGCGCCGTGGCTGTGGTGGGCGAGCCCGCCTTGGCGGAGGAAAAGCTGTTCGATTTCGTGGATCAGGGCCGCGTTCGGCATGGGGTCTCCTCGCGGCACCAAGGGGGTGCCGAATCCGTCAGATTAACCGCTGCTTGTCGGCCGTCCCCATCCGGGCATTCCCGACGCTGGTGGGCGCAACAGGCGTGAACTTATCAGATGCCCGTCAAGTTCTTCTCGCCATGACCCTGTGCGTGCCGGGTGAACGCGCGTGGGGCCGAGGGTCAGGAAAAGTCGGTCGCTGCGCCACCTAAAATCGCGCCCACTCCGTGTCACCCTCTGCCTGCATCGCGTGCGGGCCTTTGTCATGAACTCGTCCCACCTCACCGCCCTGTCGCCGCTCGACGGCCGTTATGCCGCCAAGGTGGCACCGCTGCGCCCGCTGCTCAGTGAATTCGGCCTGATGCACCGCCGCGTGCAGGTCGAGGTGGAATGGTTCATCGCGCTGTCGGACGCCGGCTTCGCCGAGTTCAAGCCGCTGACCGGCGCCGCGCGCGGCCTGCTGCGCGGGCTGGTGACGCGCTTCTCTGAAGCCGACGCCCAGGCCATCAAGGACATCGAGCGCACCACCAACCACGACGTGAAGGCGGTCGAGTACTGGCTGAAGGGCCGCTTCGAGAACAGCCCCGAGCTGAAGGCAGCGAGCGAGTTCGTGCACTTCGCCTGCACCAGCGAAGACATCAACAACACCAGCCACGGGCTGATGCTTAAGGCCGCGCGCAACGACGTGTTGTTGCCGGCCGTCGACAAGATCATCAACAAGCTCAGCACGCTCGCGCACGAATTCGCCGCCGTGCCGATGCTCAGCCGCACGCACGGCCAGACCGCCAGCCCGACGACGGTCGGCAAGGAAATCGCCAACGTCGTCGCACGCCTGAAGACCGCGCGCCAGCGCATCGCCGACGTGAAGCTGCTGGCCAAGATGAACGGCGCGGTCGGCAACTACAACGCCCACCTCTCGGCCTACCCCGAACTCGACTGGGAGGCCTTCGCTCGCCGCGTCATCGAAGGCCAGCTCGGCCTGAGCTTCAACCCGTACACGATCCAGATCGAGCCGCACGACTACATGGCCGAGCTGTTCGATGCGATCACGCGCACCAACACCATCCTGATCGACTGGTCGCGCGACGTGTGGGGCTACATCAGCCTGGGTTATTTCAAGCAGAAGACGCGCGAGGGCGAGGTCGGTTCTTCGACCATGCCGCACAAGGTCAACCCGATCGACTTCGAAAACGCCGAGGGCAACTTCGGCCTGGCCAACGCGGTGCTCACGCACCTGAGCCAGAAGCTGCCGATCAGCCGCTGGCAGCGCGACCTGACCGACAGCACGGTGCTGCGCAACATGGGCGTGGCGGTGGGCTATGCGGTGCTCGGCTACGACTCGCTGCTGCGCGGCCTCGACAAGCTGGAACTGAACACCCGCGCGCTCGAAGCCGACCTCGAAGGCGCCTGGGAAGTGCTGGCCGAACCCATCCAGACCGTGATGCGCCGCCATGGCCTGCCCGAACCCTACGAGCAGCTGAAGAAGTTCACCCGCGGCCAGCCGATGACGCGCGAGCTGATGCGCGGCTTCATCGACGGCCTGCCGCTGCCGCAGTCCGACAAGGACCGCCTGCTGGCGATGACGCCGGGCAGCTACACGGGGCAGGCCGCCAAGCTGGCGAAGGACATCTGAGGTGGACTTTCGCGCGCAACTGATCCGCGCCAGTGAGCGCCACGACTCGCTGCTGTGCGTGGGCCTCGACCCCGAGCCGGCGAAGTTTCCGGCCTGCATGAAGGGCGACGCCTCGCGCATCTTCGAGTTCTGCGCGCGCATCGTCGATGCAACGAAGGACCTGGTGTTGGCGTTCAAGCCGCAGATCGCCTACTTCGCCGCGCACCGCGCCGAAGACCAGCTCGAGGAACTGATGGCCTACATGCGCCGCGTCGCGCCCGAGGTGCCCGTCATCCTCGACGCCAAGCGCGGCGACATCGGCTCGACCGCCGAGCAGTACGCGCGCGAGGCCTTCGAGCGCTACCAGGCCGACGCGGTGACGCTGTCGCCCTTCATGGGCTTCGACACCATCGAGCCCTACCTGCGTTATCCGGGCAAGGGCGTGATCCTGTTGTGCAGAACGTCCAACCCCGGCGGCAGCGACTGGCAGGCCCAGCGACTGGCCGACGTGCCGGGCCAGCCGATGCTGTATGAGCACCTGGCCCACCTGGCCGAGACCGCGTGGAACCGCAACGGGCAGCTCGGCCTGGTGGTGGGCGCGACCTTCCCGGCCGAGATCGCCCGGGTGCGCGAGCTGGCGCCGACGCTGCCGCTGCTGATCCCCGGTGTCGGGGCGCAGGGCGGGGACGCCGAGGCCACGGTGCGCGCCGGTTGGCGGCCGAACGCGCCGATTGCCGTCAATTCGTCGCGCGCTGTGCTGTATGCCTCGGCCGGCGACGACTTCGCCTCGGCCGCAAGGCAGGTCGCCGAGGCCACCCGGCAAGCGTTAAATCGGGCACGAAGCGAGCGCCTGCCTTCGTAGTAACGAGGCTGTGCCGACAGGCCAATGCCGCCGACACTTTGGGGGTGCGGGCACGCGTGTGCCCGTGCGCTGCCCTTCGTCCTCGCCGGCCCGGCCCGTCGCATGACAGACCCGCTCGAGTTTTCCGCCCACCCGTCCGTCGCTGTCACCCGCCAGGCGCTCAACCGGCGCATTGCCCAGCTCTTCTTCACGGTCGGGATGGGCATTGCGCTGACGGGCGCCGTGGTCTACAGCCTCTTGCCCCTGCCTTTGCCCGGGGGCATGCGCGCGACCCTGGCGATCAGCTGCTTGCTGCTGGCGGCGCTGCTGGCCGTCGGCGTGCGCTTGATGAGGCGCCACGCGGTCGAGCGCATCGTGCTGGCCGCCTGCGTGCTTGCGCTGTTGGTCACCGCGTTCACCGGCGTGGGCACAGGGGAAGGGGTGCACTCGCTGACACTGGGTTTTCTGGGCCTCGTGGTGTGCCTGGCGACGCTGCTGACCAGCGTGCGCGCCGGGGTGGCCCTCGCGCTGCTGGCCTCGGTGGCCGTGGTGGCGATCGCCCTCGTGCAGGACTGGAGCGGCCCGCTGTCCGCCGCCGCGCCCTGGCTGCGCGGCCCCACGCTGCTCAACGTGCTGACGCTGCTCGTGATGCTGGTGACGGCGGTGGCGGCAGGCGTGTTCATGTCCAAGCTCGTCAACCGCGCCCTGCTCGAAGCCGAAGAACGCGAGCAGCGCTTCACCACCTTGCTGCGCATCGCGGCCGACTGGTACTGGGAGCTGGACGCCGGCCTGCGCTTCAGCAACGTCTCGAACGAGCTCAACCCCGAGGCGCAGGGCCTGGGCGCGCAGTGGCGCGGCCTGCGGCCCTGGGAGTTGTCCGACATGGGCCTCACCCCCGAACAGGTCCAAGCGCACCGCATGTTGCTCGAAGCGCACCAGCCCTTCAGCAACCTCGCGATCCAGCGCCGTTCGAAGGCAGGCAAGGTGCACTTCTTCAGCGTCAGCGGCCGGCCGCGCTTTGACGCGCAGGGGCGCTTCGCCGGCTACTGGGGCGTGGGCCGCGACGTGACCGCCGAAATGCAGGCCCGCCAGGCGGTGAGTGCCAGCGAAAACCGCTACAGAGAGCTGTTCGCGCGCTCGCCGTCGCCGCTGATCCTGCACCGCGGCGGCATCGTGCTCGACGCCAACGACGCGGCCGCGCTGCTGTTCGGCTTCGTGTCGGCCGAGGCCATGATCGGCCACGACATCGTCTCGCTCACCCGACCCGGCGCCGACCGAGAACGCGACCAGGCGCGCATCGCGCGGCTCGAAAGCCTGCCGGTGGGCAGCGCGCTCGAAGTCGACGACTTCGAGATGCAGGCGCTCGACGGCGCGCACCTCACGGTGCAGGCCACCGGGGTGCGCGTCAACACGGCCGACGGGCTGGCCTCGCTGTCGATCTACTACGACATCACCGCGCGCATGGCGGCCGAAGAGGGCATGCGGCGCTCGCAGGCCATGCTGTCGCACCTGTTCGCCACCAGCCCCGACTTCATCACGATGAGCGAGATGCAGACCGGCCGCTACGTGCTGGTCAACAAGACCTTCTCGCGCATCTTCGGCTACGACCCCGACGAGGTCATCGGCAAGAGCGCGCTCGAACTCGGCATCTGGTACCGGCCCGAAGACCGCATCAAGATGGTCGAGCAGCTCACTGCCCACGGCGGTGTGTACGACCTGCCGGCGTGGTTCGTCACCAAGTCGGGCGCACCGGTGTCGCTGATGATGTCGGCCGGCCGCTTCCAGATGGACGGGCGCGACTACCTCGTCGTCAACGGCCGCGACGTGACCGACGTGCAGCGCGCGCGGCTCGAATACGAAACCATCCTCGAGAGCGTGTCGATCGGCATCTCGCTGATCCGCGAGCAGAAGTTCATGCGCGCCAACCCACGCTTCGAGCAGATCTTCGGCTGGGAGCCCGGTGCGCTGGTCGGGCAGTCGGGCGGCGTGCTGTGGACCGACGCAGCCGACTTCTCGCGCGTGCTCGAAGAGTCGGCCCAGCCGCTGTCCGAAGGCAAGTCGGTCGAGGTCGAACGCGAGATGCGACGACGTGACGGCAGCACCTTCTGGTGCCGCCTGATCGCGCAGGTGGTCGATCCGACGCACCCGCGCCTGTCGGGCACGATCTGGATCGCCGAAGACGTCACCGAGCGCCGCCGCGTCGAGCAGGCGTTGGCCGCCGCACGCGACGCCGCCGAGGCCGCGAGCCGCGCCAAGAGTGCCTTCCTCGCCAACACCAGCCACGAGATCCGCACCCCGCTCAACGGGCTGATGGGCCTGGCCCGCCTGGCCGTGCAACCCGACCTCGACCCGGCGCGCCGCACGCAGTACCTGGAGCAGATCCAGGACAGCGCGCGCAGCCTCGCGGACATCATTTCCGACATCCTCGACCTCTCCAAGATCGAGGCCGGCAAGTTCAGCATCGAGTCGGTGCCCTTCGACCTGCGCAAGCTGCTGGTCGCCGTGCACCATGCCTACCAGTCGCTCGCGCAGGGCCATTCGCTGGGGCTCAACCTGCACATCGCCGACGACGTGCCCACCGTCGTGCGCGGCGACCCGGTGCGGGTGCGGCAGATCCTGTCGAACTACATCACCAACGGCCTCAAGTTCACCGAGCGCGGCGAGGTGCGCATCGAAGCCTCGCTGGCGCGGCCCGGCGTGGTGCGGCTCGACGTGGTGGACACCGGCCCCGGCATCGCGGCCGAGGTGCAGCAGCGCCTGTTCCGCCCGTTCACGCAGGCCGACGAATCGACCACGCGGCGCTATGGCGGCACCGGGCTCGGGCTGTCGATCTGCAAGGAGCTGTCCGAGCTGATGGGTGGCAGCTGCGGTGTCATCAGCCACCCGGGGCAGGGCAGCCGCTTCTGGGTGGAGCTGCCCCTGCCGGTGACCGACGCGCTGAACGTGGATGCGCAGTCCGACGCCGACGACGTGGCGCGGCTGGTCGGCGTGGACGTGCTGCTGGTCGAAGACAACCCGGTCAACATGATGATCGGCGTGGCGATGCTCGAACAATGGGGCGCCAACGTCGTGCAGGCCACCGACGGGCTGGAGGCGGTCGAGGCCGTCGAGCGCGCGGCCGATGCAGGACACCCGTTCGACGCGGTGCTGATGGACGTGCAGATGCCGCGCCTGAGCGGCCACGAAGCGGCGACGCGCCTGCGCCTGCGCTTCGATGCGAAGACGTTGCCCATCCTGGCGCTCACGGCGGCGGCGCTGGTGTCGGAGCGCGAGCAGGCGCTGGCGGCGGGCATGAACGACTTTCTGACCAAGCCGATCGACCCGCAGAAGCTGCGACATGCGTTGGCGCGGGTGCTGCCCGCGCGCGAGTAGGGCCGCTTGGCTCTGCCTGGTTTCCATTCGCCCTGAGCCTGTCGAAGGGCCTGGTCCGTAGGCCACGGACGTCCGTTCGAACACCACCTCTCCCGTGCGCATACCCCATCCCGTTCGGACGGGGGTATCGAAGTCCTCGTGCTTTGGTTGGCATGTGGGTTCGTTCTTCCCCACACGGGAGTCGGCGCCGGGAAGTGCGCCCGGCAGCGCACTTCCTTTCTTTGTCTCGCCAAAGAAAGGAAGCAAAGAAAGGCGACCCGGCTCCGGCGGTCCCGCTGCGCGGGACTGCTCTGCGATGCTCGGTCTTGAGGGCGAGTCGCGCAAAACTCGCTCCGTTCCCTGCGGTCACTGCGACTCGAACATTGCGCGAAGTCAGATGACGAAGCGCGCTTCGCGCGCCGCCCTCAAGCCCTGCGCTTCTCGACGCCTCCTACGGGGCCCACGAGAAATAGCTCAGTCAGGCGCTTCGCGCTCTGTGGATGCGGATGGGGCTTGGCCCCTGGCCCCCATGCTGGTTTGACGAAGGCTCGGGCGTTCAGCGCATCGGCAGGTTTCTGATGCGCTGCCCGGTGAGCGCGAACACTGCGTTCGCGACCGCTGGTGCGACCGGCGGCAAGCCGGGTTCGCCGACGCCGCTGGGTGGGCGGACGCTCTCGACCAGGTGCGTCTCGATCACGGGGCACTCGGCGAGTTTCAGCACCGGGTGGTCGGGGAAGTTGCGCTGCTGCACGACGCCTTCGCGCACGTCGATGCGGCCGTAGAGCGCCGCGCTGAGGCCGAAGACGACCGAGCTTTCCATCTGCTGCGCGACGATCTGCGGGTTGACCACGGTGCCCACGTCGGCGGCGCAGACGACGCGGTGCACGCGCCAGCCGCTGCCTTGCTTTTCGACCTCGGCGACGAGCGCGACGATGCTGCCGTAGCTTTCGTGCAAGGCCACGCCGCGGGCGCGCTGCGGGGGCAGCGGGCGGCCCCAGCCGGCCTTGTCGGCCACGAGCTTCAGCACCGCCGCGTGGCGCGGCAGGGTGTCGAGCATGGCCAGCCGGAAGGCCACCGGGTCGCGTTCGGCGGCGTGCGCGAGTTCGTCGATGAAGCTTTCGGCGAAGAAGGTGTTGTGCGAGTGGCCGACCGCGCGCCACCAGCCGATGGGCACGTCGTGCCGCGTGGCCACGTGCGCGATGCGCTGGTTCGGGATCGCATACGGCAGGTCGAACAGGCCTTCGCTCGCGGTCTTGTCGGGCAGGTCGATGTCGAAGGGCGCGTCGAACAGCGGCAGCGTGCGTTCGAGCCAGCGCTGCACCAGGCCGTCGCCGGCGCTCGTGATGTGCAGCGCGGTGACGCGGCCCTGCGCGTCGAGCCCGGCCTGCATCACCGCGGCCTGCGCCGGGCGGTAGAAGTCGTGCGTGAGGTCTTCGTCGCGCGGCCACACCAGCTGCACCGGGCGGCCGCCGGTTTCGAGCGCGATGCGCACGGCCTGGCCGACGTAGTCCACGTCGAGGCGCCGGCCGAAGCCGCCGCCGAGAAAGGGCACGTGCAGCGTCACCTGGTCGCGCGGCACCTCGGCCACCTCGGCGGCCAGCGCGCGTGCGGCCGAGGGCGCCTGGGTCGGCGCCCACACGGTGACGTGGCCGTCTTTCACCTGCGCGGTGCAGTTGATCGGCTCCATCGTCGCGTGCGCGAGGTAGGGCGCGCGGTAGGTGGCGTCGATGCGCACCGGCGCGCTGACAAGGGCAGCGCGCGCGTCGCCTTCGCGGTGAAAGGGCAGGCCGCCGTCCGCCGCCGATGCCGCGTGTGCGGTGGCGCTCAGCGCGTCGAGGATGGCGTTCGAGTCGGCCAGGCCAGCGGGTGGCGCGCGCCACTCGATCTGCAGCGCCTGCGCGCCACGCATCGCGTGCCAGGTGCTGCGGCCGACGACCGCGATGGCGGGCGTCGAGCCGGCGTAGCTGCCCAGCCGCACGACGCGTTCGACGCCGGGCAGGGCCATCGCCGCGCGGGCGTCGACGCGGCCGATGCCTCCGCCGAGCATGGGGCAGTGGCGCACCACGGCGAACACCTGCCCGGGCTCGCGCACGTCGATGCCGAAGCGCGCGCGGCCCTGCGTCTTGGCGACCAGGTCGGTGCGGCCGGCGGGCGTGCCGATCAGCGTCCAGTCCTCGCGCTTCTTGGGCGTGACCTCGCCGGCAGGCGTGGCCGCCGCGCGGCGCACCAGCTCGCCGAAATGCGCCTGCGGGCCGCTCGGGTGCGAGACCATGCCCTCGTGCACCAGCAGCTCGTCGCGCGGCAGCTTCCAGGTCAGCGAGGCCGCGCCGAGCAGCTGCGCGCGCGCGGTGGCAGCGGCCAGGCGCAGCGGCTCCCAGGCGTCCATCACGCTCGACGAACCGCCGGTGAGCGTGATGCCCAGCTCGCGCATGAGCTTCGCGCCGAACCACTGCTGCGCGCGGTACAGCGTGCCTTCGGCGCCGGGCTCGCGGTCGCTCGGGTGGCTGGGCACTTTTTCGACCAACGAGGCCACCGAGCCGAAGATGGCATCGGCCGGCGCGTCGATCAGGCGCACCTGCGCGAGCCGCACGTCCAGCTCCTCGGCCGCCAGCATGGCCAGCGCGGTGTGCACGCCCTGGCCCATCTCGCTGCGCGGCATGGCGAGCTGCACCTGGCCGTCGGGGGCGATGCGAATCCACCCGTTCAACGCGACCGGGCCGTCACCGAAGGGCGGGCGGTCGCCTTCGCCGAGCGCACTGCGCGGTGGCAGCACGCCCCAGCCGACGATCAACGCGCCGGCGCCGCCCAGGCCGCTGAGCAACCAGGTGCGCCGCTTCATGTGGGCCCCTCGGCCGACGCCTGTGTGCGGGCCCGCTTGGGCACGGCCCCGCGCTCGGCCCGCCGCGGGGCTGAAGGGGCGCGCCTCATGCGACGCCGCGTCCCGCGGCCTTGCGCGCCGGGGCCTGCTGCCGCAGCGTGCGTGCGGCGGTCTGGATGGCGGCGCGGATGCGCGGGTAGGTGCCGCAGCGGCACAGGTTGGTGATGGCGGCGTCGATGTCGGCGTCGCTCGGGTTCGGGTTCTTGGCCAGCAGGGCCGCCGCGGCCATCAGCATGCCGCTCTGGCAGTAGCCGCATTGCGGCACTTGGTGCGCGAGCCAGGCCGCCTGCAAGGGGTGCGGGTGTTCGTCGCTGCCCAGGGCTTCGATGGTGCGCAGCGCCTTGCCTTGCACCGCCGACAGCGGCAGCGTGCAGGCGCGCACGGCCTCGCCCTCGACATGCACCGTGCAGGCCCCGCAGGCCGAGACACCGCACCCAAACTTGGTGCCGGTCAGGCCCAGCACATCGCGCAGCACCCACAGCACAGGCATCTCGGGCGCCACCGCCTCGTCGGGCAGCGGAACGGTCTGGCCGTTGAGAAGAAGGTTCATCGGGACATCAGTTGACGGCGCGTGCGCCCAGGTGCGGCCCATTCTGCGCTGCGCGGGGCGCCGCCTCGCAACGAGATGCAGCGCGAACGGGCATCCGTCACGTGGGCATATGCCTTGCATACAAGACGGACGCGCTTGTTTCCGAATCCGCAACCTCTCACTGGAGTTCTTCTCATGACGCGTTCTCTCAAAGCCGTGGCCGCTGCGGCCGCCACGTTGTGCCTCTGCGCGCCCGCGCTGGCGCAGTCGTCGGTCTCAATCTACGGTCTGCTCGACCTTTCGCTCGGCCAGTTTCAAAACGCCGGGGCCACGAAAGACAAGCGCCTGGACAGCGGCAACATGACCACCAGCTTCATCGGCTTCAAAGGCAGCGAAGACCTGGGCGGTGGCCTGAAGGCCGATTTCTCGATTGAGCACTTCCTGCGGGTGGACACGGGCGATTTGGGGCGCTTCCCTGGCGACAAGTTCTGGGCACGCTCGGCCTGGGTCGGCCTGTCAGGTGACTTCGGCTCGACCAAGCTCGGCCGCACGACGAACCAGTTCTTCGTCTCGACGCTGATCTTCAATGCCTTCAGCGACGCGTTCGGCTACTCGCCGGCGATCCGGCAGATCCTGGTCCCGCACACGCTGCACGGCACGACAGCCTCGCTGCCCAACTTCTATGGCGACACGGGCTGGAGCAACTCCATCACCTATTCGAGCCCGAAGTTCGGCGGACTGAGCTTCAACCTGCAGGCCACCAGCAAAGAGTCCGACGGCGGCGTCGGCGGCAACGTCGGTGGCAACGTGCTGTACTTCGGTGGCCCCTTCTCGGCCACGCTCGCGGCGCAGAAGGTCAAGGGCCAGGGCACCGCGCCCACGCTGCAAAGCCAAGAGAGCGTGCTGCTCGGCGCGGCCTACGACCTGCAGGTGATCAAGCTGTTTGCCGAGTACGTCACGCACGACACCGACCTGGTGGCCGGGCCCGACAGCGACACCAAGATCGTGCAGCTGGGTGCCTCGGCCCCGATCGGCCCCGGCACGCTGCTCGCGCAGTACGGCCAGTCGAAGGCCGAGATCGTCGGCGCGGCCGACAAGACCAACAAGACGCTGACGCTGGGCTACACGTACTTCTTGTCGAAGCGCACCGACCTGTACGGCATCTACATGAACGACAAGCTCACCGGCGTGGACAGCGGCAACAGCTTCGCGCTGGGCATTCGCCACCGCTTCTGAGCTCGGTCCCCGCGGGCTCGCTGCGGCCTGCGTGAAAACGGCACCCTCGGGTGTCGGTTTTTTTTGCGGACCCGTGCTTGCGTCAGGCCGCGTGCGCGCGCGCACGCGGCCGCGGCAGCAACAGCGCCGACAGTACGCGGCTGCGCCGTGTGATCTCCCAGATCAGCAGACACAGCGCCACGCACAGCACCCACGACAACAGCCCGCTCAGCGTGAGACTGCCGGTGGCTTCGCTGAGGCCGCGGTACAGGCGCACTTGCGGCACGTAATGGAAGACCAGCACGAACAGGCTGCCCTGGCCCACGTAGCGAATCACCGCCGAGAGCCGTGCCGCGTGCTGCAAGGCATGGCACACGCACAGCAGCACATAGATGCCCAGCATGGCTTGTGCCGTCGAGACCACCAGGTGGCTGTACTCGCGGAAGTTGTAGTTCAGCCCATGCTCGAAAGCGAGCCACATCACCACGAAGACCGACAGCGCGGCGATAAACAGCCACACGTTCGGACGAAACGAACGCACCCAGTGCTTGCACAGGTGGCCGCCCAAAAAGAAGAAGCCGGTCATCAGCACGACGTCGGCGCTGAATGGCAGGCCGCAGTCGAACAGAGTCCAGCTGAAGTCGTCGATGAAGCGGCACGCGCCGTTCTGCACGGGCCCGTCGAACTGGCGCATCAGCCACGCGCCCAGCACCAGCGTCACGGCCAGCGTGAGGGCGCGGCGCCACGGCGTGCTGAACAGGGCGCGTGCCGAACCCAGCATGAAGGCGCCGTAGAGGCTCACCAGCCACAGATGCGGCAGGAACCACAGCGGCTGCCACGACAGCGTGAAGCCCGTGCCATAGAGCACCGCGAGCCAGGGCGACTGCGCGGTGGTCGAGCCCGAGAACCACTGGAAGAGGCTCAGCGTCAGCACCACCACGATGAAGGGCTTGAGCAGCGAATCGGCGCGCTGGCGGGCGATCGTCCACACGCCGCGCTCGGCCGGAAAGGTGATGCCCGCGATGAAGAAGAAGAACGGCAGCCGAAACGACGACAGCAGCTGGTTCAGGTCGAACCACAGCCACGGGTTGTGGCCCAGCACCACCAGCAAGATGCCGATGCCCTTGGCGATGTCGAGCATGGCCTCGCGGGGCCGCGCTTGCTCAAGAGGTGCGGGAAGGGCGATGGCGTCAGCAGAAAGGGTGGTGGAGGGGGTCATAGGCTGCCCGCAGACGAAGCGGGGCGCGCGATTGTGGGGGACATCGGTCCGCGGTTCTGTGAAGGGATGTGCACGCGAACCCGGGCGCAGCGCGCATCGTTTCCTGACTCGGCGGGCGTTTCAATAGCAAGGTCTTACTATTGAACGCAGCGTCTCGCAGCATGCATCTTCTGCACCGGGCGCTGGCACGTGTTTCTTGTTGTCACCACTTTCCCGCATGACCCCCGCCCTCGAATACGTCCCCACCGGCACGGCGCCGGCCCTGCTCTTCGTGCTGTGCCATGGGGTGGGCTGCACCGCGCGGCACATGCTGCCCCTGGCGCAGCGGCTCGCGGCCGAGTACCCGGCCGCTGCCATCGTGTCGATGAACGCGCCTCGCGCTTACGACGGCGCGCCGGGTGGCAGCGGCCACCAGTGGTTCTCGACCGTGGGCCTGACCGAAGCGAACCGTGCCGAGCGCATCGCCGCGGCCCTGCCCGAGTTCATTGCGGCAGTGCGCGCGCAGACCGCACGTTTCGGGCTCGACTGGCAACGCACCGCGCTGGCGGGCTTTTCGCAGGGGGCGATCATGTCGCTCGAAGCGGTGCAGGCCGAGCCAGCGCTGGCGGGGCGGGTGCTGGCGTTTTCAGGCCGGCATGCGACCGCGCCGATGCACGCGCCCGAAGACACCACCGTGCACCTGCTGCACGGCATGGAAGACCGCGTCGTGCCACCCGGCCCGGCCATCGATTCGGCCGAGCGCCTGCTGGCGCTCGGTGGGGATGTCACCGCCGACGTGCTGCCAGGCATCGCCCATGAACTGCACCCGCGCCTGATCGACCAGGCCATCGAGCAGCTGCGCAGCTTCTTGCCCAAACGCGTGTGGCGCGAGGTGATGAGCGAAGCGCCGCTCGTGCCGCGCACGGCGTCGAGCGACGAACTCGGCCACGGGCCGAGTGGGGACGGCTGAGTGGCCGAACGCCCTCAGCGGCGGTTGGCCATCGCCTCGGCGGCCAGGGCGTGCAGCACGCCCATGCCGAGCAGCGTGCAGGTGCCAATGACAAGTTCGCGCGACTCCTTGTAGCCGCCCGTGTACCAGGCCGCGGCGACCTGCACCGCGCCGCCCACGAGGGCGCGCCCGATCATCGCGCGGCGCTCGTCCGACATGTTCGGCAGCAGCACCTTCGAGTTCAGCGGCGCCGAGGTCATGTCGCCGAACTCGGCCAGGCGGGCCTCGTACACCGCATCGACCCGCGGGCTCACGCCCAGCATCTCGTACAGCACGATGCGCGCGAAGCGTGGGTCGCTCACCGCATCGAACCACACCGCATACGCATTGAAGGCGCGACGCTTGATGTCTTCGATCTCCAGCGTCGGCGCGGCCAGCGCTTCGCGCGCCATGCGGTCGCGCATGCCGTCGGTGAGCGCGGCGTGCACCGCGATCAGCAGGTCTTCGAGGCTGTCGAACGATTCATAGAAGTAGCGGTCGGTGAGGCCGGCTTCGGCACACACGCCCCGCACGGTGGTGGCCCGGAAGCCCTGCCGGCCGAAGAGCGCGATGCCCGCTTCGATGAAGCGCGCACGTCGCGTGGCCACGCGGTCTTCGAGGCTGCGGCCGCCGTAAGGGCGGCCCGTGGGCACCTCGCCAGAGCCTGTTTCACGCAGTGCGCGGCGTGTCTTTCGCTGCGCGGAGGGCGTCTCGCCGAGTTCAGCGGGACTGGTCTTCGTATCGGGTTCCACCATCCCGCAATTTGACACCAGACCGACACCCCCCTAGCATTGTGAAGATGTTTGTCATCAAAATCACATGAGCAAGCCGATGCCCGTGAGCTGGCAGGCCAGGCTCAGCAACTTCGTGGTGCGGCATCGGGTGCGTCGCCGACTGGGCGATCTGGGCGACGCTATGCAGGTGCGCGCGGTGTTCGACAAGACCTTGCCTCCACCGTCCGGGGTGCGCTACGTGCCGGGCGAATTGGGTGGCGTGCCGGGTGAATGGGTCGAGTCGGGCGAGGGGCGCGCCGCACACTACACCTTGTTGTACCTGCACGGCGGCGCCTTTGTCGGAGGCTCGGCGCGCACGCACCGTCCTGTGACGGCGGCCTTCGCGCTGCGTGGTGCGCGGGTCTTCGTGCCCGACTATCGCTTGGCGCCCGAGCACCCGTTTCCGGCAGGGCTCGATGACGTCTGCAACGCGTGGCGCGCCTTGTGCGCGGCCGAGCAAGCGGCCGGCAGGCACCGCGTGCCGGCCGTGGCGGGCGACAGCGCCGGCGGCAACCTGGCGCTGGGTCTGATGCTGCGCCTGCGTGACGAGCACCGCGCGCTGCCTGCGGCGGCCGCCTTGTTTTCACCCGTGACCGACCTGTGCAACGACAGCCCCTCGCGCACCAGCTGCGCGGGCCGCGATGCGATGTTCAAAGGCGGACACGAAGACCGGCTCACGCCCGTCTACCTGCGCGGCACGAGCCCGACCCACCCGTTGGCTTCGCCCGTGCGCGCTGACCTGCAGGGCTTGCCGCCACTGCTGCTGCACGTGGGCGAAGACGAAATCCTGCGCGACGACTCGGTGCGCCTGGCCGAGCGGGCCCGCGCCGCCGGCGTGCGGGCGGACCTGCAGGTGTGGCCCGGCATGCACCACGCGTGGCAACTCGTGTGGCGCATGCCCGAGGCCCAGCGTTCGATCGACGCGGCGTTCTCCTTCCTGCGCGACGCGGCGTTGCCCGCGCCTGCGCAGCGCTGACGGCACGGCTGCACCCGCCCGGCGCGCGCGGGCCTTCAGGCACAGTGCAAGGCGGCGCGCCTTGCGCCTGACCTTCCGCCGCCATGACTTCGCGTCGCCTGCCCGCCCGAACCTGCATGCCCGTGCTCATGGCGCTGTCGCTGGCCGGCTGCATCGTCGTGCCGCGCACGCAAGAGGTGTACGACGCCGACTGCCGCATCTACGTCAAGCAGATGACGCTGGAAGCCACGCAGATCGGCAGCTTCGGCGGTTGTGCCAACGAAGGCTGCGTCGCCCTCCTGGTGGCGAGCGGTGCCGTGGCCGCGGCGACAGCTGTCGTGTCGGGCAGCATCGCCGTGGTCGGCAACATCGTGTACTGGGCCGAAAAGCGCGGGCGCTGCCAAGCGCCGTGAACCCGTGAACGACTGCGCACGACAGCGCGTGTGCTGGTTACGCGATTGACAGGCATCAAGCGCGGCGCGCGGCGTGTGTGTTTTGATCAAAGCTCAGGGAAGGTACACACCCACCGGCACGCACTGGTGGTCATGCGGGCGCTGATTCCATCGGCCCTTCGGTTCGTGGTTCCTTCGTCATCGTCTTTGAACGAAGCGCTGGGCCATGACTTCGAACGATCCCCTTGTTTCTTCATTCCGCCTGTCTCGCAGGCACCCCGCGGTCGCGGCCGTGATCGGCTATGCGGTGTTCGGCTTGTCGTGGATCCTGCTGTCGGACCAAATCCTGTTCGCACTGGCCCCCGACGTGGCCTCGCTCTCGACGCTGAGCCTGTGGAAGGGCGTGGCCTTCGTGCTGCTGTCGAGCGTGATGCTGTTCTGGTGGACATGCCCGCGCGCCGCGCCGCACGATGCCGCGACCCCGCCCGAGCCGGGCCCGCGCAATGCTGGGCGCCTGCTGCTGCTCTTCGCCGTGCTGTCGGCGGTGATCGTGCTGGCCGGCCTGGCCGGCGTGGCGCAACTGGCGAACCTGCCAGCCGCCGAGCTGCACGCGCAGCTGATGCGCCATTCGGCCATCGTGGCGGCGGTGCAGGTGCTGGCGCTGGCAGCGTGCGGCTCGATGCTGTTTGCGATGTGGCAGCGCCGCGAGTCCCTGGTCGCGCAACGCGAGTACACCCAACAGCGCGAAAACCTGCACCTGCTGCAACTGCTCGACGGCATCGCCAACGGTTCGACCGACGCCATCTACGCACAAGACCGCGAGGGCCGCTTCCTGTTCGTCAACGACGAGGTCTGCCGCGTGCTGGGCCACGCGCGTGAGGCGGTGATCGGCCGTGAGGTCGAAGCGTTCTTTCCGAAGTCGCAGGCCGACTGCATGCGGCGCAGCGCGCAGGCCTTGATGGACGCGGGTCGCGTGGTGCGCCACGAAGGCCCGGTGTCCACACCCACGGGCACGCGCTTCTACTTCGACACGTTGGGCCCCCTGCGCGGCACCGATGGCGAGGTCGTCGGCATCTTCGGCATCAGCCGTGACATCACCGAGCGCAAGCGCGAAGAAGACCGCCTGCGCCAGTGGGCCACGGCCTTCGCCAGCATCCGCGACGGGGTCATCATCACCGACGTCGAGCACCGCATCGTCGCCGTCAACCGCGCCTTCACGCAGATCACCGGCTACACCGAAGACGAGGCGCGCGGCCACACGCCGGCGATGCTGCGCTCGGGCCGCCAGGGCGAAGACTTCTACGCCACCATGCACCAGGCCCTGGCCGAGCAAGGCCACTGGCAAGGCGAGCTGTGGAACCGCCGCAAGAGCGGCGAGCTGTACCCCGAATGGCTGACGCTCGATGCGGTGCACGACGACGCGGGCCGCCGCACGCATTACGTGGGCGTGTTCACCGACATCACCGGCCTCAAGCGCAGCGAGGCGCAGGTCGAACGGCTCGCGCACTACGACCCGCTCACCGAGCTGCCGAACCGCCGCATGATCCACGCGCGGCTCGACCAGGCCTTGGCCCACGCGCAGCGCCACTGCACGCGCGTGGCGGTGATGTCGATCGACATCGATCGCTTCAAGGCACTGAATGACAGCTTCGGCCACCCGGTGGGCGACGAGTTGATCGTGGCGATCGGCCAGCGCCTGAAGGCGCGCATCCGCGCCGAAGACACGCTGGGTCGCCAGGGCGGCGACGAGTTCCTGGTGGTGCTGGATTCTCTCGACGACCCCACCGCCGCCAGCACCCTGGCGCGCGACCTGCTCAGCGCCATCGCCGAGCCGGTGGCCCTGAGCGGCGGGCGGCTGAGCCGCGTCACCGCCAGCATCGGCATCAGCGTGCACCCCGACGATGGCAGCGGCACGGCGGTCGAGATGCTGCGCGACGCCGACGCCGCGCTGTACCGCGCCAAGGACGAGGGCGGCAACCGCTTCAGCTTCTACACCAGCGACCTCAACGCGCATGCGGTCGAGCAGTACGAACTCGAGTTCGCCCTCAGCCGCGCCCTCGAACGGCGCGAACTCGAACTGCACTACCAACCGCAGGTCGATGCGCAAAGCGGCGCGGTGGTCGGTGCTGAAGCCTTGCTGCGCTGGCGGCGCGATGGCGTGATGGTCCCCCCGGGCAAGTTCATCCCGGTGGCCGAGCACAGCAGCCTCATCCTCGACATCGGCGCCTGGGTCATCGACCAGACCTGCGCGCAACTGCGGGCCTGGCTCGACGCGGGGCGCTCGCCGGTGCCCATCGCCGTCAACGTGGCGGCGCGGCAGTTCGCCGCGGGGGACCTCGATGTGGTGATCGGTCAGGCCCTGCAGCGCCACAACGTGCCCGCGGCCTTGCTCGAAGTCGAACTCACCGAGTCGATGCTGATGGACCACGGCCCGGCGCAGACCGCGCTGCTGCACCGCCTCAAGACGCTGGGTGTGAAGCTGTCGCTCGACGACTTTGGCACCGGCTACTCGAACCTCGGCTACCTGCAGCGCTTTCCGATCGACGCGTTGAAGATCGACCAGTCGTTCGTGCGTGACATCGGCCTGCATGCGGGTGGCGCGGCCATCGTCGATGCGGTCATCGCGCTGGCGCACCGGCTCAAGCTCTCGGTCGTGGCCGAAGGGGTCGAGACCGACACGCAGCGCAACTACCTGCGCGCGCAGGGCTGCGACGTGCTGCAGGGCTACCTGTTCGCGCGGCCCGAGCCGGCGGCCGACTTCACGCCGAGGCTCGCGCTGCGCTGAACGCCGTCACGCGCGGCCGGCGAGGCCGACGTGCGTGGCCCACTCGCGCACCGCGCGCCGCAGGCCCGGCACCGGGATCAGCCCCGCCGGGTGTGCCGAGCCCGGGTGCGTGGCCAGGCCGCTGCCGCGCAGGGCGCGGTGCAGGGCGTGCGTCTCGGCCAGCGGCACGATCGGGTCCGAGTCGCCCGATAGCACCAGGCTCGGGCAGCGCACGCGCTGCAGGTCGGCCGCGTTCAAGGGCGGCTGCTGCGCGAAGCCGGTGTACATGGCGCTCAGCCGCAGCGCGAGCTGCTTCCAGTCGTTGGGCTGGTGCAGCGTGGCCAGTTGCGCGGCACGGGCCTTCATCGCCACCAGCCGTTCGATGCCGAAGAGGTAGGTCACGTGGCGGATCGTCGTCGCGTCGAAATGCCACTTGGTCGCCACCGTGACCACCGCGCCGACCCGCTCGGGGTGGTGCGCCGCGAGGTACAGCGCCAGCAGGCCGCCGAAACTGTAGCCCAGCAACACGGGGGCCTTGAGGCCGCGCGCGTCCATCTGCGCCAGCAGGTCTTGCGCAAAGGCCTCGACGCTGAAGGCCTCGGGCAGCGGCCGGCCCCCATGGCCCAGCAGGTTGACCGCCTGGGTGTCGAAGTCGTCGCGCAGGGCCTCGGCCCAGGGCTGCACTTCGGCCTGCGTGCCGTTCACGCCGTGCAGCAGCAGCATCGGCGGCTTGTCGAGGGTGTCAGCCATGGGTCCACTCCGCGCCATCGACAAACACCTTCAGCTCCCCAGGGGCGAAGGCTTGCCAGGCTTCGTTGATGGTCAAGGGTTCGGTGACGACCACGCTCACGCGGTCGTTCGGCGTGGTCGCCTGGGCGAAGTCGACCTGCAGGTCTTCGTCTTGCAGGCGCGCCGCGCCGAAGGGGTGCACGCGCGTCAGGTGGTGCAGCTGCGTCGAGCAATGCGCCCACAGCGCCTGGCCGTTGCTCAGCATGAAGTTGAAGGTGCCGTGCGCGGCCACCACCGGGGCCAGCTCGCGCAGCGTCGCGGTCAGCTCGCCGATGGGCGGCACGCTGGCGTGGGCCTTGGCCAGCTCTTGCATCAGCCAGCAGAAGGCACGCTCGCTGTCGGTGTCGCCCACCGGGCGAAAGGCGCCGTGCAGGCGAGGTTCGAAGTCTTTCAGGTTGCCGTTGTGCGCGAACACCCAGTAGCGCCCCCACAGCTCGCGCTGGAAGGGGTGCGTGTTCTCGAGCGCCACGCGGCCCTGCGTGGCCTTGCGGATGTGCGCGATGACCTGGCTGCTGCGGATCGGGTAGTGACGAATGATCTCGGCCACCGGCGACTGCGCGGCGCTTTGCGAATCGACGAAGAGCCGCACGCCGCGGTCTTCGAAGAAGGCGATGCCGAAGCCGTCCTTGTGTTCATCGGCGCGGCGCGAGAAGCCGCTGAAGCTGAACATCAGGTCGGTCGGCGTGTTGGCGTTCATGCCCAGCAGTTGGCACATGGCGGTTGTCGTCGGCGAAAGGTGTCAGCGGGTGAAGAGCTTGAACACACCCGACACGCTCATCAAGCGCGCGGGGTTGCTGGTCTCGTCGAGCAGGCCGCTCATGCGCTGCAGGATGCCCGGGCTGCGCCGTGCGCGCCACACCAGCAGGTCGGCCAGCCAGAGGTGTTCGTTGAGCCGATTGGCGCGCTCGTACAGCGAGAAGCGCGGCTTCAGCGCGGCCAGGCCGGCGGCGTAACGCGCGCGGGTGTCGGCGTCGTCGCGCCCTTGGGCGATGGCCTCGGCCGCCAGCGTGCCGGTCTCGAGTGCCTTGCCGATACCCTCGCCGGTGAGCGAATAGGTGCTGCCCGCCGCCTCGCCGGTGACCAGCAGGCCGGGCTTCGAGAAGCGTGCGCCTTCGAGCGAGTAGCGCAGCGGCGCGCCTTTCAGCTCGCCCTGCAGCGTGCCGCCGGCCATCAGGCTGCGTGCGGGCTCGTAGACGCGGGTGAAGGCCTCGAAGATGTCGCGCAGGTTCGCGTCGCCCTTCTTGGCCACGCCGCCGCGCACCGCCTGGTGGCTGTGCGAGACGCCCACGCCGATGTTGAAGACGTCGCCACCGCACGGGAAGATCCACCCGTAGCCCGGCTTCAGGGCGCGGTGCCAGACGATGTCGAGCGACTTGAGCTGCGCGGTGAAGGCCGGGTTCTTGACGTAGCCGCGCAGGGCCACGCCGCTGGGCAACTGGCGCTCGCACATGCCGGCGGCGATCAGCGCCTGCGGCACCGCGCCGGTGGCGATGACGACCCAGCGCGCAGTGATCTCGCGCGTGCGCTCGCCGCTGCGCAATTGGGCGCCGGTGACGACACCGTTCGCCTCGGTCGGCGCCACGAAGCGCACCGGCGCGGCCATCAGCGCGCCCGCATCGACGGCGGCCTGGCACAGCAGCAGGTCGAGCTGCTTGCGCGGCAGCACGGCCAGCGTGCCGGGCACCTCGACGCGCCCACCGCGTGGCGCCACGCAGCCCACGTGCTGGGCCCGCTGCGCGCGGGCCATCACGGCGTCGAGCACGCCCAGCCGGCGCAGCGCCGCGTGGGCGTCGGGGATCAGCGCATCGCCGCAGACCTTGTCGCGCGGAAAGGCTTGCTGATCGACCAGGGCCACCGACAGGCCGGCCTTCGCCAGCACGGTGGCCGCCGCACTGCCGGCCGGGCCGGCACCGACGACGAGCACGTCGCAGCGCGCAGGCAGTTGGTCGAGGTCGAGGTTCATGGGCAGGGCGGTGCGAGGGACCGAGGGGCGGCGGGGCCCGAATGGTAGGGCCGGCCGGTCAGGGGTTGGATGGCGGGTTGGCGTCGTTCGGCGGCGGCCGCATGCGCCACGCCGCGAGCACCGCGATGGCGCTGATCGCCCCGAGCATCAGAAAGGTTTCGTGGAAGGCCTGCACCGGGTCGTCGGCGTGCACCTGCAGGCGCCATTCGAGCACGATGCCCACCAGGCTGACGCCCACCGCACCGCCCAGCTGGCGCAGGAAGCTGATGGTGCTGGAGCCGTGCGACACCAGGTTCAGCGGCAGCCGGCGGATCGCCCCCAGGTTGAGCGAGGGCAGCACCAGCCCCAGCCCGATGCGCCCGACGATGGCCCAGGCGGTGATGACCCACAGCGCCGTCTTCAGCCCCACCATGACCATCAGCGCGAACGACAGCGCCAGCAGCATGAGGCCCACCGACAGCACGCGGTGCACCGCCACGCGATCGGCCAGCCGCCCCGCGACCGGGATGGTGATCGCCAGCACCAACCCTGCCGGCAGCAGCACCGCGCCGGCCTGCGAGGCGGGCAGCTTCAGCGCGATCTGCATGAACACCGGCACCAGGTAGGTCGAGCCGAACAGCGCCATGCCGTAGATGAACGCGACCCAGCCGCCCATCGAGAACGCGGTGTGGCCGAAGAGGCGCAATTCGAGCAGCGAATCGGCCTTGCGCCGCTGGTGCAGCACGAAGGCGATGAGCGCGGCGATGGCCAGCCCCAAGAGTGCGAGGGCCGGCCCCGAGCCATCGGCGTGCAGGTGCACCAGGCCGTTCAGCAGCGACAGCACGAACACCGACACGAGCACGAGCCCCAGCAGGTCGAAGGGCCGCGGCCGCGCGTTCACCTCGGCCCCGCCCGGTGCGTTGTGCGGCAGGTAGCGCAGCGCCAGCCACAGCGCGGCCACGCAGAACGGCACCACGCCGAAGAAGATGGACCGCCAGCCGAACACATCGACCAGCACGCCGCCCACGCTGGGCCCGATGGCCGGCGCCAGCACCACGCCGAAGCCGAAGATGCCCATCGCGCGGCCTTGTTCGTTCGACGCGAAGGCGTGCATCACGATGACGGCCGGGATGGGCTGCAGCACGCCGGCCGACAGGCCCTCGGTGACGCGCATCGCCAGCACCCATTCGAAGTGGGTGCCCAGGCCGCCGCCGATGCCGCCCAGCATCAGCACCCAGACCGCCGCGAGGTAGGTGCGCCGGTAGCCGAAGCGTTCGAGCAGCCAGGGCGTGGTCAGCATCGAGATGGTCATCGCCGCCATGAACCCGGCCGACAGCCACTGCGCGCGCTCTTGCCCCAAGGTGAACACGCGGCTCATGTCGGGCACGGCCACGTTGATGATGGTCGAGGCCATGATCGACGCCATCGTGCCCAGCATCACCGTCAGCAGCACGCGCCAGCGGTAGTTCTCGCCGTGGCGTTCGCGCAGCGCGCTCAGCGAGTGGGGGTGCGATGAAGAGAGGGGCGTCTCGGACACCGGCACATGCTAGCCCTGCAGCGGCGCCGATGCACCCTGCGTCGCGCCGCCGCCCCAGACCTCGCGTGACAAGCGCACGCCGGGCCTGTCGCCCCCATGACAGGCGAGGGGCCGCGCGTCGGTGTCGCGACGACTTGCGCCGCGTCAAGCGCGCGCAGCCGGTTCGGCGCGAGCATGCGCAGGTCGCAAGGAGAACCCCATGCACCTGACCACCGGCCAACGCGCCCTGCTCGAACAATTGCTGCAACAGCGCCAGCACCAACTCAAGAGCCGCCTGCCCGCGGCCAAGCACGGCGAGAGCCGCGTCGAGCACGCACGCACGCTGGCCGGCGACGGCCCCGACGATGCCCCGCAGCGCGCGGCCGACCGCGAGGTGTCGCAAGCCCTCGGCGACCTGGAAGAGCGCGAGCTGACCGCCGTGAGCGAAGCGCTGCAACGCATCGGCACCGACGACTACGGCCGCTGCGCGGACTGCGACGTGAGCATTCCGTTCGACCGTCTCAAGCTCGAACCCTGGGCCCTGCGCTGCGTGGCCTGCGAGACCGTGCGTGAGGCCGCCCACGGCGGCGCGCGCCACGCGACGCTTTGACAAGTTCTTCACCCCGAAAGCCTTCACCCATGACCACCATTCACGCCGTTGTCCGCATCGACCACGCCGTCGCACAGATCCTTCAGTTCGATGCCGAGCACGTGCAGGCCCAGAAGATCAAGGCCCACACGCACCACACCCGCCAGCACGGCAGCGAGGTGCGCACGCAGCACGAGTTCTATGGCGAGGTCGCCGACGCGCTGCAAGGCATTGCCGAGGTGCTGGTGGCTGGCCCCGGCACCGCGCCGACCGAGTTCGTCTCGTACTGCCACAAGCACCGCCCGCAGGTCGTGGGCCAGCTGGTCGGCACCGAGGCGATCGACCACCCGAGCGACGCGCAGCTCGTGGCGCTGGCGCGCAAGTACTTCCTGAAGTACGACCGCATGCAGGGCTCGCCGACGCCGACCTGAGCGGTCCGCACAGACACGCGCGCCCGTGACGCGCGTGCGCCCGAGGGCCCCGCGCAGGCCAGTCCCTCCTTCGGGCGGGGCGCGGGATGAAGCACCCCTAGCCTGTCGCCCGCAGATGTCTTGACCCTCTCTTCTGGGCCGACGACAGTCCCGCCCGCTGCATCCATCGCATGCAGCGGCCGGTGTCATCGGCCACACCCCAGAGGAGAGAACACATGACGAAACCCAGATGGCTCGGTGCCTGCGTGGCACTGTGCATGCTCACGGCCGGCGCGGCCCATGCCCAACTGAACGATGCCGACGCCGACGGCGTGCCCGACGCGGTGGACAACTGCGCCCGCGCCGCCAACCCGCAGCAACGTGACAGCGACGGCGACGGCTTCGGCAACGCCTGCGACGCCGACTTCAACAACGACGGCATCGTCAACGACGCCGATGCCGCGATCCTCAAGCGCTGGCTCGGCACCAGCGAACCCTCGGGCGACCTCACCGGCGACGGCAAGGTCGATGAGGCCGATTCCAGCCGCTTCACGCAGCTGCTGGGCTCGCGCCCCGGCCCGACCGGCTTCGCGCTGAAGGCGAGCTTCGCCAAGACGCCGCCGCTGGCCAAGTCGGTGCAGGTCTTCGGGCTGGACACGCCGCTGGCCGATGGCCGCAACGCCATCGTGCAGGCCGACTTCAGCGGCGCCTTCGATGCGCGCGGCATCAAGCCGCCGGCGGCCATCGCGCTGCACACCGAGGTCGGTGTGGTGGTGGTCAACGACATCGGCTTCGAGGCCGACCAGAAAAGCGGTGACGGCATCTACGGCGGCCTGGTCCGCTTCGGCCGCGAGGCCGCCGCGCGCGATGCGAACTCGTTCGCCAGCCGCGCCACGGCCAAGAAGCTCACGACGGTGCAGCTGTTCAACGGCCGCCAGCTGTCGCGCGAGGTCGCCTTCGACATCAGCCAGACGCTCGAAGCCGAAGCGCCCTCGGCCGAGTTCAGCGTGGTGAGCCCGGCCGTGGGCAGCCTGCGGCTGGTCGCCAAGCCGATCCGCCTGCCGCGCTTTCCGCTGCCGGCCACCACCGACCCGGCGCGCACGCTGATGGTCAACCACCTCGGTGTGGTGCAAGACCCGACGCGCAGCTTCTCGCCCTGCACCCCGGCCGGGGCCATCGCGCCCTTCGGCAACCCGAACGGCGCCTGGGCCTTCAAGACGCTGATGACGAACATGGCGAACCCGGCCCTCACAGGCACCTCGCCGCAGGTCTTCGTCAACGACTGGCTGAAGAAGTGGCTGGTGGCCGACAACGCCGTCAAGCACAGCGATGGCGCGACCGTGCCCTGGGTCATCCCCGCGCGCCCGGCGCTGCAAACCATCGTGCAAGGCTTCCAGCCCGGCTGGAACCCCAACAACCCGGCCACGCTCGACCTCGACCGCCTGCCCTTCCGCCTGCTGGCCGTGGTCAACCGCCTCGACCTCGCGGGCGCGGGCTACCTCGGCTCGGGCGAGCCGGGTGAGCTGCGCTTCGTCTTCGGCCTGGTCGAGCGTTCGGGCGCCAGCTGCGTGCCCAGCCGCGAGATGACCGTGATCTTCGAATACAAGGTGCCCGGCACGGCCTGCCTGACGCTGAAGAACCTGGCCAACCGCTGGATCGCGCTCGACGGCCTGGTGCCCGGCAGCGTGGCCTACAACACGCAGCTGCAGTCGCTGACCGACCAGGTGACCCTGGCGAACGCCTTCCCGGGCCGCATCAACAACAGCGCCATCGGGCAGGTGCGCACGAACGAGATCCGCCTCGCCTCGCCGTGGGAGATCCGCGAGTTCACGCTGCAAGGCGGCCTCGCGTCGGGCAAGCTGATGCACGAGACGGTGAAGAACACGCCCGACAAGTCGTGGAACAACACCGCGCTGCTGAACGCCTACATGACGCCCAACCCGACCACCGAGATGCCGCGCCAGTTCATGGGCAGCGACCTGCTCGGCGCGGCCATCACCTACGGGCCGGGCTCGTTCCCGAACAACCCGCCGTGGAACGGTTCGCCGCAAGTGCCCAACCCGGCGCGCTTCAACGTCAGCCTCAACACCTGCAGCGGCTGCCACCTGAGCGAGACCGGCACGGCCTTCACGCACGTGCGCGGCGACGGGCCGCTCAACGCCCCGGCCGGCCTGTCGCGCTTTTTGACCGGCACCCTGACCACGGCACCCTTCACGCCGGTGGCCGATGCGGCCTACGGCGCCCCCCAGCGTCACTTCGCCGACCTGCAACGCCGTGCGCAGCAGATCGAGGCGCTGGCCACCAACAGCTGCCTGCGCATGCCGGCCCTGCCGATCCTGCAAGACCGCCGGCTGGTGCAGCCCTCGCTCGACCTGCCGATCTTCGCGCCGCCGTTCGTGCACTGACGCACCGGCGAATCGCTCAATGACAAACGGCGCCCTCGGGCGCCGTTTTTTTTTTGGACGGGGCGGCGCTCAGTGCGCGTGGCCTTCGTGACCGGCGTGCTCGCCGTGCGCCGGCGCTGCGCCGCGCAGTTCGCGCCGCGCCTGCTTCAGCACCGTCTGCGCGCCGGTCAAGGCCAGCGTGGCCATCACGCCGGCGACCACCAGGTCGGGCCAGCCGCTCGCGGTGCCGAAGACGCCCAGCGCCGCCAGCATCACCGCCACATTGCCCAGCGCGTCGTTGCGCGAGCAGATCCACACCGAGCGCATGTTTGAGTCGCCGGTGCGAAAGCTGTAGAGCATCAGCGCCACGCCCGCGTTGACCGTGAGCGCTGCGAAGCCGACCACGCCCATCGTCAGCGGCTCGGGCACGGTGCCCACGTACAGCGCCCACAGCGCGCGGCCGATCACGAACACGCCGAAGCCCGCCATGCAGGCCGCCTTGAACAGCGAGGCCTTGGCGCGCGTCGAGACGGCCATGCCCAGCACCGCGAGCGAGATCGCGTAGTTGGCCGCGTCGCCGAAGAAATCGACCGAGTCGGCCAGCAGCGAGACCGACGACGAGGACCACGAGGCACCGACCTCGACGACGAACATCAGCGCATTGAGCACCAGCGCCACCCACAGCACCCGGCGGTAGCGCGGGTCGATGGCCGAGGCTTCGGCGTGGTCATGGCAGTGGTCGTGGCAATGGGCAGACATGGCAAGAGGGCAAGTGACGGTGTGCGAGCATTGGAAACCCTGTAGCTGGTACAGGGTCAAGCACGAAGGAATCGGCCATGAAGATCGGCGAACTGGCGACCCGCGCGGGCTGCGACGTGCAGACGGTGCGCTACTACGAACGCGAAGGCCTGCTCGATGCGCCGCCGCGCGAGGCCTCGGGCTACCGCCGCTACGACGAGCGCCAGCTCACGCGGCTCAACTTCATCCGCCACTGCCGCACGCTCGACATTTCGCTCGCCGAGGTGCGGCAGCTGCTCGACCTGTCGCAGCACGCCGACCAGTCGTGCGCCCAGGTCAACGACCTGCTCGACGCGCACATCGCGCTGTTGCGCCAGCGCATCCAGGCGATGAAGGCGCTGGAGAAGCAGTTGGTGGCGCTGCGCAAGACCTGCAACGGCGACGGCTCGCAGCCCTGCGCCATCCTCGAATCCTTCATGAGCGCCGCCGAGCAGCACGCCTGCGCCTGCCACCCGGCGGGCTGAGCCGCACCACGCCCGATTCATCACCGAAAGGCCGCCATGTCCGCCACCACATCGAGCACGCAAACCCACTGGGAAACGGTCTACGGCAGCAAGGCCGCCGACGCGGTGAGCTGGTACGCGCCGCACCTGCGCGAATCGCTGGCGTGCATCGCGCGCACCGGCCTGCCCCCCTCGGCCGCGTTGATCGACGTGGGCGGCGGCGAATCGACGCTGGTGGACGACCTGCTCGACGCCGGCTACACGCACCTGAGCGTGCTCGACCTCTCGGCCAAGGCCGCCGAGGTCTGCCGTGCGCGCCTGGGTGAACGCGCAGCGCGGGTGGACTGGCGCGTCGGCGACGTGCTCAGCCACCCGTTCGAGGCGGCCTCGTTCGACCTCTGGCACGACCGCGCGGTGTTCCACTTCCTGACCGAGCCGGCGCAGCGCCTTCGGTACGTGGCCCAGCTGCGCCACGCGCTGCGGCCGGGCTGCTTCGTGGTCGTCGCGACTTTCGGCCCGCAAGGCCCCACGCAGTGCAGCGGCCTGCCGGTGGCGCGCTACACGCCCGAGGCGCTGCACGCCGAGTTCGGCCCCGGCTTCGTGTTGCGGCAGCACAGCCTGGACCTGCACACCACGCCCTGGGGCGCGCCGCAGCAGTTCGTCTACTGCCTGATGCAGCGCGAGGGCTGAGAACCCGTTCGGGCGCGCCATGAAAAACGGCGCCCGAAGGCGCCGTTTTCGTTGTCACGCGGCCTTGCGCGTCGATCAGATTTCTTCGTAGAGCGGCAGCGTCAGGAATTCCTCGAACGCGTCCTTGGTGCTCATCTCGACGAAGATTTCCGCGGCGCGGTCGAACTTGCCGGCGGCGCCCGAGGCCTTCACCTTTTCGAGCTCTTCGGGCACCAGGGCGCGCACCAGTTCTTCGGTCACCTTGCGGCCGTCTTCCAGCACGCCCTTGGGCGAGCGGATCCACTGCCACACCTGCGAACGGCTGATCTCGGCCGTGGCCGCGTCTTCCATCAGGTTGTGGATCGGCACGCAGCCGTTGCCCGCCAGCCAGGCACCCAGGTAGTGGATGCCGACGTTGATGTTCATGCGCAGGCCGGCTTCGGTGATCGGCGTCTCGGGCTGGAAGTTCGTCAGGTCGGCGGCCGTCACGTTCACGTCGTCGCGCTGCTTGGTGAACTGGTTCGGCTTGTCGCCCAGCACGGCCATGAACTCCTTCATCGCCGGCTCGACCAGGCCCGGGTGTGCCACCCAGCCGCCGTCGTAGCCGTCGGTCGCGTCGCGCTTCTTGTCGTTGATGATCCCTTGCATGGCGATGGCGTTCTTCTCGGGATCGTTCTTGATCGGGATCAGCGCGCTCATGCCGCCCATCGCGGGGGCGCCGCGCTTGTGGCAGGTCTTGAGCAGCAGCAGCGCGTAGGCGCGCATGAAGGGCGAGGTCATCGTGACCTTGGCGCGGTCGGCCAGGCAGAAGTTCTTGTCCACCTTGAACTTCTTGATGCACGAGAAGATGTAGTCCCAGCGGCCGGCGTTCAGGCCCGCGCTGTGCTCGCGCAGTTCGTACAGGATCTCGTCCATCTCGAACGCGGCGTTGATCGTCTCGATCAGCACGGTCGCCTTGATGGTGCCTTGCGGCAGGCCCAGCGCGTCTTGCGTGGCGACGAAGATGTCGTTCCACAGGCGGGCTTCGAGGTGCGACTCCATCTTCGGCAGGTAGAAGAAGGGGCCGGCGCCGCGAGCGATCTGCTCTTTCGCGTTGTGGAACATGAACAGCGCGAAGTCGAAGATGCCGCCCGAGATGCGTTCACCGTCGAGCGTGACGTGCTTTTCTTCGAGGTGCCAGCCACGCGGGCGCACCTGCAGCACGGCGATCTTGTCGTTGAGCTGGTAGGTCTTGCCGTTCTGTTCGAGCTTGAGCGTGCGGCGGATCGCCTGGCCGAGGTTGATCTGGCCTTGGATCTGGTTCGTCCACGAGGGCGCGTTGCTGTCCTCGAAGTCGGTCATGTAGCTGTCGGCGCCCGAGTTGAAGGCGTTGATGACCATCTTGGCTTCGACCGGGCCGGTGATTTCGACGCGGCGGCAGTGCAGCGCCTTCGGGATCGGCGCGACCTTCCAGTCGCCGTTGCGGATGTGCGCGGTCTCGGCCAGGAAGTCGAGCTTCGCGCCGCCGTCGAGTTCTTTCGCGCGCGCCACGCGGGCGGCCAGCAGCTCTTTGCGGCGCGGGCCGAACTGGCGTTGCAGCTTGGCGACCAGTTCGAGCGCCGGCAGGGTCAGCACGTTCTCGAAGCCCGGCAGGACGGGCGCGTTGATCTGCATGCCTTGGGGCAGGGTGAGGCTCATGGAGGTTCCTTCAGCGGTTCAACAAGACGAAAGGGGAGGGCCGCGCCGGCGAAGCGGTTCACCGTGGTGCGTGCGGGGCGGTGCCCGCCCGGCGACGCAAGCGTCGCGCCCGAGGCGGGGAATTTATTCGATACCGCCAGATTGATTAAGTACCCCGAACGGCTTGTATTTGTGACTCCAGTGAAGGTAGTCTCGGCGGATGGACAAACTCAAGCAGATCGAGTCCTTCGTCGCGGTCGCTGCCAAGGGCAGCCTGACCGGGGCGGCCAAGGCGGAGGGGGTGGCGCCGGCGGTCATCGGCCGGCGCATCGACGCGCTCGAAGAGCGCCTGGGCGTCAAGCTGCTGGTGCGCACCACGCGGCGCATCACGCTCACGCACGAGGGCAGCGCCTTCCTCGAAGACTGCCAGCGCGTGCTGGCCGACCTGGCGAGCGCCGAGTCCAGCGTCAGCGCCGGCGGCGTCAAGGCCAGCGGCTATTTGCGCGTCACCGCGCCGGCCGGCTTCGGCCGCCGCCACGTGGCCCCGCTGGTGCCGCGCTTTCTCGAAGACCACCCCGAGGTGCGCTTCTCGCTCAACCTGAGCGACCGGCTGGTGGACATCGTCAACGAGGGTTTCGACTGCGCCGTGCGCGTCGGCGACCTGCCCGACAGCAGCCTCGTGAGCGTGCGCCTGGCCGACAACCGGCGCCTCTGCGTCGCCGCGCCCAGCTACCTGCAGCGCGCCGGCACCCCGCAGCACCCCAACGACCTGGCGCGCCACGAGTGCCTGATGCTGAGCAGCGACGCCAGCCAGACCCGCGGCTGGGCTTTCACGGTCGAAGGCGAGGTGCTGCACCTGCGGCCGAGCGGCCGGCTCGATTGCAGCGATGGCCAGGTGCTGCACGACTGGTGCGTGGCGGGCCTGGGTCTGGCGTGGCGGTCCACCTGGGAGGTCGAAAGCGACCTCAAGGCCGGGCGGCTGGTGGCCGTGCTCGATGCGTTCGCGGCACCGCCGAACGGCATCTACGCGCTCTTTCCGCAGCGCAAGCACCTGCCGCTGCGGGTGCGCGCCTGGGTGGACTTCCTGAAGCTGACCTACAGCGACGCGGCGTACTGGCGCTGAACGGCAGGGGGCGGTGTGCCCGCCACTCGGTTCAGTTCAGCCGTGGCCCGCGCGGCAGGCCGGCGGCGTCGTAGGCGCTGCGACGGGCCAGCCACAACCAGAGCCCGGCCGCGATGGGCAGGATCGCCAGCAGCCAGGCCCAGGGCCGCGCCACGAAGGCCGAAGCGGCCTGCGACCACCACGACGATGCGTTCTCCGGCGGCGTTTCTGTCACCACCGCAGCCGGGGCTTCGACCGGCGCGGCGCTGACGACCGGCGAGGCGCTGTCGACCGGCGCGGGGGCGGGAGTGGGGTGCACCACCGCAGCGACTGCGCTGGCCGCTGGCTTGGGGATGAGCGGCGGCGCGGAGGCCGGCGCCGCCAGCCGCGCGGGGGCAGGGGCGGGCGCCGGTGCCGCCGCAGGCTTCGCCACCGGCGGGGGGGGCGGTGTGCGACGCACGGGCTCGGCAGGTGCTGGCGCGGGCTGCGGCACCACGGGCGCGGGGGCGGCCTGGGCGACCGGGGCCGGCGCAGGCGCCGCAGCCGGCGAGCTCGCCAGCGACCCACCGAAGCGCCAGTACAGCACCTTGTGCGCGCCGCCGTCGCAGGTGCCGATGACCTTGGCGCCACGTGGCACCGGGGTCTTGGCGGGGACGACTTCCATCGAGTAACCGCGGATGCTGGGGTCGAGCCGGCCAGCGAGTCGCGTCTTCAACTGCTCGCAGGCGGCCGACTGGGCTTGCGCCGTGGCCGGCACCGCCCCGGCGAACACGCCGCAGGTGACGGCCAGACCCAGCAGGCGTCGCGCCCGCGACCGGCTGGCGGGCTGCGCCGTGGGGCGGGTGGCGGGTGCGGCGGCTTGCAATGGCATGGCGAAGGGGTCCTGGTGAGGGCCAGCCCGGCGCCCTGTCGGTGTGGCGCCAGGATCAGCGCTCGCAGGGCCGCGGACCGCAACCCGGAGGCAGCGCATCGATGCGTCCCGATTGTGGAGCGATCACCCGCTCTCGTGGCAGGGGGCTCACCCCGGGGTGGGGGCGAGACTCGCGGGCAAATTCACGCGATTGCGCCCGCGTCGGCCGGCCCCGATGCCGAGCCGGCCGCTATTTGATGTACGTCCCGCGCGGTCCGATGATCGTGATCTCGACGAACTTCGAGCCATGACGGTTGTTCGGGCCGAAGTTCATCTTGTAGCCACCGAGGTCGAGCGTGCCCAGGCGTTCCATCGCCTGCGTGATGCTCTCGGGCGTCGGGTTGCGGCCGGCGCCCTTGAGTGCCGCGGCCACCACGCGTGTGTTGATGTAGCCGGCGAAGAGGTCGTAGCTCAGCGGCTTGCCGGCCTTCTGCATCATCGCGGCAAAGTCTCGCGTGAGCGCGTTCACCGGCCGCCACGGATAAGGTGTGGTGCGGGTCACGGCCACGCCGCGGGCGTCGTCGCCGAGCGCGGCCACGACGCTGTTGGTCAGGCCGAGCGAGATCGTGTAGATCGGTGCCGGCACGTGCTGGCGCAGCGCCTTCACCGTGGCCGCGACCGACGGCCCGGCGGCCAGGATGATCACCGCCTGCGGCTTGACCGTGCCGGCGTGCTGTGCCGCCTGCACTGCGTCGCCGCCGTCGGACTCGACCGTGCGCGCCGCCGCGAGCGAGGCGCCTTGTTCGGCCATCACCTTCTCGGCGATCGGCAGCAGGCCCTTGCCCAGGTCGTTGTTCTGGTAAATCACCGCGAGGCGCTTGAGCTGCAGCGCCATCAGGTTGCGCACCATCTGGTGCAGTTCGTCCACGTAGCTCGCCTGCGTGGTGAAGAAATAGGGGTTGGGCTTGGCGCGCAGCGCCGGGCTGCCCGAGTAGCACGCGATCAGCGGCACCTTCTTCTCGGCCACCACCGGCAGCACGGCGGCTGTCTGCGCGGTGCCGACGAAGCCGAACAACGCGACCGCGCCTTCCTTGTCGATCAGCGTGCGGGCGTTGTCGGCCGAGCGCTTGGGGTCGAAGGCGTCGTCGACGATGACGTGGCGGATCTTGCGGCCGTTGATGCCGCCCTTGCGGTTGATCTCTTCGAAGCCGAGCCGCTGGCCATCGAGCGCGCCCTCTTTGAAGGCCGAGCCCATCAGGCCGCTGAGCGGTGCGCTCTGACCGATCACGATGTCGCCTTCGGCGGCGCCCGCGCGCTGGATGTGGAAAAGCGCGGTGCTGGCCGCAACGCCGGCCACGAAGCCGCGTCGGCTGGTGAGTTTGGATGTCATGGATGTCCCCCAGGGCTCTGCGGCCCGTCACGAACTGAAACGATCGAGTGCAATGCAAGAGGCCCGGGTCAACCGGGCCTCACAAATTTCTGGCCCGGTCGCCCGGGCTGGCAAGTCGCTGTCCCGGACCACCGGGCCTTGCATGCTGCATGCCCGACGCGCGGGTCATGCAGGTGCGCATTGTGCCGTGCGGCTCTTACTTGCTCAGGCACTCTTTCATGAACGCCTTGCGCTCGTCGCCCTTCTTGCCCTTGGCGTCGACATTGCAGGTCTTCATTTTTTCCTGCTGGGCGGTGCGGCCATCGGCCTTGGCCGACAGGCACTCTTTCATGAACGCCTTGCGCTCGTCGCCCTTTTTCTCACCCGCATCCTTGTTGCAGGTGGCCATCTTGTTTTGCTGTGCAGTGGGGGCCTTGGCGGGGGCCGAGGCGGCGGCGGCCGGGGCCTGGGCATGCGCGGCGCCCAGACAGAAAGCAGACAGGGCCAGCATTGAAACGAGCTTTTTCATGGGTTCTCCTGAAGGGTTGCGAACGGCATCGGCGTGCGATTGAAGCATGGGCTTGCGCGCACCGACAAGGCAGCAACGCGCCGCAGACCGCGCCGGCTGACCGCGATCAAGAAACCAGGCGTGTCAGGGCCGTGCGCCGGCAGTTCAGAGGATGCGCCGTGGGTGCGCCAGCGCTTCGTGCGCGGCGTGCAGGCGTCGCACCAGCACGCGGATGAAGGCCTCGTCGAACAGGTGCCGGCAGCTCGGGCTGACCTGCGCCAGCGTCTCGGGGGTGAACGAGATGGTGGTGGTGGGCTGCGTGACGATCACGTCGGTGCTGTGGCGGCGCAGCTCGGCGCTGGGCGCGAGGTAGGCCATCTCGCCCACCGAGGTGCCGGCGCCCAGCTGCGCGACCTTGTTGCCGTCGCGGAAGACCTCGACCTCGCCGCTGGCGATGATGTGGAAGGTGCGGCCTTCTTCGCCCTTGCGGTACAGCGCGTGGCCGTCGTAGTGGCGCTGCCACTTGGCGCGGTGCACGACTTCCCAGATCTCGACGTCGCCGAAGCTCGAAAAGAAGTCGAGCGTGCGCAGCGTGTTGAAGCGCTCGGAATCGAGCACGCCCTGGATGTGCCCGCGCGGCACCTGCTGCCGCACGATCAGGCCCGACAGCGCGTGCGCGAACTCGTCCCAGTTCGGGTAGCGGTCGTCGGGGTGTTTTTCGAGCGCGGTGAGGATGACCTCGTCCACCCCCGGGCCCACGCCCGCGCGCAGCGTGCTCAAGAGCGGCGGCTTGGCGGTGTAGATCTGGTTCATCATCGCCGGCTGCGTGTTCGCATCGAAGGGCGGCCGCCCGGCGATCAGGTGGTACAGCACGGCGCCCAGCGAATAGATGTCGGCGCGGCAGTCGAGCTGCGCGCCGTCGAGCTGCTCGGGCGCCATGTAGGTCAGCGAGCCCACGCGGTAGACCTGCGTGGTCTCGGCCGACATGTTGAGCACGCTGCCGAAGTCGCTGATCTTCACGTCGGTGACGTTGCCGTTCTGCACCACGGCCAGCAGGTTGGCCGGCTTCACGTCGCGGTGGATCAGCCCCTGGCGGTACACGTAGCCCAGCGCCATCGCGCACTTGAAGCCGATCTCGACGATCAGTTCGAGCGGCAGCAGCTGGTCGGCGCGGCAGTACGGGCGCAGCGTGTTGCCGGGCACGTATTCCATGACGAGGTAGGGCTCGACCGGGTCGGCCACCGCGTCGAAGATCTGCACCACGTTCGGGTGCTGCAGGCGGCCCACCAGCGCCGCTTCGGCGGCGAAGAAGCGCTCGAAGTAGCGCCCGTCGTTCGGGTCGCTGATGGCCCCGGCGCGCACGCGCTTGATGGCCACGTCGCGCTGGTGAAATTCGTCGCGCGCCAGGAAGACCTCGCTCGTCGCGCCTTCGCCCAGGCGGCGCAAGACCGGGTACTTGCCGATCTGCGCAGGCAGTGGCAGGGCACCGGGGGGCGAAAACGGGGGTGGGCTGGCGACGGGCGAAGACATGAAGTGCACAAGATCGGGGAGGCCATCTTGGCACTGCGCACCGCGCTGTGCTTGCCAAGTAACGCACGAAACCACGTGCTTATCCGGGGCTTGGGACCGCCCCGTACCAGCGTGCCGCAGGCCCCGGGTGTGCATCAGACCCCCACTTAGAATCGCGCGCCATGATCCAAGCCAAACAAGACCTGCTGCATGCGCTGGCCGCAGCCATCGCCCAGGTCAGCCCCGGCAGCACGCTGCCGGCGGCCGTCGAACTGCCCAAACAAGCGGCACATGGCGACTTCGCCGTCACGGCGGCCATGCAGCTCGCCAAGCCCCTCAAGAAGAACCCGCGCGAACTGGCCCAGGCGCTGATCGACGCGCTCAACGCGCAGCCGGCCGTGCAGCAGTGGGTCGATGCGCTCGAGATCGCCGGCCCCGGCTTCATCAACCTGCGCCTGAAGGCCGCCGCCAAGCAGGCCGTCGTGCGCGAAGTGCTGACCGCTGGCGACGCCTTCGGCCGCCAGCCCACGCAGGCCGACAACAAGGTGCTGGTCGAGTTCGTCTCGGCCAACCCGACCGGCCCGCTGCACGTGGGCCATGGCCGCCAGGGCGCCTTGGGCGACGCGATCTGCAACCTCTTCGAGACGCAGGGCTTCGCGGTCACGCGAGAGTTCTATTACAACGACGCGGGCGTGCAGATCGGCACGCTGGCTGCATCGACCAAAGCGCGCATCGACGGCCTGAAGCCGGGCGACGCGGCCTGGCCCGAGTCGGCCTACAACGGCGACTACATCGCCGACATCGCCGCCGACTTCATGGCGAAGAAGACCGTCAAGGCCGACGACCGCGAGTTCACCGCGTCGGGTGACGCGAACGACCTCGACGGCATCCGCCAGTTTGCCGTGGCCTACCTGCGCCACGAGCAAGACCTCGATTTGCAAGCCTTCGGCGTGCGCTTCGACAACTACTACCTCGAATCGAGCCTGTATTCGAGCGGCCGTGTCGAGCAGACGGTGAAGCGCCTGATCGACGCCGGCAAGACCTTCGAAGACGGCGGCGCGCTGTGGCTGCGCAGCACCGACTACGGTGACGACAAGGACCGCGTGATGCGCAAGTCCGACGGCACCTACACCTACTTCGTGCCCGACGTGGCCTACCACCTCGCCAAGCACGAGCGCGGCTTCACGAAGGCCATCAACATCCAGGGCAGCGACCACCACGGCACCATCGCCCGCGTGCGCGCCGGTCTGCAGGCAGTGAATCAGGGCATCCCCGAGGGCTACCCCGACTACGTGCTGCACAAGATGGTCACGGTGATGAAGGGCGGCGAAGAGGTCAAGATCTCCAAGCGCGCCGGCAGCTACGTCACCCTGCGCGACCTGATCGAGTGGACCAGCAAGGACGCGGTGCGCTTCTTCCTGATCAGCCGCAAGGCCGACACCGAGTTCGTGTTCGACGTGGACCTCGCGCTGAAGCAGAACGACGAGAACCCGGTGTTCTATGTGCAGTACGCGCATGCGCGCCTCAGCAAGGTGCTGCGCGACTGGGCCAGCGACAAGGGCGGCGATGTGGCCGGCCTGTCAGGCGCGAACCTCGCGCTGCTGGCGGCGCCGACCGAGGCGGCGCTGATGCTCAAGCTGGCTGAGTTTCCGGCCGTGCTGGCGGGCGCGGCCGCGGGCCTCGCGCCGCACGACATCGCCTTCTACCTGCGTGACGTGGCGGGTGCCTTCCACAGTTACTATGCCGCCGAACGTTTTCTGGTCGAGGACGACGCGGAACTCACGCGCGCCCGGCTGGCCCTGCTGGCGGCAACCCGGCAGGTCTTGCGCAACGCCCTGGCCGTGCTGGGTGTGAGCGCCCCCGAGAAGATGTGACGGAGACGGAATGAAGAAGAACCAACGCGGCGGGTTTTTTCTCGGCATGGTTGTCGGCCTGTTGATCGGGCTGGCGCTGGCGCTCGGTGTGGCGCTCTACATCTCGAAGGTGCCCATCCCCTTCGTCAACAAGGTGCCGCAGCGCACCCCTGAGCAAGACGCCGCCGAGACCGAGCGCAACAAGAACTGGGACCCGAACTCGGCCCTGTACGGCAAGAACCCGGCCAAGCCCTCGGGCACGGCCAGCGGGGTGATCCCGCCGCTGCCCTCGGCCTCGGTCCCGGCCTCGGCCGCGACCGCACCCGCCAGTGCCGCGGCCAGCACGCGCGACCCCGCCGCCATCCTGGCGGACAAACCCGGGGCCATCGCGTCGGCACCCGTGTCCACCGGATCGACCGCCGATCCGTTCACGTACTTTGTGCAGGCCGGTGCGTATGCCCGGTCCGAAGAGGCCGAACAGCAGCGCGCCAAGCTCGCGATGATGGGCTTGAGCGCCAAGATCACCGAACGCGAACAGGCGGGCCGCACCTGGTACCGCGTGCGCGTCGGGCCGTTCGACTCGAAAGACGCGGCGGGCGCGGCCAAGCAAAAGCTCGACGGCGCCAGCATCGAATCCGACCTGGTGCGCGTGCAAAAGCAACCGTAAGCAACCCGGGCCGCGGGGCCTGAACTTTGTGCCCCGGCCCGACTCGGAAACCCCGAACCCACTTGCAGGACTGACCCCATGAACCGTCGCGATTTCTCGTTGCAACTCACCGGCCTCGGCCTCGGCGGCACCGCGCTGATGGCGCCGTTCGCGGCCCTCGCCCAGGGCCCGCAAGAGGGCAAGGACTTCGTGCGCGTGAACCCCGGCGCGCCGGTGTCGTCGCCCGCCGGCAAGATCGATGTGGTCGAGTTCTTCTGGTACGGCTGCCCGCACTGCAACGCCTTCGAGCCCGCGCTCGAAGAGTGGGTCAAGAAGCTGCCGGCCAACGTGGCCTTCCGCCGCAGCCCGGTGGCCTTCCGCGAAAACCCGCACGGCATCCACCAACGCCTCTACTTCGCGCTCGAAGCCATGGGCAAGCTCGACGCCATGCACCGTCGCGTGTTCTATGCGATGCACAGCGAGCGCCAGCGCCTCGACAAGCCCGAAGAGATTGCCGCGTTCATCGGCAAGAACGGCCTCGACAGCGCCCGCTTCATGGAGTTGTTCAACGGCTTCTCGGTGCAGACCAAGGCCCGCCAGGCCTCGCAATTGGCCGACGCGTACAAGATCGAAGGCGTGCCGGCCCTGGGCATCAACGGCCGCTACCTGACCTCGGGCCAGATGGCCGGCTCGCCGGAGCGCTCGCTCCAGGTGGCCGATGTGCTGGTGCAGCGCGCCCTGCGCGAGAAAAAGGGCTGAGCCCCCTCGCTTGACGCGGCGCCTCGTCAGCAGGTGCCGCTCATCACCCCGGCGTTGGACGGCGTCCGTCGGGGTGACCTCACCGGCGGATTCGCCCGCCGGATGTGAGATTTCCCCTGCGGTCGGCCACGCCTGTGGGCTAGAATGGCCTGCAAGTTTCGTGCCGCAATGAAGACCCTCATTTCCTCCCTCTTGTCAAGTCGTTGCTGCGTTGCAGCACTGGGCGCCGCCTTGGCCGTGTTCGGTGCGGTGGCGCCGGCCCAGGCCGAGCGCGCCGACCGCCTCAAGAAGATGGAGGTCGAGTCCAACCAGCCCGGCAAGATCGACCTGCTGAACCAGGTCGTCGTGTTCAGCGGTGACGTGGTGGTGCTCAAGGGCACGATGTCCATCCGCGCGCAGCGCATCGAAGTGCGCGAAACGCCCGACGGCTACCAGATCGCGATTGCCACCGGCACGCCCGAGCAGCCGGCGAAGTTTCGCCAGAAGCGCGAAGGCGTCAACGAGTTCATCGAAGGCGAAGCCGCCCGGCTCGAATACGACAGCAAGGGCGACACCGTGAAGTTCGTGGGCAAGGCGCAGGTGCGCCGCCTGCGCGGCGAGGCGGTGGCCGACGAGGTGAGCGGCGCGCTGATCACCTACGACAACACCGCTGAGGTGTTCACCGTCTCGGGCGGGGCCGCCGCGGCCACGCCCAGCAACCCCACCGGCCGCGTGCGCGCCGTGCTGTCGCCCCGCGAGGGGACGGCCGCGGCGGCCGAAGCGGCCGCGCAGAGCGCATCGCAGGCCGGGGGTGGCCGATGACGGCGGCGCCGAACCGGCTGGAGGCCCAGGGCCTTCAAAAGAGCTACGGCTCGCGCAAGGTGGTGAAGAACGTGCGCCTGGCCGTCGATGGCGGCGAGGTGGTGGGCCTCTTGGGCCCGAACGGCGCCGGCAAGACCACCAGCTTCTACATGATCGTCGGCCTGGTGCGCGCCGACGCCGGCGAGATCAGCATCGCCGGGCAGCGTGCCGAGCGGTTGCCGATCCACCAGCGCTCGCGGCTCGGCCTGAGCTACCTGCCGCAAGAGGCGTCGATCTTTCGCAAGCTGACCGTCGAAGAGAACATCCGCGCGGTGCTCGAACTGCAGCGCGGCCCCGACGGCAAGCCGCTGCCCAAAGAGCAGATCGACAAGCTGCTGTCGGGCCTGATGCACGACCTGAGCATCGAGAAGCTGCGCAACAGCCCGGCCCCGGCGCTGTCGGGCGGCGAGCGCCGGCGGGTCGAGATCGCCCGCGCGCTGGCGACGCAGCCGAGGTTCATTCTGCTCGACGAGCCCTTCGCGGGCGTGGACCCGATCGCGGTGATCGAGATCCAGCGAATCATCAGCTTCCTGAAGAGCCGTGGCATCGGCGTGCTGATCACCGACCACAACGTGCGCGAGACGCTGGGCATCTGCGACCGCGCCTACATCATCAGCGAGGGCGAGGTGCTGGCCGAAGGCACGCCCGCCGAGATCGTCGAGAACCCCGATGTGCGCAAGGTGTACCTCGGCGAAAACTTCCGGATGTGAGATGACGGCCCCTTATCTCACCCCTCGTCTCAACCCTGGCGATCCGATCCCCCGAGGGGATGGGGCCGCTGCTTGGGGGCGGCCCGGCGCTGCGGCCCTCGCGTTGATCGAGGCTGCACGATGAAACCATCGTTGCAGGTCCGCCTCTCGCAGCATCTCGCGCTGACGCCGCAGCTGCAGCAGTCGATCCGCCTGTTGCAGCTCTCGACGCTCGAACTCCACCAAGAGGTCGAGCAGATGCTGGAGCAGAACCCGTTCCTCGAAACCGATGACGACGGCAGCCCGGCCTTCGAGCCGCTGGCCGAGCGGCTGCTGCCGGCCGAGCGCAACGCCGAGCGCGAGGTCGATCACGCGAACGACAGCACCAGCAGCGGTGATGGCGACGAGCCGGCCGGCGTCGATGCGGCTGAGTTCGGCGCCACCGAGCGCGAGGACTGGGAGAACGGCACCGAGCGCGACGACTTCGATGGCATCCGCGAAACGCCCTCGTCCGGCAGCGGCAACAACGACAACGACGACTTCGATCCGCAAGACCGCAACCCGGTCGGCGAAAGCCTGCAAGAGCACCTGCGCCGCCAGTTGCTCGGCATGCGGCTGAGCCCCGAAGACGCAGCGGCCGTGCACGTGCTGATCGAATCGTTGAACGAAGACGGCTACCTGGCCGATTCGCTCGAAGCGATCGCCGCCGAGCTGGTGCCGGGCGAAGACGAAGACAGCCTCGCGCAACGCGAAGACCTGGTCGATCGCCTGCGCTGCGCGCTCAAGTGGTTGCAGAACATGGAGCCCATCGGCGTCGGCGCGTCCAACCTGCCCGAATGCCTGGTGCTGCAACTGCGCGCCTTGCCGCGCGACGAGGCGCAGGCGATCGCCATCCTGATCTGCAAGAGCCACCTCGACCTGCTCGCCAAGCGCGACATGAAGAAGCTCATGGCCGCCACCGGCGCCGACGAAGAGCTGATCAAGGCCGCGCAGGTGCTGATCGTGCAGCTCGAACCCAAGCCCGGCCGGCCCTTCACGCGCGCCGAGGCCAACATCGTCGTGCCCGACGTGATCGTGCAGAAGTCGGGCCGCAACTGGAAGGTCGTGCTCAACCCCGACGTGATGCCCAAGCTGCGCATCAACGACCTGTACGCGCAGGCCATCCGCAGCTCGCGTGGCTCCGGCGGCTCGGCGCTCAGCTCGCGCCTGCAAGAGGCACGCTGGTTCATGAAGAACATCCAGCAGCGCTTCGACACCATCCAGCGCGTGTCGCAGGCCATCGTCGAGCGGCAGAAGAGCTTCTTCACGCACGGCGAGATCGCGATGAAGCCGCTGGTGCTGCGCGAGATTGCCGATGAGCTGGGCCTGCACGAATCGACCATCTCGCGCGTCACCACGGCCAAGTACATGGCCACGCCCTACGGCACCTTCGAACTGAAGTACTTTTTCGGCTCGTCGCTCAACACCGACGCCGGCGGCAACGCGTCGAGCACGGCGGTGCGCGCACTCATCAAGCAGCTGGTGGCGGCCGAAGACGCGGCCAAGCCGCTGTCCGACAGCCAGTTGAGCCACATGCTCGAAGAGCAGGGCATCCAGGTGGCGCGCCGCACGGTGGCCAAGTACCGCGAAGCGCTCAAGATCGCGCCGGCCAACCTGCGCCGGGCGCTGTGAGCGGGGCACCGGTGGCTGCGCGCTGAGAGGGTGTCCCCGTGAGCCAGACCCGCGCGGCGGCCTCCGCCCTGTTCGCCACCTCGGTGCGCTACCGGCTCAAGACGCTGGCGATCCGCGAAGACGTGATCGGCTGGGTGCAGTCCGGCACCAAGACCCTGCTCGGCCCCGAGGGCGAACGCCACTGGCAGCGCGGTGAGTTGTTCGTGCTGCCGCGCGGCCGGCAATGGGACGTGGTCAACGACCCGGCGCCCGACGGCCACTACCGTGCGCTCGTCCTCGTGCCCGGCCCCGACGAGGTGCAGGCCTTCGCGGCCCGGCCCGAAGCCGCCCGCGCCCGCCACGTGCACGACGCGGTGCGCCTGCGAGCGGACGACGAGCTCGCCGACACCTTCGCCCGCAGCGCGCGTGCGCTCGACGCGACCTCGGGCGTGTCGCCTGCCGTGGCGCGGCACCGTCTGCACGAACTGCTGCTGGTGCTGGCCGAACGCGGCTGGTGCTTCGCGCCCGGCCAGACGCGCGGCTGGGCCGACCGCGTGCGGGCAGTCGTCGCCAACCGCCTCGAAGCCGACTGGACGGTCGAGGCGCTGGCCGAGGCCTTCGCGATGAGCGCGAGCACCTTGCGCCGCCGCCTCGCCGACGAAGCCATCACCGCCGGCGAACTGGTGCGCGAGGTGCGCCTGGAGGCCGCGCTCGGCCTGCTGCAGACGACGGACCGGCCGATCGGCGAAATCGCTGCGCGTTGCGGCTACGAATCGCACAGCCGCTTCAGCGCGGCGTTCAAGTCGCGCTTCGGCCTTGCGCCGAATGAGTTGCGGCCCGGGATGAACGCTGCGGCACAAGACTTGGCGCTCGCAGGCTAGGGCGGCGGGCCTGCCGACGGCAGCATGGTGGCTCCATCACCTCGACAGGAGATCGCCATGCCCTTGCCCCCGATGCGTCCCGCCCTTGCCGCCCTTGCCCTGATCGCCCAGCTCGTGGCGGCCCCCGTGGCGCAGGCCGAAGGCTTCACCGTCACCAGCCCGCAGTTCAGCCCCGGCGGCACGCTCGGCAGCGAGCAGGTCTTCAACGGCTTCGGTTGCCAGGGCGGCAACCGCTCGCCCGCGCTCGAATGGAAGAACCCGCCCGCCGGCACGCGCAGCTTCGCCATCACCGCCTACGACCCCGACGCGCCCACCGGCTCGGGCTGGTGGCACTGGGTCGTCTACAACTTGCCGGCTTCGACCACCGGCGTGCCGGTCGGTGCCGGCGCGGCCGAGGCCCCGCGCCTGCCTGCGGGCGCCGTGCAAGGCCGCACCGACTACGGCACGCCCGGCTTCGGCGGCGCCTGCCCGCCCGCTGGCGACAAGCCGCACCGCTACGTGTTCACCGTGCATGCGCTGAAGGTCGAGGCGATCGACCCACCCGCCGGCGCGAGCGCCGCGATGGTCGGCTTCTACCTGACGATGAACCGGCTGGGCTCGGCGAGCATCGAGGCGCGGTACGGGCGCTGAGCTGGCGGGGGCAAGGCCAGCGGCGACAATGCCGGCATGCCTTTGCCCCTCTTCCTCCCGTGCGCCGCTGGCGTTGAATCGCTGCTGGCCGATGAAGTCCGGCGCATCCTGCCCGAGGTGCCGGTGCATGCCGCGCGCGGCGGGGTGTCGCTCGAAGGCGGGCCGGACGAGGTGATGCAGCTCAACCTCGAAAGCCGTCTCGCGCAGCGGGTGCTGGCCGAGGTGGCCGAGGGGCCGTACTTCGCCGAGAACGATCTGTACGACCTGGCCTGCGGGGTCGATTGGACGCAGTGGATCACCCCGCAGCACACGATCAAGGTCGACACCACCGCGCAGCGCAGCCCGCTCAAGAGCCTGAACTTCGCCGCGCTGCGCATCAAGGACGGTGTCTGCGACGTGATGCGCGAGGCGACCGGCGAGCGCCCGAGTGTGGACACGCACCGGCCCGACCTGCCGCTGGTGCTGCACCTGGGGCCCGAGCGGGCGTCGCTGTACGTGGACACCTCGGGCGAGCCGCTGTTCAAGCGCGGCTGGCGCGAAGACAAGGGCGATGCGCCGCTGAAAGAAACGCTGGCCGCCGCGATGCTGGCCGCCGCCGGCTGGCGCGGCACGCCGCAAGAAGGCGGCGCCTTGCACGACCCCTGCTGCGGCTCGGGCACGCTGGCCATCGAGGCCGCGCAGATCGCGTGCGACATCGCGCCGGGCCTGAAACGCCGCTTCGCGTTCGAGCGCCAGCTGCCGTTCAGCGACGCCAACATGCGCGCGCAGTGGCAGCGCCTGAAGAGCCACGCGCAGGCGCGCGTCCGCCCGAGCGCGGTGCCCATCCACGCCAGCGACATCGCGTTTCGCATGGTTGATTTCGCGCGGCGCAATGCGCAGCGCGCGGGCGTCGAGCAGGCGATCCAGTTCAACGGGGGCGATGCGCTGGAGCGCCCGGCGCCCACGCTGCCGGCCGACCTGCCGGGCACGCTGATCCTGAACCCGCCCTATGGCGAGCGCATCGACGTGGCGGGCAAGGCGGCGCGGCCGTCGGCGCAAGACCGCGACACGCCGGACGACTTCTTTCCGCGCCTGGCCACGCACTGGAAGCGCGCCTACACGCAGCACCCGGCGGGCTGGACGGCGTGGGTGCTGAGCCCCGACATGAAGCTGCCCGGCGCGATGCGCCTGAAAGAAAGCCGCCGCGTGCCGATGTGGAACGGCCCGATCGAATGCCGCCTGTTCCGATTCGACCTGGTGGCGGGTTCGCCGAAGGCCTGACCCGGCCGAAGGCCGTGCCGTTCAGGCCGGCAGGCTGAAGTAGAAGGTCGCGCCGCTGTTGGGTGCGGACTCGGCCCACACCGTGCCACCGTGGCGTTCGACGATGCGCTTGACGATGCTCAGGCCCACGCCGTGCCCCTGGAAGCGCTGCGCGCTGTGCAGGCGCTCGAACGGGGCGAAGAGCCGCTCCGAGTCTTTCATGTCGAAGCCGACGCCGTTGTCGCGCACGTAGACGACCTGCTCGCCGCGGTGGGCCTGGGCCGGGGCCTGCTCGGGGCCGAGCGCGCCCACCACGACCTGCGGGTGCTCGGTCTCGCGCGAGAACTTCAGCGCGTTGCCCACCAGGTTGATCAGCACCTGCCGCAGCAGGTCGGGGTCGGCGCGCACGGCGGGCAGGGCCTCGACCGTCACCGGCCAGTCCGGCGTGGGGGCGGTGTCGGCCTGGCGCATTTGCTCCAGCGTGTCGCGCACGAAGCTGTTGAGGTCCACCCGGCGTGGTGCGAGGGGCACGTCGCCCACCCGCGCCAGCGCCAGCAGCGCAGCCACGAGCTTGGCCGACGAGTCGGCCTGGGTGGTGATCACATCGAGCATGCGCTCGGCGCTCACCAGGTCGCGCCGCGCGAGTGCGTCACGCGCCAGGCGCGCCACGCCGGCGATGCCACCGAGCGGCCCGCGCAGGTCGTGCGAGACGCTGCGGTTGAAACTTTCCAGCCCCTCGACCATCTCGCGCAACTCGGTCGTGCGTTGCGCCACGCGCTGCTCGAGCGATTCGTTCAGCGCCTGCAAGGCCTGCTCGGCGGCTTCGCGACGCTGCAGTTCATCCTGTCCGCGGCGGTGCGCGCGCAACAGGCCCAGCGTCAGCACCGTCATGCCCAGCGCGAGCGTGGGCACGGCGGCGGCATAGCGCAGCAGGCCGGTCGGGATGAGGCCCGCGGCCGAGATGCCGAAGACCGTGGGGTACATCGCGAACACCACGAAGATCAGCAGCAAGCGCGCGTCGCGCTGTCGCCAGGCGGACCACAGCACCAGCACCGCGAGTGATGCGAAGAAGAACGCCAGGCCCAGGACCAGCGGGCCCGTGCCGCTGCCTGCCTGCACCGCCAACCACAGTGCTGCCGGCCAGGCCATGGCCAGTGCGTTGAGCACCCGGCGCAGGCGCCGTGGCGGGGCGAGCAGGTCGATCAGCCCGAGCGCTGTCAGCGCCGCGCCCACCATGCCCAGCGACAGGGGCGCGGGGTGGGGGCGCAGGCCGATGGGTCGCCATTGGGTGTCGAACAGGAAGATCAGCGTCAGGATGGCGAACAGCCCGCCGAAGCAGGCGGCCCAACGGGCCCGCTCGGCGTGCCAGACCGCTGCGAACAGCAAGGCCAGCGCAGCGTGCGCCAACAGCCCCACCAAGGCATAACCTTCGACCGCCTGCATCACCACGTCCCCAGGGCCCGCACAGCGTGAGGCCGATCAGCATACGCCGATGCCCAGGGACACGAGGCGTCGTTCCGCGCGGGTGAGACCACAGGTGAGGCTTGCGCGTGACGGGGTCGACAAATTGCGCGGGTCGGCCGGGGCACGGCTCAGGCCGGCAGGCTGAAGTAGAAGGTGGCGCCGTGGTTGCGGGCGGATTCGGCCCAGACCTTGCCGCCGTGGCGTTCGACGATGCGCTTGACGATGCTCAAGCCCACGCCGTGGCCCTGCGCGCGTTGCGGGCCGTGCAGTTGCCTGAAGGGCTGGAACAGCTGCGTGGCCTCGTCCATGTCGAAGCCCACGCCGTTGTCGCGCACGAAGAGGATGCGCTCGCTGCCGGGGGTGTTGGTCGTTTGCAGGGCGCCGACCTCGATGCGCGGCGGGTGGCTGTCGCGGGTGAACTTCATGGCGTTGCCCACGAGGTTGACGACGACCTGGCGCAGCAGGTCCGGGTCCGCATGCACACGCGGCAGGGTCTGCACGGTGACCGGCGGCGGCCTGCTCTCGGGGTCGGCCAGGCGCATTTGCTCCAGCGTGTCGCGCACGAAGACGTCCAGGTCGACGGGCTGCGCACGCAGCGGCACATCGCCCACGCGCGCCAGCGCCAGCAGGGCGCCCACCAGCTTGGCCGAGCTGTCGGCCTGGGTGGCGATGACCTCCAGCATGCGCTGAACGGTGCTGCGGTCGTCGCGGGCGAGCGCCTCGGCGGCCAGCCGTGACACGCCGGCGATGCCGCCGAGCGGTCCGCGCAGGTCGTGCGACACGCTGCGGTTGAAGCTTTCCAGCGCAAGGACCACCTCGTGCAGTTCGGCGGTGCGCTGCGCGACGCGCTGTTCGAGCGATTCGTTCAGCGCCTGCAGGGCCTGTTCGGCGGCCTGCCGACCTTGCAGCTCGGCCTGGGCGCGGCGGTGGGCACGCAGCAGGCCGGTCGTCAGCACGGTGGCACCGACCGCCGCCGTGGGCACGATCAGCAGGTACCTCAGCAGGGGCACGGGCAGCCAGCCCAGCGCGGCCGCACCAATCACCCCGGGGTACAGCAGCAAGGTCGCCGCCACCAGCCCGTGCCCGCTGCGGGGCTCGGCCCGCATGGCATGGCAGGCCATCAGCCCCTGGACCCCGAGCAGGGCCCCGTAAACCGCAAACGCCGTCAGGCGGTTCACCGCGCCCAAGGCCATCAGCACCGTCATGACGGCCGAGGTGCCGAGCACCCCCGCGGCCAACCGCTTTGCGGCGCGCCCCGTGATGCTGAAGTAGTCGATGAGGCCCAGCGTGGTCAGCGTGACCAGCAGCAGGGCCACGACCCCCGAATACACGTTGGGCAGGTCGCCCTGCGGGCGCGTGTGCTCGTCGAAGGCATAGACCAGGGCGGCAGCCATGAAGCCCACCGCGAAACACGCGGCCCAGCGCTCGCGCTGCACCCGCCACACCAGCCCGTGCAGCAGGCCCAGGGCGCCCAGTGCCAGCGCCCCAGCCAGGGCATAGGTGTCGGTCGCCGTCATGCGTTGTCTCCCGATGCGCCCCGTGCCAGTGCGGGGGCGAGCCAGCATACGCCGGCGTCACGGGCGCAAACCCCCTAAGGCAGCACCAACGAGTCGCGCAGGGACACGTTCGCCAGCACCGCGAGCGGGGCCGTGTCGGCCCGCAGCACGCGGGAGCCCAGGCCGACGCCGACAAAGCCGACGGTCCGGGCGAGCGCCTCTTCGGCCGGGGCGAGGCCACCTTCGGGGCCGCTGAGCACCGTGACGGACGGGCCCACCGCGGCCAGCGCTCGCGCCAGCGGTTCGGCCCCGGTCAGGCTCAAGAGCCAACGCGCATTGCCTTCGGTGGGCGCCGCGTCGCGCAGCCAGTCAGACAGCGGGCGGATCGGCGCGATGCGCGGCACGCGCGTGCGCCCGCTCTGCTCGGCCGCCGCGATGGCCACGCCGCGCCAGTGTTCGACGCGCTTGTCGGCGCGCTCACCGCTCAGGCGAAGCACCGAGCGTTCGGTCAGCAGCGGCTGGATCGCCGCCACGCCCAGCTCGGTGGCCTTCTCGACCAGCGCGTCCATGCGGTCGTTGGCCGGCATGCCCATCGCCAGCGTCACCTGCACGGGCAGCTCTCGCTCGATGGGGTCGTGCGCGAGCACGTCCACCGTGACCGTTTTGCGGCCCATCTGCGTGACTTGGGCGGACCACTCACCGCCTGCGCCGTTGAACAGCGTCAGCGCGGCGCCCGGTTGCAGGCGCAGCACCTGGGCGTGCCGCGAGGGCCCCTCCGGCAGATCGAACGCGGCGCCGGCGGCCAGCGCCGCCTCGACATACAGCCGCGGCATCAGCGCGCGGCGAGCCAGTCGTGCACGACAGCCCGGGTGTAGACGCTGGCGACTTCGACGATGAAGCGCGAGAAGTCGGCATGCGCGTCGTCATCGGCCCGGTCGGACACGGTGCGCAGCGACGCGAAGGGCCGGCCGAAATCGGCGCAGATTTGCGCAGCGGCGGCGCCTTCCATCTCGACCGCCAGCGCGTCGGGCAGCGCCTGCACCAGCGCACGGCTCTCGGCGGCCGTCGAGACGAAGCGGTCGCCGCTGACGATGAGGCCGGTGTGCAGCCGCGGCGTGGTGATGCCGAAGTCGTTCAGGTGCGCGCGGCCGATCAAGCGCTCGGCGCTGTCGATCACGCGTGCGGCGGCGGCGTGCAGTTCGGCGCTCAGCGCGGCGTCGGTGGCGAAGCGGGTCGTGCCGGTGAGCGGCACCTCGAAGCGCGGAAAGAGCGGCGAGCAGTCCATGTCGTGCTGGGCCTGGGCGTCGGCCACGACGATGTCACCCACCCTCACGCCGGCGCCCAGCCCGCCGGCCACACCGGTGAACACCACCGCGCCGGCGTTGAAGTGCGACAGCAGCAGCGCCGTGGTGGCACCGGCGGCGACCTTGCCGATGCCGGAGAGCACCAGCACCACCGGCTGGCGCGCAATGTGGCCGAGGTGAAATTCGCGCCCGGCCAGCGGCACGCGGCGCACGTCTTCGACCAGCGGCAGCAGCGCGCGCAGCTCTTCGTGCATCGGGCTGCTGATCGCCAGCGGCCGTTCGGCGGAAAAGACCATCGCCTCAACCACCGAACAGGGTGCGGCGCGCCGCTTCGGCGACGGCCTCGCCCTTGCGCTCTTTCAGCTTGTCGAGCACGCGCTCGGCCACGTCGCGCAGTTCTTGCGGGGTCGAGGCTTTCTCAAGTGCCAGCGTGAGCGGCAAGCCGCGCAGGCCGAGTTCCTTCGAGATCATCTGCGTCAGCGCCTCGGTGAAGTGGGCGTAGTCGGTCGGTGGGGCCGGGGGCGGCGGGGCGGCCGCCGCACTGGGGGCTGCCGCACGCGCGGGCGAGCGGCTCTCGGGTTCGCTCAGGGGTTCGATCAAGCCCAGCGATTCGAGCCAGGTGAAGTCATCGGGCGTGATGCCGGCGATGGCGCCCAGCAGCATCTCTTCGCTCTTGTGCCCGTCGATGAGCACCAGCAGGTTGCGTTGGGCGCGCTCTTTGATGAGCGCCTTGGCTTGGATTTCCGTGCGCCCTGCCTCGGTCTTGGTCCAGATCACCGTGTGGTTCCCCCCAGTTCAGTGGGGGGCCATGCTGCGGTGCTTTGTGCAGCGCGTCAACCCAATGGGCGACGCGCCGCAGGGCCGGCCCCGAACCCCGCCGCGGGCGGGGCCGGGTGGGCTGCTCAGGCCTTGTCGCGCAGTTCGCGCCGCAGGATCTTGCCGACGTTGGTCTTCGGCAGTTCGGTGCGGAATTCCACCAGCTTCGGACGCTTGTAGCCGGTGAGGTTGGCCTCGCAGTACGCGCGCACATCGGCTTCGGTGATCTTCGGGTCGCGCTTGACGATCACGAGCTTGACCGCTTCGCCGGCCTTGGCGTCGGGCACACCGACCGCGGCGCATTCGAGCACGCCGGGCATCAGGCCGACCACGTCTTCGACCTCGTTCGGGTACACGTTGAAGCCGCTCACCAGGATCATGTCTTTCTTGCGATCGACGATCTTGAAGAAGCCGCGCGTGTCCACGGTGCCGATGTCGCCGGTGCGGAAGAAGCCGTCGGCCGTCATGGTCTTGGCGGTCTCGTCGGGGCGCTGCCAGTAGCCGGCCATCACCTGCGGGCCACGCACGGCGATCTCGCCCGGCGTGCCCGGGGGCACCTCGTTGCCGTCGTCGTCGATCAGCTTGACCTCGGTGTTGGGCAGCGGCATGCCGATGTTGCCGCTGAAGGCGTTGCTGTCGGTCGGGTTGCAGGTGATCGACGGCGAGGTCTCGGACAGGCCATAGCCCTCGACGATCGGGCAGCCGGTCTTCTCAAGCCACTGCTTGGCCGTGGCGCTTGACACCGCCATGCCGCCGCCGACCGAGATCACCAGGTGGCTCCAGTCGACGGTGCTGAACTCGGGGTGGTTGACCAGCGCGTTGAAAAGCGTGCTGACGGCCGGGAAGCTGTGGAAGGTCTGGCCCTTCAGCTCCTTGAACACCGCCGGGATGTCGCGCGGGTTCGGGATCAGGATGTTGCAGGCGCCGGTGCGCAGGCCCAGCATCATGTTCGAGTTGAAGCCGAAGATGTGGTACAGCGGCAGCGCGCACACGGTGACCAGTTGCTGGCCGTTCGGGATCTTGCGCAGCGCCGGCTGGTACCAGGCTTCGGACTGCAGCACGTTGGCCACGAGGTTGCGATGCAGCAGCACCGCGCCCTTGCTCACGCCGGTCGTGCCGCCGGTGTACTGCAGCACCGCGATGTCGTCCGAGCCGATCTGCGGCGTCTTGAGCGTGGCCGAGCGGCCTTGCGACAGCGCGTCCTTGAAGCTCACTGCGCCGGGCAGCTTGAAGGCCGGCACCATCTTCTTCACCTTGCGCACGACGTAGTTGACGATCGCGCCCTTGGGGAAGCCGAGCAGGTCGCCCATGCCGGTGACGATGACCTTCTTCGTCGGCACGGCGCCGAAGCACTGTTCGAGCGTGGTGGCGAAGTTCTCGATCAGCACGATGCCCTTGGCGCCCGAGTCCTTCAGCTGGTGCTCGAGTTCGCGCGGCGTGTACAGCGGGTTCACGTTCACCACCACACAGCCCGCGCGCAGGATGCCGGCCACGGCGACCGGGTACTGCGGCACGTTGGGCATCATCACCGCAATGCGGTCGCCCTTGGCGAAGCCCTGCGCTTGCAGGTACGCGGCGAAGGCGCGCGAAAGCTCATCGATCTGGGCATAGCTGAAGTTCTTGCCCATGAAGCGGTAGGCCGAGCGCCCCGCGTGCTTCTTGAAGCTCTCCTCCAGCAAGTCGTTCAACGACTTGTACTGCCCCGTCTCCACTTGCCCCGCGACCCCTTGGGGGTAGTGCTTGAGCCAAATCTTTTCCATTGCAGGCGACCCTTGCTTGATGCAAAACCGCGCAATTCTGACGGAAGCCGAGGCCAGAATTCTGTGTCCCCGTTCAATCGTGGGAGGAAAGATGTCTCGGCGGGGGTGCAAACGGCCCGGGATCAGCGGGCCAACAGCTGGTCGAGCATGCCTTGCCGGTCGAGCAGGAAGCGCCGCGTGACCTGGTAGTGCTCGGTCTCTTCGTAGGCGACGCGCTCGATGCCGTCGGCGGTGAACTGGTAGATCCACGCGTCGGGATACGCCATCAAGATCGGCGAATGCGTGGCCATCACGAACTGCGACTGCTCTTCGATCAGCGCGTGCAACCGGGCCAGCAAGGCAAGCTGGCGCTGCGGCGAGAGGGCGGCCTCGGGTTCGTCGAGCAGGTACAGGCCCTGGCCGCGAAAGCGGTTCATCACCAGCGCCATGAACGACTCGCCGTGCGATTGTTCGTGCAGCGAAACGCTGCCGTAGGCCGGCAGGATGGGCATGCCCGGGCCCGGCGCGGCGTCGAGTTCTTCGATGTTCGTCGCGACGTTGAAGTAGCTCTCGGCGCGCAGGAAGAAGCCGTCACGCGGTCGCTTCACGCCTTTGGCGACGCGCAGGTGCTGGTGCAGCACCGAGTGCGATGCCCGCGTGCCGAAGTTGAAGTTGCGTGAGCCGCCCTCGGGGTTGAAGCCCAGCGACACCGCGATGGCCTCCAGCAAGGTCGATTTGCCGCTGCCGTTTTCGCCGACGAAGACGGTGAGCTTCGGGTGGAAGTCCAGCCGTTCGAGCGCGCGCACCGCAGGCAGGTGAAAGGGGTAGACCTCAAACGACGCGATGGTGTCGCGGCGCAGGCTCGCGCATTGCAAGAACTGCGTCGAGATCATGGGCGGGGGCCTGAAGGCGACGCTCAGCGCGGGGCGCCCATGCCCTGCGTGACGATGTGCCACTTGGGCCGCTTCCAGCTCTCGCGGAAGCGCGCGAGGTCGCCCTCGACGGCCTCACCCTTTTGCGCGTCGCCGTCGAAAAAGGCGACGAAGTCGAACTGTTGCGCGGGCGTCCCGTAGGTCTGGTCGAAGTGCTGGGCGATGTCGTTGGCGCTCGTCACCGGGCGGCCTGCCACCGGGCGCAGCGGCATTTGCAGGCCGCGCTTGCCGGTCTGCGTGGCGTAGGCCTTCAACACGAACTCGGTGCACACCAGCGTGTCGTCGGTGCGGAAGTCGAAGTTGAAGTCGTAGGGCCGGCCCTGGTAGTGAAGGGCGGCCACCAGGGTCTGCGCCACGTCGAGCGGCGTCAGGCGCGGGCGCAGCACCACGACCGAATCGCCACCGGCCGCGTGCGGCAGGCTGGTCGGCACCACGCCTTCGCTGATGGCCTCGATGGCGCGGTGCGGGTCGCCATGGGCGTCTTTGGCCAGCAACCGGTCGTAGGCCGCCGGGTGGCGCTTTTTCATCAGCGTGTCGAGGCGGCCGTCGGCGGCGCCCTGCGCGACAAGCCAGGCGCGCACCTCGGGGGTGTCGAACCAGGTGGCGCGCTGTTCGGGCGAACCGACGTACAGCACCGCGTGCGGCCAGAAGCCGGGCAGGCCGACGTTCGACAGGTACCACTCGCGCCGCACCAGCAGCACATCGCCGGGGCGCAGCACGGCGTCGAGCTTGTCGATCTGCGCCGGCCGCACGAGGAAGCGTTCGCCCTGCGCCACGCGGGTGTCGCCCATCCATTCGGACACGCCCTTCTGCACCGGGAAGAAGAGCTTGAAGCCCGTGTCCTGCGTCACGTGGCCCATGTTGCGCAGGGTGTTGATGAGCCCGTCGCCGCGGCCGGCCCTCCACAGCGCGCGGTCGTCGTCCTGCGCGGCCGTGAGCAGCGGCGCGGGCAGGGCGGGGGGCTGCTTCAGCTGCGCGGCGGCCTGCTGGCGGCGTGCCGACAAGGCGGCGAACTCGCTCGCGATCAGCGCGTTGAGGTAGCGCAGCTTGAACTGCGCGTAGCTGCCACCGGGCAGGCCGAGTTCGGGCACGGGTTCGTCGAGCACGATGCGCAACGTGGGGTCGGCGTCGGTCAGCGCGATGAAGTCGAGCGCGTGGCGGTAGCGCGACACCAGCGCGGCGTGGTGCAGCGCCAGGGCGCGCGCACGCGCGGCCGCGTCCGCCCCGCCGGCGGCGGCCTCGACCTGGCGGCGGCTCACGTTGTCGAGCATCAGCATGCGGTCTTGAAAGCTCGCCCACAGGTCGCGCAGTTCGCGGCGCTGCTCGGGGCTCAGGACGCGGGGCGGCCTGGGTTCGCGCTTCACGAACAGCTCGGGCTTCGAGCGCATGTAGCTCACCGTGTGCGCGAGGCCGGTGCGCGCATGGGCGATCGCAGCGGCGTCATCGGCCTGCGCGTGACCCGGCGATGCAATGGCGAGGAGCAGGGTGCCGAGGCAGGCAGCGAGGTGCTTTCTCATGGGGCGATGCTTTGATGAGGTGGGGTAGGCGGAGAGGTGTCGCGGTTCATTCAACGCCAAGACGCCAAGGACGCCCAGAAAGCAGCCCTTGAATTCTTGGCGTCCTTGGCGTCATGGCGAGCTTTGCGTTGAATGTCGGCTCCGTGCGCGTTGCTCTCGACGAAGCGCAAGGCTCAACAAAAAAGCCGCGCCGATGTGGAACCGGCGCGGCTTGCATGGGCGGCGTGGGCGAGGCTTACTCGACGGCCTTCACCATGTCCTCGACGACCTTCTTCGCATCGCCGAACACCATCATGGTCTTGTCCATGTAGAACAGCTCGTTGTCGAGGCCCGCGTAGCCGGCGGCCATCGAGCGCTTGTTCACGATGATGGTCTTGGCCTTGTAGGCCTCGAGGATCGGCATGCCGTAGATCGGGCTGCCCTTGATGTGCGCGGCCGGGTTCACCACGTCGTTGGCGCCCAGGATGATCGCCACGTCGGCCTGGCCGAATTCGCCGTTGATGTCTTCCATCTCGAAGACCTGGTCGTACGGCACTTCGGCTTCGGCCAGCAGCACGTTCATGTGGCCGGGCATGCGGCCTGCGACCGGGTGGATCGCGTACTTGACGGTGATGCCCTTCTCGGTGAGCTTGGCGGCCAGTTCTTTCACGGCGTGCTGCGCGCGGGCGACGGCCAGGCCGTAGCCCGGCACGATGACCACGGTCTCGGCGTTGCCGAGCACGAAGGCCGCGTCGTCGGCGCTGCCGCTCTTCACGTTGCGCTGCTGTTGCGCACCGGCCGGGCCGGCGCTGCCGGCGTCACCACCGAAGCCGCCCAGGATCACGTTGAAGAACGAGCGGTTCATCGCCTTGCACATGATGTAGCTCAGGATCGCGCCCGACGAGCCCACCAGCGAGCCGGCAATGATCAGCATGCTGTTGTTGAGCGAGAAGCCGATGCCGGCCGCGGCCCAACCCGAGTAGCTGTTCAGCATCGACACCACCACCGGCATGTCGGCGCCGCCGATCGGGATGATGATCAGCACGCCCAGCACGAAGGCGATGGCCAACAGCGCCCAGAAATCGATGCGCGCTTCGCTGATCGTGTAGCCGACGATGAAGAACACCGCCGCCAGGCCGAGCGCGAGGTTCAGCAGGTGCTGGCCCTTGAACGTGACCGGCGCGCCCTGGAACAAACGGAACTTGTACTTGCCCGAGAGCTTGCCGAAGGCGATCACCGAACCACTGAAGGTGATGGCACCGATGGCCGCGCCCAGCGCGAGTTCGAGCCGGTTGCCGTGCGGGATCAACCCGCCCTTGGCGGTGATGCCGAAGGCCCAGGGCTCGACGGCCGCGGCGACCGCGATGAACACCGCGGCCAGGCCGATCATGCTGTGCATGAAGGCGACCAGCTCGGGCATCTTGGTCATCTCGACGCGCTTGGCCATGATGGTGCCGGCGGCACCGCCGACCAGGAGGCCCAGCACGACCCAGCCGAGGCCGACCATCGGGGCGATGCTGGCGGCTTCGGCCAGCTTCCAGATCAGCGCGCCGGTGGTCACCACGGCGATGGCCATGCCGACCATGCCGAACAGGTTGCCCCGGATCGAGGTGGTGGGGTGCGACAGGCCTTTCAGGGCCTGGATGAAACAGATGCTCGCAACCAGGTAGAGCAGCGTGACGACGTTGAGGCTCACTTGGCGCCCTCCTTCACGGCGACTTTCTTGTCTTTCTTCTTGAACATCTCGAGCATGCGGCGCGTCACGAGGAAGCCGCCGAAGACGTTGACCGCGGCCAGAGCCACGGCCAGCACGCCCATGGTCTTGCCCAGGCCCGTTTCGGTCAGCGCGGCCGCGAGCATGGCGCCCACGATCACGATGGCCGAGATGGCGTTGGTGACGGCCATCAGCGGCGTGTGCAGCGCAGGGGTCACGGTCCAGACCACGTGGTAGCCCACGTAGATCGCGAGCACGAAGATGATGAGGTTGACGATGGTCGGCGAGATGATGTCCATCCGACGTTCTCCTGTTTTAAGAATCCAACTCAGAACTTGCGATCAGAACTTGCGAATTTCTTTGACGCGGTTCTTCTCGTCGAGCAGCACCACGCTGGGCTTGTAGGTCGAGGCGTTGGCCTCGCTCATCGTCGCGTAGGTGCAGATGATGAGCAGGTCGCCCACATGCGCCTTGCGTGCGGCCGCGCCGTTCAACGAGATCACGCCCGAGCCGCGTGCGGCCTTGATGATGTAGGTCGAGAAGCGCTCACCGTTGTTGATGTTGTAGAGCTCGATGCGCTCGAACTCGACCATGTTGGCCGCGTCCATCAGGTCTTCGTCGATGCCGCACGAACCTTCGTAGTGCAGGTCGGCTTCGGTGACGGTGGCGCGGTGCAGCTTGGCCCGCAGCATCACTCGGTTGTTCATATCGGTACCGCTTACTTTCGTTTGACTTCGCCGCCCTGCGTCATCAGGCAGGCGGCGACGATGTCGTCGTCCATCGGCACGTTGAAGGTGCCTTCCTTGGTGATGACGAGCTTGAGGAAGTCGAGCACGTTGCGTGCGTAGAGCGCGCTCGCGTCGGCCGCCACCAGGGCCGGCAGGTTGGTTTCGCCGACCAGCGTGACGCCGTGCTTGACGACCGTCTTGTTGGCTTCGGTCAGCGGGCAGTTGCCGCCTTGCGCGGCCGCCAGGTCGACGATCACCGAGCCCGGCTTCATCGCCTTGACCATGTCTTCGGTGACGAGCACCGGCGCGGCGCGGCCCGGGATCAGCGCGGTGGTGATGACCACGTCGGCCTGCGCCACGCGCTTGGCGACTTCGACCTTCTGGCGGTCGAGCCAGCTTTGCGGCATCGGCTTGGCGTAGCCGCCCACGCCTTCGGCGGCTTCTTTCTCTTCGGCCGTTTCATACGGCACGTCGATGAACTTGGCGCCGAGCGACTCGACCTGTTCTTTCACCGAGGGGCGCACGTCCGACGCTTCGATCACCGCGCCCAGGCGCTTGGCCGTGGCGATGGCCTGCAGGCCGGCCACGCCGACGCCGAGGATCACGACGCGGGCGGCCTTCACGGTGCCGGCGGCGGTCATCAGCATCGGGAAGAAGCGCTGGTACTTGTCGGCGGCGATCATCACGGCCTTGTAGCCGGCGATGTTGGCCTGCGACGAGAGCACGTCCATGCTCTGGGCGCGTGTGGTGCGCGGCGCGGCTTCGAGCGCGAAGCTCGTCAGGCCGGCACCGGCCAGGCGCTGCAGGTTGTCGCGGTCGAAGGGGTTGAGCATGCCGACCAGCGCGCTGCCGGTCTTCATGAGCGAGAGTTCGGAATCGAGCGGCGAGCGGACCTTGAGCACCAGGTCGCAACCGAAGGCGCCGGCCTGGTCGGTGATCTCGGCGCCGGCCGCCACGTACGCTTCGTCGGTCACGCTGGCCGACACCCCGGCGCCCGACTGGACGCGGATGGTGTGGCCCTGGGCCTTGAGCTTCTTGGCGGTTTCAGGGGTGACGGCGACACGGGTCTCCCCGGCCGCTGTTTCGAGCGGAACCCCGATGAACATGGATGCCCTCCTCAGGCGCTGGAATTGGGTCGAACGGCGCACGCGGTGAGCCCGGCGCGCGAAAAGTCCGCAAGATTACCCTACTGCGCAGCGGATTCGTGCTTCTGCGATGCAGAACCGAGACGGTGTTTCGGTGGCGACTTTCCCGGCCGCGGCGCGCCGCTACCATGCGCGCCCATGTCCAGCCGTTGGAAACCCAGTGTCACCGTCGCCGCGGTCATCGAGCGCGACGGCCGCTTCCTGCTTGTCGAAGAGCACACGCCCGAAGGCCTGCGCCTGAACAACCCGGCTGGCCACCTGGACCCGGGCGAGTCCCCGCAGCAAGGCGTGGTGCGCGAGGTGCTGGAAGAAACCGCCTGCGCCTTCACGCCGCACAGCCTGGTCGGCGTGTACCTGTCGCGCTACCAGCGGCCGGCGCGCGGCGAAGACGTGACCTACCTTCGCATTGCCTTCGCCGGCACGGTGGGCGAACCCGACCCGCAACGCGCCCTCGACACCGGCATCGTGCGCACTGTGTGGATGACGCTCGACGAACTGCGCGCCAGTCGCGAGCGGCACCGCAGCACGCTGGTGCTGCGCTGCATCGAAGACCACCTCGCCGGCCAGCGCTACCCGCTCGAAGCGGTGATCACCGACGCGACCGTCTTCGCGCCCGAAATCAAGGGTTGACCCCAGGCGGGGCTGCGCGGCCAACCCTCGCACAGCGCGAGGCTTGCTAGCCTTTGCGGCATGAAAGTCTCCGAGCTTGCACGCCGCACTGGCGTTTCCATTCACCGCCTGCGCCGCTACGAGGCCCAGGGCCTGATCCAGGCTGAGCGCAGCGCCTCGGGGTACCGCGAGTTCAACGAACGCGCCATCCGCGAGGTGGTGTTCATCTCGATGGCGCGCGACCTGGGCTTCTCGCTCGATGCGTTGGCCGAATCGCTGCCGCGGTACCGCGCTGGCACGCTGACGCACGACGAGGTGATCGGCGACATGCTCCGACGCATCGCCGAAGTCGACGCCGAGATCGACGCCCAGCGCGCGCTGCGCAAGCGGCTCGTCGAGCACGTCGCCTGGCTGGAGCGGCGCAAGGCCGAAGCCGCCGCGCGCAAGAAGGCGTCGGGGGTTGCCGCCTGGCCGGCACCTGCGAAGAAGCGCGCATGAACGCACCCACACCCGCCAGCCTGGCCAACGCCAGCGACGATGGCCTCATGGCCCCGGGCGCTTTCCCTGAGGGCTACCGCCGCCACACGCGCCGGAGCCCGCTCACCGACCCGTGGGAGCCGCTGTTCGCGCGCGAGACGCCCGGCGCGGTGCAACTGGCGCTGTGCCTGCGCGAGGCGCACTGCAACGCCCGCGGCTTTGCCCATGGCGGACTGATCTCGTCGCTGGCCGACAACGCGATGGGCCTGTCGTGCGTGCGCCATGCGCGCGAAGGCCTGGGGTTGACGCAGGCGGGCGCGGTGACGGTGTCGCTTGCGCTCGATTTCCTCGACACCGGCCGGCTGGGCGAGGTGCTCGAATGTCACCCGGTGGTGCTGAAGGTCGGGCGCACGCTGGCCTTTGCCGAGTGCCGTGTCGTGATCGGCGAGCGATGCGTGGCGCGCGCGAACGCCAGCTTCCGTATGGTGTGACCCGGCGGATCAGCCCTCGGCCCATGCGCGCAGGTTGCGTTCGCCGACGGCCGTGAAGCGCACGACGCGTGAGTCGGCGTCGCGGCGCGCCCAGCGCAGCACGAGCAGCCGGTCGAGCAGCGCGGCGCCCAGCGTGCCGGCCAGGTGGTGGCGGCGCTCGCTCCAGTCGAGGCACGCCCGGCACAGCGGCCGGCGGCTGCGCGGCAGCTCCTCCACATCGAGCCCCAGGCGGGTGAACCACCCGGCGCCCGCGGGCCCGAGCCGCAATTCACCGGCCTCGACCTGCAGCGCGCGGCGCTTCAGGCCCGCGTCGTAGGCGGCGACCGCCAGCTCGCCCGCCAGGTGGTCGTAGCAGACGCGCGCGGTGCGCAGCGCCGGCTCGCGGGGGCTCGACTTCAGCCGCACCGCACCGCTGCGAAAGGCCACGCCCATCAGCAGTTCGAGCAGGCGCGCCACGTCGGGGTCGGCGAGGCGGTAGTAGCGGTGGCGGCCCTGGCTTTCGACGCCCACGAGCCCGGCGTCCACCAGCTTGGCGAGGTGCGCCGACAGCGTCTGCTTGGTGATGCCGGCGACCTCGGCCAGCTCGGTCGCGGTGAGCGCGCGGTCGGCCATCAAGGCCGTCAGTACCTCGGCGCGGGCGCGGTCGCCGATCAGGCCGGCGATGCGCGCGATGTGGGGGCCGTCTTTCATCGGGTCGATGCCGTCCATGGTTCGTTTCGCGCCGAACTGTAGCGAGCGGGCTGCGCCCTACCGTGAAGCCTCTGTCACCGTTGGAGTCTTCACATGGCCTCGTCCCCGTCCCTGACCTGTTTCATCCGCTACCAGATCGACCCCTTCCAGCGCGACGCCTTCCGGGCCTATGCCGAACGATGGGGCCGGATCATCCCGCGCTGCGGCGGGCACCTGGTGGGCTACTTCCTGCCGCACGAGGGCACGAACGACATCGCCTGGGGCCTGATCGCCTTCGACAGCCTCGCGGCCTACGAGCGCTACCGCGCCCGGCTCAAGACCGACGCCGAGGGCCGGGCCAACTTCGCTTTCGCGCAGGACCAGCGCTTCATCCTGCGCGAGGAACGCAGCTTCTGCGACGCCGTGGCGGGCACCTTCGGCGTGCCCGCTGTGGAGGCCCCCGCGCCAGTCCCCGGCCCTTGAAACGCCGGCCGCCCGGCCCGGCTGCGGCGGTCGCGCTATCGCCTTCGCGACGTGATCTGCCAGGTGGAACGCGGAATCCGTCACGCCCGGCCCCGAATCTTGGGGTCCGTTGTCCTCAAATCGCTGACACCTGGCTGACGGCTCCTAAAGCTGTGCGCGATTCGGCCGTTAAGGCTGGCTCACAGCGGTACGAACTGACAACCAAGCCGCCTTCGAGGGAGTGGGACCCGACGGAGGTGTGCACGAGGAAGGGCGTATGAAGACCTTGAACCACATCGGCCTGGGCGCAAAACTGCTGCTCGCGCCGGCCCTGGCGGTGTTGCTGTTGATGCTGGTCGGAGGGGCCTGCTACCTGGGTCTGAGCCGACAGCATGCGGCGATCGGCCAGATCATCGAGCAGCGTTACCCGCAGGTGCTCGCCACGGTGCGGCTGGCCGACCAGGTGAAGCTGGTGCGAGGCACCACCTACCAACTGCTGGCGTGGAAGAGTTCCGACTACTCGGCCGAGCAGTGCGAGGCGCTGCAAAAGAGCCTGGGCACGCACATCAAGACGCTGGCCGAGATGACCGGCGCGCTGAGCCGGTCACCGCTCTACAACGCCGACGAAGCGGCCCGCGCGGCCGGCCTGCCGCAGCAGGTCGAGAGCTTCTCGAAGAGCATCGTGCAGGCGCTCGACCTGTCCGAGACCGACCCGCTGCTGGCCACGCTGGTGATGGTCAAGCTCGAACCCCAGTTGCACAAGATCCTCGGCGACGTGCGTGCGCTCGGCGAGGCGCAGGAAGCCCATGCGCACGAAGACGCGACCGCCGCCGCCACCGCCTACAGCGTGGCCGTGTGGACGACGCTGGCCGTCGTGGCCGGCGGACTCTTGCTGGCCGGGCTGGTCGGGGCGCTGGTGCGCCGTGCCATCCTGGGCTCGGTCGGGTCGATCCGCGACGCGGCGCATCGCCTGAAGGTCGGCGACCTGTCGCCCATGCACGCGGTGGCCGGCTCCGACGAGGTCGCGCGCTCGGCGCAGGCGCTGTCGGACACCGTGCAAACGCTGCGCCACACGCTCAGCAACGTGGTCGATGCCTCGCGCCACATCGACCAGGCCATCCACGAGATCGCCCAGGGCAACGCCGACCTGTCGGCGCGCACCGAACAGCAGGCCTCGCAGGTGCAGCAGGCCAGCGCCAACATGGCCGAGCTGCTGTCGGCCGTGGGCGACAACACCCGCAGCGCCGACGACGCCGCGCGCCTGGCCGACCAATCGTTCAAGGCGGCCGAAGAGGGCGGCCAGATCGTCAACCAGGTGGTGGCCGTGATGGGCGACATCACCAGCTCAGCGCGGCAGATCCACGACATCACCAGCGTGATCGACGGCATCGCCTTCCAGACCAACATCCTCGCGCTGAACGCGGCCGTCGAAGCGGCACGGGCCGGCGAGCAGGGTCGCGGCTTCGCGGTGGTGGCGAGCGAAGTGCGCTCGCTGTCGCAGCGCAGCGCCACGGCCGCCAGCGAGATCAAGCGGCTCATCACCGATTCGGTGGCGCGCATCGACGCCGGCGCGCGCCTGGCCAACGACGCGGGCGAGGCCATGCGCCGCATCGTCGAGGCCGCCGGCAGCCTGGCCGCCACGGTCGAGCGCATCTCGCTCGCCTCGCGCTCGCAGAACGAAGGCATCTCGGTGATGACCGAGGCCGTGTCGAGCATCGACGGCGCCACGCAGCAAAACTCGGCCCTGGTCGAGCAGGCGGCGGCGGCGGCGGCCTCGCTGCGCAAGGAATCCGAGCGGCTGGTGAGCACCGTCTCGATCTTCAAGATGGACCTGGCCCCGGCCGGCGCCCGTTGACCCTTCCAAATCCACGAAAGGCAAACGCCCATGAACGCAAGCTTCGTCCCCACGCGCCGTGCGCTCGGCGCTCTGTTCCTCGGCCTGATGTCGCTGGCGGCGGCCCCGTTCGCCGGTGCCGAAGAGGCCTCGCGCGCCAACGCGCAGAAGATGGTCGATGCCGTGATGGCCATGCACCGCACGGCCGGCCCGGAGAAGACGCTCGCGGCCATCAGCACGAAAGAAGGCCCCTTCCACAAGGGCGAGCTGTACGCCTTTGCGTACAACACCAAGGGCGAGGTCGTCGCGCACCCGGTCAATGCCAAGCTGATCGGCAAGAACATGATCGACGTGCCCGACCCCGACGGCAAACTCTTCCGCAAGGTCATCGTCGAGATGGCGCTGGCCAAGGGCGGCGGCGTCGTGGACTACAAGTACAAGAACCCCACCAACGGCAAGATGGAACCCAAGCTCGCGTTCTTCCAGCGCGCCGGCGACATCATCTACCTGTGCGGGGCGTACGAGCAGTGAGATGAGGGGCTGAACGGGCCGGGCGCGGCGCGCCCGCCAGGCGCTTCCTAGAATCGCGCCCCATGTCCCAGCAGTCCCCGAAGCACCGCATCGTCGTCGGCTTGAGCGGCGGTGTCGATTCCGCCGTCAGCGCCCATTTGCTGAAGCAGCAAGGCCACGAGGTGGTCGGCATCTTCATGAAGAACTGGGAAGACGACGACGACAGCGAGTACTGCTCGTCGAACATCGACTTCGTCGATGCCGCGGCCGTGGCCGACGTGCTGGGCATCGAGATCGAGCACGTCAACTTCGCGGCCGACTACAAGGACCGCGTCTTCGCCGAGTTCTTGCGCGAGTACCAGGCCGGCCGCACGCCCAACCCCGACGTGCTGTGCAACGCCGAGATCAAGTTCAAGGCCTTCCTCGACCACGCGATGCGCCTGGGCGCGCAAAAAATCGCGACAGGGCACTACGCCCGCGTGCGTGAGTGCCCCCACGTCGCTGCGCTCCTGCCCCCCGAGGGGGCGCGGGCCGTCTTGGGGCGGCCCGGCGACGCCCCCCCCGCGTCGTCTTTCCAGTTGCTCAAGGGCCTGGACCCGCTGAAGGACCAGAGCTACTTCCTGCACCGCCTGACGCAGGCGCAGCTGAGCAAGACGATGTTTCCCGTCGGCGAGCTGCCCAAGACCGAGGTGCGGCGCATCGCCGCCGAGATCGGCCTGCCGAACGCGAAGAAGAAAGACTCGACCGGCATCTGCTTCATCGGCGAGCGGCCTTTCCGCGAGTTTCTCAACCGCTACCTGGCCAACCAGCCCGGCCCGATCAAGGACGACCGCGGACGCAAGATCGGCGAGCACGTCGGCCTGAGCTTCTACACGCTGGGTCAGCGCAAGGGCATCGGCATCGGCGGCGTGAAAGAGAGCAAGTCGGCCAAGGGCGGCGCCGAGCACGAGCCCTGGTTCGTCGCGCGCAAGGACATGGCGACCAACACGCTCTACGTCGTGCAAGGCCACGACCACCCCTGGCTGCTGTCGCCCGGGCTGCGCGCCGAAGACATCAGCTGGACCGCCGGCCACCCGCCCGCGCCGGGCCGCGTCGCCGCGAAGACGCGCTACCGCCAGGCCGACGCGCCGTGCGAACTGGCCCACGGGCCGTCGAGCGACACGCCCGAGGCGAGCGCCAGCTTCAGCTTGCGCTTCGACGAGCTGCAGTGGGCCGTCACGCCGGGGCAGTCGGCCGTGGTCTACGACGGCGAGGTGTGCCTCGGTGGCGGGGTGATCGCGCAGGCGCTTTGATGCAGTGGCTGCCGGCGCACAGCCGGCGCTGCTTGTGGGCATAAGTCACGCGCTTCGGCGGCGCCGGCGGGGCGCGCCTCAACCGAGGCCCGCACCGGCCGATAGGAAAGAGGCCGAAGAGGCGCGCACAGGTGCGCCCGCCGGCGTCTGCCCGCACCGCCCATGTTGTTCACCCGCCTTCTGTTCGTCTTCGCCGCATTGCTGGTCGCCGGGCCCACCGCTCACGCTGCCGGCGTGAGCGTGGTCGTGAGCGACGCGGCCGGCCGCCCGGTGGCCGATGCCGTGCTGACGCTCGAACCTGCCAAGGGCCGCCTGCCGGTGCAGCCCCTCGCGCCGGTCGACATCGCCCAGGCCAAGCGCCAGTTCAACCCCCGCGTGACCGTCGTCACCACGGGCACGGCGGTGAACTTTCCGAATTACGACACCGTGCGGCACCACGTGTATTCGTTCTCGCCCGCCAAGACCTTCGAGCTGAAGCTGTACGCCGGGGTGCCGGGCAAGCCGGTGGTGTTCGACAAGCCCGGCGTGGCCGTGCTCGGCTGCAACATCCACGACCAGATGGTGGCCTGGGTGGTCGTGGTGGACACGCCGCACCACGCGCGCACCGACGCGCAAGGCGCGGCCCGGCTCGACGGTGTCGCCCCCGGCGCCTACCGGCTGCGCACCTGGCACGCCGGCTGGCCCGTGGACCGCGAAGCGCCCACGCAGGCGCTGCAGGTCGGCGCGGCCGACGCGACGCTCACGGTGCAACTGCCCGCGGCGGGGATGCCATGAACGCGACCGACGGGCCGCCGCCGGTCATTCGCCGTTTTGCGCCGGCCGTGTGGGTGCGCGGCGCCTTCCACGCCTGGAAGCGCAACTCCATCGGCATGCGCATCGTGATGCTGTTCCTGGGCCTGCTGCTGGCGGTGCAGGCGGCGAGCTTCCTTGCCATCCGCGCCAGCATCGACCGCAACGCGCGGGCGGCCATCGCCGACGAGTTGCGCGTCGGCGAACGCGTGCTGCAGCGCGTGCTCGACCAGAACGCCCAGAAGCTGGGCGACGCGGCCAGCCTGCTGGCGGCCGACTTCGGTTTTCGCGCGGCGGTCAGCAGCAACGACACCGGCACCATCGGCTCGGTGCTGGCCAACCACGGCGAGCGCATCGGCGCGCCGGTGTCGGCCCTGCTCGACACGCGCCTGCGCCTGCGTGCCTCGACCCAGAGCGAAGCGAGCGAGCTGGAGCCCATCGTGAGCCGCCTGGCCGGCCGCGACCCGCAGGCGCGCCACATAGGCGACATCGCCGTGCTGGGCGGGCGGCCGTTCCAGTTCGTGCTGGTGCCGCTGCGCACGCCGCTGCTCGCGGGCTGGGTGCTGATGGGCTTTCCGGTCGATCAGCAACTGGTCGATGACTTGCACGACATCTCGGGCCTCGAACTGAGCCTGCATGTGCGCCCCAACGGCAGCACGCCGTGGAAGGCCGCCGTTTCGACGCTGGCGGCCGACGCGCGCACGACCATCGAACACCAAGTCAACCAGCTCGCGCCGGCGCTGGCGACCGACGCGTCGTCGCGGGCCATGAACTTCGAATTGCTCGACGGCGAGTTCAGCGGACGCGCCGTGCGCCTGGGACGCAGCGACCGGGCGGATGGCGCCGAGGTGGCGGCCGTGCTGCTGCGCTCGGTGGACGACGCCATCGCGCCCTACCGTCAGTTGCAGGTCGGCCTGGCCGTGTTGACGCTGCTGGGCGTGCTGGTGTTCGGCGTGGGCAGCGTGCTCACCGCGCGCCACGTCACCGCGCCGCTGCGCCGCCTGGCCATGGCGGCCGAGCGGCTGCGTGCCGGCGATTACGCCACGCCGCTCCTCGGGCAGCACCGCCGCGACGAGATCGGCGAGCTGTCGCAATCGTTCGAACGCATGCGCGAAAGCATCGCGCAGCAGCAGGGCGAGATCCTGCGCCTGGCCTACTGGGACGGCCTCACCGGCCTGCCCAACCGCGTGCAGTTCCGCAACGCGGTGCAAGAGGCCATCGCCACCGCGCAATCGAGCGGGCGTTCGGTGTCGGTGGTGATGCTTGACCTCGACCGCTTCAAGCACGTCAACGACGTGCTGGGCTACCGTTTCGGCGACCTCTTGCTCAAGCGCGTCGCCGAGCGGCTGTCGCAACAGGCGGTGCGCTCGGGCGACATGGTGGCCAGGCTCGATGGCGACGAGTTCGCCGTGCTGCTGGCCGACCTCGACCCGATCGGTGACCTGGGCCTCACGCGCCAGGTGGCGCAGCGCATCGCGGTGGCTTTCGACGGCTCGATGCAGCTCGACGAACACACGGTGGACATCAGCGCCAGCATCGGCATGGCGAGCTGCCCGCAGCACGCGAGCGACGCCGACGTGCTGCTCGGCCGCGCCGAGGTCGCGATGTACGCCGCCAAGCGCCGCGGTGACGGGCCGATGCTCTACGACCCCGCCCTCGACGCCGCCAGCACCCAGACGCTCACGCTGATGAGCGAACTGCGCCACGCGGTCGAACACGGCGAGCTGCGCATGTACCTGCAACCCAAGCTCTCGCTCAGCTCCGGCGCGGTGGTCGGGGCCGAGGCGCTGGTGCGCTGGCAGCACCCGCAGCGCGGGCTGGTGCCGCCGATGCAGTTCATCCCCTTCGCCGAGCAGACCGGCTTCATCCGCGCGCTGACGCTGTGGGTGTTCGGCGAGGCGGCGCGCACCTCGCGCCTCCTCGACGAGGGCGGCGTTGCCATCGTCATCTCGGTCAACCTCTCGACCCGCGACCTGCTCGACCACGAACTGCCGGCCAAGTTCGACGCGCTGCTCGCCAAGCACGGCGTGCCGGCCGAACGCTTCTGCCTCGAAATCACCGAGAGCGCGATCATGGACGACCCCCAGCGGGCGCTGGCGACGCTCGAACGCCTGAGCGCACTGGGCTTCCGCCTCGCCATCGACGACTTCGGCACCGGCTACTCGTCGCTCGCCTACCTGAAGCGCCTGCCAGTGGACGAGCTGAAGATCGACAAGTCCTTCGTGATGAACATGGAGAAAGACGCCGACGACGCGCGCATCGTGCGCTCCACCATCGACCTGGCCCACGGCCTGGGCCTGAGCGTGGTGGCCGAAGGTGTCGAAAGTGCCCAAGCCTGGGACCTGTTGCGCGACCTGTCGTGCGACGAGGCCCAGGGCTTCCACATGGGCAAGCCGATGCCCTCGCACGAGTTCACGCGCTGGTGCAGCGGCTGGACCGCCAAGCACGCGGTGCGGGTGTCGGGCAACGCCGGCGGCGTGGACCCGGGGCCGGTGATCCTGCACTGAGCCCGCGTTCGGGGCATCGCTCAAAAAGCAAAACGGCCGCGCGAGCGGCCGTTTGGCATGGGGGCGGAGCCGCCGGGGCTCAGGCGACCGCTTTGGCGGCGGCGGCCTCCAGGCAGCGGTTGCATTTGCCCAGGCCCGGCAGGCGCGGGTCGGGTTTGCCGTCACCGGTCTTGAAATTCGCCTGGCAGCGCCGGCACACGTACATCTTGGCGCTGGACATCATCGGCTTGATGCCGGGTTCTCCGGAGGGTCGGGCGGCGGTGTACTCCGCCTGGGTTTGGCGCAGCTTCTGCGTCGTCTCGGAGGGTGCGACAGCGGGGGAACGTCGAGTGGCCATGGATGCGGAGTACCTCTGGTTGGAGCCGGGGCAGGGGAGACAGGGCAATGCGCCGGGGCCGTGATTGTCCTCTCATTCGCGGCTTCCCGTCTGCCGGGGTGAATTCGCCCACTTGGGGGTGTTGAGGCAAGTCACAAGGGCGTGGCTAGGATCGGCCTCCGATCGTCTTCGACACCCCTCGTGCCGCCCATGAACTTCGCCCGAAACCTGCGCCCGCCGTACTTCGCCGTCATCTTCTCGTCGCTGCGCACGGCGGTCGAAGCCGGCTACGAACACACCGCCGACCGCATGGTCGAACTGGCGGCCCAGCAGCCCGGCTTCCTGGGCGTCGAAAGCGCGCGTGGCGCCGACGGCTTCGGCATCACGGTGTCGTACTGGGACTCGACCGAGGCCATCGCCGCCTGGCGAGCCCACGCCGAACACCGCATCGCGCAAGAAACCGGCCGCCGCGACTGGTACACCCACTACGAGGTGCGCATCGCCCAGGTCGAGCGCAGCTATGCCAAGCCCGCGGGTGGGGCCGGCGAGGCCTGAAGGCAGGCCTGCGCAATCGGTCACGCTCGCACCAAAAACACGACTTGTTACGCGTGGAAACCATGAGTCACCTCTTGGTTTCGCCGCGCGACGATGCATCCATCGGCACATCACCGACGCGTCGCCAGAGGAACTGCCCGGGCTTCCTCGACCGACGGCCCCCACAAAACGCATCGGAGACCTCCATGAACTTCGTCGCCAAAAACCTCGTGCGCTTCGGCGCTGCCGTCGCCCTGGCTTCGCTCGGCAGCGCCGCTCTCGCCCAGACCGTGGCCTTCACCGCCACCTACAAGGGCGGCACGTCGTCGCTGTGCTCGTCCACCTACAACATCAAGGGCGCCGAGCCGTCGGCGACGGGCAAGTTCCCGGTCTACATCCACACCGGCGGCACGGGCGAGGCCTACGACAGCGGCCTGGCGATGGAGGCGGTCAACCGCATGGCGGCCAAGGGTTTCGTCGCCGCCACCGTGGCCTACGCCAACAGCACCTTCGGTTCGTGTTCGTCGATCGGCACCAAGGCCAAGTGCATCTTCAACCCGTCGAACACGAACTCGGCGGTCGCCAAGCTGTGCGCCCGGGCCAAGGCCGACTGCTCCAAGGGCATCGTCACCGGCGGCCTGAGCCAGGGCTCGATCGTCTCGGTGCTCTCGCGCAACACCGACAGCCGCGTGCGCGCCTCGATGGGCCAGGGCACCGGCACCAACTACTCGATCTACGACCTGTCTTCGTGCATGAAGGACGGCGGCCACACGCAGACCGCCGACCGCATCCGCCTGATCAACGGCGAGAAAGACGTCTTCGTCGGCCCGACCGCCAGCAGCGTGCGCACGGCCAGCCAGACCATCACCGGCCTGTCGTGCGGCCTGACCGCGACCTCGTGCTTCCGGGCCAACGGCAGCGGCTGGTACATCGTGAAAGACGCCGAAGTGACCGACGGCGAGGCCGACCACTGCTTCATGCTCAACGGCGGATGCAGCGGCGCGACCACCGACGCGGGCTACAAGACCGGCGCCGCCGCCTGGCAGCTCGAAGCCACGCTCAACTGGTTGAAGACCTACACCACGCCCTGAGCGGCCAGCCCTGAGGGGCTGAACTGAGGCTTGCCGCCCGGTCCCCAGCGGACCGTGGCCCGGCGCAACGCCCTTCCGGCGCTGCGCCTTTTTTGCGTTTCGAGGCCGGTTTCGCAGGGTTGCCCTGGACGGCGCCGCCGTCCTTGCACAACCGTGCAAACCACTATGGTGAGCGGCGGCTCAAAAAAAGACCATCGCGCGTCGGGCCACCGAGCCCGATGACGAACTGACCGGCCAACCCCCGGGCCTGCGCGCGGTCAGTCGAACACACCCATACCTTGGAGACAGCCATGAAATCCCTCAGCAAGACCCTGCTGCGCTTGGGCGCGGCCCTGGCATTCGTGTCGGTGGGCACGTCGGCGATGGCGCAACTCGCCACCACCAGCTTCACCACGACCTACCGCGGCGGCACCTCATCGCTGTGCTCGTCGAGCTACAACATCAAGGGTGTCGAGCCCACTGGCACGGGCAAGTTCCCGGTCTACATCCACACCGGCGGCACCGGCGAGGCCTACGACAGCATCCTGGCCATGGCCGCCATCCAGCGCATGGCCGCCAAGGGTTTCGTGGCCGCCACGGTCGCCTACTCGAACGGCAGCTTCGGTTCGTGCTCGTCGATCGGCACCAAGACGCGCTGCATCTTCAACCCGTCGAACAGCAACTCGGCCGTCGCCAAGCTGTGCGCCCGCGCCAAGGCCGACTGCTCCAAGGGCATCGTCACCGGTGGCCTGAGCCAAGGGTCGATCGTCTCGGTGCTCTCTCGCAACTACGACAGCCGCGTGCGTGCGTCGATGGGCCAGGGCACGGGCAACAAGTACTCGATCTACGACCTGTCCTCGTGCATGAACAACGGCCGCCACACGCAGACGGCCGATCGCATCCGCCTGATCAACGGCGAGAAGGACATCTTCGTCGGCCCGACCGCCAGCAACGTGCGCACCGCCAACCAGGCCATCACCGGCCTGTCGTGCGGCAGCACCGCGACCTCGTGCTTCCGCGCCAACGGCAGCGGCTGGTACATCGTGCGTGACAGCGAAGTGCAAGACGGCGAGGCCGACCACTGCTTCATGCTCAACGGCGGCTGCAGCGGCACCAGCATCGATCAGGGCTACCTGAACAGCTCGTCCGCCTGGGCGCTCGAAGCCACGCTCGACTGGCTGAAGACCTACACCACGCCGTGATTCGGCAGGCGTGACGGCCGGGGGCCTGACCCCGGACCGTCAGCTGGGCCTTCCACGAAGAAAAGCGCCCCGTGCAAACGGGGCGTTTTTTTTGGGTTCGCTTCTCTGGGGCGGCTGGATCAGAGCGACGCCCCATGCAGGCTCAGCAACATGCCGGCCGCAATGGCCAGCAACCACGCAGGCACCTGCGCACGTGCGGCAGGGGCGCGACTGAGCAGGTAGCTGACCATCGACGCCGAAGCGGCGGACAGGCACACCATCGCCATCACCAGGCTGAAGAGGTCGCCGGGCCGCTGCGCGGCCATCGACAGCACGATCTGGCCCAGCACGAGGCCCAACAGCAGGCAACTGGCAAGGCCGTGGCGGGCGCCACGGGCGGGCGAGGGGGCGGGGGTCTTCTGCGGCATGGATCGAATTGTCGAGACGCCGGTCCTCTGCACTCGCCGAAACAGCGGGCCGTCCGCCCCGCATTTCAGCCGGGCCGCCAGCGGAAAAGACCGCCCCGCCGGCATCATCTTTCGGCTTTGCCCGCAGCCCCCGCACCTATGCTGCCCGGACCCGGCCCCCGGGTGCCCTTGCGCGCGCGCCGGCTGCTGCCATGACCCTGCCCCACTTCACGCCCAAGCACCTGCTCGCCGCGCTCGCCGGCTTGCTGGGCTTGGCTGCGACCTGGCGCGGCTTCACCGGCTCGCCGCTGGTCACGGCCTGGATGCCGGGCGTGACCGACATGGGCCTGGCCTCGCCGCTGCTGCTGGTGGCCGCCGCCGTGTGCCTGGTGCTGCTGCCGCGCCCGAGCGCGGGCTCGCGCGCGGCCGGGGCTGCGCTGCTGGTGCTGGCCGCCGCGCTGATCGCCTGGCCGTCGGCCATGCTGGTCGAGCACCTGGGTGGCGTAAACCTCGGCGTCGATTGGGTCTACCTGCCCGACCGGCCCACGCCCGGGCGGCCCTTCCCCGGCCGCATGTCGCCGAATGCCTGCATCGGTTTTCTGGCCTTCGGGCTGGCGGTGCTGATGGCGCGCGTGCCGCGCCGCCCGAGCCTGGACCGAGGCTTCGTCGCCATGGCCACCCTCGTCACGTTGATCGGCCTGGCCGGGCTGGCGGGTTACTTTCTTCGCCTCGAGGCGCTGTACCGCCTGGGCAACTACAACCGCCTGCTGCTGCCCACGGCGCTCGGCCTCACGCTGCTCGGCGGGGCCCTGTGGTTGCTGCGCGATGCGCGAGAAGAGGCCCGTCACGACTCGTTCGACCGCCACGAAAAGCGCATCGTCGGCCGCTCGCGCATGGTGCTCACGCTGGTCGCCCTGGGTGCGGGCATCGCGGGCTTCGGTGTCATGCGCGATTCGTTCGAGCGGGCCATCGCCGACAAGCTGCTGCTCACCGCGCGCACCAACGCCGCGGCGCTCAGCAACGCGCTCGAAGCCGCCCTCGACCTGATGCCCGGCATGGCCTCGCGCCCCGGCCTGGTGACGGCGCTGAATGCCCCCGCCGGCAACGCCCAGGCGCACCAGGAGGTCGATCGCCTGCTGGTGGGTGACATGCTCGGCGTGCGCCTGGTGGACACCACCGGCCGCGTGCGCATCGAGGCCGGTTCGCTGAGCGGTGCCACGCCCTGGCACAGCCCCTTGGGCGGCGAAGACGACACCGCCGAACTGCTGTGGCTCGATGGCTACCGCCTGCGCACCCAGACGCCGCTGCGCGACGGCCACCGCGTGGTGGGCCACATCGTGGCCGAGCAGCGCCTGCGCAGCTTCGACCGCGTGCTGCAAGAGTTGCGCACCACGGGTGACGCGTCCGACGCGTTGCTGTGCCGCCGCGACGGCGTGCATGCGCTGTGCGCCCCTTCGCGCCACCACGCCGAGCCGTTTCGCGTCGAATTGCGCGCGGCCGAACACGAGTCGCGCCTGCCGCTGGCCCGCGCCGTGCTCGGCGAGCGCGGTGTGGGCGTCATGAAAGACGTTCGCGGCGTCGATGTGGTCGGTGCCTACACGCCGCTCGATCCGTGGTCGCTCGGCCTGGTCGTCAAGAGCGACGTCGAGACCCTCTACGCGCCGCTGAAAGACCGCGTCGTGTGGCTGATGGTCACGCTGGTGGCGCTGGTCGCGCTGGGAGGCTATGCACTGCACAACCGCGTGCACCCGCTCGTCGTGCAGATCCTCAACGAGCAACGGCGCACCCGCAACATCCTCGACAACGCCAACGACGCCTTCATCGCACTCGACCGCGAGGGCCGCGTGACCGACTGGAATGCGCAGGCCGAGCGCACCTTCGGTTGGAGCGCTGCCGAAGCGCAGGGCCACCGCCTGTCCGAACTGATCGTGCCGGCGGCACAGCGCGAGGCCCACGAACGGGGCTTTGCCCGTTTCACGCAGACCGGCAGCGGGCCGGTGGTGGGGCGGCGCATCGAGTTGATGGCCTCGCACCGCCACGGGCACGAGTTGCCGGTCGAGCTGTCGATCGCGTCCTTCCACGACGGCGAGGGCTACGTCGCCCATGCCTTCGTGCGCGACATCTCCGAACGCCGCGCCGCCGAGCAGCAACTCGCCACCAGCGAAAAGCGCCTGCGCGCCATGACGGACAACATCCCCGCGCTGCTGTCGCACATCGACGCCGACCAGCGCTACCTGTTTGCCAACCAGCAGGTCGCGCGGCTCTTTCGCACCACGCCCGAGCAGATGGTCGGGCGCCACATCGCGCAAGAACGCGGCGGCACGCTGTACGACCTGATCCAGACCCAGGTCGCCAAGGTGCTGGCCGGTGAGCGGGTCACCTACCAGGGCAGCACCCTGGTGCGCGACAAGCTGCGGCACTTCGAGGCCACCTACGTGCCCGACTACGACGAAGCCGGCCGTGTGCAGGCCTTCTTCGCGATGACCACCGACGTCACCGAGCGCCGCAACAACGAGCTGCGCATCGCCGAAGACGAACACCGCCTGCGCCTCATCACCGACAACCTGCCGGTGCTTGTGATCTACCTCGACCGCGACGAGCGCGTCACCTTCATGAACGCCACCTACCAGCACTGGAGCGGCATCGCGGCCGAGACGATGGTCGGCAAGCGGCTGGTTCACGTGATCGAGCCCGAGCTGTACGCGCAGTGCCACCCGTTCTTCGACCGCGCGATGGCGGGCGAGCGCCTGAGCTTCGACGCGCACTCCGACACCTCGGGCACGCGGCGCCACATGGAGGTCGTCTACGTGCCCGATCGCAACGACGCGGGCGAGGTCATCGGCATCTACACCATGACCACCGACGTGACGGCCTTCCGCCGCATCGAGGCCGAGCTGGCGCAACTGGCCCGCTTCGACACCCTGACTGGCCTGCCCAACCGCCACGCGCTCAACGAGAAGATCGACGAGGCCCTGGCGCGCAGCCAGCGCAGCGGCCGGCCGCTGGCGCTGCTGTTTCTCGACGTGGACCGCTTCAAGCACATCAACGACAGCTTCGGCCACGCCACCGGCGACGCGGTGCTGGTCGAATTCGCCCGGCGCCTGAAGGGCTGCGTGCGCGTCACCGACACCGTCGCGCGCCTGGCCGGCGACGAGTTCATCGTCGTGCTCGAAGGCCTGCGCCAGCTCGACGAAGCCCAGCAGGTCGCCGCCAAGATCGTGTCGGCCATCGCCGGCGACTGGCCGGTGGCCGAGCGCACGGTGGCTGTGTCCACCAGCGTGGGCATCGCCTTCACCCAGCGGCCTCTTGCCCGCGACGCGCTGCTCGCGCTGGCCGACAAGGCCCTGTACCAGGCCAAGGCCGCGGGCCGCAACACCTACCGGGTCGAAGAAGTGCTGGCGTGAGCGGTGCGGCGGCCGCGCGTCGGGCGGCCATGAAAAAGCCCGCACGCGGCGGGCTGTCGGGGCGAACGGGCGGGGCCGCTCAGAACGGAATGTCGTCGTCCATGTCGTCGAAGCCGGTGGACGACTTCTGCGGGGCCGGGCGCTGCGGGGCCTGGCGCGGGGCCGGGGCGGCGCTGCGCTCACCGCCACCGCGGCTGTAGCCACCGCCGCCGCTGGCGCCTTCATCGCCACCACCGCCGCCGTCACGGCCGCCCAGCAATTGCATGTTCTCGGCCATGATTTCGGTCGTGTACTTCTCGACGCCGTCCTTGTCGGTCCACTTGCGGGTCTTCAGGCGGCCTTCAACGTAGACCGGGCGGCCCTTCTTCAGGTATTCGCCGGCGATCTCGGCCATGCGGTCGAAGAACACCACGCGGTGCCATTCGGTTTCTTCCTGGCGCTCGCCCGAGGTCTTGTCTTTCCACTGGCGCGAGGTGGCCACCGTGATGTTGCAGACGGCCGAGCCGCTGGGCGTGTAGCGAACTTCCGGGTCCTTGCCCAAGTTGCCGATGAGGATGACTTTGTTGATCGACGCCATGGCGGTGTCCTGTGAAGCGTGGAAGGGGTAGAGCAGCAGGGCGCGCGGCGCGGCCCGAAGAGGCGTCGATTATGCCGAAGGCGGTCTCTGGGACAGGCCCGCAAGCGGGGGCACCGGCCGGCGAAAGGGCTTCCACCAATGCGGGTGGGGGCGGCGAAATCGAGAATGTGCGGACACCCTTCGGCAATTTGCGCCGCGGGGTGATCCACCACAACGAAGCCGGCACGACCGGCCAGGAGACAAACCCATGACCCCCTTCTCGCATCGCCGCGGGTTCGCCCCGCGCTGGGCGCTCGCCTGCACGGCCTGGGCCGTCGTTGCCGTCGCCCCAGGCGTCCAGGCCGCCACCGTGTCGGCCTCGCGCCCCAACCTGAGCAACAGCCAGGCCACCAGCTACACCGCCGCGCGGTACCTGCAGCGCGCCGGCACCATCGGCTCGCTGGTCACCGACAACTGGGCACCGACCGGCGCGGGCGATGTGGCCACCTTCACGCCGCGCTACACCGTCGCGGCCGACGGCAGCGGCACGCACAGCAGCGTGCAGGCGGCCATCAACTCGGCCTCGGGCACGGCGCGTGTCTACATCGCCGTGAAGCCTGGCACCTACCGGCAGGTGGTGTGCGTGCCGGCGGGCAAGCCGCCGATCACGCTGTACAGCACCAACGCCGACGCGTCGAAGACCGTGCTGGTCTACAACAACCACGCCGGCAAGTCGAAGTCGTCGAGCGCGTCGGCCAATGCCTGCAACCCCAACACCGGCTCGACCACCTACGGCACCACGGGCAGCGCCTCGTTCACCGTGATGGCGAAAGACTTCCACGCCAAGAACCTCACCTTCTCGAACGACTACAGCGAGTCGGGCTCGAACAACGTGCAGGCCGTGGCGCTGATGACCATGAGCGACAAGCTGGTGTTCGACAACGTGCGCGTGCTCGGCAACCAGGACACCCTGTTCGTCTCGACCGGCGGCTACCAGAACGTGGCGCGCTCGTACTTCAAGAACAGCCACATCCAGGGTGACGTCGATTTCATCTTCGGCCGCGGCACCGCCGTGTTCGACGGCTGCCGCATCCAGTACGTGAGCAGCCGCTGGGGCAACAACGGCAACCACATCGCGCCCGCCACGGCGGCGGGCAACACGTACGGCTTCCTGTTCGTGAAGAGCCATTTCGCGCGCGACAGCAACACCGGCTCGAACGTGATCGAACTCGGCCGCAGCTGGGACGAGGGCTTGAGCACCGGCAGCTACGTGCCGGGGGTGTCGCCCAACGGGCAGGCGGTGATCCGCGAATCGACGCTCGACTCGCACATCACATTGCAAAAGCCCTGGGGCCCCTCGACCTCGGGCCGCGCCTTCAGCCCCTCGGGCAACCGCCTGCGCGAGTACAAGAACACCGGCGCGGGCTCCTGAGAGGCGGCTCGGCCAGGGGGCGGCGGGTACGATGCGCGGCTTGTCCGCGTTGCCCCCGCCATGCTGTCCCCTGCCGATCTGCCCACGTCCCCGCCCATGACCTTGCCCGAGACCGCGCCGCTGCGCATCCTGCAAGAGGTCTTCGGCTACGGCGCCTTCCGGGGGCAGCAAGAGGCCATCGTGGACCACGTGACCGCCGGCGGCGATGCGCTGGTGCTCATGCCCACCGGCGGCGGCAAGAGCCTGTGTTACCAGGTGCCGGCGATCGCGCGGCACCGCGGCGGCCAGGGCGTCGCCATCGTCGTGAGCCCGCTGATCGCGCTGATGCACGACCAGGTCGGTGCGCTCGAAGAGGCCGGCGTGCACGCGGCCTTTCTCAACAGCACGCTGACCTCGGAAGACGCGTCGCGCATCGAACGCGAGATGATGAGCGGCCGCCTCGTGCTGCTGTACGCCGCGCCCGAGCGCATCACCACGCCGCGCTTCCTGGCGCAGCTCGACTCGCTGCACGAGCGGGGCCTGTTGAGCCTCTTCGCCATCGACGAGGCGCATTGCGTGAGCCAGTGGGGCCACGACTTCCGTGAAGACTACCTGTCGCTCAACGTGCTGCACGAGCGCTATGCCGACGTGCCGCGCATCGCGCTCACCGCGACCGCCGACGACCTCACGCGCGCCGACATCATCGAGCGCCTGCAACTGCAAGATGCACGCGTCTTCATCAGCAGCTTCGACCGGCCGAACATCCGCTACAGCATCGTCGAGAAAGACAACGCACGCGCGCAGCTGCTGCGCTTCATCGCTGAGGAGCACGAGGGCGACGCGGGCGTCGTGTACTGCCAGTCGCGCAAGAAGGTCGAAGAGACGGCCGACTGGCTCAAGGCCGAAGGCATCAACGCCCTGCCGTACCACGCGGGGCTCGACGCCGACATCCGCAAGCGCCACCAGGACAAGTTCTTGCGCGAGGACGACCTCGTGATGGTCGCCACCATCGCCTTCGGCATGGGCATCGACAAGCCCGACGTGCGCTTCGTGGCCCACCTCGATTTGCCCAAGAACATCGAGAGCTATTACCAGGAGACCGGCCGCGCCGGCCGCGACGGCCTGCCGGCAGACGCGTGGATGACCTACGGCCTGGCCGACGTGGTGAACCAGCGCCGCATGATCGACGAGAGCCCCGCCGGCGAAGACTTCAAGCGCAACCAGGTCGGCAAGCTCGAAGCCCTGCTCGCGCTGGCCGAGGCGCACGACTGCCGGCGCGTGCGGCTGTTGTCGTACTTCGGTGAAGACAGCCAGCCCTGCGGCAACTGCGACAACTGTTTGACGCCCCCGGCGACGTGGGATGCCACCGAGGCGGCACGCAAGGCGCTCAGCTGCATCTACCGCTTTCACCAGAACAACGGCCAGCGTTTCGGCGCCGTGCACCTGATCGACGTGCTGCGCGGCAAGGTCACCGACAAGGTCACGCAGTACCGCCACCAGACGCTGAGCACCTTCGGCATCGGCGCCGACGTGAGCGAGGCGCAATGGCGCGCCGTGCTGCGCCAGCTGATCGCCCTGGGCCACGTGCGCACCGAGGGCGAATACAACACGCTCGAACTCACGGCGAGTGCGCGCGAGGTGCTGCGCGGCGAGGTGACGATGCTGCTGCGCCAGCCGACCGAGGCGCCAAAGGGGCGCCGGGGCAAGTTCGCCAAGACGGCGGGTGCGAAAGACAAGGCGCCGCCGGTGCCGCTCGACGCCGAGGCCACCGAGCGCTTCACCGCGCTCAAGGCCTGGCGAGCCGAGGTGGCGCGCGAACACGGCCTGCCGGCCTACGTGATCTTTCACGACGCGACGCTGGCCGAGATGGCCCGCAGCGCGCCCGAGTCGCTCGATGCGCTGGGGCACATCAGCGGGGTCGGCGCGAAAAAGCTCGAAGCCTACGGCCGCGAGATCTTGCGGGTGCTCGAAGGCTGAAACGCTGCGGCGCCTCAGCGCCTCAACGTGTCACGCCGCGTGGCCGTCGAGCGGCAGGCTCACCTCGACCCGCGCCCCGCCGAGTTCGGCTGACGCCCCCAGGCTGACTATGCCGCCGTGCACCTGGGCGATGCGCTGGACCAGCGCCAGCCCCAGTCCGGCGCCGCGCGAGGCGTTGCGGTCGAGCCGGAAGAAGCGGGCGAACACGCGCTCGCGCAGCTCCTGCGGCACGCCCGGCCCGCTGTCGTGCACCCGCCAGCCGGCGCGTGCCTGGGCGTGATCGACCCAGGTTTCGACGCGCACCTGGCCGCCTGCGGGCGTGTAGAGCACGGCGTTCTCGACCAGGTTGCGCAGCAGCGAGGCCAGCGCCTCGCCATTGCCGCGCAGCGCGGGCGTGCCCTCGGCGGCCACCCACGCGAGGCGGGTGCCGCGCTCGTCGGCCAGCGGGCGCAGGTCGGACAGCACCTGCTGCGCCAGGGCGTTGGGCTGCACGGCTTCGTCGAGCACCAGCTGCGAGGGGTCGCCGTCGTAGCGGGCCAGCGCCAGCAGTTGCTGGATGAGCTGGGTCGAGCGGTCGATGGAGCGGTCCATCTCGGCGAGCGCCTCGTCGCGTTCGGCCTCGCTGCGCGCGCGGCGCACGTTGCGAACCAGCACCTTCAGGCCGGCCAGCGGTGTGCGCAGCTCGTGTGCGGCGTCGCTGGTGAATCGCTGCTCGTGGCGCAGCAGCCGGCTCACGCGCTGCATCAGGCCGTTGAAGGCCTGGATGACGGGCGTGAACTCGGCCGCGTGCTGTTCGGCGTTCACGGGCGACAGGTCCGAGGCGGGCTTGCGCCCCAGCGCGTCGGCTGTTTGGCGCAGCGGCGCGAAGGCGTGGTCGAGGCTGCGCCGCATCAGCCATTGAAAGACCCCCAGCGCCAGCACCAGCCCGGCCACCACGGCGAGCGACAGGCGCGTGCTGTACGCGCGCCGCTCGTCGGGCCACGCGGCCATCTGGATCTGGAAGCTGTGCTCGGCGTTCCACGCGGTGTAGCTGCGCAGCGTTTCGTCTTGCAGCTGCACCTGCGCGAACCCGTGCTGCCCGTCGGTCAGGGGCGTGACGGGTGCGCGCACGCTGCGGTAGGCCAGCACGCCGCCGGGCTGCCACACCTGGTAGACGACCTTGTCGCTGAACGAGGCATCGACCGCGTCGCTGACGCCGGGGCCGTTCGAGGCCTGGATCTCGGCCAGCTCGTGGTCGGCGAACGCGAGCGCCATCTCGGCCAGCTCGCGCAGGGTGGCGTCCGACATGGTGTGCGCCTCGTGCTGCACCACCGCCAGCAGCGCCATCGACAGCACCAGCCAGGTCAGCAGCGACACCCAGGCGATGCTGCGCAGGCAGCGCGCCTTCAGGCTGCGTGCCGGGGCGAGTGCGGTTGTCGCGTGCGCGGGGGGCGGCGCGGCGAGGCCGGCGTCAAAGCGGGATGAGGTAGCCGCTGCCGCGGAAGGTCTGGATGAACTCACGTCCGAGTTTCTTTCGCAGGTTGTAGATGTAGACCTCGACCAGGTTGCCCTCGATCTCGTCGCCCCAGCCGCGCAGGTGCGCTTCGATCTGCGCCCGCGAGAGCGGTTCGCCGGCTGACTCCATCAGGCGGCGCAGCACCGAGAACTCGCGGGCGCTCAGCCACACGGGCTCGCCGTCGCGCCGCACCTGGTGCTCGACGAGGTCGAGCTCGACCTCGCGCACGCGCAGCACCCGGCCCGGCGCGCCGTGCGCGCGGCGGTTCACGGCACGCAGGCGTGCGAGCAGCTCGTCCAGGTCGAAGGGCTTGGCGAGGTAGTCGTCGGCGCCGAAGTCGAGGCCGCGGATGCGCTGGGAGACTTCGCCGCTGGCGGTGACGATCACGACTGGCAGCCGCTGGTGCGTCTGGCGGATGCGATGCAGCAGGTCGAGGCCGTGCATGCCGGGCAGGTCGAGGTCGAGCACCACGGCGCCGAACTCGTGCCGCTGCAGCACCGCGTAGGCGTCGATGCCGTCGCGCGTCCAGTGCACGTCCAGCCCGTCTTGCCCCAACCCCACCTGCACCGCACGGCCCAGCACCGGGTCGTCTTCTGCGAGCAGCACGCGCATCGTCTCCTCCTGGGGCTGCGGTGGCCCCGTGTCGTCTGGCCTCAGTGTGAAGCGCGCCGTCGGGCGGCGCCTGAGATGTAACCCGACGTTACGTATATGAAGCCGCGCGGCGGCGACCCCTAATCAACGCCCGTGCATTTCTTTCCTAGATTGGCCTGGCCGGCCCACGAGCCGGTGCCGGTGGTGGGCATGGACCCACCCCGGCCCACCCAAGACAGGAGACCGCATGAGCCACCCCGCCCGGGCCCCCGAGCCCCAGCCAGGCCGCCCCCGCTTCGCCACCGGCGCGCCGCGCACCGACACCCCCACCTTCGTCATCCACTGGGCCATGGTGGCCGCGCTGGTGGTGAGCCTGCTGACCGGCCTGCGCATTGCCGTCAGCGACAGCCGCGTCAGCGCGCGCTGGCTCGAACCCCTGCTGCTGCAGGGCGACGTGGGCCGCTGGCACGTCTGGAGTGCCTACCTGCTGCTCGCCGGCGCGCTGGCCTACGCGGTGCTGCTGTGGCGCGGCGCGCTGGGTGGCCGCGTGCGGCTGAGTGCCGAGGCGCTGGCCGCCGACGACCCCGAGCAGCGCCGCCGTGCCTGGAACCGCCTGCTCTACTGGCTGGCCTTCGCGCTGCTGGGCGTGGCCGGCCTCACCGGCGCGGCGATGTACTTCGCCTCGGGCCTGCTGCCCGAGATGCCGCTTGCGACCGTGCACCAGTGGGCCGCCTGGGGCTTCGTCGGCTATGTGGTGCTGCACGTGGCGGCCCAGGTCTGGCTCGGGGGCATCGCGCAGCTGCTGAAGATCGTGCGCCCGCGCATGGCCTACGGGGCGGCCGGTGCCGTGGCGCTGGGCATGGCCGGGGTGACGTGGGCGGTGCTGGCCGGTGGCGACCGCGCCGCCATCCCCGACCTGCACATGCCGGCGGCCCGCACGCTGCCGCAGGTGGACGGCCTGCCCAACGACGCCGCCTGGCAGGGCGCCCCGGCCGTGACGGTGCACACCGTGCGCGGCGCCAACTTCCCCGGGGGCGAGACCGACGTGCGCATCCGCGCGGTGCACGACGCCGAGCACGCCGTCTTTTTGTTCGAGTGGCGCGACACGACGCGCAGCCTCAAGCACCTGCCGATGGTGAAGACCGCCGAGGGCTGGGAGGTGCTAGAGCACAAGTACGCGAAAGACGACGAGGACGACTTCTACGAAGACAAGTTCGCGGTGATGTTCTCGACGCAGGCCACGATGGGTGGCGGCGCCTCGCAGCTCGGCACGCAGCCGCTGCCCGGCAAGCCGGCCCCGGCGGCGGGCCGCGGCCTGCACTACACGACCGACGGCTCGCTGGTCGATGTGTGGCACTGGAAGGGCGTGCGCTCCGCCGGCATCGGCCAGATCGACGACAACTACTTCGGCCCGCCCCTGCCGGCAAAAGAAGGCAAGCGCTACACCGGCGGCTACTCGCAAGACCCCAAGACCGCCGGCGGCTTCGACCAGAACTGGGACAAGGTCGCCGGCAGCCGCTTCGTGACGCCCAAGCGCCTGCCCAAAGACATGGCCGCCCTGCAGGCCCGCCTGCGCGGCCTGCGCCTGCAGCCCGACGCGCCCGACGAGGTGCCCATGGCCATGCAACTGGCCGACACCGTGCCCTACAGCAAAGAGCTCGACACCTACCCGGTCGGCACCGTGTTGCCCTCGGTGCTGCTCGATGCGCCTTTCGTGGGCGACCGCGGCGACGTGAGCGCCGTGGGCACCTGGCACGACGGCTGGTGGCGCCTGGAGGCGCGCCGCAAGCTCGACACCGGCTCGAAGTTCGACCAGCGCTTCCAGAGCGGCCTGTACCTGTGGGTCTCGGCCTTCGACCACACCCAGGCACGCCACACGCGGCATGTGCACCCGGTGCGGCTCATCGTTGACTGACAGGGGGTGTCCCATGCGGCAGATCCAGATCCAGCAATGGCCCCAGTCCGTGCCGTGCGGCCCGCAGCAGACGGTGCTCGAAGCCGCGCTGGCGCAGGGGGTGCCCTTTCCGCACCAGTGCATGAGCGGCGAGTGCGGCCAGTGCAAGAGCCGGCTGCTGTGCGGCGAGGTCGAGCACGGGCCGCACCTGCCCGACGCGCTGACCGCCGACGAGCGGGCGCAGGGCCTGGTGCTGGCCTGCCGCGCGCGGCCCAAGGGCGCGGTGCAGGTCGAATGGCTGCTGCCTGCGCGGCTGGGCGAGGCCGTGCCCGCCGTGCGCCGCGTGCGCGCCCGCGTCGCCCAGAAAGACTGGCTCGCGCATGACGTGGTGCGCCTGCGGCTGGCGGTGACGGGCAAGCCGCTGCACTTTCTGCCGGGGCAGTTCGCGCGCCTGCGCTTCGGCCGGCTGCCGGCGCGCAGCTATTCGATGGCCAGCCAGCCCGGTCAGGCCGAGCTGGACTTCCACGTGCGCGTGCTGCCCCAGGGGCGGGTCAGCGGGCACGTGGCCGCCGACCTCCAGGTCGGCGATGAGGTCGCGCTGCAAGGGCCGTTCGGTGCGGCGGTGTGGCGCGCCGAGGCCCAGGCCGATGCGGCGCCGTTGCTGCTGGCCGCCGGTGGCACCGGGCTGGCGCCGCTGTGGTCGGTGCTGGAGGCGGCCCTGAACGCCGGCCCGCGCGACATCGTGCTGTACCACGGCGTGCGCGACGAGCGCGACCTGTACGCCCACGCGTGGCTGACCCACCTGCAGGCGCAGCGGCGGCTGCGCTACGTGCCGGTGCTGTCGCTGCCTTCGGGGCCGACGGTGCACCGCACCGGCTGGCTGCACGACGCCATCGCCCGCGACCACGCCGACCTGCGCGGCACGCGTGTCTTCGTGGCGGGCCCGCCCCCGATGGTCGATGCCGTGCGGGCCTGTGCGCTGCAGGCCGGCGCCCGCGAGCAGGACGTTTTCGCCGACGCCTTCCATGCCGCGGCGCCCGAGGCGCTGGGGCTGCTCGACCGCCTGAAGCGCCTGTTCGGCCCGCGCGTGCCGGCGGTGGCCTGAAGGGCGGAGGCAGCGCTGCTCAGCGGGCCGCCGCCGGCACCCGGGCCTGCGGCGGCAGCCACAACTCGATCACGCCCGGGCGTTCCTGGGCGACGTTGCGCTGCTTCAAGGCCTGCGGCAGCGCGCGCACCCACACCTTGTCGGGCGTCGCGGCCGGCACCCAGGGCTCGCCGATGTAGGCGGCCAGGGCCAGTGCGCAGGCGCGCCGGCTGGGGTCGTGCAGCACGAAGGTGGGCTGCGGCCAGGGCACGGGGCGGCGTTCGCCGCGCAGCTCGGCGCTGCGGGACACGTTCTCGATGGGCGCAACCTGCACCGCCTCGCCGGCGGCCTGCTGCATGCGGCGGCGCAGCGCCCGCGCCAGCACCCGCGAGTCTTCGTCGTAGACCTGGATGTACAGCGTGCTGCGGCTGCCGTTGGCACAGGCCGACGCCAGCGCCGGGTTGAGCGGCACCACGGCTTGGGCGCTGTTGGCGTAGGCCGTCCCGCCGGGGGTGTGGGCGGTGGGCGGGCGGTCGCGCGGGGGCGGGGTGGGTTGCGGGTCAGCGGGCGGGGGGCGGGGGCTGTCGGCGGCGGGCGTGGCCGGCGCGGTGGCTGGGGGCGATGCAGCCGGCGGTGTGGTCGGTGGCGCGGTCGGTGGTGCGGTCGGTGGTGCGGCCGGGATGGGCGCCGCCCCCACCGCATCGGCCTGCGCCAGCGTCATGTCGCGCGTCCCGGGCCACCAGGTGGCGATCTCGCCCAGCACCTGCCGCGCGGCGAAGGCTTGCTCCGACGGCGACACGCCGGGGTGCCAGTAGTTGAACGCGGTGTTCTCGGTCGGCGGCTTGAGCACCGTGGCGCACAGGTCGTTCTGGATGCGCTGCGAGGCGAGCAGGCATTCCTCGCTCGCGTCCACCGGCTTCGTGCATTCGTCGCCGATGCGCGCGGCCAGGCGTTCGATGCCGGCGCGCTCCAGCGGGCGCATCACGGGGCTGTCGCGCAGGTCGAGCAGCAGCGACACCTGCGTGACCAGGTGCTCGGCCACCTTGGGGCAACTGCCGCTGAAGTCTTGCAGGCCTTTGGACACGTCGGTGAAGAGTTGCCGGGCCTCGGTCTGCTGGTCGATCTCGTTGCGGCGCAGTTGCTCTTGCACCTGCCACAGCGACAGCAGCAGCGTGCCCGAGGCCCCCAGCCCGAGCGTGGTGCCCACGGCGGTGGCGCGTGCCGTGCGGCGCCACAGCGGCTCGGCCTTGGCGGTCGCGGCGGCGGCCTCTTGCGCGGCGCGCAGCCGGGCCGACACGTGGTGCCCGTGCCGCGCCGGGGCCGTCCAGCCCGGCAACTGCGCCAGCCACGGCCCGCTGAGCGCGCGGCCGAAGTCTTCGCCCAGGCGGTGGTAGCTCTCCCACTGCGCTTCGTCGAACGACTGGTCGCCGGTTGATTCGTGCGGAAAGGCCGGGTGCTTTTGCGCGTAGGCCAGCAGGTCCACGTCGAGCCCGTCGTGCAGGTTGGGCTTGACCACCAGCAGCGTGCCTTCGGGCCGGTGCGGCAGGCCGTCGGGCCCCGGACGTTCGCGGTAGCGGATGCGCGCGAGCAGCACGCCGCGGCACGAGTGGTTGTCGGCCATGTCTTCGGGCGACAGCACGGTCAGCTCGCGGCACCACTCGGCGGCGGGGTTCTCGCCGTCGATCAGCTGCGCGGCCTCTTCGCGCGAATAGAACTCGATCTCGGCACCGAAGTCGATGCGCGCCTTGCGCACCAGGTTTTCGAGGTCGCCGAAGGCGTAGTCGGCGTCGCAGCTGGCGTCCGACAGCAAGATGAAATCGAGCTCGCGCTTGAGCAGCGCGTACACGCCGGTGTTCTCGAAGTGGCCGCCGTCCGACAGGTACCACCAGGGCCGCTCGACGCCGAAGAAGGTGGCGGTGGCCTCGCTCGTCAGCATCAGGGGCTTGGTCAGGAAGCGCCAGCCGAACTGGCTGAGCCAGCGCAGCTGCACCCAGTCGCGCGGCGCGCGCACCCACTGGCCCAGGCGCACGCCCAGAAAGTAGACCAGCAGCGCCAGCCCGCGCGAGGTGTACGAGCCCGCGCCCGGCGACGCCGCCGCGCCCGAGATGGCGACCCAGCGGCCCAGCGTGCCCACGTCTTGCCCCGGGCGCAGCGCGACGAACTGCTTCGGGCCGATCTCGAAGCCGCGCCAGGTGACGGTGAGCGCCGAGCCCTTGCGGTCGGCGTTGTAGAGGCCGCTGCGGTCGTCGCGCGTCTGGTTGAGGCAGGTGCTCACGAGGTGGATCGGCCCGCCCTGCAGCTCGGGCCGGTAGTGGGGCAGGGCGGTGTCGTCGCCTTCGACCACGGCCGTCACGTCGTCGGCCCGGCCAGCGTGCGGGGCGTCGTCGGCCAAGCCGCGCTGCCGGTTGCCCACCGCGAGGTAGGCGCGCGTGAGCCGCGCACGGTAGAAGCTGTGCAGCGCCGAGGTGTTGGCCATCTGCGCGTTGCAGGCGGTGAGCAGCACCCACAGCGCCCACACCGCGGCGACGAGGCCGGCACGCATCCACGCTGGCACGTTGCGAAACACCTCGAAGGTCTCGGGCGCGAACACGAACCACTGCAGCACCACCAGCCACGCGGTGACCAGCACCAGCAGGCCGAAGGCCCCGGCCACGTTCAGCAGGCGCGGCAGCCACTCGGTGGCGTGGGCCGTGGCCTGCGCGGCCACCTGCTGCAGCGGCTGCATCATCGTGCGCAGCGCCAGCACGATCACGCCGCCCACGCCGACGCCGCCCCACAGCCATTCGTTGCCCGACTGCAGCTCTTCGAGCACCCACCAGCTCAGCCGGTCGAGCGCCCCCAGCCCGGCGAGTGCCGCGGCCCCCAGCGTGCAGGCACGCAGCGCGCGGGTCAGCGTGTTGCGCACGCGGGCGACCGCCAGCGCGCGCGGCGAGCGCGTGATGGCCAGCCCGAGCTGCACCGCGGCCTGGCCGATCACGCCCGAGACCAGTGCCAGCACGGCGGCGGTCGGCCAGTTGAGGCTGTCGCGGCGCGGGTTGAGCGAGCCGCTCGCCAGCAGTTCGCACAAGAGCAGGTACGAACCGGCCGCCGCGCCGATCAGGAACAACCAGTCGCGCCACGCGAAGGTGACGCGCTGCGCGCTCGGGTTGGGCGCGTCGCGCGCCGCCCAGTAGCCGGTGATGAGCCCCGGCGCGGTGGCCGCCCACCACGCCAGCGCCAGCGCCCACCAGGGCGTGAACCAGCGTTCCCAGCCCTGCGAGGCCAGCGCCTGCGTGGTGTGTTGCCACAGGTGTGGCGCCACGACCAGCAGGCCCAGCAGCATGCAGGCGAACATGAACTCGACGTGGATGGCGATCACCGGCCGCAGGTAGGTCACTGCCGCGATGCCGAGGTCGCGCGAGCCGGTCGGCGTGAGGTAGCGCCCATTGCGCCGCAGCCATTGCAGCACCGGCGAGTCCGCCCGCGACAGCAGCGCGAGCGCCCGCGCCAGCCCATAGGTGCCGACCAACCGGCCCCACATGCCGCCGGTGTAGCCGCCGCCCGAGACAGTCGAGAGGTAGTCCATGCGCGCCAGCACGCCGGCCTGGGCCCAGCCCCCGGGCGCGGCGGCGGGCGGTGACGAGGGCTCGGTGGATTCACCCTCGTCGCGGCGCGAGGCCGGGCGCGCCAGCCCGCGCAGCAAGCCCAGTGCGAAGGTCGCGCTGCGCACGCCGCCGCCCGACAGCGCGAGGCCGACGCGCGGCAGGGAGAGGTCGTCCGGCGTGGCGCCCGCGCCCAGCACCTGCTGGCGCCGTTGCTGCAGCGCCGCGCGCTCGTCGGCCTGCAAGGCGGCCCAGTCGTCGCCGAGGGGCCGGTGGGCTTCGCCCCCGGGGGAGCGCAGGGCCGCATCGACAAAAGAACCGGGGGCTGGGGCTGTCATGGCGAGGCCGCGTCGGGGCGCGGTGGGTGGACTGCTGCAACTTTAGGCAGCCCCCGCGGTGCTGTCACCGATTGCCTGGGCGGTGTTCTAGGGGGGCGTCATCGGGATTCACCCGTGCAAGCGCGCAAAAGTGCCGTGTGTTCTGCACGCGTGGGCGCGGCTTCGCGCGGCGGGGGCTGATGCGACCGGGCGCGCCGGCCGATATCGAAGCAACACCGCTTCACCGCCCGACCATGCGCCGCCTCCTTGCCCATCTCGCCCGCTGTGCCGGCCTCGCCGCCTTCGCGGGGCTGCTCGCCGGCACCGCACTGCCCGCAGCCGCGCAGGTGATCGGCGTGCACGTCGCCAGCCAGCACATCCCCTACAAGCAGCGCTACAGCAACCTCAACCCCGGGCTGTACTACCGCACGCCCGAAGGCTGGGTCGGCGGCTTCTACATGAACTCGCTCACGCGCCCGAGCATTTACGTCGGTCGCACGCTGAGCCATGGCCCGTTCAGCCTCACGCTGGCCGGCGTCAGCGGCTACACGCACCCGGTCCAGGCGCTGATCGTGCCCTCGGCCGAGATCGCCAAGGTCGCCGGCGCCACCGTGCGGCTGGCGTACATCCCACGCGTCGAAAAGCGCATCGGCTCGCACGTGCTGCACCTGATGGTCGAGTACTGAGCTCCGGGTACGGCGCGGCGACCGACCGCTGCATGCCCGGCAGGCGGGCCATACTGAACGGCCCCGCCGCCCCCGACATGGCGGGAGCGCACCGCCCCGCCATGACCCCTGCCGCGACCCTGTCCTCTGCCTCGCATGCGCCCCAGGCGACCCTGTGCGCGCTGGCCGCCATCGCCCTGTGGGCGTCGCTGGCGACGCTCGGTGTCGCGCTCAGCCATGTGCCGCCCTTCTTGCTGACCGGCCTGGCGCTGGTGATCGGCAGCCTGCCCGCGTGGCCGCTGTGGCGGCAATGGCGGGTGCCGATGCGCACCCTGCTGCTGGGCGTGTACGGATTGTTCGGCTTTCATTTCCTGCTGTTCATCGCGCTGCGCCACGCGCCGCCCGTCGAAGCCAACCTCGTCAACTACCTGTGGCCCTTGTTGATCGTGGTGCTCGCACCGCTGCTGCTGCCCGGCCTGCGCTTGCACGCCGTGCACGTGCTGGGCGCGTTGGTGGGCTTCGCGGGCGCGGCGCTGGCCATCGTCGGCGGGCGCGAGCTGTCGGGCGAGTTCGCCTGGGGCTACCTGCCCGCGCTGGGCTCGGCCTTCATCTGGGCCAGCTATTCGCTGTGGACGCGCCGCGTGCCCCACTTCTCGACCGCCGCCATCGGCCTTTTCGGCCTGGTGTCGGGACTGCTGTCTCTGGCCTGCCACGCCGCGCTGGAGCCCCCCGCCGCGCTGAGCCTGCGCGACGCGGGCCTGATCGCCGCGATGGGGCTCGGCCCGCTGGGGGCGGCCTTCTTCTTGTGGGACCGCGCGCTCAAGCTCGGCGACCCGCGCCGCATCGGCATCCTGAGCTACCTCACGCCGCTTGCGTCCACGCTCTTGCTGGTGTTCGTCGCCGGGCAGGCGTTGACGCTGTGGATCGGACTGGCCGCTGTGCTGATCGTTGGCGCGGCGTTGGTGGGCCTGCGCGCACCGGGTTGACAGGCGCTTACTGCTCGTCGAGCAGGCCGTCGATGCGCGCGTGCAGCGCGGCGAAGTCGGGCTCGCCGACGATGCGCTCGACGATGCGGCCTTGTTTGTCGATCAGCACTGAAGTCGGCGTGGCTTTGACGTCGTCGAAGGCCCGGGCGACCTGGCCGCTCAGGTCGATCACCACCGTGAACGGCAGCTTGCGCGAGCTGCTGAAGTTGACCACCGAGGCCGGCGGGTCGTAGGCCATCGCGACGGCCAACGTCTCGAAGCCGCGCGCCTTGAACTTGTCGTGCGTGGCCACGAGCTGCGGCATTTCTTTCACGCACACCGCGCAGGTCGTGGCCCAGAAGTTCACCAGCACCACGCGGCCCTGCAAGGCGCCGACCCGGCTGCTGCTGCCGTCGAGCCGCGTGAAGGCCACGTCGGGCGCGGGGGGCCGCTTGAGCCACTGATGGCCTGCCACGCCGAGTGCACCCAGGCCGATCAGGGCGGCGGTCAACAGGGCAACATGGCGAGACGTTTTCATCGGGCGGCGCCTCGGCGCGTCAAGACAGACCAACGGACAGACTGGAGAACTTCATGCAACGACGAAAGTTTATGGCCCTCGGCGCGGGCGGCAGCGGCTGGGTCTTGACCCTGGGCACCGCGCAGGCCTTCACCGAGACCGACGCCGCCTCGGCGGTGCGCCTGGCGCTGGAAAAGGGCGCCGACGCGGCCGTGTCGCTGCTCGGCCGCACCGATGGATTCCTCGGCAACCCGAAGGTTCGCATCCCGCTGCCGCCCTACCTGGCCGACGCCGAACGCCTGCTGCGCGCGGCCGGCCAGCAAAAACGCGCCGACGAGCTGATCACCGCGATGAACCGCGCCGCCGAATCGGCCGTGGCGCAGGCCCGCCCACTGCTGGTGAATGCGGTCAAGGGCATGAGCGTCGAAGACGCCCGCGACATCGTGCGCGGCGGCGACGATTCGGTGACGCAGTTCTTCATCACCAAGACGCGCGCGCCGCTGACCGAGAAGTTCTTGCCGGTGGTGGTCGAAGCGACGCGCAAGGTGTCGCTGGCCGAGAAGTACAACGCGCTGGCCGCACGCGCCGTGAAGCTGCGCCTCGTCAAGGCCGAAGACGCGAGCATCGAGCAGCACGTCACCAACAAAGCGCTCGACGGCCTGTACCTGCTGATCGGTGAAGAAGAACGCAAGATCCGCCAGAACCCGGTGGCCACCGGCAGCGCGATCTTGAAGCGTGTGTTCGGCGGGCTGCGTTGACCTGAACGCTTACGCCCGCCGAAGACGGGTCACATCGCCTTCGACAGCTCGAACAGCAGCGCCGAGGGCAGCGAGGTGAGGATCGCGTCGCGGCCCACGCGGGCCATGCTCAGGCCGCCGAAGCCCGAGATCTCGAAGCTGTTGCCCTCTTCGATGATCTCGATGAAGGCCACGTCGGCGCGTTCGGACTCGACCTCGGAGCGCAGGTCGTTGAAACGCTCGCCGCGCAGCACCGACTCGATCACGATGGCGTGTGGCAGGCCGCCGCGGCAGAACTCGCGCGCTTCATCGACCGAGTTCACGAAATCGACGATCAACCCCATGTTGCGGATCGCATCGCGCACCTGGATGCGGACGTCGCGGCGCGAGGCCACCACCAGCACATGGCTGCCGGCCAGCGGCTTGCTGCCTTGCATCGTGGGGGCGAACCCCTGGTCGAGTTCGATGGCGCTGACGCCTTCGAGCTGGTCATTCACCGTGCGCGGGAATTCGATCACCAGTTCGACCATTGCGCCGTTGACCTTGCGCTCGATCGGCAGGCCCATGGTCCATGCGGTCTGTTCGAGCAGGCGCCAGTTGATGGCGTCGAGGCGGCGCAGCACGCGCTCGGCTTCGGCCTCGTCGAGCTGCTGGTCGACCGGGTAGTGCGCGAACTTGCAGTTCAGCCGCGCATGCGCCGGCCAGGTCTTGATGTCGATGCGCAGTTCGAGGGTCGATTGCGCCTGCGGCAGCGCCCAGTCGATCAGCGTGTTGATCAGCGTGTACAGCAGTGACGCATCGACGATGACCTCGGTGGGCCGCAGCACCTGCTTGATGTGGATGTTGCGTGCCTGCGTCTCGTTGGCGCGCTGCGTGAGCACGTCTTTGAGTGTGTCGGTGAGCGGCAGGCGCTCGGGCGTCTGGCGCAGGTCGCCCGAGGCGAGGCGCGAGAGCTGCTGGCCGGACATGCTGACCTTGCGCGCCCGGTAGATCTCTTCACCCAGCGCGCGCAGCCCGGCGCGGTCGATGCGGCCGGTGGTGGCCATGATTTGAACGCGTTCGAGCGCGGCGGTCAGCGGGCCGGCCATCTCGGCACTCAGCTCGCCGACCAGTTCGCGAAAGCGGTCGTCGGCCGCAGGCGGTGCGTCGGCGGGCGCTTCGCCGGCGAGGGGGGAGGTGGCGCGGTTCAGGTCGGTCATGTCCATGGTCGTTTCCTGTGCAGATCTGACATTGCGCGTCACCAAGTGCCGGCTTTTGTCACACAAGTCTTGTCACGGAGTGTCCTCCTGCGCGCCAGTGCATGGGGCGCTGCTCCCCTGGAACTAGGGGTGCTGAAAGCCCCCGAAAACACGGGGGCGCGCACCGTCGGCAGCGCGAAACGATGAAACCGCTTACCGCGGTTTACTGCTGCTTACGAATGGCGGCGCGTCAAAGGGCGCCGGCGTCGCGCAAGGCCGCGACTTCGGCGTCGCTCAGACCCGCATCGCGCAGCACCTCGTCGGTGTGTTGGCCCAGCAGCGGTGGCGGGCGGCGGTATTGCACCGGCGTGGCCGAGAACTTCATCGGGCTCGCGACGAGCTGCAGCGCATCCGTCAGCGGGTGCGGCATCGGGACCGTCATGCCGCGCGCCTGCACGTGCGGGTCGGCGAAGACCTCGTCCAGCTGGTTGATCGCGCCGCAGGGCACCTTGGCGGCTTCGAGTGCGGCCAGCCATTCGGCCTTGCGGCGCGTCTTCATCACCTCGGCCAGCAAGGGCACCAGCGCATCGCGGTGGCGCACGCGGTCGGCGTTGCGCGCGAAGCGCGGGTCGGTGGCAAGGTCGGGCCGGCCGGCCACGTCGCAGAACTTGGCGTACTGGCTGTCGTTGCCCACCGCGAGGATCAGGTGGCCGTCGCTCGTCTCGAACACTTGATACGGCACGATGTTCTGGTGCGCGTTGCCTGCCCGCTTCGGTGCGACGCCGGTGGCGAGGTAGTTCGCGCCCAGGTTGGCGAGCATGGCGACCTGTGTGTCGAGCAGGGCCATGTCGATCGCCTGGCCTTGGCCGGTGGCGTCGCGGTGCCGCAGCGCGGCGAGGATGGCCACCGTCGCATACATGCCGGTGAAGAGATCGGCCACGGCCACGCCTACTTTCTGCGGGCCGCCGCCGGGCAGGTCGTCGCGTTCGCCGGTGACGCTCATCAGCCCGCCGATGCCCTGGATGGCGTAGTCGTAGCCGGCGCGTTCGCGGTAGGGGCCGGTCTGGCCGAAACCCGTCACCGAGCAATACACCAGGCGTGGGTGCTCGGCGAGCAGCCGGGCCGCATCGAGCCCGTAGCGCGCCATGTCGCCGACCTTGAAGTTCTCGATGAACACGTCGCACTGCCCGGCCAGGCGGCGGATCAGCGCCTGCCCGTGGGGGTGGGCGATGTCCACGGTGATCGAACGCTTGTTGCGGTTCGTGCCCAGGTAATAGGCGGCTTCGGCCGTGTCGTGCCCGTCGCGGTCTTTCAGAAAGGGCGGGCCCCAGCCGCGGGTGTCGTCGCCGCCGCTGCCATCGCGCATCGGCCGTTCGACCTTGATCACGTCGGCGCCCAGGTCGGCCAGGGTTTGCGTGCACCAGGGGCCGGCCAGCACGCGCGACAGATCGAGGATGCGAACGCCGGCCAGGGGCTGCGCGGCCGCTGAAGAAGCAGGGGTGGGCGAGGTCATCGGGCCATTGTGCAAGAGGGCCTGCCGATAATCGCCCGATGCGTCTTCACCTGGTTTTCACCGCTCTGGCCGGTGCCTGGGCCCTGGCCGGCTGCGCCCCCGAACTCAACTGGCGCGAGGTGCGCCCCGAGGGCAGCGGCGTGCTGGTGCTCTTTCCGTGCAAGCCCAAGACCGAGACCCGAACGCTGCCGCTGGCCGGCGCGCCGGTGCAAATGGCCATGGTCGGCTGCGAGGCGGGCGATGCGGCGTTCGCGCTGGCGCATGCCGACGTGGCCGACCCCGCCCGGGTCGCCCCCGCGCTCGCGGAACTGCGCGCCGCGCTGAGCAGCAAGCTGCGTGGCCCGACCGAGCCCCTGGCTGGCGCCCCGGCCGGGGCCGCGCCGGGGGCGAGCCGCTGGCGCATCGACGGACAACTTCCCGACGGCCGGCGGCTGCGGCAGCAGGTGGCGGTGTTCGCTCAGGGCACGCGGGTCTACCAACTCGTGGCGATGGGCCCGAAGCTGAGCCCCGAGGCCGGCGACACCTTCGTCGAGTCGCTCAAATTCACGCCGCCGTGATCTGTGTGGCCGGCAGCGCACGCCCCGGGTGGTCAAGCGCCGGGCGATGCGGTAGCCTGCACTGCACAAAATCCACGCGCGCCCGGCAGTCAGGGTCCGCCCCCGTCCTCCTCGGTCCATCGAATTTCGCCCCATGCCAGGCCTGCTGATCATTGCCCACGCGCCGCTGGCGTCGTCGCTCCAGGCGGTGGCGCAGCACACGTTTCCAGACTGCGCCAAGCGTCTGGTCGCGCTGGACGTGCCGCCCGACATGCCACCCGAAGAGATCGAGACCCGGGCACGTGCCCTGCTGGCGCAGCTTGGCGGGCCCGAGGCGCTGATATTCACTGACGTGTTCGGCGCGACGCCCTGCAATGTGGCCCAGCGCCTGGCCGACGGCCTGAACGTCAAGGTGCTGGCCGGCGTCAACGTGCCGATGCTGTGGCGATCCCTCTGTTATGCCGACGAGCCGCTCGACGCCGTCGTCGCCCGTGCGGTGGCCGGTGCCACCCAGGGGGTGATGCAGGTGGCGTCGTCACGGCCGCAAAACCAAGCTTTCAAACCGGGTGCCAATGACCAAAGCAAGCATCACCATCAGCAATAGGCTCGGCCTGCACGCCCGCGCTTCGGCCAAATTGACCAAGCTGGCCGGCAGCTTCAAGAGCGAAGTCTTCATGGCCCGCGCCGGCCGCAAGGTCAACGCCAAGAGCATCATGGGCGTCATGATGCTGGCCGCCGGCTACGGCAGCGAGATCGAGATCGAAACCACCGGCCCGGACGAACAACAGGCCATGGACGCGCTGCTGGCGCTGATCAACGACAAGTTCGGCGAAGGCGAGTGAGCCCGGCGGGGTGCCGGCGCCATCTGCTGAGGTGGACGCTGCCCTGACATAAAAAAGCGGCCGGGCGGCCGCTTTGGTTTTTGTTGTTCTGTCTTCTTCTTGTTGTTGGGTGGACTCAGGCGCCGAGGAAGTGCTTGCGATAGCGCGGCGGCAGGTCGTCGATGCGCATCAGCATCGGCAGGTCAGCGGTGTTGAAGTCGGGGTCCCATGCCGGCGGGCCCAGCACCTTGGCGCCGCAGCGCAGGTAACCCTTGATCAGTGCCGGCGCTTCCACCGGCAGGTCGCGCTGCAGTTCTTCCACCGGCAATGGCAGGCGCGGGCGCACCTGCCATTCGATCGGCGCCAGGTGGGTGTGGCGAAGTTGCTCCCACAGGCTGGCGGCGAAGTGGCCGCCGTCGCGCATGCTGATGCTGGCGCAGCCGATCATCGTGTCCAGCTCGTTGCGCACCATGAAGCTGGCCAGCGCCCCCCACAACGACATGATCGCGCCGCCCGAGCGCCAGGCCGGGTGCACGCACGAGCGGCCCAGTTCGACCATCTTGCCGCGCAAGGGGCGCAGGCGCGTCAGGTCGAATTCGGTCTCGCTGTACAGGCCGCCCACGCGCTTGGCCGAATCTGGCGTCAGCACCCGGTAGGTGCCGATCACCGGGCCTGGCTCTCCGCCTTCGCCGGGTGCGCGCACCAGCAGGTGCTCGCAGAACGCGTCGAACATGTCGATGTCGTGCCCAGCCGGCGACCCTTGCGGCACGCTGAGCCGCGCGCCCATCTCTTCGGCGAAGACCAGGTGCCTCAAGCGCTGGGCTTCGCGAACCTCTTCTTGAGTGCGTGCCCAAACCACTTCAAACCGAGCCGCTTCCGTGCGGGCGAGGCCGGGCGCTGGCGAGCGTTCGTGAAGTGACCTCCGAGAAGGTTCGCCGCACAGCTCGGCCAGGGGAAACGTCGGTTGGGGCAGTTCACGCATGGCGGTTCTCCGAAGGTTGGCGGCATCGTCGGCGGGCGGCGTGACGCGCCCGTGAAGCGCTGGTGACGAAGGCATGACAGCGGTGTTTTCCCCGTGCGCGCGGCTGCTAGGATGGGCTGCATGAGCATCCAGGTGTTTGGTCTGCCGGTATCTCGTGGCGTGGCCATCGGGCGCGCGGTGCTGATTGCATCGAGCCGCATCGACGTCGCCCACTACTTCATCGACGACGCGCAGGTCGAGGCCGAAGTCGATCGGCTGCGTGTGGCGCGCGACGCGGTCGCCACCGAGCTGACGACGCTGCAGCGCGAACTGCCCATCGACGCGCCGGCAGAGTTGTCGGCCTTGCTCGACGTGCACCTGATGCTGCTGCACGACGACACGCTCACCGGCGCCACCAAGCAGTGGATCCAGGAGCGGCACTACAACGCGGAATGGGCGCTGTCGGCGCAACTCGAAGTGCTGGCCCGCCAGTTCGACGAGATGGAAGACGCCTACCTGCGCGAGCGCAAGGCCGATCTCGAACAAGTCGTCGAACGCCTGCTGCGTGCTCTGACCACCGGCGCCGCGGCCCCCGACTACAGCGCTGCCCCCGCGGTGCGTGCGCGCGATTTCGCGGGCGAAGATCCGCTGGTGCTCGTCGCCAACGACATCGCGCCGGCCGACATGCTGCAGTTCAAGAGCAGCGTGTTCACCGGTTTCATCACCGATGTGGGTGGCAAGACCTCGCACACGGCCATCGTCGCGCGCAGCATGGACATCCCCGCCGTCGTCGGCACCCGCGAAGCGAGCCGCATCGTGCGGCAGGACGATTGGGTGGTCATCGACGGCGATTGCGGCATCGTGATCGTGGACCCGTCACCCATCGTGCTGGAGGAATACCGCTTCCGACAGCGCCAGAGCGGCTTGGAGCGCGAGCGCTTGGCTCGGCTGCGCCACACACCGGCCATCACCCTCGACGGTGAGCGCGTCGAGTTGCAGGCCAACATCGAGCTGCCTTCGGATGCGGCGGCAGCGCTCGAAGCCGGGGCGATGGGCGTCGGCCTGTTTCGCAGCGAGTTCCTCTTCATGAACCGCGGCGGCGAACTGCCCGGCGAAGACGAGCAGTTCGAGGCCTACCGCGCGGCGGTCCTCGCCATGCAAGGGTTGCCGGTCACCATCCGCACCGTGGACATTGGCGCCGACAAGCCGCTGGATCGGTTGTCCGTCAACGAACTGCGGCACGAACACGCGCTCAACCCCGCGCTGGGCCTGCGGGCGATCCGCTGGAGCCTGTCCGAACCCGCCATGTTTCGCCAGCAACTGCGCGCCATCCTGCGCGCCAGTGCGCTGGGTCCTGTGCGATTGCTCATCCCAATGCTGGCGCATCTTGGCGAGGTCAAGGCGACGCTCGATGCCCTGGCCCGCGTCAAGCAACAACTCACCGACGCGGGCCGGCCTTATGGAGAAGTGCAGATAGGGGCCATGATCGAAGTGCCTGGGGCGGCCCTCGTGCTCCCGTCCTTGTTGAAGTACTTCGACTTCGTCTCGATTGGAACCAACGACCTCATTCAGTACACGCTAGCCATCGACCGTGCTGATGAGGCGGTGGCGCATCTCTACGATCCCTGGCACCCCGCGGTGCTAAAACTCATCGCCGAGAGCATCCGTTGCGCAAGAGCCGCCGGCAAAGGCGTGGGGGTATGCGGAGAAATGGCGGGCGATCCCGAATTCACCGAACTGTTGTTGGCGATGGGCCTGCGTACGTTCTCGATGCATCCGTCCCAAATTGCCTCCGTAAAGCAACGCGTCCTGCGAGCCGACACCAAACGGTTGGAAGGGCACCTGGGACTTGTGCTGAGCAGCGAAGACCCAGCTGCCGCATGCCTATCGCTGGGTAGCCGTGCCCGCGCCCCGCAGCGAGACGTCCCCGCCGCATAACGCCAGCGGCTTCCGAAGTTTTCGACTGCAAAGCGTGCTATAGTCGAAGGCTGTGCTGTTCAGGACCTAGCCCGCAAGGGTAAGAACTTGGGGAGCGGAGTGGCCTGAGGGTTGGCGATGCTTGAAAAGCATGTCATAATCAAAGGCTTCGCTGATCGCCGAGGCGCCAGTTCAAGTGGTGCCAAACACGAGAAGCAAGAGGGCGAATCAGTGTTGACGATGACTTAAAAATCATGTCATAATTGAAGGCTCAGCTAAAAACACTGCGCTGCAAGCGGCGTAAGAAATAAGCAAATATCAGAGTGTTTGACAGGGTTTAAAAAACATGTCAAAATCGCTCTCCTGCTAAAAGCGGGACGCAAACAAACAGTTTGCAGCTCTTTAAAAATGAACAGCCGATAAGTGTGGGCGTTTGAAGGCGAGTGCCAGAAGTTGAAAGACTTCAGGTCTCATGGACCTAAAACGCTCATAGAAGT